>NZ_JAAHGH010000002.1:646237-668626 GCF_010672525.1 Okeania sp. SIO2B3 | reverse complement strand
GGACTGCAAACTAATAGAGTTTAATGGTGAACCTGACCATGTACACTTGCTATTCCAATACTACCCGCAGCTTGAGTTGCCTAAATTTGTTACTAATCTAAAATCTGTAAGCAGTAGGAGACTTAGAACGGAGTTTCCAGAACAAATCAACAAAGCTTATTTCAAAGCTGTTTTTTGGAGTGAATCATACTTTATTGCTAGCTGTGGTGGTGTAAGTGTTTCAGTGCTAAAAAAATACATAGAAAATCAGGACGAACCACATAAATAACGCCCGGCTTTCCCATCCCTCCGCTCCCCCGAAGGAGAGCGCGGGACTTCCCGCCGGGGGAGTTAAAGAAAGTGAAATTAAATTTATCCAGAAAAATGCTGGGGGACCTAGTGTTTGCTTTAGTTGTGTATAATTTCTAAAGTTAAATAGTAAATAAGGAAACCTGACAAGGACTAAATGAGAGACGGTGTTGAGACGATAGCCCGTAATTTAATATTCCTTTTTTGTGTTTTTGCGTACCATAACCTTTGTTATTTGTCAAGTCATAAACAGGATACTTTTTTGCCAAACGTATAATTAATGTATCTCGCCAAACTTTAGCCACAATACTTGCAGCAGCGATCGCCAAACACTTACTATCTCCCTTAACAATGACCTTCTGAGGTATAGACAAGTCTTTAATTTGCTGATTCCCATCAACCAAAACCAAATTTGGCCGATATTTTAACCTAAGAACAGCTCGCTTCATAGCCAATAAAGAAGCTTGTAAAATATTCAAACGGTCAATCTCACGCACGGAAGCTATACCAATTTTACAATCTAAAGCTATTGCTTGAATCTCACTAGCCAAACGACTACGACGCTTTTTTGTTAATTTTTTACTATCTGTTACTTCTCCTCCCTGATAAAGGGAAGCTATAGGGGATGGCAAATCATCCAATTCTGGCAAAATTACTGCTGCTGCCACTACAGGTCCGAATAATGCTCCACGCCCTACTTCATCCACACCTGCAGTGAAAGGTAAAGAAGTAGAGTCAATTATATCAATAGGGTATACCATTTATATCAATTTGATAAATATTTGTGACACATTCTATAGGGCTTTCAGTCCGGAATGTTGGCGCAAACGCGCAGGCAACAGGCAATAGGGGGAATAAAAAACCGTTTGCGACATTTCGCAGGAATAGTATCAGACTTTTAGATACTGGGTAGTTCCTGCAATTTGTAAATATACCAGTGCACACTGCTATAGTTAAAAAGTAGATTGTTCACCAGTAGGGCTTGATAATCAAGCCCTTACAGAACCTAGATTATAGATAAATATAAATTCTGGGCAGTCCTGCAACCCTAATGGTATTGATTGAACTGGGGACAAATTACCTCAGATCTAATTAAAAGAAAGAGGATGTATTTCAGTTTTTTTCACTCCAGATACCCTACTCCCCTAATCCCTCTACACATTACATCAGCACCACTGCCAAATTCTGTTTATTCTTCTGTAGCTGCTGAAGAACGACGGCGACGACGCCGAATTGGCCCTGAGTCATCCGAATCATTGTTATCTGAACTTAGATCTACATCTGAATCAGTCAATTCTGCCTCGTACTGACCATGTTCATCTTCACTATCAAAATTAATTTGGTCCTCTTCCTCTAAAGACATTGATGAGTCAACCTCCTCTAATTGTGGATCTTCATCGTTATTCTCCTCTTTGTCCTCTACTACTGACTCAAGCTCAACATCTTCTTTTTTTTCTGTTGTTTCTCTAACACTATTCTCCCCAGGTTCCTGAATAGAAATAATTACTGATTTAGGATTTTTTACCGTTCCCTCTTCTAAAAGTGTGATTGGAGAAATACCCATCAAAGCATACACATCTTGCTCATCAGGTGTCATTTCTACTCTCACTATCTCTGGAGGTTCAGTAATAGGTCTAATTATCTCTCTTCCCGGGCGTCGATTAGGTGTTGTTAGTGGATATCCTTCTGAAAGCATAGGATATTCCATATCTGTGCCCATTTCTCTTTCTTGCAATTCTAATGATTCATCTTGCATTGTTTCACCAACTCCTACTCGTCGCCGTCGTCGCCGTCTGTTAGATTCTTGATAACTAGGGTGATTCAACAATTCTAAATCTGAGGAATGATTAGCAGACTCTACTTCTTGATATCCCTGTATAGTCTCCCCAGTAGGAGTCTGAGTTGCTGTTACTAAAGTTGGAGGAGCAATAGTTACAGGTCTCATAGTTTCTTCGACCTCAGAGGTACGAGTAACCACAGGCAAATTAACTTCCTCCATGGGAATTTCTGATTCCCCTGGCAAACGAACTAAATGTCCTAGTCCATTACAGCTAGGACAAGTGTGACCAAAAAGTTCATATACATTTTGACCTTGGCGTTTACGAGTCAACTCAACTAACCCCAATTCTGATAACTGGGCTATTTGAGGTCTGGCTTTATCAGCTTTGAGAACTTGATTAAAGTGTTCAAGAACTTGCAATTGGTCTCGCCGTGAGTCCATATCAATAAAGTCCACAATAATAACTCCAGCAATATTACGCAGGCGTAGTTGACGGGCTATTTCTGTAGCTGCTTCACAATTTGTCCAAAGTACTGTTTCGCGAGCTGTAGCGGAGCGTGTGAAAGAACCGGAGTTGACATCTATTACTGTTAATGCTTCAGTCGGTTGGATAATAATGTAACCACCAGAGGGCAAGTCCACTCTAGGTCTAAGAGCTTCTCGAATGGCTGCATTAACACGGAAATATTCTAAGATAGGGATACGATCGCTATGATAGTCAATTAAAACTTGTAGTGGTTTGCCCCCGCTCCAGTTAAGCAGGTGTTTTTTGACTCGCTTCACTGCCTCGCTTGAGTCTACTACAATTCGATTTACATCTGTGTTATACATATCTCGTAGGACTCGTTGAATAAAGTCACTATCACGATTTAGTAGTGCAGGTGCTCTATTGGAGTTGCCTTCCATTTGGACTGTTTCCCACTGTTTCTGCAATAGTTCTAAATCTTCTAGAATTGCTTCTTCTTCCATTGCTTCTGCTTCAGTACGGACTAATAGTCCCATTCCTGCTGGTTTGATTAAAATGGCTAATGCTCTGAGACGGTTTCTTTCGTTTTCAGAACGAATACGTCGGGATAGGTTGACACCCCGTCCATAAGGCATTAGGACTAAATAGCGGCCTGGTAGAGTTATGTTGCCTGTTAAGCGTGGTCCTTTTGTACCAGTGGGTTCTTTCATCACTTGCACTAGGACTTTTTGTTGGGGTGTAAGTAGTTCTGTTATTGCACCGGAAGACCGTTTTAATCTTAATGGCCCTAAGTCGCTAACATGAATAAATCCGTTGCGTTCTGGATCTCCAATGTTTACAAATGCTGCATCTATCCCAGGTAGTACATTTTCTACTACTCCTAGATATATATCACTAACTTGATGGCTGCCTGTAGCAACGACAAGTTCTTGTATTTGGTCTTCAGAAAATACCGCAGCAATTCTATGTTGCTCGGCAATAATTATTTGCTTTGGCATTCAATTCCCTCAATTGCTTAATAAAAATGTGGCGCTATAGATTAAGTCACCTTTGATGTTATTTAGGTTATTTGTAATCTTTGATATTCACTGCAATGCTTGTGTGAACTTTTCTTCTTTGTTTTGAGAATGCTTGGTCTGGTTTTGAGTAGTTTATGCTTCAGTTTACCCTTACCCAGTTTAATATTTCTACCAACTTCTACCTTATTATATTTTCAATTATTCACAGTGACATACTTCCACACTAAGCTTAAGCTATAGTGTGGGCTTCTCGTTTCACAGTCCTGCTATTGCATCGGACTCCACGAGCTTTAAGGACGGGATGCCCCGCCGCCCTATTTTTGATATTTATTGCAGCATTTACATCACGGTCAATTACTAGACCACAATGCGGACAAGAATGAGTTCTCTGTGATAAATTTTTCGGGACTTTTTTACCACAATTGGAGCAATCTTGACTGGTATTTCTTGGATTCACAGCCATTATTTTTTGTCCAGCATTTGCCTCCTGCGGAGGAGCTGCGCTAACAGCTTTGACAGTTAAAATAGCCAGGAATTGCCCCCAAGCAGCATCATTAATTGATTTACTCAATCGAGTCTTTGCCAGTCCTTTAATATTTAATTTTTCGTGGGCGATAACTTCATAGTTTGATAATAATTCATTGGCAGTTTTGAAGTGAAAATCTTTACGCTTATCTGCTACTGCTTGGTGCGCGTTCCCTTGCGACTGTGGTCGTCGCGGGGTCGCATCCGCTTTTTTATGTTGTTTGGCTACAGCTTTTACAGCTTTTAACCACCTTTTGCTACCTTTTTTCTTTCGAGATAAACGTTTTTGTAAAGTTTTGAGTCGCTTCTGGGATTTCCGATAGTATTGAGGGATAGGGACCGACTTTCCAAGGCTTGTTACCAAAAAGTCTTTCAATCCCATATCGATTCCCAGAGTATTTTCTGGTGTAGGTTCAACATCAGAATCAAACGTTGGGACTGATTTATCTTCTAGCGATAAAGTTACATAATAACCGTCAGCTTTACGACTAATGGTAACGGTTTTAATTTTAAATCCATCTGGTATTGGTCGATGCTGAATGAACTTTACCTTGCCAATTTTGGGTAAATTAATCCTTTTTTCTTCAATGCAATCCTGCTTAATTTGAGCATAAGTAAAACTACGATAACGACTTTTTTTCTTAAATCTTGGCTTCCCCAGTCTTTGCCCGTTTTTATCTGCTTTAAACCATCGCTCGAAGGCGAGTTTTACCCGCTTAATACAATCTTGCAATACCTGAGAATGAATTAATTTATACTCAGGAAATTTATCTTTAGTATTGACCAAATCTTTTTTCTGAGAGTAATAATCTGGATTGTCTCTTAGTTGAGGAATTGGCACTATTAATGGGCAAGCATTAATCGCACAGCGATTTTCTTTCCACCATAAGAATCGCTCAGACAATCTATAGTTGTACTGCCTGCACAACAAATGTAACCACAGTTCTATGATGGCCACTTGTTCTTTGTTCGGTTTTAGCTTGTACTGATAAGCTGTCCGCACGATCAAAAACTCAGTTTCTTTCTGGTTATGAGAAAATTAATTTAGCGCTGATTCATCTAATGCTATATCAAAGATTATATCACGAGGCTTCTCGGTGAATAAGCTAAATTTATTATTGAATCAAGGTGAAAAATGTTTTTTAGGGGTAGACAGATTAAGAGAGTAAAAGTTTCCTCATTCAAATCCCATTCGTTTATTTATAGGATTTCTATTCCTACTTATACCTTCTTTCGAGTAATTTTTTCAATTTTGATACTTAAAAAAACAAAAGTCTATCTATAGATTCTTATTTAAGAGATATCACCTCAAAAACAACTTTTTCCGGTGAGAATACAGTAATTCAAATTCCTGTTTGCTTACTTGTTCCAACATATAAATTATATGTTGTGGTCTTAGTAAAGTTCCATCATTCTGATAACTTCCCAAATAACGAATAATGCCATCTGTTTTAACATCCCATTTCGTTTCTAAAGAAAAAATATCAGTGGTTGGATACTCTATAAACTCCAACTCAAATAAGCGATCGCGTAAGTTAATAACTTTTACTTTACCCGACTTAGTGGTTTGTTCCCACAGAATTGATTCACTATTATTAATTGCCTCTACCCACTTTTGCCAATTTAGCTTTTCTTCTGTTGCTTGATTCTGGAAATCTGTTGTTAAATTTTCTGAAGATTCAGCTATTTTTCGGACCTTCAGAATATATTCTGCTTTCTCCAATATCTGAGATACAGAAGGACTCTTTACCTCTACTTCTTCAACCTTATATATGGGTATATCCGTTGGTAAAGCAGCTCCCAATTTATTTTGAAATACTACCACATCCATTGGTTCTGTCAACTCAAAATCCACAATTTCCCCTGTGCTAGTTGTTCCAAGAGATAAAGCACTAGCCGGAATAATTCGTGGACTTGGATGATATCCTCCTGTAAAAGCAATAGGTATAGAGCTACGACGAACTGCCCTAGCAAATAGTCGAGCTAAATCTAAATGACTAACTAAAGCCATTTCTCCCAACTTCCCTAGCCAAACTCTTAGACGTTGTACCTTATTCTGGTTTGGCACAAATTGACCATTAAATTCTGGAATAGGCAAAGGCGGGACTACAATATTATGACCTAAATCTGGACCACATACACCACAATGAGAACAAGTTGCGAAAAAGCAGTCCGGAACAGTTATTGCTGCTAAAGCTCTGTGCAAATCTTCTTTTAGCCAATTTTTATCAATTCCAGTCTCTATATGGTCCCAAGGTAGAGGTTGGTCAAGTAGAGATGATAAATTTTGAGCGGGAGTAATTTCAGTAGAATTTTCTGTATTGTTAAATACATTCCACTCACCATTTTCTACTTGGCGATATTTCCAACTCAAGTCTGATTCTGCAATAGCTTCACTCCATGCAGCAAAAGCTCTATCCAAACTTTCCCACCAAGAGTCCATTCCTGCTCCGCGTTGCCAAGCACGGCGAATTACAGATGCTAGACGGCGATCGCCCCTACCCAGAAAGTCTTCCATTGCTGAGATACGAACATCGGTATAATTTACTTTTACACCTTTCATTCTTCTGAATTCTGCCTTCAGTAATTCTTGCTTACGTTCAAATTCAGCTACTGAGACAGAATGCCACTGAAAAGGTGTATGAGGTTTTGGAGTAAAGTTGGAAATTGTCAGAGTAACCTGTAGTTTTTTCCGACCTTTAGCTCTGCACTCTTGTTGTAACCAATTAACTGTTTCTGCAATACCTAATACATCCGCATCAGTTTCACCAGGTAAACCAATCATAAAATAGAGCTTAACCTTATCCCAACCTTGTTCATAAGCGGTTTTGACTCCTCGCAAAAGTTCTTCATTTGTCAATCCCTTATTAATAATGTCCCGCATTCTTTGGGTGCCTGCTTCTGGTGCAAAAGTTAGACTACTTTGCCTCGTACCACCAATAATATTGGCAATATTCTCATCAAATCTATCAACTCTTTGACTTGGTAGAGATAAAGCAATATTTTCATCTTTGAGGCGGTTTCTAATTTCAGTTCCCACCGCTGGTAATGCCAGATAATCAGAACAACTTAGGGAAAGTAAAGAAAACTCATTATGTCCAGTAACTCTTAAACCCTTTTCAATAGTATCTACTATTTCTTTTGGTTCTACATCTCTTGCTGGTCGAGTCAACATACCTGGTTGACAAAAGCGACACCCTCTGGTACAACCACGTCGTACTTCTATTACCAGTCGGTCATGGACTGTTTCTACATAAGGAACTAAACCTATAGAATAAGCTGGCATGGGAGTCGCCACTCGACGCAATATTTTTTCTGGCACATCCTTACGAATGGGGAACACAGAGCCATCTTTAGCCATTTGATAAAATTGTGGCACATACACTCCAGGAATTTGGGCTAAATCTAAGAGTAATTCTTCTCTAGTTAGTCCATTAGTTTTTCCTTGCTCGACTATTAGTCCCATTTCTGGCAGTAACTCTTCTCCATCTCCTAAAGCAATAAAGTCAAAAAAGTCTGCATAAGGTTCTGGGTTTGAAGTTGCTGTTTGACCACCTGCAAAAATTAAGGGATAGGTTTGTTGTTCTTGAGAAGAGTGGGACGTTAATTTTCGTTCTTGCCAAGTTAGGGGAATACCTGCCAAACTTAGCATCTCTAAAATATTTGTGGCTCCTAATTCATAACTGAGGCTAAATCCTAGAATATCAAAGTCAGTGAGCGATCGCCTTGATTCAACAGCAAATAGTGGGGTATCTGTAGCTCGTAATTTCTGTGCTAAGTCTGGAGCTGGTAAATATGCGCGATCGCATAGTTGTTTTGGTTGAGAGTTTAAGATGTTATAAAGAATTATATGTCCTAAATTAGAAGCTCCTACTTCATAAACTTCTGGATAGGTTAGTACCCAGTGGACTTGAGCGTTGTCCCAAGGTTTATGGAAAGCTCCCAACTCATTACCAAGGTAACGAGCAGGTTTTAATATTTCGGATGTTAGTAAATTATCTACTGCTACTGCCACTATTTGTACCTAATTTGTATTTTCTGGACATACATATTTTGGCGTTGCTGAAGCGCGTGTATGATATTAATCTTAATTACTGAGGAGTGAACCCACCCCTAGCCCCTCCCCCTCCCAGGAGGGGAAGAACCGAGTCAGGAGGGAACAAAGAAGAAGAAATAGTATTAGAAGAAGAAAGTTTTTTGCTCGCGCTCTGATCCTGACATGATATCGTACCTCAAATCAGCAATGCCCATATTTCAAGATAACACCAAAAACTTACTACTGTGAAATTATGATTTATGGATGACAAGTTACTGCTAATTTCAAGTCCAAATGATTTATATCACTCTCTTGTCTAGGATTGGATCACCTACAAGAGTAAGCATTTGGCAGAGAATTTAATTATGTAGGGTTTTTCTATTAGCAATGGAACCAAAATGTATGATTCGGAAACTTGTATCTAAAGCTCTTTATTTTCGCAGACTGACTCCTGAAATAGAAAATCAGATAAACTTAGAGTTGACACGACTTGGCTATATTTCTGATGTAGATTATGAAGCATTAGAATTATTAATGGAGGAGATGGATGCAGGCCGAGTCCAGCTTGTTCCGAGTATATAAACTGCAAATCATTTTAATTTTATTATGGTTGAAAATTTCAGATATTTAACTGATATCTAAATATCTATCAATTGTTGGTTTTGGTAGTATATATGAACTTTTGATAAGTAGCTTTTGTCTTGGGAAAGTTAATGCTTTAATGGGTAAAATTATTTAGTTTATTGTATCTGGATCTAGTGAGTAAGTTTAATTACAATTACATTTTTTGTTAGGGTGCATAAATCTGAGTTTTATATATAACTTTGATATTCTGTCTAGAATTTCTGAAGTAGATTTATTTGATTTGGTTGGAGATAAATTCAATAAGCACAAGTGAAGTTTCTTAGATTTTGATTTTGAGTGTTGATTATTTATTTATTCTTTTCAGGCTTTCTTCTCTACATGATTAACACAATATCTAAGCTTCATAAGTTTTAATTAAAATGTTTAATTACTTTTATAGTGCTACGCGCAAGGCAACAGGTAAATACAAAAGGGTTTTCCTACGGAATGCTGCGCAAACAGCTTCTATTCATGTCGAAGACCTTAATGTATAGTGCTGTAACTTTAGTCAAATTCATTATTGATAAATATTTGCTACAAATAGCTAGTGCTGCTACGCGGAAGTTAAAAGTCATGCTTTTAAAAGCGAGTGCTAATTGGCGAGGTTTCCTACGGGGCACATACTGTGCGGAAGTAATTCCGCACACAGCCCCTCCAGAATGTAAGACGCATATCTGACAGTCAAAAGTATTGATTTGGGCGTTGCTGAGTGGTAATGATTTTTGGATTAAGTATCAACGCAAAATATAAGTTTTTCTATGTTGAATAAAAAATCAGGCCTAGGAGCGAGTTACACCCAATGATTACATGGTATCACGATTTTTTTGGCGATGCAAGGGGAAAAGCCTTGCCTTTTTTTTGAGCTTCACAAAATGCAGATGAATCATCTGTGTATCCGTGGCCCAATCCTTGTCAGGCAACAAGGATTTTTTTTGAGGATGCAAGAGGAAATACCTTGCCGTTTTTTTTGAGCTTCACAAGATGATAATTTTTCTTCGGTTTGTGAATATAGCGTTGGCAGAGCAAGTGCGGTAGCTACATCACTTCTACATAAGTCAATATATGAATGTGTTGATGGGGCGGGCAAATTGTGCGTCCGCGACTTGTTTATCCGAGTGCTTCACAGGATGATATTTTTCTCTGCTTTGATGGTGTGAGTATCTCTATATATATTCAGTGGCGAAATGCTATTTTGGGGTTGAATAAAAAGTCATGCACAGGGGCGAGTTAACCCCCAATTATTACATGGTATCACGATTTTTTTGAGGATTCAAGGGGAAATACCTTGTATTTTTTGAGCTTCACAAAATGATGATTTTTCTTTGGTTTGTGAATATAGCGTTTGCAGAGCAAGTGCATTAGCTACAGTGAAACTCTCAAGATATTAATAACTAGAATAATTCACTATTAAATAGCTTTCAGCTAACATCTTGGGTAGACATTTCTTTGAAATTGTATTGTTCTTGGTTTCAGTAGAAGAAATATAAGTTGTTTGCGGAGCATCTCGTGAGAAAATACTGAATGCTGAATTGCTAAAAGCTTTGAGTAGATAATAATTTATTAGACCGGAATTTTCACTAAAGCTACAAGAAAAAAAATCCGAAATTTTTCAATTTTTACTTTTGACTTTGAAAAACTCCTGACTCCTTTTTAATTTGATAATATACACTTTGCTGTTGTACATTAATTTAGTTCAGGAGTCTATCGAAATTACTATGCAGCTTGCCAAAAGGTTAGAACGAATACCACCTTATCTCTTTGCTGAAATTGATCGTAAACGGAATGAATTAATTGAAAGAGGAGTTGACATCATCAATTTGGGTGTAGGAGATCCAGACCAACCAACACCAAAACATATTATTCAGGCAATGCACGAGGCAATTCAAGACTCTACCAATCATCATTATCCTCCCTACAAAGGTATAAAAGAATATAGACAAGCAGCAGCAGATTGGATGCAACGTCGGTTTGCTATTGAAGATTTAAACCCAGAAACAGAAGTAATTTCCTCAATAGGTTCTAAAGAGTCAATTCACAATACTTTCCTAGCTTTTGTAGACCCAGGAGATTATACCATAATTCCTGACCCTGGTTATCCAGTTTATCGCACCTCAACAATTTTTGCGGAGGGTCAACCCTATCCAATGCACCTCCAGAGTGAAAATTGGTTGCCAAATTTAAAGACTATTCCTCAAGAAGTGGCTCAAAAAGCAAAATTATTGTGGGTGAATTATCCTAATAATCCTACTGGTGCCACAGCTACTTTAGATTTTTTTGAGGAATTAGTAAACTTTTGTCGCCATTATGACATATTACTATGTCACGACCATGCTTATTCTGAAATGGCTTATGACGGTTATAAACCTCCTAGTGTATTACAAATTCCTGGTGCAAAAGATGTAGCAATTGAATTTCATAGTTTATCTAAGTCTTACAATATGACAGGATGGCGCATTGGTTTTGTAGTAGGAAATAGTTTAGGAATAAAAGGATTAAGTCAAGTTAAATCTAATATAGATTCTGGAGTATTTAAAGCAATTCAAAAAGCGGCGATCGCTGCTTTTTCTACTACTGAAGAAGAGTTGCAAAGTTTAGTAGTTGTTTACCAAAAACGAAGAGATATTTTAATTGAAGGTTTACAATGTTTAGGGTGGCCGATTAAGCCTAATTTAGCAAGTTTATATGTATGGGTTCCGGTGCCAAAAAATTATACATCTCAAGAATTTGTTAACTTATTGTTAGACAAATGTGGCATTATCGTGCCTCCTGGAAATGGATATGGTGTATCTGGAGAAGGATTTTTTCGTATTGCATTAACAGTAGAAGAAGAGCGAATTTATACAGCATTAAAAAGAATGAAAGATGCAGGCATTAGTTATCAATTAAAGTAAGAAGGAAGAGGGAAGAGGGAGAAAGGCTATTAAGCAAAAAAAAACTTAAATTTCCTGTAGATATTAACCTGTGGGTTTACCGAATAATTAATAATTCAATAATTCTGGTTTAAAGCTGACCCTTTTAAGGGTAAAAAAGCGGTCGATGGATGGCGTTTTGCTCCGCAACATATAAAGCGGAGCGGCTCTGATAAGAGCGGGTCTCGGAGCTATATCTAATAGACCAAGAGAAGAAATAATATTTCCTTATATTCAATTCCGTAATGGTTAAAACCCGAGGTAATTATCAATTATCCATTATAAATTAATGAAAAAAAAATTGCCTTCGGACATGATATTAAGGGTGAAAAAGCTGAGTATTTTCAACTAATAAAGGAAGAAGGAAGAGGGAATAAGGAAGAGGGAGGAAGGTTATTAAGCAAGAAAAAAACTTAAATTTCCTGTAGATATTCACCAAAGAATAAGGTCTGAAGCCTCCCCTTTCAAGGGGATAAAGAAATCAAGTTTAATATTTCAAGCTTCTGACTTTCCTAGATCATGCTGCGCAAACAGGTAGAGGTACTGATAACTGATAACTGATAACTGAAATTACCTTTTAGTTTACACAAACGATTACCTTCAGACATGATATTAAGGGTGAAAAATCTGAATATTTTTAACTAATAATTATGTTTAAACCTTAAATATTTTACCAAATAATTAAGGTTTAAAGCCTCTCCTTTAAAGGATAAAAAATCAGACATGATATTAAGGGTGAAAAATCTGAATATTTTTAACTAATAATTGTGTTTAAACCTTAAATATTTTACCAAATAATTAAGGTTTAAAGCCTCTCCTTTACTAGTTATTTCAAGAACTTTGCACTGTCTAGTTATTAATTATTAATTATTAATTATATCCCACCCATACCAATGACGAACTACTAACCAAATAACAGAAAGTAATCCGGCAATACTTAAAGTTAATCCACTATAAGAAACTAATAATGCAAAAACAGGTAAAATTCCACCCGCTATAGTACAAATAATTGCGGCTAAAGAAGCTTGACGATTTGACCCTAAACCCCAAACTAAAAATAGCAAAATAGGAGAAATTAAACTCCAGACAAATTTTGCATCAATTAAGCGACTACAATAAGTCAAAGTCAATAAACAAGCAAAGAAAATCCCGCCTAATATTGCCACATCTCGTAAACTCAAAGGTAGGGAAAAATATAACATAATTAACCACCATAAAAATAATAGGGGAGCCAATATTAATAGACGGGGTAAAATGCCTGTAATTTTAACTGGGTCTGTGGCGGTAAAAACTCCAAAAGGATTTTTGACAGAAACATTGTCGTTAAATATCCAAGTAAATTTACGACCCTGATTTGATTCTATAGTTTCGGTAGGAATAATACCACTGGCAAAGTCTGATTTGGGAAAATTTGCTAATGCTGTTAATCGGAAGTTTGATAATAGTTGATTATTGGCATTATAAATCCAACGAGGTCCGCCTTGAGCTTGATAGTTTACTTTAAAATTGATAGTTTCTCCAGGGGATAAATTAAAGGGAAGACTATAATTTTCAGGGTTAGTAGGAATTAATCTTTGATTATTTTGTTCGACGCGAAAGTTTTGAAGTAAAGAATAGCCATAAGGAGGACGAATATCAAAGAAAAATTCTTGGATATCTTGAAGTTGGTTAGTAACTTGATATTCTGCGGAAAAATCTACTACATAAATAGCTTTAAGATTTTGAACGTCTTTAGCTTGGTTAATATTTACCTGAATGTTTGAGGCATTTATTCTTAAATATTTATCTACATTTCTTGTACTTTTAACTTCAACCTGTTTATTATCAACCCACTGATAATATGTATAGGATTCTTCTACTATATAACGAACTTTTGGAGCCATTTGTTCGAGGCGATCGCCTGCTACACCAGCAGCAATTTTGGCGATTTTTGCTTGTTCCCAATGATGATAACGATTACTGATAGTTGAACAAAGAAAAAATCCGCCTATTACTAAAGTTAAAACTAAAATTAGATGGGGTAAACTTTTAAGTAAACTTGAATATTGAGACACTAATTCATGAGTCAAAATATTTGGTTCTGATTTTTTATTACGGAGAGTAAAAGTGATAATAGCTATACATAAACCAAAGAAACCAATGAGAATAATTAATGTAAGAGATACTTTGAGAATTTGATTGCCAAATTCAATTAGTTCTTGGGGATGAGTAATATCAGGAATATTGGGAATGCCTTGAGTAGATTGCCACATATTTTTAAAATATAGTAGGTTTTAAGTCTTAAATTATAGGTCTTAAATATGGGATAATTCTGTAAAACTTAACGGCAGGAGATAGTTAATTAAATCAATATTATTAATTGGTAAGCATTTCTTGCGGAATGCTGCACAAACAGCTATTAGCTGTCAGCTCTCAGCAAAAAGAAGGGATTTATAGAAGTTTTCATGTTTCATAGAATACAGAGATTTTGGCTTAAAGGCAGGAGACAGAGGGCAGAAGTTTTGTAGTCTACTTTTGTGAAAACCGCGATCAATGAAAATAGACTTTAGAGCTGATTTATAAACTGAGTTAAAACTCCTTTCTAGCATGGGTTGGCGGAAAATTATGCCCTAGGGGCTTAGATAGTGTCGAACCCTTACACTGTAAAGCATTTATCCTCTTAATATTTACTTTATAAATCAGCTCTTAAAGCCGACTTTGGCAGTAAGATGTAATTCTAACTCAATTAGTAAAGCTTTTATCTAAAACTAAAGCTAAAAGTAATAGCTGACGGCTGTTTGCGCAGCATTCCGCAGGAAATGCTTACATTAATTGTCAGAATGGAAAGACTCTATAGCAATTATAAATAGGTTGTAAAAACTCAAAAAATAGATAAAAAGTCTGAAGCTCTTACTCTTTTTGCGTTGTTCAACATTAATTTTTTACATAACCAAAATAGGACGACTATAATCATAGCTACAAATTTAAAAATTTCATTCCGTTAATCTAACTAATTTGAATTAAAAATTTTGTCAGTAGGCTCAAATTATGGAAAATCAGACATCAGAAAATCTTTTTAACTCCGCAAAGAAGAATTATCAAAAAGGAAATTTAAAATTAGCGGCAAAAATCTGCCACAAAATCTTAGAAAGAGAGAGAGAAAATTCGCGGTCTCTACATTTATTAGGAGTTATTGCTGGTTTAGAGGGGCAACCAAAAGAAGCAGTTTTCTACCTCACTCAAGCTATTAAACTAAATCCAAATAATCCCGAAATTCATAGTAATTTGGGTCTGGCACTGAAGGATAACCAGCAATATAAAGTAGCCATTCAACATTATCAAAAAGCCATTGAACTTAGACCAAATTATGCCGAACCATATAATGGTTTAGGTAACATATTTTTAGAGCTAGGAAAATTTGCAGCAGCCATTCAACATTATCAAAAAGCCATTGAACTTAAACTAAATTATGCCGAACCATATAACGGTTTAGGTAACATATTTTTAGAGCTAGGAAGACTGGTGGAATCTCAACAATATTATCAACAAGCTCTTAAATTAGACAAAAATCATGCAAATGCTCACTTTGGTTTAGCAGTTATTTTACTTAAACAGGGAAATTTTATTCAAGGATTTTCTGAATATGAATGGCGCTGGCAAAAGAAAGGTTTTAGAACTCGTAATTTCTCTCAACCTTTGTGGGATGGCTCAAGTTTTCAGGGCAAAACTTTGTTAGTTTATACTGAGCAAGGTTTGGGAGATTCCATTCAATTTATCCGCTATATTTCTCTGGTGAAAAAATTAGGAGGGCGTGTAATTGTTGAACTTAATCAAGCTGGGTTGAAATTATTATTTAGCACTATCTCAGGAATTGATGAATTATTTGTTATAGGTGAAAAATTACCAGATTTTGACCTGCAAATTCCATTGATGAGTATACCTAGAATTTTGAGAACTAACTTAGAAAGTATACCTGCTAAAATTCCTTACTTATCTGCGCCAAAGTTAACCAATTTTCCCATCCCACTTGCTCCAGAAAAAAATCTCAAAGTAGGGATATGTTGGCAAACAAGTAGTAATACGAAAACCAGTAAAAAACGTTCTTGCCCAGTTCAATATTTAGAGGAAATTCTAAGTATAGGTAAAGCTAATTTTTATATTTTACAAAAGGAAGTATTGCCAGCAGATTTAGAATGGCTGAACTCTCAAACTCAAATACATAATTTAGGTTCATATTTTAATGATTTAGCCGATACTGCCACAGTTATCCAACAACTAGATTTAGTAATTACAATAGATACAGTTATTTGTCACTTAGCAGGAGCATTAGGTACACCAGTTTGGGTAATATTAAATTTTGATTCTGACTGGCGGTGGATGTTAGATAGAAATGATAGTCCTTGGTATCCCACAGCACGATTATTTAGACAGACAAAAATTGGAGATTGGGATAGTTTATTCATTGAGGTAAAACAAGCATTAATTGAACTTTTATAATCTCAGCATAATTCACCAGATTTACCAGCAAATTTTGACATTGTATATCAATATTATCAACAAAATAATTTAGGAGAAGCAGAAAAAATATGCAGTCTAATACTTGCAGAAAAAACTCAAGATTTTCAGGTACTCCATTTATTTTATTAGCTGTACTAGAAAATTTAGTAGGTCGAAATGAAGTAGTAATTCATATTTGGCATCAGGTTATTACTTTTGGTCTTAACTTTAGACAGTAATTTCAGTTATCAAAATAATATGGGTCTAAAACCCCGACTTTTAAGGCGATCGGGTTTTTGGAGCGAAGCTCAAACCCCCTACTTCCCCTCCCAGGAGGGGAGGGGTTAGGGGTGGGTTAACTTCTGAGTTCTGAGTTCTGAGTTCTGACTTCGTTAACAGTACCTGCTATTGAAGCATCAGGCTTGAAATACGAAAGTTGATTTTTTTCATTGCCTTAAAAGTAAGCATTCAGCTATTAGCAGTCAGCATTCAGCGAGTCTGTACTTTTTAATAAATGAAGTCAGCATTTTTTTAACTTATACTATTAGATAATTGAAATGCAAGAACAGCAAACTTTAGTTACAAACCTATATAATTATGTGGCAATAAACATAGATATCTCTCAGAAGCTGATAGCTGATAGCTGACTGCTTACCCTTAAAAGGGGAGGCTTGAGACCTTACTTTTTGGTTGAAAATTGGAGATTGGGATAATATATTTGAACAAGTGAAAGATAATTTAAAAAATGTGCTGGAGAATATTTATCCTCAAAAGGAAATGTCAAAAAATATGGATACAAAATTTGATGATACTCAAATAAAGCAAGCAGTAAAAAAATATCAATCTGGAAACTGGGAAGAAGCAATAAATATTTGTCATAAGATTATAATAAAGACAGCCTAATAATTTTTTGGCTTTAAAACTTTTGGGTGTATGTGCTTATAAAAAAAATCAAATAGAACAGGCGATCGTTTATTATCAAAAATCTTTAAAAATTAATCCTAATGATGCAGAAACTCATAATAATTTGGCTGTTGCACTTCAAGACGATTGGCAAATTGATGCTGCATTTAGTCACTGTCAAACGGCAATTAAATTTTGTCCCAATTATGCTGAGGCATGGCATAACTTAGGACGTATTTTTCGAGATAAAGGTCAATTTGAGGCAGCTATTGAGCATTATCAAAAATCCCTTAAACTTAAGCCAAATTATGTTGAAGCATATAACAGTTTAGGCAGTATATTTTTAGAGCTAGGAAAACTTGCGGAATCTCAAAATTATTATCAAGAGGCTATTAAATTAGACAAAAATCATGTAAATGCTCGCTTTGGTTTAGCTGTTGTTTTGCTGAAACAGGGAAATTTTATTCCAGGTTTTTCTGAGTATGAATGGCGCTGTCAACGTAGAGATTATGTAACTGGTAATTTTGCTCAACCTGTGTGGGATGGTTCAGATTTTTCAGGAAAAACTTTATTAGTTTATACGGAGCAAGGTTTGGGAGACTCTATTCAATTTATCCGCTATATTCCTTTGGTGAAAAAATTGGGAGGGCGTGTAATTGTGGGATGTAATAAAGCTGGATTAAAGTTATTATTTACCGCTGCTCCAGAAATAGATGAATTATTTGTTATAGGTGAAGAATTACCAGATTTTGACCTGCAAATTCCATTGATGAGTCTACCTAGAATTTTTGGTACTACCCGAGAAACTATACCTGCTGAGATTCCTTACTTATTTGTGCCAGAATCAAAAAAATTTAAACTGCCAGAAACTGGAAATAGTTTCAAAATAGGCATAACCTGGGAAACAAATAGCCAAATCAAGACTAGCAAAAAACTTTCTTGCTCTGTAGCAGATTTTCAATCTATTTTGAATGTAGATAATGCTAGCTTTTATATTTTACAAAAAGATGTCTCTCCCCAAGATTTGAAATGGCTGAATTCTCAGACTAAAATCCATAATTTAAGTTCATATTTTCAGGATTTAGCTGATACAGCAGCAGTGATAAAACAATTAGATTTAGTAATTACAATAGATACAGTTATTGCTCACTTAGCAGGAGCATTGGGTAAACCTGTTTGGGTAATGTTAAATTTTGATTCTGACTGGCGTTGGTTAGTAGACCGGGAAGATAGTCCTTGGTATCCGACAATGAGATTATTTCGTCAGAGTAAATCAGATAATTGGCAAGGAGTGTGTCGAGAAGTTGTCGATGCTTTATCATCTAAATTACTGAATTTTAATCAAACAGATTATCCATCAATAATTAAACCAGGGTCATCAGTTACAACTCAGCAGTTATTGACAACAGCATTAGAAAAATATCAGGTAGAAAACTGGAAGGAAGCAGAGAAAATATGTCTGTTTATTATTCAATATCAACCCCATTGCGCTAGTGCTTTTGAGATACTTGCTTTATGTGCCAAAAAAACAGACAAAATAGATTTAGAAATTGATTACCATCAGAAAGCAATTAACTTCAACCCTAATAATTATCAAACTCATCTAAGGTTAGCTATTGCTCTGAAAAAACAACAGAAAATAGACCAGGCAATAGTCCATAATCAAAGAGCAATTGAACTAAAACCTAATGATGCTTCAGCTTGGCATAATTTAGGTCTAATATTTAAAACTCAAGGCAATATTCCAGAAGCAATTCGTTGTTTTCAACAATCTCTACAGATTAAACAAAATAATGCTGATATTTATTACTCTTGGGGTAATATTCTGAAAGAACAGGGTAATTTAACAGAAGCAAAAGTTCTTTATGAAAAATGTATTGAGTTAAAACCTAACCATATCAATGTTCACTTTGCTAGAGGATTTATTCTTCTCAAACAAGGAGATTTTTTAGCTGGATTTTCTGAATATGAATGGCGCTGCCAACCTCAAGATTATATAACTCGTAGTTTTGCTCAACCTGTATGGGATGGCTCGGATTTTTCCGGAAAAACTTTATTAGTTTATACAGAACAAGGTTTAGGAGACTCTATTCAATTTATCCGCTATATTCCTTTGGTGAAAAAATTAGGAGGGCGTGTCATTTTTGAATGTAATAGACCTGAATTAAAATTATTGTTTACCACTGTTTCGGAAATAGATGAATTATTTGTAGAAGGTGAAAAATTACCAGATTTTGATCTGCAAATCTCATTGATGAGTCTACCTCTAATTTTCCAAACTACCCCAGAAACTATACCTGCTGAAATTCCTTATTTATCTGTACCAAAATCAATCTACTTTCCCATTCCACCTGCTCCAGAAAAAAATCTCAAAGTCGGAATATGTTGGCAAACAAATAGTACCAGTGAAACCAGTAAAATACGTTCTTGCTCAGTTGAGTATTTACAAGCAATTATTAATATAGATAGAGTCAATTTTTACATTTTACAGAAGGAAGTTTCAGTATCAGATTTAGAATGGCTGAACTCTCAAACTAAAATTCATAATAATAGTACATCTTTTAATGACCTAGCTGATACAGCAGCAGCAATAAAACAATTAGGTTTAGTAATTACAATAGATACAGTTATTGCTCACTTAGCAGGAGCATTAGGAAAACCAGTTTGGGTAATATTAAATTTTGATTCTGACTGGCGTTGGTTAATAGACCGGGAAGATAGTCCTTGGTATCCGACAGCTCGATTATTTAGACAGCCAAAAATAGGAGATTGGCATACTGTATTTATTCAGGTAAAACAACCATTAATTGAATTTATGGAATCTCAGAAAAAGTTAAGAAAAAAATTTCATCTGGCATATCAGTATTATCAACAAAAGAATTTCATAGAAGCAGAAAAAATATGTCGTATAATACTTGCAGAAAAACCTCAAGATTTTGATGTACTTCATTTATTAGCTGTACTAGAAAATTTAGCAGGTCGAAATGAAGTAGCAATTCAGCTTTTAAATCAAGTTATTAATCTGCATCCTAACTCTAGTCAAGCTTATTCAAACTTAGCCAAACTTATGAAAAAAGAAGGTTGTTTAGAAGAGGCTATCGCTCATTATCAAACAGCTATTTCTCTGGAAACCAATGATAGTAGTAATTATTCAAACTTAGGAAATATCCTAAAAGATGAAGGTCGTTTAGAAGAAGCGATCGCTCATTACCAAAAAGCTATTTCTCTAGAACCGAATGATAGTAGTAACTACTCAAACTTAGGAAATATTCTGAAAAATGAAGGACGTTTAGAAGAAGCGATCGCTCATTACCAAAAAGCTATTTCTCTGGAACCAAATAATAGTACTAACTACTCAAATTTAGGACTAATTTTTTTAGAAAAAGGTGAAATTGATTCAGCAATTATTAACTATGAAAATTCCAGAAAAATTAATCCTGAAAACTCACAGACAAATCTCAATTTAGGCGTTGCTTGGAAAAAGAAGGGAGACTTATCAAAGGCAAGTACCTATTATCAACAAGCAATTAATTTGCAACCAGATTATGCTCAGGCATACAATAATTTAGGCTCTATTCTTCAGGAAGAAGGAAATTTAAATGAAAGTATTTTCTATTATCAAAAAGCTATTGAACTAGAGCCAGATTTTCCTGCTGCTCATCTGAATTTAAGCTTAGTTTTGTTACTTCTTGGAGACTTAAAGTCAGGGTTCCAAGAATATAATTGGCGTTGGCAAGTTGAAAAATATGTATCTTTAATACAACCAGAAAAGCTTTGGGATGGTTCTAATTTAGTAGGTAAGACAATCCTGATTTATGCCGAACAAGGGTATGGTGATACGATTCAGTTTATTCGTTATCTTCCATTAGTTAAACAACAGGGAGGGCAGATAATTTTAGTTTGTCAGAAACCTTTAGTTAAATTACTCGAAAAAATTCCTGGAATTGACAAATGTATAGAAGAAAAAATAAATTTAGTCGATTTGGATGTTCATGCACCATTATTAGAATTACCTCGGATATTCGGAACTACTTTAGATAATATTCCTCCACCAATTCAAAATTTAAACATACCTCATACTAAATTAATAAAATTAGAGTATCCAGCCGGAATTTTTTTGAAAGTTGGTATTGTTTGGGCAACAAGAGTAGATAGTCAAACTTATGCTCAACGTTCTTGTAAGTTAACAGATTTTCAATCAATTTTAGATATAACAGGAATAACTTTTTATAGTTTGCAAAAAGAACCAGGAGAAGACATTCAACTATTAGAAACATTACCTATATTCAATTTAAGTAGTCAGTTAAATGACTTTGCTGATACGGCGGGAATTATTACTCAACTTGACTTAGTAATTACTGTTGATACGGCAGTAGCACATTTGGCAGGAACATTAGGTAAACCTGTGTGGATATTATTACCTTTTGTGCCAGACTGGCGATGGATGTTAGATAGAAATGATAGTCCTTGGTATCCGACAGCTCGATTATTTAGACAGCCAAAAATAGGAGATTGGCATAGTGTATTTATTCAGGTAAAACAAGCACTAATTGAATTTAGAGAATCTCAGCATACTTTACTAAACTTACCAGCAAATTTTTACCTTGCGTATCAATATTATCAACAAAATAATTTCGTAGAAGCAGAAAAAATATGTCGTCTAAGACTTGCAGAAAAACCTCAAGATTTTGAGGTACTTGATTTATTAGCTGTACTAGAAAATTTAGCAGGTCGAAATGAAGTAGCAATTCAGCTTTTGAATCAGGTTATTAATCTACAGCCTAATTTTAGTGAAGCTTATTCAAACTTAGCCAAACTTATGAAAAAAGAGGGTCGTTTAGAAGAGGCGATCGCTCATTATCAGAAAGCTATTGAACTGGAACCAAGTAATAGTAGTAACTACTTAAAGCTAGGACTAATTTTTTTAGAAAAAGGTGAAATGGATGTGGCAATTATTAACTATGAAACGTCTATAAAAATTAATCCTGACAGTTCATGGATAAATATTAATTTAGGATTTGCTTGGGAAAAAAAGGGAGACTTATCAAAGGCGAGTACCTATTATCAACAGGCAATTGAAATTAACCCTAATTATGCTGAAGCATGGTGCAAATTAGGGAATACTTTACAAAAACAAGGTCAAGTTGAGTTAGCAATTGAATATTATGAACAAGCTATTACACTAGAGTCAAATTATCCTGATGCTCATTTTGGTTTAGCTATGACTTTATTATTAAGTGGAAACCTAAAGTCAGGTTTTCAAGAATATCATTGGCGTTGGGCTCGTTGGGAAGCTAAAAAATCTCTATCTTTAATACAACCAGAAAAACTTTGGGATGGTTCTAATTTAGCAGGTAAAATAA
>NZ_JAAHGH010000002.1:364607-646227 GCF_010672525.1 Okeania sp. SIO2B3 | reverse complement strand
AGTGGAAACCTAAAGTCAGGTTTTCAAGAATATCATTGGCGTTGGGCTCGTTGGGAAGCTAAAAAATCTCTATCTTTAATACAACCAGAAAAACTTTGGGATGGTTCTAATTTAGCAGGTAAAATAATCTTACTTCATGCCGAACAAGGGTATGGTGATACGATTCAGTTTGTTCGTTATCTTCCATTAGTTAAACAACAGGGTGGGCAGATAATTTTAGCTTGTCAGGAACCTTTAATTAGATTGCTAGAAAAAATTCCTGGAATTGAGCTATATCTAGAGGAAAAAGTAAATTTAACTTTTGATGTTCATGCTCCATTGTTAGAATTACCTCGAATATTCGGAACTACTTTAGATAATATTCCTCCGCCAATTCAGAATTTAAACATACCTGAAATTCCCTTGATAAAATTAGAATCCCCAGAGGTAAATTCCTTGAATATTGGTATTGTTTGGAAGGGAAATCAGCATAATCTAACTGCAACTAAACGTTCTTGTAAGTTAACAGATTTTCAATCAATTTTAGACATAGCAGGAATAACTTTTTATAGTTTGCAAAAAGAGCCAGGAGAAGGCATTCAATTATTAGAAACATTACCTATATTAGATTTAAGTAGTCAGTTAAATGACTTTGCTGATACGGCTGGAATTATTGCTCAACTTGACTTAGTAATTACTGTGGATACGGCAGTAGCACATTTAGCAGGAACATTAGGTAAACCTGTGTGGATATTATTACCTTTTGTGCCAGACTGGCGATGGATGTTGGATAGAAATGATAGTCCTTGGTATCCCACAGCTAGGTTATTTAGACAGCCAAAAATAGGAGATTGGCATAGTGTATTTAAACAAGTTAAAGACAGTTTAATCAATTTACTAGAAAATACTTACTCTGCGGAAAAAAAATCCAGAATTAGGAGCATAAATTTGTTTGATTCTGGAATTAAGGAAGTTCTAGAAAAATACAAATCTAAGAAGCTGAAAAAAAAGGGAAATAATTATCAGGAATTACTCCAGACTGCTGTAGAAAAATATAAAGCTGAAAACTTTGAAGAAGCAGAGCAAATATGCCATCTCATTATTCAAGATAAACCAGATGTTGCTGGTGCTTTTGAAATACTTGGTTTATGCGCCCGAAAAACAGGTAATACTAACCTAGTAATTACTTATTTTAGAAAAGCAATTAGCTTAAATCCTAATAATGAGCAAACCCATCTTAATCTAGCTGTTGCTCTGAAAAAACAACAGAAATTTAACGAAGCAATTATTCATAATCAAATAGTGCTTTCTAGAAAACCAAATTATGCTGAAGCTTGGCATAATTTAGGTGATATATTTAAAGATAAAGGTGAAATTACAGAATCAATTCTTTGCTATCAAAAAGCTGTAAATATCAAACCGAATTATGCTGATGTCTACCAAAATTGGGGAAATATTGAGAAAGCACAAGGTAATTTACTCGCAGCCAAAAATCTCTATCAAAAAGCTCTGAGCATCAAACCGAATTATGCTGATGCTTACAATAATTGGGCAAATATTGAGGAAGCACAAGGTAATTTACTCCTAGCCAAAAATCTCTATCAAAAAGCTCTTGAATTAAATTCGGAACATATTCATGCTCACTTTGGTTTAGCATTTATTTTACTTAAGCAGGGAGATTTTATTCAAGGATTTTCAGAATATGAATGGCGCTTACAAAGAAAAGATTTAATCCGTAGTTTTTCTCAACCTTTATGGGATGGCTCAAATTTTCAGGGCAAAATTTTGTTAGTTTACACCGAACAAGGTTTAGGAGATTCTATTCAATTTATCCGCTATATTCCTTTGGTGAAAAAGTTAGGAGGGCGAGTAATTGTTGAATATAATCAACCAGGATTGAAATTATTATTTACCACTATTTCAGGAATTGATGAATTATTTTTTAAAGGTGAAAGTTTGCCAGATTTCGATATACATATTCCATTAATGAGCTTACCTCGAATATTTGGAACTACCCCAGAAACTATACCTGCTGAAATTCCTTATTTATCTGTACCAAAATCAATCAATTTTCCTATTCCACTTGCTCCAGAAAAAAATCTCAAAGTCGGAATATGTTGGCAAACAAATAGTACCAACAAAAATAGTCACGAACGCTCTTGTCCAGTTGAATATTTACAACCAATTATCAATATAGATACAGTCAATTTTTACATTTTACAAAAAGAAGTCTCTTCCGCAGATTTAGAATGGCTTAACTCTCAAACTAAAATTCATAATAATGGTACATCTTTTAATAACTTAGCTGATACAGCAGCAGCAATAAAACAATTAGATTTAGTAATTACAATAGATACAGTTATTGCTCACTTAGCAGGAGCATTAGGAAAACCAGTTTGGGTAATGTTAAATTTTGATTCTGACTGGCGTTGGTTAATAGACCGGGAAGATAGTCCTTGGTATCCCACAATGAGATTATTTAGGCAGCCAAAAATAGGAGATTGGCATAGTGTATTTATTCAGGTAAAAGAAGCATTAATTGAATTTATGGAATCTCAGAAAAAGTTAAGAAAAAAATTTCATCTGGCATATCAGTATTATCAACAAAAGAATTTCGTAGAAGCAGAAAAAATATGTCGTATAATACTTGCAGAAAAACCTCAAGATTTTGATGTACTTCATTTATTAGCTGTACTAGAAAATTTAGCAGGTCGAAATGAAGTAGCAATTCAGCTTTTGGATCGGGTTATTAATCTACAGCCTAACTTTAGTCAAGCTTATTCAAACTTAGCCAAACTTATGAAAAAAGAAGGTCGTTTAGAAGAGGCGATTACTCATTATCAGAAAGCTATTTCTCTGAAACCTAATGATAGTAGTAACTACTCAAATTTAGGAAATATCCTCAAAAATGAAGGTCGTTTAGAAGAGGCAATTACTAATTATCAAACAGCTATTTCTCTGGGACAAAAAAATAGTAGTAACTACTCAAATTTAGGACTAATTTTTTTAGAAAAAGGTGAAATTGATGCGGCAATTATTAACTATGAAAAGTCTAGAGAAATTAATCCTGACAGCTCATGGACAAATATTAATTTAGGTTTTGCTTGGGAAAAAAAGGGAGACTTATCAAAGGCGAGTACCTATTATCAACAGGCAATTGAAATTAACCCTAATTATGCTGAAGCATGGTGCAGATTAGGGAATACTTTACAAAAACAAGGTCAAGTTGAGTTAGCAATTGAGTATTGTCAAAAATCTCTTCAACTAAATCCAGATTATGCTGAAGCATATCATTCCCTAGGCTTTATATTTTTAAAATTAGAAAAACTTGCGAAATCTCAAAAATATTATGAACAAGCTCTTAAATTAGACAAAAATCATGTAAATTCTCATTTTGGTTTAGCAAATATTTTACTTAAACAGGGAGATTTTATTGCCGGATTTTCTGAATATGAATGGCGGTGGCAACATGAACATTCTATTAAGCGTAATTTCTCTCAACCTTTATGGGATGGCTCAAATTTTTATGGTAAAACTTTATTAGTTTATACAGAACAAGGTTTAGGAGACTCTATTCAATTTATCCGCTATGTTCCTCTGGTAAAAAAATTAGGAGGTCTTGTCATTGTTGAATGTAACAAACCAGGATTGAAATTATTATTTACTACTGTCTCAGGAATTGATGAATTACTTATTAGAGGTGAAAAACTACCAGACTTTGATTTACAAATACCTTTAATGAGCTTACCTAGCATTTTGGGAACTACCCTAAAAACTATACCTCCTGAAATTCCTTATTTATCTGTACCAAAATCAATCGATTTTCCCATTCCACTTGCTCCAGAAGAAAATCTCAAAGTCGGAATATGTTGGCAAACAAATAGTACTACTGAAACCAGTCAAGTACGCTCTTGCCCAGTTGAATATTTACAACCAATTATCAATATAGATACAGTCAATTTTTACATTTTACAAAAAGAAGTCTCTTCCACAGATTTAGAATGGCTGAACTCTCAAACTAAAATACATAATTTAAGTTCATCTTTTAATGACCTAGCTGATACAGCAGCAGCAATAAAACAATTAGATTTAGTAATTACAATAGATACAGTTATTGCTCACTTAGCAGGAGCATTAGGAAAACCTGTTTGGGTAATATTAAATTTTGATTCTGACTGGCGTTGGTTAATAGACCGGGAAGATAGTCCTTGGTATCCAACAATGAGATTATTTAGACAGCCAAAAATTAATGATTGGGATAGTGTATTTAAGCAAGTTAAAGAAAACTTAGAAAATTTGCTAGATAATAATTCTCCAACCAATAAAACTTCTGAAAAAAAGGGTATTAAATTGCCAGAAGAAGCCATTAAAAAAGCTTTAGCACAATATAAATCTGGCAAACATCAAAAAAACACAACTTTGTCTACTTTCATAACTTCTCAAAAAAATCTACAAACTCAAACTTATACTTCTGAAATAATGAAAACAATTGCTATTGGCTGGCCTTTAAATCCGATGACTGGTTGGGGTATTTATGGCATTAATCTTACTCTCCAACTACTTAAAAATCAAGCAGATAAACCCCTATTATTAACACCTCCTTCTATTCAACCTGGAATTTTAAATCCTCTACATCAAGCTTTACTAAATCCAGCTTTTGATGATCAGAAAAATTTGCAAAATCAACTCAAAAATCACCAAGGCAAAAAGATTAAACTCAACTTACCAATCTTACAAGCTTTAGGTAGTAACTTTTCCGCAAGTAATCATATTGTAGGAACCAAAAATATTGGAATTATTTTCTCAGAAAATACTCAATTTACCTCAGAAAAAATTAATCGCTCCAAAGCTTATGATTTGATTATTACCGGATCTACCTGGAATACCAAAATTCTAGAAAGCAATAGTATCAAACCCGTACAAAAAGTTTTACAAGGCATTGACCAAACAATTTTTCATCCCGCACCTAAATCTAATATTTTTAGCGATCGCTTTGTTGTTTTTTCTGGTGGAAAGCTAGAATATCGTAAAGGTCAAGATATTGTCATCGCAGCTTTTAAAATATTCCAAAAACGTTATCCAGAAGCACTATTAATTACAGCTTGGCATAACTTCTGGCCTCAATTTATGGCAGGAATTGAACAAACTGGAAATGTTCTAGGATTACCGAAAATTAGTCAAAATAAACGTTTACAAATTACTCAATGGTTACTAGAAAATGACATTCCTAGCAATGCAGTGATTGATGTTGGTCCGATTCCTAATTATATGGTAGGACAAATATTACGAGAAGCTGATGTGGCTGTATTTACAAATCGCTGTGAAGGCGGTACAAATCTGGTTGCAATGGAAAGTCTTGCCTGTGGTATCCCAACAATTATTTCTGCTAATACTGGGCATTTAGATATTATTAATAACTCTCATTGTTATCCCTTACATAATCAAAAATCTGTGAAACCTACTCCACAGTTTCCAGGTGTAGAAGGTTGGGGAGAATCTGATGTTGAAGAAGTAGTAGAAATGTTAGAAAAAGTTTATTTTGACCGAGAAGATGCTCAACTTCGGAGCAAAACTGCTGTTAGTTTTATGCAAGATTTGACTTGGGAAAAACAAATTCAACGTCTGCTTGTTGTTCTGCAAAATTTAATTTAATAAGTTATACCAATTTGATAAATGTTTGCTACAAATAGTGAGATTCTATATAGGAGTCAGTCCTCAGTCCTCAGGAGTTAGAATAAATAACTTAGGGTTTGCTGAAAAAGTCTTTTGTTAAGGGTAGGAGTCAGTCCTCAGGAGTCAGAATAAATGGGAATTATACCAATTCTTAAAAGTAACACTATACTTGGGTAAGACTTCAGTTATTAATTAATCAAAACATCTATAATCACCTTTTTGCTAAAAAAAAATAGCCTAGTTAATGTTAATTATTCTTACTTTTTACTTCTCCCCCCACTCCCCCACTCCGCTTCTCAACAAAATGTAGAAAAGTTTTTGAGAAATGGTATTATAGAGGAGGTAGTCGGAATAATTTTACCTTTATTTTTCTACCCTTATCTGCCCAAAATCCTAACTTTTTGGTAGCCCAAGCTTAAAAAGTTGCACTTTTTTTCAGTATAAAAAGGCTGAGGCTTTTATCTGTAAATGCTTTGAGAATTAATCAGCAAGCCTAACTTAAATATCATTTATTCCTGTGAGTATCTCTTTTTAATCAAAGAGATATTTGAAGGATAATCCTTTAAGTGCCGTTATGATTCTAAATATTCTTTTTTCATGCTTGGTATAATACCATTTGTCATATGAAAAGCAATGCTATACTTGGCAAGTAGTAGAAATTACTATCAAAATCACAAAAATCATTCAGAAGCCTTTCCTGACGGAATGCTCCGCAAACAGCAATTCAGCAATCAGTATTTCCTCAAATCATGGGATGCATAATTTTATGTTTTATCCCCTTAAAAGGGGAGCCTAGAAACCTGATTTTTTTGTCAGAATAAATAACCCAAATATCATTTATTAGTGTGAGTATCTCTTTTTAATCAAAGGTAAGCATTCCGCAGGAAATTCTTACAATCAAAGAGACATCCGAAGGATAATCTTTTAAGTCTCATTATTATTCTAAAAATTCTTTTTTCACCCTTGGTATTATAGCAGTTGGAGGAAAGGTGTTTGACAGTTCAAAAGTTGAAAACTCAGACAACGTAATACTTTTGCTTCTTCCTTATTCCTTATTCCTTCTTCCTTCTTCCTTCTTCTTTCTTAGAGCTGATTTATAAACTGAGTTAAAACTCCTTTCTAGCATGGGTTGGCGGAAAATTATGACCTAGGGGCTTAGATAGTGTCGAACCCTTACACTGTAAAGCATTTATCCTCTTAATATTTACTTTATAAATCAGCTCTTATTCCTTTTGCTATAACCATCTTTGAAAACCAGATATTTTCAGTAAAAAAAACTGATATTTAATCGGTAATATACGAATTAGTATATCTTTTAATTGAGCGCCATAATCGTATAACTGCCAAATATTTTTAGGGTTTCTGTATAGGTTTTCAACTCCTCTATTGCTATCTTGATAAAATCATCATTATTCTTAGCTTCTATATCAATAAAAAATAAATAATCCCCTAGTGATCGCTTCGTAGGACGAGACTCTATTCTACTCATATTAATTCCCCTTTTAGCAAATACTTGTAATGGCTTCACTAAAGCACCTGGTACATTTGCAGGCACACTGAAACCTAGAGAAATAAACACAGAACTTCCCGGTTGATTTATCCTATTAATTATTAATTTTAAATCAGAATTCTCTATTTCTGCACATCCTTCTTTCAATACCCAAAAACGAGTACAATTGTCAGGATAATCATTAATTGGATAAGCTAATATAGGTAATTTATAAAGTAGAGCCGCTCTTTGAGAAGCGATCGCTGCAGCACTCCTATCCTTACCTAAATGTCGCAATGCTTCTGCAGTAGAATTATCCGGAATTTGCTGGACTTGTGGCAAAAATCTTTCTAACCAACCTTGACATTGAGCTAAAGCTTGTGGATGAGAATAAACTGTTTTAATCTCCTCAAAACTATCAGCTAATGATATTAATCCATGAGAAATAGGCAAAACTAATGCTGTTTGAATCTCTAAAGAGTCCAATTGCCAAAGTTTATCCAGAGTAACAGTAACACTCCCTTCAATAGAATTTTCTACAGGTACAACTGCCAAATTAACTTCCCCTTGAGAAACTGCCCATAAAGTTTGAGCAATACTAGGATATGGACACAGAAAAGATTTTTGACCAAACTGACTCAGTTTATTAGTAAATGCCACTGCTGCTGTCTCGGCATTAGTACCAGCAGGGCCAAGATGTGCAATTGATATGGTCATAGAATCTCCATTTTATTTTAGATTTTAGATTAAACCCAATTTCTATAAAATTGAATAAGTTACACTTCGTAAAATTAAGTTACATTTCTTTAATCATTTCTCATCTATCAACCATTATGATTACTAGAATTACTCAATTTTACCTAAATCCCCTGCTGGTGAATGACTAAACTTGAGTAAATACTTTAGTATGATCCAAGTCACATGAATCAATATGAAGATTTCATAAAATTTAGATATTAAAATATTTATTTTTTATACAAATTTATACAAATAATGATTACTAGATTTACCGCATCTCAATCTGTAAATATTCCCGTAGTTGAGCAACAAATTCCTATTCACCATTATCTTCGCCAACCGAAACGCCTAGTCAATGCTTTGGTAGATCCAACAAGATTAGAGCAGTTAGACAAAGATAGCTTCCGCCTCAAAATGCGTCCACTACACTTTATGATGTTAACTATTCAACCAACTGTAGACCTACAGATTTGGGCCAGTGCTAATGACAAAATTTACTTAAAGTCAAACGGTTGTGAAATTCGTGGCGTAGAATATATTAATCAGCGTTTTGCCCTAAATCTAGTTGGCATTCTCCAAACCTACCAAATTAAAGGAGTTACTCATCTCAAAGGCAAAGCAGATTTAGAAGTTAAGGTAGAATTACCTCCTCCATTATGGTTAACACCTCTACCAGTTTTAGAAACAACTGGTAATGGTTTACTTAAAAGTGTATTAATGACAATTAAGCAAAGATTGACCCATCAACTATTAACTGATTATCATAAATGGGCTTGTGATGAAGCTGAAATATTAACAAATAGTGAACAAGGTTCCGTTTTATCTCCTGGTAGTCAGGCAGTTTAATCTAGTAGTATTTAGTTCTTTCCACTCAAGCTTGACGGAAATTATTACAAAATTTAATATCTTCTCGTATAAGGTAATTAATAGTTTTAATAAAAATTACTTACTTCTACTAGCTGCTATGTATAATAATTTTTTTGCATCTCAATCTGTCAATATACCCGTTCCAGAGGAGTCTATAGATATTCACAGTTATTTAAGTCAACCACAACGTATTGTAGAAGTTCTAGCAGACCCTAATTGCATAGAAAAATTAACTAACGATACATATCGTTTGAAAATGAACCCTCTCAAATTCTTTATGTTGAAAATTGAACCAATTATCGACATGAAAATCTTGACAACTTCTGAAGGAGTAGTCAAATTAAAGTCTGTTGGTTGTAAACTTAAAGGAATTGAAATGATTAATGAACATTTTCAATTAAATCTCAATGGTACAATGCAGCCCACCAAAATTCATAAGAAAACTATTCTAGAGGGAAAAGTAGAGTTAGCCTTACAAATATTTTTGCCTGCTCCCTTCAATAAAATTCCCAAATCAATTTTGCTATCTACAGGTAATAATTTATTAGGTAGTATTTTGCTCAAAATGAAGAAAGGATTGATGAATAAATTATTATTAGACTATAGCAACTGGGCAAATTCAGAAGAGAGGAATTTACTAGCTGCTTAGTTAAATAAAAAAGTACGGCGTTGCTGAATAGCGTGTATAATATTAATCTTAATTGCTTAGGAGTCAGGAGTCAGGAGTCAGGAGTCAGGAGTCAGGAGTCAGGAGGAAACAAGAAGAAAGAGGAATTGAAGAAGAAAGTTTTTTGTTTAGCTGGCGCACAACGCACGTTTACACTACGCGACAGTTCAAACGCAGCATTCCGTACCAAAAACACGGAGCGCTGAACTGAACTCTATCGTGCTCTTATCCGGACATGATATCATACCTCAAATAACCAACGCCAAAAGTACTTTATGACATTGTCACAAAGCTTATGGAAAAATTAGACTTCGGAAGTGAGTCAGAAACTACAATTATAGCTGTTTTCACTCATAGCGAAAATCTCTGTATTCTATGAAACATGAAAACTGCTATAAGTAGCTTCCTAATTCCCACTACCAATTATTGAGCTATATATTCTATTAATAACTTTCTCTAAACAAACACCTTGAATCTACAACATCATTGCTAGAGTTTATTTTAAAGTATCTTTCAGAACAGTTCTTGCTGCAAGATGATTCCTAGTAGATGTGAGAATTTCTACTTCTCTTTCTAACCTAGTAGCAGTATCTTGCATCTCCAAAAGAGCTTGCTGTTCAGTTGCTACTCCATAGAGATTGCTAGCCACCCAATATGACAATTCTTTTGGTAAACTAGGAATATCAGTTGGTAACTCTATACTCTGATCCATAAGTTTACCTGAAAGATGAACTACATCTTTTAGCAAAGCTTCAACTTGATTTGCTAACTCTCCAAGAGTATTTTCTGAAGAATCATCTTCTATCCACTCAACTAAACCAACTAGATAAGGTTTTTCTCTAATTGTGTCTAAAACTCTAAATCTTTGCTCACCTACTGTCAAAATCTTCATCCGATCATCAGGTAAGCGTTGGTAGTTCTCAATTTTAGCGCAACACCCAGTGGCCACAACTCGGTCTTGAGTAGAATCCCACATCAAAATTCCAAATCTACTATCGCTTTCTAGAACTGTATTCATCATAATTCTATAGCGAAATTCAAAGATGTGTAGTGGTAGAGGTCTACCTGGAAATAATACTACTTCTGGTAGTGGAAATAGGGGAAGTTCTCGAACAGCTACAGAAGAGGATGCCATCTTTCATCATTAAAATAAAGTTTTGCTTCTTAATACTTCTTATACTTTAGCTGATTTTTCTATTCTTTAGATATCTATGGGCTTACTAATTTTTGATTTTTGGGAATTTTTACATATAGCAGGGAACAGGGAACAGTAGGAAAAGCATTTCTCTGTCTTATCGTTCATCAGCAGTCTATGTCAAATACCAACTCGTTCCTTGGTATAAATATCAAGATAATTTGGAATTTTGGTAAAAAAATTGTATTGCTGAACATCAAACGCCAAACATTATAGTGTCTTAGAATTCCTATTCATATAAATCAAAAAAACTTTAAGTTACCGAAAAGCGACGTTGAAGACCCTCGTGTTTTAACCGGGGGATGAAAACAAGGGAGTGGCTTAAACTAGACAACTTTAGTTATCCTGTGCTATTATTATCGACAAAAAGTAAGGATAACGCTAGGCATTGGTCTTAGCCTACTCTGTAGGGTAACTTTTACTTGTCCCCAAAGGAATATCTTTGGTCAGCCAAGAATAGACTAAGCAACACGGATTTATCCTGTTGCGTAGTATCTACTTAGAATCCCCGTGACTTGAGTCTGGGAAATAGTCAACAATATATTAATATAAGTCCGAACCATAACTTGAGGCCATGGGTTCGTTAAATAATTTTAGACTAGAAACTACCCATGGACTAACTTGGCTATAACTTCACTTCAATATCTACCCCTGCGGGTAAGTCAAGCTTCATTAGAGCATCAATTGTTTTTGATGAAGGTTGATAAATATCTATAATTCTACGATGTGTCCTAGTTTCAAAGTGTTCTCGTGAATCTTTATCAACGTGAGGTGATCGCAATAGACAATAAATGCGTCGTTTTGTGGGCAAAGGTATTGGCCCAATTGCCGTGGCTCCCGTTCTATTTGCCGTATCTACAATTTTTTCACAAGATGTATCTAGTAAACGGCGGTCAAATGCCTTCAGACGAATACGAATTTTTTGCTGTTGAATTGTGGCCATTTATCTTTAATTTTCTAGGTTCAGATTTTTTAGTTTTCAATTATAAATTGCTAGTTTTCGCGAGCCAGCAATAGACTTTAATGAAGTCAGAAGCCAGAAGTTATTTTGATCACGGAAATGTTTAAAGATAGCTTATCCAAAATGCACAAAAAAGTAGATACAAACTCAATATAGTTAAAAATAGCTGCTCTAATTCATTTTAGATAGTCATCTCTATCGTTTTCTCCTTTTTTTTCAATCTATACCCTTCTTCCTTCTTCCCTATTCCTTCTTCCTTCATTAATAAGCAGCAGAAAAGCAAATATCAATAATTTATATATACTTTTCTGCCACTTAATGTTTGAGGAAATTGTCCTACTCTATAATCTTAGAAACAACTCCAGCGCCAATAGTTCTACCACCTTCACGAATAGCAAAACGCATACCTTGCTCAATTGCCACAGGGTTGATTAGTAGAACTGTCATTTTAATCCGGTCACCAGGCATTACCATTTCTGCGGCACTGCCATCATCAGCAGTAAAAGACTCAATAGCACCAGTCACATCTGTTGTCCGGATGTAGAATTGAGGACGATAGTTAGGGAAGAAAGGTGTATGACGACCTCCTTCTTCTTTTTTCAGAACATATACTTCCGATTCAAATTTTTTGTGGGGAGTAATAGAACCTGGTTTAGCTAAAACCATGCCACGTTGAATATCATCTTTCTGCATACCACGCAGTAGTAATCCCACATTATCACCCGCCATTCCTTCATCCAGAATTTTCTGGAACATTTCCACACCTGTAACTGTGGTACTACGAGTATCTTTGATACCTACCAATTCCACAGTTTCACCGACTTTGACCTTACCACGCTCAATCCGTCCTGTAGCTACAGTACCACGACCAGTAATAGAGAAGACATCCTCTACCGCCATGAGGAATGGCTTATCAACATCACGTTCTGGTGTAGGAATATACCCATCAACTTCATCCATCAGAGCGAGAATTTTATCTACCCACTCATTTTCACCCTTTCCTATGCTTGGGTTAGCTGTTAGTGCTTCTACTGCCTGTAAAGCAGAACCAGCAGCGATAGGAATATTATCTCCATCAAAATCATAGTCACTTAAAAGTTCCCGAACTTCCAGTTCCACCAGTTCCAAAAGTTCCTCATCATCAACCATATCTTGCTTGTTGAGGAAAACAACTATATTAGGAACCCCTACCTGCTTGGCCAATAGAATATGTTCGCGAGTTTGGGGCATTGGACCATCAGCAGCAGAAACTACTAGAATTGCACCGTCCATTTGAGCTGCACCTGTAATCATATTTTTTACATAGTCAGCGTGTCCAGGACAATCAACGTGAGCATAGTGACGCCCTTCTGTTTCATACTCTACATGAGCAGTATTAATTGTGATACCCCGTGCTTTCTCTTCTGGAGCTGCATCAATATCCGCATAATTCCTTGCCTTAGCTTTTCCTTGCGCTGCTAGACTCATGGTAATTGCAGCAGTCAAAGTTGTCTTACCGTGGTCAACGTGGCCAATAGTTCCAATATTGACGTGAGGCTTATTTCTTTCAAATTTTGCGCGTGCCATTAATTACTTGTTCCTTTTTTCCGTTGTTAATTCCGTTTACCTTAAAGAAGCAGTCAGCAGTCAGCAGTCAGCTTTCAGCAGGATTTTGAATTTAGAATTAAAGGTAAATTTACCAATTCTGAATTCTATTACAAACTGGGAGGCTAGCTGAATACTAAAAGCTAACAGCTAGTCAAATCAGGAAACGGATGCACTGAGTGACAGCTCCCGTCGCTAAACTCTTGCGAGCTATAACGCGGGCTTCTCGTTGACTCCCGGCAACCCGTCGGACATTTCACGTTCGCGAAGCGGCTCCGCAGGAGTAACTTTGGTTTTACTTCCCCGTGCTGCCCCACCGGAGAAGGAGTAGAGATTAATTTCTCGCTCTACCTAGGTTCCTTGAAAGTTTTACATACAATCAAGCTGTACTTTGAATGCACAATTCCTTGTAAAACCCCGTACCTTCAGTTCTCTGGGTTCGTTTTGTAGGCGGCGGTTAGCTCTTGAAATAACTTTACCTACATCATTTATTTTACCAGCATTTTGTCCACCATTCATCCCGTCGCTAATCCGGAAGGATATAGCACGGGGCTTCTGGCGGTTGGTGCTAACTAATAATAGATAAATTTTGAAAACTCTGCTTATCCCTTCACCAATGGATAATTGATAATTGATAATTGATAATTAACCCCCATTCAGTTTAAAGCCTCTCCTTTTGAGGAAAAAAAAGAAATCAGATTTCTTTATATTTAATCAAGAACGGTTTTAACCAGAGGTAATTATCCATTATTCATTATCCATTATCAATTAATGAACCAATCTTTGTTAGCTTTTGTTTTAGACAATTGCTTACTTTTTCACTAAATTGCAAGTTTTTATCTAGTTATCAGTGACTTGATTTTCACATTATCCAACCCAAAGCCAATATTTTAACCTAAAAAACAGACAATTTTCCAGATTATTAAACATATCCTCTGCTTTTAGCAATGATAGTCTCAGCCACATTACGAGGCACTTCCTCGTAGCTACTAAATTCCATCGAAAACATACCACGACCTTGAGTCTTTGACCTCATATCAGTAGCATAACCAAACATTTCTGCCAAAGGAACCTTTGCCGTTACTTTAGCCACACTTGATTCTAACTCTTGATTCTCTATTTGTCCTCTTCTAGAGTTCAGGTCTCCAATAATATTACCAATAAAATCTTCAGGTACTTCTACCTCTACTTTCATCATAGGCTCCAATAACACAGGTGAAGCCTTAGTAACACCTTCCTTAATTGCCATAGAGCCAGCAATTTTAAAAGCCATTTCTGAAGAATCCACATCATGGTAAGATCCATCTACCAGAGTAGCCTTAACATCTATTAATGGATAACCAGCTAAAACACCTGCTTCACAGGCCTCTTTCATTCCTTGCTCTGCTGGACTAATAAATTCTTTAGGTACTGTCCCTCCCACAATTTTAGAGACAAACTCAAAGCCACTGCCTCGGTCTCCTGGTTCCAGCTCTATGACTACATGACCATACTGACCTTTACCGCCACTTTGACGGATAAATTTACCCTCTGCCTGGACATCTTGGCGAATAGTCTCTCGGTAAGCCACCTGTGGTTGACCCACATTAGCTTCCACCTTATATTCCCGAAGCATCCTATCTACCAAGATTTCCAGGTGCAGCTCGCCCATACCAGCAATTACCGTTTGATTGGTTTCTGGATCGACACTCACTCGGAATGTAGGGTCTTCATCAGAAAGAGCCTGAAGTGCTTTGGACAGTTGCTCCATATCTTGCTTGGTTTTCGGTTCCACAGCCACAGATATAACTGGCTCAGGAACATAAAGAGACTCTAGAACAATTGGATTGGCTGTATCACAAACCGTATCTCCTGTCAAGGTATATTTCAACCCCACAACCGCTCCCAAATCTCCTGCCCGAAGTTCATCAACATCTATTCTGTCATCAGCTTTCAGAACAATTAGACGAGAAATTCTTTCTTTCTTATCTTTAGTAGAATTTAGAATATAACTACCTTTAGCAAGGACCCCTGAATATACCCGGAGAAAGGTGAGACGGCCATAAGTATCTGACATAATTTTGAATGCCAGAGCTGATAGAGGTGCCTGATCATCTGATAGTCTAGTATCCAATTCTCCATTTGCTAGGGTTCCTTGAATTGCTGGAACTTCTGTAGGAGCTGGTAAATAATTTACTACTGCATCCAATAAAAGCTGAACGCCTTTGTTTTTGAAAGCAGAACCACAGAGCATAGGTACAATTGTACCTGCAATAGTCCCTTGACGTAGAGCTTTACGAATTTCCTCTTCTGTTAGTTCCTCACCTTCGAGATACTTTTCTGTCAAAGCATCATCAGTTTCCGCTACTGACTCAACTAACTTAAGACGATATTCTTGAGCTAACTCTTCCACTTCTGCTGGAATTTCCATTTCTTGAATATCTGTTCCCAAGTCATTGGTGTAGATAAAAGCCTTCATCCCCACCAAATCTACAATTCCCCTAAAATCATTTTCACTACCGATAGGAATTTGAATAGGAACTGCATTAGCTCGGAGGCGATCGCGAACTTGCTCGTATACCTTGAAGAAGTTAGCCCCTGTCCGGTCCATCTTATTCACAAAGGCCATACGAGGGACATGGTAACGGTCAGCCTGACGCCAGACAGTTTCTGATTGAGGCTGTACTCCTCCTACCGAGCAGAATACAGCTATTATTCCATCCAGAACCCTCATAGAACGTTCTACTTCTATTGTGAAGTCTACGTGTCCTGGAGTATCAATAATATTAATTTGATGGTCTAACCACTTAGTGCTAATAGCAGCCGCAGTAATAGTAATTCCACGTTCTCGCTCTTGAGCCATCCAGTCGGTAACTGCGGTCCCATCGTGAACTTCCCCCATTTTATGTACTATACCGGAATAAAATAGGATTCTTTCTGTTGTTGTTGTCTTACCCGCATCTATATGAGCTGCGATACCGATATTTCGCACGCGCTCCAGTGGCATAGTACGTCCCACAGTTACCTCCTCTATCTGTGCTTCAGATTTTTACGCTTGATTAAAATTCTATATTTTGGGTACAAGTGGCGGTCTTCTTTGATTCGTTTTAATAACGATAGTGAGCAAAAGCCTTATTTGCTTCTGCCATTCTATGAGTTTCTTCTCGCTTACGAACTGCACTACCTGTTTCGTTAGCTGCATCCATTAACTCATTGGCTAATTTCATGGCCATTGTTTTTCCTCCTCTAGACCTAGAATATTGCACCAACCAACGCAGAGCTAGGCTAGTTCCACGATCTGAGCGGACTTCCATTGGCACTTGGTATGTTGCACCACCCACACGACGGGCCTTAACTTCTACTAAAGGAGTCACATTCCGGACTGCTTTTTCAAATAGTTCTAAAGGGTCTGAATCTGTCCTTTCTTCAATAGTTTTAAACGCATCGTAGACGATATTAAAGGCTAAAGATTTTTTACCGTGACGCATTATGCGTCGTACCATCATACTGACTAATCGACTATTATACTGTGCATCTGGAGGAACAGGACGTCTTTGAACAACTCTACGACGAGACATATTATCACAACCAATAAACTAAACTTTAATTGACACTCTTACCGTAAAATAAGAGCGATTATAACGGGAGATTCTTGTTTTACAGATTCTCGGGCAAGATAACAAATCAAACAAGATAGATACAAAATTCAATATATATTATTACATAATAACTTTAGCTAATGTTTTCTTGAATTTTGCATTCTATTAACTTAAGCTTTAGGCTTTTTTGCCCCATACTTAGAACGACTTTGTTTACGATCTTTAACTCCTGCGGTATCTAATGTGCCCCGAATAATGTGATATCTCACACCAGGCAGGTCTTTAACCCTACCACCTCTAATCATAACTACAGAGTGTTCTTGTAGGTTATGACCAATACCAGGAATATAGGCAGTTACTTCAAAGCCTGAAGTTAGACGTACCCTAGCCACCTTACGGAGAGCTGAGTTAGGTTTTTTTGGTGTAGTGGTGTATACTCTGGTGCATACTCCACGACGTTGAGGGCAACTTTTAAGAGCCGGAGATTTAGTTTTCTTTTGAGTTTCTTGACGAGCTGAACGAATTAGTTGTTGAATTGTTGGCATGAGTTATAACTAACAGTTGTTATTGTGATTCTTCTTCATTGGTCTTACTAAACTTACCCATACATGATTGCATGCAGCTCTGGCAGCTCAGTTCCTGTTTTACTGACGCAACGCTGCACGTTTAATGTCGCAGAGCTAAAGACAGAAGACCACAGACTATTGTCTGCTTGGCCTCTCGATCATAATATTTTTGGGCGAGCTTACTTAGGAAATTTGTTCCCTATTATTTAAAGAAGAAGTATATTTTAGTCAATTATTCAGGACTTACGCAGGGACACGCTTATCAAGTGAGGGCGCAATTCGGAGCTTGGCGGAACGCCAATGCCATTCGCCCCTACATATGGTGTTTTCAAGGTGAATTTGCTTAAGTCCTGTTACTTTGTATCTTTAAAAAATATCCACGTTGAAAAATTAGCCTCTTTTAACGAAGCTATTCCTTAACTATTAGGATATAGGATAGGAATAAATTACCGCTGCGCCATAGGAATCTTTGGTGCAACGGCCTATTTTTCAGGAAGTTTAGGGAAATTATCAAAACATTAATTAATTTTGGGCTTTATCCCTAATTATTCTAAAAAACTTTACAAACAATCTTTAATTATAGGTTAGTTATACACTTTTGTCAACATCAAATCGAAAAGGAATTTCCACAACCACAGGTAGCTTTAGCATTAGGGTTATTAAATCGGAAGCCTCCACCCATCAGGTCCTCAGAATAGTCCAAGGTTAATCCATTCAGGTAGTTTAGTTGTTGAGAGTCAACTACGACTTTAACTTTCCCACAGTCATAAACTCGGTCGTTACTAGCTAACTGTTCGTCAAACTCCATTATGTAATAGAAACTACAGCAGCCACCAGATTTAAACTTCAAACGAAATAAGGCATTTGGGTTTTGGTACTTAGACCTAAGACGAATAATTTCTTGGACTGCTGCTTCGCTCAAGTTAATCATTCACAAATTTCACAAATTTTTTTTGCTTACCAGTTAAATTAGGACTTTGTGCGGGCATAATCATCTTGAAAACGAACAATATCATCCTCTCCAAGATACTCTCCATTTTGTACTTCAATTAATACTAAAGGAATAACTCCTGGATTCTCTAAGCGATGAGAAGTACATTGAGGTACATAGGTAGATTGATTGTTTTGCAGAATTTCTTCTTTGTCTCCACAGACAACCTTAGCAGTTCCTGAAACAACAATCCAATGCTCGCTACGATGGTAGTGCATTTGTAGACTAAGTCTATGTCCTGGTTTGACTTCTATCCGTTTGATTTTGTATCCAAGTCCATCTTCTAAAACTGTGAACGAGCCCCAAGGACGTTCGGTGGTAGGCAGTCCTTTTAATGCAGAAGGTATAGACAATTTAGGAGTTTGGGCTACTTCTTTAACTTGTACCATTTTTTTGCGGTCTCCAAAAAAATAAAATACTAAATACTTATGGTTATGTTTAATCTCCTGAACTCAGAGATTATTAGAGACTATATCTCTATAACCTGGTACACAAATAATTCTCCCACCTAGTATTTCTAGAGGTTCAGGCTCAAGAAAAATAGTCTAGGGGTCAAGTCAAATTAGATACCATATAAACCATAGCAAAATTACCCCTATTACTGTCACCCCCTATTCAAGCTTTTTGAATATCTATATCAAATCTTCATATATCTATAGTTCATAAAAATATAGTCACATAAGACATATCCTTCGGAGCGCAGGTGTTACCTTAGACGCTCGTGTTAGGGTAGCTCCTCCGTTTGCGCAGAATGACCTAGGAAAGGAGGCACTACAACACCACGCCAGTTGCGTGACTGTCGGGAGTAAATCTACTGGAATGACACACCTAATATCAAAATAATTGGGTCGCGCGACCCCGCCTTTTAAGGCGAAATATTTTTGGTTCCTTGCTCAAATCCTTCAAAAATAACTTCTGACTTTGTTAATGGGGCGGGGACAGGTTCATCTAATAATAATTTGTAACGCCATTAATTTAACGTGGAACCCGCCCCTACTATTGCCACATTTTAGGTGCGTCACGCCACTACACTCAATCCCGATCAAAATATTATTCTTTCTATCTATAGCAACTTCGAGCTTCACACATTGATTGATGCTATTGAATCTGGTATCATAATTAACTAGCTGCTGAAAAATTATACTATGCTGTGTGTATGCAGAAGGCCACAATGGTAGAAGTAAGGCCTAATTTTAGATATATGTCCATACATAAATCAATCTAATTTTTTTTTTAGATTTTAGATAAATCTATTAAGAGTGAAAAATTAAAAAATATATAAGCCTACTCGATCTAATAAACACTCGACTATAATAAGTAAAATAATTCTAACTAAATGATGAGCTATAAGCGATAAGCATGAAAGCAAGATTCAAGCTCATACTCATATTAGGTTGAAACATAATTGGGAAAGATCGCACTATAAATTTAAATCAATCGACAAATAAGAAATTAGCGTGAGCTGCGTGTTTCATAATACATCAGTTGAGTATAACTTAGAGTATTTTTTGTATCATAATTATTTTCAAGCAATCGTTAAGATAGTTGATAAAATAGCAAAAACAGTGGTGTTGTAGGTTTTCGTGGTTGATATATTAGCGAGCTATTTTTGTAAAATCTTATATCTTTGTAAAGAAAATGAGGAAAACGCGAAATACTATACCAATACCAAAGTATTATATCAACCTTCAAACAATATTAAAATTTCACTCAATTATGTGGTTTGTTTTGTAGTGTATTTATCCCAAGCAAGTAGCAATAGGATGAGATGAACACTTATATAAAGGGTGAAACCCTCACTTAAAGTTTACAATATTATGAGTAAATTAAACATGGATCAAATTAGTAACGATTCTCAACACAAACAAATCTCCGCGCCCATAAATCTAAAAGTCAACAAAGAAACTTATAACGGCCAAAGATGGCTAGTAGAAGAACGAGATGCTTGTGGGGTAGGTTTCATTGCTCATCCATCAGGAAAAAAGAGTCATGAAATTATGATGAAAGCTTTACCTGCTCTAACTTGCTTAGAACATCGTGGTGGCTGTAGTGCAGACCAAGACTCAGGAGATGGAGCAGGTTTAATGAGTCAAATTCCGTGGAAATTATTATCTGAAAATTTGGAGTTAGATACTGAACGCTGTGGGGTGGCAATGATATTTTTACCCCAAACAGAAGATAAGGCAGCACAGGCACGCCAAATAATTGAAAAAGTAATTACTAAAGAAGGTTTAAAAGTGGTTGGTTGGAGAGTTGTACCAGTCAGACCAGAAGTATTAGGACCACAAGCACGGGCAAATCAACCACAGATTGAACAGCTAATTGTAGCTTCAGAAACATTGCAAGGAGATAATTTAGAACGATCGCTCTACTTAATACGTCGTAATATTGGTTGTGCTTTAGAAGCAGAAGGTTTTGTTTGGGGAGTAGATGCTTATATTTGTTCTTTCTCCAGTCGCACTATTGTATACAAAGGAATGGTGCGATCTGCTGTTTTGGGAGAATTTTACACAGACCTGCAAAACCCAACCTACGAGAGCGCCTTTGCAGTTTACCACCGACGCTTCAGCACAAATACAATGCCTCGATGGCCTCTGGCTCAACCGATGCGTTTGCTTGGTCACAATGGAGAAATTAACACTCTGTTGGGAAATATTAACTGGATGAAAGCTCGGGAGTCTAGTCTAAGTTCATCGACTTGGGGAGCGCGGTTAAATGAATTAAAACCCTTTGTAAATGCTGACAGTAGTGATTCGGCAAATCTAGACAACGTGATGGAATTAATTGTACGTTCCGGGCGTTCACCACTGGAAACATTGATGATCATGGTGCCGGAAGCATACAGAAATCAACCGGACTTGTCAGAGCATCCAGAAATTGTTGATTTTTATGAATATTACAGTGGTTTGCAGGAAGCTTGGGATGGTCCGGCATTATTGGTGTTTAGTGATGGCAAACAGGTAGGAGCAGCTCTAGACCGGAATGGTTTGCGACCAGCGCGTTATTGCATTACAAATAACGATCTAATAATTGTGGCATCTGAAGCAGGAGTTGTAGAAATACCGGAGGCAGAAATAGTCGAAAAAGGTCGCCTCGGGCCCGGACAAATGATTGCTGTAGATTTAGCGACTAATGAAATTCTGAAAAATTGGGAGATTAAAAAACGTATTAGTAAGCAGTTTCCTTTGGGAGAATGGTTACAACAAAGAAAGCAGATAACAAAGCAACCTTTTGTTACTAATACTAAGTTGGATTCACAAACTTTGCTGAAGTCACAAACAGCTTTTGGCTATAGTTTAGAAGACCTAGATATGGTGATTTCTGACATGGCAAATCTAGGAAAAGAGCCAACATTTTGTATGGGAGATGACATTCCTCTGGCAGTGCTTTCTCAAAAGCCTCATTTACTGTATGACTATTTCAAGCAGAGGTTTGCTCAAGTGACAAATCCTCCTATAGACCCTCTCCGGGAAGGTATGGTAATGTCACTAAATATGCTGCTAGGTAAGCGGGGTAACTTATTAGAAATTAACCCAGAAAATGCACGGTTATTAAAGATAGAATCACCACTGTTAAATGAAGCAGAATTAAGGGAAGTTTACGAGTCAGAATTTGCTACAGAAACTTTATCTACTGTCTTTCCTATAGCTAATGGACCAGAAGGATTACAAATAGCAGTAAATAATTTGTGCGAACAAGCAGCAACAGCAGTTAAAAATGGTCAGGAAATTATTATTTTATCTGACAAAATTGAGGGAGGAATTAATGCTGAGTTGGCTTATATTCCTCCTTTAGTAGCTGTGGGCGCAGTTCACCATCATTTGATAAAAGAACAATTACGAATGAAGGCGTCTTTGGTGGTAGAAACAGCTCAATGTTGGAGTACTCATCATTTTGCTTGTTTGATTGGTTATGGAGCTAGTGCAGTTCATCCTTATTTAGCATTAGAATCTGTACGTTCTTGGTGGTCGAACTCAACAGTTCAAAAACAAATGGAACGGGGTAAGATTGCAAAAATTACTATCGAAGAAGCTCAGAAAAATTATCGCAAAGCAGTAGAAGCGGGGTTATTAAAAATTCTCTCTAAAATGGGAATTTCTTTGTTGTCTTCTTATCAAGGCGCACAGATTTTTGAGGCGATCGGTATTGGTGGAGATTTGTTGGAACTTGCTTTCCGAGGAACTACTTCTCGCGTAGGTGGTTTAACAGTAGCAGAGTTAGCACAAGAGATGATCGCTTTCCACAGTCGGGCATTCCCAGAATTGAATATTAAGAAGTTGGAGAATTATGGGTTTGTGCAATATCGCCCCACCGGGGAATATCACATGAATAGTCCGGAGATGGCGAAAACACTCCATAAAGCAGTTGCTACTTTTAATGATGGTAATGGCAATGGTAAACAACCAGAAACATCCGGGTACGACCACTATGAAGTTTACCGAAAATATTTGCAAGGGCGACCTATAACTGCTTTACGGGATTTGTTGGATTTTAATAGCGATCACTCTCCCATCCCTGTAGAAGAAGTGGAACCCGTAGCAGAAATAATGAAACGTTTCTGTACTGGTGGAATGTCTCTGGGGTCATTGTCACGGGAAGCACATGAAACTTTAGCGATCGCTATGAACCGGATAGGAGGTAAGTCTAATTCTGGGGAAGGTGGCGAAGACCCCACAAGATTTAAGGTATTAGATGATATTAACGGTCAAGGTTTGTCTGTTTTGTTCCCTCATCTCAAGGGATTACAAAATGGTGACACTGCTTCTTCTGCAATTAAACAGGTTGCTTCTGGTCGGTTTGGTGTGACTCCAGAATATCTGATGAATGCCAAACAGATAGAAATTAAAGTTGCTCAGGGTGCAAAACCAGGTGAAGGCGGTCAGTTGCCTGGTAAAAAGGTAAGTAACTACATTGCCACACTCCGTCGTTCTAAAGCAGGAGTTACGTTGATTTCACCCCCTCCTCACCATGATATTTACTCCATTGAGGATTTGGCACAATTGATTTTTGACCTCCACCAAATTAATCCTAATGCTGGTGTGTCGGTGAAGTTGGTAGCAGAAATTGGTATTGGTACGATCGCTGCTGGTGTAGCTAAAGCAAATGCTGACGTGATTCAAATTTCTGGTCACGATGGTGGTACAGGTGCTTCCCCCTTAAGTTCAATCAAACACGCAGGTAGTCCTTGGGAGTTGGGTTTGAGTGAGGTGCATCGGGTGTTGATGGACAATCAGTTACGCGATCGGGTAACTCTCCGGGTTGATGGCGGTCTGAAGACTGGTTGGGATGTACTCATGGCGGCCTTAATGGGAGCAGAAGAATATGGTTTTGGGTCTATTGCTATGATTGCTGAAGGTTGTATCATGGCACGAATTTGTCATACCAATAGTTGCCCGGTGGGTGTGGCAACTCAGCAGGAAAAGTTGCGTAAGAAATTTACTGGGGTGCCAGAAAATGTGGTTAATTTCTTCTGGTTTATTGCTGAGGAAGTACGGAGTATTTTGGCAAAGTTAGGTTATCGCTCTCTGAGTGAAGTGATGGGTCGTGCTGACTTGCTGAAAGTACGGGAAAATGTACAGTTAACAAAAACAGCAGCTTTAAACTTAGATTGTTTGCTCAAGTTGCCAGATACTCGCAGTGACCGGGGTTGGTTAAACCATGAAACTGTTCACAGCAATGGCTGTGTTTTAGATGATGTGCTACTGGATGACCGAGAAATTCAGGCTACAATTCGCAACCAGGGAACTGTTACCAAGACAATAAAATTAGTCAATACCGACCGTACAGTGGGAGCCAGGTTGGCAGGAGCGATCGCTGCTCGTTATGGTAATACTGGTTTTGAAGGGCAGATTAATCTGATGTTTAATGGTAGTGCTGGCCAGAGCTTTGGCGCTTTCAACTTGCCAGGAATGACTTTAACATTACGAGGTGATGCGAATGATTATGTTGGTAAGGGAATGCACGGTGGAGAGATTATTATTAAGCCACCTGCCAAAACTGGTTACGACCCGGCAACAAATGTAATTATTGGCAATACTTGTTTGTATGGTGCTACTGGTGGAATTTTGTTTGCAAATGGTCAAGCAGGGGAACGTTTTGCTGTCCGGAATTCTATGGGTAAGGCAGTTATTGAGGGGGCTGGCGACCATGCTTGTGAATATATGACTGGTGGTGTGATTGTTTGTTTGGGTAAGACAGGTCGGAATGTCGGCGCTGGTATGACTGGTGGAATTGCTTATTTCTTGGATGAGGATGGTGATTTTCCAACCAGGGTGAATAATGAAATCGTTTCTATTCAGCGTGTTTGTACTCCAGAAGGTGAGGCGCAGTTGCAGGATTTGATTTCATTGCACGTTGATCGGACTGGAAGTGAGAAGGCGAAGATTATTTTGGCAAGTTGGTCTGAGTATTTGCCGAAGTTTTATCAAGTTGTGCCTCCTTCAGAAGCGGGTACACCACAAGCAAGTGTTGATGCTGAAGAGAAGGTTGCTGTGAAGGTTTAGGAAAAATATTTTAGGGGCGAATGGCCATTTGCGAACGCAAAGCTGCGCTAACGCCCCTACACATTGTATAATGATCGAAGGAATTATATTACTCAGATTTCTCGGGAACCGTAGTATAAACTCTAGCCGTAGGGTTAGTTGCAACGCACGTTGCACTACAATTAGCAGACAACAGAAAAATTTGCGAATAATTGTAAAGGCGATAAATAGCGATCGCCTCTTTTTTGATTGATGCAAAGCACAAAAAATCATGGACGATGGAGGAATATTCCAAAGAAATACCAGAAAATTTGAGAAATGTTTGGAGTGAAGTCTGGCAGATTTTTGAACCTGATAACTCTTGGAAAGATGACCAGAGTAAATGCACAAGAATAAAAGAAAAGCTTGTTTATTTTTCTCAAGACCACTATGATACTCCAGAGCATATAGACAAAGTTATCAAAGCTCTCTGTCGTGGAGTAAGTCTAACGCAAGCAGCAGTTGATTGGCAAAATCCTCATATTGGCGATGATAGTTCCCCTCGCAAAAAACATGAAAAATTACGGGGAATTCAATGGCAACTTGTGATTGCTTATGCAGGTTTTGAAATTACTGCTAAAGGGTTGATGAATTATTTTGAAAGAAATACTAAACCAGAAATAATTCGGGATTTTATCAACAAGTGTAAACTACCATGTTACCAGAAATTAGAACCACCGACTCCTAAAGAAAAATCCAATCTTGAAAAATGGTTGAATAAAGAAGATGAGGCGATCGCTGATTTCCTTGGAGTAACAGCAGGTGATGCCAGAATTATTAACCAGTGGTTAGTCAACTCTCAAGCTGTTTGTAATTGGGAGGAGGCAGTGAAATTAGCAAAAGCTCTCAGAAATGTTACAGCTCATGGCTTTCTACAACCTACAAAAGTTGGCCAATGGAAACTTAAATCAAGCTTTAGGACACTAGCTGATAACTTAGCAGAAATTATGACTTCTGGGTTGAGAAAGCTTGTATAGGTGGAATTTAGGAATATTTTGCCATTACTAGGGACTAAAAATTTGAGAAAATTCAGAATAAACTATTGACAAACATTAAATAAACTGCTTAAATAAAAATTAGGAATATATCCCTCTTAACTGAAAGAAAACTTATCAAATAAGGTTAGGTATAATTAGGGCAATCTATTTAACCTTATTTGACAGTGTAGTTTAGGAAGGGATATATTTTCCCGGACGTATATATTTCTTTGTAACTACAGAAAATCAAAGAACTTAACTTTTAAAATATTGCGATTTGAAAAGCTGTTGCTCTAGAAAAAAGAGGGGCGATAGCTTAGTTATTTTATCCTTTGAGAGTAATGAGGCAAGCAAATATTGGCGTTGCTGATTCTGGGTATGATTTTGCCCCCCGAGCAAGCCAAAATTGGGGGGAATAAAACTCTAAAAGTCCCCCAAAATTGGGGGATTTAGGGGGCTTGACCAGAACCAAACAATCGCACATTCATACTTCAATTCAGCAACGCCCAAACATTTAACCATCTATAGTGACATACTCCCACACTAACCTGACGGTATAGTGTGGGCTTCTCGTTTCACAGTCCCGGTATTCCGTCGGACTCCACGAGCTTTAAGGACGGGATGCCCCGTCGCCCTTTTGGCCAATCAAAAAGCTGCTCACCTAGGGCCACCATCAGATTTGACATTCCCAACGGATTACTAGGATTTCTGGGATTTCACCCCATATCTGATTTGATTTTCATGGTTGATCACTGGCGGTTGTTAACTCAAACCAGCTTAAATCTATCATAACATAAAATTTGTAAATTAATGGGACATCGAGTCCCATTAATTTACCGTCGATTCATCTCACACCAAATTTTCAATTATGCTGTGAGGCTTCTCGACGCTCTAGCTAAACTAATCTATCAGTATTTGCCCACCCTACATACTGTGATACTCCAGAGCATTGAATTGTTGGTATTTGATATTGGCTTAAGTCACTAATTAAACGGACTTTTGTGGGACAAGGGACGAAATGATAGGGAGCGATAATACTCCGCACCGCTTAAGCGATCGCTTTTTGGCTAAAATTGGGAAAACTGGAGAAAGTAGAAATTGGGAGTAAAATAGCCAATGCAAGGTACACAGAAACGGAATATGGAAGCTCGGCAGCAACGAAGTAAGATATTAAAAAAGATAATCTCCCTAATTGGGATTGTATCTTTTAGTGGTACGGCCTTGTTTGGGATAGCGAATATGTTTAAAAGCGGTTTACAAGAGTCTCAACAAGTAGAAACGGTGGAAGTTGTGTCGGTAGAGGAGAGGTTGCAGAAACTGGCGCAAGGATATGAGAAAGTATTGGAGAGAGAGCCAGAGAATGTGAATGCTTTAGAGGGTTTGGTTAAAGTGCGGTTGGAGATGGGGGATAAAGAAGGGGCGATCGAGCCTTTGGAGAAATTGGTGGCGTTGTATCCGGATAGGGAGGATTATAAAGTTGTGTTAGAGGGGGTGAGGTTAGAGGTTCGAGGGAATAATTTCTGAAAATGACCAATAGAAATGTCCAAAAATCAAAAATAAAACCAATTCTTATCCATAAATTATTAATTATTCCTCCCTGTTCCCTGTTCCCTCTTTTCTGAAAATAACCAATATTATTCTTTTATTTGATATTATGAGTTGAGAAAAAGCCATAGATTATTCAATGATTACTATTTACTATTGGTTTTATGATGCAGTCAATAAAAGGTATTTTTAAAGATGGCGTGGTTCATCTAAGTGAACCTGTTTCTTATCCCGAATCTCACCCAATTATTATTACTTTCTTAGATGTAGCGACGAGTTCTAAAACTGTAAAAGAACAAGAAGCAAAAAATCAAGGCCAGTAGGATAAGTTATTCTCTGTGGTAGAAAGTTGTCAGATGGAAACAGGAATATCCGATTTAGTAGACCAAATAGTAGTGATAACTTAACAGCTAAAGCTAAACAAATTCTGGTTAGACTAAACCAACAGCAAGTTATTTTAGTAACAACAGAGTTTGTTTTGTTAGAAGTAGCTGATGCTTGATGCAAAACTCATCTACGTCAACAAACTTATGCGCATATTAATGGAATTAAACAAGTTCCAGATATTATTAAAATTATCCCTTTAGAACAAAGTTTATTAGAGGAAGGCTCCCTTATCTGGAAAAGTTGGTAGAGTTGTATGCTCAGAGGGAGGATTATAAAGTTATTTTGGTGTAGACGAGGAAAGCTTTGGCAAAAGAATGAATCTTAGAAGATTAAATAAAATGTTTACAGCATCTATAGTAATTCGTTGTTATAACGAAGAAAAACACATAGGCAGACTGCTCGGTGGCATAATGGAGCAAACTATTAAAGATGTGGAAATTATTGTAGTAGATTCAGGATCTACCGATGCCACAGTTTCTATTGTTTCTAAGTACCCAGTAAAAATTATTTCAATTCGCCCAGAAGAATTTTCTTTTGGAAAAGCTTTAAATATTGGTTGTCAAGCTGCAACTGGTGAGACCATAGTTATTGCCAGCGCCCATGTCTATCCAGTTTACAAAGATTGGTTAGAACAATTACTAGCTCCTTTTGTCAATCCAGATGTTGCTTTAGTTTATGGCAAGCAAAGGGGCAATGAAATTACTAAATATTCAGAACATCAAGTATTTGCTAAGTGGTTCCCAGAGCAGTCTAATTTGTCTCAAAAACATCCTTTTTGCAATAACGCCAATGCAACCATCAGGAAATCGTTATGGGAACAATTGCCCTACGATGAAGAGCTAACAGGTTTAGAAGATATTGACTGGGCTAGGCGTGCCATACAAAAAGGTTGTAAAATTGCTTATTCAGCCCAGGCAGAAATTATTCACGTTCATCAAGAAACGCCTACAAATATTTACAACCGATACCGAAGAGAAGCAATTGCTTTAAAGCATATTTTTCCTCAAGAACACTTTAATTTTTTCGACTTCGTTCGCTTATTCCTTGGCAATGTCGTTAGCGACTGGTATCATGCTTGGTACGATCGCCTATTAAGGAAAAATATGTTAGAAATATTTGTGTTTAGACTAATGCAGTTTTGGGGTACATATCAAGGATTTTTGCAGCAAGGTCCAGTTACCAGCAAACTTAAACAAACCTTTTACTATCCTAACGGCTGGAAACGTTCTCAGGCAGTAGCAAGCCCTACTCAGAACTCGCGCCGCATCAAATACGCTAACGCTACAGGAGAGAAATAAATTGACAAGAATCATCGATATTTCAGTACCTTTGCAATCTCAGATGCCAGTTTGGCCTGGAAGCGTTGGCTTTCAATTATTGCCAACAATGCGTCTGGATGCTGGAGACATCGCTAATGTCTCCCAACTCATTACAGATATTCACGTCGGCACTCATGTAGATGCTCCTTGGCACTTTCTGACAGAGGGAAATACTGTAGAACACCTTGCCCTGGATGACTTAATCGGACCGGCGGCGGTAGCTTATCTGCCTGATATAAGTTCAGTAACGGCAAAGGATTTGGCAGCCTTAGACTTACCAAAAAATATCAAACGACTGCTGCTTCATACTCGCAACTCTAAATTGTGGGCTGACGGCGTAACTGAGTTCCAAGAAGACTTCGTAGCGCTGACAGCGGATGCCGCCCAGTGGGTAGTAGATCGTGGAATTCGCTTAATCGGTGTAGATTATCTTTCAGTGCAGCGCTACCGCGATAGTCCGCTGATCCATGAAATTTTACTCAAAGCAGGTGTGGTGATTCTCGAAGGTTTGAACTTAACTAACATACAAGCTGGAGTCTATCAACTAATCTGCTTGCCGTTGAAGCTAGTCGATGCTGATGGAGCGCCAGCAAGAGCGGTTTTAATCGAGGAAGAGGAGTAAATTAAATGCCTAATATTGTTGCTCTAGTTCCCATGCGCCACCACAGCCAGAGAGTGCCGGGAAAAAACTATCGCTCTTTTGTTGGCAAACCGCTTTATCATTACATCGTTGGCAGTTTAGTTGCTTGCCCTTTAATTAGTGAAGTAGTAATCGATACAGATAGCCCGACTATTCAGGAAGATGTTAAAAATAATTTTCCCCAGGTTGTCTTATTAGAAAGACCAGAACATTTAAGGGCGGGCACGGTTCCCATGAACGATGTTTTGCTCAATGATGTGGCTCAGGTAGAAGCCGATTATTATTTACAAACTCATAGCACAAATCCTTTACTGCGCACTGAGACTATTACTAATGCTGTAGAGCAGTTTCTCAACAACTATCCGATTTATGATTCTATGTTTTCTGTCAACAGACTTCAAACTCGTTTATGGGATAGTTTAACAAGAGCAGTTAATCATAATCCTGCCATTTTATTGCGGACTCAAGATTTGCCTCCAGTCTATGAAGAAAACTCATGTTTGTACATTTTTACTAAGCAAATATTAGAATCAAAACACAATAGAATAGGCGATCGCCCCTTTATGCTTGAAATAGATCGTCTCGAAGCAACAGATATTGACGAAGAATTAGATTTCCGAATTGCCGAATTTCTTTATAAAGAGCGGGAGAAAGTCTGATGAAGTGGAGAATTTTAATTACCTGTCCCCATTTGCAAAAGACGATTGACCCCTATCGTCCTTTGTTTGCCGAACGCAATGTGGAAATTGAAGTACCGACATTGGTGCAACAGTTGAGCGAAGCCGAACTTTTAGAAATTATCGATCGCTTTGATGGGGTAATTGCCGGAGATGATTTTTTTACCGCTAAAGTTTTAGAGAAGGGAAAACGTCTCAAAATAGTTGCTAAATGGGGAATAGGTTTAGATGCTATTGACCTAGAAGCAGCAAAAAAATTAGGAATTTTAGTGCACAATACTCCTGATGTTTTCGCCGATGAAGTGGCAGATGTGGTCTTAGGTTATATTGTTTTATTAGCAAGAAGACTCCATAAATTAGACCATTCTGTGAGAAATGGCGGTTGGTTGAAGGTTCAGGGTCGGTCTTTGCGGGGCAAAACTTTAGGAGTAATTGGAGTTGGCAGTATCGGACGAGCAGTAGTGCGACGGGGAGTCGCTCTAGGAATGTCGGTAGTTGGCTACGATGTTGCTTCGGTTCCAGAATCGTTTATACAAGATACTGGCATGAGCCAGCAATCTTTGGAATCGCTGTTGCAAGTGTCTGATTTTATCTCTCTCAATTGCAATCTTACTTCGGATAATCGTCATCTATTGGGGCAAAAGCAATTCGATTTGATGAAAGAGGGAGTTTATCTGATTAATACCGCTCGCGGACCTTTGGTAGATGAAGCAGCTTTAGTAAAAGCTTTGGCAGAAGGTAAAGTGGCGGGTGCCGCTTTAGATGTGTTTGAAGAAGAGCCGTTGCCAATGGATAGTCCCTTGCGTCAGTTCGATAATTGTATTTTTGGTACTCATAATGCTTCTAATACTCTGGAAGCGGTGATGCGAGTGAACGAAATGGCTATTCAAAATCTCTTGGAAGGGTTGGAGGGTAGCATCAGGTGAGCAAGGTAGCAGTAATTACTGGTGTTGCCAGTGGTATTGGCAAGGCGACGGCAGAACTTTTTGGCAAACAGGGTTGGCAGGTTATTGGCATTGATGTATCTGAACCTGCGGAGTCTTTGACCGAACGGGGCGATTTTTTTCTGGCTGATGTCTCGGATAGCGAGGCGTGGGAGAAAATTGTTGCTGGAATTAGGGAGAAACAAGGACGGGTTGATGCTTTGGTGAATAATGCTGGGGTTCAAGTATGCAAGCCTTTTGTGGAGACTACTCCCCAAGAGTGGAATAGGGTGATGGGAGTTAATTTGACTTCGGTTTATCTGGCAGTCCGCAACGTCTATCCACTGATGGAAAAAGCGGGTGGGGCAATTGTTAATGTTAGTTCAGTACACGCGATCGCCACTTCTGCTAATATTGCTGCTTATGCCGCCAGTAAAGGAGGGTTATTGGCTTTGACTCGGGCTTTAGCTATCGAACTCGGTCCCTCTAGGATTCGGGTTAATGCTGTTCTTCCGGGGGCGGTGGATACTCCGATGTTGCAGACTGGTTTGACTCGCGGTCATTTGGCTGGAGAAAATCTCAGCGAGTTAGTCGAGCAGCTAGGAAGCAAGCACGTTATCGGTCGTATCGGTCTGCCAGTGGAAATTGCTGAGGCGATTTATTTTTTGGCAGATGGCGATCGATCTTCGTTTATGACGGGTCAGAGTTTGGTTGTTGATGGGGGAGCGACTGCCAGGCTGAGTACGGAATAATTAATTGTAGAAGCTAAAATAAATCTGGAAATTTTTATGAATCTAATAAAAAAAAGTGAAAATGATTTTGGTAGTGTCACTGTTCCAATTTTTGAATTAAATGAGATAGGTGAAGTTAAACCTAATCCTCTATTTCACAGACCTTGGGATTTTCTTCACAGTCGTTGTATTGAGTATCCATTTGCAGCTTCTCAACTAGGTAATGCCCAATGTATCCTTGATGTGGGAACAGTCAAATCCGATCCAGCTTGGATTTCATGGTTGGAAAGCCTGTCAATAGATGTACACGCCACTGACTACGATCCACCTTTAAAACAGTTTAAAAAAATTACTTTTCATCAAGCGGATGTCAGAAATATTCCGATTCCCAATAATACTTTTGACAAAATCATAGCTGTATCAGTAATAGAGCATATAGGCTTGTATTCGCCACAAGTTCGCTCAGATAAACTTCCTGATGTTGAAAATAATGGTGATTATAAAGCTGTTCAGGAATTGACCAGGCTATTAAAGCCTGGTGGAGAATTAATAATGACACTGCCATTTGGAGTTAAGGATGAACTAATACTAGGTGAACAAGCTCGTAACTACACCATCAATTCAATTAGAAAATTTGAAGAACTACTAGATTTAGTTAAGCAAGAGTATTACGAATATCAACCTTGTGTAGGCAGTGAAAGATTTAAGCTAGATCGGGGAGGACTTTTCACCTGGCGAAGAATCTCAATGATAGAAGCAAAAGCTTTACATAAAGGTCATACTGAAGGCGTTATTTTGTGTGTATATAAAAAACGAAGACAAATGAATTTTTCAGAATTAGATTTACTACTTAAATTTCCCTTTCACGCAGAACCAAAGCCTACATTAATAGATGTAGGCGCTCACGTTGGGTCTTCTGCTGAACCATTTGCGAAAAAAGGCTGGCAAGTTATCGCTTTTGAACCAGAACCGGAAAATAGACGGCAGTTAGAAAGCTATTTGCAGAATTATCCAAACGTAACCATCATACCTAAAGCAGTATCCGATAAAGCAGGTCAAGAAATACCATTTTATGTAAGTTCGGAACATTGGGGCATTCATTCCCTAAAACCGTTTCATGACACCCATCAACCTAAGCTGAAAGTAGAGACAGTCCGATTAGATACTACTTTAAAAGCACTGGGAGTAGATCGGGTCTCGCTATTGAAAATAGATGTTGAAGGTGCAGATTTTTTGGCATTGCAGAGCTTTGACTTTAGCAAAATGCAACCAGAAATCGTGATCTGCGAATTTATGGACGATCGCTCGCAACCTAATTTCGGCTATTCGCATCACGATATGGCTCGTTACATGGAAGAGCGGGGTTATCATGTATTTGTTTCAGAATGGGATCCAATAAAAGAGTATGGCAGGAAAGGTAAAGCAACTACCACCCATCAATTTTTAGAATTTAGTACCTACCCCTTAAATCATCATCCAGCTTGGGGAAACTTAATTTTTGTCCGTCAGGATAAACTTACAGAGTTTGAGCGAGCTTTATCTAGTTATATTAGTGCTTTGAAAAATCAATCATCATATCTGACAACAAACAGAGAGCTAGCCATACTACAAGAGTCCAATCAAAAACTACTTGCTTTTCAAAATAGACACAAGGGTCAAAGATGCGTTATTATAGGCAACGGACCGAGTTTAAATAAGATGGATTTATCATTCCTCAAGCATGAGATTTGCTTTGGAATGAATCGCATTTATCTAGGGTTTGAAAAGTGGGGCTTTACTCCGACTTATTATGTGTCAGTTAATCCCTTAGTAATAGAGCAAAGTGCTGAAGAAATAAGCAAAATTCCCTGCCCTAAGTTTATTAGTAATAAGGGAATTCCTTATTTGCAACCGCAGTCAGATATGATATTTATAAATACAACTCACCCTCAAACTGCTTTTGCTACAAATCCTCAAACGGGAGTCCATGAAGGTTACACAGTCACTTATGTGGCTATGCAGTTAGCTTACTACATGGGGTTTGAAACTGTAATTTTGATTGGTGTAGATCATAATTTTGTCACCAAAGGCGATGCAAATAAAGAAGTTGTTTCTCAGGGAGAAGACCCCAATCACTTCCATCCAGATTATTTTGGAAAGGGAATTAAATGGAATCTACCAGATTTGGCAAATTCAGAAAGGTTTTACAGAATTGCTGAAGAATACTTTCGAGCTAATAATCGTCAAATTATTGATGCTACGGTAGAAGGTCACTGTCCAGTTTTCCCTAAAGTAAATTACCGGGAATTATTTTTTAACCAACAGCCAACGGCATCTTTGTCAACTTCCCTAGTTAAAACACCGATAATACTTGAGCGTTCGCCTTCCCAAAAACTAGGAATTAACGAAGCACAACTCAACCACCAGCGTCAGTTTTGGAATGTTGGCTCCCTAGATGAAGCTATGTTCAACAGGGTGTTTGTTTATGAAGGTATAGAAAAATTATCCCCAGAGGAAAAAAGGCAAGCTTGGCAAAAATCAATACTGTCTTCAAGCAGACAAATTCTTAAAGGTATTCCGGCAAAACCGGAGTGGAAAGTATTAGAAATTGGTTGCGGTGTTGGTCGTCTAATTAAGCATTTACGAGAAGCGTTCGCCTGGGTTGATGGGGTAGATATATCGGAAAATATGGTTGAGTTTGCCAAGCAATATTTAGCTGATGGCAAACAAAATGGAGAATTATACGTTAATAATGGCTGCGATTTACAACAGTTAGCTGACGAAAGTTACAATTTTGTTTTTTCGATAATTGTTTTTCAGCACATCCGTTCTGTGTCTATTGTCAAAAGCTATTTTCGCGAAATATTTCGTGTCTTAAAACCAGGGGGATATTTTAGAATTCAAGTACACGATCGCAGCACAGAAAATTGGGGCAATTTTGATGAAGAAGGCATGGCAGAGCGACAATACTATTTCTTAGGCAATGCCTATACTGACGATCAATTAAAACAGTTGCTCGTCGAAGCTGGTTTCAATTTAATTTCTCTGGAATGCTATAAACCTTGGATTTGGGCAACAGTTACAAGGGAAGCAAAATCAACAATTTTGCCTAAAGTATCGGCGATTGTTTCTACTTACAACTCGGAGAAATTTATGCCTGGTTGTCTGGAAGATTTAGTTAATCAAACTCTGTACAAAAAAGGTGAGTTGGAAATTGTTATTATTGACAGTGCCTCCACGGAAAAAGAAGGGGCGATCGCCTCAGAATTCCAAACTCAATATTCCCAGATCGCTTATTATCGAACTCCCGAAAGAGAAACTATTTATGCAGCTTGGAATCGGGGGATTAAACTTGCCAAAGGTAAATACATTACCAATGCCAATACAGACGATCGCCACCGTCCCGATGCTCTAGAAAAAATGGCAGCCTATTTAGATGATCATTCCCAAACGTCTTTAGTGTATGCCGACCATTTAATTACCGATCTTGCTAACGATACTTGGGTGACAACGCAAGCAGATAAACGTTGGAATTGGCCGGAATTTTCCTACGAAGAACTCGAACGACGGTGCATTATCGGTTCCCAACCAATGTGGAGAAAGTCACTTCACGAAAAGTACGGTTATTTCCGTTCAGAGTTTACTGTCGCGGGAGATTACGAATTATGGCTCCGAATAGGCAAGAACGAAAATATTGTGCGTCTGCCCGAAATTCTGGGATTGTACTACGATAACCAACAAGGTTTAGAACAAAATTCGCCAACATCTGCTAGGGAGACATTGCAGGTATGGGAGGAATACGGGATTCTTCAGCGCAATTTGCCACATCCAAACACGATACCAGTTTCAGTATCTACGTCTGAGTTAGAGACCCTGCCTTATCGCACCACAAAAGTGATTGAAATGGTAAGTGTAATTATTCCTTGTTACAACTACGCTCAATACCTCCCAGAAGCAGTAGAAAGTGTAATTAATCAGAGTTATGAAAACTGGGAGTGCATCATAGTTAATGACGGCAGCTCCGACAATACTAGCGAAGTAGCGAGGTCTTTGATTGAGTTATATCCCGATCGCAATATTCGGTTATTAGAAAAAGCTAATAGTGGGGTAGGTGATTCCAGAAATGCAGGAGCGATCAAGTCATCAGGTAAATACATTTTATTTTTAGATGCAGACGATACAATTCACCCTAATTTTCTCGCAGAAACAATGAAGCTATTGCAGGAAAAACCTGATGTTGGTTTTGTTTATACTGACGCTCAGTATTTTGGAGTCAGTAACGAAATTGTCGAAAGACAAGAGTTTATTCCAGAAGTCTTTTTAAGAAATAATCAGGCAGCAGTCACTTCTCTGGTCAGAAAAGAAGTTTACCATCGCGTAGGCGGCTTTAAGAAAGTCATGGAGCAAGGATTGGAAGACTGGGAATTTTGGATATCTGCTTACGAACAAGGATGGCAGGGCTATCGTTTGGCGAAACCATATCTTTACTACCGACAGCACGCTTCTGGAGCGAGAAACCAAACTCTTTATAACGACAAAAATGCTTTTTCAGTGCATATTGCCAAGATAATTAAACTTCATTCTCAACTGTACGCCGAAGAAGAAGTCAAGCAAGCAGAGCAAATCTTACGAGAACGCAATATTTCTTTAAACTTATTAAGCGACGATAACAAAACAATTATGACAGAACTGAGTTTAGCGCCCGACATTCAAGATTTGCTTTCGGGATTACCTCGTTTAATTAGCAACTATCAGAAAGAGCCTAGCGATCGCTTCGCACTTGCTAATTTGCGTCTAGCGAGAAAACAAATCGCCGAGCTGTGGCTGAGTTTACCGACAGATGAATTGGTAACTGCCTATTTGGGAACTTTAGGTCAAACTCATCAACATCTACTGAAAAGCGGTATCAAAAACGAACCCCTTACTAATAGCGAACAAAGCTTTGTTGCAGAAATCTTAATTAACCTCAAAGAAGTTTTTGACAAACCGAAAGTTATCCAATATTTCTTGACAGCAATGCTTTACCGTCGTCCAGAGCAATTGCCATTAGAATATGACTTGACTAAAATCCCCCAATGGCTGTTTGACGACTACCTCAAATTTCTGCTAGAGTCTCCTATTCTGTATTCAGAAAGAGGGCAAGCAGATCAATACTATTCCTATCTCCAGGAGTTAGTAGATAGCTTGCACTCCTTCATATTTAGCAACCCTAACTCAACTATTTGGCAAAAGGTAGCTAATGAGTTTAGCCAAAATGCTAATTTTATTCCCCTTTACTTTAACTCTGGCAACCTCAAAGATATTTATGTCAAGCGTGCCGAAATTATAGAATCGACACTGAAACGGCAAGTTCATCAAATAGATTATGAATTCCCAGAAAGAGGAAATCGCAAAAAGATTCGTCTCGGTATTTTAGCCACACACTTTGAGCCAACAGCAGAAACTTTTGCATCCCTTCCAGTTTACGAGTATATCAGCAGGGAATATGAAGTCGTATTGTACTCTCTAAAACAGACAGACCGTTCCCTAGAGCAATATTGCCGTGGTTGTGCTAACTTTTTTACTAAACTGCCTCAAAATTTAAAAGAGCAAGTAAATACTATTCGCGCTGACGATCTAGATATCCTGTTTATCGGCACAAATGTCACAGCTGTTACCAATCAAATTTGTCTGTTAGCATTACATCGACTGGCAAGGGTACAAGTTACTAGCGTCGCTTCGGTGGTAACTACAGGAATGCACAATATCGATTATTACATTTCCGGCGAACTTACAGACCCCATGGAAAAGGCACAACAGCACTATCAAGAGCAATTGGTAAAATTAGAGGGAACTGCTCATTGTTTTAGTTACGGAGTAGAAACAGAAGAGGCAAGGGTTAAAGTCAATCGCGAAAGTTTGGGAATTTCCGAAGATAGCGTGATTTTTATTTCTGGTGCGAATTTCTTTAAAATTATCCCAGAAGTGATGGAAACATGGGCAAAAATTATTGCTGCCGTACCTAACTCTGTGTTGCTGTTGATGCCCTTTGGGCCAAATTGGTCGAATGCTTATCCCAAGAAAGCGTTTTTGGAGCAGGTAAATAATCGGTTTTCCCAACATGGAATCGTCGCTAATCGTTTAATCGTTCTAGACCCTGAACCGTTATTAAATCGGCATGATGTTAAGCAATATTTGAAAATAGCTGATGTCTATTTGGACTCTTATCCTTTTTCCGGTACTAGCTCTTTGATAGAACCTTTAGAAGTGGGAATGCCAATAATTTCCAGACAAGGCAGTTGTTTCCGAGGTGCGATGGGTGGTGCAATATTGCGATCGCTTGATGTTTCCGATCTAGTTGCCGATAGTGAAGAGTTTTACATAGATTTAGCAGTTGCCTTAGGAACTAATGCGGAGTTACGTCAACAAAAGAAAAGCGAAATTAAGCAGAAGATGCAAGCTAATCCTGCATTTTTGGATAGTCAAGTTTATTCGGCAAAAATAGGAACAGTGTTTAAAGAACTGTTTCAAGGTTATATGGTAGATGCCATCCGGAAAAGTTTGCGGTTGAGGGATATTAATTTAATTATCTTCCCAGATTGGAGTTGCGAGGAGGAAGAGCTTTACAAGGATTTTGCCAGGGTGTTAACAGCGATCGCCTCTCGTCCAGATAAAGGTAGGATGAAGCTTTTAGTGGATACTACCAACATTTCTCAGGAAGATGCAGATATGGCTTTATCTAGCATTGTGATGAATCTGATGATGGAAGAGGAGTTAGATGTGGAGGAAGGACCAGATATTTCTCTGGTTGGCGAGTTGAGTCAAATTCAGTGGGAGGCTCTTTTGACTTTGGTTAAGGGTAAAATTGCTTTGGAGTGCGAAAATGAGGAAGCGATCGCTAAATTAGTCGCTTATGATGTTCCAATTTTTCAGGTGCACTAAATATATATTTCAGTAGTTAAAAAATGTTTATAGATATGGGAGAAATATGATGGTAGATCAAAAAATTTATAGAGGCTCTATGGAAGGCGGATTAATACAGATTAAACAGTTGGGCTTTGAACCTAAAACGGTTATTGATGTGGGTGCGGCTCTAGGTACTTTCTGTTTATATGAGATTTTTCCCAATTCTCGGCATATTTTAATTGAACCCATTCGGGAAAATGAACCCTATCTTGCTAAGATTTGTAAAAATCTTAATAATGCAGAGTATCTTATTGCTGCTGCTACTAAAGAGTTAGGCTTATTTACTATTAATGTTGATCCTAATTTAGTACATTCTTCCGTATCCGATCTAGTCTCAAGCAGCGAAGAAAACTTTTATCGTAGAACTATAGATGGAATAACACTAGATTGGATATGTGAAGAGAAAGAATTAGAACCGCCATACTTAATTAAGGTTGATGTGGATGGCAGTGAAACTGATGTTATGGCGGGTGCAACTAGAATGCTGTGGGAAACAGAATATGTAATTGTGGAAGTTGGTCTGTTCACTCAGATTTTTAATGTTATTGAATGTATGAAAGCTCAAGGATTTGTTATCTATGACATTGTGAATTTGTCGTGGCGACCTTTAGACAATGCTCTCTGGCAATGCGATATGGTGTTTGTGAAAGAGTCAGGAAGATTTAGAAAAAATAAAACCTATATTAAGAAAGAACAAACAGAACTAATGACTGCAAGCCTAAAAAACTATAGAGAAAATTTAATAGCTTATATTGAAGATCGATATTCTGAAGCACACGCCCTTTGTAAACAGGCAACTATCTTTTATAATAAAGGTCAGTTCAAAGAAGCGATCGCGACAAGCAAGCAAGCGATCGAAATGAAACCGAATTTGACAACTGCGTACCTAACGATGGGAAATGCTTTGCAAATACTGGGAAATTTTGATGAGGCGATCGCTTCCTATTCCCAAGCATTAGAAATTCAACCTGATCTAGCCGCAGTTCATGCTAGTTTAGGTAGCATTTACTTCAAGCAAGGAAAGTTAGATGATGCTAAGAGTAGTTGCGAAGAGGCGATCGCTCTCGACCCAGAATTAGCGACCGCCTACTGGAATTTAGGACACGCATTGAATGAGGAAAATAAGTTGGAGGAAGCTTTGCCATGCTGGCAAAAAGCCTTGGAACTTAAACCTAATTTAGTCGGACCTGAATTCCATCGAGACTTAGGTAATGTATTGGGAGAAAGGGGAAAGTTAGATGAGGTGATCGCTTCTTATCAAAAAGCTCTGGAACTACAATTAGATGACCCCAAAATTTATCAAAATTTAGGAAATATTCTAGCACAAAAAGGAAAGTTAGATGAAGCGATAAATTATTATATCCAGGCACTAAAAATTAAACCAAACTCTAAGAACACTTATATTAGTTTAGGGCAAATTTTAAGAAAAAAAGGTAGGTTAGATGAGGCAAATACTTGTTTTACAGTTTGTCTGTCAACTAATGTTTTAGTTGAGTTTGATCGAACTAATGCTAATTGGTCAATAAATTCTACATTAGACCATCCTTTAGTAGAAATTATTAATTTATCTCAAAAGCTTCAAAAAGATTCTTATTTATCTTCGGCAAAAACTCCCGATGAAAACGTTCACCCAAACTTAAGAGAGAAAAGAATAAAATGTCCACCGACTTTTGTTGCGATTATTTCTAATGGACGAGCTTGGGCAGATTTTTTTACCAGTGCAATTATTACTCCAGACCGTCAAGTTTTAAAGGATATATCGACAGGCAGTTTTACTTTAATTGCATCTTCAGATAAGTTACTACCTGTTAGTTATATTGATGGAACTGTTGCTTTTCTTTCTGTACGAGGTGTGGAGTCTTACTACCACTGGATTTTTGATTTAGTATCTCGGTTTGAGTTAATTCGTGCTGCTGAAATACCTTTTCATAATATTGACAAATTTGTTGTTAATAGTTGTATTGATACTTTTCAAAAAGAAACTCTTAGACTTCTAGGTATTCCCGAAGAAAAAATTATTGAAAGTTCTAATTTTCCTCATATTCAAGCAAAAAATCTAATTGTTCCTTCTTTGTCAGGTAGTACAAGAATACCTAAATGGGTTTGCGATTTCCTGAGAAGGGAGTTTTTAAACTATGCAAAATTTGAAGAAGAAGCAAGACCAAAACGGTTATATATTAGTAGAAAATTAGCAGTATCTCGTAGAATTATCAATGAAGATGAGGTGGTAAACTTTTTAAGAGAATATGGATTTGAAACTGTGATTTTCGAGTCAATTTCTTTTAGGGAGCAGATATCTTTTATGGCTGCTGCTGAAGTTGTAGTTGCTCCTCATGGTGCTGGATTAACTAATCTTGTTTTCTGTTGTCCAGGAACTAAAGTAGTAGAAATATTTAGCCCTAATTATGTTAATGGTTGTTTTTGGGTAATTGCCAATCAAGTAGATCTAGAATACTACTACTTAATAGGCGATAAAATTCCTAATCAGCAAAAACATCCTGTAGCAGAAGATATTTTAGTCGATATTAATGCTTTATCTAAGATTGTAGAATTTGCAAATATTGAAAAAAAATATCCTCAGTTTAATGAAATAATTTTCCGTGAAAATTTAAGATTGAGAAACATTAATTTTATTCTTTTTCCAGACTGGAGTCAGTCTAAAAAATATCTCTATCAAGATTTAGAGATGGTACTCAAAGTGATTGCTTCCAATCCAGATAAAGCTCAAATAACTCTTGTAATTGATACTACTAATATTTCAGAGGAAGATGCAGATATGGTATTATCTAGCATAGTAATGAATCTACTTATGGAAGAAGATTTAGATGTCGAAGAGGGGCCAGAAATTTCACTGATTGGAAAGTTGAGTCAAATGCAGTGGGAAAGCCTATTGAGTTGTGTTCGGGGTAGAATTGTATTGGAAAATGAGAATACAGAAGCAATAGCTAAAGTTAAAGCAGATACAATCCCCCTAATTCAATTAAAAAATTTCTTACATAAAACTTCAAATTAAAAGGATAGGAGTTAGGGGAAAGGTATTAGTTTGGATTTAGCCACATTCTAATTTTAGACGCACCACTACTTTTAAACCATATCCCCTAGCAATAACATCAAAAATCATCAACTCCCACCCTCAATATACCTCTGCCACATTTGCTCGTAAGCTTTCTCCATTTCCCGGGTAAACTGTTTAGCATTCCACAATGGAGCAGTTTGTCTTGACTTGCGCAACTTCCAAGATATCTCCTGACGCAACTTTTCATCTTTCCCTAATCTAATTCCCCACTCTACATATTCTTCATCACTCCAAGCAATACCTTCAGTAATGCCAGCATTCATCATCATTGTATAACTATTACGGGCAGCGAATTGTTGACCAACCCGCGTTACCATAGGAATGCACATCCACAGAGTTTCTAATGTTGTTGTCGCTCCATTGTATGGATAAGTATCTAAAACAATGTCTGCAATACCCAAATTAGCTCGATGAATTTCTGATGATGGTACTTCTGGTAAAAATCGTAGGCGGTCCATACTTACACCTTCTTGTTCTGCAATTTCAATAATGGCATCGTTGAGAGATTCCTTATCCCCAAAACTTTTAATCAAGAAAAAACTATTTGGCACTTCCTTGATAATTTTCATTTGCCATCTTGTAGTTTGAGGATGATGTTTGAAACCCCTCTGAGTGCTGAAATAAACCACTGCATCCCCAGGAATTTCTAAATCTTCCCGTCGCAAAGTCGGCACATCTACTTCAAAACCATTAATAGCAATATAGGTTTGAGGCAGTCTCCAAATAGTTTCTTGATAGTAATCTTGTGCAGACTCTGGTAAAACATAGGGGTCAGCAATAAAATAATCTATAGTTGGTATTCCCGAAGCATCCCATCCCAGCCAACTCACCTGAATTGCTGCTGCTTTCAGTGCCATTATCTCACAGGAATTAGTCAGAGTAATACTATCTAAGTCTATTAAAATATCAATTTCATCCTGATTAATTTGTTCGGCTATTTCATTCTGACTTTTTAGCCCTCCTTGATATGCAACATCGGCTTTCTTTAAATACCACTCTTGCAAATGGTCAGTTTGACGCAGAGAGTTGATTAAATAAGCATGAATTTCAAATTTCTCGCGGTTGTGATATTGAAAAATCCAACGAGTTAACCAACCTACTGAATGTCTTCTCAAGCAATGGGAAACATATCCAATTTTCAGTCGCTTAGTTAAGGATGCAGTGCTTTTGATTGATAATAGTTTGTGACGATAGCGCTCTACTTTCTCTCTTTTTTCTGCTTCTATATTTGCTTGACAGACACGAGCAATTTGATTGCGAAGTCTGAGATTAGTCTCAGCTTTATCCCGAAAATAAGGAAAAAAATATCCGGCACTATATAAGCGAAGAACGGTAGAGTTGTGAAGTCCTATTGGTTGTTGCTCAATTAAGGATTTTATCAGTAATTCGTGTTGTTTGAACGATAAAGAAACTTCTTCCTCATAACTACCAGCGCTCATTATTCCTTTAAGCAGCAAATAACTATTATAAATTTTCTCTGGCAGTTCTTCTACAAGAGAGTAACACAACTTAGCTGTTTCTATAGCTTTTGCGTGTTCGCCAGCGTATATGTAAAAAGAAGCTAATGCTCTGAGGAGTTCTAAGTTTTGAGGATCTACCCTTAAACCTAACTTACAAAATTTAGTTGCCAGTTCGGGAGCTTTAAAAGAGTAGGCTATTTCATATACTAATGGCAGTAGAATTGATACTAATCTTGGGGGTTCATCTACATGAGAAACACAAGCGGCGGTCAATTCTAAGGATAATGGCTCTATTGGTGCGTAACTGAAAGTTTTCCGTAAAACTGTTAATAACAAATCTGAATCTAGTTCTGCATTTATCTCCTCTGCTTGCAACATTTCTATTAGTTCTAGAGATGTCAATATTTCGCGGATATTCATCTCTAGTTTTATGGAGAGCAAAAGTAGATGTAATAGGTTATTAATATTAGTTGGAGCTATCTCCCGTAAATGCTGACGGATAGCCCAGGCAACAGAGTAATTGCTTAAATTTTCTTGCCGATCGCCCTCAGCTTGCAATACCTCTGCTAGTTCTGATGTCCAACGTTCTATTTCTTCTGAGTCACCATCTGCCATTGCAAATAGCCAGGTTGTCTGAGCTTCAGTTTCTTGCCCCTGCAACAGCAGACTCAGCCCCAAATACCAATAGTTGGGTTTACATTCTGGTTGTGCTTGTATTGCTTCTTCATAAATACTTATTGCTTGAGCATAGTCTCCGCTGAGGAGGCACTCATTAGCTTCGTGTTGCAGAGCTACAGAGGAAGTGGGTAAGTTGTGAGGATCAGATATCATTGGATAATTTCCGCCAATAAACATAAAAATTAGGTAGCGTTCAAAAAACGCTACCTTTTTGATTTAGCTAAGATATACTACCAAATTTTTTCCCAAGCTATTATGCACCAGAATCTTTCCAGTCGTTACCACTACAGTCTGTCTCGGCGAAAAGAGTACCAAAGTTTGCAACTAGACTCTCACACAGAGAAGTTTCTGTAGTTTTATCTCCCGTACCTGCCTGAGCCACTAGAACTACAGCACCACCATATCTTTTCAAGCCCGGCGCTGGGTTAGCATCAGAAGTGGCCTGATTTCCTACTGCGTTTGTTGTAGTGTAACTGTAGTTAGCAGTTTCAGTCTTGATACCAATCCCTAATGACTCAATGTTGGGACCGAACTGAGTATTGATTGCATAGTACGTTTGGTGTCCCTTATTGATAGAAGCAATGTATTGTTTAGCTTCTGCTTGTTTGGCTTTGTTCGCTTGGCTCAAGAAAGAAGGCAGTGCAATAGCAGACAAAATTCCGATAATGATGATAACCACCAACAATTCAATCAGGGTAAAACCCTCTTCTTTTTTCTTCCTAGCAACGTGCTGTAGGAATTTGGCCTTAAATTCAGTTTTCATTTTTTCTCCTATAAAAATTGGACAAATAAAATTTATCTCCTGAATCTAACTTACCCACCTTTCCCAAATTTCATATCATTCCCTAGAAATTTTTTTTCAGCAGTAGCTTGGGTTGAGGGACGTAGCTTGCTTTTCCGTAGGAGTAACCCAACACCAATTAACCCAACACCATTGAAGTTTGTTGGGTTTCACTATCGTTCTACCCAACCTACTAACTACTTCAGGCCATATAACGTTCCAAAAGCACATACAGAAATGGGTCTAGAGTATCCAACAATTCCTTAACTTCTTCCCAACCTCTCTCCTGACTTACAGTTTCCAGAGTAATAGGGTCTAATGGCCTAATCTTCATCCACCTTTCCACCAAAGACTCAATAGTAGAAACACCATCAAATAAAGGAAGCAGACAAATAGCAATACTACTATCTATATGAATAGGTATCCAGGCGGGCAATTTAATATAACTGCTAATTTCAAAAGGTTTATGGTTATTGATACAGTTAATCAAATCCTCTCTAGCTTGAGAGTTTCGCAGCTGAGGATGTAGCTGCACTTTGGCCTTTTGCCAGTCAGAGTCAGTCCATTCTGAAACAGGCAAAAAAGACTGGCTTTGTTGAGGATGGCCACACCAAAAGTCCAGTAAACGGTGTACAGGTTGTAATAACTCAAATAAATGTAGTCGCTCCTCCACAGAAATTTCTGGCAAACTCATTCCTAAAAAAGCTGGCAAATCATCTTCATTTTTGAATAAATCTATTACTTCCCAATGCCGCCAATTAACCATACTAATAAACTCTAAATCAGCATTTTTCAGAGCAGTAAAAACTTCAGGGATAGTAAAACCTTTATCTCCCAGTAATAAATAATTACTCAGCATCCATTCTTCATATTGTGCCCTTTCTGGCTTCCAAACTTGTCGTTTAAGTATGATTGAATCTTTTAAAGCTGCAAGAGTTTCTCGCGCAATTTCCATCTCCATTTCTCCAGGATTTTCATTCATTAATCCCATCATTTGAAAAACTTCTTGAACTTTAAAATAGTTATGTCGCTGTAGAGAACTATGGAGATTTGTTCTAATAATTCCATCAGGTTTTAAAACAGATTTCATTGCCTGTAAACCAATCACTATATCTGGCAATAAATAAAGCACTTCATCACAATTAATATAGTCAAATTCTAAACCTAAATTTGGCAATTCTTCTATGAGCAATACATGAAATTCGGCATTTTCAAAACCATGATATTGCAGACGTTGACGAGCTAATTCTACAGATTTTTCAGAAATATCAATGCCAACTATTTTCGCTCCTGGATTTGCTTCTGCTAATACTAATGCTTTGTAACCACTGCCACATCCGGCATCTAAAATTACTTTACCTTCAGTTTCTATTACTTTTTGATTTCTCAGATAATATGGTGTAACTAGATTATGAATATAAAGTAATTCATAGCCATCTTTAGGAGATTTTTCTACAGGTATTCTAGGATAAGTTACTACATCAAATTGTTGACGAATTTTTGCTTGTAGTTCTGATTCTTGATAGTTCATAATTTTTTGATTGGTAATGCTGATTTATAAATATACTTATTCTGTATAATTTATGAATAGATTAAATTTTGATTGATATAAGAATTGATCGTAACATCGTAATATGAATAATCAAATAACTTTCATTCTCAAAGTTCTAATTCTCTCTGCTGGACTTTCCCTCTCGATCAAATATGCTGGCCCCTATCTTTCCATTCCCTCCACAGCAACCAACGCCATTATTGCTGTACTCACACCTCCAATAGTTGTAGGGATATTATTGGGGTGGCGACTTTGGGGACAAATTCAGAATGTGGAATAGAGGGGACAGAAAGCTAGTTTTTAGGCAATTTCAGAGAAATTTTAGAAAAGCAAGAAAATTTGATGACCAGATTCCCTTATGACCAATTTGCTAAACAATATTTAGAAGAATTACTATCAACTATTGGTGAAGTAAAAGCACTCCGTGAAGTGCGGGGAGAAGCTAGGCAAATAGATGTTTTTTTCACCACAACCAGAGTAAGCATTTCCTACGGAATGCTGCGCAAACAGCTATTAGCTGTCAGCTAGCCTCCTGCGGAGGAACTGCGTTAACAGCAAAAAGACTTTCTCTTTAAGAACAGTGTTTAAATTAACAACTGACTTTAAGCTCAAGGGAACCAATTTTTGTAGTAAGACAATTAATAAAGCTTTGATCGTAAACTAAAGGCAATAGCTGATAGCTGATAACGCAGTTCCTCCGATAGGAGGCTGGCTGACGGCTGAATGCTTACCAACCAGAACTTCAAGGAAACCCAGAAGCATTAGAATTATTATGTCGTTTCGCCACAACAACTGCTTTATTTGAACCTTACCGAAATACTGTAACCCCTGATTAAATTTGTAGTTTTATGCTGAAATTACTAGAAGTGAGGGGATAATTTCAAAGAGAGGCGAAGCGCAATAATAGTCGTATTTAGATAAAACTAAACTTTATTGAATTAGATTTTTCCTTCTTCCCTTGAACAAAGAAAGTTAATTTTGAAACCACATTAACTGTCACAATATTAACTGTCACAAAAAATATTATTTCCTGATGAGAACAATTGCTGAAATTAACGACAAAATTATCAACAAAAAAGCCGTTGTATCCACAATAACAGAAATAAAAACTAGAGTTGCTCAAACCAGTATTACCCAAGTAGCAAAAGAAGTTGATGTAATTACCACCGGGACTTTTGAGCAAATGGAGTCCTCTGGAGCCATCATTAATCTAGGACATACCGACCCACCAATTAAAATTCGCTCCTGCTGGCTAGATGGTATTTCTGCTTATTCGGGCTTTGGGGCTGTAGATTTATATATTGGCGCTACTCAAATACCTGAAGATAATGAAGAATCTAAAGAAAGAGGTGGTGGTCATGTAATTGAAGACCTAATTGCAGGTAAACCTGTCCATCTTAGAGCAATTGGTCAAGTAACAGATTGTTATCCTAGAGCTACCTTTGAAACTACAATTACCCGTGAAACAATTAACCAGTTTTATTTATTCAATCCACGAAATCTATATCAAAATTTTATAGTTGGTGTGAACGGTGGCGATCGCCCTCTATTCACCTATCTTGGCCCTCTAATGCCAAATTTAGGCAATGCAGTTTATTCTAATACTGGTGCTATCTCTCCGCTATTCAATGACCCAGACTTACAAGTAATTGGTCTTGGTACCCGCATATTTTTGGGCGGCGGTATTGGATATATAACTTGGGAAGGTACTCAACACTTTCCTTTGCAAAAACGTTTACCTAATCGTACTCCCATTGGACCTGCTGCTACTTTGGCCTTAATTGGAGACGCTAAACAAATGCAATCTAAATGGGTGCGTGGCTGCTATTTCAAAAATCATGGTCCCTCAATTATGTTGGGTGTGGGCATTCCTTTACCTGTTTTGAATGAGAAAGTAGTGGCGAACTGCACTATTCAGGACCAAGATATTGTTGCACCAGTAGTAGATTTTTCTATTCCCCGACGGGTGCGTCCAACTTTTGGTTTAGTTAGTTATGCTCAACTCAAGTCTGGTCGTATAAAAATAGAGGGCAAATTTGTTAGATGTGCTCCTCTTGCTAGTTTTTTTCTTTCTCATCAAATTGCTTTAGAGTTAAAACAATGGATTAAAGCGGGAGAATTTACTCTAACTGAATCAGTTGCTCCAATTCCTATGAATAGAACTTTTTTACCATTTCTAGAAAGTTAATTTTGATTCAAGAAGGAAGAAGGAAGAAGACTTTAGTTATCTAGGAGAGAAGGAAAGAAGGAAGAAGGAAAAAGCGATTTAGGACTGAGTTTGTTGGAAAAATTGGATGGGGATAGTCAACGACCTGCAATTTTGTGTCTTATCAACCCAATCAATTGTCAACACCTTGTAGAAGGTGAGTTATTAGACCCTTTATGTGTAAGGATATAGAGTTAAGAGAGTTTTTTGATTAGTGTAGTACAGAAGTTAGGAGTCAGAATGGTACGAGTCAGAATAGTTTGGAGAAATTTACTTACTACTGTTATTTCGTGTTGAATTTTGTCTACTTATTGATTAAGTTTGCTATAGGCTATAAGCACTCAACCAACATTAATTTTATACTTCTGATTACTAAGGTATATTTTGTTTTCCCTACTCTGTACTTACAAATATTAAATTAATTTGTCATAGGTTTGCTATAGGCAATAAGTAGTGAAGCCACATTAATTTTATACTTCTTATGACTGAGGTATATTTTTTGTGCCCTACTCCCTACTACTTATATCATGTCTGGTTGAACAGTTATAAATAAACTACGGAGAACTCAGGACTCAGGACTCAGGACTCAGGAGAAAAAAATAGGGAAGAAGAAGGAAAAAAAGGAGAAAGTTTTTTCATCACTAATTATCCGGACATGATATTACTCCCTACTCCCTACCCCCTAATTACAAATATTAAATTAATTACAAATATTAAATTAATTTGGCATAGGTATAGCAATGTGCGCTGGCATATTTACAAATCACAGGAACTGTCCAATAGCTAAAAGTCTTATATTATCGGTTTTTTATTCCCTCTTTTGCCTGTTGCCTGCCCACAGCGCTATACTTAATATTAAAGATATTGATAATTTATTAGATGCTCCTTTCTTTCTTGTTTTTCAAGTATGCTAATGATGATAAAAATCTCACAACTTTGTCGTTCAAAACTCTAAACAAAACAAAAATAAATTATCCTACTCATCTGCATTTTTATTTTTTTTAGTAGGTTTAGGAATAGGTTCTTTTCTAGTTGGAGCTGAATTTGCCGAATTATAACTCTGGGAAGTAGGTCTGCGAGAATAATTACTTCTTCTATTATCATTAAATGTTTTACGACCTTTAAATGGAGGCTTACGACGATTATTAACAAATAGACTACCTATATCATTAGCATATTGAATGACAAGAAATGTATCCTGCCTTTTAATATGTAAATCCCAGAAACGATTCAATGGGCGATCGCCTAAATTCCCCTTTAGTTTCAGTTTGAAAAATCTGGGAGTATCTTCATCTTTGCGAGGAGATTGTTTAACTCTAACTATTATATATTCTTCTTCTTGAGATTGATAAATTACTTCTCCTCGTATGGAAAAATAACCATCATTTAAGCTTAATAAACTATCTGTTTGAGTTCCATCATCAGTAACAATAGTAGTTTGTTGATAATTATCTATATCTTCTGATGTTTGTGGTATTTCTTCACTTTGATTATCTTCAGCAGTGGGAGAAATAGTCAAAGAAGAAATAACATTATCTTGTTTTTCATCTTTTGATTCAGTATTTTTGATTTTTCTGAGGGTTTCTGGTTCCCATACCCCCATAATTTGAATATGTAGGTCATCATTTTCTTGTCTAGTACGAGGATAAACAACCCACAGATGTTCTTCCTCTAGGTCTAGATGATTTTTTAATAGACTCATTACCCGACCTAACAATACAGCATCTATTTCTGAACCATCTGGAGTTTGTAAATTGCCCCGTGTAAATTGTTCTGTAGAAGGTTGATAACGACCTCGAACTAAACCTATAGCTCGATACTGTTTTGGTTCGCTTGGGGGAGCAATTGGATGTTGTCGCACAATGGTATTATCTTGATTAGGAGTATCAATTTCATTTCGATCTAAATCTTTAGATTCTGAAGAATTTAACGGCTGATTATCTGTCACAGTTAAAGTATCAATATTTCTATCATTTTCTTTGGCCATCTCTTTACCTGAAGATTTATTAGTTGATTTTACAAAGCCCTCATCAACTTGACCATGAATTGGTATAGAGAGGCTTTCCTTACCTTCTACTTCATGAATAGCTAGCTCACTAAGGTGGGCCTGGTTCGGTGTTGTAGAATTATTTGTGTTGTAGGAGTGATTAATAGAAGAATTCATAAAAAATTCCTAGGGGCACAGATACATCCCTTATATATAATGGGAATTATAGAAAAATACTATATTAGAAGTCTCAGTCTTAGGTCAGTCAATAATTAGTTTAAATGCCCAGATATCCAACGATAACACAGTTATTTTTGCCTGAGTTGTTGATATCGCTCAAGATTTAGACTAAAATCGGACTTAATTAACCTAGGTTGGAACTCTAATATATATTATGAAAATTTTAGGTTTCTTTGAGCAACTGCTCAAGCAAGACCTAAAGCCATAATTTTTGATTTTTATCGGGTAGTCCGAGCAACTTTTATTTCAGCCTACTTGAAAAAATTTAGTATCAGGTAGGATGATTAACCTTACTATTGTTATTAATCCAATGATATTGTTGATTAATCCGTAAATTTTCAATAATTCTTTAATTAACTTAGCTTGTTCGTTTAGTATATCGTAGGAAATGAAAAAAATTGGACATATCCATAATAAATAAATTGTGGAAATATTTGATAGCTTGCTACAATAACAAAAGCAATAACTAAGCTAATTTAATTGAATTATCATTAATTCTCCGTCTTGAAATCCTGTAAAAAACTTTTAAGAGTAGGTTGACTAGAAAAGTAGTTCAGAAATCCATTAACCTGAAAATATACCGAAAATAATTGAATAGAGTAGCAAAGTTTGAAAATTAATCAAAAGCTTTTATTAGGTGGAATTACCACAGATTTTCAGCCAGTGGAGAAAATTTAGCTAAATCAACGAACTTTTATCAAAAAATGAAGTGATTGCTTATGAAAACTTAAATATTAAAGGACTAGCTAAAACTCATTTGAGTAAATCAATCAATGATGCGATTTGGGGGACAATTCCTAACTATTCTTGCTATCAAAGCTGAGAAAGCTGGGCAGAAAACAATAGCTGCAAATCCCAATTGTACAAGCCAAGATTGCTCAAATTGTGGTGAAAAGCTTTCAAAAAAATTATCAGATAGAGTTCATTCCTGTCTGCATTGTGGCATTGTGATGTGTCGTGATCAAAATGCTGCCGGAAATGTAAAACACAGGGCGGTAGGGCATTCCGTCCTTAAAGCTCGTGGAGTCCGACGGGATACCGGGACTGAGAAACGAGAAGCCCACACAATGCGCGTCAGCTTAGTGTGGGAGTATGTCACAAGGTGAATAAGTTCAGTAGAACCGAATTTAATCTCATGGTAGATAAACGTCGTGGTTTTTTGATGGCAGTGGTGGTGTTGGTAATAATTGCTTTTTTAGGATTTTCTCTATCTCCTTTATTAGGGGGACTATTAGAGGCCAATCAAAATAATGGTCAATCCACTCCATCTTCAACTCAGACTCCTGTAGCAGATCGAGAAGCAGATCTGCTGGCACAAGCACGGGGTTATGAGTTAGTTTTACAAAGGGAACCAGATAATCAAACTGCACTACAAGGACTTTTACAAGTTAAGTTGGAGTTAATTCAATCAGGCAAGGGTAATATTGAGGAGGTTATACCTCCATTAGAAAAATTGTCTGAGCTAAATCCTGGTAATACAGATTATAATGTACTGCTGGCTCAAGCTAAGACATATACGGGCGATCGTGAAGGTGCTGCTCAAATCTATCGTTCCCTTCTGACAGCTAAACCTGGAAATTTAAAAGCTTTGCAGGGTTTGGTTAATTTGTTGTTACAACAGGAGCGCCCAGAAGCTGCTATTGGTTTATTGCAGGATACACTAAAAGCTGCTCCTCAAGCAAATCAAGTGGAAGTTGGCAGTATTGATGTGGTTTCAGTGCAGTTGATTTTGGGGCAGGTTTATGCAGAGCAGAAACGCTACGATGAGGCGATCGCGGTTTATGATGAAGCAATGAAGGGCAATGCTGAAGATTTTCGGCCTGTTTTAGCTAAGGCAATTATGCTCAGGGAGCAAGGTAATAATGAAGCTGCTCAAGAGCTTTTTAATCTGGCAATAGAGCTAGCTCCTGCGGGATTTAAAGATCAAATTAAGCAGGAAGTTTCAGCTAATTCTGATTCTGAAGCACAAGGATCTCCAGAATCAAATTCTACTGAAACTCAGGTAGAAGAGTCAGAAAATAATTAGCTAAATCACTGAGAAGCCTCACGCCAAATCACAGATTATAGCGTGAGATGAATCGGCGGTAAATTAATGGGACTCGATGTCCCATTAATTTACAAATTTTTATGTTATCATCGAACTATGCTGGTCTGCAGCTCATCGCCGCCAGTAATGAACCATAAAAATTTAATAGTATATGGGGTTGTTGTCCCGAATTCCTAGTCAACTGTGGGAAAACGTAAAATCTTATTGCGGAACTAGGTGAGCAGTTTTTTATGTGCAAAAAGAGCGGTGGGGCATCTCGTTCTTAAAGCTCGTGGAGTCCGACGGGATACCGGGACTGTGAAACGAGAAGCCCACACTATACCGTCAGGTTAGTGTGGGAGTATGTCACTTAAATTCAAATATTAAACAATTTTTGACTTCAAAGATTTTTTTAATATATTGATATTGAACTCTGATAATTTATCAGGGTCTTTTTTTTGCAAGTAAATAGCTGAGACTAATCAATCCTATTCCCAATAATGTACCTGGATCTATTAGTGGTTGAGAAGTTTCTTGATCAGGATTAAGACTATATTTCAAATTTCCTACCTTTGCCATCATCAAGTCTGTTTGACTGTAAGTGTAAATAAACTTTAATTTTAAATTACTTTTTTGTAACAGTAAAATTATAAGTTTTGTAACTGCTATTGCCTCATTATTAGCTTTATTAGCTTTTGAGTTAATAACATCATCAATTACAGTTGTAGGTTCTATTTTAATGTCTGTTTGAGTTGCCTGAGCGGTTAAAAAAAATTCTGAGGCATTATTAGCTGCCTGTGCTGAATTTATATTAATCGTGCTACAGCTAAGAATAGTGCTAATAGTTATAGAGGTTATTTTTATAAAAGGGTTTCTCATCTCAGTATATTCCACAATACTTAATGAATATTTTTCAGCATAGAGACCTGTTCTAATTAAACTTTTGTGAATTATTAACTCACAAATCCTTCTGGATCAACTTATAAGAACTTCTTCTCTCAACAGTATTATTACTGATGTGCCACATTTACAGTATAAGCTTTGTATCAACCTACATACTGATAAAATAACGGATAAGTCATGATTTAGATCACTGACAAAATAACTTTTTTATAAGTATTTATCCGTAATTAAGGATTTCATGTTTGTCAGCTTTAAGTAGATATACAGAAGTGTAGAGCTATTGAATTTAGTAGTGGGACTTACACAACTTTAATGAGCTAAATTTAGACTATGATGCTTTTTTGATAAGCATTTTATATCAATACACAAAATCGCCATCATCGGGACTCCTATCAACTTTTACAAGTCCATTATTATTGCTGCTGCTAGTAAAATCCATGTGATAGATGAGTTACATAGGATTAATATCATGTCTCATTAAATAACTGTAATAAACAATCTTTACCCAACCTCGTAGGGAGGTTGTATGCAACCTACCTACATTGCAGTTATTAATGTTACTTGATATAAAAAATCCGATCATCAGTGAGGTACATCTGTGGTGGGCAAGATACCCACACTTTATCATTAATATTTGTACCTTATATACCACAGAATCTGTCGTAATTTTTTTGTTATAAAGAGTTTAAATATTCAAGAGTTTAATCATAATGTTCGACCTTAACAACTTTCAGAAATCGCCATACGAAAAAACTCTAAATTTCCTGCTAGTTGGCTTCATTATTTTTGAACTTTTATTAGTTCTAATTTATCTTGGCAGTATCTTGATTAGGGGTAAATCCTATCCCCTATTTGATATGAACGGTCAAATGACTATTTCTTCTCTCTTACAAGCATTACATTTATTGATAATTGGATTGATACCTTTGATATTACTTTTCAAAGAATGGCATTCTCAAATTTCCCCTTCTAATTGGTTTAAATTAACCTTTGCTATGCTCTTAATTTACGGCGCTATTGATGAAGTATTTAAAATTCATCTACAACTAAAAAACTGGATTCCTTGGTTAGGCGAACGTGGTTGGCTGCAAATATATATAGTTCTTTTTATTATGCCTTTGATTCTCTTTTACTCAGACTTACAATTCTTGTGGCGTTCCTATCGTCGAGAAACTTTTTTAGCATTACTAGGAATGCTGATTTTTGCCATTGGAGGATTTGGAGCTGAAATTTTTAAAGATATTGCTCAACCTTTGCTTAGTTTATTATTTACACAAGATTTTTTAATGAGTTTTATTGAAAAAATTCGCATTGCTTTTGAAGAATTTTTTGAACTAATTGGTGAAAATTTAATTGCCTATGGATTTTTACTTTTTTTGGGCAAAAGACTAGATAAAAATCAGCAAATGATTAGCCAAGAAGTCGCAAATACTCAACCTTAATACAAACATCCATTGCTAAATTTAAACCTGCATCTAATGCTTTATTTGCTGACTGCCAATCTTTAACACCTAGCTGAGTCCAAATAGTTTTGGCATGAATAGCGATCGCTGAATCTACTATTTCTGGTAAATATTCAGAACGGCGGAAAACATTAACAATATCCACAGGTTCAGGAATATCTGTTAAAGCAGCATAACTAGGCTGACCATCAATTTCTTTAACTACTGGATTAACAGGATAAACTTTATAACCTACCTCTCGTAAAAATCTAGCAATTTGATAGCTAGTACGAATTGGTTGATCGGAATGACCCACCACGGCAATTATTTTAGAATTTGTTAGTATCTCTCGCTTGAGACGATCGTTAGTATTCAAATTTACCATGATTTTTTCGATAAGCAATATACTCTAAATAGTACAAGATTATGATACGATATAAATTAATTTTTTATCCAAAACTTATAATATTTTGATAATTAGTTATGACGAGATTTAGTAGTGAGTATTCACGTTCAATTTCCGCAAAATTGTCTTTTGTTTAACTTAGGTATTAGATAAATTTTTCTCATTTACAGCATCAGACCTACAAACACTATTGAAACTGTTGACAATTACCATTTAATTATTACCAATTACCAACAATAATGAACAAACCAATTAATATCTTCGAGTATGGATCTTTGGCAATACAACATTTATCTCAAATGGCACAAGATTATTATGCTAGTGGCGCATGGGATGAAATTACTTTACAAGATAACCGTACTGCTTATGAACGATATAAACTACGACCTCGAATGTTAGTAAATGTTAGCCAGCGAAATTTAACTACAAAAATTTTGGGACAGCATATTAAAATGCCAATTTTAATTGCCCCTATGGCTTTTCAATGTTTAGCACATCCAGAAGGAGAATTAGCAACAGCAAGAGTAGCAGCAGATTTAGGTACAATAATGGTATTAAGTACCATGTCCACTAAAAGTTTAGAAGATGTGGCATTAGCTCCAAATGTGCCAAAAAATTTTTGGTTTCAACTCTATGTACATCGCGACCGTGCTCTCACTCGTGCTTTAGTAGAAAGAGCTGAAGCTGCAGGTTATCAAGCATTGTGTTTGACAGTTGATGCGCCAATTTTGGGCATAAGAGAACGCGATCGCCGAAATAAGTTTACTTTACCATCTGACATGGAATTAGCTAATTTAAAATCGATGGCAAATTTAGAAATTCCTCAAACAGAAGATGAGTCTGGGTTATTTGCTTATGTTGCTGATCAACTAGATCCAGCTCTTACCTGGAGAGATATAGACTGGTTGCAGTCATTGACATCATTACCTATAGTAGTTAAAGGAATTTTGCGGGAAGATGATGCCATTCGAGCAGTAGAACATGGGGCAAAAGGAATTATTGTTTCTAATCATGGAGGTAGACAGTTAGATGGAGCGATCGCTACTCTTGATGCTCTCCCAGAAGTAGTTGCAGCAGTGGGACATCAAGTTGATGTACTGATGGATGGAGGTATACGCAGGGGTACAGATATTCTCAAAGCATTAGCATTAGGGGCAAAAGGCGTTTTAGTTGGGCGTCCGGTTTTGTGGGGACTAGCAGTGAATGGAGAAGCAGGAGTACATCATTTGTTAGAGCTATTGCGCGATGAATTAGAAGTGGCAATGGCATTGAGTGGCTGTGCTAAAATTGAAAATATAGATGTTAGTTTGGTACGTCAATTCAGCTCATAAAATTTATATAGAATTTTGTATTGACTTATGGAGCAAAAAAATGAACAAATCTAAAATTGTTAACAATCCTAAAGCACTTGAAACAGATGAAACTAGAAATATAGGTATGGCTTACCTTTTATGGTGTTCTAGTTTCTTAGGTATTTGCGGATTACATAGATTTTATTCGGGTAAATATTTCACAGGTACTATCTGGTTAGCCACCTTAGGTTTATTAGGAATGGGTCAATTTTTGGATTTATTTTTTATTCCTGGAATGGTAGAACAGAAAAATCTGAAAATACTGAAGAAACGATTCTATTCTGGAGATGTAACATTTAATTACTTACCCCAGGAACAAATAGAAAGAGTAATAGAAAAAGATCCTCCCAAGTCAGACACACAAATTATTCTTGAATTGGCAAAGAAACATCCAGAAGGAATTTCTATAGGAGATTGTATTATTGCCACAAATAAAACAGTACCAGAAATGAAAGAACTGTTAAAAAGTTTATATAAAGACGGATTAATTGAAATGGAAAATCACCCTGAAACAGGAGCAGTTATTTATAAGTTTTTGTAAAAAATTAGATTGGGTAAGTTGAGTTTCTTTCCTAAAGCTCTAAGAAGTTATCAGTCAAAATTCAAAATTCAAAAGTCATGCATTAAGATTTTATATCATGTCCGAATGGAATTGTTTGTGTAAAACCAAGGGTGAAGATATATGAAATTCTGGCGTTGGTGATGCGTGGCTATGATTGTGCTTTAATTGCTATTGCCTAACTATTAACTAAAAAGCATTTTATATTTTACAAAATTTATCAAATAAATATTAAACCACGTAGGGTGAGTGAATGAAATGTAATGCACCCCTCCTACAGGACGTGATGCGTGAGGTGTAAAACCGGCCATTATTCCAGAAATAGTAATATTAAGTCTCATTAATTAGCCATAATAAAAATGTTTTCTCTGATAAATTTCTCCCTGTTCTCTAAAATTATTATTGTGGGTATTCAAAGATACATGATATAGCCTCCAAGGTCGTGAGGTACAGTTATCTTTTTGTCTTTTTATTCCCTGTTCCCTCAAACCTAAAATTTTGTACCTCATCAGTATGGGAATTGCTATATAAGCATACCGTCACACACCCTATGTTAATCTTTTGTTTACAAACAGTATATAAATGAATTTGTAAAAATGACTCAAACAGAAATAAATACAATTACCGTTGCTAAAAAAGCATTTGATAAATTTACCCACGGTTTAGCAACTGGAGAATGGGAAGAATTTTTGGATATGCTTACTGATGACTTTACCTTTTGGTTTCCTGTAGGAAAATTTCATGGTTTAAACCAAGGAAAAGACCGTGCTAGAGAATTTTTTCAGTATGTTTCTGAAGCTTATAGTGAAGGACTTTCAATTACTTCTTTAGACAATATTACTAGCAATAAAACAACAGTAGTATTTGAATTTCGGGATGAAGGTCCGATGTGGGGAAAAGCTTATAAAAATCGAGTAGCAGTTTCTTTTGATGTGAGAGGAGATAAAATTTGTTCCTACCGAGAATATTTAGGTAGTGACGGTAAGTCGAATTAATTTTTTGAAGAAGGAAGAAGGAAGAAGGAAGAAGGAAGAAAGAAGAAGGAAGAAGGAAGAAGGAAGAAGGAAGAAGGAAGAAAGAAGAAGGAAGAAAGAAGAAGGAGGAAGGAGAAAGGGAAAGAAAGAAGGAAAAGAAAGGTTTAAAGGGAGAAGGTTTTTTTGTCACGCTATTATTCGGAGATTATATTTTCAACAATTAATAATTAATAATTGCCTCTCCTTGAATAAGAAAAGGATTGACTAAAAGGAAAACTTTTTCTTGTTTCTCATTTAAAGGAGAGGCTTTAAATCTTAATTATTCGGTAAATAATCAGAGAAGAGTCAGGAATCAAAAGGAGGAAAAATCCAGTTATATAGCATATGTTTATAACTCTATAATTAGGGTTTGCTGAATAAATATCACGCGTATTGACTGATATTGGTTTTAGCAATTTTAGGTATGGGAAAAGTACCAGCTTTTCGATGGAAAAAGCTGCAAAAAGCTAGTATTTTGGAATAATTATGACATAAAAATTGAGGAACAATTCTTACTTCTACCTCCTCGCTTATTCCCATAACTCCCCTCCTGGGAGGGGAGGGGTGGGTTGTCTCCTGTCTCCTGTCTCCTGTCTCCTACCCTCACCCATCAGACTTTTTCAGCAAACCCTAATTACTTCAATATTTAATCTCCCCCACTCCCAACTATTCCCTATTCCCTATTGCTGAAAAATCTTTTTTCTTTTCTACTAATAATGCTTTAGCTTTTTCCTTAATTTTCCCATGATAAACTACTCCTTCATAAGCATAACGATTATAACCACTATTAACAATTAACTCTTCTAAATAACGTACCCTTTCTGCTGTCTCTGGATGAGTGGATAACCAAGCAATAATACCTCTATCTTCTGTGTCTTTATTCAGAGTCTTCATCAAATTTCTTACCCCATCTGCTGCATAATCTGCTGATACTAAAATTCGTGTTCCTAATACATCTGCTTGACGTTCCATTTCTCGACTATAGTTAAGTACAATTAAATTACTAACTACACCACCCGCATAAGGAATATATTGAGTAACGCTACTAATTAAATTACCTTCAGACATTAACTGAAATCCATGAGATAATACAGTATGAGCTAGTTCGTGAGCAAGTAAACCTGCTAATTCTGCTTCCGAATTAGTTTTAACTATTGCTCCTAAATTAATAAATATTTGCCCACCAGGTAAAGCAAAAGCATTAAGATTTTCATCATTAATTATATAAAACTGATATTCAAACTCGTCTCTACCAGTCATTTTTGCAAGTTTTTGCCCCATAGTATTAACATATTCAAGAATTGTTTCATCTTCAACCATAGGTAAACTTTTAGTGGCAGATTTTGCTAAATTTTTGCCAATTCTTGATTCTCCTCGGAGCATTAATGCTGTTGTTTGAACTGCATTCATAGCAGCAAATGGATTGCCAGTAAGAGCTACTCCTAAAGCACCAGTCACAACATTAGCAATTGTATTTCCTCTTAATTTTGATTTGAGTTGAGACTGAAATTTTTTTCTATAGGTTTCTGCTAATTGATTAAATTCATCTACTTGGGAATGTTCGGGATTCATTAAAGCAAATTGTTGGGCAGATAAAGTTGCTTCTAACCATTTTTTTTCATTTGCTAGAGCAGTAATTTGAGCTTTCATTAATTCTGGTTCGTTGGGATATAAACTCGCTGCTTGATGTAATCTTTCTAAGGCTAATTCTGTTTGTTCATCAGCTTTTAATACTTCTGCAAATTTAATATGAGCTGGAATAAATTCAGGATATTCTTTGACTAATAATTCTAAAGCTATCAAGATTTGAGTCTCTAGATTTTTAGCTAATCCTTCTTGTGCTTGTCGCCAATAAACTTGAGCTGTTATTGGTAATTCTGTAGGTTCATAAATTGCTTTAGGACGATTAATTTTAGCTTCAATATCTTCAGAAAATGGTTCTTTTACTTCTCGGTAAAGTTTTTCGGCTGCTGTTTTTTCTCCTGCTAAATAAAGTCTGTCTGCTTCAGCTAATTTTTGCTCTGGTGTTTCTGGCTGAAAATTAGTAGGAAATATTTTTACTGACCGAGGTTTTTGAGGTTGATTTTCTAGAGTATTTGTTTCTGCTAAAGCTAAGTTTTGCAGGGAAAATAAGCTAATTATAATTGTGAAATAATTTAATAAAAGTTTCATAATAGGGAACAGTTCAACAATGAATAATGAATAATGAATAATGAATAATTAATAATTAGGGCTTGCTGAATAAAGCTAAAAGTCAGGATAGCTAAGGTAATGGAGCTTTTTATATTCAATTTATCTCCTAGTTTATGGCTCTTATGGGCATCAATTTACTGAAATTTTCTGCTGAAATTCAAGAAAATTTCTTCACATAAAATGGCCGAAACTGTTGTCTGTGCTCCCATCTCCCCGTCCCCGCGTCTGGTGCGTCCCCGTGTCTTACCCCACCAACCAATTTTTTCAGCAGACCCTAATTAATAATTACCTCTCCTTGAAAAGAAGAAGATTGACTAATCATGAAAATTTTTCTTTACCATCCCCTATCCAAGGCTATCCCTTATAAGGAACTCCTGAAAACCTTGTGTGGAGTAGGGGGAGTAGGGGAGTAGGGAGCAGGGGAGAAGGGAGAAAGAATCATAGTAGATAGGAAAAACTACTTAAGTTATCAAAAAAAATCTACTTTTTAATGCACTTTTTCTCTGGCAAAAATCTTTGAAAGGATAGTACATAACTTGTCTATAATGTCTACGTTTTATATTAAGAAAGATGTTTATAAAGCATAGCTTAAAAGGGGAGGCTTTAAACCACAATTTTTCGGTAATAGGCAACAGGCAACAGGGAACGGAAAGATGTTCAATAATGAATAATGAATAATGAATAATGAATAATTACCTCTCCTTGAAAAGAAGAGGATTGACTAATCATGAAAATTTTTATTTATTATCCCCTTAAAAGGGGAGGCTTTAAACCACAATTTTTCGGTAAATTTAGGAATAGGAATAAGTATTTCACTTTATGCCTATTATCGTTAAAAATATTACCGAATAATTAAGATTCAATATCAAACTCGGTTATATAACTGTCGCACTCTATACTTCTATTCAATGCAGGCATAAAATACTGGAATATCCCTAGATAATTCTCACTTTCATCCTTCCTTTCTCCTGACTCCTGACTCCTGAGGACTGACTCCTTCTTTTTTCAATAAACTTTTGACAGTATCTAATACCTTCTCTTCAACATAAGGTTTTGTCAAATAAGCACAATTATTAACTGATTGTTCAATTGCTACACCCATTCTAGATTTACCACGAGAAGTCATAAAAATTATTGGTAAATTTTGTAACTTAGAATCTTTTCTAATTTTTAAAGCTAACTCTCTACCATTCATCCTCGGCATTTCTATATTTAATGAAATCAAATCAACCTGTAAATTATTTTGCAATTTATTCCAAGCTTCTAACCCATCTTTTGCTACTTCTACCTGATAGCCAGCTTTGATAAAAGTCATACTCAAAAGTTCACGAATAGTAATAGAATCATCCACAATTAAAATAGTCTCATGCTTCACACATTTGTTCAAAATATTATTGATAGTTTCTAACACTTTTTCCTCAGCCAAAGGTTTGTTCAAATAACAACAATAATTAAATTCTTCCTGAATTTTTTTCTGTTTATTTCTAGCCATAGCACGATTAGTTAAAATAGCGATTAATATATTTTTAAACTTAGCATCATTTCTGATTTTTTTAGTTAGTTCATAACCATCCATTCTCGGCATTTCTATATCTAATAAAATCACATCAACGTGTAAATTATTTTGTAATTTTTCCCAAGCTTCTACTCCATTTCTAGCAATTTCTACCTCATAACCAGCATTAGTAAAAGTCGTACTCAAAAGTTGACGAACAATAATAGAATCATCAACAATTAAAATAGTATAAGATTTCAACCATTGACAACTGCACGCATCACTCCGGTCGATAACTGCCTCTTGCAAAGCTCCCACTGAAAATTTGGCTCCTACTAAATTAGCACCTCTAAGATCGGCATCAGTAAATACTGCCCCCTCACAATTAGCATTCTGTAGATAAGCACCCCTGAAATTAGCACCTTGAAAATTCAAACCCTGCAAATTTAAACCACTCAGCACGCAATTAGAAAAATCATTATCTCCCACTTCCAACCTTTTCCTAATTCCCTCTTGCCATAGCTTTCTCATCACACCCTTCTGAGCAAACCCACCCGTCAAATAACGTAACTTCCCATCACATTCTATACCGTGAAGATTACCCTCAGCATCATACCAGTTGAGCCAAGGTAACAACCCCTCGGGAGAATTCAGGGTAAAATTTTCACCCTCCTGATAAGCATCTCCACCTTGAGAATAACCTCGCCCTACACAACTGATAAAATTATCCTCCACCTTCGCCTCATCCTGAGTAAATAATGTTTGCCAAATTCTTTCCTGCACGCTGAAACCAAAACGCCCGCCAGAATATACCATCCAGAGTAAATCAATTGTTTGTAAATCTAGTAAAGGCAATTTATTAATAAACTTCCAATTAAGGCAACCAGGAAGATAACCATAAAGCGAACAAGAGGGAAACTTCTGTTGATGAATACTGTGAAACATTGTCTGGTAATGTTGCAGCAAGTCAGTGAGTTCGCGAAATCTCTTTGGTTGAGTATTCTTGTTAATTGTCTTCAAAATTTCCCGAATTTCTTTAACACCTTTGTGTACTTCTACTCTCAGGGCAATTTCACAAAACAGGCGGAAAGTTTCCCAGTCCGCTTTTTGCCATTGAGATGCTGCTAATAAATCTCGCAACTTCCGGTAATTAACCCCTAATGCCGATCGCAATTCTAAATCGGTAACAGATTTTTTTTCAGGGTTAAACATCACTTCTTTGGGACGTTGCCAGATTTTTTCCATAATTTGAGCGATCGCTTCTGCCACTGTTTCCGATGAAATATAGCCTTCCCCCAATTTTTGCCACAACTGAGAAGGTATATAGTAAGGGCGAGACATTTTTTGATAAAGTTCCTTAGCAAAACCTCCCGTTACTCCCACCGGAATCACCACTGCACCTGCTGCCATTGCAGTTTCAGCCTCCTGTTTAGCTCCGGGGCCACCTTCAATCAGGATATATATTGATGCCATCCGAGCCAGAATTTCTCGGCGCTCAGATAGAGTTTTGCCTCCATACAAATTTATACCATATTCCCACGGTTCAAATCCAGTAGGCTGAATATGGTAAACTGGGGCAAATTTATTTTGCTGTTGATGCTCTCGCCAGAAACTCAGGGATACTGCTTCGGGTACACCCATAATTCCACCAGTCAACAGAGCTAAATTTTCTAATGTTGCCAGTTGTCTACCAGTAGCTTTGCATATTGCCTCGGTAGTCACACCCCAAAAGGAAGTACTGCCAATAATAGCGACTCTAAACTTAGATTCAATTCGAGCAACTAAACTTTTCGCAATTTGAACTTGAGGTTGTTCGGAAGAAGTGGGAGAAGTTATATCAGTTGGTAGATGTGCTTGATATTGTTCGTAATCATCTGACTCGCCACAGACAAAAATTATTTTCCAGGGGAGGGAGTTGTGTTGTAAAAATTTCACCACTTCTGTCATGGCTATTTTTGCAGCCCAATCTCTGGGAAACCCTCGCATTCCCGTGCTTACACAGGGAAAAGCGAGAGTATTAATTTGATTTTTTGCTGCTACCTCCAGACAGTTATGATAACATTGAGCTAACTGTTGACTAGAGGTTTGGCTGTTAGTTTGATCCCAAACGGGGGCACAGGTATGAATGATGTACGAAGCCTGGAGTTGATAGCCTTTAGTGATTTTAGCTTCACTGATATCGAGCCATTCTATCTGTCTGGTTGCGCTTCTGAGTACTTCTCCTGCTACTTGATGAATTTTGGTACATAGTCCGTAACTGCGGAGATTATTGTTAGTTGGATTAACAATTGCCTCTACTTGCTGAGAAATAATATCACCTTGAGTAATGGTGATACGTTCACTCCATTGTAGATTTTCTGTAGGAATATGGCAATTTTTACCTAAAATATTCATTAATTTATTTAAAATTGGTATATATAATATATTTAGGACTTACGCAGTACAACGTATTTTCCTCCCAAGCGACCGACACCGGAAGCAATCTTAAATCCTAATTTTTCGTACCTGATGCGTAAGTCCTGATATTATAATAATTATTATACATAAGTTCTCTCCTATTTATGGATATAGGTAGGTTATAGAAGTGGTCTAATCAACAATATATCTTTAGTATTATAGGTGGTAAATGTTTCAGGTTAGAGATAAGTAGATATCTCCAATAGACATCTCCTCCAAAAGAGGCAACAGCTCCGGAAGGCAACAGGCAACAGGGAGAAATAATTGATAATTTATGGATAAGAATTGATTTGATTTTTTATTTTTGGTAATGTCTATTATACTTGTCGCCACTATAGTTAGAACATCAGGTAATTATAATGATTTATACCAATTTCAAAGAGGAATGTTACAAATAGTTTAGTCAAATAAAGTAGTTTAAGTCAGATGCAAATTTACGCTTAATAGATTTTTTCATGGCAAAAAATGATAATAAAAGCTACTTATACTGACTACTGACTATTGACTACTAGAAATAGTCCAAATATTTGTAGCAAAAATTGGCTTTGTTGCATAAAAGTATATAGCTGCCGCACTTGCTCCGCATATGTACTTAATAACCTGCGGAAACTGCTATAACTATTGTCCAATAGATGAATCGAAAATCTAAGTTTGACATAAAAAGACTGAAACTTTTACCTGTAAAGGCTTTGAGGTTTAATCAGTATATCGATAACTATTGTCCAATATAGCAATGAGCGCTGGCATATTTACAAATTGCAGGAGGGGCTAAATAGCTAAAAGTCTTATATTATCGGCAATTTATTCCCCCAGATGAGCTGTTGCTTTCCGGAGCTGTTGCCTGCGCACAGCGCTATAGATGAATAGAACATCAATCTACACAAAGAGAGCGATATAGCTGCGGAATGGATTTTAAGAACGCTACTTTCATGCAACAAAGCCGCAAAAATTTATAAAATTGATATTATGAAGCGAGCAAGATGCTCGCACTAATTGTCAAACACCAACCTGGCAGGTGTTATAATTTTTGTACTTCATATACGACCGAATCTGCTGTAATATTTTTGGTGGTGGTGCATTATAATTGTGGTCTATTGTAATTATTTTGGTCAAGGGAACAGTGGGAGCACCTTGCTCCCTTGCACTTGCGTTGTTTATCCCCATCACCCCATCACCCCATCACCCCATCACCCCATCACCACATCACCCCATCACCACATCACCCCATCAACCAATAGCATCCTTGAGAGCATTCTGAGTCATAGCAGCGATCGCTTGATCTGTCGCCTTAGGTAAATGATAATACTTACCCCCCGCTTGCTTCGCCAACTCCTTTGCAAACCCAGTCGAAACAAACTTATTCTCAGTATCAATCATCAATAACTGAATTCCCAAACCCCGAACTTTACTAGCAATTTCCAACAACTCCTCCTTAATATTCGGCTTCTCATCATCCAATATCGGCTCACCCAACGAACGCGCCAACGGAATATTACCCCGTCCATCCGTAATAGCCACAATTACCACTTGCCCAACATCACCAGACTGCTTGGCATTCACACCCACTCTCACCGCCTGAGTCAAACCATGGGCCAAAGGCGAACCCCCACCACAAGGCATCTTTTCCAAACGTCGTCGCGCTGTAGTTATTGAACGAGTAGGCGGTAACAACACCTCCGCTTGTTCACCCCGAAAAGGAATCAACGACACTTGGTCGCGACTCTGATAAGCCTCCGTCAACAACTGCATCACCGCTCCCTTCGCCGACTGCATCCTATTTAACGCCATCGAACCCGAAGCATCAACCACAAACACCACCAAAGCACCAGCCTTTCTGGCCAAACGCTTTGCTCGCATATCAATAGGTTCCACAATCACTTTACGATTTGGCTGACGTTCGCGGCGAGACTTCTGATAAGGAGCAGCAGCTCGCAAAGTCGCATCAACCGCAATACGTCGGACCTGACCCTTGGGCAACATTGGCTTCACATAACGCCCCCGGTCTTCAGAAAAAATAACACTCCGACTACCAGACTTACCTTGACGGTTTGCTGTTTGAGCAAACATCAACACACTATCATCCAACACCACTCCCTCCGGGTCAAACAAAAATTCTTCAGGAATACTTGCCTCCTCTTCCTCTGGAGGTTCCGGGTTTTCCTCATCCTCATCCTCATCCTCCTCTTGCTCATCTTGAGACTGGTCTTCTGGTGGTGGCGGTGGTGGAGGTGGCGGTTGTTGCTCCTCTTCTGGAGGGGTTGGCACTATTGTTGCCCGTGGCACAATAACTAACTCCACGGCCCGACGCAAGTCATCAGCATTAATTGTTGTCCGTCCATCCAGTGCTGCTGATGCTTTAGCCACTCGCACGGCAAAAAGTTCTGCCCTATGTCCTTGCACGCCTCCACGAATTGCTTCTTCTACTAAATATTGGATTTGTTCGTTGGTAATGGTGACATCTTTTACCCACTCCCTGGCTAAAAGAATCTGAGTTTTGAGATTATCTATATCTTCTGCATATCGTTCGAGAAAAGCTTGGGGAGATTTAGCATAAGCTAAAGCTTGCTCTACTGCCTCCACCCGTTGGTCTAAACCTAAAACCATATCTGCTGAGAGAGCGATCGCTATTCTATCCAGCAAATGTTCTCGCAGTGGCCCTTCTTCTGGATTATAGGTAGCAATAAATAGAGGTTGACAAGGATGTTGAAAACTAATCCCTTCTCGTTCTATTTGATTTCGCCCTTCTGTTAAGACTGTTAGTAATAAATTGGCAATGTTGTCGTCCAGCAGATTAATTTCGTCTACATATAATACTCCTCGGTGAGCTGATGCTAATAATCCTGGTTGAAAAACCGTTTCTCCCTGTGTGACTGATTTTTCTACATCTACCGAACCTAATAACCGGTCCTCTGTTACTCCTAGAGGAACTTGAATAAAAGGTGCGGGTATAACTTGAGTGGGAACTTCTACTGAGGTGGGGTCGGTATACTGCTCTAATAGTTGGTCGTCCCATTCTTCGGGATAGTTAGGATTGCAGTTACTAATGGAATCTTGAACAATTTCAATGGGAGGTAGGAGTGAATGTAGCGCTCTGGCCATTACTGATTTGGCAGTACCACGACGGCCAGCAATGGCAACTCCTCCTAATTCCGGATCGACGGCAGTTAACAATAGGGCTAGTTTGATTGCTTCTTGTCCAACTACGGCAGCTAGAGGAAAGTTGATGATGGCGGGAGGGTTTACTACAGGCATAGTTTAAATATTTTGACTCTTGGTTTTTAGGATATCAAAATAATGGGACATATTTTTCGATAGGGGTTGGCGGTCGTGAAATGATGCGGAACATTATCGTGAAAAAAGGTGAGCAAGATGCCCACCTTAATTATTATTATTATGCACTTTTAGAAACCTGATAGTTAGATATTTTGTTTACTTAATTTAACAATGGAATAATTTCTTCTTTTTATTGAGCAAACCACCCAAACTAACTACACCTAAACCCACTAAAACTCCAGGTTCGGGAACAGCAGAAGTTGCTTGCTGTTGTTGATAAATTACTTCACCAGAGCCTTGAAATAGTGGAAAAATAGCACTGGTATCAACATAATCAAATTCATCTGTGGTTAGATCCCAAGACAAATCTGCACTGGCAACGTAATCCCAATCTAATCCTTGAAATACTCCATCTACGAATAGAACACCATCTCCGTCATTCTCAAAGTCTAATGCTTCTATCCCATAGTTTCGTCCCAACCAATTAAAATTAAATTCCGAAACCTGCTTCACAAATTCACCAGACCCTCCTACACCTTCATTGTCAAAAGTAAAATAGCCCGATCCAGTCTTACCATAGTGAATACCTCCGTCAATATTTGTTACAGAAAAATCATATCTCATTAATACTGCTTGAGCAGGCATAGCTAAGGAACCTAAGCTCAGAGCTACTGCACCACTAGCAACGATTAATTTTTGGTAGATATTTTTCATCTTTTTATCCTCCCAAATCCTAAATATTGATATGTATATTTTTATCATAACACAGATTTTCGTTTTACGGTTCAATTACAGAATTAAATTACGACCAATCTCTTTGTGCTTGTTAAAGTTAGCGATCGCTTCAAATGCCAATTCTCATACATATTCTTCTTTTCAAGTTACACTTAAATTAAAATATATAGCTGTACATTTTATTTTTTTACTTTTATAAAATGACTTTTAATTAATATAGCTTATATTTATAAGTAGCATAATTAATATAAATACATAACTGAGGGGTTTTACCCCTTATGGGTGTTATACTACGTTTAGTAGATGCACCCTGATAGTTATTTGTCCCTTGGTCAAGATTGACGAAGGGGCTTTTTTTTATGGCATGGGTGGGTGCTTTGTTTAATTAAACTTATGTTTTGTTCGATTTATGATATTTTTTTTAAATTATTGAAATAGTGGGTTTTACCCCTTACTGGTGTTATACTACGTTTAGTAGATGCACCCTGATAGTTATTTGTCCCTTGGTCAAAATTGACAAAGGGGCTTTTATTTTTTAGCTAATCAAAGATACTCAAGTTTTTGGTAAATATTAAACAGGAGAGAAGAAGAAGTCAGGATTTTTTATGCTACATTTTGAAGTGCGGAATGTAGGTTACAAACAACCTCTAAAAAAAACCGCTTTATGCTCAAAAGTCAAAAAACGGCTTTAGGATAATTATTATCTTTTCTGTTGCGAGTTTAATACCCCAGGGTCTAAACGGTGCTGAAAATTGTTTGGGGTGATAAGGCACGGAGTGGCATATCGAAGACTATTTATAAGTCATTTTCCCTTCTGCCTTCAGCATAGCTGCCTTCAGCATAGCTGCCTTCTTCAAATTGTTTAATGGAGCATATGGGAGTTGAACCCATGTCCAAAATGGCTATTTACTCTTCGCTCATTCACAGGTTTAGCTCTTGTTAACCCTCAGAGCCGGGACCATCCATTATCCCGGATGGCGGGATTCTCTAGTAAAGTCTTAACCAGCAGCTGACCAGAGGCAGTTTACCAGTGCATCCGTTGGGGTTAAGTCTGCAATCCTTAACGGAGTCAAACTACAGACGCTCGAACCTATAAGAGGTGTTTTCGCAATTAAGCTACAGCTACTTGCTTACGAGCAAAAGGTACAATGTTGTTTGCACTTATTATTTTTTGAGCCCGGGATTTGCGAGAGAAGACTCACTCTCGACCTGAATCACAAAGTAGATTTCACCACCCTGTCGAAACCGTTAATGCCCCGTGTTATTCTTTTTATCTTACACAATTATTTTCATTATGACAACTGTATTTAGGAGTCAGGAGTCAGGAGTCAGGAGTCAGGAGTCAGGAGTCAGGAGTCGAAGAAGGCAGCTATGCTGAAGGCAGAAGGCAGGAGTCATATAGAATCCGGTTATATAATAATATGTGTTTATAATCCAATACGGTTTCCTACGGAATGCTGCACAAACAGATAAGACCAAAACTCATAAGGTATGAAACCATGAGATAAGCTTTTGAGATTACAGAACTGGCAAAAAAAATCCTTAACTCAACTGTATTGGTTTATAATCAATAGACATCTCTAGAAAAGAGGGAACAGGGAAAAGGGGGGAATAATTGATGATGTATGGATAATAATTGATTTTATTTTTGATTTTTGGAGATTTCTAATAATTACTTCAATCTCCCCTACTCCCTACTCCTTAATCCCTCTTAATGTAAATCATCTTCCCACACACCAATATAGACAAGGTCATTCCTACTACGCTCAATTAGACCTTCAAGATTACCTGTTTTAAACTCGTAGCGATTAATTTTACGGTTTCGCACGTCCTGCAGTCCTTGCTTAATTTCTGGAGTAATTTTCCAATTCAACATACTAATGAAAGCGGTTCTTACCATTAGGCCATCTACACCATCTGCCACAGACAACTCAGTTTGTCGTAAACGACGGGAATCTCGATCATATATATAGCCTAAAGTAATCTGATTAGGAAGTAAATCATAAATTACAGCCCTAGTATTAGGCCAATAGCCACGCTCTTTAACTTTTGTAGGTTTTCCCAATAATTCTATTACTTTACTTTCTAAGGTGCCTGGAGGTAAACCACGAATAATCGGCAACCGATCCCTAATAGTAGAATTATCAATAGGATCGGAAGGAATATTATCTGGCAGTATTAAATCTATAGGTATGTCAGGAACTGAACCTTGGGGAGGTTGAACCGGAGTTGGAGTTGGAGTTAGAGTTGGAGTTGGAGTTGGAGTTGGCTCAACTGTAGGTGGTATGGGTGTAGGCTGTTCTACTGGAGGTGAAGGAGTAGGGGTTGGTCTAACAATAGGAGGAACAGGAGTGGGGGTTGGAGATGGTGATGGTGATGGGGTAGGAGTAAAATTGGGCAATTGGTCCGGATCATTAGGTTCTGGAGATGGTGTAGGAGTTGTAGTTGGTTTTGGTATAGGAGTTTGAGCAATATCTGATGGCCTAACCGTGGGAGAGGGTGCAGGAGTTTGAACAATAGGTGGTGTGTCAGGGGGCTGAGAATTTAACACTATTGCTGCTAATGTTCCTACTGTTAGGGTAGCGATCGCTCCGAGTATACCCCACATCAAAATTCCTGTAGGTCTTTGTGTAGGAGGAATATTTGTAGTAGAAGTTTTTCCATTTCCCACATTATGAGCTGGATGCTGTTGAGGCACAACCTGAATAGTTGAATGTAAATCAGTTGTGCTAGAATTTGATAACTGTTTTAGCCATTCCTCCACAGTTGCAGGTCGGTATTGAATATCCATTGCCATACCTTTTAGCACTGCTTGATTAACAGTACCACTTAGTTGAGGGTGTAACTCCCTCGGAGTAGGTATTTCTTGTTGGGATCTCCTCATTGCTGGTATTGGCAGTCGTGCTGTTAATAAAGTATAGAGAGTCGCAGCTAAACCATATACATCTGTTGCTGCGGTACGTTTTCCTTGAATAAAATACTGTTCTGGAGGAGCATAACCATCAGAAACCATATTAGTGTGAACCTGAGTTTTACCAGCAATAAATTCCCGCGCAATACCAAAGTCAATTAAGATGACATCCTCAGTACCCTGACGTAGCATAATATTTTGGGGTTTAACATCTCGGTGGAGCAAGTTATTTTGATGCACCACCATCAAAGCATTCCCTACCTGACGAATATAATGTACGGCGATCGCCTCTGGTAGAGGTTGTCCACCAGATATAACTTCTGCTAAAGTGTGACCTGGAATATAGTCCATCACCATGTAAGGTTGACCATCTTCCACAAAAAAATCACTGACTCTGACAATATTAGGGTGGACACACAAAGCGAGTCTTCTTGCCTCATCCTGAAACTTCCTTTGAAATTCCTCAAAGTTGGGATGTTGACATAGAGACTCATTGAGAGTCTTAATAACTACGGGTTGTCCTAAATAATTATGAGTAGCCTTGATAGTAATACCAAAACCTCCCCTTCCTAATTCTTGTTCTAATGTATATTTGCCCTCTTGTAAGTTTCTTAATATATTCATTTTTATTTCCCCATTTCTCTTTATCTTAGTGAATTACAGCAGTTTTTATTTTAGTCAGGACTTACGCAAATTCACCTTAAAAACGCCATATGTAGGGGCGTTTTGCTCCGCAACATATAAAGCGGAGCTTGGCGTTAGCAAATGGCATTCGCCCTCAGTCAATATAGTGTCTATACGTAAGTCCTGTTAGTAGTAGGGACGTTCCATGGAACATCTTTAGGAGGGTTGTGGTACGTGAGTATATGGTTTATCTATCTGAAAACGACTATAAGGTAGTTAATATTCAGGAGTTTAGCTTACAGTAGTAAGAATTTTCTCCTGACTTCTGAAAAAATGACTCCTTCTGCTGAATGCTAAATAGTATCCTAACTGTTACTACTTCTCAGGGTGGTTAAATTACGAACTATTAGTTTAAATTTTGGGCGTTAGTGATTTGAGGTATGATATCATGTCTAGATAAGAGCGCGAACAAAAAACTTTCTCTTCTCCTCTTCTTTCTTCTCTCCTGACTCCTGACTCCTAAAAAATTAAGATTAATATCATATACTAATTCAGCAACTATGACTTTGAAGATACTTTGCCTTAGTAATGGTCATGGGGAAGACACGATCGCAGTTCAAATTTTACAAGAACTACAAAAATATCCTCTTCCTCCTACTCTTGCTGCTTTGCCTATAGTTGGGGAAGGATACGCTTATACCAAAATATCTCGTCTCTCAATTATTGGTCCCCGACAAAGAATGCCTTCTGGCGGGTTTATCTATATGGATGGGCAACAGTTATGGCAAGATGTCAAAGGTGGTTTATTAAAAATGACCTTTGCTCAACTCAAAGCATTAAAATATTGGGTAAGTTCCGAAACTCAATTAGGTCATCAAGTAGTTATCTTTGCAGTTGGCGATATTGTACCTTTATTGTTTGCTTGGTTGAGTGGAGCGTCTTATGCTTTTTTAGGAACTGCTAAATCAGAATATTTGATCCGAGATGAAACTGGGAAACTTCCCTCCAAGTCTTTGGCAGAAAGTTTTCAGCATTGGTCAGGTTCGGTTTATTTTCCTTGGGAATGTTGGTTAATGAGTAGGAGTAAGTGTAGAGCGGTACTTGCTAGAGACGATCTAACAGCACAAATACTCAGAAAAAAGTCAATTCGTTCTTATTATGTGGGAAACCCAATGATGGATGGTGTAGAGTTGGAAAACTCTCTGCTGTCAATAGACCGCTCCGATGCACAAATGCTAGAAATGCAGCGCCAAGTGACGATTACTTTATTGCCTGGATCTCGTTCTCCAGAAGCTTATGCGAATTGGGAAATTATGATTCAAGCGGTTGTAGGGTTACTCGAAACTTTTCCACAGCAACAATTTTTGTTTCTGGGGGCGATCGCTCCTAACTTAAGTTTAGAACCGTTTATTACACTTCTAAATTCTTATCATTGGCAGACTGAGCGAGAGATGAGAACTGATACTCAAAATAGTATTTTACAACTGCCAGTCGATCGTTCTGTACCAACCTTTTTTTTTGGAGAGGGAAATATTCAGTTTCCTGTCAAATTAACTTCTCAGAATAAAAATGCTAGTATGATTTTAGACCGACAAGCTTTTCCTGAATTTTTGCATCGGGGAAATTTAGCTATTGCTATGGCGGGTACTGCTACGGAACAATTTGTTGGTCTGGGGAAACCAGCGATCGCTATTCCTGGCAATGGCCCTCAGTTCACATCTGCTTTTGCGGAAGCTCAAAGTCGCCTTTTAGGAATTTCTGTGACTTTGGTCAAGCACCCCAGAGAAGTTGCAGATGCAGTTAAGTCTCTGCTAAATGATTCACAGCGACTACAATTAATTGCTAAAAATGGGGTTCAGAGAATGGGTAAACCGGGTGCAGCTAAGAGAATTGCTGATTTTTTAATGGAGTTGAAATGGATGTAGAACTACAATTAATAATTAATAATTAATAATTAATAATTAATAATTAGGGCTTGCTGATTAAATCTAAAAGCATTGATCTATAAATACTTTAGCCTTTTTCAGCTCGAAAAAAGTGCCTGGTTTTCAGCTCTTCATGCTCATGCATGGAGCGTATTTTAGGCGCATAGTTGGGCAGAACAATCTTGGCACAATTCTTACTCCTACTTCCTCTAAATTCCTCTAAATTCCTCTAAATTCCTCTAAATTCCTCTAACTCCTGTCTCCTGTCTCCTACCCCTACTAACTGATATTGACTCAAGCCTTTTTTGGGTTGAAAAATCGGTAGTGCGTCAATCCTATCCGTTTTCGAGGAGAGGTAATTGTTAATTATTAATTATTAATTATTAATTATTAATTGTTGAATACCTTTTTGAGTTTTGTTAATTTTAATGAACGTAGGATGAAAGAAATTAATTTACTGATATCTTTTATAGTGGCAAAGTTTGGTAAAATCTTAGAAATATGTAGATATATCTGCAAAAATATAAGTTATCAAAAACCTGCTGAATTAATCTTACCAAAGGAGAAAAATATGCCAATTCCACAAATTTACAATCGCGATGTTTTTATTTTGATAGACCGTAGTGGTTCCATGACAATATCTGATGCTACTACAGGAAACAAAAATCGTTGGCAATATCTTCAAGAAACTGTACAAGGTCATGTATTTGAAATTCTGTCCGAACAAGATGATGATTATGGCATAATTTGTGATGAGTTAACTTTATATTTTTTCAATCGAAATCAACAACCGACTAAAACTATTTATCTCAGAGATGCTGCTCAAGTACAAGCTGCTTTTAAAGAAAATAAACCTGGCGGTGCGACTTATATTGCTCCTACTTTAAATGAGGCAGTATCTCAATGGTTTTCTAATAGAACTGATGATAAAGGTGCTTTTATAATTATCTATACTGATGGTCAAATTGATGATAGTAAAGAATTTATTAATGTTATTGGAAAAACTTGTTCTAATATCAATAGCCAAGATGAGATTAAAATTTTAATGATTGGTGTAGGTAGTGATATTGAGACAGAAGGAGCAATAGATTTTTATTTAGGCATTGATTTGAATGCTAATAAATTTCAATCTAGACGAGGAGAAGATTGTAATATCTTTATTTTTGATTTAATAGATGAGGTGATGGATGAGGGTATTATTGCTGCTCTTGAACGTCAACTTGAGGGAGACCCAAGAAAAGGATTAGGTGGTTGGATAAAAGAAAGATATCCAGGTTTATATGGTAAATATTTTGCTTCTTAATATTAGGAAGGAAGAAGGAAGAAGGAAGAAGAAAAATATTTATGAATTTAATTCCTTACTATTGAACGTGCGAAGATGTTTTCTAAACACAGTCTAAATTAGAGTATTTTTCTTCTTGACTTTCTTCTAAATACTAACTACTGACTACTGACTTATTCTGATATTTATAAACTTGTGCATTATTTGTACAACAAACTAAATTTATATATCAAATTATGAAATTTTTACCCCTGTGATCTAATGCTAGAATGATGTAAATATTTGCTACAAAACTATGAAGAGGATTGCTATAAATTCCTCAGTTAATTTGATATTAATTTCTACATTTCTTACCTTTTAGATAAAATTTATATTGTGTTTTAAATCACACAGTATCTATAGTATAAATCACATTAAATCCAGAAGATAAATCACAGCTATTTCAGTAAAAATACGGAAAAATAGAATTGTCAATTTTATTCTCATCCGAAATGTTATGTATTAATACTGAAGCATAATATAGTAGTTAATTAATTATGTCAAAGTGTGCTGAAATACTTATTTGTAATTCTATGGTAGAAAAGCCGATCGCTCCATAATCAAGTTTCTAAATTAAGTAATTACCCTCACCGGATTCATCAGCATATCTATTGAAAGATTTGTTAATCTTTATCAAGAATAAATATCGGCTCAAAATTCATGCAAGCTAATAATATAAATCAACCAATGAACAAAGAAAAGTTAGAGCAATTGAATGCATTAACTAAAATAATGATTGTCAGTTTTTTGTGGCATGGTTCTGGTTTAATGAAATCCAGTCAACCTACAGAAACTGAAAAAAATCCTACAAAGCAATCTCAGACAGATGAAAAAAACTATCCCAACCAAAAATAATCATCATGTCAGTGTTACTATTGCTCTGTCCCATTAATGTTGACGGGTTTTTATATTATAATAATCAGGACTTATATCATGTCCGGTTGAACAGTTGTCATTACGAACACAGCGATAGCGGAGTGAAGTAATCGCAAAGTACTTTGATTGCTTTCCGTTCCGGAATGCTCCGCAAACGCTTCACTTCGTTCCGTTTGCTATCGCAAAGCTTTCCTTCGCAATGCTGCGCAAACGCTAACGCAATGACATATCGTAACTGATTTACCGGACATGATATTACGCAAATTAACCTTTAAAGCAGCATCTGTAGGGGTGAATGGCATTTGCATTCCGCAAAGCTCCGAATGGCGCACTAGCTATCTGTAGAGTCCCTGCGTAAATCCTGATAATTTAAAAGTGATGTAGACTATGAAAGTCCAGGAGCAGACCGCGGTCGCACAAAATTTGGGTGTATGACGTTGTTATTGTTACCCACCTTAGAAAATTTGCCAAACAATCATCTGTACGCCCCCGTCTCCAAACTTTCAGACAAAGAAATTTTAGAACTTGCTGATGGCAAAATGGATATAAAGCAAAATCAACGACTGGGGGAGCTACAAACGAAAGGAAAAAAAGTTGGGTTTACAGAAGCAGAAAATTACGAACTCCTGGCATTAATGCAAGTTTACAAAATTGGGTTATTGCGAAAATCTGAAGCTTTAGCTGTAGTAGTGCAAAAAAGTTTGAGAGTTCCACTGCATCCATGAGTCAACTACCACAAATCATTCGTCTTTCGGAATTTTTTTACATAATTGACCTATGAGATAAAAAAACCTAGCAACTATAACAGGAAGCTAGAAATTTTTTGTGCCAATAGCTAGAGTTATATCATCAGGACTTACGCAAAGGCACTATTTATAGAGTGTAAATTCTATTGAACAATAGTTTTAAGCGCTATATATAGCGTATCTGCGTAAGTCCTAATCATGTCCGGTTGAATACTTATTATTAAGACAGTAGGGGAGTAGGGGAGTAGAGGAGTAGGGGAGTAGGGGAGTAGGGAAAATAGAAAGATTTATTGTTTAAGCATTCATGATCAGTTTTTTCATCACTAATTATCCGGACATGATATTACAAGAATGATTAAAAAATTAATAATTCAACAGTAAGAATTAGTTTTTCTCAAAAGAGGTGTCACCATTTCAACGTCGCTTCAAACTCAAACCCCCCAAAACAAATGTACCTAATATTCCTAAGAGTGATGATGGTTCTGGGATAGATTCGGGATCTATTGCATCTTGAGCATTAATGGTAAACAGATAAGCCGAGCCACTTTGACTACCATTGTCATCATCACCATTAGAGCCGGTCACAACATTGTTTCCATCTATAGCGACTGAAATTCCAAACCAGTCTTGAGTCGCACCGTCAGGAGCGGTAAACTTCTGGATAAAGTCACCAGTAGTGATATCAAACAAATAAGCAGACCCGCTGGCACTACCATTGTCGTCATCACCATAAGAGCCTATCAGGGCATAGCTTTGATTTATAGCAACTGAACGCCCAAAGAGGTCACCAGCAGAAATGTCAGGAGCAGTAATTTTATGGATTAAATTGCCAGTAACTGCATCAAATAGGTATGCTGAACCGCTTTGACTACCATCACCATCACCATGAGAACTAATCAAAACATTAGTTCCATTTATGGCAACTGAACGCCCAAAATGATCGCCTGCAGCACCGTCAAAGGCAATAAACTTATGGAGTAAGTTGCCAGTAGCGATATCAAATAGGTATGCCGAGCCACTGTTGTCACCATTATCATCCTTACCATAAGAACCAATAAGGGCATAGTTTTCAGTGATAGCAACTGAATCCCCAAAGAAGTCACTAACAGCACCGTCAGGAGCAGTAAACTTATGGAGTAAGTTGCCAGTAACTGTATCAAATAGGTAAGCAGAGCCGCTTTGTAATCCTCGATCATCATCTTGATGAGAACCTATCAGAGCATAAGTTCCATTTATAGTGATTGAACTACCAAAATAGTCATCCACCGCACCATCAGGAGCTATAAACTTATGAAGTAAGTTGCCAGTAACTGTATCAAATAGGTAGACCGAGCCACTATCTGTACCATTATCATCATCCTTAAAAGAGCTAATCAGAATATTTGTTTCACTTATAGCGACTGAACGCCCAAAATTGTCTCTAAAAGCCCCGTCGGGAGCAGTAAACTTATGGAGTAAATTGCCAGTAACTGTATCAAACAGGTAAGCAGAGCCACTGTCTCTACCATTGTCGTCATCATAAGAGCCTATCAGAGCATAGTTTTCATTTATAGCGACTGAGCTACCAAAATAGTCATCCACTGCACCGTCAGGAGCTATAATTTTCTGATTAAAATCTAATGTAGTAGCAGTAGCGGGAACTGCAAAAGTACAAATACTGAGAAAAGTACCAACACTAATACTTTTCCATTTTACGACTAGACTTTGAGTTTTTAGCTTCTGGAAATACATACTTTGCTTACTCCTTATTATTAAATGGTTTTATTTAGTTAATATCATAATTTTCAATTAGTAGACTAGCTTTATTTCTACAAATTGTTACTCTCAAACTGCGATATTACTATTTTTTTTATATAGCAGTATGCACTTCCTGAAATATTTGTTTGAGTCGGATATGTTTGTGTATGTTAAAATACTATAGCAACTACTGAAGAGGAAATCAAGTATTTACAGTGTTCTTCATTAAATATAAAAAAAAATATACGTTTTTATTATATTTACTATGCTTTTTCGTAAAGCTTGAGTAAAGTAGAGATTTTTTTCCCGGATGGCGAGTAGATTTATATGTAGATGTAGATTGAGTTGAGGCAACAAAACCCAACACTATCTTGCTTTGTTGGGTTGCGCTACCGCTTAACCCAACCTACGTTTTATTCTCTACCAATATTGCTATCAAAAATAAGCCTTTGTGAAGTTCCCCACATTTGGTCATAAATTCCCACTTTTACCGAAAAATTGGGTTTAAAGCCTCGCCCTTGTAGGGCGACTTTTTATTTTTATGTTAAGTTAATTGAATATATGCTATAGTGTTATTAGTTGCCGGGGGGCACTCGGAAACTCTAAACGGACGTGGAGGGAAGCGTTAGACTACCGCCAAGGAAGCAGCACCCTGTGTTAGCGACAGCTATGCGAAGCAAAGCGTCAACCCGCCGAGGAGCTATGGCTCAGTAGGAATCCCCGTGCCTTTAGGCCGGGGAGAATGTCAAATAACGATGAAAACTAGAATATTCCCAATCTTTCGGAGCAGTTACTAATCCATGATGCACTGGATTATAATGAATATATTCGAGATGATTAGCAAAATCTGAATCCCCTCGAATTTGATGCTCCCAAAACCTGTGTTGCCAAACATTTTTTTCCCTTTTATATTGTCGAGATATTGAAATTTTTTCCTCACATTGAGAATAACATTGACGACTGAAATAACTTTTAATTAATCGCCAACGAGTCGAAAAATTTGCATCATTTTCAGGTAATGTCCAAAGAGAATGGAGATGCTCTGGCAAGATGACAATAGCATCTATTTTAAATGGATGTTTTTCCATAACATATCGAAAAGCTTTTCTTAGTAAATCTACATTTTCAGGTTTGCACAAAATTTTCTGGCGGTTGTATGTTACTACTGTGAAAAAATAAGTTGCTCCTGGTGTTTTTGCCCGACGATATTCCATAAAGTTTTGTAGGTTGGGTTGAGGTCACGAAACCCAACAAGAATTTTTGTTGCCTATATTGTAGTTGGGTTGAGGTCACGAAACCCAACAAGAATTTTTGTTGCCTATATTGTAGTTGGGTTGAGGTCACGAAACCCAACAAGAATAATGATGTTGGGTTTCACTTCGTTCTACCCAACCTACTTGTGACTTTATTGTCTTGGTTTGTGTTGAGTTTCACTTCATTCTACCCAACCTACTACTACTATCTTCGAGAACTTAACCTTGACCATCCTTGCAGGTACTTTTAATCAGGCTGCCCAACTACCACTTTTTCTATTATCAGGAGTGAGCAATCCAGGCAAGTTGTAAATTTTGAGCCCAGCCACCAGGCGGTTGTGGACCTATATCGACTCGGTAAACACGGGCGACAGCTGTTTTCGTATTAACCTCTATAATAGATACAGCGAAGGCATCTGGTATTGGCGGAAGGTTCGGCTGCTGTAAAGTATTGGCGACTACTACTGGTGTGGTAGGAAATGGTTGTGGAAAGGTTATAGTAACCTCTTTGCTAAAGGTAGTGCCATTTTGATTCCCAACTGTAACTACACCACTTTGAGTTATACTCATACTTTATTGACTCCTGATTTCTGTTATATAATTACTATATAAACATATCACGGATTGGGTATGGATACTCTTAGCGAAATATTACTTACAGCGCTTTTCAGATTGATGAACCACATCGTCATAACCAAAACCCTGTAGGGGCGATTCGCGTAATTAGGAGCATTCCGTAGGAAATCGCCCCTACTGTGGTCTACTAATCATGAAAACCGCTGTAATATTTGAGGGGGAGAAGCCATGTTTTAGCTTTGCTTGAGACAACAAAAACCAAGCTACTACCTAACACTCACACCTTCAATATCCTCATCCGCTACCTCATACAACTCCCGCAATTTTTGCAACTTCTCCTCATCTGCTTGCCAAAAACCGCGTCCGTTCGCTTCCAACATCCGCCCAATAATATTGCGAAACGCTTCTGGGTTTGCCTCCCGTAATTTCTGCGCCATCTCTGCATCCAAAGCATAGGTTTCGGCAGCACCATCATAAACCCAATCATCAGCAAAATTAGCTGTACCGCCCCAACCTATCAACGCTGTCATCCGTTGGGAAATCTCGTAAGCTCCGCCACTACCTTGATTTGCCATTGCTTCCGCCCACTTTGGATTCAATAATTTTGTGCGATATTCCATCCGCAACAAATCTTCTAATTTTTGGGGGGTGGTATCTTTGGAGAAACTTTCGACGAAACTCGCACTTACTTTTTTACCTCTTTGTTTTTCTGCTGCTAACTTCAACCCACCAGTATTAGCATAATATTCCTGAATATCTGTCAAACCATATTCCACCGAGTCAATTTCTTGAACGATGCGATCGCAACCTTTTAACAACTCCTGCAAAATTTCTGGTCGTGCTTGACCTTTGTCCTGACGACCGTAACTAAAGACATTTCGCCCTTGCCAAGTATCGCCCAACTCATCTGCTGACTCCCAGTTTCCATCCACGACTCGGTCGTTTACCAAGGAACCAAAATCACCAGCGGGATTGGAAAATAACCGTGCCGAAACATTTTCTATACCTTGCGCTTGTAATGCTAAGGCGTGTTTGCGGATAAAATTCTGTTCTACGGGTTCGTCTGCGGTTGCTGCTCGTTGGAATAGATCGTCTAATAGTTCGATAATATTGACAAAACTATCTCGGAAAATTCCTGATAAATTTCCTAAAATATCGATGCGGGGATGACCGACTTCAGCTAAAGTCTTTAATTCATAACGAACGATTCGACCCGTACCTTCTTTTACTGGTTCAGCTCCTACTAATTCTAATAAAATCCCGATTGATTCGCCACGGGTTTTAATAGCATCTAAACCCCATAACATTACTGCTACAGTTTCGGGATAATTATTGTTTTCTTCCAAATGTTGATTAATAATTTCCCTAGCAATTTCTCGCCCTCTTTCATAAGCAGCGGGAGAAGGCATTCGATAGGGGTCTAAAGCATGAATATTTCGACCAGTTGGCAAAACTCCCGGACCATCTCGTAATAAATCTCCTCCTGGAGCAGCAGGAATATATTCTCCATTTAATCCACGCAAAAGATTAGTTAGTTCGTCAGTATTTTGCATCAACAAATCCCGAATATTTACCATATCTTTATTAACATTATCATCCGTATATCCGTGCCCAAAATCCGTGTCTATCTCTGGGATTTCTTCCCCAAAATAAGCCTCCAAATAAGATTTTAATTCTTCCTCATTCGGAACTTCACCTAAAGTATGTAAACCAGAAGAAAATAATCTTTGTTCTACTACCTGCAAATATTCGTAAATTTCGACAAAATAGGGATTAACTACATCTGCACTAAACATCTGCGCATTTTCTGTAGTAAATTCAATTCCTAATTTTTTGCCATACTCAAACGGACAATCTGAATTTAAACCAGTATCAATAATTTTCTTAAAAATCGGTTCTCGTAAGGCTGAATTTTTCTGGGGATCTTCCCGATATTCAGAAATTAATTCTCGCAAACTGACTAATTCTTTATATAAACCTGCCCGACCATAAGGAGGAATATTATGAGAAATTAACACCCCATAACCCCGACGTTTTGCCAACATAGATTCGGAAGGATTATTAGCAGCATATATATATAGATGTGGCATATTTCCTAACAGAATATCTGACCAAGAATAGCCAGTATTTCCCAAGGGCGAACCGGGCAACCATTCCACAGTTCCGTGCATTCCAAAGTGAACTACTGCATCAGCTTGAAATTCATTTTGGAGCCATTTATAAAAAGCAGCATATTGGGGATGGGGTGTTAAATCTCTTTCAAACATTAAGCGCATTGGGTCGCCGGAAATTCCCAGTGGTGGTTGTACTCCTAGCCAAATATTTCCTAATTTAATTCCGCCAATATGGAAATTTTCTCCATCGGTTTTTATACCCGTGCGGGTGAGATTTTCCCATTGTTTTTCCATGCGAGTTGTTGATAGATAACCCAACCATTTTTCTAGGGTTTTAATATTAACTTGAGAAGGATGCGAGGATGAAAAATGGGAGGATGAAGCATCGGAGAATGAGGGATGCGAGGATGAAGAATGGGAGGATGAAAAATGGGAGGATGAAGCATCGGAGAATGAGGGATGCGAGGATGAAGAATGGGAGGATGAAGGACGCGAGCAAGATGCTCGCACTGGTTCTGAATTATCGAGGGAGGAAGAAGAATAAATTTCGTCTGCTTCTTTAATTTGACGAATAAGTTCTTCCCCATCTTCGGGAATTTCCCCAACGTCGTAACCTTCTTCTCTTAGAGCGTGGAGGAATTTCAGGAGCGATCGCGGCACATTTAACAACGCTGCTGTACCTGTGGCACCATAACCGGGAGGAAAACCATAGAGAATAACGGCTATTTTTCTTTCTGCGGGCGCTTTCTGACGCAGTTTTATCCAATTTTTCACTCTACCCGTGAGACGTTTCACTCTTTCGGGAATTAAATAAATATCTTCTCCCACTAAACCACCCAGGGGAACAGGATCGATCGCTCCATCTAATTCTGGCAGTGCATATAAAACTACACTTTGCAAACCTCCCACACCTTGGCGCGTCCAAGAATGGATATCCTGAATAAGTAGGGGTGCTGCCACAAAATAGGGAACATTTTTGGCAGTGAGGATGCGTTGAGAAACTTCCACTTGTCGCCCTGCTTCCATAGAACCCGCAGGACCACCGACCAAGGGAAAACCAATAGTTGAAACGACTGCATCGACTTCTACTGCTTCTGGAGAAAGGGAAAGTATTGGTTTAACAGAATCATCCTTTTTACTTTTGACTTTTGAGTTTAAATCTAGTGAGGGCGAATGCCATTCGCCCCTACATGTGCCGTTTTCAAGGTTAATTTGCGTAAGTCCTGTTTCAACAGAATCATGCTTTTTACTTTTGACTTTTGAGTTTAAATCTAGTGAGGGCGAATGCCATTCGCCCCTACATATGCCGTTTTCAAGGTTAATTTGCGTAAGTCCTGTTTCAACAGAATCTAACTTTTGACTTTTTACTTTTGAATTTTGACTTTTATCTAACTTCTGACTTCTGACTTGTGACTTCTGACTTTCAAAAGCGCTGGTCATCCAGTCTCTGACGGCGACATGACCTTCGACTCCGTTGATAAATACAGGTAGGGGTGTTAAACCTGCTTCTTCAAATTTGCGGATAAGTTGAGGAATGTATGGTTGTTTAGTAATGACGTGTTTGCGGTAGAGCAAAATACCAACAACGGGAGTCGCGGAAGTTTGTTTTTCTTGGCGATACCATTCGAGATATTTTTTGGGAGACTCAAAATAACCCTGGTAGTCTGGATGCAGCAAACCCATATTGGGAGTTTCCACTGGTGGAGGAATTTCTCCAACTTTTAAATCTAAATATTTTTCTGCCAACACCCAACACATGGCAGCCACATTTTCTGTACCACCAGCATTCCAATAACCGTAAATTATCAACCAGTTGCGCAGGTCTTGCACTTTTTTCACTGGTACAAATTTGAGTAATTTCGGACCTGTTTTCAGGAAGCTGATATAACCCGCAAGTTTGTCTTCTTCTTTCCCACTGGAAAATTTGCTGAGAATAAATTTGACTGGTTTTGGCATTCCTTTCGGTTGGTCGCCAATAATAAATTTTCCCAATTTTGTTAATGCCATCAATTCCAGTGCTGACTCAAACACAAGACGGATGGGAATATGTTGTACTCTTTCACGCAACCATAAAACTTGGTCGTAGTCAAAAAGCAGACTGCCGAAAAAAACATCAGCATTTTCTAAGGCAGTGGCGACAGTTTCTGGTTCCGTGGAAAGAGCGCGATCGCTAAATACTTGGATATCTAAATCTGGACATTGGGAAGTTGCCAGTTGAGCTGCTTGACGGTATAAACCAGTGTTAAAAGATTCAAAACCAGCGATTAAGACAATGCGTTTCATGGCCTAATTTTTGATAAAAGTTACTATACTATTAGGGTAACGAAAAAAGACTAATTATTATCCATATCATCAGTGGAATTTAGTAAGAGGGACTCAAGGAGTGGCAAAACTTCTGGAACATCACTTTGAATAACATCCCAAAGAGTATTAAAGTTCAGGCGATCGTATTGATGAGCAAGAATATCTCGCATTCCAGCAATATCTTTCCACGGAATTTCCGGATATTGTTCCCGAAATTCTGGTGATAGTCGCTTGGTAGCTTCTCCCATTACAATAATTTGATAGAGAATGGCAGATTGTTTTTCTTCATTAGTTGCCAGCTCAGATTTATCAATTCCTTCAGCAAATTGCAAAACTCGCCTTGCTGCGTTAACTATATCCAAAAGTGATGCTTTATCCCTGCTCATAAATTACCTGTGCTGTCTTGAGAATTTCCTGACGACGAATCCAATTTTCACTATTTTCAATGGATTCTTTTACCGCAATATCCACTTCTCGCCCTATGCTATTTTCTAATTCATGTTTGATTTTAGCAAGAGTTAATAATCCCTGGCGAGCTTTTGGTGCAAAGCGAATGAGAATATCAATATCACTATTGGCGTGAAAGCGATTGCTTAAAACTGACCCAAATAAAGCCATTTCAATAATATTCCAATGTTGGCAAAATAGAGCAATTTCCTCTGTTGATATGCCCAAACGTTTTTGTAATTGAGGATTTAGCTTTACTAGCATATATATTTCAAAATAACTAATAGGTAGATAGAATTTATTCTATTATTAAATCATACACTAAACATAGAACTTATAAATATTAATAAATTACAATATATGTCCAATTTTTATAGGTTAAAAGCTAGTCAACTTGACCATAAATTCCTAGAAACACTTAAAGCAAAATTTGGATATAAAGAAACTTAAATTATTATTTCTGAACTTGACGAAACAGCTTATTTATTTAAAAGTTAAACTAACAAAAACAGACTCTTAAATGCAGTAGAAAACGTCAATAATCAAACCAATTTAATTTAAGTTTCATTAGAGGAAATTGAGTGATTCAAAGAATAAGAAGTAAAAAAAACTGGAGTTCTAGTAGCTAGCTATGTATGGAGCTATAATAACGAAAATAGCAAAAGCATCATCTGTAAGTCCTTCCTAAAATTGTAAAATCAAGACATCATGCCAAGAAATCCTTTCACTGTAGGCCAACCAGTTGCCCCAGAACGTTTTGTGGGGCGGGAAAATTTAATAGCAATAGCATTTGACCAAATATACAACCGCAGCAATTTAGCGATTTGGGGTGGCCGAGGTATGGGAAAAACTTCTTTCCTTAACCTACTGACATCTCATCATATCTGGGAGTCCCAAGATTTAGATCCATCTAAAGCGGTAATTGTCTACCTAAATTGCCTAGACACTCAACCTTTTATACCCGCTAATTTCTGGCGAAAAATTATTAATTTAATTAGAGAAAAAACTAAAGATGATACGACTATACAACCTATGGTTCGAGAGTTACTAAAAAAGCCAAAAATAACTAAAGATTACCTGCGTCTTGTGTTGAAAAGATTAGGTCAGCAAAATAAATTTTTAGTTCTACTTTTAGATGATTATGATGCGACTTTTCGTTCCCATTCTCAGTATACCGAAACTGACGTAGAAGTATTTTTAAGTGAGTGTAGAAATTTAGCCTATCACTCCTCGGAAAGAAAGTATTTATCAATGATTGTAACTTCAAGGCGACGTCTGAATGAAACTGGTCCTAAGCTGACACCAGAAAAATCTCCTTGGTATAATCATTACGCATTTCAACAACTAAAACCACTTAATCAGAAGGAAGTAGAAAAGTTGCTTAGTCAAATGCAAATACCACCTGCACTATGTGACGGAATTGAAGAAATTGCTTATGGAAATCCACTATTACTACAAAATGTCGGATTTCTTTATTATCATCAAATGCGCTCTGGAGAAACACCTAGTGCTGAGATATTTGCTAGGGAGTTGATAGCAGCAACAGAACATTTTTTTCAAGGTACATGGGAACTTGCTAATGAATTGGAACAAACTTTGTTAATGCTAATTGCATTATCTAACTTAGAAGGTCGCGTGCAAAAAAAACGCTATAATTTAGGTGATATTAATATTATTTTTAGTCAAAAAGAAAGAGAGTTGATTGATTTAGAACAAAGGGGAGTAATTAAACGAAGTACAGTTGAAGAAAATACAGTTTATTCATTTTCTTCAACAATTATGGAGTGGTGGGTAATTAAAGAAATTGAAAATACTAATGCAGAAATACTTAAACAGAGAGAGAAAGTATTTCTCAATTTGATGAGTCATCAGCAAGCAGAAAAAGTAAAAAATGTAATTAAGTATTTGTCAGAAAATAAAGAAGCTATAAAATCTATCGTGAAATGGTTGGGCAAGTTAGCAGCATACTTTGCATAATTTTGATAACTCCTGAATTATATATATAAAAGGTTATTTTTCTGTTAGTTGGTAAGAGTAAAAATATAATTACTACAAAAACTAATAATTAATATGATATCTCCAAGAAATAAACGAAATCCTTACATTATTGGTCGTTCTATTGATGAACAAGAATTGTTTTTTGGCCGAGAAAGTCTGTTTCGCTTTATTGAAGATAATTTGAGTAATAATCAACAAGTTATTCTGCTCCATGGTCAAAGACGTATAGGTAAATCTTCTGTACTACAGCAAATTCGTCAACAGGTAAACTTGGATAATAAATTTGTTTTTGTCCTGTCAGATTTTCAAGATAAAAGCCAATGGTCTTTCCATGAAATTATCCATAAACTTGCTGAAGAAATTTTTGAGCATCTGGAAATATCTACAAATGATTTAGCTTCAATTCAAGATTTAGAAAAAGACGCAGATAAATTCAGTCAATTATTAAATCCGATATTCCAGAAATTAGGTAATAGAAATTTAGTATTATTATTAGATGAGTTCGATGTTTTAAACACTGAGAATAATGACTCAGGATTTGAAGATTTCTTTGGATACTTAAGGCAAATTGTATCTCAGGAGAGGCAACTTTTTATTATTCCTGTTGTGGGAAGGCGACTAAGTGATATGCCAAAACTTCTGAAATTGTATAGGGGTGCGCCTCAACAGAGAATAGGATTGCTAGACAGATTAAGTACCCGAATGTTGATTACAAAACCTGTTAGAAAATTTCTGCAATACAATGACCGAGTAATAAACGAAATTATCAGACTTTCAGCAGGCCATCCCTACTTCACACAAGCTATATGCTCTGCTCTGTTCGTGCAAGCACGGGAACAGGGAAAAACTAAGATTTTGGGGGGTGATGCAGACACAGTTATAGACAATGCTATTGAGTTGAGCGAACCAGGGTTAGTTTGGTTTCGGGAGGGGTTATTGATTCCAGAAAGAGTAGTATTCTCAGCAGCAGCAGTAGCTCAAGAGAAAGCTAGGCAAAAAAATCAGTCACCCCCAGAAAACCCTTTAAATCTGCTAAAAAGCATTGGAGTTAATATAGAGCAACTACTTCCAGCACAACAAGCTTTGATTGACAATGACTTTTTAGATGCAGATGGCAATAGAGTTACAATTGAGTTTGTTCGTCATTGGTTACTCAAATATTACCCACTACAATCAGAAATATGGGAACTTGAGAAACTTGATCCTGAAGCTGATTATTACTACGAAAGAGCTAATATATGGCGGAACCGCAGGAATATAGACAATGAGTTGCACCACTATCGTATGGCTTTAGAACTTAATCCTAACCATTTTAGTGCTTTATTCCGCTTGGCTGAAGCATATCGAAAAAATCAACAATTTCAGGAAGCAAAAGAACTGTATGATCGAGCTTACAAAATTAATCCACAGCGTGCGAAAGAGGGATACATAGAATCATTGCTCGGTTATGGCGATCATTTAATTCAAACAAAGGGTTGGATCGAGAAAAAATTAAGCCTAGTGAAAAAACCATACGAAATGGTCTTAGAAATCGAATCTAACAATACTAAAGCTCTAGAGAAACTTAAATATCTTAGAGCCAAGGAAAAACCTAGAAATATTTCAGTTTCTCATGGTAAAAAGTCGCAGCAAATCCCAATTCGTTTGGTAGTTTTGACAGCGATTTTAGCCGTGCCTATGCTGATTGGAATAGGAATATTTTTAGGATTACAATTTCAACAAAATTCAGATTATTCATCCGGAAAATCAAACGGGGATTTGCAGGAAACAGAAAGATTTAGTAGTGGGGAAATCACACTCTTTTCCAATAGTTATGAAACAAAATATAATGATAATTTTTTAAACTGTAATCAAGAATTCCAAAGCAATAATTATAGTGAAGCTGCTAATTGTTTTGCAGCACTTGTAAAGGCAAAGAGAAACGAACCAGAACCACTTATTTATCAGAATAATAGCCTAGCCTATGAGTCTGGTAATCCTATAACTCTAGCAGTGGTTGTACCAGCAGATACAGAAAGTAAAATAGCTAAAGAAATATTGCGAGGTGTTGCCCAGGCACAAGATGAGTTTAATCAAGATCGACTCTCAAATGATAGATTACTAGAAATTGTTATTGTTAATGATAGCAATGAGCCGAAAATATCCCAGACAGTGGCACAAGAAATAGTGAAAAATAGAGCGTCTATTTTAGGGGTTATAGGACATGACTCTAGCAATGCTAGCAAGGCAGGATTAGAAGTATATGAAGCACAAAAAAAATCACAAAAATTAGCAATAATTTCTCCCACCAGCACAAGTACAAAATTGAAGAGTGATATTTTTTTTAGAACAGTAATTAATAACTCAATCTTAAGTAAAAAATTAGCTAAATATGCTCAAGAATTAGGCATAAGAAAAGTTGTAATTTTTTATAACGATCAAAGTTCATATAGTCTAAGTCTCAAAGAACATTTTAGTTTTCACTTAAAGAGGAAAGAAATTACTAAGGTGGATTTGAAGGAACAATCCTTTTATTTAGAAGTAGCAGTTAAGACAGCAGTAGAAAATCAAATTAAAGCTGGTATGCTATTTGCTGATGTCAACACAATTGACTCAGCAATTAAAATTGCCACAACTAATTATGAATTGCCAGAAAAACAAAGATTAAAATTACTTGGTGGCGATAGTCTTTATAATTGCGATACTTTAAACAAGGGCAAGCAAGCTGTTAAAGGTTTGATTTTGGCAGTACCGTGGTTTAAGAAATTACTAACAGCAGAACCATTTTTAGAACGAGCAAAAGTTCAGTGGGGAGGTCCGGTAAGTTGGGTTACCGCTACCAGTTATGATGCAACTAAAGCTTTTATTTATGCTTTATCTAATTCTGGCAATAATCCAACTAGGTTTGAAGTTTTAGAAAAACTTAAAGAAGTAAATCTTCCAGCTAATGAAACATCAGGACAAAATTTGAGATTTTCTCCAGAAGGGGAGCGCGAAGGTGAAGCTTTCCTGGTTGAAGTTGTTGAATCTCCAAATCCAGATTGTTCTGATTTAGATTTTCGGCTACTAGAAGAATAGTATATAGTGGCGTTTAATTTTTTATTTTTTATTATTGGAAAAGGTAAATATTAAATTGGCAATTGTAATTAACACCATAAAAAGTCTAAAAATAAATAAATTCAATTATTTCCTATTAAGTATCTCCATTTTAATAGGTACTATTCTCCGCTACAATTTTTGGGCAGATAAACCTGCTGACTCCATAGAAATATCGACTTTAGGTTACAGTCTCGGTCATAACTTTCTTGACATCCCCCTAGATAAAGTCATCACTTGGCAGCAACTCCTCTCACCCCTGCGCTTCGACCCAACAATTCCCTACAGCGACGTCATTCACAACCTAATGACTGAAAGCACTCATCCACCTCTATATTTTCTGCTGACTCATTTTTGGCTGAAAATATTTACCCCAGATGGAGAAATAGTATCATTAGCAGTAGGGCGATCGCTCAGTGCTTTGTTTGGTGTATTAGCTATTCCGGCAATATTTGCTCTTGGTTGTTTTGCCTTTCGCTCTCAGATAGTGGGGCAAATAGCTGCTGCACTGATGGCGGTATCTCCCTACGGTATCTATGTTGCCCAAGAAGCTCGTCATTATACCCTAACTATTCTCTGGATAATCATTTCTCTAGCTTTTCTCATCCAAGCAATACGTTGTATTCAGCAGCAAAAAAAATTACCTTTATTGTTAGGATGTTTCTGGATAATAATTAATAGTTTAGGCATTGCCACCCACTATTTTTTTGCATTGACTCTCGCTGCGGAAGGTTTAGTTATGGGTTGGTTTTTGCTCAGGGATATCAAACAATTTTCTCAACCTTATTGGTGTCACATTTATATAGTTGGGTTGGGGAGTTTGGTCGGTTGTTTAGTGTGGTTGCCAGCAGTGACAGGTATTTCTAGTAATGACTTGACGAGTTGGATCGATACCAGTTATGACTTAGATGAAATCTGGCAACCTATCTTGCGTTTATTTGTCTGGGGAATAACAATGATATTTATGTTGCCAGTGGAGGGAACAAATACTTTTATTAGCATCCTTTCTGGCATGACAATTTTGTTAGTTTTAGTCTGGGTTTTTCCTAGTTTATGGGGGGGATGGAAAAGAGCGATCGCTTCTCCATTAGCAGGTCTTTCTCTTCAAATATTAGGAAGTTTTTTAGGGTTTGCCATCCTCCTATTTTTCTTTGTAATTTATGGTTTAGGAAAAGACATATCTTTAGTTGCTCGTTATGGCTTTGTTTATTTTCCGGTAGTTTTATTGTTGTTGGGGTCAAGTATGGCGAGTTGTTGGCAAAATAATATTGAGGAGAAAAAACCAATAAGCAAACTGTTTAAAAATATTACCAATATTTTCAGAGCAACAGGCAAAAAAATAGTTGTTATAATATTAATAATGGGATTATGTGGAGCATTAAGTGTAGTCACAAATTATGCCTATCAAAAATCACGACGAGCAGATTTATTAGCCCAAGTCATTCAAACAAAATCTCAAGCTCCAATATTGATTGCCATGAGTTATAAAACTCACTCAGAAATTCGTGCTTTAATGGCGATTGGTTTATATTTCCAACGTCTGGAAAAAAAAGCTAATTTACCAACCGAAACATTAGAATTTGTTCTGGCAAAAAAACAAGAAAATTCAGCATTATTACCAGATTCAACAATTGCTAAAATCTTGACAGAAAAAACTAGACATTTAGACTTATGGGCAGTTAATTTAGAAGTAAACGAAAATGATTTAGAGAAATTCAACTGTTGGGAAAATCCCGATAATTTACCCAAAGTTAATTATAGTTATGAACTATATAATTGTCGATGAAATTAGGAGAATAAAAATGAAATTATTTATAAACTTCTAATGCAGAGTTTAAAAACTTTAATGATTTACCAAAAGAAAAGATACAGCGGATTCCAGGTATATAAAGTACAAAAATCAACAATTAAATGCTTGTAGTGCGGGCATCTTGCCCGCGACGAGTGTACCTCACGCTGAGTGGAATCTGCTGTAATATTTCTAATGTAAAGCCTCCTTTGAATAAAAATTGTATAAAGTAGTTGCTATTTCTAGAAAAGTGTTGTAATATTAAACAGGTACAGGAGTTAAGATGAATTATAGTGGGTGAATGCGACTTGTTGACAGACATATTATTAACCGAACACATAACTTTTGGCGGGTGTGTGATGAGTTAGCCTTTAAATCAAAAAACTTGTACAACCTGGCTAACTATTATTGTCGTCAGCATTTTTTCAAGTGCTCAAAAAGTCTAGATTTAACCAAGCTATATCACGCCACCAAAAATAGCGATGCCTACAGAGCATTACCAACTAAAGTATCAAAACAAATAATAAAATGCTTGGTTGCAACTTGGCGTGGTTATTTTCAGGCAATCAAAGAATGGTTAAAACATCCAGGGAAGTTTTTAGGTAAACCAAAAATACCAAAGTATAAGGACAAAACCAAAGGTAGAAATGTAGTTATATATTCAAAGGAATCAGTTTATAAAGCCCCTCTAAAAGATGGTATTTGTCACTTATCTATGAGTGAAATCAAAATACCTGTAGTTGTGGAAACTGTAATCGAAGTCAGGATAGTACCTGCTACTAGCTGCTATATAATTGAAGTAGTCTATGAAAAAACTCTTCAGCCACAAATACACTCAAGATATGTAGCCGGGATTGACTTAGGGATTGACCGATTAGTAGCTATATCTACAAACAAGTCCGGTGTTAAACCTATGCTTGTTAACGGGAAACCACTAAAAAGTGTTAATCAGCTTTACAACAAGCGTAAAGCCAAGCACCAAAGTCATCTCAAAGGAAACAGAAAAAGCAGCCGTAAGATAGAAGCATTGAGTTATCGTCGGAACCGTTTTGTTGAGAATTATCTCCATAACACCAGTAAATTAGTGGTTGAGTATTTAACCACAAATAATATTGGTACTGTAGTCATAGGAAAAAATGATAACTGGAAACAAAGTACAAATATCGGCAAAAAAAACAATCAAAATTTCACCCAGATACCACATGATAAGTTACTCAAGCAAATTACTTATAAATGTCAGCTAGCAGGAATCAAGGTGATTGAAATAGAGGAAAGCTATACAAGCAAAACATCTGCCCTTGACCTTGAGAAACCAATTAAACATGAAACTTATGGGGGTAAACGAGTCAAACGTGGTTTCCAAACGGAGTGGAACTGGTATAGTCATTAATGCCGATATCAATGGCAGTCTTCAAATAATTAGAAAGAAATTCCCAGGGGCATTTACTGCCGAGGGAATAGTGAGCTGTGCCGTACAGCCAGTATTGGTTAATCCAATATCAAGATAAAAGCTGTCACGATTTTCTACAGTTTTATTCGTACGGTTAGCTTCTACCCCCTGATTATAAATGAAATCAGCTCGAACACATTTCAATTCTGGTTCGGGAACTACATTAACACAACGGTGATTAGTTTTGAGGCGATCGCTTGGTAATAGCATTCTCAATTGAGTCTGTAAATCGTACCAAGAAATTGATACTCGACCTTCCCCGTACTTATCAAACCATTCATCATATTTCAGGACAAATGAACGGATTTTTTGCCCGTTGACATTTCTGGTTGTCCATTCTGGCGAAGACTGATTTTTTTTTGATTCACTTTCCGGGTTAGGTTCTGGCGGGTTGCTGAATGTTTGACCAGTTTCTTTAATATTTTCGTAAGCTTGGTTATCAATATATTTAACTGCTTTTAAGCCATTTGGTAAAAGATCAACACCCTGACCAACTTTACGGAAAGCTCGGGTTTGGTCGAGGACAATAATATTTTCGATCCCACGTTGGCGTAGACCGAGAGCAGTTGCTAATCCCACTGGTCCCGCACCAACGATCGCTACATCATAGTCAATTTTTGGACTGGAGTTTTCTGCTTTCATAGATTGATGTGAATAATGACTAGAAAAAGTATACAACAGTTAAATGTTAAATAACTTCCCAAAATAACGGTAGCATCAAAGTTTTGAGCTGATAAAATCTTACTTTTGACTTTTGACTTTTGACTTATAACTTCCGTGAAATGGTATAACTCATTACTCTATTTCTGTCGGTGGTATTTCTGTATTATTTCTCTGCTTCAACTTTCTATGCAAAGTTTTGACCCCTGATAATAGTAACCCAATTACTACAAATACAAGGAAAGCTGCGAACACTGGTGCAGAAATCGCCAAAATTGACAACACCGAGGAACTTAATAACTCCATTGTGGAAACTCCAGGATTTGCAAATCCTCCGGTGAGAGTTGTAGATGCTAATCTGGTAACATCTGTTAAACCTTGTACTGTTCCCGCAGCACCCCCTCCTACGACCGCAGCGATCGTCCACTGTAGCATGGGACTCATGTCACTAACAAATGAACTTGTGATCATTGTACCTGCGATGACTGCTGTGGGAGTAGCGACAATATCTAGTAGTTCATCTACCCAAGGAATATAGTAAGCTGCAACTTCTAAAAATGCACCAACTCCGAAAGCTATTGTTGCTTGTGGGGTGCCCATCCAGGCAAAATCAGAAGACAGTTGTAAATTTCCTGACTGTGCTGCAATACTCATGACTAAAGGAGGTACGAATATGCGAAAACCACAAGCTGCACTTAAACCTACACCTAGACAAATACCTAATAAAGTTTCCATAATTTTATTCCTAATTTTTCCTCATAAAAACTGTTGATTTTGCTAGTGATATCATGTCCGGATAATTAGTGATCAAAAAAAGTTTCTCTTTACTTCTTCTTGCTTCCCTCCTGACTCCTGACTCCTGACTCCTTAGTCGTTTATTTATAACTGTTCAACCGGACATGATATGACTATTTAATAATTATTCATTACTTCAATCTTTTATCTGCTGATTGCAGATGTATAAATATATATTATCAAGATTGACAAGTTATATTTTAATATTAATGTTTAAAACTATTTTTGGGGTTGCTGAAGTGCGTGTATGATATTAATCTTAATTCTTTAGGAGTCAACTCACCCCTAACCACTCCCAGGAGGGGAGGGGAACGACTGAGTCAGGAGGGAAGAAATAAGAAGAAAGAGTAGTAGGAGAGAAAGTTTTTTGTTCGTGCTCTTATCTGGACATGATATCATACCTCTTTTCACCAACGCCCTATTTTTAAACTAAATATAAATACCACATTGTTCAAGATGCTGAGGTACGGTTTTATAGCAGAAGAAAGAAGGCTTTAGTTATCTAGGAGAGAAAGAAAAATCTGGTGTTTTCTAAGTTTTAAGCTTTTGATATGTCAAATACAGTAATGGCGACTGCTATACATTAATTTTTATTTCCTCTTCCCTGTTGCCTATTAGCCCATAATTTTCATCTCATGCTGTATAAATAATCATCCTAACTGTTTTCTTTGGATATCAGTCAAGATGATCAAAATTTGACATAGAATTTTAAATATGATATACACATATAATCTTTGTTGAGCGACTACAAACATCATAATATCAAGAATTTGAAAATAAATATTGACATAAAATAATATCTATGATATAATGTAATAAAATAACTATAATCAAGCTCTTTGATGATAGTGATAGCTATGATTAAGCGCGATCGCTAATTATCTTAGACCTGGGAAAAGTTTTGCTTGACTTGAATCTTTGAATAACTAGAGAAAAATAAGCAATTATTCTCAAAAACTACAACTATATATTCAGAAAACACAAAAAAATGTTTCTTATAAATTTAGCAAACTCAAAAAAATAAAAATAATAACGCTTTTAATCGCAATATATTAGACTTGTCACTTGATTAAGTCGAAAATTGCTAAAAGCAGCGACAACTCTATTAAAGACTCAACATATTAACATAAATTAATTGTGGAGACAGACGATAATGATAGGGCATTCATTAGAAATAGACGATCTAAAAAAAATTAATAGCCCGAAAAAAATACTAGCCTTGTTTAACAAACTTGGCTATAATTTTGAACTGGAAAATTTAGAGATTGAACAGCTAGAATTACCAACTTCTTGCATTGGATATATTGATAATATTTACAAAATTAATAGTGATGAAGAAGGTAATTTAGAGATATTTTTGTTGGAGTTACTACAAGAAAAATTTAAAACAAACCGTAAACTTCAAGAAAAAATAATAACTATTTCCCAAAATCTGCCTCAAAGCAAAAAAAAAAATTACTTATTTGTACAAAAAACTATCATCAGTTAGTAATAGTTGCTCTTCAGACAATAAAAAATATAAATATCAAAATTAAATGGTGGTTAATTGACTGTAAAAATCCTACTTATTATGATACTTACTGGCTAGAAAATATAACCAGAAATGATTGGGAATCTACAGAAGAATTTACAAATAAAAAGCCTGCTGAACGTAGCTACGACCAAGATATAGAACCGCCAACCGCAACATTTTCAGAAGATTCCATTCAACTTTATTACAAAGAAATTAATAAAATACCTCGCTTGCGTCCTGAGGAAGAAATCAATTTAGCTCATCAAATTGATGAATTATTAGCTTTAGAACAAATTCGTGAAAATTTAGAGAAAAAACTCAAGCGATCGCCTAATGAAACAGAATGGGCAACAGCTGTAAAAATGAGTATACCAGAATTGCGCGATCGCCTCCAGCAAGGTAGACAGGCAAAAAATAAAATGGTGACAGCTAACCTGCGACTGGTGACATCAATTGCCAAGCGATATCAAAACCGTGGATTAGACTTCCAAGATTTAATCCAAGAAGGTAGTTTAGGATTAATTCGTGCCACAGAAAAATTTGACCATACAAAAGGCTATAAATTTTCTACTTATGGTATTTGGTGGATTAGACAAGCTATTACTAGAGCTATCTGTGACTATTCTCGCATCATTCGCTTACCAGTTTATCTCTATGAAACCATTTCCCAAATTAAGAAAACAGTTAAACAGATGTCAATGGAACGTTGTCTCTTAACTGCGGAAGAAGTCGCTACACGTATGGAAATGACCACAGAGAAATTACGATTTATTGTAGAATGCGCTCAAGAAATGTTATCTTTAGAAATTCCTATAGGCAAAGGAGAAAATAACATCTATAAGGAAGCGATCGAATTTGATGGAGAAACACCAGCAAAATATGTCTTTGAAAATTGCCTACAAGAAGACGTAGAAACTGTTCTCAACACTTTAACTGAACGAGAAAGAAATGTGTTACGAATGCGATTTGGTTTGGATGATGGTCAAGAAAAAACCCTGAAAGAAATCGGTGATGCTTTTAATTTAACCAGAGAAAGAATTAGACAAATAGAAGCTAAGGCGTTGAAAAAGTTGGAAGACCCAAAACGTAATCGTATTTTGAGAGAATACCTTTGTTAGAAAATAATGCGCTGCTAGTCTAGTGGTCTGTCAAGTTTGAATTGATGGGTAACATTACCCAAAAAACATTACCAAAAAATCACAGTTACAAAAATCGGTAGTCCTATAGATGTAGTGATATTTATAGAACCCATTTTTTTAGCGATGAGACAGGAGACAAGAGACAGGAGACAGGAGGGAACCCACCCCTCGCCCCTCCCCCTCCCAGGAGGGGAAGGTAAGAGGGAAGATGTGGGGAGAAATAATACAAAAAACACTCCTTCAGATGATTTTCGGTCAAAATTGATGCGCGAAAAGACTTGACTACCATAATTATATAGATCTCAAATGAGTTCTATAAGTAATATCATGTCCAGTAGAATCGGTATTGTATAGAGAAGGTAAGGAAGACCGAAGTTGGAAGACCGAAGTTGGAAGAAGCTTTAAGAGAAGGAAAAACCATTAATGGCGCTAGATATTTCCCCAACTTTATACACGCTCCGATACCAACGGACATGATATAATATTATGTCCAGATAATTAGTGATCAAAAAACTTTCTCCTTTTCTTCCTCTTTTTTCTTGCTTCTTCCTTCTTTGTTCCTTCTTTCTTCCCTCCTGACTTCTGAGCACTCCATCGTTTATTTATAACTATTCAACCGGACATGATATAAATCCCTTTCACCTTCAGAAACAAAACTACAAAAATCACTACTTGTACACCACTACCCAAAAACTGACATATAGAAATTCAAAAAAATATCCTGAAGCTGCACTTCACTTCAAGAAGAATAGACTATACATCACAAGATAGTTAAATAAATGAACATAAATTTATACTAGCTTGTCGATCTAATTAACTCTGAGAAAAAAATCATGCAAGACACTCAAAACAACGAACTATTCTCCGATATTTCCACTGAAGAATCTGCTACTATTAATGGTGGTTGTGGTTGTGATGGTTACGGTCGCGGTCGCCGTGTAAGTTATTATGGCTACGATCGCTCTCGCTACTACCATGATGGATATGGATACGGTCGCTCTGTAAGCTATGGTTACCGTCGTAGTCGCTATGGTTATGGTGGATATCGTGGTCGTGGTTGCTACTAAAAGCTATTTCATTAATGGATAATTGATAATGGATAATTGATAATCACCTCTGGTTAAAACCGTATTGAATATAAGGAAATATCCTAGCACTTTTTTTCCCCTTAAAAGGGTCGGCTTTAAACCAGAATTATTTAATTATTAATTATTAATTATTCGGTAATGGTGGAATTATAACTTTGATTAATATTTAATCAAATGAGGCATCCATAGTTTTATGGGTGCTTTTTCTGATTTGCTCCCTAGTCAACAGAAGTAGTTATTTGGGATGAAATAAATCGTCAGTATAGTTATTTTTAATTTTTAATTTAAATCATTATGTTAGATATAGTACCAGTACCAATATTACCAAAAGCATCTAGCGATCGCGAAATAAATAATGTTAATAAATATCCATTAATTCTCCAGCAAAGTGAAGAAGATTGTGGGGCTGCTTGTTTGGCTTCTATTGCTAAATATCATGGTCGTAATTTAACAATAAATCGTATTAGAGAAACTATTGGTACTAATCAACAAGGAACTACATTATTAGGTTTAAAACAAGGTGCAGATACTATTGGTTTTAATGCTAGGTCTGTCAAAGCAAATCCAGGAATTTTAGACCAAATTGAAAGTGCCCCTTTGCCAGCAATTATCCATTGGCAAGGCTATCATTGGGTGGTTTTGTATGGCAAACAAGGAGATAAATATATAATTGCTGATCCTGCTCTTGGAGTTCGTTTTTTATCAAAAAAAGAATTAGCTGAAGCCTGGGGAGATTGGGTTTGTTTATTAGTAGAACCTGACCCAAAACGCTTTTTTTCTGAGGCTGATGAAAAAGTCAGTAATATTAGCAGATGGCTCAGACGAGTTTGGTATTATCGGCAAATTATTCTTCAAGTTTTTCTGCTGAATATTGTCTTGGGTTTACTTTCTATTGCTTCTCCTTTTTTGGTACAAATTCTGACTGATGATGTGCTAGTTCGGGGTGATTTTCAGTTACTTACCAGTGTGGTAATTGCTGTGATTGTGATGAATGTTTTTAGCAGTTGTTTGGAATTAGTTCAATCTAATATGATTGCTCATTTTGCCCAACGTTTGGAATTAGGGTTGGTGATGGAATTTGGGCGAAAAATTTTGAGTTTACCATTGAAGTATTATGAGACACGACGCAGCGGTGAAATTGTTAGTAGGTTGACAGATATTAAAGAAATTAATCAGTTGGTTTCTCAAGTGATTGTCAGTTTGCCTAGTCAATTTTTTATTGCTTTGGTTTCTTTGACTGTAATGTGTATTTACAGTTTTTCCCTGAGTATAGTTGCTGTTTTTATGGCGGTAATTATGACTTTATCCACTATTGCTTTATTGCCGATATTGCAGCAAAAAACTAGAAGTTTATTTGCTTTGGAGGCAGAAAATCAGGGTGTTTTAGTAGAGACTTTTAAAGGAGCAATGACTCTGAAAACTACCTCTAGCTCTCCTCAATTTTGGGAAGAATTTCAAGGCAGGTTTGGTAAGTTGGCTAACTTAAGTTTTAGAACCACTCAGATTGGCATTGTGAATGATACTTTTTCGGGTTTAGTTAGTAATATTGCTAATATTTTTCTCTTGTGGTTTGGCAGTAATTTAGTCATCGCCGAACAATTAAGTATCGGTCAATTATTGGCTTTTATTACCATGAATCAATATGTGTCAACTTTGGTTACTACTTTGGTAGGATTGATGGATGAATTGACCAGAGTTCAGACTGCCACTAAACGACTTTCTGAAGTAATTGATTATCCACCAGAAGTAGATAAAAATCATCAAAAACCCGATGTAAAAATTAGTCCTAAAGCCGATATTATTTGCTCTAATATTAGTTTTCACTATGCTGGTAGAATTGATTTATTAGAAAACTTTTCTGTAAAATTTCCTGGTGGTAAATCTATTGCTTTAATTGGTGAATCTGGCTGTGGTAAAAGTACCTTGGCAAAATTAATTGCTGGTTTGTATCCCGTGCAGTCTGGTAATATTCAAATTGGGATTTATAATCTGCAAGATTTAGATATAGATTCTTTTAGAAAACAGGTAGTATTAGTTCCTCAAGATGCTCATTTTTGGAGTCGTTCGATTATTGAAAATTTTCAATTAGCAGTACCTGGAGTAACTTTTGAACAAATCGTTAAAGCTTGTCAAATTTCTGGAGCAGATGAATTTATTAGTCGTTTACCTGATAAATATCAAACAGTTTTAGGAGAATTTGGAGCAAATATTTCTGGCGGACAAAGGCAACGTCTGGCAATAGCAAGAGCTATGGTTAATGACCCTGCTGTATTAATTTTAGATGAATCAACTTCTGGTTTAGACCCTGTGAGTGAGGCCGAAGTTTTGGAGAATTTATTGTTGCATCGTCGTGGTAAAACAACAATTTTTATTAGTCATAGACCAAGGGTAATTAGTCGGGCTGAATGGATTGTTTTATTAGATAATGGTAAGTTAGAATTGCAAGGTTCTGTAGCTTCTCTACGGGCAAAACATGGCAATCATTTAGATTTTTTAAACTCTTAAATTTATCAAAATAACATGGGTATAAAACCTCGCCTTTTAAGGCGCAATATTTTTGGAGAGTTGCTCACCCCGTTACAAAAATAACTTCTGACTTCTGACTTCTGACTTCGTTAAAGTCATTCTAGTTAAGATTGAGATAAGGGTTTCTTGCCTTGAAAGAGTTTCAGCCGAAAAAGTGTTTCAGTCTTATTCAGAATGACTATAGTTGTCAGTGGCTTTGTTGCATGAAAGTATATAGCTGCGACTAGACTCCCGAGATGTACTTCATGCGGAAACTGCTGTAACTATTGGACAATAGTTAAATCAAATATATCCGCAAAACTTAGCGATCGCTTCCTCTAACTGTATATAAATCAAAATAACTATTGGACAATAGTTAAATCAAACAGATCCGCAAAACTTAGCGATCGCTTCCTCTAACTGTATATAAATCAAATAACTATTGGACAATAGTTAAATCAAACAGATCCGCAAAACTTAGCGATCGCTTCCTCTAACTGTATATAAATCAAAATAACTATTGGACAATAGTTAAATCAAATATATCCGCAAAACTCAGCGATCGCTTCCTCTAACTGTATATAAATCAAAATAACTATTGGACAATAGTTAAATCAAATATATCCGCAAAACTTAGCGATCGCTTCCTCTAACTGTATATAAATCAAAATAACTATTGGACAATAGTTAAATCAAATATATCCGCAAAACTTAGCGATCGCTTCCTCTAACTGTATATAAATCAAAATAACTATTGGACAATAGTTAAATAAAATATATCCGCAAAACTTAGCGATCGCTTCCTCTAACTGTATATAAATCAAATAACTATTGGACAATAGTTAAATCAAATATATCCGCAAAACTCAGCGATCGCTTCCTCTAACTGTATATAAATCAAATAACTATTGGACAATAGTTAAATCAAATATATCCGCAAAACTCAGCGATATAGCTACCGCTAGGCTCCGCCAACGCTTGAGTAAGGGACTAGCAAAAAAATAGCTTACCAGATCGTCTTTTGTGCAACAAAGCTGTTGTCAGCCTAAAAATTTAGGTTGGGTTGAGCAGTAGTATAGCTGAAGTCAGAAGCCATAAGTTAAATTCGCAGCAATGTCGGTGAGTGTATTAGCAAACAGATCCGCAAAAATGGCCATCGAAAGCATAACCAAAACTACATTTGTGTCCAATGTGGTCGCCTGGCAAGTTGATTTTTATGATTTACCTGGACATAGTCGAATGGGTTAAAGCTGCTCTATAAAACTGACACAAAGCGTCACATAACGTGACAAATTGATGTTTACTTCCTGCTTCTTGTGAGGCCGTCGGCGGTTACTCATCCACAGGCATTGACGGTCAAGCCAACCGCATCTCTACAGCCTATACCTACATTTAAGTCTTTGTCAATCAACATCAGAAAAAATCCTCAAACCCTTACTGCGCCGTTCCTAGTGGGGAGCGGGATTTCTTCTGAGGTCTATATCTATATAGATAGACTGCCAGAAATGTTTAAGTCGCGATTAGTGCAGAAGATACAAATTTCACCATCGTTACTACTTGCGTGTGAGAACTAGCATATTATATCGCTAAATTGCGCAAATTGTTAACTAAGTCGAAACTCTATCTCTAAAAATGTACGTCAATGGTATGGGTTTCCAGATTAGTCGATTTACTTGTGTACTTCCTGCTTGATTCATCTTTGAAATTACCTAAATAATATCAAATCCGTTTAATTCGGTATAAAAAAATGTTCCATCTTCAACCATTACCAAATATTTCTCAAGCTCTCCATCTCCCCTACTCCCCTACTCCCCTACTCCTCTACTCCCCATCTAATTACCAACGCCTAAATTCTTTCTTAATTTTCTGTTCCGGCTCAACTTAATTATGTAAACTTAATTGAGTAATTTGCTGCTTTACCGAATAATTTATAATCAAATAATTCTGGTTTAAAGCCGACCCTTTTAAGGGGAAAAAAGCAGTCGTTTGCGGAGCATTCCGTAGGATGGGATGGATAGGTTTCCTAACCATATCCATGAGACCAAGAGAAGAAATAATATTTCCTGATATTCAATTCCGTAGCGGTTAAAACCCGAGGTAATTATTAATTATCCATTATCAATTATCAATTAATGAATATATCTCAATCTTAAGATGATGAAACTCTCCAACTCCTTTCTTCGTAAATTGCGTTTTTTGCTGCTGTTATTGGTGGCGTTATTGGCAGTAAATTTGGGTCATGTTCAAGCTTTTGAGAAGTCACCACCCGAAGACTGGCAACTCCAGGGAACCTTGGCATCGTTGGATGATTCTGACCCTGATGTTTGGGGTGAGGCCATGAAGAAAATTTCTGAGTATGACCTTAAGTCTCCTGTTGAGATACCCTCAGAGCGGGTAGAACAAATTGGAAAATTGTTAAGGAATGAAGATTCTGAGGTCCGTAGTGCAGCAGCATGGGCAGTGGGTAATCTGGGGTCGGAGGCTAAACAATTTATACCCCAGTTGCTACAGTTGTTCAGGGATGAAAATTGGCGTGTCGTTATCGCAGCAGCAAGAGCAGTGGGTAATCTGGAGTCGGAAGCTCAAGAATTGATTCCCCAGTTGCAGCAGTTGTTGACGAATAAATATTGGCGTGTCCGTGCTGCTGCAGTAAGAGCAGTCGGTGAGATGGGATCAGAGGCTAAACAATTGATTCCCCAGTTGCAGCAGTTGTTGAGCGATGAAAATTCGGAGGTCCGTCGTGCAGCAGCAATAGCAGTGGGTGAGATGGGGTCAGAGGCTAAACAATTGATTCCCCAGTTGCAGCAGTTGTTGAGCGATGAAAATTCGAATATCCGTTACGCAGCAGTAACAGCAGTAGGTGAGATGGGATGGGAGGCCACAGAATTTATTCCCCAGTTGCAACAGTTATTGAGGGATAAAAATTCGAATATCCGTTACGCAGCAGTAACAGCAGTGGGTGAGATGGGATGGGAGGCCACAGAATTTATTCCCCAGTTGCAACAGTTGTTGAGGGATAAAAATTGGCGTGTCCGTGCTGCTGCAGTAAGAGTTGTGAGTGAGATGGGATGGGAGGCCCAAGAATTGATTCCTCAGTTGGAGCAGTTGTTCAGCGATGAAGATTCCGATTTCCGTAGAGCAGCAGCATGGGCAGTGGGTGAGATGGAGTCCGAGACTGCTAAAGAGTTTATTCCCCAATTGCAGCAGTTGTTCAAAGATAAAAATGGGCGTGTCCGTGCTGCCACAGCAAGAGCAGTGGGTAATCTGGGATGGGAGGCTAAACAATTGATTCCTCAGTTTCAGCAGTTGTTGAGGGATGAAGATTCGGATGTCCGTAGAGCAGCAGCAACAGCAGTGGGTAATCTGGAGTCGGAGGCTAAACAATTGATTCCCCAATTGTTGGATTTGTTGAGGGATGAAGATTCGGATGTCCGTAGAGCAGCAGCAACAGCAGTGGGTAATTTGGGGTCGGAGGCTAAACAATTGATTCCCCAATTGTTGGATTTGTTGAGGGATGAAGATTCGGAGGTTCGTGAAGCAACAGCAATAGCACTAGGTCAGATGGGCAGATTTAATACTCAGCAGATTTTACAAATTTTGAATGCAACTCATAGAAATAGAGATCAAAAAGCAGGAATTCGTTTTCTCGCTTACTTTACCAGTGGAGGAGAATCTGATACGGTTATCTTAATTCAATGGTTGGGTTCACCAAAGCGATATCCCGATCAAATAGATAATTTTGACGAGGAACGATCTATTAGTAGGGAAGAGGGCAAAAAAGTTTTAGAGATTTTTGCTGATGCTTGGGAAGAAAGCGAATCAATAGAATTAGAACAAGTAAGGTACTTGCGTTCTGAATTGAAAGCACAGATTAATAAAGTGCTGAAAAAGGTGAATTGGCAACCAGAAGATATTGCCTTACTTAAGAGACACTACAATAATCTCCAAGATGAAGACATCAAAGCTAAGATAGATGCTTTGGAAGGAATACAATAATTCTCTTACCTGTGGAAAATTATACTCCTTGTTTATGGAACGTCCCTACAAGGTTTTGGTTATAATGTAGGGGCAAATGGCATTTGCCCTCTATAGATAGGGTATTATTTCATAATTTGCGTAACTCCTAGTTAGGGTTTGCGTATGGAAAGTTTTTTTCCTCTTTGTAGGAGACAGGAGACAGGAGACAACCCACCCCTCGCCCCTCCCCCTCCCAACCTACCCCTAACCCCTCCCAGGAGGGGAGGGGAGAAATGGGAATGTAGAGGAGGTAGGAGCGGGCGTTTTGTCCCTCAATTTTTCTGCCATAATCGTCCCAAAATACTAGCTTTATGCAGCTATTGCCACCGAAAAGCTGGTACTTTTTTGAACTCTAAAACGCTAAAACCAATATCTGTCAATGCTTTGAGATTTAATCAGCAAGCCCTAGTTAAAAGCGATCACTCCCAACTACTAGACTGGTTTACCCACCGAAATTTCTAAAGCTGAATCCTAAAATCTCTGGTAGTTATTTACCATACAGGAGGATCTTTTTGAAGTTCCTCTGTTTTCTTTTTAAGAAGATCGTCCTCTGAGCGTAGCTCACTAAGACTGGTAAAACTTCTCAGGATTGGTTCCAAACAATATTTAGCATCTTGATATCCTAGTTGTTTGAGTTGGCTAATTCGTTCTGAACTAAAATCTAACATACTGGTAATATCTCCAGCAATTAGAGCTTGATTTTTATTCAAAGATTGAGTAGGGCGAATTTCTATAATTGCTTGTTCTGGGAAATCATAACGATTCCAGGTAACAGCATTTCCAAGATGAATAACAATTGCATGAGTACAACCCTCTTTTGATAAAGCACCTAAAGGTACATTATCTCCTAAAGCTCCATCAACGAAATATTTCCCCTTTATTTCTCGTGGAGGGAATGCAAAAGGAATGGCAGCACTTGCAAGTAATAAATTGTAAAGTAACTCATCATCTTTGCAATCTTGCACCCTTAACCATTTTGCTGACGATCCTGCTAAAAATTGAAGCATTCCTAGCAAATGATCGTAATCTATGCCAGGAATTTTTAAGGCTGGAAAAACGGCAACCCAAAGCTCCTTACCACTTCGTATCGCAGAAGGTTTAACTGCTTCCTTGAGTAACTTCTCAACTGTATCGGGATTAAATAAAGATACTTTATCCCCATCTATAGCTATTTCACTTATCAAATCGAAAAACCAAGATTGAAATGCAGGTACAAAAGTTTTTGCTGCATTGTAGGCAACTTTTTTGATTCCTTCAGGATTTAAGTGCAAGACTTTTTCTGAACCTAGTTTATCCCATAAAATATTTAGTTGCTCTACTGCTACTGAGAAATCTGGGTATGATGCAATAACTGCTCCATTCAAAGCTCCAATGCTAGTACCTGCAATCATGTGGGGAGCAAAATTAATTTCAGCTAAGTAGCTTAAAGCTCCTGCTTCGTAAGCTCCCTTTGCACCACCACCAGCAAGCACTAGACCAATTTTATGTTCTGAGTCTTTATCAGAGGAACTAATTGTTAAAGCTTTATCGGAAAAATTAGGAGATAATGATTGATTCATAGTTTCGGACTCCTAGATAAAATGGTAATACTATCATTAGCAATCTCTTGAACATTTTGACGGACAAAGTCTCGAATGTCTGTGGTGTAATCTAACTTGGTAATTTGAGAACGACAAATTTCAATTGCACATTCTGCTGGTTTCTCAGGACGAACTTGCTCTGGTAAACTTGCTAATTCTAAAGTAGTTCCTAATGTAAAATAATAGGGCATTTCAACAAGTCTTTCTCTTGGTAAAGAGCGAGTTTCTAGCAACCCCATTGCTAAATCTAAATCGGTTGACTGTAATTGTTGCCATTCTTGCTCGTATAGTTGATGAAGATCAAAAAAGTTATCTGGTAAATGTTGGCTTTCTGCAATAATTTTATTGCCTAATAAGTCTCGGAAATATTTAGTATCACCAGACTTAATTTCATATATTGCTACAGAACTACTAAACACTTCTCTTACCAAAAAAACTACTTGAAATACCCAAGGGAGTTTAGTATAGGTTTGCTTTGCAGACCAAGAAGTTAGAATCCGATCAAAATCATCTTTTGCTTCACTTTTTATTTCTAGTTTTTTAAGACGGCTTTCTAATTCATTAACCCGCCCATGAATCTCTGTTGCCAGTTGATTAAACTTCTCACTAAAAGCAATTAATTGTTGTTGATGTTCCAGTAATTCTTGTCGATGATTTCTTATTGCATTTCGAGCTTCTAAAAGTGAAGTTTGAGTTGTATATAAAGCAACTTTACTAACATTAACTGAATCTGTTAATTCAAGTACCCATTCATGTAAAGCTTCTTGACCTGCAACTAAATTTCCTTCTAGTAGCATCTGACGCTTAAAATTACTTCCTGTTAGGTTATCAAGTAGTTTACCAAAAAAGCCTTGACTTTTACGGTAACTAAGTAATCCACGACTAATTTGAATACCATTAACTAGATCGAGCAAGGTTTTATCGCTAACCAAGGGAACTCTACGTTGTAATTTCTCGAATGATTCCATTTGATGACTCCTAAATTTATAAAATTTTCGATTAAATCTATCCATAACTACCCAGTTATCTTCTTAAATTTCAGAAGTATTAAGTTCTCTGTTTTAAAAAGATTTGGGCGGCAATATTTTCTGAACTCTTTCAAGATAATTCTCACACTTGCCTATTTGCTCTGTAGATTTTTTAACTATAGAATTTAACTTTACTTTAAGTTGTTCCTGTTGTTTGTGAGTTAGAGTTTTATCACCCTGTGCATTTTCAAGACTGTCTCTATATCCTGAAAGGTATTCATTTAATAAATCAAAATAAGCATCAATTTCATCTTGTATTTCTTTATCAAGATACTCTTTGATTTCATTCTTTATATTTTGAATATTCTCCTCAAGTGAAACATTTACTTCCTTGACTAAATTTTCTAATACAACTTCATAATAATCTTGTTCTCTATTGATTTTTACTGCAGTATCCACTTTCCACAACCACAATGTAAACCAACGTCTACGCTTCTGAATTTCTGTTGAGCTTTGAGTTTTAAGTTTATGATTAATTTGAAATTCAATTTCCCCACAGGCTTCTGTGCGAAATTTTGGAGAGGAGAAAGGTTCTAATTTTAGTTCAAATTCTCTCTTCAATCGCTCTGTCGCCTTTTTAATTATAGATTCTGTTTCTCGTTCTAATTTATTTGCTAATTGATCGTAAACTGACTTGACTTTAGATTCCAAGGATTTTCTAAACTCTATAAGATATGTTTCTATTAAATCTCTACAATAATAAATTGACTCTTGAGCAAATTTATCAGCCTCATTTTTATCCTCAAATTCTACTTTTCCTTGGGATTTATAAAACAATTTTTCTGTAATATATCCTTTAGACAAAAATTTAATATTAGAAATGGGAGTTAACAACAGTTTTCTACTCTTTTTGTCTAATTGTTGAATCCAATTACTACGATCATACTCTTTACCAATAAATTTTTCTTCAATCAGTAATTGAAGCCCGTCCTGAATCACAGATAAAGACTCATCCTTATATTTATTTATCTCCTCTTTTACATTGTTAAAGTTTCCTAGTTTCTTTTTTATATTATCTAAATTATTTAAGTCTTGTTTTAAAGAATTAATTTCATCTTCTAACTTAGAAGCATCTTTTAAAATTGCCTTATTACGCAAATTTGTCTCATCTTTTAACCTAACTAATAACCTATAACTTAGAGTTAATACTTTTTCGATAGCTAATGGTGCAGCACTTTTCACTAAAGCATCGATAGCATTATCCATAAAATTACCAAACTTAGACTTTTCCCAAATTCTATTCGCTTTCTGCTCTAAAAGTTCCAGATTGGCACTTTTTAAGTCTTCTTCCCAGTCAACACCAAAAGCTTCTCGGGCTAATAATTTAAAAGTATCTAGCTGTTTTAGATATTCTAAGGAAAAACTATTGTCATTGATGGTCTTGAAAAAAGATGCAGCAGAAAATGCACGCCTTGCTGATATCTCAAATACAGTGTCTCTAGCTCTAGATGAATCTATTCCAAACTCCGAGACAACAAAATTTTGTATATCTTCAGGGGACATATCGCCCTCTCTACGTTGATCGACTTTATTTACTAAAATATACAAGCTGTCTTGATTACCTCGAATCTCAATAATACGTTCAACTTCCTTCTTAAGATTTTTTGCCGCTTCTGTGTTGAGTTGAGTATAGTCTAAAACGACTAATACAATCGAACTTCTTTTTAATTCATTCTTTACAACACCTAAGAGGCGAGAGTTATCACTTGCTTCATTGGGGCCTGGAGTATCAATAATAACAAGATCGCCTAAATGTTTCTTCTGTTCCAAATTTTGCTGTTGAAAAAGCTGTTGAAAAAAAGGTGTTTTAATACGAGGAAGAGTAGAAAGGCTTTGTAGGGGATTGAATTGCACAGACAACAAATTACAAAGGCGAATTGTATCATTGAGTATTGATAATTTGTTTATAATATATTTTTGTTCAGTTGTTTTATTACCTGCAAAAAGATGACCTTCTGAAAAGTTTATTCTTTCAATCCTCTCTAGCTCTTTATGCAAATGAGGGTAATTATCTATTATTGCTTTTGCTTTTTCTACACCACCTATTTCTTTAATCTTATTTTGAATCGCTGAAACTGCTTGTTCAAAAATTATCTTAATTTCATCTAAAACAAGTAGTTCAGGTTGATCTAAACTTGAGTATAAAATAATTTCTGTTGGTATTATTGTCATAGCTGCATTACGAGTAGGGAGTATTTCTTGACCAACAATTGCATTAACAATAGTAGATTTTCCTGCCTTCATCGGAGCAACGATTGCCATCCGAAGTTCTAAATGCTCAACATTTTTCTTGCCTTGGTCAATGTTCGATATTGACTGTGTTAGAAAATTTGATATTGACTCCTTATTTTCTTTTGATAATGTTTCTGAAATAGCAACAGAATTATAATCATGAAATAGGTTACTAATCTCAGAAAGAAAATTAATTACGTCCTTCTGAATACTATAAACATTAGGTTGTAAACTTGAATAATTCATTTCTTTAATTTTCTACTTACTTAGTTTTACTTAGTTAAAATTAATACTAAAAATTTAGCGATCGCCAGGATTATATTTTAACAAATCTCACAATAATGCTGGCAACGATTATTTGTATATTTGTAAAATGAATTAACAATTTTTAATAATTACGAGATTAATGAAAAATTTACCGAAAAATTAAAAATTGGCGTTGCTGAATTGAAGTATGAATGCGCGATTGTTTTGTTCTGGTCAAGCCCCCGCGCATCCCCCAAAATTGGGGGATGCGCGGGGGCAAAATCATACCTATAATCAGCAACGCCAAAAAATTAATAACTATTAATTAAATAATTCAGCTAATTCAGCCTCCCCTTGGCAACGCCGCGAGCTGTGGCTCTACAAGGGGAAAAAAGTGCTAGGATATTTCCTTTTAGTAACTTGACTACAAATAATATTAATAATTTATCAAAATATCTTGTAGCCAAGTTAGTTTAAATATCTTCAGTTCTCTAATTATTATTAGCCGAATTAGCTATTTACAGCCCTTTTCAGATTGATAAACCACATCGTCATAACCAAAAACCTATAAGGGCGAATGCCATTCGCCCCTACTGTGGTTCATTGACCTGAAAACCGCTGTAATGTAGGAATGTCCCTATAATGGTTTGAGATTATAAGAAATCTCAAAGGATATAATTTTTCTGTGAACCAAGAATTCTGATTTCAGGAGAATCTTCATACCTGAATGCCCAAGAGTATGTCAACTTTATTTCCCAAGTGCTACTATTAATAAAAAAAGACTAGCTATAGCAATGTGCGCTGGCATATTTACAAATTACCGAAAAATTGTGGTTTAAAGCCTCCCCTTTTAAGGGGATAATAAAGAAAAATTTTCATCTGTTTGTCAATCCTCTTCTTTCAAGGAGAGGTAATTATTCATTATTCATTATTCATTATTCATTGTTGAAAGGAGATGTCCAATAGCTAAAAGTCTTATATTATTAGCCTTTTATTCTCCCAGATGAGCTGTTGCCTGTTGCCTGTTGCCTGCGCACAGCGCTATACTTGGGCATTGCATAATTGCGGGATGATTTTGTCACAGAGCAGAAACCATAATCCCCGTGTCCCCGTGGAGCGCCGAAATCATCCCAGTATTCAGCAACGCCCCTACTTGGCCTCTTCATCCTCAGTTAATTTTTGGTTACGGCTCTCCTCACTAGCCACTCCTGCTTTAACAACGCTAAATTAGTTACAGTAAACAAAAATTTACATTAGTTTCTATTTATGGCCTAATTGTGGTTTAAAACTAGGTATAGCAAGGAAGGAGTTGGTTAGGACATAGACTAATCATGAACCTTACCCAAGGAAATGTTTTTCCTACTGTTCCCTCACAGGAGTGCGCGTTCTCTTACGTCTGTCGCCGACGCGGGGTCCCACCGCTGTTCTCTGTTCCCTGTTCCCTGCTATAACAATTAAACTACAGGAGGGACATATTCCCTGTAACTATAATATGTAAGGAAAAGTAACCATGTTTGAACGTTTTACAGAACAATCAATCAAAGTGATCATGTTGGCCCAGGAAGAAGCTCGTCGCCTTGGACATAACTTTGTGGGTACAGAACAAATCCTCCTGGGTTTGATTAGTGAAGGTACAGGTATTGCGGCTAAAGTTCTCAAAGAATATAATGTAAATCTCAAAGATGCTCGGAACGAAGTAGAACAAATAATTGGCCGTGGGTCTGGCTTTACTCCGGCAGAAATTCCTTTTACTCCCAGGGTAAAACGGATGTTGGAAGTATCCCTAGAAGAAGCAAGAAAACTAGACCATAACTATATCGGTACAGAACATTTGCTACTGGCATTGCTGCAAGATTCTGAAGGAGTCGCTGCTAAAGTATTGGATAATTTGGGAGTTGATAGAAGCAAAATTAGGACTCAGATAATTCGCTCCCTTGGAGAAGTTGCTGCAGTTTCTCCTGGAAGCTCTAATTCTGGCAATAAGAAAGCTGTAACTCTAGAGGAATTTGGTACAGACCTGACAAAATTAGCAGCAGAGGGTAAAATCGACCCAGTCGTGGGCCGGGAAACAGAAATTGAACGGATGATTCAAATCTTGGGCCGGAGAACAAAAAATAATCCTGTCCTCATTGGTGAACCTGGTGTCGGAAAAACAGCGATCGCTGAAGGGTTAGCTCAACGTATCGTTAACCAAGATGTTCCGGATCTTCTGCAAAATAAACAGGTGGTAAGTCTGAATATCGGTTCCTTAATTGCTGGTACTAGGTTCCGAGGAGAATTTGAGGAACGACTGAAAAAGATTATGGATGAAGTCCGCTCTAATGGCAATATTATCCTGGTAATTGATGAAATTCATACCGTTGTGGGTGCTGGTGCCATAGAAGGTAGTATGGATGCTGCTAATATTCTCAAACCTGCTTTGGCCAGGGGCGAAGTACAGTGTATTGGGGCGACTACTCTGGATGAATATCGCAAGCATATTGAACGGGATGCTGCTCTGGAACGTCGTTTCCAACCAGTGAAAGTGGGCGAACCTAGTGTGGAGGAAACAATTGAAATTCTCTATGGGGTACGCTCTGCTTACGAACAACACCACAAGTTGATTATCTCTGATGAAGCTTTGACCGCAGCAGCTAAACTATCAGACCAATATATTAGCGATCGCTTCTTACCAGACAAAGCAATTGATTTGATCGACGAAGCAGGGTCTCGTGTTAGAGTCAAAAACTCTATGCTTTCACCACAGTTGAAGGATATGAGGCGAGAAATCTCAAAAGTGACAAAAGATAAAGAAGAAGCTATTCGCGCACAAGACTTTGAGCAAGCTAGTGAATTGCGCGATCGCGAACTAGAAATTCAAGCACAAATTGAACAGAGCGATACCGATAGACAAGAAGAAAAAACTAAGGTTACTCCTGTGGTGACAGAAGACGATATTGCTCATATTGTGGCATCTTGGACTGGAGTACCTGTGAGTAAGTTAACAGAATCTGAATCTGAGAAACTACTACACATGGAAGATACTCTGCACCAACGTCTCATTGGTCAAGAAGATGCTGTTAAAGCAGTATCTCGTGCTTTGCGTCGTGCCCGTGTTGGTCTGAAAAACCCCAACCGACCTATTGCTAGTTTCATCTTCTCCGGTCCAACTGGTGTTGGTAAGACAGAACTGACAAAAGCTTTAGCTGCTTATTTCTTCGGTTCTGAGGAAGCCATGATTCGACTAGATATGTCAGAATACATGGAACGTCATACAGTTTCTAAATTAATTGGTTCACCTCCAGGATTTGTTGGTTATGATGAAGGTGGCCAACTTACTGAAGCAGTTCGTCGTCGCCCTTATACTGTCATATTGTTTGATGAGATTGAAAAAGCTCATCCAGATGTGTTTAATATCTTGTTACAAGTCTTGGAGGATGGTCGCCTCACTGATGCTAAAGGACGGGTAGTCAGCTTCAAAAATACCTTAATCATTATGACTTCTAATATTGGTTCTAAGGTCATTGAAAAAGGTGGCGGTGGTTTAGGTTTTGAGTTTGCTGAGGATAAAGAAGAAGCTCAATATAACCGTATCCGCAATTTAGTCAATGAGGAACTCAAGCAGTATTTCCGCCCAGAATTTCTCAACCGACTGGATGAAATTATTGTCTTCCGTCAGTTGAATAAGGATGAGGTGAAAGAAATTGCAGAAATTATGCTGCGGGAAGTATTCAGTCGTTTGGGCGAACGCAATATGACTCTGACACTCAGTGACAGTTTTAAGGAGCGCTTGATTAAGGATGGATTCGATCCTAGTTATGGTGCCAGACCGCTGCGTCGTGCAATTATGCATTTGTTAGAGGATGCTTTGGCAGAAGCATTATTAGCTGGTCAAATTCAGAATGGTGAAAATGTTTATGTAGATTTAGATGAAAATGGAGAGGTAAAAGTTACACCTGCTGGAGCTGCAAAGGAACAACTTCCAGAATTTGCTTATAGCAAATCTTAAAAACTCAAAAACGGGCATAAGGAAGTTAAGCAGTCAGTTTTGACGACTGGAAATTTCAATCCTGTTCCCTGATCGCCAATCATCAAAAACATCAATCTATAGAACCTGTAGGGACGTTTCATGGAGCGTCCCTTAATCATGTATAGCGACCGAAGGAAAGGTTATATCAAATCCGTTTGCTTCGGATTAATATAGTTCTATTGTCGTCATACAATGGTTAAGGGCGAATGCCATTCGCCCCTACAATGTCAACTCTTATCTTTAAATACTGAATAACACCGATGCTACCGGATTTGATATTAGGACAGATAAAAAGCTTAAAAGTTAGACAACGCAATATTTTTCCTTCTTCCTCTTTCCTTCTTCCTTCTTCCTTCTTCCTCCTTCCTTCTTCCTTCTGCTATGCAGAATTATTGCAGCGTGAAATTAATTCCATCACTTGCGAACGACTCAACTTTTCTTGCCCCATAGTTAAAATATCTAGAGTAGCATGAGCAAGAGTCAGAGGAATGTGGCAAAAATTTCTAGCAGGTCCTGGAGGAAGAGAGTTAGTATAAGAATCAGCTAATAAAAGATTACGTTGGGCATAAGTCTGCATATCTTCCGCAGTCCAATTATCAGGAAAAAAATCTACACCCCTAGCTAAATCTTCTGTATGGTTGCGGAGAATATTCACCGCCTGTAGACCTCGCCCAAACCCAATTGCTTCAGTACGATTAGTCTTAGTATTATCGTACCAACTCCATAAATCGGAAAGTAATAGTCCCACTGCACCAGCCACACTAAAAGTATAGCGGTCTAAATCTGATTCTGTGTGAATTGCCCAATTATTTTCAGCCCAATAAGCCATCCGGTCTGCCATTGCTGCAGTTACATCCCAGATTCTAGGCGCTATTGTCTCTGAAGCTAGTATTGCCCATTCTCCTACTCTTTTTGTTACTTCTGGTAGGTTAGTCATATTCAAGTCTAACTTTGCTGAAAAGTTCTCGAAACTTGAATGGTCAACTCCTTGTTGTAAAAGTAAACTAATCTTTCGCAACAATTTTGCCTTTGTGAAGCTATCTAGACTGGGATGATCCTCAATTTCATCAATGGCACGCATACAAAGATAGGCCGATGTAACTGCCTCTTTTAGCCCAGATGGTAATTCACTAATAGGAATATAGAAAGTACGACTTGTTTCTTTTAGTATATATAAGGCATCTTTATCTTCAGGTCTGTTCATATTATTCAACTCCTCACGGCCATTTTTGGTTTAATGTATTAGTTTAATTGATGCTCAACACTAGTGCCTCTACGCGGAAGTTAAAAGTCAAAAGTTAAAAGTCAAAAGTATTAGTTTGTAATTGTTTTAGGATTTTGTAACTTGTCAATTATTTCCGCCATCCGGCACTAGGTAGTTAGGGCATTTGTGAGACTTAATTACAATAAACATAAAAGACGACGGGAGGAAAGTTCCCGGAAGATTTATCCCCTGGTTGAATAACGACGCGCGGGTAATAAAGCGGAGTCAAAGTCTGTTATAATGGTCAAAATATGAGTAAGAACAAGGTTTGTGGCCATGACCTCTAGCTAGTGCGGTGAGATTCCGGCGGACAGGAGACGGGGAATTAATTTCCTACGACGGCTGAATGCAAGTAATGCAGCTAAAGCAGCTATTTATTGCTCCAATATCTTGAGTAAAACCACTCTGAAAGTAAGCTCACAGCTAAATTTTTATTTACGCCCAGGAGTCTAGAAGTTTGTTGACAGACTTTAAGCAAATGGGGATAAATCCCCATTTGCGGTGGATTTCCCACAGAATCCAGGGTGTTTCAACCCCTGGAGATGTCAATGCCAGTTTACTATAACGCTAGTGAAGTAGTCAGCAATAATACTATTTCACGGAAGTTATAACTCAAAAGTCAAAAGTAAGTCCTGTTCAAGTTAAAAGCTAATGCACCATTTAAGGTGTGTCAGTCCAGTAGTGGACTGTTTCATCTAAAATGTTGCAATAGAAAATGGGGGATGGGGTGATGGGGGGATGGGGTGACGAAAAAAGCTAATGCACCATTTTAGATGAAACAATCCAGTAGGGTGCGTTAATGAAATGTAACGCACCATCTAGATTTTAATTTTCGGTGTGTTAAGCTAATGATTTTACATTTGGATTAGGTTATCGAAGTTTTGGCAGGAAATCTGAGATTATTTTGCTAGCGAAACTTCTGACTCAGGCGCAATCTGGTGGTACTTCGTTCCCACTTCTTGCCACAACCGGCAGGGTCAAACCACTATTCCCTATTCCCTGTTCCCTGCCATAACTTAATTGCTAATCATTTTTTCTAGAAAAGGAAGTCCAAAAGCAATAACAATACTAACCGCTAAACCAGCAAAAGCTTTTAAAGCATCACTCAAAATAATCTGACCTACATCCTTCATTTCACGGTTTTGGAAATTGTGAGCTATTGCTATTTCTCTTCCTGCTAAAAGACCGATAAATACCCAAGTTGTACTCATTGGCATTTTGCTCCATTCTTTAAATAATAATAAGATTAATCCATAAATAAAATCTACAATTGTTGCTGAACGAATATCTTGAGTATTAGTTTTACTGGTAACTATATGTTGAATTGCACCACCATTTCTGTAAAAGATAATTGCGTGTAAAATTAACATCACAAACATGGAAAAAAATAGCATTGAAGCATCAAGATTTCGTGGCAAGTATGCAAAGATATTTGCCAAGTCTTGAATTAACCATTGGCTCCACAAAAATGCTGTTGATACCCACTGAAAAATCACCCAATAAATTGATGGTTCTTGGTCTGCTGTACTGAGAAATTTCTCTTCTAAAGCTTTAGTTATGAATTTATAAATAAGTATAGCTGTGACAAAAGCCAACCCATAACCAAACAGTGATTTAGTCAACATACTTGTGAGATTACTAGGAGCAAAAACTGTGAGAATTAGAAAAGTTGTACTAACAGGAATTCCCCAATTTGTTAAAAATAAAAGTACGAAAGGAGGAACTATATAAATCCAACTAAAATTTTCAGGAAAAGGAAATTCTGCCAAACGTCCATAAGCTACATCTCCATCATTAGTAATCCAGCCATAGAAAAAAACTACTAACAAAATGGAGCAAATAAACAGCCATAAAACCCACCAAGGGCGCTGAGAATTAGAACTTAAAAATGTGCCAAGAGTTTGTATAGCATCGTTAGCTACAATCGAATATGATGCTAATAGAAATCCAACCCACATCAATATATATTGACTGTTCATATTTTGTCGATATATCCTCATATATTGAACAATTATAAGTAAGCATTTCCTGCGGAATGCTGTGCAAACAGCCGTCAGCTATTAGCCATCAGCTATTGCTTTTAGTTTCATTAATTGATAATGAATAATGGATAATTACCTCTGGTTAAAACCGTTTTATCCTTGCTCATGAGAGGCTTTAAATCTAGATTCGATTAATTACCTCTGGTTAAAACCGTTACGGAATTGAAAATAAGGAAATATTATTTCTTCACAGGAGTCGATTGGATCTGGTTAGGAAACCCATCCATCCCATCCTACGGAATGCTCCGCAAACGACCGCTGTCTTGGTTGATTGGATCTGGTTAGGAAACCTATCCATCCCTCAACCGCTTTTTTCCCCTTAAAAGGGGAGGCTTGAAACCAGAATTATTTAATTATTAATTATTAATTATTCGGTAAAAGCAATTGAGAAATTTGGATAGAATTAAAACTTACTGTCAAATTACGCTTCTTCAGGATTATCAGGAATTATTCATTATTTGCTGATAGCTGACTGCTAAGAGCTGAATGCTTATGCTAAAGTTAACAATAGATTAAAATTTTTGGCAAAATCTTGAGAATATTATATAATTAAATTATTGTCTATAAAAACTCTTTCAATAATTGATAATTGATAATTACCTCTCCCTAAAAGGCAGAGGATTGAATAAAAGGAAAATTTTTTCTTGTTTCTCCTTTAAAGGAGAGGCTTTAAACCTTAATTATTCAGTAAAAATAGTAATAGACATCTCCAATAATAAAAAATAAAATCAATTATCCCAAAGAAATTATCAATTCTTCCCCTCCACGGTCGGGGTTAGGGGTGGGTTCCCTACTCCCTACTCCCTACTTCCTCTTTTCTGGAGATGTCTAATATATAGTAATATAAAGATTTAGTAATATAAATAAAGTTTGTTGTATTTAAACTGCTATCTTCGTTATTATCTAGAGAATTAATAAACTAGAAACTTAATAAATAATTAGATTTTTTCGGAGGCTCATAATATATGGTTTTATTAAAAACTATTTGGCACAATGCTCTAACAGCCACAGTTGCAGCAGTTACTCTTTCACTTGGCACTGTTGGCGAAGCGATCGCCCAAACTATTGAAGGTGCCGGAGCATCATTCCCCGCTCCTTTGTATCAGCGTTACTTTCAACAACTAAAAGAAGATACAGGAATTACAGTAAATTACAATTCTGTGGGTAGTGGCAAAGGTATTGAGAGTTTTATTGCAGATACTGTTGACTTTGCAGGTACAGATGCGCCACCAGTTGCAGCAGAAATAGAGCAAATGCCAAAAGGAGTTGTTATGGTACCTACCGCAGGAGGTGCTGTAGCAGTAGTTTATAATTTGCCAGGAGTAAGCGAACTCAAACTATCTCAGTCGGTATTGCCAGATATCTTTGTAGGTAAAATTACTAAATGGAACGATCGCCGAATTGCTCAGGACAACCCAGGAGTTGACCTACCTGACTTACCTATTCAAACTGTGGTACGAGCTGATGGTAGTGGTACAACTTTCATTTTCTCCAGACATTTGAGTGCTGCCAGTCCAACATTTAGTCGAGAAGTGGGTGCATCCAGAAAACCTGATTGGCCAAAAAATCCCCTGGAAGGTAACAAAAATGATGGAGTAGCTGCTTTAGTGAAAGAAACTGAAGGAGCGATCGGCTATGTACAGGATACTTTTGCTCGTCAAAACAACTTGTCAACAGCAATGCTGGAGAACTTACAAGGTCGGTTTGTCGAACCTACTCTCGAAGAGGCAAATATTGCATTATCTGGACTGAGATTTTATCAAGATTTTACTCCTGCTAACGAAGCTAACCCTGATGATGGATACCCCATTGTTGGAGTGACTTGGTTATTAATTAAGGCAAATTATGAGACTTCAGACCAAGCAACTGCAGTTAAGAAAATGGTCAATTGGGTTTTACAGGAAGGTCAAATTTTGAACAATACTCTTGAGTATACTCGTGTTCCAGAGGCTATAGGAGCAAAAATTCTGGAGAAAGTTGAAAGTCAAGTAGCAAGTAATTGAAGAAGGAAGAAGGAAGGACGCAGGAGGCAGGAGGCAGGAGGCAGGAGGCAGATGGCGGGCAAGATGCCCGCACTATAAACATTTAATTATTAATATTTGTACTTAATATACTTGGAATATGGGCGTTGCTGATTCTGGGTATGATGCAAGCCCCCCGAGCAAGCCAATGCGCGGGGGGAATAAAACTCTAAAAGTCCCCCAATGGGTGGGGGATGCGCGGGGGCGAAGGCGAGAACCAAACAATCGCGCATTCATACTTCAATTCAGCAACGCCGGAATATGTTGTATCTTCCCTGTTCCCTATTCCCTATTCCCTATTCCCTTTCTGGGTATGATGCAAGCCCCCCGAGCAAGCCAATGCGCGGGGGGAATAAAACTCTAAAATTCCCCCAATGTGTGGGGGATGTGCGGGGGCGAAGGCGAGAACCAAACAATCGCGCATTCATACTTCAATTCAGCAACGCCGGAATATGTTGTATCTTTCCTGTTCCCTATTCCCTATTCCCTGTTCCCTCTTTTCTGGAGATATCTAATGATGGAATCACTAAATGTATTAGGTGAAAATTTAGAAGTTTGCTGCACTTCTCCCATGACTGGATTTTATCGCGATGGGTTTTGTCAGACAGGACCATCAGATTTTGGTTCCCATGTTATTTGTGCAGCAGTGACAGCAGAATTTTTGGAATTTACCAAACGTCGTGGTAATGATTTGAGTACACCTAGACCAGAATATTCTTTTCCTGGTTTAAAACCGGGCGATCGCTGGTGTTTGTGTGCGTCTCGTTGGAAAGAAGCTCTAGATTCTGGAGTTGCACCACCGGTAGTTTTGTCAGCAACTCATGAAAAAGCTTTAGAAGTTGTGCCTTTGGAGGTTTTGCAGGAACACGCACTTTCAATAATTGATAATTGATCATGGATAATTGATAATTACCAGGGCTTACGCAGAACCACCACATATAGTAGGGACTGACGGCCGTTAGCCCCTACAGATGGTGTATAAATTCATCTTTTGCGTAAGTCCTGATTACCTCTTCCTTTTAGGGAGAGGATTGAATAAAAGGAAAATCTTTTCTTGTTTCTCCTTTAAAGGAGAGGATTTTTACCTTAATTATTCTGTAAGTTGAAAAAGATGGTTAGTACTGATAACTAATAACTGAAATAACTTCTGACTTCATAATTTCTAACTTCATAATTTCTAACTTTTGACTTCTGACTTCTGACTTCTGACTTCATCAAAGGGGGGTTGACAATTTGTATACTTAAGGTTAGTATAGAAAGTAAGGAATTTGGTATAAATAACCTCGACAAATGAATAGCAGTAGCTTTTTAATCTTTTTTAGTATTTTAGGAGTGGTTAAGAGGTTGTTTTTCATCTTTGCATGGTACCCCACATACGCGCCTCCGAGAATCGCTGAAATGCTGATTCTCTCGTTGACCCGCGTTGATGCCATGCTAGGAGCGGGTTTGAGGCGTGTCATTTTGGCAAAATTTGCCTGTTTGACTTTTTGATCAAAGGGGTGCGTATATTTGGGGGTCTGAAAGCCTTACTCTGTCGTGGTTCCAAAACCGAACTCTCTAGTGCTTCGTTTGAAGCGGAATTAATGGAAACAAAAACACTCGCTCGATCTTGTCTGCTGAGAAACAACCTCTAGTGCTTCGTTTGAAGCGGAATTAATGGAAACTCCAAAATAGAATTCTCCTCAGCAGACATATCCAAAACTCTAGTGCTTCGTTTGAAGCGGAATTAATGGAAACCTCATATATGGCGCATTTTTGCTGCCATTGGATAAATTCTACTCTAGTGCTTCGTTTGAAGCGGAATTAATGGAAACAAAGGGACAAATATAGGTGGCAAAGCGTTGCTGAAGACTCTAGTGCTTCGTTTGAAGCGGAATTAATGGAAACACAATTAAGAGTTGGCAGTGTTCACCTTTGACCACAATTTGCTCTAGTGCTTCGTCTCAAGCGGAATTATCAGTTATAAAAAAACTTTCTCCCTTCTAACTCCCCCCTTTCAAAGGGGGGTAGGGGGGGATACCTTCTGCCTTCGGACCTCCAAAGTGTAAGTATTCAACCGGACATAATATTACAACTGCACCTGACTATCCTCAAAAGTGCTGTAAGACTCAGACAACGTAAGATTCTCTTCTGCCTTCTGCCTTCTGCCTTCTGCTTTCTGCCATCAAACCATACTCTAAACTTTCAACAACTGCCTGATAAGAAGCATCCAAAATATTAAAAGAAACCCCTAAAGTCGTCCACCGTTGCTGACCATTACTAGACTCAATTAATACCCTAGTTTTAGCAGAAGTACCAGCTCTACCATCCAAAATTCTCACCTTATAATCAGTCAGATAAAAATTAGCGATCGCTGGATAAAAATTTTCTAAAGCTTTCCGCAAAGCAGCATCCAAAGCTGAAACCGGACCATTTCCTTCAGCAGCTTCCAAAATATCCTGACCATTAACAGTAACTTTCACCGTTGCCAGAGAATTACTAACTTTTTCACCATCCTTATCCAAGTGAACCTGAAAACCCTTAATTTCAAAGAAATGCTGTCTTTGTTTCAAAGCTTTTCGCATCAATAACTCAAAACTAGCTTCTGCTCCCTCAAACTGATATCCCTCATTTTCTAACTCTTTTAAACTATCCAGAATTTGCCGACAAGCAGGGTTTTGGCGGTCTAGCTCAATACCAAAACTTTTTGCCTTTGCTAACACATTACTCAAACCTGCTTGGTCAGAAATCACAATGCGACGACTATTACCTATCTGTTGCGGTTGAATATGTTCATAAGTCAGTGGGTTGCGCTCCACTGCCGACACATGAATACCACCCTTATGAGCAAAAGCAGACAAACCCACAAACGGCGCGTGGTCATCAGGAGCAAGATTCACAACTTCACTAATAAAACGACTGGTCTGAGTAAGTTTTTCCAGTTGTTGTGCCTGAATGCAATCATAACCCAACTTAATTTGTAAATTAGGAATCAAAGTACAAAGGTTAGCATTACCGCAACGTTCGCCATAACCGTTGATAGTTCCTTGTACCATCCCCACTCCTTCTCTGACAGCAGACAAAGCATTAGCAACAGCAGTACCCGAATCATTATGAGTGTGAATGCCTAATTTTGCAGTGGGCAAAGCATGGGAAACATCTGCTACTATCTGAGTAATTTCGTGGGGAAGAGTACCGCCATTGGTATCACAGAGGACTAACCATTCCGCACCAGTATTGTTTGCAGCAGCTAAAGTTTGCAAAGCATAATCAGGATTATTTTTGTAACCATCAAACCAATGTTCAGCATCATAGATCACCTGACGACCTTGACTGCGGAGATAAGAAATCGTATCTGCAATCATTGCTAAATTCTCTTCCAGAGTAGTTTTTAGCCCCTCAACAACGTGCAAGTCCCAAGATTTACCAAAAATTGTCACCCACCGCGTACCAGCAGATAAAATGGGTTGTAGAGTGGTATCAGAAGCTGCCTGTTTTCCCGGACGACGAGTGGAACAAAATGCTACTACCTCTGCTTGAGTGAGGGGTTGTTCTTTAAGTTGCCAGAAAAATTGCACATCTTTAGGATTCGCACCGGGCCAACCTCCTTCAATAAAAGGAACCCCTAAGCTGTCGAGTTGGTGGGCGATGCGTAGTTTGTCTTCTAGGGATAAGGATAGTCCTTCTCGTTGAGCGCCGTCGCGTAGAGTTGTATCGTAAATCCAGAGTTTTTTCATTATTACTAGAGATGTTAGAAATTCAGAGAATTTTTCAATTTAACAGGACTTGCGCAGAGAGGGCGAATGCCATTCGCCCCTACAGATGTTGAGGGTGTTAACGGAGCTTGGCGTTAGCCAATGCCATTTGCCCCTACATACGGCGTTTTTAAGGTGAATTTGCGTAAGTCCTATTTAATTTAAACTTTATAATTAATCCTACTTTTTTAGTAATTTTTTACTTTATATTTTAATTTTTTTTAACTTTTAACTGTTAATATAGATAGCTAATATAGATAAAATAATTTATTATGGTTAAGATTCAGGCTCAAGGTAAAACTATAACTTGCGATCGTGGTGCAAATCTGCGTCAGGTTTTACTAAAAAATGGTGTTGATGTCTATAATGGCAATGCTTCAATTATTAACTGTCGTAGTATTGGTACTTGTGGCACTTGTGCAGTGGTAATAGAAGGAGAAGTTTCTCCACTTCAATGGCGAGAAAAAGCCAGACTTTCTGTACCTCCTCATTCTTCTAATTCTTCTAAACGTTTGTCTTGTCAAGTGCAAGTTTTAGGAGATATAAAAGTAACTAAATATAATGGTTTTTGGGGGCAAGGTTCTGAAATTGTTTGGACTCCCGATCTCAAATCTGGTTGAAAACTTATTATATAGTTGGGGGGGAGTAGGAGACCCACCCCTAACCCCTCCCTGGAGGGGAATGTGGGGAGTAGGGGAGATTGAAGGTTTGAAGTATAGTTATAGATATATACTATATAACCAGATTCTATATGAAGGATAGAATAAAGCTTGAAAAAAATTACTAAAAATATTTAAGAATAGAGTTTAAAAAGTGTTGCCAATAATCATCCATTTCTCTTTTTTCTTCTTTCTTCCCTTCTGACTCCTGACTTCCCCTCCCCTCCTGGGAGGGGTTAGGGGTGGGTTGGGAGGGGTTAGGGGTGGGTTGACTCCTAAGTAATTAAATACACTAATTCAGCAACACCTAGAAAATGAATCAATCAAGCAATATCCTAATTATTGGTGGCGGTATTATTGGTCTATCAATAGCAATAGAACTAACATTACGAGGAGCAAAAGTAACAATTATTAGCCGTGATTTTCAGCAAACAGCGACAAATGCTGCTGCTGGAATGTTAGCTCCTCAAGCAGAAGCTATCCCCCCTGGTAAAATGTTAGATTTATGTTTAAAAAGTCGGGCATTATATCCAGAATGGGTAACAAAAATAGAATCAATTAGTGGTATAGAAACTGGCTATTGGCCTTGTGGAATTTTAGCTCCAGTTTATGCAGAAAAAGACAGAGAAAGTTATAGTTTACAAAACCTAAATTATCAATGGTTAAATCAAGCAGAAATTCATCAATATCAACCAGGATTAAGTCAAGAGGTAATTGGTGGTTGGTCTTACCCTGAAGATGGGCAAGTAGATAATCGTTATTTATACAATTCAACTATTGCAGCAGCTAAGGAGTTAAAAATAGATATTCTTGAAGGAGTTGTTATAGAAATAATTCGTAAAGAAAGTAAAGTTCAAAGCATCAAAACATCAATAGGTGAATTACAAGCAGAACATTATGTATTAGCTACAGGTGCATGGTCTCAGGAGTTATTTCCCATTCCTGTATTTCCTAGAAAGGGACAAATGTTGTCGTTAAAAATCCCTTCAGATATAACTAGAGAAAATCTACCTTTACAGCAAGTTTTATTTGGCACAGAAAGTTATATTGTGCCGCGCCAAGATGGAAGAATAGTTATCGGTGCAACAAATGAAAAAGTCGGATTTTCGGAGGGAAATACAGCAGCAGGAATTCAAGAATTATTAGGAAATGCAATTCGGTTATATCCGATTTTAAAAGATTACAAAATATTAGAATTTTGGTGGGGTTTTCGTCCTGATACTCCTGATGAAATGCCAATATTAGGAACAAGTAATTATGATAATTTGACTATTGCTACTGGGCATTATCGGAATGGAATTTTATTAACACCTGTAACAGCACTATTAATAGCTGATTTGATTTGGAATAATAAATCCGATCTATTATTAGATGCTTTTAATTATTCTAGGTTTATTGATAATTGATAATTATTTTGCCTCCCTAGCCCCCCAATTCTGGGGGGAATAAGAATTCATTAGCTGGTAAAAGTCCCCCAATTTTTGGGGATGCGCGGGGGCTTTGATGAGGATATCTGAAAAGTTGTTTAATACTGAATTTTGCCCCCTAGCCCCCCAATGCTGGAGGGAACAAGAGTAAATTTGCATCTAAAAGTCCCCCAAAATTGGGGGATGCGCGGGGGCTTTGATATAGCAATGAGCGCTGGTTAAATTTGAAATAATAAAGAAGTTGGAAATAGTATTGTAGGAATTTTAAGATGAATAATTGGAAAAAATATCTAACGACTACTGCTTGTGCTTTTCTATGTCTATTAGAACTTAAAATAGTTGCTCAAGCTATTACTACTGAAACAAGTATTAGAGCAATTCCCAAATATCAATTGGCTCAAACTCCTGTTGGTTATTGTACAGTAGGAAATCTAACTGATTCACCTCTAAATGTTCGAGAAAAACCAGATGGAGAAATAATTGGTACTTTGGAAAGTGGTACAGTAGTTGCTCTTGGAGTTACTGATGGTAGTGAAGGTGAAAATTGGACAAGAATTATTACTCCCATAGAGGGTTATGTGTCGGCAAAATATCTCAAAGATTGTCAATATAAGTATTAACTTAATTATGATGAGAAGCGCCTCAAACTTAACTAGCTATCAGCTATTAGCTAGCCTCCTGCGGAGAAACTACGTTAACAGTTATCAGCCTAAAAGTTTGTGCTTATGTAATGGTATCTGTTTGCGGAGCATTCCGTCAGGAAACGCTTTTTAAATAACCTTTCTTCACAAAATATTTTTGTATTGACTCATTGATAATTATGATTCTAACTGATATTCTTCTGGATAATCTTGAATAGATATTTCTGGATATTCCCTAACAATTTTTTGATTGTTTTCAACATAAAAATCTTTTGTTATTCTCTGAATATATTCCCGCTCATAACCAAGTGGTTTTTGAGTATCATTAACTATTAATCTGTACAGTAGTCCTCCTCCATTCAAAAGATACTTATTTTTGGTCTTAACAATCGATTTAATCTTATTAATCGCTCTTGTTCTGTGAAGTTTATTAGTATCCAATTTTTCATTGACTCTATCAGATAAAATGTTGCTGTCAAAACCCTCCAATTTTTCTTCTAGGATATTTTCTAACTGAGCAATCACATCTTGGCAATTTTCGCGAAACTTTTCGTATAGAAAAACATGAACTTTAGGAAAGTTTTCTTGATAAAGTTTAATTAATTCGTAATAACATAAATCAATTAAATTGATATTGTGAGATAGATAATTGTAATATCGAGTATTTTTATTCCATCTAAATTTATTGATAGATAAATCATATTGATAGTCATCGTAGGTATATTCTTTTTTAGAATACCTAATAAATTCTTCAATCTTTCCTGTATAACCCATTTTTACTTTTTGATTATAGCTAGACAGAAGCAAAGATTGCTGACCTCTGAGAAAAAGGATAATTTCTGCTTGAGGAAATACTTCTTTGAGTCTTCTAACGATTAGACTTCTATTAATAGTAAATTGAGTCCCACACAATATCTCGTCAGAAATAAGTCTTTTTGATGCCGTTATTTTTCCTATTTCTTTTTTGATTTCTTCTGAGTCAGAATAACAATCATCGGCATATTGTAATTTATTAAAAGCCTTACTTTGTTGAGTATATGGCCTACTAATTAAGGTTATATTACTGAGTTTAGGAAAAATTTTATCCTGTAAAAAAGTTGTTGCTGTCTTAGGCAAACCTACATGAATAAAAGTTTTTGTCATTCTAGAGCCTATTTAACAATAAGTAGTTTTTCTTCAAATACTATACAATAACGTAAACATTTCCTACCGAATGCTGCGCAAACAGCCGTCAGCTATTAGCTAGCCTCCTAGGTCGGAACTGCGGACTTCAGCTATTAATTTTGGGCCCGCGTAAAAGCAACCTTTTAAATTGAAAAAGAATAAAAAGTTACTGCCATGGGTCTCAGGACAAAACCTTAGAAATAATTATTCATTCTAGGGCGTGTCATCATTTAAATCCCAGACCCCTGTCACGGATAAGTTTTGAGCGGTTGTGACTGCCGAGGCACTCACGGCATGAAATTCAGTCATAGCATGGCACCTAGAGCTAATTGATGACACGCCCTAATTGCTGATAGCTGACTGCTGATAGCTGAATGCTTACACAATAACTTTATGCTCAATACATTTTAAATAACCAAATCATTGATTTGATTGCACTAGAACAAAGAATTTTCCAACTCATCTCATACCATGTCAGTGATTAGTTTAATCCGATATTTACAAGCTGATGTAATTAGATAATTATAGAATATTCTCCAAAGATAAATTTAGTCAAGTGAAAAACAAAAGCAGTGCGACCGCTACATAGATCAATATATAGAACCCTCGATATTTAGATGTTCAAAACCTATTTAGGACAGCTATAGTTGCTTGGTATTGATGGACATGACAAAGCCCAGATTATTTTTCCGGATGAATCAGCAATGCTGTGTAAATATAGCTTTCATTAAAATTATTTACTGCCCGTTTCAAAACTTGCATAACCCTTGAAAGCTCAGAAATATATTACCTTAGACAACAAGAAAAACTCTAAGCTAAAAATTATTAGGAGTTAGAAAATGGCACAAATTAATAGTAGACCCCAAAAGCGGTCTGATAGTAGTACAAAAGTAGTGTAGTAATGTTTGCAGTTTCTCACCAGACTATGAAAAGTATGTACTGACAAATATTTCTACTTCTATATAATTACTCTTAAATTCAAAGATTAACCCACAACAGCAATGAAAATACCGATAATTTTAGGTAAATACGATAATTTTAGGTAAATAATGTATGAAATATTCTTCTGAATACATATAGCAATGGTCTGGTTGGTGTTGGACAATTAGTACGAACGTCTTGCTCGTGTTATGAATCATCATAATTACTCAATATCCTAACTATGGTGGCGACTGCTATAACTATAATTTCATCCCATACATTTGATAATTACTAATAAATACGATAATTTTAGGTAAATAATGTATGAAATATTCTTCTGAATACATATAGCAACGGTCTGGTTGGTGTTGGACAATTAGTACGAACGTCTTGCTCGTGTTATGAATCATTATAATTACTCAATATCCTAATTATGGTGGCGACTGCTATAACTATAATTTCATCCCATACATTTAATAATTACCAATAAAAACTGTGAGAATTTATCACATTTATTAGTGAAATATCAATTAAAAATCTAAGCATTATGGCTCAATTTTTGAGGTTGCTTAATATCTACAATTTATCGTAATTAATTATCCGGAATAGACCTTTGATATTTTGAATATATTTATTGGGAGTAATTAATTTCAAATGATTCAAAATGTTAGTCTAGCATTTCTCAAGTTACTGAGGTACAGTTGTTTTTCTTCTTTTATACTCCCTACTCCCTACTCCCGTGCAACAAAATAATTTTGTACAGAAATACCTCTTGGAAATTGCTATAGTTGCTTTTTCTGATTGAATTGAGCAATTAATAACTAGCATTAAAAAAATCGGCGTTGTACAGTGACGAATAATTAGAGATTCTCGACCGAAAGGATTTTGAATTAATCAATTGCTAGAATTATATTAATATTAGGTTTTTTTAGCCAAAGTCTAAACAAATTTTGGGCAATATTGCCCCATAATGTACAACCCCAAAAAATCTAATTTTCAATATTTTTCTCAGTAATATCTCCTGGATTTGATGTAATCATTTAGCCTAGTAATTCTACGGTTATTATTTCTAAACAATTATATTCAGATTATTGTCACTAGAAAAAAATAACTGCTGTAAGTCCTGTCTACAATGCTACCCATTAAAGTGAGGAAATGAATAGAAGCTGAAACCTTTTTGTATCCTCTCACCTCTTGCCTATTGCCTGTTGAATGTTGCCTTGCGCGTAGCGCTATATAACCGAGCAAAAAAAAATATCACTTAAATCAAATTTAAAAACTAAAGGAGAGACTATTTTGGATACAGCACCAGTTGCTAACTACTTAGGTTTCTTAGCATTAATATGCTATGTAATTACTCTACTACCAAGCATTTTGAGAATTGTGTTTCCAAGCACAAAAAAAACAGAATTTCCTAAAATATTGCTGAAGTATCGTCGTCAAATAGGTGTAATTGCTTTTCTATTTGCTTTTGGTCATGGAATATTGTTAGTGAGCAAGAGAAACTTTGACTTTTTTGATATCCAAACTTATTGGATCTATATACAAGGAGTCGTAACTTTCATTATTTTCACACTACTAACAATTACTTCCAATGATTGGAGTATCAAAAGAATGAAAAAAAATTGGAAGAAATTACATGAACTGACTTATCTAGCAATGTTCCTTTTAGTCTGGCACGTCATAGACAAAATGTGGGGTCATTGGAGCTACCTCACCCCATTAGGAATAATTGGTATAACAGGTATAACAGTTTTATTTATTGTTAGAAGATGGATAGAGCGAAGAAAAAAATTGACAAAAACTAAGAGTAGAAATTAAGGCAGAAGGCAGAAGGCAGAAGGCAGAAGGCAGAAGGGAAAATTGCTGGTGGATAGTTCGCGATAACACACTCCCTGTCTTATAGCAACTGATAACTGATATGACGGTGAGGTATTAAACCCACCACAGATAAAGATAAACAGTATTGAAGAAGGCAGAAGGCAGAAGGCAGAAGTCAGAAGGGAAAATTGCTGATGGATAGTCAACTATCGGCCACTCCCTGTCTTATAGCAACTGATAACTAACTGATAACTGATAACTGACTGCGTAAGTCCTGAACAAGTAATCATCAATAGTAGGATTAAAATTTATGCTAGCTCAACCCAACCGCCGAAAATATTCTACAGTAATAGCAGCAACTACTTTAGCAGCTATTGGTGGACTGTGGTCCTGGCGATCGCTATCAATATCCACCAAAAACTTTGTCCGACCATCCGAGCAAAAAACTCTACCCTCTCTAACCCTTTCAGGACATAAAGGATGGGTGTATGCAGTTGCTATGAGTCCAGATGGAAAAACTCTTGCCAGTAGTAGTTATGATGGTGTAATTAAAATTTGGAATTTAACCAATGGTAAATTGCTGCATACTATCAATGCTCATGCAGATGCGATCGAATCTCTTGCTATGAGTCCAGATGGTAAAATTCTTGCCAGTGGTAGTTGGGATAACCGCATTAAATTGTGGAATATTGCAAATGGAAGTCCGCTCCAGACTCTCGAAGGTCATACCGATGATGTTAAAGCTATCGCTATAAGTTCTGATGGAAAAATTCTTGCTAGCGGTAGTTATGATGGTGTAATTAAAATTTGGAATCTTAATACTGGTTCTGTTGAGGGCAGTTTTCAACATTCAGCTCCTGTCACATCTCTGGTTTTGAGCAAGGATGGAGAGATGCTTGCTAGTGGAGGTAAAAATGGTCAAATCAAAACCTGGCAATTGAATACAGGTAGACAACTCCACTCCTTGGCAGCACATAAAAACACAATTTGGGCGCTCGCTTTTAGTCCCGATGGTAAAACTCTTGCTAGTGGTAGTCAAGACCGAAAAGTTAAGTTATGGCAGATGGACACTGGTCAACTACAATGCACTCTAGAAGGACACGACAAAGCAGTTTTGTCTGTTGCTTTTAGTCCCGATAGCAAAACTCTTGCTAGCAGCAGTTATGACAAAAATATTCATCTGTGGGAACTAGATACAGAAGAATTATTAGAAACATTTACAGATCATTCTAAAGCTGTTTGGTCGGTAAAATTTAATCCTGATGGACAAACTCTTGCCAGTGGGAGTGCTGATGGAACGATCAAACTGTGGTCTGTATCTGACTTTAGTAGTAACGATTTACAGAATACAACTTCCCCATCTATTGTGAAAGAGGAAGCAGAAATTATATCTGTTTCAGAGATTACTGATATAGCTGAGTTAGAAGAGTTAAACCAAAAATTATATGACCAAATTGACCAAAGTTGGCGACAGACTCCAATATGGTATGAAGATTTAGTGTTTGAGGTAAAAGTTAATGGAGATGGAGCGATCGCTAGCTTAGAACCGATGAATGAACCCGCACAATATTATAGTCAATACACACCTTTACCCAAGTTGTTAAATTCTGCTAATTCTGAAGTTACGAGTCAGAAACAGTCTTTTGCAATATTCCGGGTAGTGATGACACCGACAGGGGTACTTGAAGTTAGTCCTTGGGGTGGTTGGTTGAAATAGGCTAATTTTTTTAGGAGTGTTATATCATGTCCGCTTGAATACTTATACTTTAGTGGAAGGAAGGCAGAAGGTAGAAGGGTTTCTTACAATTGCGACTTAATTCTATATATGCTCCTGTGCTACCGGACACGATATTATACCTACTCCCCACACTCCCCATTTCCCCTCCTGGGAGGGGGAGGGGTGGGTCCCCACACTTTTTATCTAATTACACCAATGCTACAGAACATGGTATTATATCATGTCCGGCTGAATACTTACACTTTGGAACAAGGAAGGCAGAAGGCAGAAGGGAAAGAAATGTTCCAAGGGTAATGGTTTTTTTTATCACTAATTATCCGGACATGGTATTACTCTTTTGGAGGAACTGGGTCATAACCACCAGGATGAAAAGGATGACAACGTAAAATTCGCATAATTGCCATTCTACTACCTTTAAAAATCCCAAATCTTTCTATCGCTTCCATTGCATATTCTGAGCAAGTGGGTTGAAAACGACAGGATGGAGGTAATATTGGTGAAATGAAGATTTTGTAGCCTTTAATTAATTTAATTAGTAATACTTTCATAGCTTTGATATTTAATCAGCAAGCCCTAAATAAATATCTTCAATTTCAGTACATGGGGCTTGAGTAGCAATTACTCAAACCTCGTAATCGATTGAAGGGGGTATCAGGGTGTTTTATTGGTGGTTTTATGAGACTTTTTCTGTTTTGTTTTGTGTTGATTTGGAGGGCTTTAGTTTGTGTTTGAGCTTTGAAGCTGCTCCTAGTGTACAGAGCGCTAGGAAGCCAAGAGTGGAAGCAGGCTCTGGAGTATGCACGCGTATAGATGTAGCATCAGCAGCACCAGCAGAATTAAATATTATTTGAGGATCAACCTGATTATTTTTAACCCTGTATCGAACCTTAGTGTATTTTGGTTTTTTCTCAGGTTTATTTATAGATTTTTCTTTAGTTATATGATTTTCAACAAATACGTTACCACTTGGAAGAACGTCAAACCACATATCAAATTCTTTTATTTCAACTTCAAGTTCTTTGTGTTCACTTAACTTCTCATCTTTTTCAAACTCACCATCTTCGTTAAGCTTAAATACCTCCTTCCATTGTTTGGTTTTAATCCCAGGATTTAATGCTATATCATCTGAAGGAAAAGCATAAGTGAAACGAACAGTTTCAAAGTGTACATTATTTTCATCAAATAACTGATAATCTATTTCAAGAGCATGTTCTGGTAAAAAGTCCTCAATTTCAAAATTAATCATATACCATACGGCATTAGGAACAACATCATTAAAGTCAATGAGAACACCATCGCCAGAAAGACCTAAATTTGCAGTCATTTGACCTGCTTCCTCTGAAAGGATTGCACCTTCAATTGGTATATATCTTGAATCTACAATCCCATCATCAAAATTATCAGTAAAAGATACAGCAAAAGCTGGATAAGTCATAAAAGAACATCCCACTGTTAGAGCTGAAAAGGCTATGCCTTTTAAATATTTCAATAATCTAGTCTTCATAATTTTTAGGATTTTTTTCCTTTATTTAGCGATAACTTTAATAATCTCACAGTAATTCCACAGTGATTGTTCACTTTTCTGTTCACTTTTCTGTTCACTTTTTTATTAAACTGTTCACTTTTCTGTTCACTTTTCTATAAAACTGCTCATTATTAATTAAATAGTCGTAATGATAAAGCTCCCATTGGTATTTTACCCAAGCTTGTCAACTGATATTCATCAGAACTAACAAATTCTACTAAACCTTTCAGCGTCCATTGAAAATTCACTAAATCTCTAGGTATTAACAAGTATTTAGTCTAAACTCCAGTCAAAATCCCTGTTACAAAAATAATTTCTGACTTTTGACTTCTGAATTTTGACTTCGTTATTGGGTCTAAAATCCCCCATTGGCGAAATATTTTTGGAGAGTTGCTCAAAATCCCTGTGACAAAAATAACTTCTAACTTCCGACTTCTGACTTCTGACTTCTGACTTCTGACTTCGTCAAAGTGTCATGGTCTCTTTTTTTGTCAAACACATAGCAATTCCCTTTTCGTAGTAAGCCGCCTCATTAATAAAAACTGGCCATGTCGGAGTTTCTTCTTCATAATAAATTGTTTCGCCATCAAAGGTTAAAAAAATTGGCTCACCTGGAGTTAATTGTTGATAATCTCTCCCTTGTAACTCAGGATGAATCATTGCTGTTATTTCTCCATCTTTATTCTTAGGATAATCCACAACTTTTAGATGTTTATAGACTGTAATATCTCTATTAATTAGATTCAATTTACCTTCATTGAAGTTTTCGATAACATCTAAACTTGTCTGAACTAATCTTTCTGTTTTCTGAAATAAATCTGCTTTGAGAGTACCCTGAGCGATCGGACCTACTTCAATACCAAGACTTAATTCACAAATAGAATTTACAAAAGCATTTTCTTCTCCTGGATTAATCCAGCTATAAATTCTAACATCTGGCTCAACTGAACTTAAATAAGCAGCAATTTTGAGGTTAAAGGGATGATTATTCACTAAAACTATGGTTAATCCCATGTTAGCAGTGGTAGTATGCAAATCCAATATAAAATCAAATTTAGGATTACCTTTAGGTCCTAGCATTTGATTAATAAACTTTGCTCTAGTTTCTTCATAGTTAGTCTTGTTTGGATTTCCTAAATCCTGGAGTTTAAAGCAACGATTTAAGTCAGTATCAACGTATCTTCTCACCAGTTCAAATGCTTGAGGATTAGCAAATAATGTTTGAGTTTCAAAATTAGTTCTACTAATCAAGTCAGGAAAATTTTCAAACTTTTTAAGAAGATATATACCTGTAAATTCATTACCGTGAGTCCCCCCAACAATTGCCACTTTATTAATTTTTTCCATTTTGATAAATCCCCAGCAAAAATATAATTAATTGATGATTACTCGATTAAATTATCAATATTTGACTAAGCAACTGATATTTTAAACTTTTCTCAAGCATTTTTGCTCCTATACATCGCCTATTCAACTACTCCCCTGTCTCTTATTCACAATTAACTTTAGCAAAGCAGTTTACCAAATATTTAATAACCAAAATAATAATAATTATTCGTTATCTTTTTATTTTTGATTTAATACCCCACCGTCTACACAGTGCTTACAATTGGTTGAGATTTTAGTTCCCATCTACTTCCTTCTTATTTCTTCTTCCTTCTTCCTTCTTCCTTCTTCAATATCTTTTTATTTTTGGTTTAATACCCCACCATCTACACAGTGTTTACAATTGGTTGAGATTTGAGTTCCCATCTATTCCTTCCTTCTCTCTTGGTGAGCATTCCCTTACATCTGTCGCCGACGCGGGGTCGCACCGCTTCTTGCTTATTCCTTCTTCAATCAATTTTTTATCTTCTAAAATTAATTCTGACTCTTCAGAAACTATATTAGGTTGATTTTTATAAAAAGTTTCTAGACTATGACGATCGCCTACATAACGCCAATGCCACGGTTCATAACCAATATCTTTTTCATCATCAGTAGGTATCATTTCAAAGCTAAAATAAGCAGCATAATTTTGTAGCCATTGAAAAGCTGCTGTCTTTTCAAATTCCACATTTTGGTTAGTTTCTGGTGCATTTCCATCTCCAATATCAACAGCATAACCTGTTACATATTCCCCATAACTTAAAGGCAAAATTTGATTGGCATTATTTGCATAATTATCTTCAATATTATTAGTATTACTCGCCAAATATTTTAATTCAGACTCAGACTTAAATCCTCTCAAAGCCACTAAATTAATACCATCACTTCTAGCAGCATCAAGCATTTTTTGAAAATTTTTAGCTGCATTTATTTGCAATCTAATATCACTATCAGAAGTTATATACTCTAATTCCATTTCTGATACTTGCGAGTAAGGAAAATCTAATAAAGTATCTTTTTTAAGTTGATTTATTGGAGTTTCATTGGCAGAAGATGTAGCTAAAGTATTTACATTATCAACTTCAGTTTGAGTTGATGAAGCATTAACTTGATTGACATTAGATTGAAATTGTAATCCCAGACTAACTGCTCCCACAACTATAACTATTCCTATCCAACCCCATATCCATTTTTGGCTTTGAGACTGAGTTGGGATAATTTCTTCATCCTTTTGAGGGTCTCGTACTGCTTCAGGAATATCATCCGCAACAGTTTCTTGGACTAATGATAAATTTTCTGACAGACTTTCGTTGTGCAAAGTTCGACTCCTGTTAGTGAATTTCAAAGTCGTTTCTTACTTTACTAAAAAACTTAAAAGTAAACACGATTAGACCTTAGCATCGGGAAATAATCTTCTCTGGGTAAAGGCCACAATCAGCTTGTGGACTAATATCATGTCCGCTGGGGCGCGTTTGTGTAAACCCAAGAGTGAATATCTACAGGAAATTTAAGTTTTTTCAGGGTTTTAAGCCTTTTTCCTTCTTTCTTACCCTTACCTTACAATACTAATGCTACCAGACATGATATAATTGAAAGTAAAAAACTTTCTTCTTGTACGTCCCCCTAGCAAAAGGTTCTACCTAAGTTTTTACTTCTGACTTCTGACTTCTGACTTCTGACTTCTATTATCTGGACCTAAAGGAATAATCCCACCAGGATTAAGAGGAAAAAGATTACCATAATAATCTCGTTTAACTGCTTCTAAATTACAAGTATCTGCTATTCCTGGAAGTTGATATAAATTTTGTAGATAAGCACTTAAATATTGATAGTCCTGAATTCGCCGCAAGTTACACTTAAATAAACCATAATAAACAATATCAAACCGGAATAATGTAGTAAACAAACGTACATCTGTTAATGTTACTGTTTCACCACAAAGATACCTACTAGCAGCAAGTGTATTGTCAATTTCATCTAAAGTATTAAATAGTTCTTGACAAGCCTTTTCATAAGCTTCCTGAGTTTGGGCAAACCCACAACGATAAACTCCATTATTAATGGTGTGGTAAATTTTGTCATTCCACTCGTCTATTTTGGTTTTTAATTGTTCTGGATAAAGGTCAAGATGAGAATTTTTGGCAAACTGATTAAATTCCGCATTAAGCATCACAATAATATCTGCACTCTCATTATTCACAATAGTTTTTGTTTGCTCATCCCATAGCACAGGTACAGTGGCGCGTCCATTATAACCAGGCTTTGCTAAATTATATAATTCCGGTAGAGTAAAACATCCTTCTTGTTCCTCTTCCAATACCCAGATACCCCGATCGCCTGCTGGAGAAACAATAGTTACTGGAATAGCATCTTCCAAACCTTTGAGCGATCGAACCACCAGAGTTCGATGTGCCCAGGGACAACCCAACCCAACAAATAGACGATAGCGTTTAGTAGCTGGTTGATATTTGTTTTCTGCTTGTATCCCGACTGTTTCTCTAAATAAACTAGCAGGACGAATGTATTCTCCTGAATTATTACGTGGGGCAAGTTTTGACATCATTATTTGCCAGAGGCTTGTCCAAACCCATTTTCCTAGTTTTATTGTCAGAGAAGGTGGAAGTGATTTGCGTTTGTTAACCATTTATTTTTTTTGAATTTAATAAGTCAACAGTTATAGCAAGGAACGAGTTGTTGAGAACATATCTCATAGCACAAAAGCTTCTTTTTCAAAAGCAACTTCTAAGATGAAATGTCTTTTTTGAAGCTAATTAATTTCTATATTATATGTTTCTCCAACAGTTTCACAAATATAACCTGGAACTTTTTTATCAACTCTCCAGTATGTAAAAGTCTTTCCTTCAACAGTGCTAATTTTTGCCATTCCTTGACATCTATGATCGCCGAAATTGTCAAGGAATAAGTATTCTTCAACGTTACCCACTGCTTGATTGCACCTACTTGGATATAATTTGCCTTGAACTCCTCGTTGAGTGCTATAAGAGCTTCTTGCTTGTCGTTTTTCGCAAGCTTCTTGATACGAAGCTAAATGCTTAATCTTCAGTCTTCCGTCTCTGCTTGTTAAAGTTTGTTGGTTTTCTTGAGAGAAAAAAACGGAAGCTATAAAAACAAGTATAATGATCCCAAAAAGATTTCCAAAGCATGATGAACATCCTCCTTTATTTTCAGTATTGGTGCTTCTTGCTCTATCAACCTTTTTTTCCCTTCTTTTTCTTTCTTTTTCTTTTTCACGTCTGTAAATCTCTTGTTCGATATCCCTCAATTCCCACTGCCAATTATGTATGTATTCGCTTTCTGGATTGTTCCATATTTTTTCTTCTAATCTTTCTTTTATTATTCTCAACGAATAATCAGATTCTGATTTGAAATTGCTCATTTTTTTTCTTCATTTTGTATAGCACTACTGACCTTATCACTAAAAAAGGCGATCGCAAGATTCCTAGCTGTCCAAGGCTTAAACTGTAAAACCTAAGACCATCAACTAATCCCATCAATTAATCCGTACATCCGTAGCCTAATCTCTGTTTGCAGACCATCAATTAATCCGTACATCCGTGGTTTAATCTCTGTTTGCAGACCATCAGTTAATCCATACATCCGTGGCCTCATCCCTGTTTGCCCTATTCTCCCAGTCCTAATATTTTCCACAAAAAAAACCCCCTACTAAAAGCAGGAGGTTGAATTTAATTAACCTACTAAACTAGGTTTGAGCTAATCTCAAGAAATTAACCAAACTTACCAGCAGTAGAGGCTATTAAGAAGGCAGCGTAGGTGAGGACAAAGCCTACTGTGAAGTGAGCTAAACCTACCACACGAGCTTGAACGATGGAAAGAGCAACAGGCTTATCCTTCCAGCGAACCAGGTTAGCTAGAGGAGTGCGCTCATGTGCCCAAACAATAGTTTCAATTAGCTCTTGCCAATAACCACGCCAAGAGATGAGGAACATGAAACCAGTCGCCCAAACTAGGTGTCCGAAGAGGAACATCCAAGCCCAAACAGATAGGTTATTAGTTCCATAAGGGTTATAACCGTTAATTAACTGGGAAGAGTTCAACCACAGATAATCACGGAACCAACCCATCAAGTACGTAGAAGATTCGTTGAACTGAGCAACGTTACCTTGCCAAACAGCTAGATGTTTCCAGTGCCAGTAGAACGTTAGCCACGCAATGGTGTTTAACATCCAGAACATAGATAGGTAGAAGGAATCCCAAGCAGAGATATCGCAAGTACCACCACGACCAGGGCCATCGCAAGGGAATGCGTAACCGAAGTCTTTCTTGTCTGGCATTAATTTAGAACCACGAGCATCCAAAGCACCTTTAACTAAAATCAAGGTAGTGGTATGCAAACCTAGAGCGATCGCATGGTGTACCAAGAAATCTCCAGGACCGATGCTTAAGAATAGAGAGTTAGTACCACTGTTAATAGCATCTAACCAGCCTGGTAGCCATACGTTACCAGCATTAGGCCATGCTGTAGCAGCAATACTATCAGGGTTTGACAACAGCACATCCATGCCGTATAAAGCTTTCCCGGAAGCAGCTTGAACGAACTGAGCAAATACTGGCTCGATCAAGATTTGCTTTTCAGGAGTACCAAAAGCAACCACTACATCATTGTGGACATAAAGACCGAGAGTGTGGAAGCCTAAGAATAGAGATACCCAGCTCAAGTGAGAGATGATTGCCTCTTTGTGCTGTAATACACGATCCAGCACGTTGCCTTTGTTTTGCTCGGAATCATAATCCCGTACTAGGAAAATAGCACCGTGAGCAAATGCACCTACCATGATGAAACCAGCAATATACTGGTGGTGGGTGTAAAGTGCTGCCATTGTAGTGTAATCCCTGGCAATAAAAGCATAAGGAGGCAAAGCATACATATGCTGTGCTACCAAGGAAGTGATTACACCTAGAGAAGCTAAAGCTAAAGCTAACTGGAAGTGTAGAGAGTTGTTGAGAGTTTCATACAACCCTTGGTGAGGTAGGTTGAACTGACCTTCACTATTACCACCGACTAAACCAGCTTTGGAGTCAAGCATTTCTTTAATGCTGTGACCAATACCAAAGTTAGTCCGGTACATGTGACCAGCTACGATAAAGATTACTGCGATCGCCAAGTGGTGATGAGCCATATCAGTCAACCACAAGGACTCAGTTTGAGGATGGAAACCACCCAAGAAAGTCAGAATTGCAGTTCCTGCACCTTCGGAAGTACCAAACACATGGCTGGCAGTATCAGGATTTTGAGCATAAACGCCCCAGTTTCCTGTAAAGAAGGGAGCTAAACCTGCTGGGTGAGGCATGGTTGTCAGGAAGTTATCCCAACCAACGTGCTGTCCACGAGATTCAGGAATTGCAACGTGAACCAAGTGACCAGTCCAAGCCAAGGAACTTACACCGAACAGACCAGCCAAATGATGATTTAAGCGGGACTCAGCATTTTTGAACCAAGCGAGACTAGGACGGAACTTGGGCTGGAGGTGTAACCAACCAGCGAACAGCATGATGGATGCCAAGATCAGGAGGAAGATAGAACCCTGATATAGGTCTCCATTTGTTCTCATGCCGATGGTGTACCACCAGTGGTAAACACCAGAGTATGCTATATTTACTGGGTTAGAGGCACCTGCTTGAGTGAAGGCATCTATTGCAGGTTGACCGAATTGAGGGTCCCAAATCGCATGAGCGATTGGACGTATATTCAGAGGATCTTTAATCCACTGTTCAAAGTTTCCTTGCCAGGCAACGTGGAATAAGCTACCGGATGTCCAGAGGAAAATGATTGCTAGATGGCCGAAGTGAGAGGCAAAAATCTTTTGGTAAAGATTTTCCTCAGTCATACCATCATGGGTCTCAAAGTCGTGAGCTGTAGCTATCCCGTACCAGATCCGACGGGTGGTTGGATCTTGTGCCAGGTCTTGGCTAAATTTTGGGAATTTTGTGGCCATAAATATTTTATCTAAATGTCTCGCGTGTATCTGAGAATCTTAGATTGAAGTGACGTTCTCCTACATCATAATCTTTAAATTTTGATGTAGGCTTCCCTACCTCATGGATAGGGATTTCTGTTTTGCTGGCGCAACGCTGCGCGTTACATGTCGCGGAGCGAAACAAAGGGAGTGCAAGCACTTAACCCTCCACAGACAGAGACGATGATACCCACCGCCTTTTTTTGGGGATTGAGGATTGTTCAATCCCCAAGCAAGAATCTTAAAACGCTATTGCATTCTTATCCTACTGAAATCATTCGAGCCAGGAAGAATGCCCAGGTTGTGACAATTCCGCCCAGGAGATAGTGAGCTACCCCCACTGCCCGACCTTGAACGATACTTAGAGCACGTGGCTGAATTGCTGGAGCAACCTTTAACTTATTATGAGCCCAAACGATAGACTCGATCAACTCTTGCCAGTAGCCACGACCACTGAACAAGAACATTAAGCTAAATGCCCAAACAAAGTGTGCAGCTAAGAACATCAAACCGTAGGCAGACAGAGCTGAACCGTAGGATGTAATTACATTTGAAGCTTGCGCCCAAAGGAAGTCACGCAACCAACCGTTAATGGTAATTGCACTTTGTGCAAAGTTGCCGTAAGTGATATGGGATACTGTACCGTCTGGGTCTACTGTTCCCCAAACATCTGACTGCATCTTCCAGCTAAAGTGGAAAATCACAATTGATAGGGAATTATACATCCAGAACAGACCTAAGAACACATGGTCCCAACCAGAAACTTGGCAAGTACCACCACGACCAGGACCATCACAAGGGAATCGGAAGCCTAGTTCACTCTTATCAGGAATTAGACGAGAGCTACGAGCATAAAGTACGCCTTTGAGAAGAATTAAAGCTGTAACGTGAATGGTGAAAGCATGAATATGGTGAACCATAAAGTCCGCCGTACCCAAAGCTATGGGCATCATTGCTACTTTGCCACCTACTGCTACAACATCACCACCGAAAGCTGGGCTAACAGATGCTAAAGCATTAGGAGCAGTATTGCCAGGAGCCAAGGTGTGGATATTTTGTACCCACTGAGCAAAGATTGGCTGTAGTTGAATCCCGGTATCCGAGAACATATCCTGGGGACGGCCAAAAGCACGCATAGTATCGTTGTGAACGTACAAGCCAAAGCTGTGGAAGCCCAAGAATATACATACCCAGTTTAAGTGGGAGATAATCGCATCCCGGTGACGAATTACGCGGTCCAAGAGGTTATTAACGTTCTTGGCTGGATCGTAATCCCGAACCATAAAGATAGCAGCATGAGCTCCTGCTCCCACAATCAGGAATCCACCAATCCACACATGGTGTGTGAACAGGGATAACTGAGTTGCATAGTCAGTAGCTATATAAGGATAAGGTGGCATTGCATACATATGATGAGCCACAATGATGCTTAGGGAGCCCATCATTGCCAGATTAATGGCCAATTGAGCGTGCCAAGAGGTTGTCAGAATTTCATAGAGACCTTTGTGACCTTCTCCAGTTAAGGGGCCTTTGTGACTCTCTAGAATTTCCTTCATGCTGTGACCAATGCCCCAGTTAGTCCGGTACATATGGCCAGCTACAATGAATAATACTGCTAATGCCAAGTGATGGTGAGCTGTGTCAGATAACCACAAGCCACCTGTCACAGGGTTTAAACCACCTTTGAAGGTCAAGAAGTCAGCGTACTCGCCCCAATTTAATGTAAAGAATGGAGTTAGACCTTTAGCAAAGCTAGGGTATAACTCTGCCATCAAGCTTTGATTAAAGAGAAACTCGTGGGGCAGAGGAATATCTGCTGGTGCTACGCCAGAATCTAACAACTTGTTAATTGGTAGAGAAACGTGAATCTGGTGGCCAGCCCAAGACAAGCAACCTAGACCCAGTAAGCCTGCTAAGTGGTGGTTCATCATTGATTCCACATTCTGGAACCATTCCAACTTAGGAGCTTTCTTGTGATAATGGAACCAACCAGCAAACAGCATCAAGGCAGCCATTACCAAGGCACCGATAGCTGTGCAATATAGTTGGAACTCATTAGTTATGCCAGAAGCACGCCATAGTTGGAACAATCCAGAGGTGATTTGAATTCCGTGGAAACCACCGCCAACATCAGCATTTAAAATTTCTTGGCCAACAATTGGCCATACGACTTGAGCACTTGGCTTAATACCTATGGGGTCTGTTAACCAAGCCTCATAGTTGGAAAATTTAGCGCCATGAAAATATGCGCCACTCAACCAGATAAATATTACGGCCAGATGGCCAAAGTGTGCGCTAAAGATTTTGCGCGATACATCTTCTAAATCGCTGGTATGACTATCAAAGTCATGAGCGTCAGCGTGTAGGTTCCAAATCCAAGTAGTTGTTTTTGGTCCTTTGGCCAGACTCCGGTCAAAGTGACCTGGTTTGCCCCACTTTTCAAATGAGGTGGGTACAGGGTCCTTATCTACGGTGACTTTTACCTTTGCCTCGCGCTCTGGAGGACTTATGGTCATGAAGACTCTCCCCTCTGAAAGAAACTGAACTGAACTATTGATGTTGTCAACATTGATAACATTTGTAACGAATTATCAATATCTTTTGCAAACTTACAGATTTTAGCTGTCTTTTGCAGGAATGCAACACCACACTCTTTGGTTATGCCAAAAGTATATAAGACTTTGGCTAAACTCTCTCAAATACATAGATTCGATTTGATCGATCTGAATGTAAATGAAAGTTCTTTAGGAGATTATAGACTTGCTTAACGAGTATAAGTTGTATGTTTACAATTATTAAAATTTCTTGAGCACAACTTAATCACCTATTATTGCTTATTACTCGTTTCACAGCATATACAAAAAGTCAAGACTTATTATAAGAAAATTTACAATATCAGCTATCGTTATTCACAGCATATACAAAAAGTCAAGACTTATTATGAGAAAATTTACAATTTTCAAAGTTAACTATTCTTTGAAAACTTTAAATTTGACTAGATAACTAGGCTACATGGACTTTTTTACATTTTGATAAGCTTCAAGGCTGTTCGCCTAATTATCGAAAAACGAAAAAATAAAATATAGTTAATCCCCCATCAATGGCAAAAATATTGATTTTAGTGAGAAAATCATCATAAACAACAGAAAAACTGAGAAAACAAATATCAATGTCAACTCTCAATTTATAGGAGTATAGTCCGTGTTTCATATAAACTTGCCAAGAATATACGACAGTCTGATTTTGGTTTTACAGAAAATATCCTCGAATAAGGGAACAAGAGTGGGACTCTATAGATGTTTCATTCGCCAAGAAATGCTCACCAGCAGAGGAAACATGGGTGCGACGTATCGCCGAAATATACACCTAGTAGGTAGCCAAGAGAGGGAGCAGGTAACAAAGGTAAGAGTTTCAGAGTCTTTATCTATTTTTGGATTTTTGACAAATCGTCTAGACTGGTTATATTTAAGAAAATTATTAACACTTCTAATAGTAGTAGTTTTAACTTCCGGTTTGGTCAGTTGTAGCGATCGCTTCTCTGAGCTACCTCAACTTAGCGCAGAAAAAGCTGTAACGACTTCTAGCTCTAAAATATTGGAAGTTTCGCCACCAGAAATAATTCAACAACTACGTCAAGCGATCGACATCTACAAACCACAAGTTACAATACAAAGTCCTCAACCAGGGCAAATATTTGAAGACAATACTATTACAGTGCAACTCCAGGTGAAAGACCTACCTATATTTAAGTCAGAATTAGATTTAGGACCTTATGTAGAAGTAATTTTAGACAACAAACCTTATAAAAAAATCTATGACCTAAATCAATTCCTGATTTTATCAGACTTAGAACCTGGTACTCATACTATCAGAGTTTTTGCTTGTCGTCCGTGGGATGAAAGTTTTAAGAATGAAGGTGCTTATGCTCAAACAACTTTTCACATTTTCACTAAAACCACGAATAATAATCCTGCTCCAAATTTACCACTATTAACTTACAATAGTCCCTTGGGTGAATATGGTGCGGAACCCATCTTGCTTGATTATTATCTTACTAATGCACCTTCGCACTTACTAGGACAAGAAGATCCTGAAGATGAAATAGTTGATTGGCGTATTCGTGTTACGGTTAATGGAACCAGTTTTATTACTGATCAATGGCAGTCAATATATTTAGAAGGGTTTCATCCAGGAAAAAATTGGATCGAGTTAGAATATATTGATGATGAGGGTAATGCTCTCTATGAGATTTATAATAGCACTATTGGTTTGATTAGTTACGAACCAGGTGGACAAGATACTCTCAGCAAAATTATCGCCGGAGAAATTTCGCTGAAGGAAGCATATAGTATAGTTGACCCAGAATACATTTATGAGGAAACTCAAGCAGAAGTAACTCCAGAATTAGAAATAGAGGATATCCCTACTACTGAGTCAGGAGAAGAAATTGAAGTAGAGGAAACATTAATTGCACCAGAAATAGAGGATATCCCTACTACTGAGTCAGGAGAAGAAATTGAAGTAGAGGAAACATTAATTGCACCAGAAATAGAGGATATCCCTACTACTGAGTCAGCAGAAATTGAAGTAGAGGAAACATTAATTACACCAGAAATAGAGGATATTCCTACTACTGAAACAGCAGAAGAAATTGAAGTAGAGGAAACATTAATTGCACCAGAAATAGAGGATATCCCTACTACTGAGTCAGCAGAATTTGAAGTAGAGGAAACATTAATTGCACCAGGAACAGAGGATATTCCTACTACTGAAACAGCAGAAATTGAAGTAGAGGAAACATTAATTGCACCAGGAACAGAGGATATTCCTACTACTGAAACAGCAGAAGAAATTGAAGTAGAGGAAACATTAATTGCACCAGGAATAGAGGATATTCCTACTACTGAACTAGAAATAGAGGAAACTTTTACTGAAGAATCAATCTCAAAAATAGAAACTACCGAAGCAAACGAACTACCAACAACAAAAGAAAAAATAGGTGGATTTGTGAATCGTTTTAGAGATAGATTTAAAGGTCTTATAAATAAGGTTACCGAAAAACAGAAATCAGAAACTCTAGACACAATAGAAAAACCAAATGTAGAAGAAAATTTCAATCCATCAGAAAAATCTGAAGTTGAAGATTCACTTCAGGAAAATGAGCTTCCCAGTCTACCAGAAATAGTAGAGGAAGTACCAACAACAGAACTATTAGAAAAACTGCCTCCGCAAGAAACTTCTACTTTTACACCAAATGTAGAAGAAAGTAATGAATCAGTGGAAAATCTTTCTACTTCTATACCTGAAGTTATAGAAAATTTTCAACAAGATACTATTCCAGAATCAGAACAAATTACCTCAGAAAAATCTGAAACTGAAAGTGATGATTCTACTATTATATCTACACCTGAAGTTGTAGAAATTTTTCAACAAGATACTATTCCAAACTCAGAACAAATTACCTCAGAAAAATCTGAAGTAGCTGTAGAACCTATTCCCACTGAAAGTGATGATTCTACTATTATATCTACACCTGAAGTTGTAGAAATTTTTCAACAAGATACTATTCCAAACTCAGAACAAATTACCTCAGAAAAATCTGAAGTAGCTGTAGAACCTATTCCCACTGAAAGTGATGATTCTACTATTTCTATACCTGAAGTTGTAGAAGATTTTCAGCAAGATAATATTCCAAACTCAGAACAAATTACCTCAGAAAAATCTGAAGTAGTTGTAGAACCTATTCCCACTGAAAGTGATGATTCTACTATTTCTATACCTGAAGTTGTAGAAGATTTTCAACAAGATACTATTCCAAATTCAGAACAAATTACCTCAGAAAAATCTGAAGTAGTTGTAGAACCTATTCCCACTGAAAGTGATGATTCTACTATTTCTATACCTGAAGTTGTAGAAGATTTTCAACAAGATACTATTCCAAATTCAGAACAAATTACCTCAGAAAAATCTGAAGTAGTTGTAGAACCTATCCCCACTGAAAGTGATGATTCTACTATTTCTATACCTGAAGTTGTAGAAGATTTTCAGCAAGATAATATTCCAAACTCAGAACAAATTACCTCAGAAAAATCTGAAGTAGTTGTAGAATCTATGCCCAGTGAAAGCGATGATTCTATACAAGAAATTACTGAAGAAATTGAATATGAAAATATTCTTGACTCTCCACAAGAGATAACAGAATAAATTGATATTTACAGTAATTTTAAGGTAAATAAGCCACTTATAGAGATGTTGTATAAAACGCCTCTATAAGTGACAAATATCTAGTCTTAATAAGCCTTAATAACGTAAGCATTTCCTACGGAATGCTGCGCAAACAGCCATTAGCAGTCAGCTAGCCTCCTGCGGAGGAACTACGTTAACAGCAATTAATAATAAATAATTACTTCTAAGGTTAGGGTAGGAGACTTTGGTAGTAAATTTTTATTCTTTCTTAATTTCTCAATTTTCTCAATTACTTTTACCTTTCCCAAGACAAAATTAATAGCTGATAGCTAATAGCTGACAGCTGAATGCTTACTTAATAACTGTTATAATAAATAACTGCAGCTTTTGATTTACGCTTTTCCCAGTTAGCAATTTCCAGCAAAGGACGTTCGGTGAATTCTGTGACATAACCTATACATAAATAGGCGATTAATTCATTTTCTGGAGGAGCATTGAGAATAATTTTCACCTCTTTTTCATCTAAAATACTTACCCAACCCACACCTATATTTTCAGCTCTAGCCATCAACCACAAGTTTTGAATTGCCAGACAAACACTGTACGGTCCAACTTTATCCGTACTCGTTTGACCCATAACAGGATTAGGTGAGGGTTTATAGAACACAGCAATATTAACAGGAGTTATGGTAATTCCTTCCAATTGAAGCTGATTATAGAAAGGTTTATTTTTGAATATCTCTTTGGCTTTTTCATTTTCTTTTTCAAAAGATGTTTTGATTTGAGTTTTAATTGATGGGTCACGAATAATTACAAATTCCCATGGCTGAGAAAAACCTACTGAAGGAGCATTCAAAGCAGCGAATAGCAAGCGTTCGATTGTTGTATCAGGAATTTCTTGACTAATGAAATTTTCCCCAAATTCTGTTCGGCGATGAATAATAATATCTTTCAATATTTGACGTTCTTTTTCTGTAAACAATTTACCTTTCATACAATTTACCTCCAAGAATTATGCGGTCTTTCCTATGTGAAAATCAATTACTTACTTCTTCTGACATAGATAATCAAAAGTTTATCTAAATTTAATCATTGCTTCGGTAGCTTAGGAAACGCTATAATCTTTTTATAGCAATTCTAAATGATTTGTAAAAAATCTAAAAATATATAGAAACTCTAAAATTCTTATCTTTGTTAGCTAGTTCCAAAAGATTTTATATTGTAAAAAATATAACTGCTATATACTTTATAAAAAGCATTTACTGAAAGAATGCTGCGCAAACAGCTATTGGCGTTTAGCAGTCAGCTTTTGAGAAGGGATACGCGACCCTTCCTAAAATTGACTTCATAAGAAGTAGGAGATTTAAACCCAAGTTTTTCGCTGAAAGCTAACCGCTGAACTTCTGTTTGCGCAGCATTCCGCCAGGAAACACTTTTTAAGCATACCTTAAAAAAAATTATAAAACCTGAGAAGTATTTTATTTGTGAATACACAATTAAACCAACAATTTAAATTTGATTCTATTGATGCTGCACTTGCCGATATTAAAGCAGGTCGTTGCGTCGTAGTAGTCGATGACGAACATCGAGAAAATGAAGGAGATGTCATTTGTGCTGCCCAATTTGCTACTCCAAATATGATTAACTTTATGGCAGTAGAAGCTAGAGGTCTAATTTGTCTGGCATTGACAGGCGATCGCCTTGATGAGTTAGATATCCCACTCATGGTGACTAAAAATACTGATAGTAATCAAACTGCTTTTACTGTCAGTATTGACGCTTCCCCTGAATTGGGAGTTTCCACGGGTATTTCCGCAGAAGACCGAGCGCGCACTATTCAAGCAGTTATCAATTCTACTACCACACCAGAAGATTTACGTCGCCCTGGTCATGTTTTTCCCATTCGAGCAAGAGAGGGGGGAGTGTTAAAACGAGCAGGTCATACAGAAGCATCGGTTGACCTGGCAAGACTAGCAGGTTTGTATCCAGCAGGGGTTATTTGTGAAATTCAAAACCCTAATGGTTCGATGGCAAGATTACCTGAATTAGTAGAATATGCTATAACGCATAATCTGAAATTGATTAGTATTGCTGATATTATCAGCTATCGCCTCAGATACGATCGCTTTGTCTACCGAGAAGCTATTGCCAATTTACCCTCTCAATTTGGTGAGTTTAAAATCTATGCTTATCGCAATACTCAAGATAATTCGGAACATATAGCTATTGTCAAAGGTAACCCAGAAGAATTTCAGGAAAAACCTGTGATGGTGAGGGTGCATTCTGAGTGTCTGACGGGAGATGCTTTTGGTTCCCTCCGTTGTGACTGTCGGATGCAGTTGCAAGCAGCAATGAAAATGATTGAAGATGCTGGTGCTGGAGTTGTTGTCTATTTGCGACAGGAAGGTAGAGGAATAGGTTTGATTAATAAACTCAAAGCTTATTCATTGCAGGATATAGGGTTAGATACAGTGGAAGCTAATGAAAAATTAGGCTTTCCTGCTGATCTACGGAACTATGGTATGGGGGCACAAATATTGCACGATCTGGGTGTTAATAAAATTCGTTTGATTACAAATAATCCCCGAAAAATAGCAGGTTTGAATGGTTATGGTATCGAAATAGTAGACCGCGTTCCTTTGTTAATCGAAACAACAGATTATAATTCTGTTTATCTGGCGACTAAAGCACAAAAATTAGGTCATATGTTATTACGCAGTTATTTGGTAACTATTGCTATTGATTGGAAGAACAAAACAAAAGAAGTAAATTTATTGGATCGCCCCTTAAAACCAACTTTGAAATCTCCAATTCAACATCGCTATGAATACTTGGAAAAATTACGCAGTTTAATCAAAGAATATGACTTTTTACTGCAGGAAGAAACTAGACCAGTGGCAATGGCAGTTTTTTCTCAAGCGCCTTTAATAGTTAATTTTGGTTTAGAGCAAGCAACATTAACTAATTCTCAATGGTACCAACAATCAAATCATCCTTATTTACAGGCGATCGCTAAAATATTAACAGAAATAGGTAAATGGCCGAATATTTCAAAATTGGAATTTCTCATTGCTTCTGGTTCCGATCCTATGACTACCTTACAAGTACAACTCGAACGTCAGAGCTTTAAAATTACTGAATTATTGACAGTTATACATGATTTAGAACCACAAAAAATTTACAGTTTTTTAATGGAGTCCTCAGGAGTCAGTCCTCAGGAGTCAGGAGAGAAGAAAGAAGAATAAAGAAGAAGGAAAAGAAGAAAGTTTTTTGATCGTTAATTATACGTAAGCATTTCCTAGGTCATGCTGCGCAAACAGCCGTCAGCCATCAGCCATCAGCTATCAGTTATTGCTTTTAGTTTACTATAAAAGCCCTATTAATTGTCTCACTACAAAATTTGGCTCCCTTGCCCTTAAAGTCTATTTTAATTTAAACACTGTCCTATATCAGAGAGTCTTGTTGCTGTTAACGTAGTTCCTCCGGAGGAGGCTAGCTGACAGCTAATAGCTGAATGCGAGCGCATTCCGCAGGAAATGCTTACAACTTTTTTATATCCATTTTTATGATTCTATTGTTTACGAATAGAGAAATTAGTATCCGTATTTTTACTTTCATTAGTTTTTCTGACTCTACTGAGATATAGCAACAGTAGTTAAGTAAAAGAATAAATAAATAAGCTCAAGACTTAAAGTATACTTCACGCTTTCTGGGAAGAGCTATATTGCCCTATTCGCAATAAAAGAACAAAGTTTTTAGGTAAGCATTAAGCTATTAGCAGTCAGCTATTCCTTTCCTTCGGAATGCTACGCAAACAGCAATTGGTATTACTTATTACCAATTTCAAAAAATATTGTTACAATAGAATAGGTATAAAATTATTAAGCGATCGCCACAGAGTAGTTGCGAACGCTTAACTACCAAAAACCAAAATAACCATACAAAAACTACCCATCCTTCTATAGAGTCAGGAGAGGTTTTAATTGCTGAGAGCATCAGGTTGTTAAGGAAAAAATTTATCAATTGTGATGGAAAACTTGCAGAACTTTAATGGCTAGAAAATAGTCATATAAATGCAATTTAACATTACTACACTCACAAAATCAGGAATAGGGAATAGGAGTAAATTAGGGACTAAACTCCAGCCTTTAATAAAGCTTTTAAAATGATCTCCCATCCCCCTAGAGATTCTATTGTCTGTGAAGTTAATCCTGTAATTATAGATGTCAACCTTTTCCTGAGCTGATCTAAATTCTCAAATATTTCCCATTTTAATTTTCTTTTTATCTCTAACCATAGTCTTTCGATGGGGTTTAATTCTGGAGAGTAAGGCGGTTGAAATCAAAAAATTATGTTCTCAGGAATTGACATATTTAAACTTTGATGTAGAGGCCCATTATCCAATTGAATGATATGCAAATCATCAGGATACTTTTGTGCAAATAACTCCAAATATTTTTCCATACACACCGTGTCGTTTAGGGCTAAATTCATAGAAAAAGCTCTCTGCTGTTTGAGGTTCTATTCCCCCCATAAAGCCACAAATACTTAAACAGCCATTGGTGTTTCCCTATGGGTTTAATACCCATTCCTGTTAATAATTTACCAGTGATAGTTTTCAGGCCAATTCTTGAATTTCAAAGGTTGCTTTTATCTTCCTCAAAATTAATAGCTGAAGTCCGCAGTTGCGACCTAGGAGGCTAGCTAATAGCTAACGGCTGTTTGCGCAGCATTCCGTAGGAAATTTTTACGTTTTTAGATATATCTAGATTTACCTTTTCAAATTAAATTTAGTTAATACTAAAATTCAACAAATCAAGTTTTGTTATGTCTAGTTGAATACCCACAAATCAGGCTTATGAGGGACAGGGAACACCTGAGCTAGGGTAAATTTGAGAGATTGTCTCTGGAGAGAGAAGAACTTTTTTTCGGTTGTGTGAGTGCCTATTTTAATAAGGCTTGATATTTACATACCAATTTTTCCAGCTAATTTCCGAGTAAGTAAAACATTATTTTTAGAAAAAAGCCCAAAATGACTATTGCGACATACGCAATAAAAGAACAGAAGCTTTGATATATTTAGACTTGAAAAATAAAATTAAACCACCTTAATACTAAGCTCCCAAAATAAAGCTACATATTAACTTTTTCAGCTCATTTCCAAGTAAGTGAAACATTGTTTTTTAGAAAAAAGCCCAAAATGACTATTGCGACATACGCAATAAAAGAACAGAAGCTTTGATATATTTAGACTTGAAAAATAAAATCAAACCACCTTAACACTAAACCCCCAAAACAAAGTTACATATTAACTTTTTCAGCTCATTTCCAAGTAAGTGAAACATTATTTTTTAGAAAAAAGCCCAAAATGACTATTGCGACATACGCAATAAAAGAACAGAAGCTTTGATATATTTAGACTTGAAAAATAAAACCAAACCACCTTAACACTAAACCCCCAAAACAAAGTTACATATTAACTTTTCCAGTTCATTTCCAAGTAAGTGAAACATTGTTTTTTAGAAAAAAGCCCAAAATGACTATTGCGACATACGCAATAAAAGAACAGAAGCTTTGATATATTTAGACTTGAAAAATAAAATCAAACCACCTTAACACTAAACCCCCAAAACAAAGTTACATATTAACTTTTCCAGTTCATTTCCAAGTAAGTGAAACATTGTTTTTTAGAAAAAAGCCCAAAATGACTATTGCGACATACGCAATAAAAGAACAGAAGCTTTGATATATTTAGACTTGAAAAATAAAATCAAACCACCTTAACACTAAACTCCCAAAGCAAAGTTACAGATAATATCAATTTAATGCTGTTAAAAAAAAGTCTACTACAAAAAAGAAAATAGTACATACTATGCCTAATTATCCCTTTCCAAAAAGTATCAATCGACGCTATATTAAAAAACGTAAAACTTATTACTTTTTCTATGAACCTTAAACGTAGAGAATTCCTGATATTTCTAGGAGCTACTGCAGGAACAATAACCCTTAATTCTTGTCAAAAACAATCATCTACTCCAGCAATTGAAAAATCTCCAATTAGTGGAACTTCTACCAACAATATTAATTTCCAACCAGTTAAAGGTCCAATGCCTTTGAAAACAAGTAATCAAGATTTAAAAATAGAGAATTATACTAATTACGAAGTAGTAGATGATTTAATAATTCCAGAAGGTTTTACTTACGATGTTATTGGGTCATGGGGTGACAAAATAGGTGATTCACGTTTTGGCTACAATAATGACTATCTTTCCTACATTGAAACTGGTGAAAATGAAGGATTATTAACTATAAACTTTGAATATATTAGCCCTTTGCCTTGGGTAACAACTTATCAAACAGTTATTGGTAAATCTATGCCTTTTGCTGAATTAGCAACAGCATTTAGACAAGCAACAGAACCAGGAATTAGTTCAGAAGAATTACTTGAAAATTCCCTGAAACAAAAGATTATCGCAATAGCTAAAGAAGCAATGATTGATATGGGAATAGGTGTAATTTCTATACGTCGCGAACCAGATGGAAAATGGGTAAGAACAAATTCAAAATTTGACCGCAGAATAACAGGTATTTCAGGATTAGAAGACGGACGTTATTTAAAATCAACTGGACCCGCAGTAGCAGTTTTTAATAAAGGGAAAGGCAAAGGTTATAACGATAAATTAGGCGATCGCATCATTGGTAGTTTTGCTAACTGTGCAGGTGGGACTACACCTTGGGGAACAGTATTTAGCGCTGAAGAAAACTTTCAAAATTATGTAGTAGAAGCAGTATATCCTGATGGTACTTCTGTTGACCCGACCAGAGAAAAATCCCTCTTTATTGGTGAAAGAGGAGTCGCTGGTCTGGGAAGTGTATTTGGTTTAGCTGGTAATAAGTATGGTTGGATGGTAGAAGTAGACCCAGCTAACCCTGACGACTATGGTACAAAACATACTTGGTTAGGTCGATATCGCCACGAAGCAGTAGGTATTAGGGTAGAAACCGATAAACCATTAGCATTTTATTCCGGATGCGATCGCCGTAGTGGTCATCTATATAAATTTGTGAGTAAAGGTATAGTAAAAGACCCCACTGATAAAGCTAACTCTCAACTTTTGACAGATGGAATGTTATACGGCGCTAAATTTAATCCTGATGGTACAGGTAGTTGGATTCCTCTGCAACCTGATACTCCAGTGAATCCAGATTTACCAGAAGTCCACGTTAACAATATGATTAATCTACCCCAAAGACCTGATGGTGGTAGCTTCAAAGCTATGACTTCTCAAGAAGTAGAAAGGTTCAAACAGAAATATAAAACTCTGGGGGACTTGTATAAAGGTAATGCTGAAGAGAAACAAGGAGCTATTCTCATTGATGCTCATCTAGCTGCTAATGCTGCTGGGGTTACTTGTACCGCACGTCCCGAAGATACTCAGGTAGATAAAAATGGTAATTTATTTATTGCCTTTACCTCCGGGTCTCCCAGTAAATATGATGGCAGTCCAGACAAACGTATATTTAAAGATCCGGATGGTGAAGCTTACGAATTTGGTTGGATCATGCGTTTGACTGAGGATGATAATCAACCAGATGCTATGACATTTAGTTGGGAAATGTTTGCTACTGGGGGCGAACCTATGGAGGGTGGACTAGGATTTTCTAATCCTGACAATTTAGAATTTGATGAACAGGGTAATCTGTGGATGGTGACAGATATTAGTACCAGTAAGCATAACAAAACAGTGCCTATGAATCGAATGGGTAAGGATGGCAAACCAATAAACCAGTCTACTCTTTGTGGTTTATTTGGTAATAATTCTATCTGGTATCTTCCCACTTCTGGTCCTAATGCTGGAGAAGCTTATTTATTTGGAATAGCGCCAACAGAAAGTGAAACTTGTGGGCCTTTCTTTACCAAAGACCAGAAAACTTTGTTTCTAGCTATTCAACATCCAGGAGAATATAACGGCATTCGCCAGAATATGACTTCAGAAACTCGTCAGTTGGCAATGAAAACCACTGATGGTTCAGATTTTGTCCAGACTCGTACCGTGCCGATGGGGTCTAACTGGCCAACTAAACAAGTTAACGATCCTCCGAAACCTTCAGTTATAGCTATTCGTCGATTAGATTCAAAACCAATTACTTAAATAGGGTTTGCTTATGGAAGTCTTTTGGTATGAGGTAGGAGTCAACCCACCCCTAATATCATGTCCGGTTGAATACTTACACTTTGGAGGAAGGAAGGCAGGAGGCAGGAGGCAGGAGGCAGAAGGGAAGAAAAGGCGCTTACGAGAAAAAGTGTTTTTTCATCACTAATTATCCGGACATGATATAACCCCTCCGGTGGAGGGGAAGAACCGAGTCAGGAGGAATGGAGAATTTAGAGGAGGTATCGGATATTTTATCCCTTGATTTTTCTGCAATTATTCTGCCTTTTATCCTCACTGTTTGGTCGCTCAAGGTTAAAAAGTTGCACCCCCTTACAGCGAAAAAAAGCTAAAACCTTTACCTGTCAATGCTTTTAGATTTAATCAGCCACCCCTAAATAGAAATTGAGAAACTGAAAAACGATAAGTGGTGAGAAGCGGGTCGTTAGATTGAATGATTTTCTAATTTTACATTATTATATTGATTTCAGGTTTTACTATTAGTTTGTCTAACTATCCTTTCTCTGTTTAGTTTTTGGCTTGTTTTCAGAAAAAAATACTCTGAAAATTAGGTTGCAAATTATCAAATTAGGTGTAAAATTTGCGACGAGACCGTAATTTTTACAAATCAAGCAAAAATCTAATTTCTAAGGTGGCATCTTAAGCTCATCCCTTGTAAAGAAATTGTATATATAGACAAACTAACTAAACTGTGATAGAGAGAAAAGAATAATGGTTGAGCTGTTCGTAAAGAAATCCTCACGCCTTCCTCAAAGGCTGGAAATTAAATTACAGCATCGCTTAATCAGTAAACCAATCTCTAACATTGTCAAACGACTTTTGCGGTTGGCCATTTAAAACTTAAGATCAAAAAAAATATTAAGACTTATTAAAACCTTTGTTTTTTCGTAAAACAAATAGACCGCCCTAGTCTTGATATATCAAAACAAAAGTAGAGATTCAGTATAAAAAGGCGGTGAGTCCCATCGTCTCTGTCTGCGGAGGGTTAAGTGGTTGCACTCCCTGTGAAACAGAAAGCCCTATCCGTGAGGTTGGGAAACCTACATCATAATCTTTGATTTGATTTAGGAGAATGTCACATTGGTGTGAGGGTTAGTAAATATGACAAGACTTATCTGGAAAACTCTAAAATACAGTCCTAGTGTTTTTAGCGCAGCATTATTAATGGCAGGTTCAGCGATCGCTGCTGAACCTCCTTTACAAACTTTAGGAAGTGGCGAAAATTCTGCAAATCAGAACTTAGCCCAAAATACGATAGAAAACCCATCTTCTTTTGAAATAGCTCAAATAGATATTCGCTCAATGCCCATGGATGATCCTTCACTGGCACCAGTGGGAGTATCAGACTTGGAAGATGGAGAGTCACTCGATCAAGTAACATCTGTAACTCAGTTATCAGATGTACAACCTACAGACTGGGCATTCCAAGCACTACAATCCTTGGTAGAGCGTTATGGTTGTATCGCAGGTTATCCTGATGGGACTTATAAGGGAAATCGAGCGATGACCCGTTATGAGTTTGCAGCAGGTTTGAATTCTTGTTTAGACCGAATTACAGAATTAATTGCGGCGGCAACTTCTGACCTAGTAACTAGAGAAGATTTAGCAGTTTTACAGAGACTGCAAGAGGAATTTGCCGCAGAATTAGCTGCTTTGCGAGGACGAGTAGATGCTCTAGAAGCTAGAACAGCAGAACTAGAAAATAATCAGTTCTCCACTACTACCAAACTTAACGGAGAGGTTTTGTTTTGGTTGAGCGATACCTGGGGAGAACAAGCTGAGGGACGCGGAAGATCCGGGAGTGATGAGGACGAAACTCAGACAACCTTTGGTTATCGGGTTCGTTTGAACTTTGATACCAGTTTTACAGGAGAAGACCGTTTAAGAACTCGTCTACAAGCTAATAACATTCCTAACTATAGCGGTGGAGATTTGACCAATACTTTAATGACTCGTTTATCTACAGATAGCAGTCCGGATGATACTGTTTCTATTGGTAAGTTGGCCTATCGTTTTCCTGTACTGAATGGTAGAGGTGAAATAGAATTAGCTGCTACAGGCTATGGTATTGATGACTTTATCGGAGTTATCACACCTCTAGAAAGTAGTGGTGCTGGTAGTATTTCCAGATTTGGACGATTCAACCCTATTTATTATCGTGCTCCTTCTGATGCTGGTGTTAAGTTTGCCTACGCTTTCAATGATGCAATTCAGGTAACTGTGGGTTATGCTGCACCAGATAAGGAAGATCCTCGAGAAGGTAGAGGTGCTTTTAATGGTTCATTTAGTGGATTTGGCCAGTTTACAATTGAACCAAATGATAAACTTGCTTTTCAAGTCGGTTATTTGCGCGGCTATCATACGAAAAATGATGTTAACTTGACCGGAAGTACAGGTAGTTTTCTAGCCAGAGATCCTTTTGATGGTAGAGCAACTACCACAGATACTATTAACTTTGAGGCTCAATGGAGAGTTACTGATGGCTTTCAGATAGGTGGTTGGGGCGGTACTTTATTTGCCCGTCCTGAAGATGATGATGATACTGATGATATCACTATTATTACTGGTGCTTTGACTTTAGCTTTCCCAGACCTACTAAAAGAAGGTAGTCTAGGAGGTATTATTGTTGGTGTGCCACCAATTGTTACTGATGGTGGTGATAATGATGATTTGAAAGATGATGATACTTCAATACACATTGAAGCTTTTTATCGCTTCCAAATGAACGACAATATCGCTATTACTCCTGGTGTATTTGTGATTACAAATCCTAACCACATTGAGGATAATGACACTCTTTGGGTCGGTACTTTAAGAACTCAATTCAGATTCTAAAACTTTGAATTAACAAGAAGAAATATATTAGTTAATCAGATTGGATTATTTTGACAACTTTGGTAATTCAGTAAATGATAGAAAGACTGATTAGCTAGTCAGTTTCTAGAATAGTTTTATACCCCTTAGCTACCCTTTAAAAGTTCTGATGATCAAGCTGAGGGGTTTACTTTTTTCAGATCAATGTATAGCAATTCCCCAAATAGAGTGAGGTATAAAATTCTAGGCAACAGCTCATCTGGCAATAGATAAGAAAGATAAAAGTACCTCACTAGCCTGAGAAATGCTATGTATAAATTAATTGAAAATTTTAATATCTTACTCTTTATCTAATTACACTAATGCGGCCGGATTTGATATTACTGAATGCCCTTTAAATTTCATTTCTCAAAAGCTATAAATTTTTATACCATTTTGAAAAAAGAATATTACCGAAAAATTTTGGTTTAAAGCCTCCCCTTTTAAGGGGATAATGAAGAAAAATTTTCCTTTGAATCAATCCTCTTCTTTTCAAGGAGAGGTAATAATTAATAATTAATTATTAATTATTAATTGTTGAAAAAACTTGCTAAAACAATACCTTCTACCAAATTTTAGTCTATTTGACTAAAAACAGAGGTATAAAGAACAAAAAATGCTGAAATTCTATTTCTCTTGACTACTAGCAACAATCTAAGTTTTGATGGTAAAGATTTATCGCTTCTGGTATGAGCTAGTCATAATCTTGGGACAATAGGTAGAAAAATAAAATAAATCAAATATTATATTCAAGATAGTTGCACTATTGTGTAAGAAGTGCTAGTCTTCATGGTAAAAAAAGATAACTATGTCTGCTGTATCTAATTATTCAGAAATATTTTGAGTCTACTGATAACCCTAGTGAAGTTTAGACATATTTACCTAGTATCTAAATTGTTGTTACACTCAAGGGCGATGCTTAACTTGTCTTTTTTCAGGATAAGTTTTGTGTAAAAACTACTAGAAATAATTTTATGGAGAAAAAGATTCTATTTGTTGATACCGTATTTCAGAGCATTTAAGCCCTTAATTCTCTAGTGCGGGATAATTTTAGATATCTATCTCCAGATTAAACTTAGCTAACACTAAGACTTCTGTTAACAAAATCAATTGGAACAATCAATAGTTAAATCTACTCTAAGCAGTAGGGTTGTTCATAGCTTATGAAAAGGTGTGAGGAGAGATCGAAATGACAAAAATTATCCTGAATGTTCTAAAACAGACTTCTGGTGTGTTCAGTATCGCCACTTTACTAATAGCTAATTCTGCTTTAGCAAATCAGGTTTCTGTAGAACAACTGGCTAACGCTCAAGATGTTAATACAAATACAACTAACTATCCAACTACTTCATCTGAACTACCAACAGAATCACAAGGTAATACCTCCTCAGAAGAAGTAGAAATACCAGGAGATACTAGGCTAAAAAATCTCAAAGATCCTTCCCTCAAGATTCCTGGAGCAGAGTTAGAACAAGTAGATCCCATGGGACAAGTAACATCTGTGACTCAATTATCAGATGTCCAACCCACTGATTGGGCTTTCCAAGCTTTGCAATCTCTAGTAGAACGTTATGGTTGTATTGCTGGTTATCCAGATGGTACTTACAAAGGTAATCGGGCCATGACCCGTTATGAGTTTGCTGCAGGTCTGAATGCTTGTTTGGACCGAATTACAGAATTGGTCGCAGCAGCAACAGCAGATTTAGTGACTCGTGATGATTTGGCAGTATTACAGAGACTGCAAGAAGAGTTTGCTACAGAATTAGCAGAGTTGCGTGGTCGTGTTGATGCTCTGGAAGCGAGAACTGAGGAACTGGAAGCCAATCAATTCTCAACAACTACTAAATTGGGTGGTGAAACTTTATTCTGGTTGAGTGATACCTTTGGAGAAAAAGCTGGGGGACGTGGACTAGCACGGAGTGACGAGGATCGAACAGAGGCGACTCTTTCTTATCGGGTTCGTTTAATTTTTGATACCAGTTTTACAGGTAAAGATCGCTTGAGAACTCGTTTACAAGCTCGTAACGTTCCTAACTATAGCGATCGAGATTTGACAAATAGTTTGATGACTCGTCTATCTACAGATGACGATCTAGATGATGATGTGACTCTCAATAAACTGGCCTATCGTTTTCCTTTACTCAACGATAAAGCACAAATAGAGATAGCTGCTAATGGCTATGGTATTGATGACTTTGTGGCACCTATTAATCCTTTTCAAAGTAGTGGTTCTGGTTCTGTTTCTAGGTTTGGACGATTCACCCCTACTTACTATCGTGCTCCTTCTGATGCGGGTATGAAATTTGCCTACTCTTTTAGTGATGCAATTAAGGTAACTATAGGTTATGCTGTACCAGATTCGGAAGACCCTCAAGAAGGCAGAGGTCTTTTTAATGGTGGGTTTAGTGGATTTGGCCAGTTTACGATTGAGCCAAACGATAAAATAGCTTTTCAAATAGGTTATTTGCGTGCCTATCATACAAAAGGAGATTTGAACTTAACCGGAAGTACTGGTAGTTTTCTGGCCAGAGACCCTTTTGACGATCAAGCAAGTACAGCAGACAATATCAACTTTGAAGCTCAGTGGAAAGTTAATGATTGGTTTCAGATAGGTGGTTGGTTCGGCACCTCATTTGCTCGTCCTGAAGATGACAGTGATGATGATGATATCACAATACTTACGGGTGCTTTGACCTTAGCTTTTCCAGATCTATTCAGGGACGGTAGTTTAGGAGGTATCATTGTTGGTGTGCCACCAATCATTACTGATGGTGGTGATGATGATGATTTAAAAGACCCCGATACATCTATACACATTGAAGTATTCTATCGCTTCCAAATGACTGACAATATTGCCATTACTCCTGGTTTGTTTGTGATTACTAATCCTAATCACATTGAGGATAATGAAACTCTCTGGGTAGGAAGTGTCAGGACTCAATTTAGGTTCTAGAAAGGTAGGTTAATTAACTGATCAAACAGGAAATTTAAGATTTTCCGCCTCCTACAGCGGTTTTCCTGTACGATAGACCACAGTAGGGACGTTCCATGGAACGTCCCTACATGGTTTTGATTATGGCGATTTGGTTATCCAGCAAAGGTGAAAAGCACTGTAATTTACCCGTAGGTACTGATAACTGATAACTGATAACTGATAACTGATTCAAGGCATTCGCCAGACCTTAATAGTTTGATCTATACTTCCACTAACTAAGGTTTTACCATCAGGAGTAATAGCAAGAGAAGTTATTTTTTCAGAATGACCAATCAATGTTTGTAATTTCTCCTCTGTAATTAGATCCCAAATAGTAATATTTTCACCACCAGCTACTATTTTTTGGTTATCAGGACTAAAAACAATAGATTTGACTGCACCTATATTTGGTTTAATTACACTTTCTTTTTCCCCTGTCTCTAAATTCCATAGTCTAATAGTTCCATCTTCACTCCCACTAGCTAAAATTTGATTGTCTGGGCTGACGACGACTGTATTCACTGCCTTAGTATGTCCCTCTAGAGTTTGTCTGCGAATACCTGTACTAATGTTCCACAGTCTAATAGTTCCGTCATTACTACCACTAACTAAAATCGTCCCATCTCGGCTAAAAGCTAAAGTATTTACTTCATATTTTTTATCTGGTATTCGGGTAAGCATTCGACTGCTTGTTTGAATATTCCAAAACTTCATTAATCGATCACTGCCAACACTTACTAATGTCTGCCCATCAGGACTAATGGCCACTGCATTTACTTGGCCTTGATGGCCCAAAATTGTACTGATTAACTTACCTACTCCTAGATCCCAAAATTTGATAGTTTGATCGGCACTACCACTTACCAATATTTGACCACTAGGACTAATCGCTAGAGTAGTTACTTGAGCTGTATGAGCATCTACAATATTATTTTTTAATTCCCCAGTCTTGAGGTTCCAAATTTTAATTGTATTAGAGCTGCCTGTAGCCAGATTTTGACCATCTGGTGTCAGAGCGATCGCATTTATTTGTCCTAAATAACCATTTAAGTTATTTTGCAAAAACCTACTACTATTCAACCCTCGTAACAATAGAATTGGATTTGCAGGAAACATTCCGTAGCGCCAAAAGCCATAAAATTGAGAGGTTGCTACTGCCAATAGCAACATTGTTAATCCTATTATCAGATTATTTTTTAGCTTAATTTTTGACTTATTACGGGATATTTGTGTATCTTTTATTTTCGTCCTAACTTGATGTCTAGTTTGAGTTTTTCCTGTTGGTATTTTAGTATTTTCTCTGCCTAGTTGAATTTGGTTAGAAGGGGAATAAATTCGAGAATTTTCTCTGCCAGAACTATCTTCTGTATCAATTTCTGCTAGACACTGCAAAATCATAGTTGGAGTTTGAGGTCTATTTCCTGGGAAAGGAGCCATCAAGTAATCAATTATATCTGCCAGCTTCTTTGATATGTGGGGAGCATATTTTCGCCATTGCAATTTTCCCGAACGAGGATTTTCTGGAAAAGCTGTTGGAGGTTTACCTGTTAATAAGTAGACAAAAGTTCGCCCTAGAGCAAAAAAATCTGATTGAGGAACAGCTTTGCCATTTGTTTGCTCTGGGGCAGTATATCCTGGTGAGACAATACCTGTAACATTTTGCCCCTGCCCTACTTTGACCAAGTAAGTTTCAGATACCTCTCTGACAGTACCAAAATCTATCAACACCAATTGGCCATTTGGTCTACGCATGATGTTGTGGGGTTTAATATCTCTATGGAAATAATTTTGCTGATGAACTCTTTCCAATATTTCCGATAATTGTGTCAGCCAATCTACTGCTTGAGTTTGATTTATTGGCCTATGGCGACGACTTTTCATCCAATCCTGTAAATTTGCACCACCAATAAATTCCATTACGAGGCAGTGTATAGGTTCGTCACTATTTTCTGGGAAAAATGTAAAATAACCATCTTCTTCTATCTTCGGAATCCCAGGGTTTCGTAAACTGATTAGTACTTGTGCTTCCTGCTGAAACAGAGATATAGCTTTTGGATGACTTTTCAGTAATACTTTGAGAACTTTTTGTACACCTCGGTCGTCTACTAAATAAGTTTTCCCAAAACCTCCCCCCCCAAGGGACTTGATGACGCGATACCGATTTTGCAGCAACAATTCTGAGCCACATTGACAACAAGTGCGTCTACCAGCATTTAATGGGTCAGAGGGATTAGGGCAGTTGGGATTAAGGCAGTAACTCACAGAAGCCAGGTACCCAGATTTGTATAGCTTTGCTTTACTACACTATAGCTCGAAGTTGTCTTCTTTAAAACTTTTGGCAAAATATTGTTCATTATTTGCTGATTTTTTGACTTGAATATCTTTTAATATTTCTATAAATAATCAAAATCATCAATTTTTATTTTATAGTTTCAAGTTCCAACCAGCGACTGCCATACAGCCCCATCCAATAATCAAGGCAATTCCACCTATGGGCGTTATAGCTCCTAACGATTTAATTTCTGTCAGACTTAGAGCATATAAACTTCCAGAAAAAATTGCTATGCCAATAATAAAAGCATAGCCAGCTGCCAACATTAATCTTTGAGGTAACTCTTCAATAGTTAATAAAAAAGCCACCACTAACAGAGCTAGGGAGTGGTACATTTGTAGACGAGTACCCGTCTGAAAAATATCTAGAGAGTATTGACTAAGCTTTTCTTTCAAAGCATGAGTAGCAAAAGAATCACCGACTAAAGACAAACCTCCTAGAATAGATGCTATTACTAAAAAAACTCTAGTCATTAATTTTTTACCCCTGTGTCATTTTAACTAGGTCAGAATTCATAAGTCAGAAGTTGTTTTTGTAACGGGGATTTGAGTAAGCCTCCAAAAACATTTCGCCTTAAAAGGCGGGGTGGCGCGACCCAATTATTTTGATAAAATTAACCCTAATTTTTATCTATTTTTATCTTCACTACTTTTCTCAAAATATTGATAATATTCGTAATATAGTTGTTATTTAATATTAAGTAGTTAAGCATTTAAGCTATATAACTTAATAACTTATTTGTAACAGCCAATGAAGAATATAAAACCTAAATGGGTCTTATCTTAATCCAAGTTTTACTTACAAATTTAGTTATATTATATTGATTTTTAGTAGTTTTAGGACCCAATTTCAATATTCTTTAACAATTCTTGAATTGACTAACGAGTAGCTTCCAATAAACTAGAATAGTAGAAGCGAGTGCTATTCATTGCTTGTCTTTGGATAGAAAAACCATTACTTTCTATAATTTTGATAATATCAGCTTCACGATGCTGATAAGCACGAGTAGTTTTACTTGGTCCAGGAAATAACTCACCTACTTTTTTCAATAAACTTAAAGCTAAAGTTTTTGGTGCAAAGCTAATAATTAGTCTAGACTCTGATAGAGATATCAAATGATTAATCATATCTGCAACTTTTTCTTGAGGATAATGTATCAGCACATCCAAACAAATAACTGTATGATATTTACCACTTAAAGTTTCTAAATCTTGAGCAACAAAATTAACATTACCTGTACTAATCAAACTAGACTTCGCACGCTGATATGCTTCGGTAATCATCTTTTCTGATATGTCACTACCATAGATAACAGCTCCAGCTTTGGCCAAGGGAATACTCAAACTACCAACTCCACAACCTGCATCGCAAATTGATAAACCGGATAAATTACCATCCTCTTGTAGCCAACTGAGAACATTATCAACGGTTTGTTGATGTCCTTTTCTAATATCTAATTGTACTTTATTGACTTGGCCTTCTCCATAAATTTTTTGCCACCGCTCAAAACCAGTGGAATTAAAATATTCCCGAACAATTATTTTGTCGTCTGTCCTGCTGTTCATGTCCACCTAATAGTAAAATATTTGTCTAGTGACATACTGCCACACTGCTGATCGAGAATCAGATTTGGGCTTCTCAGCGACTTCTCTATGAGAACATTGACTGAGCTACCAAGGGATGTCCCACCTCTGTAATTGATTTAAAATCCGCTTAATTGTACTTCTTTATCTTAATGGTGGCAACAAATCTTTGAGCAACACTTGAGCTGCTTTCTTGATATTAATTGCAGCATTTCAGTCACGTCCAATTGATAGATTACATTGAGGACAAAAGTTTGTAAACCATCCTAGTCCAAACAAAATAGTCAAGGCAATTTCTAGTTTCTCAAACATACTTTTCGAGAATTATCTTTTATGAATGCGGGTTTAATACCCCACCGTCTCAACGATGCTGAAAATTGTTTGGGATTTGTAGACACGGAGTGGCCGATCGTTGACTATCCATAATTAATTTTCCCTTGTGCCTTGTGCCTTGTGCCTTGTGCCTTGTGCTTTCTTCAAGAATAATTGGCAAAAGTCAGAAAAAACTAGACATCATAAATTGAGAGGATAGTTTACACTCAACTCAATTATTATCAACTATCTCAGGGGCAAAAAATTGTCACGATGAATTTTTTTTCTACAAATATCTTCAAGCAAATAACTAGCAAAGTCCAATTACTAACTTTACTCTCTATTACCCTAATATCTTTGTTCCCACTATCAGCTAGAGCGACTAAATTACGAGTAGGAGTTGCAGGTTCTCCCCCCTTTGTAATTAAGGATAGAGATTTTAAAGGTATAAGTATAGACATTTGGCAAGAACTATCTTCCTTAGAAGGACTAGAATACGAACTTTATCGACAAGAGAGTGTAAATGATGGTATTGATAATATCCTGAGAGGAGAACTCGATCTTGTTATTGGGCCAATTAGTGTCACTTCTGACCGCCTGGAAAGGGTGGCTTTTACTCAACCATACTTTCTGGCCAATATTGGTTTATTAATTAGTGGAGAAAGACCTAAGCTTTGGAGTAGACTTCAACCTTTCTTTGGCCTTGCTTTTATGTCTTCGGTAGGTCTATTAGTTGTTCTCCTATTCACAGTTGGTAATCTTTTGTGGTTAGCAGAAAGACGGCGCAATACTGAACAATTTCCGAAAGACTATTGGAATGGCATTGGTAATGGTATGTGGTTTGCTTTGGTAACTCTGACCACGGTTGGATATGGCGATCGCGCTCCCATTACTAAAGCGGGACGTATAATTGCTGGAGTATGGATGATGATAACTATGGTGACAGTTTCTTCTCTAACTGCGGGTATTGCTACAAGTTTAACTCTTTCTCTATCTGATCAAACAGTTGTACAATTTACTGCTCCTGAAGATATTAAAAATTCTAGAATTGCTGTAGTTAGAGGTTCTACTGGTGAGAAATGGGCACAACTATATGGATCTCGTATTAGTCAGACTAGGACTTTGGTAGAAGCAATTGATTTGGTGAGGTTAAATGAAGTGGATGGTGTTGTTTTTGATACTCCTGCTCTTAAATACTATTTACATACTAATCCTAATGAAAACTTGAAATTATCTCCCGTTACTTTTGCTAGTGAAAGTTATGGTTTTATGATATCTCCTGATAGTTCTTTCCTAGAAGATTTTAATATTAGGATTTTAGAAATGCGGGAAAGTGGCAAAATCAGGGAAATAGAGTCTCAATGGTTATCTTATTGAGAAGGAAGAAGGAAGAAGGAAGAAAGAAGAAAGAAGAAGAAAGAAGGAAAAATATGGCGTTGTCTGAGTTTTAAGCTGTTTATCTGTCCTCACCCTTCCTGAGACTGTTATATTTTTACCTTGATATAGTAGAAACTATTTTAGTAATAATTTTTTTGCTAAAAAGCCTAAATATTTTGATATAGCAGGGAACAGGGAACAGTGGGAAAATAATTTCTCTATTTTACCGAGAAATTGTGCTCTAAAGCATCCCTTTTTATAGAGGAAACAAGAAAAAATTTTCACGCTCTGCGTCAATCTTCTACTTGAAAAGAAGAGGTAATTATTAATTATTAATTATTAATTATTAATTAGGGCTTGCTGATTAAATCTAAAAGTATTTATAGATAAGGGTAAGTGCCTTTTTAAGTATCAAAAAGTGCGAGGTTTTAAGTGGTAATGGTTCAAAAACTGAGGATTTTGGTCAAGATAAGGGCAGAACAATCTTGGGACAAAACTTAGCTCCTACCTACTCTAAATTCCCCGCTCCTCCTGTCTCCTGTCTTCTACCCTCACCCATAAGATTTTTTCAGCAAACCCTAATTATTGAAGGTTCATCATCAACATAAGTCCTAACAAACTCGTTCTTTGCTATAGTTAAAAACGAAAAATTAAGCTTTTAAAACGCATTTTACATAGAATCCGGTTATAGAGTATATGTTTATAATTATATCAACACTTTAAGCCTTAAATCTCCCCATCTCCCCATCTCCCCATCTCCCCATCTCCCCATCTCCCCATCTCCCCATCTCCCCATACTCCTCACACTTATATAACTGTTTAATCCAGATTTGATATGACTAAAAATGATGTAGCATGGGAAAAGTTATTTGAAAAATATCAAATCTTAGAAGAGGTAAATAAAAACGGCTTCTTCAAAATAGAAGCATCTCAAATTAATCAGGAACGAGAAAGCAGACTCATGGCAAAATTTGACCATGTTGTTAATTTACCAGAAATATTTAAAGATAATTGTCTATCTATTTTACCAATTTCTCGTTCTCAATATATTATCGGTCACTTTAATATACACTTACCAGTCAAATATCACTCCAAACTTGAAAGTATTCCTTGGCAGTTTCCCAGAGAAATAGAAACGATAGATTACACTAATTTATATTCTGAAAGTTCGGCATTACTTTGTGCATTTAACATAGGTATCATTGATGATTTAGTTAACTCAAAAACTAAATTCACCGTTTCAGGCAGAATGTCTACTGGAACTTTTGACTTTTGCATTAAAAATTATATTAATAATCAGCCATATTCAATTAATGTGGCTAACTCTCAGTGTGAAATAGATGCAGGTTTTGAAACTGATGATTGTTTGATTTTAATCGAAGCTAAAAATTATAAGGTTGAGGATTTTTTAATTAGACAACTCTATTATCCCTATAGATTGTGGTCAAAAAAAATCGGTAAGAGAATTGTACCAGTGTTAATGACTTATTCTAACGATATTTTCAGCTTTTTTATTTATAAATTTGTAGATATATCAGACTATAATTCAATCACCTTGGTAGAAAATAAAAATTATACAATTGCTTCCGATAAAATACAAAGAAGCGACATAGACTTGCTACTAGCTCAGATCAAAATAATTCCTGAACCGCCAAAAAATCCATTTCCACAAGCAAATAAATTTGAAAGATTAATCGACTTAATTTCACTATTATTAGAAAATGATTTAACTTCAGATGAGATTACAGAAAATTATCAATTTGATGAGAGACAAACTTATTACTATACAAGTGCAGGAAAATATTTAGAGCTAATAACAAAACAGGGAAAAACTTTTACACTAACAAACCAAGCCAAAGATATTTTTTGTCAAAGATATAAACTTAAATATTTAAAGCTAATCAAAAAAATATTGGAACACGAAGTATTTAATCAAGCCTTTAAACTATCCTTAGAAATTTCCCATATTCCCTCAAAAAAACAAATTATCCAACTTTTGTCTGAAAATCATCTAAAAATAGGAGATAAAACTAGAGAAAGACGAGCTTCTACTGTAAAAAGCTGGATAGATTGGATCTGGTTACAAATTGACTAATCAGATATTAAACTAATATTGTATAGAGTTAAAATTTTATCAAACAATAACGATGCAAGATTTCTTCAACAATGTCTCTCGCTATCCACGATACTTGATTACCATTACCCTCGGAATATTCTTTTTTCTATTCGATCAACTTAAGCCACTATTAAATAAACCTGTTACGGCGATCGCTCTGATTGGTCTAATCATTGGGACATTTGTTTTTCTAGTCTTAACTCTACAAGCTATGTTAGGTATTAATCCAACTTAAGAAATAGTAAAATCCTGGTATTTCTTACACTTCCATACCACTAATCTGCTAAAGTTGCAATATTTTTGATCACACTTACTAGGGGAAGAAGGTAAATAGACCCCCTGCAAAATTGAGAGTCAAATAAATTCCTATCCACAAATCCTCAATTTATCTGACTTTTTACTTTGAAATTTCCACTTACTTACTAGAATAACTCTAATGAGTGGTCAGCCTAATGGTTTGCACGATAGATTGGAAGATAGAGTGAGTGGGTAAATTCAGATGACTTCTTTTGAGGACATTTATCAATTTTTTCAAAGTCCCCCTCCGGTCTATCTAAACAAAGAATTAGCAGTGTGCTATATCCTATCTGTGTTGTTACAGAGAGACTCTTACGGAACTGAGCTTATTGGCCAATTAGAAAGGGACTACCTTATTTATCGACTTTCTGACACAGTGTTATACGGCGCTCTGAAATTTCTTGAGGATCAAGGCACAATTATTGGCTATTGGAAAAAAGTAGAAGGAAGAGGACGTCCACGGAGAATGTATCAAGTTATCCCTCAATGGCGTTCTCAAGCTACAGATTTAGCGCAACTATGGTACGAATATACTAATAATCGTCATATTCGGCCCCAAACTCAACCATCAACCCTGTAAATAGAGACGCAACTATTAACCAAAAACCTTGTTAAACCTATCCATTTCCTTGATTTTTGAGTGTTCAAAATCTCAAAAATAGTCCTAAATCTGGTACAATTTAGGAAACAGTGCCTTTTAGAAACAGTTCGGTAGATTTTAGCTGCCAGGCGAAGTTAGCTCGGATACCAGCACTACTATAAGTGAAAACAATTCTTCTGTTATCAAAGGAGAAGAAAGGTAATAACGCGCTAGTCCTTTAAGGATTAGCTTTGCAGGCAACAGCCTTTACCGTTACGGTAATGCCATACTATTATTAGAGATGTTCAGTGATGAATAGATTTGATAAGGTTAAATGTTGCACTAGGCAGGTGAGGACAATTTTGATGCTGATTTTGGCCAGTACTCCCATTGAGAATATTTTTGTGCCAATTTTTCAGCTATAAAATCTAAATAGAAGTATAAATCCTAGCTGATATTTGTCACAAAGCAGCTAGTCTTTTTTTTGTTGTAAACTTATGTAAAAGAGAACACATAAAAAAACCATTCAAATTTAAAATTGTATGAATAATATAGCTTTAGTATCGTCATTTGTACTGACGCTTCTATCTAGCATTGGTCTAGTTTTTTTTATCAAAGCATCAGTAAAAAATAGGACTAAGAACCTAAAACTGATAGCTGATCGGGAAGCTGATTCACTTTTACAGCAGCTAAAAGAATATTTTAGCTATCGGGCCTACCGAATTGTTAGTGCTAATGCAGCGGAGAATCAACTAATATTTGAAGGAGTAGTTCGACCGAGTTTGTTTTTGGCATTTTTCTTGACCCTATTAGCTGCAATAGGTTGTTTATGTTTTGGTTTGGCTTTATCAATGTTAATTCCTGAATATGACCAATACTATCTATGGCTAGTGCTATTATCTCCTTTAGCAGGTATTTTTTACTGGAAAAAGTCTAAACGTCCAGAAAAAGTGTCTCTAAAGTTAGAAGGAATATTGACTGAGAATTCTGAAGTCAAAAGTTTAATTTCTGTCACAGCTCATAGGGACGAATTAACAGCTTTACAAACAGCTATGAACTTGAAGCCATACCAATAATCAAACTAAAAGTATAAAAAATATTAAGATAAATTATTTTGATCGGCTACTAGAGCTAATTGATGACACGCCCTAGTTAAAAATCAGCAAAACAATAATTTTCCGCTCAAACCAAAAGTTATAAAGGGAGATATTGAAAAAAAAAACTTAGGATTTAAGTCCATTGGCAGATGGAAGCTTTAAATCCTAGTTAATTGAGCACATAAGGCTATAAAATCTGTGACTAAATACTACTAAATTAAATGAGGTGGGAGTACAAGTTTAGTATTACCCACTCACCTAATAAATATTTCAGTAGAAGTTGATATTTGTTGGCGGTCATCAAAAATCTAGGACATTCTTATTTGCCCGTAAAAAACATTAAATTAATGATGTCCTTAGACTTTAATTATATTTGGAGTAGAACTAAATATTTGCTTTTTGTCAGGTGTCTTAGCTTCAGTCAAAACCTTTAAACTAGGGAACAAGAAGTGATTTTCTTCAACGTACTGAGCTCCAAATAAACCTTTTTCAGCCCAAAAGTATCGATCAGTAGTATGCTCATTCCTTCTAACTAAAAGTACAGCAGGGGGAACAATACCTTGTGCATGAATAAATTTACGGGCTGCAGTGACTGGTTTATCTTCGCCACTTTCAATGCTATACTGAGCCACTTGCTCAAGAATCCTGCGTCCTTCTTGTCTACGACGACTTTTGCGCTTACGTCTTCTAGCCAATTTCCTTACCTCCTGTGTTAGCCGATGGGTGTAGTTATGGCTACCAAATTTGATAAGATTATATAAATTTTAGTTGAAAAACTCAAGTGTTTTTAATATTTTGATACAAAATATACACTTTGATGAAGATAACTTATAAAATTCTGAGATATTTAGAGTCCCAAAAAAGTCCATATCTAGTGAAAAGTCCCACAAATAGCTCCAATGCTAATGCCAATCAGTACAGAATTGATTAGACTTTGTAGATCGCAAATAGCCCTTGTATCTAGTTGGGGTGCATGTTTAAGTATAGTTTACTTGACAGAAAAATTAGTAGAAGGAGGTGAAGCTAAACTAATTCCCATTATTGCATACCCAGAAAAGTTTGAGAATGGGGAAGCCACTTCAATTTTCAAAACAACCTCAGAAATACAAATATTAGGCGATCTTCCGAAACTATCAGCAACAAGCTTAACTACAGGGACAAATACTTGGCTCTTAGAAGCAAGCACTGGCACAACAGAGTCAGACCCTAAATGGCCAGAAAGTCATCCTTGGCAACAACGTCAAATTGTTTTACCTTTAATCCATGATGGAGTAGTAATAGGATTACTGGTAACAGTAAGAGAAGGTAGGCCATGGAATCAACGTGAAAAAACTCAAATTCAACAAGTAGCCCATACTATTGCCATAGCCTGTATATTAGATCAACGTTCTCAATGGTTAAAGGAACAATTTCAGCAACAGCAAAAGCTACAAGCCCAGCAGTATGATATAATACACGACATATTGCATCAGTTGAAAAGTCCATTAACTGCACTACGAACTTTTGGTAAGTTATTGCTGAAAAGATTGTTGCCAGAAGATAAAAGCTGGAATATTGCTAATAGTATTTTACGGGAAGGCGATCGCCTCAGAGAGTTAATAGAACAAATTGATGAAACTGTTGAGGTTGGGGAAGAAATTTTGAGTATTTCTGGGGAAAGCGAGTATCCTCAAACTACAACTGAAAATGAAAATGTAATAGATTATTATACGGAAGCTAATAAAGAATTCAAATCATTACCACTTTTGCCAGAGTCTAATTTCTTAGAATCAGTTTCAGTACAAGATGTTTTGGAACCTTTATTAGTTTCTGCAAAAGCAATTGCCGATGAACGTCATATAGATTTAGAAGTTGATTTTTCTGATAATTTACCTATAGTAAAAGCTAATAATAAAGCTTTGCGAGAAGTTTTAAGTAATATTATTGATAATGCTTTGAAGTATACTCCAGCAGGGGGAAATATTTATATTAAGTTGACAACTTCAGCTCCACAAACAGATGATGATCGATCGGTAAAAAATGAAAGAGAAGGAATGCTAGGAATAGCTATTAGCGATACAGGTTATGGTATTCCAGCACAAGATTTAGAACATTTATTTGAACGAAACTATCGGGGTGAAAAAGCTAAAACGGAAATTCCAGGAACAGGATTAGGATTAGCTATAGCTCTGGATTTAATACATGCAATGAAAGGCCAAATTCAAGTATATTCTCCTGTAGTTCCTCAGTGGCTATCTCATGATTTACAACAGCAAGATGTCATAATTAATAGTGGCACTACAGTAGTTTTATGGTTAAAAATACTAAATTAAGAGTAGTTTTTTCAGTTGTATATAGTAATTTTACTGTTGGTTTAACTTTGATATTAAACATTACCTACTTATGGTTCTCTTCACGATGAATAAAATAGGGCTATTGTAATAACCCAGTTGCATTTGAGGAAAAAAGTTTTATTATGGAAGAGTACAGACACACTCTGAACTTTTACAAAGAGAATTAAACACCTTTGTAAGTGAGTTTAGCTTTCCTACAATCCACTCCTTAGTCGGAGCGTAGGAAATATCTAGGGAGTTAGTACATCAGGAGCATCTAAAAGTTTAACCTCTTGCTTGATTCTTCAGCCAGAATTTTACCTTGATTAGGTGGGGAAGGAAAATTTATGCTGTTGAAATATACAGGGATATAATTATCCCAAAAACTGGCAAGAGGTTTTTTTATTTTTCTGTTTTGTATGAAATATAGCAGAAGGAAGAAGCAAGAAGGAATAAGGAAGAAGCAAGAAGGAAAAATATTACGTTGTTTTAGTTTTAAACTTTTGATCTGTTCTAACCTTCTAATAGTAGAGAAAAAGTTTTAAATATATTACAAAATATATCAGTAGACCTAATATTCATAAATTTATCATTGGAAAAAGAGCAAGTGGTATGGGGAATTAGACATAAAAAAATTCTCCAATCGTCATACAGTGCTTTTCAAATTGATGAACCACATCTTCACAAGCAAAACTTTGTAGAGACGTTCCATGAAACGTCCCTACTGTGGTCTACCTAAATGAAAACCGCTGTAACTACGCTCATCAAAGTGATTCTCTCTCCTTCTGACTCCTGACTCAGTCCTCCTGACTCGGTCCTCCTCCGTCGTTTATTTATAAGTCTTCATCCGGACATGATATTACTACAACTTCCAAATCAAAATTCGACCTCCTTCACCACCACTAACTAGAGTGTTACCGTCTGGAGTAAATTGCACTGGATAGTAACCACAAAGACTATCTAATAATTTTCCAGTGTGCAAATTCCACAATTTAACTGTACCATCTAGACTTCCACTAGCAAGAATTTGACTATCGGGACTAATAGCAACAGACAAAACTGCACGAGAATGACCTTTGAATATATTCAGTAGCTCACCTGTGCGAACATCCCAGAGTCTGATAGTTTGATCTGCACCACCACTAGCGATCGCTTGAGCATCTGAAGTAAAAGCAACTGAATATACTCCTCCAGAATGTCCCCTCAAAGTTTTCAGACTTACACAAGTACCTGTTTGCCAAATTTTGATGGAACTGTCAGCACTACTACTAGCAAAAATGTGATTTTGAGGATGATTTTTTGCCGTACCAGTATTATTAACTTTGGCATAAGTTACACAGAAAACTTGATCTAAATGTTCATGTAATTTGCAAAGTAATTCTCCATTACGTTGATTCCAAAGTTTAATTGTATGGTCAGCACTACCACTTATTACAGTTTCATTATCTGGACTAATAGCTACTGACAAAATAGCACCACCCCGATGACTATAAGGGGAACCTGAATAGCTATAAAATCTGTCTGCAATTGTTTTTTTCTGTAAGTTCCAAGCTAATATTGTTCTATCATCTCCACCACTGAAAATTCTTCTGCCATCAGCAGTAATAGCTATTGCATATACTTCGGCAGTGTGACCTAAAAATTTATGTAAAAGTTGTCCTGTTTTTAGATTCCATAGTCTAATTATTTTGTCATCGCTGCCAGTGACTAAAGTAAAACCGTGGGGACCGATAGCTACGGTGTTTACAGAAGCGTTATGCTCTTGGATAATTTGTACACTTTTCCATAACTGAGAGAGTTTTAAATAGTTTCTAATTTTTGTTTTTGTTGAAGATAAATTTGCTTTTTTCTTTTCAAATTCTATGACATTATTTAGTGGTTTTGATTGATAGTTAATATGTCGATTTTCTGATAATGTTTGAGTGCTTTGATAGTGGCTTTCGGTATCATTATGAAATATTTTTTCACGCTTATATTCAGTTAATTCTGCTAAATTTTGTTTATTTTTCCATGCTTCTACTTCTGCTTGTACAATGATACTGATATGAGGTACATTCTCCGGCACTTCTTGAGTGGTTTGTATTTCTCCTAAAGATTTTTTTTCTGCTCGATTAACCTGATTTTTTTGTTGAATATTTGGAATTGATATATGAGAAATTTCTGTTAGTAACTCTGTAGCTGATTGATATCTTTCTTTTACTAGGTCTTTGACTAATTTATCTAATACTTTTTCTAGATGATAACTAATTTTTCTGCCTTGTTGAACTAGATGCGATCGCCAGATTAATTCTCCACTAAATGGGTCAAATAGTTGGTTAGGTGCCACTTTAGTTAGCAAGTGAATACAAGTCATACCTAAACTGTAGAGATCGCTGGCTGGATATGCTTTACCCCCGCGTATTTGTTCTATTGGAGCATATCCTACTGTACCAGCCATAGTACCAATTTCACTCGCAAAATCCTGACTATTTAGTTTGGCAACACCAAAATCTATTAAGACTAATTTATTTTTCCCTTTTTCTGATGATTTTGAAGTCTTAAATCGTAATATATTTTCTGGTTTTATATCTCTATGAATTACTTTTTCTTCATGAATAAACTTTAATAATGGTAATAATTCTAATAATATCTCCCAGATTTTATTCTCGCTAAATACACCTTGTTCTTCTAATTCTTGTAGAAGAGTTTGTCCGGTAATTAATTGTTCTACCAAATAAAAATTTCCCTGCTCTTCAAAGTAAGCATATAAAGTAGGAATTTGGGGATTTTCTCCCAATTTTAATAGTTGCTCTGCTTCTCTTTTAAATAATTCTGATGCTTTCTCGGTAGAGATTAAGTTGTGATTTTGTGGGAAAAATTGTTTGACTACGCAAGGTGTATTAAATCTATCTAAATCCAATGCTAAAAAAGTTCTGCCAAAGCTGCCATTGCCAATAGGTTTAATTACTTGATAATGTCCTCGCAGTAACAATTTTGAACCGCAAGTTTGGCAAAATTCTACATCGTTGGGATTTTGAGGTTGTTGACAATGTAAGTTGAGGCAATAGCTCATAGAAAAAAATTAGTAAATTTAATACTTAATAGGAATTTGTACATAAGCAAACAGCGGTCAGCGGTCAGCTATCAGCTAGCCTCCTATGGTCAGAACTGCGTTATCAGTTTTATTACCTTTAGTGGACAATTTAAGCTCGTTCTTCTTGTGCTTCAGTTCTTTGTTCAAAAATGTAGTAGAAGTTCAGCAAATACTTGGTTCATTCATTAAAAAACTGAATGCGAGCGTATTCCACAGGAAGAACTAACTGCTAATAGTTGTTTGCGCAGCATCCCATTCAGCAGGAAATGCTTACATTTGTACTGCTTATTCCTCAGATTTGTTATATATTTTTTTTACTATTTTATAAAAATCTCATAGATACTATAGTATCCATAATTTACTCAAATTCTCATAAAAATCAGTAAATTAAACAAAATTTTAATGATTATTAGTTAAGTTAGTATTGACTGTAACAAAATAGGTATGATATAAGATTTGTTAAGAATTTAATTGAGTTTAATTATGGAAAATAGTGGTTGGCTTGATTTACTGAGTGGTGGTTTAGCAGTAGCAATTTTAATTGGAGGGTTAATATTATTATTTAAAGGTATTTCTTCAATGCCAAAATAAAAACTTTAGAGGGAGGAGTCAGTCCTCAGGAGTCAGGAGAGAAGAAAGAAGAATAAACAATAGGAGAAGGAGAAAGTGGCTTTGGTGAATCAAGCTATGATTGTGCTTTAATGGCAATTGTCTAACTATTAACTGAAAAGCATTTTATATTTAGCTAAATTTAAGTTTCATCCCTTGATTCATCAACGCCGAGAAAGTTTTTTTATCACTAATTATCCGAACTTGTATATAAAACCTTGGGAAGCTTTTCTGAACTTTTCAGCTGGTTGTTATAGTAGGTTAAAACTTATGCTGGTGATGAACCGAATAAGAGGAAATGTTTTTCCCATTTTGCCCTGCTATAAACGAAGGGAGAAGGAACAATTGGTTGGGGTTTTATGCCCTTGTTCCCTTCGGTCACGGGTAGCGGGAGTAGGAGTCAGAATTCCCTTCTGCCTTCTGCCTTCTGCCTTTCCTGATAAAATAGAAAAAACTTAACTAAATCCAAAAACAATGAGTGGGCCAAACCCTGACGGATTTTATGAATTAACCTCCGAGTCTGACAACTTTCAACTAACTCCAGAATTACTTGCTAATTTGCCTGGTGGTCTACTTGGTTTAAGTGGCAATGACTCAATTATTGGAGCTATAGATGCAGAAGTTATTAATGGTAATCAAGACAATGATACGATCGACGGAAATCAAGGAAACGATACGATATTTGGTGGTAAAAATTTAGACTTAATTTTCGGTGGTGATAATGATGATTTCTTGAGTGGAAATTTAGGAAATGATGAGATTCATGGCGATGGGGGAAACGATGTATTAAGAGGAGGAAAAGAAAGTGATTTTCTGATTGGTGGTACGGGAAATGATACTTTGTATGGAGATTTAGGAATAGATACTTTGACTGGAGGAACAGGTGCAGATATTTTTGTACTTTCAGAAGAAGCAGATGTAATTACAGATTTTGAAATAGGCGATCGCTTTGGTTTAACTTCGGGTTTAACAGTTAATGATTTAATAATAGAAACTGCTATGAATGGGGGTAATGATACTTCGATAAAAATTAGGCAGTCGGAAAAAATCATAGGTATAGTTTTAGGTATTTTACCTGCCGAATTAGATGGCAACAGCTTTTTTTCTCTCGATATAGAATCCAATGACAACCGCAACAGTAGTTTTCTAGAAACTCAAACATTATTATCAGAAAATATCCGTATTTCTCTAGACTCATTACCTATACCTTTTGCTACTGATAGTGCTTCTAATCCTGCCAATATTATTCCTGTTCCCGATAATCCAGTTTTGCAAGTTCCCGATGGATTTACTGTTAATGTATTTGCCGAAAATTTAGAAAGTCCTCGTTGGTTAGAAGTTACTCCCACTGGAGATGTATTAGTAACAGAAACACCACTCAATCAAATACGTTTATTACGCGATACAGATGGGGATGGTACTGTCGATTTTTCTCAAGTTTTTGCCGATGCAGAAAATGGATTAAATCAACCTTTTGGCATGGCTTTTACCGAAGATTATTTCTATGTAGGAAATACAGATTCAGTAGTACGATATCCCTACAATATTGGGGATTTAGAAATTAATGGTACTGGTGAAAAAATAGCCGATTTACCAACAGGAGGTCATTGGACTCGAAACTTAGCAATTTCTCCTGATAATCAACTTTTTGTTTCTATTGGTTCCCTCTCCAATGTATCTGTAGAGCCATTACCTAGAGCATCAGTTCAAGTAATGAATTTAGATGGTTCTAATCAACAAACTTTTGCTTTTGGTTTAAGAAATCCTGTAGGTTTAGATTTTCATCCAATTACAAATCAACTTTTTACTACTGTCAATGAACGGGATGGGTTAGGAGATGATTTAGTTCCTGATTATTTAACCGGATTAGAGTCAGGAGAATTTTATGGTTGGCCTTATGCTTATTTCTCACCTAATTTGGAAGACCCTAGAAGAGCAGGAGAAAATCCGAATTTAGTAGCTGAAACTCAAACACCTGATGTATTATTTCAAGCTCATTCTGCTCCTTTAGGACTGCAATTTTATGATGGTGAAACTTTCCCAGAAGAATATCAAAATGGAGCATTTGTGGCATTTCGAGGTAGTTGGAATCGTCAGGAACCCACAGGTTATAAATTAGTTTTTGTACCCTTTGATGAAAATGGTAATTCGACTGGAGAATATCGAGACTTTTTAACAGGTTTTCTGGATATTTCAGAGGAAACTACTTGGGGTCGTCCGACTGGTTTAGAGGTTTTGCCAGATGGTAGTTTGTTGTTTACTGAAGAGATAAATAATCGAATTTATCGGATTCAAAGGTCGTAGGTTTTAGGTGTTAAAATGCTCAAATTCTTGATCAATTAAGTCTTTAAAAGCTGTGCCAATCTCAGTATTAAACGCTCCTGGTAGTTGAATCAATCGTTAGACAATTACGGCTGACAATAAGAGCCATTTTCATATAGCTTTAACGACATATTTAGACCATAAAAGACTACATACTTTTCTCACTTTCTCAATCGATGATAAATTAGTCAAAATATACCATTTTTATGAAACATAGTTGTCGATATCTTTCTGTTTTTTATATACAAGTAAATTATATGTTCCCACCTTATTGATTTTAGTAATTTTTTGATTTAATAATAGTTTAGCTGTACCGACTTTTACTTTTAATTCTGAGAGTTGACAATATTTTTTACCTTGTTTGATTGAGGTAGATTTTCGCTGTATTAAGACAAAGTAAACCTGATTTTTATGAGATTTTTTTAACCAATGGGATAGAAATATACTGTGGAATTCTCTATCTGCTGTGATCATAATTTTATACCTTTTTAATAATCTTAATACAGGACGAATTACTGCCTGCTGTTCTATTAAATTACTAGCCCCTTTATGATCTAAAATCTTCCAATATATGGGTAATGCTCTTTTTTTCCAGGCTACACTAATCATTAATATATTAGTATTTTGCCATTGAGTTCTATCTATAATTAATATTAATTCAGAAGTAAAACTGAATACTTCCTCTACCATAATTCTTACCAAAGGAAACCAAAATATAGGTAAACTTAATTCCTTGAGGGTTAAAAATCTTTGTATATGTTTGCGCTTACTTTCTGATTGGATTGGCATCGGAAATAAGCTTGTTAATTTTGATATTTGTACAGTTTTATATACTGATATTAAATATAATAATATTTGTAATGTTGCTACTTGAGTTTGCCGTCAATTTTTGTTCTATATGGTCTTGATAAAACCCTAATATATTCACTTTTTATTCTTTTTTATTTATAATTATCAAACCTTTTTTCTCATATTTTTAACTGTTTTCAAATTTATTTAAATAAATAATCAACCTAGTGTGGGGGGTGTGGTGCGTTCGCTCCGCGTTGCGTCAGCAGTATCGCACCACACCCCCATCTATTCTCAATAATAGTTCTCTTTTAGTTGAAGTATTCTTCAGGTTATTTGATAAACCCACCTCTATATATAGCTTTCAGCTACATTTTTACCCCGTGAGTATAACGACACAAAGTAGGTGGTGGTATCAGACCTGGGTAAACGCATCTTAAGTTTTGCCCGAAATATGGTACAATTACAGCAATTTTCAGGTAATTTAACCACAAAGTAAGTTCATTAGCAGAACTTTAATGGGAATGAGAATAGTCATATAAATGCAATTGAACATTACTACAGTCACAAAATAAGGAATAAGGAATAGGGAAGAGGAAAAAAATATGACAACTGATAACTGATAACTGAAATGACAACAACGAAACTTACAGAAAAATTTGAACAAGCATTAGTATATGCTCACCAATTACATTCTCAACAGTTACGCAAAGATGGATGTACACCCTATATTGCTCATTTGTTGAGTGTAACAGCTTTAGTACTAGAAAATGGAGGGAACGAAGATGAAGCGATCGCTGCTTTATTACATGATGCGGTGGAAGATAGGGGAGGTATGGCAACTCGTCAGCATATCCTGGAATTATTTGGTGAAACAGTGGTGAATATTATTGATGGTTGTACGGAGTCCGAGACTATTCCTAAACCACCTTGGGAGGAGCGAAAATTACGTTATATTGAGCAAATTCGTCATGGTTCTCAATCTGTAAAACGTATTTCTCTTGCTGATAAACTACATAATGGCAGAGACTTATTAGCTGCACTACGTCAGGAAGGAGAAATAGTTTGGCAGCGCTTTCGTGGGGGTAAAGAAAAAACTCTTTGGTTTTATCATTCTTTGCTTTCTTGTTATGAAGATGATAATTATCTCAAGCAAGAATTTATGAGAGTTATTGCTGAATTAGAAAAGTTTTAAATTGAAGAAGGAAGAAGGAATAAAGAAGAAGGAAGAAGTTAGATTATTGGAGTGGGGGAGATGGAAGCATTTTTTGGTGATGGTGCATTTTTATAAGAGTAGATAGAGCAGAAGGAAGAAATTTGGGTTGTCTGAGTTTTAATTTTTTAATATTTCCTAACAGTAATTGCGACTACTATAACGAAAAATTTCTTCTCCTGTTGCTTCTTTCCCTCCTGACTCCTGACTCCTCTACTTAACAGACAAAATCTGATACTAATTCACTTTAAAGGTTTCACAAATTTTAAATGTTAAATAACTTCGATAAATTACTGTAGCATCAAAGTTTTGAGCCGATAAAATCTTACTTTTGACTTTTGCGCGGGCGAATGCCATTCGCCCCTACGACTTTTGACTTTTGCGCGGGCGAATGCCATTCACCCCTACGACTTTTGACTTTTGCGCGGGCGAATGCCATTCGCCCCTACGACTTATAACTTCTGTGAAACGGTATGAGCTAACTCTGGATGACGACCAAATAAACCAGTCATCACCCGCAAAGACAAAGACTTAAATATCGGAACTATTCCCATACCCCACAAACCTAAACGACGAACCGCCACTATAGGCAACACACTAGCAGAAAACATTCTATCCAGAAAATCAGTAACCCCTAAAATTACGAAATTCTCCTTTCTGCGCCAACTTTCATAACGCTTCAATACCCCAATATCTCCAATATCCTCACCTTGCTGATGAGCAGATTTAATAATTTCAGCGATCGCTCCTACATCCCGAATACCCATATTCAAACCTTGACCACCCACAGGATGACAACAATGAGCAGCATCCCCAATTAAAGCTAAACGGTGTTCAACATAACGATCACTCTGCATCAACTGTACCGGAAAAACATAGCGATCGCTCAACAACTCCAACTTACCCAACTTTCCAGCAGTACGATACTCCAACTTGGCCAAAAATTCCTGTTTATCCAACTCCTGCAACGCCTTCGCCTCAGCATGAGGAGCAGTCCACACAACCTGACAGCGATTTCCCGGCAAGGGTAAAACCCCCATCGGGCCACTCGGCCAAAATCTCTCAAAAGCAATATTATTGTGAGACCTTTCAGTTTTAATTGTCATTGCTACACAAGACTGCCAATACTTCCAACCATGAGTACCGATATTAGCAGCTTCACGAATAGGAGACCTCGCCCCATCTGCTCCTACCACCAACCGAGAGCGGACAGTCAAACTTTCATTTTCACCAGACAAACTGTCTGTATCCTTCTGCTTTAGCTCAACTTCCACAAAATCCGATTTATAATCTACCCGCAAAACTTCCGCTGGACATAACCAAGTAAGTTGTTCACAGTCTGCCAAAAATTCCTGCATTGCCGTCAGCATCACCTGATGTTCTCCCACATAACCCAATCCCTCCTTTAAAGTTGGCCTTTTACCAGTAATAGCCAAATCATCAGGATAAAATTGGACAGTACGGGGATAATTACCATCAGAAAGACTAATTTGCCGATATGTAGTGATGTTAGGCAAAATTTGTTGCCAAACTCCGATGCCATCTAATATTCTGCCAGATGTTAAGGAGAGATTATAAGCAAGTTTTCTAGCTGCAACTACAGATTTAGGTTGACTTTCAATTAATGCCACTTTTAAGCCAGAATTTTTCAAAGCACAAGCAAGAGCAGTGCCAGCGATACCCCCACCGACGATAACTAAATCGTAATCTAATTTTGGTTTGACAGTTGTTTCAGATAGAGAATTTTGGGAAAGTTGCTCCATTACCATATTTATCAAAAATAATCAAGTGTCTAGTAATTTATACTCTCTCTATATTGTGACGCAACTTTTCAGAAAAATCTGAGTGATTTTTGACTGAAGAGAGAATTTGAAGAAGGAGTCAGGAGACAGAATTAAAGTGCTATAGTGCTAAACAATTATGGAATTCGTCAAAATATTGATTTCAAATGAGCCGAAATATTCGCCTCTTTCCCTCCTATTCTCAAAGAGAAAATCAGACTACAAACCATTGTCTCCTGATTCTCAAAATGCTTTATGAAGAAAATCCTAAATTTTTATCGGAAGTTTTGAGTAAACTATTAGGTGAAGGTTTATCTGGAAAAGTTGGAGTCAAATTCACTCAACAAGTAAGAAGAAAACAAAGCACTCCTGATGGAGAAATTACTCAAGAACCTTTCTCTATTTTTGTAAGTATTCAGCCGTCAGCTATTAGCTATCAGCTATTAATTTTGTAGAAGGTAAAAACAACCTTTGAAATTGAGAAAGAATAAAAATTTACTGCTAAAGTCCCATTTCTAAACCTGAGAAGTAATTATTCATTACTAATTGCTGATAGCTGACTGCTAATAGCTGAATGCTTACCTATTTTTATTGAAACTAAAAGGGGAAATAATTTTGATGAAGGACAATTATTACGTCATCTAGAAAACCTCAAGCAAAAGCAAGGTACAAAAGTTCTTATTGCTCTTGCTAACTATGAACAAGATGAACCTAATGTTCCGGCTTTTTCCAATGTTAAAAAGATTGCTGAAGCAGATAAAATTTTATTTTTACCTATTAGTTTTGAATATTTTCTAGAGTCAATAAAAGTGGAAGGTTTATCAAAAAGTCTAGGCGATGCGATCGCCGACTTAGAAGAGTATTTTGATGAAGAAAATTTGTTACCTTCTTGGAAATATCGTCTAGATGTTGTGAATTGTGCTGGAACTTATGATGATGTTATTAACCATAATATATATGTTTGTACAGCAAAAGGTGGTCAGTATAGTCATCGTCGCAGTTTGTACTTTGGAGTCTATAGAAATAAACAAGTAGACCGGGTAGCTAAGATTGAAGCAGTTGTGGATATTGAGTCAGAAGATGAATTTTCTATTAAGTGGAAAAACGTTGATAAATCGGACGAAGAATTAGTTGAAATTGCTAGAAATCGTCGTAGTTATATTGATAATTCATGGTATCCAGCAAGAGTATTTTTATTAGCTGATTTACATCCGACTAATTTTCTTAAGACTACTCCTGGGGGTATGCAAAGCAGTAAAAGATACTTTTATATTGGTAGTGTGAATGATGTTACAGATTTAGCCGAAAAATTAAAGGATGAAACTTGGGAACAATATCAATAAAAATTCACTACTTTATATTACCTCTTTATTAGTAGTAGGGTGTGTGAGTGGAATGAAGTGGAGTATAGTATTACCTAATTATTAATAATTAATAATTAAATAATTCAGGTTTAAAGCCTCCCCTTTTAAGGGGAAAAAAAGCGGTTGAGGGATGGCGAGGTCTCCTCGCCATATCCAATCAACCAAGAGAATAAATAATATCTCCTTATATTCAATCAAGAAAGGTTTTAACCAGAGGTAATTATCAATTATCAATTATCAATTAATGAAGCACCGTTGAGTTTTGCTCAGTTACCCTGTCGCTAACAGCACCCTACTACATTAAGCAGCCAAAAGAGATTTTTTTTCTGCCAAAAACATATTTTGAAATTGATTTCCTTCGCCATAAACATAAGCAGTTTTAGTCATAGGATGAAAATTTATCCATTCCCATTGTTGTTGCAAAGCTTTAAACAAATAATTTGTCCCTTGAATCATTGGCATAGGAAATTGTTCTAATTTTTTTGGAGATTCTAACAATTTTTTAGGTAGACGATATTTAAGTGAAAATTCTGCAATTAACGGTAAATTATCTGTTGTATTTAAATACCAGAAACTTAGATCGGTTTTCACAATATGTTTGTCTCCAAATTGTAAATTTCCTAGTTTCTTTACCACTTCAAAAGCCCGAAAATTATTGACTAACTCAATTGAAGTTTGTTCGGTAATGTCAAGAGCTTTTAAACCAGGAAATAATTTTGCAACCTGTTTAATATTTTCAAAGTTAGGCTGCCGGTCTTTAGTTACAGATATTGACTGAGAAAACTTGCTTTGAAATGGCGGAATTATATCTTCTTCAAACTTAGTCTTACCTGGTTTTGTTGCCGACAAATCCTGTGAAGCTGACAAATAGCGGTCTGACTCACGATGTTTGAGAGTTATCTGATATTTCGGTTGATTATATTTTTTTTCTCGCCTAATTCTCAGGATAAAACCATGATGACGTAAATCAAAATTTGGTGTATCTAAGTAATAAACTTGTCGATATTTTTCTTCAGTTTTTTGGCTAATAGCTTTTCCTTTAAACTGTTGTGTCAATGACTCAACTAAATTGCCAAATCTTTCTACAGTATGAGTACGGTCATAAAATTGATTAATGTTGAGAATTAATTTGTATTCTCTGGAATTAATTGCTTGGTTGCAGTTCTTCATCACTAATTCTTTATTGCATCTGTGTACGAGTTATAATTACCTCAAACTTATTGATTCAAATTTTAAGTTTGAGGATATTTTTTACCAGATGCGACCCTGAGATAGCTAATAGTTAATTTGTGAAATAATAGTAAGCATTCAGCTATTAGCTGTCAGCTATCAGCAACAAGACTCTCTCATATATATAGGAAAGTGTTTAAATTAAAATAGACTTTAAGGGCAAGGGAGCCAACTTTTGTAGTAAGACAATTAATAAAGCTTTTATCCTAAATTAAAAGCAATAGCTGATAGCTGATGGCTGACGGCTGAATGCTTACATATAATAACTATTCAGATTATATTTTAGACAATAATATTGGCCTAAAATATCCTGGCTACGCTACTAATATTAAACAACAATCAAATATTGATAAATTCCGAACATGATATTACTATAAATTCCATCGCATCTACTAGAAATCAGAAAATTTTGTCGATTAAACAACTTTTACATACCAGGAACTTGAAAAGTTTTACCCCTTTCATTCTTCGAGTCAATCAGCAATATATTAAAAATCAAAAATAAATATTCCCCACCCTTACATAAATTAAGGATGGAGAACATTACATTTTAACAAAAAGTACACTAATTGGTATTCTTGGGTAAATGGAGACAAGCAAAACTCACAACGGGAGCAAGATGCTCCCACTGGCTATACCGTAACCAAAATCATCACAACTTCCTCCTTCCTTCTTCCTCCTTCCTTCTTCCTTCTTTAAACCAATTTAAGATTTGGATACTCAGCAACCATATCCTCAGAAGTCAAAGTATCGCCACTTGCTTGAGGTGTCCATAAAACTTCAACAGCTAATAACTGCTCGCTAGAAATAGTACCCATTTGACTTAAAGCACGTTTTACATCTTCTGTACTATTAATAACTGGCAACTGTAATTTACCTTGAGTACCAACAACAACAGTAACCACAATATATTCCCCTGGTGCTTCAGTTCCCTGAGTTACCAACTCACCATCAGTTTCACTAACTGGCAGAGAAGTTTGAGTGTCTTTATCAATTAATTGATTATTATAATTAGAAAGAGTCTCCTCAGAAAACTTACTGCGTTCAGTCAAAGCATACTGATTAAACTTTGCTTCTGCCGAGTCTAGCTTTGCTTGTTCGCTTTGGGCAGATCCATAAGCCCAATATTCAGGGTGGCGCAACAAAGATAATGTAGCTTCTTGGAGAACTTGCGCTCTACCCGCAGCAGAACCAGTATCAGCATTTTCCGCTATTCTATCAAGGTCTGTTTGTAAACTGCGACCTTCTGCCAATAAACCAACTTGTACACTAGCAACAGAAACTGTAGGATTATTACTATAGCTTTCAAACTCATCTCCCTGAGTTACTCTTCGGAAACTACTAACTAAGAAATTAGCGATCGCAATAAAAATCAAAATTGTAAACAGACTACCAAACCCACCGAAACCAAAGAAAGGTAATAAAAATGGGAAACCAATACCTCCTCTAGGATAGTAACCACCTCCAGGACTACGGGTAGGTGATGTATAACTGCGACTGGGCATTCTAAATGATCCACCGCCAATGCGACCTCCACTCCGAGCGGCAAAAGCTGCATCAACTTGACTAAAAGCTAAAGTAAGTACTAGCGCGATGGCAAAGACAGATTTTACGATCTGTGAAAGCAATTTTTTATTCATAAATAATTGTTATTATTTTTATACTTCTTTCTTTAATGTATAGCTTTCTTTCTAGACTTTGCAATCAAAGCTTGGTGTTTAATTATTGGGATATCCGTACTTGAATCACAAAATATCAAGAATCAAAAATTATGTAGTCGAGGTTATTTCATTTATCAGTTAATAGTACCTCCTACTAAAGTAGGTAGGAGGCTTGAAATACGGAATTTTCTTTATTTTTTAGTCCAGTATATTTGCCCAAGTCTTAAAATATATAGCACTATAGTTTTTAGTTACTATAATCAGATAGTCTTGTAGATGTAGCGATATTTATAATTAAATCCCTGTCACTGCCAGAAACAAAACTACAAAAATCACTACTTGTACACCACTACTTATAACCATATATAAATATAAGTCCCCATTTTTAGCCTATCAAATCTAACTTCTAACTTCTAACTTCTGACTTCTGACTTCTGACTTCATTCAACACCTCCTCCCACAATAGTAACTATTTCCAAGTTGTCCCCTGCTTGTATTTCAGTTTTGTCCCAAAATTGTCTATGTAAAATTTCACCATTATATTCCACAGCTACTAACCGAGGGTTTAGCCCCAACTGTTCGAGAAAATTAGGTAAAAGTATATGAGGTAAACAAGTATGGGTTTCTCCATTAACTTTGAGCGTAATTTGACTTGACATTCTAGTAATATTTAGATTTTTTCCGGTAATATATTGTGAGAGCGTAGGGCTTGATAGCGATTTAGTTGAGAAAGAAAATATTGAGTTACTAAAGTTGGTTGCTCTGCCTGCATAATTGCCCTAACTACAGATAAACGCTCTGCACCAGAAGATAGAACTTCATCACAATTTTGCATATCAATTCCACCAATGGCAAACCAAGGAATAGTACAATTATTCACAGCATAACTAATGTATTCTAAACCTGCTGCTGGTTTATCTAACTTAGTAGGAGTTTCATATACTGGCCCTACTCCGATATAGTCCGCTTCTTCTTCAATTGCTCCCTTCATTTCTTCTGGGTTTGTAGTGGAACGACCTACAAGTTTTTGAGGGCCAAGCAGTTGTCTAGCAAGCTTAATTGGTATATCATCCTGTCCAAGATGAACTCCATCTGCATCCACAGCGATCGCCAGGTCTACTCGGTCATTAACAATAAATAGAGCGCCGTAGCGATGGCAGAGTTGAGAGAGTTTTTGAGCTTCTGTCAATCTTGTTATATCGTCTGCTGTTTTATTGCGGTATTGGACAAGAGTTAATCCTCCCTGAAGAGCTGCTTCTACTATATTGATTAATTTATCGTTGGGTGAGGTAACTAGATAAAGGTAGGAGTTTTGTAATTGCTGATGCCTGTTATAGGCGAGAAGTCCACTTTCTATAGTGTAAACTCGATAACGCATTTGTTTACAAGCGGAACCCATCTGAGAATTATAAATTTTGCCGTATTCTTCTAAAACTCGTAGTGCTTCTTCTAAGCGACAGAAGTTAACTTGTAGCAGTTGTTGAACATCTGAGCGTTCCTCTTCCTTTGGATGAGTCAATTCTGTGCCTGGATCGCCAGGAGTATTTCGGGACATTCTTAATTCTGTACTATGCCAACTTCCAATCTCTTGACGTAGTTGTTTACATTCATTAGCCCAATGTATACTATTGAGGCCAAATCTACACCATTCTTCTATAATTCTTAAACCTTCTCTGGCCCGATCTAGGTTAGCATCCAAAATTCGGCGAACCCCTGGCTGTACATTTTGACCCCAATTATACTTATCGTTCATAATAATTACCCTATAAATTTTAATCCTTATTGTCAACATGACTATAATCTTGCTCTCTCAAATAGGGAGGGGCAGACTATGATAAATTTTGCTATTAATATAGACCGTTTTATAGTATAATATTGCCTGCAATACAGAATTTAATTATTGTTCAAATAATTTCTGAAATAGTTTAGCTATCAGGATTACAACTGTAGGACCAAGGTCATTTCAGTTATCAGTTATCAGTTATCAGTTATCAGTACCTCGCAGCTGTTGCCAGAGGCTTGAAATACTGAAGTTTATTTTTTTTCATCCACTTGAAAGGGGAGGCTTGAGACCTGATTTTTTGGTCAAAATAGTTAGGCCATATTTTAGATAAGTTTTTACTTTAGGGCTGCAAATTTTTGTTAGGTTAACTAGATATTTCTATAGCGATCGCTAAAAAAAAATAGAAATATAAAAAAGGGAAGGAAAAAGGAAAGTAAAAAGATTTAATTTTGGCAATTACTAGGGATTTCTCAAATAAATTTCATGGGAGGTATAAGCCATTTAGACAAGAAATAATTTGCTTAATTTATCAATCAAAGCTACTCCAATAATTTCTAATTTCTATGAAATATTAACTTTTTTTGCTCGATAGCTAATGAATGGATAGAAGCTGGAAATAATCAAGAATGACTAGCAAAAAAAGGAACACAAATAGTGATGATATGATTGGATAATACTAACTTTCACAATCAACAAGAGCATATAGTAATTCCCAAAAAGCATGAGGTAAGTGCATTGGTTTGTTTTAGGGAACAGGGAACACCGCATCTGGGATCTGGGAATAGGCAATAGAATAGAAACAAAGGTAAAAGGTAAGTATTTCCTGTGGAATGCTGCGCAAACAGCTATTAGTCGTCAGCTATCAGCAATAATATACCAACTTTAAAGACTTGCTCTAAATGAATATAGCCTTTAAAGTTGGCTTTTGTAGTAAGATTTCATTAATTGATAATGGATAATTGATAATTACCTCTGGTTAAAACCGTTCTTGATTGAATCTCAAGAGATATTATTTCTTCTCTTGGTCTCATGGATATGGCGAGGAGACCTCGCCATCCCATCCTAACGGACTGCTCCGCAAACGACCGCTTTTTTTTCCCTTAAAAGGGTAGGCTTTAAACCAGAATTATTTAATTATTAATAATTAATAATTCGGTAATTTTGACTTAATTAATAAAGCCTTTATCTAAAACTAAAATAAATAGCTGATAGCTGATAGCTGACTGCTGAATGCTTACAGTAAAAGATAGGTATGTCTCACGCTCTTTGAGAAACGCTATATCCATAAATGAAGGATAATTACAGCATTTTCAGAATAGTGAGGTACAGTTTAATACTAACCCCTATTCCCTAAGAGTGTAAAACTTTGTACTTCATCAACTCTAAAACTGACGAATAATTTTAAATAGGGGTAATGGTTTTATCGAAGTTGAAATGTACAACAACCTTAACTAAATGCTTAATCCTAAATAGTATCGAACGCCAGGAAAAATAGACTTTTTAAATAACAAAATTATTGGCAACAGCAAATATTTTCGGGTAATTGCAAAGTTCCATTCATCTCTATCAAAATGAGCTTTGCTAATTCTAGTCAGACTTATCCATTATCCTTAACAATCAACCTCTCTTTACAAAAATTAAAAGATTTCTTCAAAACACCTATAATAAGAGGTACTTGACAAAATATAATAACTAAATTGTCTGTCACAGTTTCCTAGGAGGAAAGCCGTGAAACAAATATTTATCCTTTTTTCGCAGGAAAATAATCAAACAAATTTACTGCGTAAAATCAACTTTTTATCACCTATTTTAGCCACTGCACTACTAGGGGTATTTACTTCTGCAAGTTTGGCAGTACCATTTGCACAACAAGTGGCCAAATCCCTAGAAACTCAAGCTAATTCTCAAATAAATGTACTTTATGTTAGTTCATCTGTTGGTAGTGACTCTGGAGATGGTACTAAAACCGCTCCTTTGAAAACTATTACTTATGCTTTGAAAATTTCTCAACCTCACACACAAATTTTACTTGCTCCCGGAACTTACAATAGACAAACAGGTGAAAAATTTCCTTTAATTTTGCAGCCAAAAATTACCATTAAAGGCAACTATTTTAACCGTGGAAAAAATGTTTTGATTCAAGGTGGAGGTAATTTTAATAGTCCGACTTTAAATCAGAAAAATATTACAATAGTAGCTGCTAATGAATCTAATTTAAGTGGCGTAACAGTTATAAATCCTAATCTTCAAGGTTATGGTTTATGGATAGAATCTAGTGGTTGTGTTATTAGTAAAAATACTTTTACTGGTAATACTGTAAATGGCATTTCTGTAGCGGGTAGTAATACAGCAATTATTCAGGAAAATAATTTCTATGACAATGGGGTAAGTGGTATCGAAATTTATCATAACTCTCAGCCAGAAATTAGAGACAATTCGTTTCAAAATACTGGTATTGGAATGAAAATATCTGATGATGCTGCTCCAAAAGTAGTGGGAAACCGTCTGATAGAAAATCAAAGTGGGATTATTATTCAAGGAAATGCACGCCCAATTTTGCGGGGTAATTATATTGAGGGTAATAGACAGGATGGAGTAGCAGCGATCGCTCAATCATTACCGGATCTGGGTAACTCTCAAGAACCTGGTCGTAATACTATTCGTAATAACATTCGGTATAATATTTATCATGCAGTAAAAGGTCAAACTCTTCCTGCTTATGGAAATTCTTTAGGAGGCGGTCGTAATTATGGCAGTATTGATATTGCTGGGAAAATTGCTCCACCCCCACGAGTTGCTCCTTTGCCGAATATTATAACTACTCCTACAGTAAATCCAGAAACAGAGTCTGTCCAGGAAGAGCAAGTTATGGAAACTGCTTCTAGTGAACCAGAAATTCAGACAACGCCACAGAAACCAAATATTTCAGCTTCAGCAGAAAAATTACAGGAGCAGAACAGTTCTGATAATATTATTTCACGACAAAGACCGGGAAATTCTACAACAATTATTATTCCCGTACCAAAACCAGAAACCCCAAGGTCTAGGGGAAATTCCTACCAGACAACAAGTCGTCAAGGAAATTTACAAAGACTACTACAAACTAATCCTAATTATCAGAATACACGAGCAATTGAAATACCAGTATCGCCACCAGAGTCACGGAGCAGAACTTTAGAAAGATGGCGAAATTTACCTCCAAGGAACACTAGACCAAGTTTTGAACCCACTACTCCAGTTGCATCTCCTGGTTTACTATCTGTACCAAGCGCAAATATACCCCTTGGTCGTGGTGGTTATGTCCCTCCCGGTATTGGCAGAAATCAAAATCCTAATCCTAACCCAATGCCAAGACTATCCTTACGTCGTAATTCTCAAAGTCGTGCTGCGGCCTTGGGTCTACGTTATCGAGTAGTTGTTAATGTCAATAATGCTGCTCAGACCTATAAGTTGCGATCGCTTGTACCAGATGCTTTTAATACGAATATTAATGGTAATTCAGTCATGCAAGCTGGAGCTTTTCGTAGTCGTCTTGAGGCAGATCAACTATTAAAAGTTTTACGGAATAATGGTTTGAATGCCAAAATCATACTTATTAATTGATTCAGAAATTAAACAATATTTTTTTGAAAAAAAAATTGGTAAATCAATATTTCGTCCAAAAGGTTTTTTGATGATCCGGACATGATATTATACTTAATTAGGACTTGTTGATTAAAGAACAAAGTATTGACATATAAAGAGTTTAGCCTTTTTGGAGTCTTGAAAAAGTGCCTGGTATCACGTCTAAAACGCTCATGCTAGGAGCGTATTTTAGGCACATAGTTGGGCAGAAAAATCCCAAATTGACAATTGTTACTCCTGTCTCCTGTCTCCTGTCTCCTGTCTCCTGTCTCCTGTCTCCTGTCTCCTGTCTCCTGTCTCCTATCTCCTTCCCCTACTAAAAGACTAGTGAAGCGCAAACTCTAATTAATTGATTCAGAAATTAAACAATAATTTTTTGAAAAAAATATTAGTAAATAAATATTTCGTCAAATAAAGTTTTCCTAATAGTAGACACAATTTAGCAAAGTACGACTACAATAGACGTGCTTGTAATAAATAAATTTTTAAGAGGTCTATAATATGGTAACATCTGCTGCTCCTGGCAATACCTCAGTCTTCATACTGCCTTCGAGACAAGATAATACCCAGCAAACCGTGGCCAAAAAAAATCGGTCAAACCAGATTAGAACAAAATTGGACATGGAATTATTAGCCCTAAATGTTTTAACAGGAATTAATTCAGACAGCATATTGCGAGTAGCCAGTAAATTGAATATACCTCCCAAGTTAGCTGATGAACTGACTTTAGTGGTAGATGAAAAACGGGGAATGTCGGCAAACCAACCTCTGAAAACAGAGGAAGCGAAATCTTTCATCCTAGTTATATGTCACTTGGCAAAACAAAACCAAGCATTAATTCGTCGTGCAGTAGCATTAATGGAGCAAGTGGCTGCTCAAAAGACTAAACCTCAATCAGTTACTTTATTAAGAGAATATCTTGATAAATTTGAAAAAGCATATAAACAATATCACATATATTCTGAAAATACTTCCCACGATAACCCAGAAAAATTAGGTCTAAAGTTATTAGTGGATTTATTATTTTATAGTGCTCCTCAAGGGTGCAGTCGTCTTTGGTCCAGTCTGAAATTTTAGAACCCAAAACCATACTAGAATTTTAGTATGAAGTAAAATGCTTGAGCAGAACTCAAAATACCGATTTAACAAAAAATTCAAAAATTAATTAATTGATTGAAAAAGTTTTCAGCATGGTAGAGAATTAAGTAATGATTAAGTAAATGGTAAACTTCAGAGAGTTTAAACTGTTTCATACCTTAATTCTCTTTTGATTTTTTTAGATAAAATTTATCCCTGTATACTAAATTTAAATTAAAAAAGTTATATGATGATATCTTAACCTCTTGGCTACTTACTACTCTACATAACTCAACTATAATTAAATTGGAATTAAATTGGTATAATAAAAGTTATACATAAATATAGTCTATATAGTTAAATTATGTTTATGTCAAATATCTTAACTGGAGGTGAGAAAAATAATGTCACCTTTTCAGGAAAAAGAGTGAAAAGAGGTTTGTATCGTATCGCCAGCAAAGGATTAATCAATGCTGATGTTAATGGTTCCCTGAACATTATAAAAAAAGCAGCTCCCTTTTGTCTTTGACTATGGGAAGCGAGGGTGTTGTAGTGCCTCCTCCGGAGGAGCTGCGCTAACACGAGCGTCAGGATAACTCCTGCAAAATAAGGATATGTCTCTATGTGACTATATTTTTATGAACTATGAGGAAATTACTGTTAAAGCTGTAGATTAACATAATTTAATCTTTTCTGTGGCGAGTTTAATACACCACTTTACAGGGGGTACTTAAAATTATTTGGGGCGATCAGACATACACGCGGTCGGTCGTTTACTATCCATCAGTAATTCTTCCTTCTTCCTTCTTCCTTCTTCCTTCTTCAATCAAAAGTTTTCCAATGCCTTCACGAAGTTATACTCCCCCAACTTGTACATTAAAATTTACAGCTAGAGGTTTAGCGGCCTTAAAATGGATCGGTATTCCCAGAAAACAACGCTTTAGCCTTAGTTTTGACGACCCCAGGGTATCAGAAACAGAGCATATTACGCTGAGGGGTGGTCGCAGTGAATTAGACACTCTCCACAAAGTTGTTACCACTTATGTACAAGAATTCCTCAGTAAGTCTCCAGAATTACCTCTAGACAATGAAAAGAAAGGAGAAGAAAACAATAGCACTGCAACAGAGTCAAACTCACAAACAAAAATTCAGGAAGAGACCACCGAAGTTGCTGATGCCAAACTTTCCATACCTAATTACCCACCTCCAATAAACGGTCAAAGTATTTATCTACAACCACGAGACTTATTAAACCACGATCTATTTTTGGGGTCTCTAGCAACTAAAGAGTCAGGAAGTTTCATTACCATGAGTATGCTGCAACTATTTGACCTGGCGATCGCTCTAGATGAATGTGAAACAGATATACAGACATTGCCTCAGTTTAAGTCTGAAAGTGAAGTTACACCTCTTCCTGAATGGTTGCGTAGTGCAATACTAATTATCATCAGCGCTGGTCTAACAGCTAGTGCCATTAAATTATACGACCGCTACGCAATTAGTCGCAAACCACAAAATGAGCCTAATATTATTGCTTCTCCACCAAGCAGTAATTCGCCCCTTCCAGCACCAACAAATTTACCAACACCAATACCAACACCAACAGTAACTCTATCACCATTACCAACACCACCAACAAATCTACCAACACCAACAATTACTAGACCATCTCCAATTCCCACACCATCTCCTCTGTTTCCTAGACAAAACCCCGCCCCACCCGCTCCTAATAACTTGCCACCACCTCTGAATGATTTTTCTCGTCCTCCTCAAAATCAGGGAAATGCTACAACAGTAGTTATTCCGACACCACCAACAATACTCCCACCAGTTCCTCCAGCACCACCAACAGCACCACCACCAATTCCTCCTCCAGCAATACCTAACTATGGCGCGTCAGTACAACCCAGACCTCCTGTGCAACCACCCCCAAATTTGCAAATACCACCCGCACCAAACCGACCTTTGCCACCAACACTTAATAGAGGAGGTGGGGTAAGACCTTATTTAGATGTGAGTCGTATTCCGGTTAATGTTCCTAGAGCAATTGATTTACCGACCTTGGAAGATGTAGAACCAGTTGCTTTGCGCGATCGCGAATCTGTGGTTGAACCTAGTGAAAATGCTAGCAGAAAACCGAAATCTACATTATTTGATCGAATTCCCCAAGTTGCAGAGGTAAGAGAATATTTTGAAAAAAGTTGGGAACCACCATCAGATTTAGATAGGAATTTGCAGTATAGTTTGTTATTAAATGGTGATGGTTCGGTGAAAAAGGTAACTCCAATTGGTCTAGCATCAGTTGAGTTTTATGGTAATACAAAGATGCCTTTAGAGGAAGAAACTTTTGTCTCTAATATTGAGGGCGACAAGACTGCTAAAATTCGATTGGTTTTGAGACCAGATGGTCAAGTTCAGACTTTTTTAGAGTCCTTGAATTAAGGAGTTATATCAAGGGAGGAGTCAGGAGTCAGGACTCAGGAGTCAAGAGGGAAGAAAATTTAGAAAGATTTACGCTCTGATTGAAAATGAAACATTGTTTTACAGCAGTTTTCCTACACGGTAGACCACAGTAGGGACGTTCCATGGAACGTTCCTAAAGGGTTTTGATTGTGACGATGTGGTTAATCAATATGAAAAGTACTGTATACCCAATTAAGTGGATTTAATATTAGACATCTCCAATAATCAAAAATATAGTCAATTATATAGCGCTGTGCGCAGGCAACAGGCAACAGCTCCGGAAGGCAACAGGGGGAATAAATTGGCGATAATATAAGACTTTTAGCTATTTGGCCTTTCCTGCAATTTGTAAATATACCAGCGCCCATTGCTATAGTACATAAATCATCCATTATTTCTCCCCTAATCCCTACTCCCTCTTTTCTTAAATAAAACAAATAAAAAAATAGCCTTGGAAATATCACAAGGCTATCAAGCGAGATTAATTATTAAAGACTTTTTTAGCGAACAGAACTTTGCATAGTAGCAGTTTCAATTGGCTTCATAAAATATAGTTTCAGGAACTGCCAACCATTAGACAGATAAAGAGGTAACTTCTGGAAAAGCTTCACAAAACCTGACTTATTAGAATTAGCGATCGCTGTTAACTTTTCATTATTCTTAACACAAATTTCTAGTCTTTCATAAAACTGAGGATCTTCTACATCCAAAATTATTGGAAAAACACGTCCTGAAGTTTCATTAGTCTTCTCAATTACATACTTATCATAATCACGAGCATTCAAACCAATAGCAGCATAAAAATCAGCTCTTTGAACGTCATTCAAATACATAGTAGCGAACACAGAAAGTAAGAAAAATCTACACCACAATTTTGCTTGCCAGTCATTTAAAATTTGTGGTTGTGCCCTCATAATAGCATCAAAGAAATCTCCATGACGATTTTCATCCTGACACCAATTTTCAAAGAAACGGAAAATAGGATAAATTCTATCTTCTGGATGAGCTTCTAAATGACGATAGATAGTAATGTAGCGCCAATAACCAATTTTTTCCGATAGATAAGTAGCGTAAAAAATAAACTTTGGCTCAAAGAAAGTATACTTACGACTTTTAGTCAGAAATCCTAAATCTAATGATAGATTAAAATCTGACATGGCCTTATTTAAAAAACCTGCATGACGAGCTTCATCTCTGGACATTAAATTGAAACACTCAGCCAAAATAGGGCTTTTATTTTTGAGACGACGACCCAATTCTTTATAGAGTAAAAAACCAGAAAATTCAGCCGTACAAGAACGTTCTAGAAACTCAACAAATAACCTACGAGTATCCCCATCAATATGATCCCATGATTGGGCAAATTCTTCATCCCGAACAAAATGATGGCGGTTATAATCAGTACGAAATTCTTCTAGAATAGCTATCAATTCATCTTCATTGACTGAGATGTCCATTTTAGCCATCTTATCAAAATCTGTTGTGTAGAATCTAGGGGTTAGAATAGTTTCTTTAGAAGGAACTTTAACCCCTGGTCGCATTTCTTGAAAATCTGGTTTTTTTAGAGAATCTACCATAAGTTTTGTTGTTTTCTGAATTTATGAATCTATGGCTGGTAGTGTGGGGTATTTTTAGATGTCTTTAACTTCCTGCTCTGTTTTTTGATCTGCACCATTTATATGGTCTACAGTTTGGAGAATGAGCAAGAAAGTACTATATTTTCCACGCTAATAGTTTAGCAAGGTCTAGGGGACTGAAGTGCAAAGTTTTAGTTAAGAATTGCAAAGTATGTATATCAGGACTTACGCAAATTGATTTTTAGAGCACCATCTGTAGGGGCGAATGCCATTTGCCCTTGCCAAAAGAATTTGCAGAACAAATTAATGCTATTTACTGGAAATATGTTTTATTGAATGGCTTTTATTTTATCACTTCCAGTGGCGGAGTAACAATTTCTACTTGAAAAAAATATATTTAAAACCAAAATACTCCGGAATAATATTGTCAACTCTCGCAGGCATCAAGCCTACTCAGTTAGCCGTCGATTCATCTCACACCAAATTAAAAATCATGGTGTGAGGATTCTCGACTGTCAAGCTAAGATGGTAATAATAGTTCATAAAAATATAGTCAAATATGACATATCCTTATTTTGCAGGCGTTACCTTGACACTCGTGAACTACAACACCCTATATCCCATAGCTAAGAGCATTTGGGACTACTTTTTCTTTTCCTCTTTGCATGATTTTCTCCCTGATTCAATTTCTACTTGGTCATAATACAGAGGCCTGGACGTAGGTTCTAATGTGTCTAGAGGTAGCGTGTCAGTCGGTGGAATTTCACCCTATTGAACTCAGATCGTTGACTCTTGAGGATATATAATTTTCAATTATCACAGACATTGTTAGATTATGTCAATAGTCGCCCAAATTTCTGGAGATCAAAGACTATATTTAACTACATAAGACTATATTTGTGTTGAGTGTTTATGATACTAGGTGCACATAACAAAAATTAAGTAACTAGGCAAAACAGTACATTAATTTCAGAAAAATCATTTTTGGGACTAAATGAATAGTATAAGATATAGTTACCTATTTTGGGGAGCTGGCTTTCTAGGCTTTAGCGGATGTCATCGTTTATACAATGGCAAAATTTTGACCGGTCTACTTTGGCTCTTTACATTGGGTTTATTTGGAATAGGCCAATTTATTGATTTGTTTTTAATTCCTAATATGGTAGAAGAACACAACGCTAAAGTCAAAGCAAAGTTAGATACTTCATCCCAAGGAGTGCCACTATATCAATCGAATGGGGCGGTCTCTATGAAAGCTTCTCCTCCACAAACCCGTCAACAGTTAATGGTGGCTTTACTCAGGTCAGCTTCCACTAAAGGAGGAAAGTTATCTGTTAGTCAGGGGGTGATGGAAACAGGATCTAGCTTTCTAGAAGTAGAAGAAGCTCTCAAGGAAATGCTCAAAACTGGTTATGTTAGTGTAGATAACCATCCAGAGACAGGAATTGTAATTTACGATTTCCATGAATTGTAATTTTGCCAACCAATAATCATTACAAATATATTTATATAGAAGTCTTCCATAGTTACTAAAATTAAGGTACTATAGTAGTCTGTCTATAAATATCTATGTCTATACAATAACTTTCATGGCTGTACCAAAGAAGAGAACTTCAAAGTCTAAGACAAAGATGCGGAAAGCTCAGTGGAAACGTAAAGCAAGGCTGGAGGCACAGAAAGCGCTATCTTTAGGAAAATCAGTTCTTACTCAACGTTCCCACAGTTTTGTCTATCCAAGTGCTGAGGAAGAAGAGGAAGAAGATTAATTAATCGGAGAATTGGGGAAAAAAATGTCCAATTCTCAAAATACTTTAACCACTATACTAATTTATCCTAGCACTTGGCAAAATTAACATCGCATCACCAAAAGAATAAAAACGATATTTTTTGGCGATCGCCTCCTGATATAAGCTTAAAAGGCGTTTTCTACCAATCATTGCACTCACAAGCATCAGCAAACTGGAGCGTGGTAGATGAAAATTAGTGATTAGACCTTCTACTATTTGCCACTTGTAGCCAGGATAAATAAATATATTGGTATAACCAGAAAATGGTGAGAGAGAAAATTCCTTACTATTATTATTCTGATTAGATAGTGCTGCTCCCTCAAGAGCTCTAACTACTGTTGTTCCCACTGCAATGATATGTCCACCTTGAGATTTTGTTTGATTAATTTTGTCTACAACTAATGGTGATACCTCAAGCCATTCGTAGTGCATATCATGCTTAGTGATGTCCTCAGTCTCAACTGGCCGAAATGTACCAAGACCAACGTGCAATGTGATGAAAGCTAGTTTAATATTTTTTTGTTTTAGTTTCTCTAGTAATTCATCAGTAAAATGTAAACCAGCAGTAGGGGCAGCGACCGCTCCTGAAATTGTACCATATACAGTTTGATATTGTTCTGTGAGAGCCTGTGAATCTGTAACATAAGGTGGGAATGGCACATGACCAAATTGGTCTAACAAGTTGATTAACGAAATTCCTTGAGGTAAGTTAAATTGTAAAAATCGTCCACCAGTTTCTCTATCTGTTGACAATACTGTTGCCTGCAACTTATAATCAAAACCAAAAGATGAATTAGGCTCAAATTCAATTGTTGTACCATTGCTAAAACGTTTACCTGGTTTTACTAGAGCCAGCCAGCAATTATTTTCCACTGGTTTCAACAACAATATTTCTACCTGAGCCCCAGTAGTTTTTCGGCCATAAAGCCTCGCAGGAATAACACGAGTATTATTCAAAACTAGTAAGTCCCCTGGTTGGAGTAAATCTGGTAAATCTCTAAAAATACAATTATGATGTGTAAGTGAATCTACAATCATTAAATGAGAACTATCCCTGGGGACAACAGGATTTTGAGCAATTAGCTCTTGGGGAAGTTCATAGTCATAAGCATCAATAGACCAATCTACTTCAGTCATATTATCTATATATAACTCGTAATTGGGTAAAATCCCCCAGAGAAATTAGGGTACTTTTCCCCTAGTGATATGCTACACATTGAGAGAAAATATAGAGTATATAAGTACAGAATTAATTTTCAGAGTGTAGGGCAGATATATCTGTAGTGAAAAATAACAGATTGATCGTCTAGTTCAAAACTCTAGACATTCTAGAACATACACCTAATATTATTAACTGGGAAGCGGCAACATCCGCCCCGCTCCCTACAACAGTTTTTCATTACCTTTAATTTTTCCTCTGTAGTAGCAAAAGATTTAGAGGTTAAACCGAGGGAAAAGCAGTAGTTTTCAGCGGTAATAGTGAGATTGAGATGGAATACCTTTACTTTATAGCTAATACTAGCCTCTGCCTGAGAGTAGTTGAATACCTATGCATTACTCATCAACTACCCCTTCAATTTATGACTGTGATTCATCAAATTGATGGCTGGGTAGTAAAAATCAAAATGAGTCACTACTTGACTCCTCAACAACATGGGGATTTTCGGGCTTTTATGAATGAATTAGGAATACCTTATGAGCCTGATATCCGTATCAGAATGGCGTTGTGGGGCTTAGAAACTGGACAATCACCTTTGAGTGTTATGAGACGCTATCAGGTAGCAGTCGTATCTCATGGCCAACCAAATCAAGAGGAAATAGAAGCATTCCGTACTCAATTTGTCAAGGGTTTAGGATATTGTCCTGAAACTTTAGGTTGAGCTATAGTTTTACTCTTACTTTAATTTGTACCTGTACGTTAATCATATTAGTATGGGTACAACAAGAGTAGGACACATTTAATTTATTCTTTATAATTTAACTTACTTTGCTCGTTTGCATAGCATTCTACAGTTCAGAGCCTTGCCATAGTTAGGAATAGAACTATTTGCATTAAATTTGGCTTCTCATTCGAGCCTACAAATATATCAAAAGAATAAGAGATCCATGCGGTTTTAAACCTGGTATGAAAAATTAGTCACGGAATTTATACTTAAAGGCAGAGGGCAGAAGGCAGAAGCTTTGTAGTCTACCTTTGTGAAAACCGCTATAAGTTTTATAGGAAGAATCATTGTCTTCTTATTAAAGACAGTTAATTTAGCAAATTAAATTAAATTAAATTAAATTAAATTAAATTAAATTAAATTAAATTAAATTAAATTAATTCAATCGTGAAATATTGGTAAACCAAAAACTTATCATCGATAGGGTTTAATGGTTTTACAGGGTTTAAAAAAAACTTTTAGAGTAATGGTTTGTTCTATCAAAGCTAAAGAAAAATAAAAAAAGAAAGTTAGGATGCAAATCCAAATTAATTGTTGAAGAGCAAATTTTAATCGCTCTGGATATGAAGCAAGCAAAGGTTTAGTAGCTATAACCCTACTCATACTAAAAATCATACTGTTATTCAACAACACCAAATACCTGATTAAACTGTAAATGAGTTTAGTCCAGGTCAGAGGTAGAAATAAAAGCAGAAGGGATATAATTTTGCAAGACAAGTTGATAAGCGGCTAATTCTACGGAATGTCCTACCTTAATCGTTAACTTAGATAGTTGCTCCTCTAATGATAGAAATTTCGATTGAGGATAATCTTTTTGAGTATAATTACACTTGACTAAAGCTACATCGAATCTACAAGAACAATCTGCTAATTCTGGGCGATCGCTCAAAAATATTTCTGCGGTTTGCCACAACTTTGCTTGTTTTACTTCTGTAACTGCCAGTAAACCATTTTTATCCCAGTTACCTCGACTACGAGTTTTTACCTCCACAAATATCAGAATTGGAAATTTTTGAGTTTGGTTATCTTCTAAAGGAGATGTTTTCAGGGCAATAATATCTAACTCTCCCCAGCGACATTGCCACCGTCGATGGAGTATTTGCCAACCTTCTTGAGTTAACCATTTTGCCACTAAATCTTCTCCCAAGATACCTCTGTCAATTTTTGAGGAAGAAGCAGATTGCTCAGATGAAGAAAAGCTCATTTTAGTTTATTCTTCTTATTATGGTTATGGACTGCCTGGAGTAAATTAGACAGAATTAGTATGAATTTTAGACAACAAAAAACTTCCCAAATTTTAGTCAACTTCGTCTTTTCACTAATAGTATATCTCATTACTATTGGGGCAATAATTGCCTTAACAATTACTAATCTGACACCCACTCTAGCTGATGAGTATAACAAGCAAATTTTAGTGGGTGTGGATTTTTCTGGTCGAGACTTAACTGATGATTCATTTACTAAATCAATTCTGCGTAAAAGTGACTTCAGTAATTCAAATTTAAGTGGTGTTAGTTTGTTTGGCGCTCATTTAGAAGGAGCTAATTTAGTAGGAGCTAATCTAAGTTACTCTACTTTGGATAACGCGATTTTTAACAAAGCAAATTTGACTAATGCTATTTTAGAGGGTGCTTTTGCTTTTCATACTCAATTCCGTGGTGCAATTATTGATGGAGCAGATTTTACAGATGCTTTTTTACGAGCAGATACTCAAAAGGAGTTATGTAAAATAGCTAAAGGTAGGAATCCTATTACAGGTAATTACACAAAGGATACACTTTTTTGTGATTAATTTTATTGGCTTTATTTGAAGTAATAAGACAGAGGGAATGAGCAGAAGTAAAAGTGAAGTACATTTATTTCAATCTTCCCTTTTTTATTTTCAATATATGGGAGTAAATCCTATTTTTGATTGGTATTTTATGAGATAGATAACCACACAATAATTCAATAGTTGTAGTAAAAAAGATTAGATAGGGTGTATGACAGTATGCTTACCATTTCTGGAATTACTGTCGGTTTGACACTTTACTATATGCTGGAGATAGTGCGTTACCGAATAATTAAGGTTTAAAGCCTCTTCTTGGCTGCGCCGCGAGCTGTCGCTCTACAAGGAGAAACAAGCGGTCGAGGGATGACGAGGTCTTGGAGCCATATCCAATCGACCAAGAGAAGAAAAATTTTTCATGATTAGTCAATCCTCTTCTTTTCAAGGAGAGGTAATAATTAATAATTAATTAGGGCTTGCTGATTAATTCTCAAAGTATTGACAGATAAAGGCTTTAACGTTTTTGAGTTAAAAAAAGTACCAGCTTTGGAATGGAAAAAGCTCATGCATGCTAGTATTTTGGAATTATTATGGCAGAAAAATTGAGGGATAATTTTTCCGACTACCTCCTCGCTCATTCCCCGTTCCTCCTGTCTTCCCCTCCACGGTCGGGGCCCGCGGGTGGGTTGTCTCCTGTCTCCAGTATAGCTGTCTCCTACCCCTACTAAAAGACTAGTGAAGCGCAAACTCTAATTATTAATTGTTGAAATGCCCAATAATCGCCCCGCACAAAATTAGGTGTGTTATTCCACTACGTTGTTTGATATTTATCAAATAAGCACTGTATGAGTTACGCCGTTAATCTCATCAATTAATGCTTCAGTATAACCATAAAAATATGAGAAAATTTATTGATTTTTAGACCTGTTATTTCTTGTATGTTGTATAGCAGAAGTAAGAAGGAAAAATCTTGTGTTATCTGAGTTTTAGTAAGCATTTCCTCCGGAATGCTGCGCAAACAGCCGTCAGCTATTAGCTAGCCTCCTATCGGAGGAACTGCGTTAACAGCTATTAATTTTGGAGAAGGTAAAAGCAACCTTTGAAATTGAGTTTGAATAAAAATTTACTGCCAAAGTCCCATTTCTAAACCTAAGAAGTAATAAATAATTACTAATTGCTGTTTGCGTAGCATCCCGTAGGGAAGCATTCCGAAGGAAAGGAATAGCTGACTGCTAATAGCTGAATGCTTACGAGTTTTATAGCCATCGAAGCCAAGATTAGGACATTTTTAAATGAGCTAACTCAATTATAGATTATTTTTGACTTTTGTTTTGTCCATAGAGCTATAAGACTATCAAATGATTCAATATTAATTAAACTTATACTTAATTGATTAACATATTTATAATTTAAACTAATTTTGACAAAAAAAGTTCAAATGAGCTATCGAAAGCCAAATTTTAGGGAAAAATCGCAATTTTGCGCCTGTATGAACAACCTTTTCATAAACGCTACAAGTATTGATATGCAATAAATACAGGATTTTTGCTTCTCAGCAAATTTTGATGTATATTGATAACAAGTTATTCGCTATGCGTAGGTGCTTATTAAAATGAATAATGTTTTTATCAAGACTTTTTCAGTTCTACAAAAGGTAAGAGAAAAGGCAAAGCCATAAAGACTCCAAAATTTAAAAGCAGGAAATCAAAACAAACAGCTAGGTTTACCTTGAGATGGTTCAAAATACAGCAAATAGAGGAGCTTTCCTATGGGAATGCTGCGCAAAAGCCTACGACAATTAAGTAGGTCATTATCAAAAAAATGCTTAGGTTCCAAATGATATGAAAAAGCCAGATTGAAAGTTGCTAATTCTATAAAATCAAGAAATTATCATAGTTATAGTAATCCCAAATGATTTGTAAAAAATCTCAGGATATATAAAAACAAGGAATTTTTAGTTATTTAATTCTCCTAGAGGTACTTGTATTAAATCATAGATAGTGGTGATTCTTAATCTCTCCAATTCCTGAATCCATTCTGATTCAGAATAGAATTTTTCTTGATATTTTTTAGCCAATTCAGAGTCAGTGGATAAATCAGTCTTTTGCCACATACTTAAAACAGCACTACGACGTTTTTTACACATAATTAATTCGATAGTTGCTATGGTAGAACGAATTTCTAAAGGCGCTCTAAGAAGATTTTTCTTTGTCTTTTCATCTAAATGAAAAAGATGCTCTACTTCTGATAGTTTATTTGGAGCTTCTAAACAACTATCTTGCAACTTTGAAATTAAATCATCTGAGTCAGTAATTTGATATTCAGACATATTTTCTACATCAATAATTTGTTTCCACAAAAATCGATTGTCAGACAAACTAAATTGTAAATCTCTAGCCTCCATTGCATCTTTCACATCTTGACGATATTTTGGGCAATGTAAATAAATACGCAGTAATAAATATTCTGCTTCTGCTAATAAACTACGTTCTGTAGGTGGAGATAAAACTTTCTGTGAATTATTATTTTTCTCTTGAGTAAAATTGTTACTATTCTGTCGATAATATTTTAACTGTTTTGCTACTAGCAATGGTGCGGATAAAAATTCGTTTTCAGCCAAGAGCTTTTTCCAATGAATAACAACTTGGTTCAACAAATTTTCAGTAAGTAATGAAACTCTACGAGAATCTCCCTGGCTCAAAATGTCTGCACAATATTGAAGATAATAAGTAAGCTGATTATCGTTAGTTATTTTCGTTAAAATTTTAATTATTTGTTGAGTTGCTTGACCATATTCATCAGCCAAACCCAAATTTTTATTTGCTGCAATGTTTTGAATTTGCCAATCAATCCATAGCGGAGAATTAACTAATAATTCCCGATACTTTTCCGCAGAATAATTTCGCAAATATTCATCAGCATCTTTCCCATCAGGAATATTCAATATTCGCAGTTGAACGTCCCCACTATAAGCAAGATTTTCTATTTCTCCAATTGCCCGGTCAGTAGCTTGAATACCCGCCCGGTCAGCATCAAAATTTAAAATAATTTGTTTAGACTCTGTATAACGTAAAAGTTGTTTAATTTGAATTGAACTTAATGCCGTACCTAGAGAAGCAACAACATTATTAATTCCCGCAGCATGGAGAGCAATGGCATCAAAATATCCTTCTACAACCACAGCTTTATCCTGTTTTGAAATAGCAGTTTTTGCCTTATCCAAACAAAATAAAATTTTACCCTTATCAAATAATTCAGTTTCAGGAGAATTCAAATATTTAGGTTGTTCATCACTCAAAGTTCTCCCACCAAAACCAATAACTCTACCTTGCACATCATTAATCGGAATCATCAAGCGATCGCGAAATCTATCATAATAACTATTACCAGATTTTCTAGGTAAAATTAATCCTGCTTTCTCCACTAATTCTACAGAAAAACCTTTTTGTTCCACCAAATAACCATAAATAGTTTCCCAACCATTAGGAGCATAACCCAGTTGAAATTTTTGAATAGTTTCTTCTGTAATTTGACGTGAAAATTTTAAATACTCTAAAGCAACTTTTCCCTGTGATTGTCTCAAAGCGTGTTGATAAAAACTATTAGCCATTGCCAAAATTTCATAAAGTTGTTCCCGCAGAGAAATTTGACGTTGAAACTCTTGTCTATTTTCTGGTGATTCTGTTTTAATTTGTATTTGATAACGTCTGGCTAAATCTAACACTACATCACTAAAAGAAGACTTACCAACTTCCATCATAAATTTCAAAACATTACCACCTGCACCACAGCCAAAACAGTAGTACATTTGTTTGTTGGTACTAACAGTAAAGCTAGGAGTTTTTTGTTAAACTAAGCCAGGTAAGTTACCCTACCTGACTCGTCTTCAGAACCGGACGTGAGACTTTCACCTCATCACGGCTCCTCTCCTAAACGTCCCTTTTCATGGGTACATCCCTGCCTTAATGAATAATGAATAATGAATAATTAATAATTAATAATGAAAAACAAATTAATTAGGGTTTGCCCTCAAAAGTATGAGTGGTAAGACTAGGAGTCAGGAGCCAGAATCCATAATTCAGGAGGAACGGAGAATTATAGAGGAGGTAGTTGGAAGAATCGTCCCTTAATTTTTATGCCCAACTATGCGCCAAAATACGCTCATTTTTTAANTGGCTGCAACGCCTAGCTCAGATGACTCAAGAACGAGAAATTTTATTAATTGTTGATGATATCAAAGTGGGATGTGGTCGAACAGGACCTTTCTTTAGCTTTGAGCGGGCAGGAATTAAACCCGATCTGGTTTGTCTGGCTAAATCTTTAAGCGCTTATGGAAACCCGATGGCTGTAGTGCTAATTCGACGTGACTTAGACTGCTGGAAACCAGGGGAACACAGCGGTACATTCCGAGGCAATAATTTAGCCTTTGTAACTGCCACAGCTGCAATTGACGAATATTGGCAGACAGACACTTTTGAACAAGAAATCGCAGAAAAAGGTGAAGTTATGAAGCAGCGACTCCAAGAAATGATCGCTCAATATTCAGAACTGGGTGGCGAACATCGAGGACTGGGACTAATTCAAGGAATCGCCTGCCAACAGCCGGGGTTAGCGAAAAAAGTGAGTCATGAGGCTTTCCAACGGGGTTTAATCTTTGAACCGATGGGAGTAAACAAAGAAGTGATTAATCTTCAGTCTACACTCACGATCGCTCCTGAAACTTTGACCCAAGGGCTAGATATTTTGGATAAAAGTATTAGTGCTGCTCTTTCAAACTGACTCCCTCAAGCCGATGGCTTCTAAAATTTCTGTCAGTAGATGTAGGTTGGGTTGAAGTATGTTAGCGCCAGCTTATCCGTTAGGATAAACCCAACAATCTAGAAATTTTCCAAACTTCCGAGGCTTTTGTCAGCCTTGATGTAGATTGAGTTGAAGCATATTAGCGCCAGCTTATCCGTTAGGATCGACCCAACAACCGCAAACCATTGATTTGGGTGTCGTTCCTCCACCCAACCTACGAATTTTCTAAACTTCCGAGGCTTTTGTCAGTCAACCAGGCGACTCTTTCAAACTGACTCTCTCAAACCGGCGGCTTCTAAAATTTCTGTCAGCACTTTGCCATGAAATTCCCAGGGAAAAGTCTCAATTGTGAGAGCTTGAACCGCCGTATCCCCATCTACCGCAGGTCCCTCATAAACAATCTTAGTCAAAATATGTTTATCGGTTTCTAAGGTTAATCCTTCAGTTAACTTAGATTTCAAGTCAGGACGAAGCAAAGCAATAGCAGTGAGTAACCCTATTGCTCCCCAGTTGGATACCGCGCAAACTATTAGATGATTGCAAGGAATACTACAAGCAATTTTTTCTCCTGTACTGACACCTTTGGCAATGAGTTCTCTAGGAAGGGTTCCCATACCCAATTCGTTGCCAGCATCGCCAATGCCAATAGAGATGATTTCACTGAGAGTAAATAGGAGATGCAAAGGAGCAGTATCAGCAGTGATATCCTTGCCGATCATATTCCAGACAATACCATCGTAACCGGGGCCAGCTCTTTCAATGGCAATAACGTGGGAAACTGGCAGTTCAGCACTTTGCCAGGCATTCACAATAGAAGCAACAGAAGGATCTTCTACACTAGCTGCATTGACAGGAACAACATCAACAGGAACTTGAGCAGATATTCCGGCTGCTTGGGCAGCCACCTTGACAGCATTAAGGCATAAAGGATCGGTCACTAGACGTACCGGTATGCCAACTCTAAGCAATCCTGCTGCGAGATGAGCGCAACCAATGGGGCCATCAGTTTCCGCTGCTGGAGGATTTCCTCGGGGAACAAAAAAGCCTGTCATAATTGCCACATGAGGGGATGGATGTTCGGCGATAGAGCGAGCAGCCTCCAATAAGCCTCCCTTGGCAGCGTCCATAAGTGGCTTGATTTTATTACCGACATTATTCCCTATATCGCGTTCACAGATGCTTTCAATTTGTTCGATCCGAGTTAGAACTTCCGGAGAATTTTCTAATACAATACTCATAAGCAATTATTTAGGGTTTGCGTATGGAAAGTCTTTTGGTAGGGGTAGGAGACAGGGGACAGGAGACAGGAGAAATGGGAATGAGCAAGGAGGAAGGAGCGGGCGTTTTGTCTCTCAATTTTTCTGCCATAATCATCCCAAGATACTAGCATGCATGAGCTTTTTCCATTCCAAAGCTGGTATTTTTTTTACTCTAAAACGCTAAAACCTTTACCTGTCAATACTTTTAGAATTAATCAGCACGCCCTATTTAGATGCTCCTATATCGACTAATTCTTTAGAAACTTTCCCCTGGATGACTTCGTTGACAGTATTTTCCAGCAGGTCTAACCCTTTCTCTAATATTTCCTCGGAAACAGTTAAAGGCGGCAGACATCGAATCACCTGCCCCTGTGCGCCAGCAGTTTCCATAATTAGTCCATTAGCAAAGGCTGTGCGGATGATTTTATCGGCGATGTTGCCATCTTTACAATCTAATCCCTGAATCATCCCTCTTCCTCTAACAGAAAAGCCTGACTCCCAATTATTTTTAGCTATCTTTTCCAATCTTAACTGCATTCTGCTTCCTTTTTGTTTGACAGCCATTGACAAATTGTCGTCTTGCCAGTATATATCCAAGGCTGCTTTAGCAGTGACAAAGGCAAGATTAGGCCCCCGGAAAGTGCCACTGTGTTGACCGGGTTTCCACCGATCAAATTCGGGTTTGATCAGTACCAGTGAGAAAGGAAGGCCAAAACCACTCAAGGATTTGGAAAGGGTGACAATGTCAGGAGAAATGCCAACTTCTTCAAAACTGAAAAAAGAACCCGTCCGTCCACATCCCACTTGAATGTCGTCAGCAATGAAGAGGACATCATGTTGACGACAGACTTTTTCGAGCGATCGCAACCACTCATAAGAGGCCACATTCACCCCACCTGCCCCCTGAATGGTTTCGACAATCACTGCTGCTGGCAGCGTTACACCACTACCCACATCCGAAAGGACTTTGTCTAGATACTCGGTTGTATCAATATCCTCACCCAAGTAGCCATCATAGGGGATAAAAGTTACGCCTGTGGTCGGAATTCCTGCCGCTGCTCGCTGGGAAGCCTTGGCTGTTGTTGCTAAGGAACCCAGAGTTACGCCATGATAGCCATTGGAAAAGGCAATGACATTTTCCCGTCCAGTAATCTGGCGAGCCAGTTTTAGAGAGGCTTCCACAGCATTCGTTCCTGTCGGGCCTGGAAACTGAACTTTATAGTTTAATTGCCTCGGTTGAAGAATAGTAGCTGCAAAAGTTTCGAGAAACTCTTCTTTCGCTACGGTTGCTAAATCTAGTCCGTGGACAATACCGTCGGAGTCTAGATAACGTAGTAGTCTTTCTTTTATTTGTGGGTTGTTATGTCCGTAATTCAGGGTACCCACGCCACAGAGAAAGTCAACGTACTGACGACCTTCTTTATCTTCTAGAAAGGCTCCTTGTGCTGTTTTGAACACCGTAGGAAATAAACGGCAGTAACTTCGCACATTGGATTCCAATTTATTGAAGATTTTCATTAAGTTATTCTGATTAATTTTCTATGGGATGCTTTGGGAAAGCCACTTAAAGCCTCTGCTATAGCGATATAACTTGAAACGTTAAAAGAATTACCGAAAAATTCAGGTATAAAGCCTCTCCATTCATGGAAAAAAAAGAAAAAAAATCCTTTTAACCAATCCTCTTAGTTTATTAAGAACGAGGTAATTCTAAATTCTAAATTCTAAATTCTAAATTCTTGAAGGGAGGCAACAAAGTGTAACCCCCCAACACGCTTCAAAAGTCAGCTAAAAGTCAACCTAAGAATATGCGTTCTAGGATTCGAGTTGGATCGCTATAGGTGGTTCTTGAATGTGCCATACATTGGTTGTCCCAAAGCAAAAATGAGTATTGATCCATCCGAATCGCCATGTGGTTTTCCTCGTAATACTTCATAAAGCGATCGGAAATTTCTGCCAAAAATGGATCGGGAGTGAAAGGGTTTAGGTTATCTGGATCGGGACTGTAGTCACCGTGTGTGATATAGTTACAAGAAAATCGGAAAATAGGTTTGTTGTCATTAAATGAGAGGATAGTATGAACTGCTCCCTCGGTTCGGTTGGCGTGAACTCCTCCGGTTGCACCAAAGTAGTGTTGAGTCTCCATCAGTTTTTGCTTTTCTGCTTCCGTAAGGGTTTTCAGGAATCCTTCCACATCAGCTAAGGTAGTTAATCCACCACCACAATCAGCAGGCTTTTTGCACCAAAGCCCTAGATATTTTGGTGGACTTGGGTAATCGGTGGCTTCGGTATGAGGAAGCAAAGGTTTTTGACCCCTAGCATCAGAAAATTTCAGAAATTCGGGTTCATATTTGACATGGAATATATCTTTCCCGTATTGCGGTATTAAATCTTCACCTGTTACCAATTTAGCAAATTTAATCCAGTCACAGCTAGGATCTTCAGTTTCGACGTAAATAAAGTGGTTTTGCGCCAGTAAGTTCTGATAATTCTCAATTGATTGAACTGAAAAGTTGAAGGAATTTCTACTTGAAGAAGTTAACATAATTTAATGTATTCTTGACAACAATTAGGCCAAAGTCACATTTCAAGATTTTCAAATAACATCTTACACCCTAGTGTCTAAATTGCATCAATTAATACATTTTTTGAACAAACAGAAAAAGCTTAAAGCTCAAGAAACAAAGGGAAAAATCATAATTACGAATTTTTGTAACTAAACATTTCAGGTAGCATCGGTATTGTATAGCAAAGGTAGGCAACAGCTCATCTGGCAGGAATACTTAAGAGCAAGAAAAAAAGCTTAAATTTACTGTAGATATTCACCCTTTAAGCCTCAAATCTCTACAAAGTATCATCCAATGCTCAACATTTTGATATTCTTTCTGAGCTGTGACAAGAACTTGTTCGAGGTGATCCTCACTAGAATTGAAGCAACCGTATCTCGATGTACTGTTTTCTCTTTAGCATAGAGCATCGTCTTACATCTTTTATGCTCATGCTTGAGGTAAGTCAAACAGTCAGAGTAGACACCCTTTTTGACCAGTATCTCTAGAATTTCGCGATAGGAATTCTCATCAATGGTATTAGACCTTAATTCTTCAAGTCGCTCCCGCTCTTGCTCGTTGGATCTTTGGGTCATCAGATACACTGCCAACGTTAGTTTTCCATTGATGAAGTCCGAAAATTGATCCTGATAAGGTTTCTCCAGCTTTGATAGACGCTGGACAGGCAATGCAAAATCACCGAAATCATTAGCCGCCTGAGTAGCTGCACCATAGATAGCGCCCATCTCATACAGCAGTTCGTCAGGCTGCTCTGCAACAATCGAACCTGGAAAGAAGCAACTTCCGTAGAACACACCTGATAGCAATCTACATCGCTGCTGATACGCTGCTAGGAACTGGTCGTAGTCTGGATAGTCACTCACTTTAGAAACCTGTAGATTGTGAATGTCCATCCTCTGACCAAGATAGACTTGGTGGTTGATTTTGCTGAGGAGCGTTAAGAGCGAAGTCATGCCATAATCCTCTAAGATTTGTTGAGCAATTTCTCTCAGTTGAAAGCCTGCAATGACTAGCTTTCGCTTACTATCGGTACTATCATACCCATTTTTCTCATCAAGAAACCAGTTGATAACATAAGTCGAACAGTTCAGGATCTCAAAACTTGCACAGACAGGAATAATTTCCTTCCAGTTTTGACCTCCGTTAATCTCATAACCTGTTCGGATCTGGAGGTCTCGTAATCGAGGATGACCATGACGTTTCATAGGAAGCTGCTGCACTTCTGGGCTTAACTTCTCTGTATAGTCGGCGATTAGCACATCCGTTGCTTGGGATGTCTCTTTCATAAGATTAAAGTACTAACTCATTCGGAAACCTCTTTTTGATAGATATGGTAATGGTTATCTCGAACGGAGACCGAGCGCAAATTTGCCGATTTCAGAATTTCTTCGACAACATCGAACTCGAGTAATCGCATTCGCAGCTTTTGCTGTCCGATAAGACTCCCTTGCTGATGACAAGCGTAGTCAAGACTAAGATATTGCTCTCCATCAATCCAATTCTTGGTAACGGTTCTCTGGAATGATACTTCCTCATCCAAATTCTCGCATTTGCTATGATTAGAATTTGATGAGATGATAATTAATTGCCCTCTGTCTCGTAAGTGTGCAGCAATACATTCAAAACTCCTCTGAATCGCATCAAGCTCGAGGATGTGGCTAGCAAGTAAGATGGTATCGCCATCATTCACAAAAGCCCACGCACCACCACGAGAATAGGCCAGATCGAACATCTTGTTGAGGTGCATATCGACGACATCTTGGCAGTAGAGATCGACTCGAGTCCCTAAGCATTCTTGAGCTTGAGCAAGTAGAGACGCACTCGTATCCACCCCGGATATCTGGAGATCAGGTCGCAACAGAAGAATTTGCTCTACAAGCAAACCAGTCCCAATACCCACATCCAAGATGTCCTTCCGATCGCCGAAAATTTCGATCAGCTCGGTGGCAATTGCTTTGTAATTCCGATTCTTCTGCACAAAGCTATTATAGAAATCGGACATACCTTTATACAAATCCATAAGTATCATTGATGTTTCTCAATCTTTAAAATAATTGCCTAAATATAGCGCTGTGCGCAGCTCATCTGGCAACAGCTCTGGAAGGGGGAATAAAAAACCGATAATATAATACCATTTATCAAAAACTTTTCTACATTTTGTTGAGCAGGAAACCCACCCCTAACCCCTCCTGGGAGGGGAAGCAAACATAAGAATAATTAAGATTAATTTAGCTAAAATTAGCATGCAAAGTGATTTTGTTTGTGCTGATTAATTAATAACTGAAGTATTGCTCAAGTATAGCAATAATGCATGGGAATTGGTATAAGACTTTTAGCTATTGGACAGTTCTTGTCATATCAAATCCGGATAGGAACTGCCAGGTTGTTGTTTGACAATTAGTGCGAGCATCTTGCTCGCGTCATAAATCATCATAATTACCCGATGTCCTAAGTATATAATTACCCGATGTCCTAACTATAGTTATAGTGGCGACTGCCATACCTCACTATCCTAAAAAGTGGGTAACTTGTCACTAATGATTGTGAAATTTATAGCGCTGCGCGCAGCTCATCTGGCAATAGGCAATAGGCAGTAGGGGGGATAAAAAGCTGATCATATAAAACTTTTAGCTATTGGACAGTTCCTGAAATTTGTAAATATGCCAGCGCACATTGCTATAACTTTATCTATACCTCAAAAAAAAATAATCCCACTTTCAAAGATAGTGAGATTATTCAAAAAAATCAAACTTCAAGTTTTTCTTATAAAGAAGAACCTACACCAACATAGGCACCATAAAAGAAAAGACCCAAAACTACAAGTACGCCAGTTCCGGCAACAGTAGCAACCAACCATAAAGGAATTCTACCTGGTTCGGACATCATAATATTTCACCTCATTATTTCAAAACTACTTGATACTAAAAAAAATTTACCTATAAGGTAATTTGTCAACAATATACTTGTTAACTTTCTACTTGATTTTACTAAGTATATGTCACCCCAATAGGGTGACTTAAATACTAAGTAATTTTTGTGTTTTACTTCCCGAATTAATTAAAGAAATAACTCGAAAACAGAATACCAAGAACAAACACTAATAATAAACCAAGGTAGAGTGAAGTTCTGTTTAACTCTACTGGTTGCTTATTAGAATTTTCGCTACGATCTAAAGGCATAATATACTCCTATCTTTGAATAAACTGCATAGCTGCGATCGCACCTAAAAAGAAAACTGTAGGCACCCCAAGGGTATGAACTGCTAACCATCTAACTGTAAAAATTGGATAGCTAATTGGTTGATTTGGATTTCCGCTTGTCATAATAAAAGTCTCCTAAATTTTCAACTATTCACCAATAAATTCATCAATTTGTTTTTTAGCTTCAAAACGGTCTGATATAACTGGTAATTCTTGTCTTTGCTCAGTATAATACTCGTTAGGTCTAGGTGTACCAAAAACGTCGTAAGCCAAACCTGTACTTACAAACAGCCAACCTGCAACAAACAGTGCTGGAATAGTGATACTGTGTATTACCCAATAACGAATACTTGTGATGATATCTCCAAACGGACGCTCACCTGTATTGCCACCAGCCATCTAATTTTATCCTCCAAATTTATTTCCAACCATCATCTAAATGTGATAGTTTTAAAACATTTCTAAATACCTCATCCCATAACTAATTAATGGTATGAGTTTTTTTTCTTCGTTAAGAGCTAAAGACAGACTAACTTTTTGCCTTCTTTAACATCTGCTATTTTTATCTGTTAGTTAGACGGGATCAATTTTAACATATCCAGTCTAAATTTTCAGCAACTCAAACAACATCAAGAAATTATCTTTTCCCATCTGAGTAATACTACCCAATTAAAATTATGAGGAAGAATTTTTCTGTGATCTCTTGGTCAGCATTCCCTTGCGTCTTACGCCGACGCTGGGTCTGACCGCATATTGTGTTGAGTTTCAAGCTGCTTCTGAAACTGCTGAACCATTGTATTTCAACACAGTTCCTCTTTGACCAAGAATAAAACCTTTATCTTGGTTAATAAAAACAATTTTGTAGAAATTTTCTGGAACATTCTCTACATCAAGGTCCTTTTCCCAAGTCTGACCGCCATCAACACTGCGAAGTAAATTACCACTACCACCAGAAACCCAAATTTCATCAGGAGTTCGATAAGCCAAATCTAATAAACCCCAACTTGTGGCATATTCTGGAGTAATAGCTTCTCCCCACTCTTCAGGATTTTCTGGATCGCTAAACCGCAGTTGGCCTCCTCGTGCCAATAGCCATAAACGACCATCATCACTGAACCCCATATTTTCCAAACGGCGAGAGTCTTGACGATTATGAGGAGTCCAAGCTCTTTGGCCTGGTTCCCAACTAGAGTAAAAATTACCCTTTGCCGAAACAGCAATATACTTACCATCTGGAGAACGGGAAATATTTCTCACTACTCCCACCGCATCTTCTACTTGAGCACGCCAATGTTGGCCACCATCTGCTGTGCGATAGATCGCTCCCACATCAGTAGTCATCTCGGCAGAATTTTGCCCAAGAGCAATAATAGTATTAGGAGCACCTGGCAATTTAGAGCTTAGAGGAATCTGAGTCCAAGACTCTCCTTCATCATCTGTGTGTAGAAGTAAAGAAGGCTGTCCTAAAATCCAACCTTCTTTACCATTAAAACTAACTGAAGTCAAGCGAACTCTTTCTTCTATATCAATACTTTTAGGTTGCCAAGTGTTACCACCATTAGTAGTTTCTAAGAGAGTAGAATCACCACCAACAATCCAACCATGATCAAGATTGCCTGTAAATCCGATATCAAATAGCTTGGCCTTAGTTGGTAGTTGAATTATCTCCCAAGGATTGTAACCTATTCCCGGTAAAAAGGCATTTTTGCAGCCACTACAAAGTATAACTGCTGCTAGTATTATGAAAATTTGTTTCCAGAACTTTACTATTGAGTGCATCACATTAAATTATTAATTAGCCTTGAAGAAGGAGTCAGGAGACAGAATACAGGAGACAGAATCAATGTTCGTGGGGATAGTCTCCGACACGCCACTTCCTGTCTACAAAACCCCAACCAATTGTGGACACAGCGGGTGACGGTAGGGATTTATACCCGGCAAGGCTTCCAGTCAGGAGCCAGTTACTCCCATCTATCGCGCCCAAAAAAAATCTACTGACTCCTGACTCCTGACTCCTGACTTCCAGCCGTTTCGCTCCGCGTCTCCGTGAGGAGAAGGCTGTTAAGGCCATCTTATCGTAAACCATATAAGCTCAAGAAAAACAAAAATCCTGCGGCTAAAGCGCCGAAAATTAGGATATTTTTCTGGCTTGGTGTGAGTGTATTAACACCAAAACCATACCCAAGGTTTTCTTTGAATCCTGAAGGACCTTCAGTTGGTCCAACATTCACAAATTGAACCTTAATCGCTCCACAAACAGGGCAGCGCCAACTAGGGGGCAAATCTGAAAAAGCAGTTCCCGGTGGAATATTACCAGTAGAACTTCCCTTCTTCGGTTCATATATATATCCACAGGCTCGACATTCATACCGATCCTGTTCATCTGTGGCCTCAGTGGCTTCCTCGCTCATAGTTCCAAAAAATTGAATAGCTATTATGAGAACATCTTTAATTATTATTACAGAATTGGTGTAATTCGAGGAGATGGGTATTGAAAATAGAAGAAGGAGACAGGAGACAGGAGACAGGAGACAGGAGACAGAATTCAGCAGAAAATCATAGCTGCCGTGATTGAGTAATCATGTATAGCAAGTATTTATGCGTAAATTTTTTACTCGGGATTTGATGAACGAAAAAAGTAATTGAGATGATTTGCATAGTATAAATACTGACCAAGCTACGAATTTATATACTACTTTTAATGCTATGAATTGAAGTGCGGAATGTGGGTCATTTCAGTTATCAGTTATCAGTTATCAGTTATCAGTGAACCTCCGACTGAAGTCGGAGGCTTGAAATACTGAACTAAATATTTTTTTCATCCCCTTAAAAGGGGAGGCTTTAGACCTGATTTTTTGGTAAAAACGCTATAGAGAAATTGTGGCCAATAAGAAAAACGACCAAAGAGAGAAATTTTGATCGATCAGTAGTTATGCTTAAGAAATTGGTAATGCTAATCTAAAGATTACAGAGTTTGGCTTCCCTAACTTCTTTCCTGGAGACAAATATCACAAAAAAATTGTAATGGTAATGGGAGCGATCGCTCAGAGCATTGATAGAATAGCCAGAAAACAAAAAATAAATAAGTTTTAAATCCTTTTACTAACTACCTGGCAGTAAAAGTAAAACTGAAAAAACTGATGGATATGATCTGATGAGGGTTAAAAAGGGCAGCTTTTTAATTTTCATCTAATCTAACAATCACTCAAAAAAGAATCTCTCGTTATAATCTTTAATTTAACTGGAGAGTGTCAAAATGTTCACAGATAAAAGTCCTAGTTATTTCAGAAATGTAGGTTAATTGTGTTTATTCTTAGTGGTTACGAATATTTTCTAGGCTTCCTACTAATTAGTAGCCTAGTTCCAGTTATTGCCTTAACTGCATCTAAACTACTGCGGCCTAAAACTCGTGGCCCAGAGCGACGAACTACTTATGAATCGGGTGTAGAACCAATTGGTGGAGCTTGGATACAATTCAATATCCGTTATTATATGTTCGCTCTCGTCTTCGTCATCTTTGATGTAGAAACAGTATTTTTGTATCCTTGGGCAGTGGCCTTTCATCAATTGGGACTTCTAGCATTTATAGAAGCTCTAATTTTCATCACAATCTTAGTTGTTGCTTTAGTCTACGCATGGCGTAAAGGAGCTTTGGAATGGTCTTAAGTCCAAATCAAAACCAAAAAATTATCAATCCTATTGAGCAATCTCCCCAGGTTACTCAAGAACTGTCAGAGAATGTTGTGTTAACTACAGTTGATGACCTTTACAACTGGGCACGACTTTCTAGCTTGTGGCCTCTACTTTATGGTACAGCCTGCTGCTTCATTGAATTTGCAGCTCTGATTGGCTCTAGATTTGACTTTGACCGCTTTGGCTTAGTGCCAAGGTCTAGTCCAAGACAAGCAGACCTGTTGATTACTGCAGGTACAATTACCATGAAGTATGCCCCAGTTTTGGTGCGTCTTTATGAGCAGATGCCAGAACCTAAGTATGTAATTGCTATGGGAGCCTGTACAATTACTGGTGGAATGTTCAGCATGGACTCACCTACAGCAGTCCGTGGAGTAGATAAATTAATCCCAGTAGATGTTTATATTCCTGGTTGTCCACCACGTCCAGAAGCAATTATTGATGCGGTCATCAAGCTGAGAAAAAAAGTTGCCAATGAATCTTTGCAAGAACGGGCTCAACTACAGCAGGTACATCGCTACCACACTGTTAAACACAATATGAAAGTGGTTGAACCAATTCTGAATGGTAATTATCTCAAGACATCAGACCGGGAAACACCGCCAAAAGAATTAACTGAAGCAATAGGTATGCCTGTACCACCTGCACTGCAAGCTACACAAAAAGAGGAGGTAAATCGTGGCTGAATCAGAAGCTCCAATAGTTGAAGCAGGTAAAGCTTCAAAATGGCTGACAGAAAATGGCTTTGAGCATGAGTTTCTAGCACCCGATCATCTGGGAGTAGAAATGATCAAAGTTGACAGAGAATTTTTAATTCCCTTAGCTACAGCTTTATATGCTTATGGGTTTAATTATCTACAATGTCAATGTGCTTATGATGCAGGTCCGGGAGAAGATTTGGTAAGTGTTTATCACTTAGTTAAGGTCAAGGACGATGTAGACCAACCAGAAGAATTACGTTTAAAGGTATTTGTGCCCAGAGACGATCCTAGACTTCCTTCAGTTTATTGGATCTGGAAATCGGCTGATTTTCAAGAACGGGAATCCTATGATATGTATGGCATTATCTATGAGGGACATCCTAATCTTAAACGCATTTTGATGTCTGAAGATTGGGTTGGTTGGCCATTGCGTAAAGATTATATTTCTCCAGAATTCTATGAATTACAAGATGCCTACTAAATTTTAGGTTGAAACTTTGAGCGGACCCTTTGGGTCACAAGCTTCCCCCTTAATAGGGGGAGGGCTGTTTCATTCTCGCGAAAAACAGAGAAGGAGATAGATAGATGGGTATAACAGGAAAATTTTGGAAAAATAGTCAGGATTTCGGCCAAATTTATCAATTATCCTTGAAGGTAAATTAACGAATTTTTGTTATTTGACCTAATTTAGTCAGAGTAAACACGGATACTCCAACACTGAAAAAATTAGCAAATTTTGGCAAATTTTGCTAAATTTCCCTATGCCCCTATCCTCTAATCTCTCATTCTCCCTAAATCATTAACTTACGAGACTTTGAAACAGCCCTGCCTTACTAGGGGGACTTTTTTACTATGGTGAAAGTGGTTGAAATATCCAACTTAAGCTGGCAGCGATCATACACTCATTAATCATTAACTTGAAACTGGTACTAATAATAATTAGGGTTTGCGTATAGGAAAGTCTTTTTGCTCTTTGTAGGGAGTAGGGAGTAGGCAGTAGGGAGTAGTTAAGAGGTAGAATAAATGGGAATTACAGAGTCAGTGGCCGAATCAATATGAGAGTGATTTTTCGGCATTAATAATTAATATTTAATCATTACCTCTCCTTGAAAAGAAGAGGATTGACGCGGTAGGGAAATTTTTTTCTTGTTTCCAAAAGGGGCAGGGCTAATTCATTGTCGTCAGAGAATATTTATATGGGTATGAAATACATTTAATTGTGCAAATATCTAAGAATCTCCTCATCTCCCCATCTCCCTATCAATTTTTCTAAGCGTGACAATCAATTGACCCTGCCTTAAAAGGCTATCCATTACCGAATAATTAATAATTAATAATTAATAATTAAATAATTTGCGCCTTGAAGCCGACCCTTTTAAGGGAAAAAAAAGCGGTCGAGGTATGGCGAGGAAACCTGCGCCATATCCATGAGACCAAGAAAAGACAATATTCCTTATATTCAATTCCGTAACGGTTAAAACCCGAGGTAATTATCCATTATCCATTATCCATTAATGAACCACATCTTTGCTTAACTTGACATCCTCCCGACGCTGCACTTGCGTGACAGCGCGGGATTCCTAACCATCGCGCTCTTAGGTCTTTCTGCTGCCTCTTGCAGAGGAGCTGCGCTAACAATACACCAGCCTCCAAGGTCGAGCCTCTTTTCGGTCTAAAGGCGCGCTCCACAGACTGACACTGCTAGCCCAACAGCCAGGCATTATAGTCTAACATACTATTGAAAAAACCTCAAAATTGATTGGTTTTTCCTTCGGAATGCGCTCGCATTCACCCCGAAAGGGAGCGTCGGGAGAGCGCGGGTCTTCAACCAACGTTGAGATAAAGCTTGACAAAATAGACGAGTTATGCATAAGTCTTGCTTCAGGTTTGTCGGGAGAAAAAAATGTATAGAAAAATACTTTTTTTAGACGGCTTCAGTAGTTTTACTTAGGTACTATGATTTTTTCTCCTTTCTCCCCTGCTCCCTGCTCCCCTTCCCCTCCTGGGAGGGGTTAGGGGTTGGTCCCACAAGGGTTTCAAGACTTATGGGTAAGGGATAGCTTAAAAGGGAAGGCTTTAGACCACAATTTCTCGGTAAAATCCAAACTGGAAGCAAAACAAAAAGCTTTGTTTGTGTTTTTTTGTCTAAATGATACATATCGTCGCGGGAGGGCATTCCGAGACTTAAAGTGGACATGGATTTTATCAAAATAATTGGGTCGCGCAACCCTGCCGGGAAATGGCGAAATGTTTTTGGAGGGGGGATCAAATCCCCTAATTCCCCTCCCCTCCTGGGAGGGGTTAGGGGTGGGTTGGGAGGCGGAGGGGCGAGGGGTGGGTCAACTTCTGTACGGGCGAATGGCCATTCGCCCCTACTGACTTCTGACTTGTGACTTGTGATCAAGCGGTGTGCGTGGAACTGTTAACCCCATTCAGCGACCATCCCTAAAAATATGACCTGCTGAGTAATCACTATTTCTTATAGAAAGGTAAGGATGTCAACTAAGCAATATTAGTAATAATACCCTCTAGGCAATCACTAAAAAAAACATTAATTAAAGTCAATTTCTATCTATTTTCTTAAGGTTTCAGGAAATAGGAGAAAATTTCTCTGGAATTGGAACTTGTCATATATTAATAACGTCCCGACACCATATCACCCCCCTCCTTATAGGTGGGTGTTTCATATTACTAGATATTAAATAATTAAATTTTGTTTATGGCCTCAAGAATAAACTGTTCTAGTCTATTTTCTAATCTAATTGTCACATTCTTGTCAACCTGATATAATCCTCAGCGTCTGCGCTTTAGCTTTTTTAGCTACATCGCCGAGAAGCCTTACGCCATATTTGAAAAATTGTCTTGAGATGAATCGGTGGTAAATCAATTGGATTCGATGTCCAATTGATTGACAATACCATTCTGGAGTTTTTCACCATGATCTAAAAATTTCTGTTTCTGGTGCGAAAATCAAGTCTCAAACTTGGGCAATCAACTGGATGGGGACAATTTCTAACTATTTTAACTGTCAAAGCTGTTAGGGCAGCTCCGACCTAGGAGGCAAATGCTGGAGGTGAAGACTATAGCTGTGAATCCTCAAAAACAGAGCCAAAATTGTTCAAATTGTGGTGAGGGGGTCCCCAAAAAATTACCAGAAAGAACTCATTCTTGTGCCAATTGCCGTGTGATTATTGACTGTGATTTGTTTGCGGAGCATGACAAACGGAAATGTAGCAATAAATATCAAAAATAGGGCGGTAGGGCCCAGACGTCCTTAAAGCTCGTGGAGTCCGACGGGGTACCGGGACTGGGAAACGAGAAGCCCACGTCATACCTTAAGGTTGGCGTGGGAGTATGTCACTTAAATACAAATCGCTATTTGGATAAATTTACGGTGGAGGAGTTAGAACGTGAGAGATGAAATAGAAATAAGAGAAAGCTCCCAACTTGGAGGGAGCGGGAATATAGTAGGTGTCACATTTAATGACACAGATGGTGATGGTATTTTTGATACATCAGAATCAGTAATAGGTAATGTTACAGTCTATCTTGACCAGAATAATAACGGTATTCAAGACCCCAATGAATTATCTAACATTAGTCGTTCAGATGGTGTCTACAACTTCTTGGGATTAGTAGATGGTGAATATTTTGTCAGACAGGTTCCACCCAGTGGCACTGTTTCAACTACACCACTGCCAGTACCAGTGAGCATAGTCGGTGGAATTATGGTTAGAGAGAGCAGGATAGCTCTTGGTAGTGGCATTGGTGTCCCAACACCAATTCCCACTCCAGTTCCCACTCCAGACCCCATTCCAATTCCGCCTCCACTTCCAGTGGGACCAGGTAGAGGTAATATTAGTGGTGTATTATTTGATGACCTCAATATTAATGGTGTCCGTGACCCTGGAGAACCAGGAATTGCTGGTAGCCAAGTATTCCTTGATGCCAACCGAAATGGTATTTTAGAGGAGGGGGAAGCCAGCACTTTTACAGATGAATTTGGTTTTTATTCGTATGTAGACGTATTCCCTGGCCAATACAACATTGATGTTATCAGGGAACCAGACGAAGCAAGAACAACTCCTAATTCAGTAGTTATAATTACTGGTTTTGAAGAAACACCACCAGATATAGCTCTAGATATTGGTATAGTTACTCCTAGCGGGACTGGTAATGTTGAAGGAGCTAAATATCTCGATCTTAATGCTAATGGTATTTTAGATCCTGACGAGCCTGGAATACCAAACTTTACTATCTATGCAGACCTCAATAGTAATCACATTCTAGATGTAGGCGAGCCATTTGATATTACTGATACTAATGGTGTTTACTTCTTACCTAACCTTCCAGCAACTCGCCTGACTATTCGGGAAGCAGAGCAACAAGTGGGATTTAATCTGACAACTGATCCTCGGACTGTTGATGTACCTGATGGGGGAACTTTATTAGGTGTTAACTTTGGTAATGCTGAAAGAAATGTAATCGCTGGTGTCAATTTTGTAGATAATAATAGCAATGGTGCCATCGATCCAGGAGATGTAGGTTTATCAAACTCTACTGTATATCTAGACCTTAATGAAAATGGTATCTTTGACCCAGAGGAACCATTCAGAATTACTAACAGTCAAGGTGAGTACAGCTTTAATACTCTACCACCAGATACTTATGTTGTCAGATTAGTACCTCAACCAGGATTTATTCAAACAACTCCAGACCCAGTCATTGCAGTCACCAGTGGAGACGATGTTAACTTTGTTAATATTGGTAGCTCTCCTGCCACCCCTTTACTTCAGGGTGACTTAATTGGTAATAAGTTCAACGATTTTAATTCAAATGGAGTTTTGGACCCAGGAGAACCAGGTTTACCGAACTTCACCCTCTACTTAGACCAAAACGGTAACAATATACTAGATCCTACAGAACCTGCTGCAATATCAAATGCTAATGGTGACTTTAGCTTTAATAATCCTCCTGTAGGAACTTACTTTCTGCGAGAAATTCCCCAACCAGGTTTTGTGAAAACTACTCCAGATCAAGAAATTACTCTAAATGCACCTATTAATGTTCTGCAAGGTGATGCTCCCATTGTCTTGAATGTTGGTAATGCTGTAATTGCAGATCCAATTCCACTTCCAGAACCAATTCCAGTTCCAGCACCAGCGCCACCACCAGCACCAGCACCAGCGCCAGAAGCAGCACCAGCAGCACCACCAGAAGGAACTACTGATACTGATACTGCCACAGCAGAAGGAACTACTGATACTGGTACTGCCACAACAGAAGGAACTACTACTGATATTGACATTCCTACTGATACTGGCGTAACTGATAATCCTACAACAGAAGCGACCAGAATTGCTAGTCAAGTTACAGTAACAGGCAGAATCGCTGGTACTAAATTTAGTGACAATAATGGCAACAATATAGTAGATCCAGATGAACCTGGTCTTGGTGGATTTACTATTTACCTAGATACTAATAATAACCAAGTTCTAGACCCTGATGAACCTACATCTATTACAAATGTAGATGGTAGTTATAGCTTTGAAGGTTTACCACCGAATACTTATGTAGTCAGGGAAGTTCAACAACCAGGCTTTACTCAAATTACTCCCGATCCAGTAATTACCATAGTTGGGGGTGATAATGTTGATTTTGTGAATATTGGCAACCAACCAGATGTACCAATAGCACCCCCTCCTCCAACTCCAATTCCTCCCCCAGGTCCTACCCCAGTTCCTCCTCCACTTCTTCCCCCAATTGTAAATACTGATAGCACGGGTACAATTGCTGGTGTTAAATTTGACGATCGCAATGCTGATGGTTTAGCAGGCCCAGATGAACCAAGACTTATAGGTGTCGAAATCTTTGTAGACCTCAATAATAATGGTTTAGCAGAAGCTAATGAACCATTTACTTTTACAGATGCTCATGGGGAATATCGGTTTACATTGCCACCAGGTAACTACAGAGTACTAGAAACACCACCTGCTGGTTTTGTTAACACCACTCCTACTCCGTTTGTTCCTGTTGTTCCAGGTCAGACTGTTGTTTACAACTTCGGTGACACCAGTATCTTTGACCCCAACACCAGCATTAGCGGTATAATCTTCACTGATAGTAACAACAGTGGTTTTCAAGAGTCTGGGGAAGCAGGTATTCCAACTGCTCAAGTTTTCCTAGATCTAGACGGCGACGGAAACCTGGATAGCAGCGAAGACCTCAACCTGAACGGTGTATTGGATGATGGCGAAGATGTAGACGGCGACGGAAACCTGGATGTAAGTGAACCTGAAACTTTCACCGATCCTAATGGTCGTTATTTCTTTGATGGTTTAACGCCAGGGAATTACACAGTTGATGTTGTTCTACAAGAAAACTTATTCCTAACTAGCAGTAACTCCACTATTAATGTTACTGTTGGTCAAGTACCACCAGATCCAAATATCTCACCCACTCCAATTAATCTTCCCCTCGGTCAGAGTCTCAATGATATTGACGTTGGTGTTAATGTCACAGCACCAGGAGGAGATACTGTTAGTGGAATTGTATTTGCTGACAACAACGGTAACGGACTATTTGAACCTCTGAAAGGGGAAGTAGGTTTGCCTGGTGTTGAGGTCTTCCTAGATGTACACCGAGATGGACAGATACAAGGATTTGAACCAAATCAAATTAGTGGTCCTGGTGGTACTTATGGTTTAGATGTGTCTGATGTAAGCTCAGGCTCATATCCGCTCCTACAAATCATTCGTACTGGCTTTACCCAGACTACTGCCCATGTAGAGGTAGGTGTGGGAGGTGACAGTGTTGTCTACAACTTTGGTAACCAAGCTCAAACCTTAATTACTGGAACTGTTTTTGAAGACTTTAACAGTAATGGTATCCAAGACTTTAACGATACTAACCTTAATGGCATCCTTGACCCTGATGAATTTGTAGAAAGGGGTGTTCCTGGTTTCCGTATCTATGTCGATCTCAATGAAAATGGCATTCTTGATAATGACGATATTGAGCCTAATACCTTCTCAAATACAGACGGAGAATATGCAATTGTTGGTTTGTTGCCAGGTACTTACACACTACGTCTGATTCCAGATCCAGAAAACTTTACTTCTACTACTCTAACAGACCTCACAATTACTGTTGATGAGTTTGACAACTCCAATCTGGAAATTGACTTTGGGCAGTCTCCGATAATTCCTCCTCCTGGTCTTGCAAATATTTCAGGTATTGCATTCATAGATGAAAACGGAGATGGTTTTGCAGATCCAGGTGAACCTCCACTACCTGATGCTGTTATCTATATCGATGCTAACGATAATGGGGAACGAGATGATGGGGAACGATTTGCACTTACCGATCAATTTGGTCTCTATGATATTCCCAATGTGTCTCCAGGCACTTTTGTAATTCGTCAGGAACCACGGCCTGGTTTTACTGACTCTACTACTCCAGAACCAGTGGTAATCACTTTGATAGAAGGGGATAACGCTGACTTTGTTAATTTTGCCAACGATCCAACAGGACTACCAAAAGCTGTCCTTCCTGTTGTTAGTATTGGTGGTATTGTTTTCAATGATATCAACGGTGATGGTCTGTTAGATCCAGGAGAGAATGGTATTCCTGGTACTACAGTATTCCTCGACCGCAATGATAACTCAATTCTAGACAATGAGGAACGTACTGCGATTACTGATTCACTGGGAGTATACGACTTTGATGAGTTACCTCCTGGTACATATACAGTGCTTCAAGTTCCGCCACCAGGTTTATTCCAGACTACCCAAGACCCAACTCTAACTCTGTTTGCAGGGGATGATGCTAATTTTGTCAACATTGGCAACAGTGCTAACCCACCAGTTATACCACCTCAACCACCTATACCGCCTAGTGGTACTGGTAGCATTAGTGGGATAACTTTTGAAGACCTCAATGGTAATGGTTTCATAGATGCTGGCGAACCTGGTATTGGTGGTGTGGTTATTTACTTCGACCAAAACAACAACTCTGTTCGAGATGCTGATGAAATATTCGTTGCTAGTGATGTCAACGGTAACTATGGTTTCTCAAACTTAGCAGATGCTAGTTATACAGTTCGGCAAGACCTAAACCCAGAGCAGGCGGCAATCTTTACTCAAACTGTTCCTGGTCCTAATGAACCAGTATTTATCAGCACTTTTGGTGGTGCTAATGTGCCTGGTGTTAATATTGGCAATATTCGTCTATAAATATCTAGATTTATCTGGGTATTTAGATAGCAATAAAACTCAGAGTAAAAACTGAGATAGAACTATAAAATTAAATTTTCAGCGTAGTCAATCATTTTTGGAAATTTGACTACGCTTTTGTTTTTTTTGACCTGTTATATCATGTCCGGTAGCATCGGTCTTGTATAGAGAAGGTAAGGAAGAAGGAAGAAGGAAGAAGGAAGAAGGAAGAAGGAAGAAGGAAGAAGGAAGAAGCTTTAAGAAAAGGAAAAATTTTACTTATATGGCGGTAGATATTTCCCCAACTTTTACACGGGACTATACCAACGGACATGATATTATACCAATTTGATAAATGTTTGCTACAAATGATATCATGTCCGGTAGCATCGGTATTGTATAGCAAAGGTAGGCAACAGGCAACAGCTCCGGAAAGCAACAGGCAGGAAGGCTTTAGAGCAAGAAAAAAATTTAAATTTCCTGTAGATATTCACGCTAACTTTTACACAAACGATATCAACGGACATGATATGATATAGTGCTACGCGCAAGGCAACAGTTCCGGAAAGCAATAGCGGTGCGACCCCGCGTCGGCGACAGACGCAAGCGGTCGGAACCCGGCGTTAGCAGAGCGGCTCTGTCAAGAGCTGGTCTCCTCGCCATGGGAATGCCGACCAAGAGAGGGAATGCGAACTTCTGTAAGGCAACAGGGGAAGACAAAAGGCTTTCAGCTTCTATTGATGTCAAACACCTTAATGCGTAGCGCGATAGAACTCCGTTCCCCTACGCGATCAAACTACATTTCGCTGTACCCATGGCTCCGCTGAACCCTTGGGCGATAGAACTCCGTTCCCCTACGCGATCAAACTACGTTTTGCTGACGCATAGCTCCGCTAAACGCTTGCGCAATAGAACTCCCTTCTCCTACGCGATCGCACTCCCACTCACTAATTCTCTTTTTTCATTTTAATAAGCTTCTACGCGGAGCGAATCACTTACCTCAAAAATACACGAAAATTTCTTGACAAGCAACTACCCTGTATTTCTTACGTATCAATATTTTTAATAAATGGCCAACGATAAGTGATCGCAACCAAAATTACCCCATTTTTTCCCCTAAATAGCTCATTTGAACTTTTTTGGCAAAAATCAGTTTAAATTTCAAATATATTTGAGACTATTTCATAAATTTAATTAATATAAATATATTTTACCGAATAATTAAGTCCAGTAGTGGACCGACACACCTAAAACTGTGCAATAGATTTTTATTTCTAGTGGGACTTACACAAAATAAAGCTAGAAAATAGGCTCAAATATAGATGGGCAGAGGCTTTTACGTCAAAAAGGTATAAATCCTGAATCATCAAGGGTTCTAGCCATTTTTAAGGCATCGACGTAATTCCCTTGTCTAGACTAACTTTGAAGCATTTTTCCTACCAAAAAATGTCTAAGTAGCCGTTTCATTAATGGATAATTGATAATTGATAATTACCTCGGGTTTTAACCGTTACGGAATTGAATATCAGGAGATATTATTTCTTCTCTTGGTCGATGGTCGGACAGCTCCGAGACCTCGCCATCCCACCCTACGGGAAGCTGCGCTTTACATGTTGCGTAGCAAAACGACCGCTTTTTTCCCCGATCAAGGGGAGGCTTCAAGGCGCGAATTATTTAATTATTAATTATTAATTATTAATAATTCGGTAAAAATAACTTGAACAGTTTTTTGATGGAAGCTATATTTCACAATTTATCCCAGATAAAATTTGTACAACTTATTCTTACATAGCTCCTAAGTACCACTAGGTATCTTTATCTCCCCTACTCCCCTACTCCCCTACTCCCCTTATTTTTGTTTCTAGGTGTCCCCATCTCCCCATCTCCCTATCTCCCTATCTCCCCTACTCCCCATCTCCCCATCTAACGCACCATTTTAGCTGTGTCAGTCCAATAATCAAAGAAAGAAGAAACAGGGCGATCGCTCTATGCTCCCAAGAGAAAAACCAAAACCAACCAATCAAGTAGTCCAGTACTAGACTGTTTCAACTAAAATGATGCAATAGACATCTACAAAAATCAAAAATAAAATCAATTATCGTACAGAAATTATCAGTTTTTTTCCCCTCCATATCTATTACCTATTCCCTCTTTTGCAGGAGATGTCTAATAGAAAATTGGCGCTTAGATTGCTTTCGGTTCCGGAATGCCCCGCAAATACTATCGTTTGCTATCACAAAGCTGCGCTTTTTTTGATTGTATTAAATGTTACAAATTATCTTAGACAAAAGCTCTATAATATTCAAACTCAATGCAAATAAAATTTTAGCCCAAATTTAATTATTAAAAGAATTGTCTGTAGCAACTTCTAATTTTCCAGCTAATGTTTTCAAGCTAGATAATGGTCTAACAATTATTCATCAATATATTTCAGCCACTCCAGCAGTGGTGATAGATGTGTGGGTAAGAGCAGGTGCTAGGGAGGAACCTGATAAATGGTCAGGTATGGCTCACTTCCTAGAACACATGATTTTTAAGGGAACAGAAAAATTAGGTCCAGGAATCTTCGATCGAATAATTGAAAATCGTGGCGGAGTAGCAAATGCTGCTACAAGTCACGACTATGCTCATTTTTTTATTACAACTGCTGCCCAATATGTAGAAGAAGTGGTACATCCATTGGCAGAAATATTATTGCGTGCTTCCATACCAGAATCAGAATTTGCTAGAGAGCGGGAAGTGGTATTAGAAGAAATTCGTCAATCAGAAGACTGTGTTGACTCTGTAGGGTTTCAAGCATTGATGGAGAATGTTTACAAATATCATCCCTACCGACGTTCAGTGATGGGTACAGCAGAACTTATCAAAGAACGAGAAGTTGATGAAATGCGTTGTTTTCACCATCATCACTATCAACCAGAGAATATGGCAGTGGTAGTTATTGGGAGAGTAGAGCAAACCCAGGTAATAGAATTAGTCAGTGCAGCTTTTGCCAATTTTGCGGAAAAATGCTCTCGTTGTCCGCGAGTTGAAATAACAGCAGAACCTTTAATAACTGAAGTTCGTCGCCAGGAAATATATTTGCCCAGATTAGAACAAGGTCGTCTAACAATGGCTTGGCTAGGACCTGGAGTCGAACAGCTAGATGATGCTTATGGATTAGATTTACTGTCAATATTATTAGCTGATGGTAGAAGTTCTAGATTAGTTAGAGAATTGCGCGAAGATTTAGGTTTAGTGCAAGGAATTGTTAGCAGTTTCTCTTTGCAGCAAGACTCAAGTTTATTTACAATTAGCGCCATGCTAGAACCGAAAGATATTCCAGAAGTAGAAGCACGAATTGGCGATCGCCTTTATGAGTTATTAACTCAAGAGATTTCAGAGGCAGAATTAGCTAGGTCTAAGCGTTTATTATGTAATGATTATGTGTTTTCCATTGAAAGTCCTGGACAGCTAGCAGGTCTTTATGGTTATTATTTTATTATAGCAAATCCAGAGTTGGCAATCCGTTATCCGCAAAAAATAGCAGCATTTCAACCAAAAGAATTACTCAATTTAGCTGAAAAATACTTATCTCCAAATCGCTATGCAGTCACAGCATTAATACCTACTTATACCAATTTTATGTGAGGCTGCACAGAATTAGGTAGTAGGTGGTAGGTCTTAGGTCTTAGTTCTTAACGTATTGAGTGTTATACCAATTTTATCTGAGGTGGTGCAGAATTATGAAATTTATTAATATTAAATCCAGTAGCATCGGTGTAATTAAATATTGTAGGTGGTAGGTATTAGGTGGTAGGTTTCAATAATTGATAATTGATAATTACCTCTCCCTAAAAGGAAGAGAATTGAATAAAAGGAAAATTTTTTCTCTCTTGGTTGATTGGATATGGGGTAGGTTTCGGAGCCATCCCTCGACCGCTTGTTTCTTCTTTAAAGGAATGGTTGAAAATGGAACATTTTTTTATACCGAACCCGAGCGGATTTGATATATAGTCATTTCAAATAAGAATGAAACACTTTTTCGGCTGAAACTCTTTCAAGGCAAGAAATACTTGTCTCAATCTAAACTGAAATGACTATAACTTGTCTATCTCCACCTACAGTCAACTCTGATTAATATATTATTCTATGCAGCTTAGAAATGAATTTGATATTAAAACTAAGTAATAGTTAGTTTTTCCATAACTAAATTAAACATGAATTTTCTTAAGAGTAATATTGTGCATAATTTCATATTAATTTAATAGACATACACTTATTTAAGTTGCTACTATTTTTATTAGAAGTACAAAAAACTATATTGCTCCCAACTATAATTCTAGGTAAAAGTTTATGTCTGATAATCTTTCATTACTAAAAAATCGAGACTACACATTTATTTTTGCTCGAAGTTTTGAAAGCTGGTCTGCCTCTAATCTGTACTATGAAGATTGGATTGCAGCGCAAATAAAAATCATTGATTTAGCCAAGCATTGTCAATCATTAGATAGTGATGGAATTACTGTTTATCTTGCTTCTAGTCCTTTTATCAAGCATACAAACACAGAAGTCGTAAAATTAGCTCAACTATTTCAGCTAAAAAATCCTCCAGAAATAATAGATGTAGTAAGTAGTCTGGAAGATGCTCTTGATGACTATTTTCAACGCAGAGATGCACAGCAAACTAAAAATGGGGATATTATTTTAGTATTAGTAGATAAAATTTCTGATGAACAAGAAGCTTTGGTAAATTTAATTATTAATGCTACTGAAAAAATTGACCTAATTCCAGGTACAGAAAATAGTTATGAACTAGGAATTAGTTTTTTACAAATTGGTGAAGATTCAGCAACAACAGAATGCTTGACTTTCCTAGACGATCATCTTGTCAACGCTGGTGCAAAATGTGATATTGTTGACACGAAGTTTTGGTATGAAATTAAGCAAAAATCTCTCACAGATATTCTGATTCATGCTTTAATTGACTAGCAAAGCACTGACATTAAGAACATAGGGAAAAGTCACAATAAGTTGACTTAAATAGAAAATGACGATAAAAAACGACAAAAAAGATTACTTTTTGAGGTACTGCGAAGGAAAGCAATACCGTTCTACTAAACTTACCCACACTTACCCAAAACCAGATTTTGAGCTTTGGAGTTAGCTTCCTGCTTCTGTGAGAATCACCGACCGTAGTCTGTAACCTTTTTCTCAAGAGCAGGCTTAAAATCCCTTGAAACTCAAGCTACTTATACACATAGTTTTTCAGGTTGATAGCAGCATTAAAATCTCTGTCTGCTTGAAAACCGCATTCACTACATTTGCGTTGCGCAAAGCTTTCCTCCGGAATGCTGCGCAAACGCTAACATAAGTTTTCAAGTGTAACGGCATTTTCTGTTGATGTCCACAGTTTGAACTTATGTGAGAACTTAGGTAAAATCTATCTGCTATGACTAATTCACTACCATACCATTTACATTTGTATGTAAGCTGACGCTTGAATTCATAAAATCCACAGTCTGCTATGGCACTTGCTAGTTTGTGATGTCTTGGTGCGCGTTCCGCAAGCGAGCTGACGTCGTCGCGGGGTCGCACTGCTTTTTGAGCATTCCACTTACGTTTAAATCCTCAATTACTATGGTGCTGTGGTTTAAAGCTCGCCCATGTTGTGAGTTTATGTAGACCATCTACTCTGATATCGGCTACTTTTTTGTGTGCTTTTGCTAATTTTTTGACTGCTTTGAGTCTGTTTTTAGAAGCAATAACTTTTTTTAGGTATACAAATTTTCAACCGTTTCCTAATAACCCACATTCCGCACTTCAATTTGTAACATGAAAATTAGTATAAAATCTGTAGCTTGCTTAGGTATTTATACTATATAAATTATCTTCATTTACCTTGATTAGGAGTCAAATTCTCAGTTAAATATATCAGCATAAATACTTACTGAATCCTTGATTCCTATTGACCACTATAATTGACTTTTGACTTTTGACTTTTGACTTTTGTTTGCTACATTTTGTGGTGCGGAATGTGGATCATAAACCCTGCAGACATTGCGTTTGGCCGAAATTCTAGCCTAAATATTCCGGCTCCATTTAGTGCCACTACCTCCACAAGTATTGATTTCAACAACAATAATTTCTGGTTTAAGGCAATGGGAACAAATGACTACTCAAATCTAGTAGGAAATCCTAGTAGCTACAAATTTAGCATTTCAAACCCTAGCGCTATAGTTAATGAAGGAAACCTATGTTTACAACCAGAAAATAATTTCACTTACCCAGAATCATCCATTTAGGCCCCTTTTTACGGTAGTCTAGAAAGAATGACCACAATTATTTACTCGAAATTATTAAGATATGACAGTATCTGCCCCTACTCGTACCGTTCGGATCGGTTCCCGCAAAAGTCAACTGGCTTTAGTTCAAACTTATTGGGTACAAGAACAACTCCAGAAAAATTTCCCAAATATCACATTTGAAGTCCACACTATGTCTACTCAAGGAGACAAAATTCTAGATGTGGCCTTAGCAAAAATTGGGGATAAAGGGCTTTTCACCAAGGAACTAGAGTTGGGAATGCTGCAAAATGAAACTGATTTAGCAGTTCATTCCCTCAAAGACTTACCTACAAATTTGCCAGAAGGTTTAGTTTTAGGTTGTGTCACCGAACGGGAAAACCCGGCAGATGCTCTGGTCGTCCATGAAAAGTTCAAGGATAAACAACTTGAAGCTTTGCCAGAAGGTGCTGTGATTGGCACATCTTCCCTCAGACGTTTGGCACAACTCCGTCACCATTACCCCCATTTTCAATTTAAGGATGTTCGTGGTAATCTGAATACTAGACTAGCAAAATTGGATGCTGGAGAGTATGATGCCCTAATCTTAGCTTTTGCTGGTTTGCATAGATTAGGTATGGGCGATCGCATTCATCAGGTTATACCGCCAGAAGTTTCTCTTCATGCAGTTGGACAAGGTGCTTTAGGAATAGAATGTCGTGCCGGAGATAATGATATTCTTGATATATTGAAGAGTTTGGAACATACTGCCACGGCTCAGAGATGTTATGCCGAACGTGCTTTTTTGAGAGAGTTGGAAGGTGGATGTCAAGTTCCTATTGGTGTCAATACTAAAGTAGAAGGGGAACAACTGACTTTAACTGGTATTGTTGCTAGTTTAGATGGTCAGAAATTAGTTAAGGATGTTGTAACTGCTGGTGTTAATGATGCGGAACAAATAGGTATTGAATTAGCTCAGAAATTGAGAAAACAAGGTGCCCAAGAAATCTTAGATGAAATTTTGGCAGAAATTGACCGTAGTTAGTTTTCAGTTATCTATAAAACTTGGAATATTTGGCTGAGATATCTGAGTTATAGGGGCGACTTTAAACATAAATATTGTTCATTAATTGATAATGGATAATTGATAATGGATAATTGATAATTGATAATTACCTCTGGTTAAAACCGTTACGGAATTGAATATAAGGAAATATTATTTCTTCTCTTGGTCGATTGGATATGGCGAGGAGACATCGCCATCCCTCGACCGCTTTTTTTCCTCTTAAAAGGGGAGGCTTTAAACCAGAATTATTTAATTATTAATTATTCGGTAAGCGTTCAGCCGTCAGCTATTAGCTAGGCTCCTATGGTCGGAACTGCGCAATTCAGCTATTAATTTTTGACAAGGTAAAAGCAACCTTTGAAATTGAGAAAGAATAAAAATTTACTGCAAAAGTCCCATTTATAAACCTGAGAAGCAATTATTCATTACTAATTGCTGTTAACGTAGTTCCTCTGGAGGAGACTAGCTAACTGCTAATAGCTGTTTGCGCAGCATTCCGCAGGAAATGCTTACAAATATTGAGGTGATATTATTTCAGTTTAAACTAAAATCTACTTCGCCCCTAATTATGTTATATTTTGCCAAATTTAGGTTTCATAGCTTGATTCACTAACGCCAAATATTTAATCTAAAACCTAAAAAAAATGTCAAATGTAGAGCGAGGATATTTTTAAATTATGCAAATTAAAATTAATTTACCAGATAAGTTAACGGAAAGAGTTCAAGGTAAAGATGAGCATAATATTTTGTCAAAACTTCGCGCCGAAAGAAGACAGGTGTAAGATATTTTGGAGCATTTGGATTATCACCAAAGTAGTTTGCCAGCTCATCTGGATTACAAGAATATTTGACTGAATCCCCATTTTTATCTACTCCAATAATGAAATCAATGTAGTTTTCCTTGTCCTTATCATTGAATGGCCACATTCCACAGCGATTGAGTGGAAATGGAGAAATAAGTTTCTTTCCACACAAGTATGAGAAGGATTTGTAGTTGGCTATATGAAAATTTTCTGCCGAACTTGCGCGAAGTTTATAGTAAGTTAAATCCTTTTTATTTTTATGGTCTAATTCCTGTGTAAATTCATCAAGCACTGATTCAGAGTATCGTTTAAAGTCAAAATAAATTGCTAAGTGCATTTCTTTTACAGCAAGAAATTGACGTACTTCTTTGAGACGAACTTCAACCTTATCTGTTTCAAGTTTTGCTACTACAATTTCATCTCCTCTATCATCAAATTTGAGAAGTTGATTTTTTTCACAATCGTGGTACAAACGATGGAAGTGTCGAAACTCTTCAATGATTTCGTTATATGAGTCACGAATGCCATGAAAATCCCGACGAATTATAAATGGTTCTACATCATCTAAGTTTCCAAACCGCAAATAGTTAAGATTTTTATTGAAACATGGATGCCCATCTTCAAGATGGAAATCCCAAGAAATCTTGCTTAGAGAAGTTTCAAAATCAGCATTTGGAATCAAGGCTGAAAATATGCCAAGATTCTCGTCTTCAGTAACTTTATCAAAATAAACAGTTATCCATGGGTCTATACCTAAACTAGGAATGAATTTTTCTCGCCAATCAGATTGAAGTAGCCATTTCAAACTTGGATTAACCTTTTCAGTAGCCATAGTAGTAATTTGATATCAACATTATTAATTGTAATTTGATTTACATAATATTGACGGAAAAGCGATAAAACTACGTTACGCTAGCGCGAACGCACTCCCACCCGAAAATCCTTTACTCATCTTCATAAGCACCTACGCAGAGCGAATGACTTACCTCCAAAATACACGAAAATTTCTTGACAAGCAACTACCCTATATCTCTTATATATCAATACTTATAACAAATAGCCAATGAAAGCGCGATCGCACCCTTTTTACCCCCATTTTTCCCTCTAAATAGCTCATTTGAACTTTTTTTGGAAAATTTAGTTTAAATTCCAAATATATTTAGCAATAATTTATAAGCTTAATTTATAGTTACCTTTCATTAAACCCTAAAAATTTTACAGGTAAAGGCTTTCAGTCAAACCAACACCAGCAAAAATTAAATATCAACCTTCTTCTTTCTTCCTTCTGACTTCTTCCCTATAAAATAAAGCTACATATAATATTTATTCTAAAATCTAAAAAAAATGTCATTTGTTGGCCTACATATTCATAGCGACTATAGCCTATTAGACGGGGCATCCCAATTACCACAATTAATAGATAGGGCGGTAGAACTAGGAATGCCAGCCATTGCTCTGACAGACCACGGAGTAATGTATGGGGCGATTCAATTAATTAAACTGTGTCGAAATAAAAACATTAAACCCATAATTGGCAATGAAATGTATGTCATAAATGGAGATATTACAAAACAGCAACGAGGCAAAAAGTTTCACCAAATTGTATTAGCAAAAAATACTCAAGGCTATAAAAATTTAGTCAAATTAACAACCCTTTCTCATCTACAAGGTTTTCAAGGAAACTCTCTATTTGGTAGACCTTGTATTAACAAAGAATTGTTAGAAAAATACCACGAAGACTTGATAGTAACTAGCGGGTGTTTGGCAGGAGAAGTACCGCAAAATATTATGCAGGGAAAATTAGATGAAGCTAAGAAAGTAGCTAAGTGGTACAAAGATTTATTTGGAGAAGATTACTATTTAGAAATACAAGACCACGGTTTCTCAGAAGATAGGGTAGTAAATACTGGAATTGTTAAAATTGCCGAGAAATTAAAGATAAAAATAGTAGCTACAAATGACTCTCATTTTATTTCTTGTCGAGACGTAGAAGCACACGACGCTTTGTTGTGTATTAACACTAAAAAATTAATCACTCAAGAAAAGCGGATGCGATATAGCGGTACTGAATATTTAAAGTCTGCTAAAGAGATGAAACAACTATTTAGAGACCACTTAGAAAATGAAGTAATAGAAGAAGCGATCGCTAATACATTAGAAGTGGCAAATAAGGTTGAAAAATATGAAGGAATTTTAGGAGAGCCAAGGATTCCTGATTATCCGATTCCGCCAGAACATAATGCCGATACTTATCTGGAAGAACTTTCTTGGCAAGGATTATTAGAAAGGCTAAAACGTCAACAAAGAAGTGAAATTTCCGCAGTTTATAAAGAGCGGATGGAAACTGAATTAAAAGTTCTTCAGGATAAAGGTTTCTCTACATATTTTTTGGTAGTTTGGGATTATATAAAATATGCCAGAGATGCAAATATTCCTGTGGGTCCTGGTAGGGGAAGTGCTGCTGGTTCATTAGTTGCTTATTCTTTGCGAATTACTAATATCGATCCGGTGCATCATGGCTTGTTATTTGAAAGGTTTTTAAATCCAGAAAGAAAATCAATGCCAGATATTGATACAGACTTCTGCATTGAAAACCGAGATGCAATGATTGATTATGTGACTGAACGATATGGGGAAGAGAGAGTTGCTCAAATCATTACTTTTAACCGGATGACATCTAAGGCAGTATTAAAAGATGTGGCGAGAGCATTGGGGGTTTCCTTTGGAGAAGCCGATAAAATGGCAAAGTTAATTCCTGTTGCCAGGGGTAAACCAGCAAAGTTAAAGGTGATGATTTCTAATGAGACTCCTGCTCCAGAGTTTAAGGAAGCTTATGAGAATAATGAAATACAAATAAAAGATAATGAAGGGGGAATTTTTAATAAAGTTTCTGTCCAGCAATGGATAGATATGGCAATTAGAATTGAGGGTACGAATAAAACTTTTGGAGTACACGCGGCAGGAGTAGTAATTTCTAAAGAACCTCTGGATGAAATTGTGCCTTTGCAAAGAAATAATGATGGTTCGGTCATTACTCAGTATCACATGGAAGATATAGAATCCCTTGGTTTGTTGAAGATGGATTTTTTGGGATTGAAAAATTTAACTATTATTCAGAATACTGCCGATTTGATTGAGAAAAATTATAATCCTCCTTTTCCTTTGATTCCAGATGATTTGCCAGCTCTTGAAAGAAAAGCAATTATTGCAAAACAAAGCAGAGGGGAAATGCCAGAAGATGTAGAAAAGACTTATGACTTACTTAAATCTGGAGATTTAGAAGGAGTATTTCAGTTGGAATCTTCTGGGATGGTTGATGTTGTGAAAAAATTGAAGCCTAGTTCGATTGAAGATATTTCTTCTATCTTGGCTTTGTATCGTCCTGGACCTTTGGATGCTGGTTTAATTCCGAAGTTTATTGATAGGAAACATGGGCGGGAAGAAATTAAATATCAACATCCAAAATTAGAGCCGATTTTGCAAGAAACTTATGGAGTCCTTTGTTACCAAGAACAAATTATGAAAATGGCTCAAGATTTAGCAGGATATTCTTTGGGGGAAGCAGATTTATTACGTCGTTGTTTGAGTGGTTCAACAGAAGTAATAGATGCAGCAACAGGCAACTTAGTTAGTCTCAAAGAAATAGCTGCTAAACCTGAGTATTGGTTAAGTCGAAAAGTATTTTCTTTAGACACCAAAACTCAACAAATTGTGCAAAAAACAATAACAGAAATTCATCCTAATGGTATACGAGATGTTTGGCAAATTACTACTCGAACAAACCGGAAAATTAGAGCTACAAACGACCACCTTTTTTATACAGTTTTAGGGTGGAAACCTTTAAAAGATTTTGACCTAGGCGATCGCTTAGGTTTACCAAAGAAAATCCCGATTAATCATAGTAGTCAGATATCTGATGCTCAAATTAAACTTACTGCTTATTTAATAGGTGATGGACATCTATCTACTAAGAGTCCCTCTTGTAGTTATTTTTGTAATAGTAATACAGAATTAATTGCTGACTTTAATAATTGCGCAGAAGAATTATTTGGCTCTTTAGCACCTACCGATAAACAACTTCATCAAGGAAAAAAATCAGTTACTTATGTTCGTATAGGTTTTCTTTCAGCTTTTAATAATTGGGTAGATAATCATCTCAAACGTGCTCATTCACGGGATAAAGAAATTCCTAATTGGGTATTTTCTTTGTCGAAGAGTCAGTTACAACTTTTCTTAGGAATTTTATGGTCAACAGATGGTAGTTTTGACAAAAAAATTGGGCATACAGATTACAACTCTACCTCAAAAGTTTTAGTCAGACAAATCCAACATTTACTTCTGCGTTTAGGTATTGTTTCTCTGTTCAATATTAAGAAGATAAAATATCTAGGTGAGCCTTATGTTTCTTATCGAGTTCAAATTACAGGACGTGAGGATATGCTCAAGTTTTGTGAATTGATACAGCCATATTTGAGTAGTTACAAAAAGCAGATTTGTCAAAGTTGTTATTTAGTTATCAAAGATAAGCAAAATAATCAATCTAAACATTGTCTACCCCCAGAAATTCTTACCGTAATTGCACAAGCTAAAAAAGCTAGTGGAATGACTTGGGCGGAAATAGATAAAGCTGTCGGAGTATGTCGTGGCACAATGTCGTCAGGTTTAAATTTTAAAAATACTCCAACCCGGAGTTTATCCCGTCATAAAGTTAATAGATTTGCCACAGCTTTTGCAGATGAAGAATTAAAAGCAATAGCTAACTCTGAAGTGTTTTGGGATGAGATTACTTCTATAGAATATATTGGCAAAGAAGAAGTTTTTGATTTGACAATTTCCGAAACTCATAACTTCATTGCCAATGATTTTATAGTTCACAACTGTATGGGTAAAAAGAAAGTCTCGGAAATGGAAAAGCACCGAGAAATATTTATTGATGGTGCAACTCAAAGAGGAGTTCTTTCTGCAGTGGCAGAAGATTTGTTTGAGCAAATGATTAAATTCGCTGAATATTGTTTGGCTTATGAGACAGAAATTATGACTGTAGAATATGGCGCTATTCCTATTGGTAAAATTGTAGAAGATCGGATTGAATGTAATGTTTATACCATAGATAAAAATGGATATATTTATACACAACCAATTGCTCAATGGCATAATCAGGGTATGCAGGAAGTTTATGAATATATTCTGGAAGATGGAAAAGTTATTCGAGCAACACCAGAACATAAGTTTATGACTGAAGATGGTCAAATGCTGCCTATTGATGAAATTTTTGAGCGTAATTTGGATTTGAAGTGTTTAGGGAGTGTAGCACAATGGGAATTTCCTATCGTCAGTTAACACCTCAATTGAAGCAACAGATTGTTCAAGCATTTGAGGGGGGAATGGAATGCCAAGAAATTCCAGATTTTCTCAATGTAAGTAAACGCTCAGTTGCACGCGTATTGGTAGAAGTAGGAATTAATACTAAACGAAGGAATCGTTATAGTCTTGATGAAACCTACTTCAACACTATTGACTCGTAAAAGAAAGCATATTTACTTGGGTTAATGGCTGCAGATGGCTGTGTAACTTCAACGAATTACGTTGTTTTTGAGTCAACCGAACTTTCTCTAGTTAAGTTGTTTAAAGCTGAGTTGAGATACACCGGGGATATCCGTACTATTACTTTTACACAGGGATATGCTCCTCATTATCGGATTAACTTTTCTTCCAAACAACTAGCAACAGCACTAAAGCAATATGCTGTGGTTGTTGGACGCACTGAGTCAGGTGCTTATTATTTTCGAGAAGCTCAATACTTTAGTAGTTATTTACTAGGATATTTTGATGGTGATGGATGTGCCTATGTTAATCAAGGTAGAAGTGGTGGGTTAGTCTGCATAGTTGCTTCATACCCTTGGGCAGAAGCATTGTCCAATTACCTTGATATGGGCAAGGTTGTTCAGCACCAATCACAATCCGTTTACTATTGGCGAATTTATAGTCAGGAGCATATTCAGCAATTTTACAATTGGGTCTATCAAATACCAGGTCTAGGGTTAGATTACAAAAAAGCAAAAATAGAACAGATTTTAAGGAGTTACTGTCGTGGTTAAAATTGTTTCTCGCAAGCTCGCAAAAACAGAAAATGTTTACGATATTGGTGTAAAAAAAGACCATAACTTTGTCTTAGCAAATGGATTAGTTGCCTCTAACTGTTTTAATAAATCTCATTCGACTGCTTATGCTTATGTAGCTTATCAAACTGCTTATTTAAAAGCCAATTATCCAGTTGAATATATGGCAGCTCTAATTACTGCTAATAGTGGCGACCAAGATAAAGTACAAAAATATATTGCTAATTGTCAGAAATTTAATATTGAAGTCGAACCGCCAAATATTAATCGCTCAGAAGTAGATTTTACTCCCCTGCCAAAAGAAATTACAGGAGAAGTAAAAGATAAAATTTTATTTGGATTATCCGCAGTAAAAAATGTAGGTGAAGGAGCAATAGAAGCAATTTTAAAAGCACGAAAAGAAGGAGGCGAATTTAAATCTTTAGTAGACTTATGTGACCGTGTTAATCTTAACGCTCTTAATAGTCGTACTTTAGAATCTTTAATTAAATGCGGAGCTTTCGATAAAATTGAATCAAACCGTAATCAATTAATTGAAAATTTAGATGGTGTAATGAAGTGGGCACAAGATAGAAAGAAAGACCGGGATATGGGGCAATTAAGTTTATTTGATGTAGGTGAAACAGCAATGCCCGCTTTTGATTTTGTTTATAAATATTCCTCAGATCCAGATTTTGAACCTGCTGTAAAATTACAGCACGAAAAAGAAATTCTAGGCTTTTATGTCTCAGAACATCCTCTCAAACAAGTGCAGCAGCAACACTCGATTCAGAATGTTATTGATATCTCTCAGATGAAGGAAGAAAAAATGGGGTCAATTGTAAAAGTTGTCGTGGTATTAACCAGTATTAAACATCATGTCACCAAAAAAGGAACTACAATGGCTTTTCTACAAATAGAAGATATGACCGGGCAAGTTGATGGGGTGGTTTTTTCCGAAACTTATAAAGAGGTGAAAAATTTACTCACCGAAGATGTAATTACAGAAAATACTCCACTTTTATTAACTGGCAAAACCGAGAAACGGGAAGATGAAATTCAGTTGATAGTAAATAAAGTAGAAAAGGTAATGATAGGTCCGGTTGAACAACAGGAAAAACCAGTGACAGAATTAGATAATTATCAGAATGAATCAACAAATGAAGAGAGAGAAATTAACCAATCTATTGTAGAAATAGAAAAACCAGTTGAGCAATTAGAGATTCAAAAAAATCCTCCGAAAAAAGATGCTGAATTATTAATAACTGAAAATGTTTCTGCTAAACAAAGAAAAATAATTATCTTGCAAATACCAGTAAATACTATTCCTAACAATGATTCTTTATTTGAACAAATTAAAGCAATTGTTGAAGAACAATCTTCTGGCGATCGGGAAAAAGCAAAGGTAGCAATAGGAGCATTAATATTTGATGGAAAACAACAAAAGTTAGTACAGTTTGGTCGGCAATTTTGGGTTGAAGATGAAGAGACAACTATTCGTCGTTTTCATGTCGCAGAGTTTGAAGTTAAGATATATAGTTGGGAAACTTTTACTTCTAAATAATAGTAAATAGGGCTTGCTGATTAAATTTCAAAGCATTGAATGGTATTAGTTTTAGCCTTTTTGGAGCGAAAAAAATGAGCTTTTTTTTGGCATAAAAACTTCAAAAAGTTAGTATTGAGAGCAAAAAAAAGCAGAACAATCTGGAGACAACTCTTCTTCCTACCTCCTCATATAATATCAAATCCGTTTAATTCGGAATAAAAAAAATTTCCATCTTCAACCATTGCCAAATATTTCTCGATCTCCCCATCCCCCCATCTCCCCATCTAATTACACCGATGCTACCGGATTTGATATAACTCCCATTCCTCCTGTCTCCTGTCTCCTACCCCTACTAAAAGACTTTGGATCACAAACCCTAAATATAGTTATAACAAACCTGGTTTATAAAGTTTATCAAAGAGATTTACAATTTTTCCGATTCTCTGTGATAGTAATTTGGAAAAAGAATGTTATTAATAATAGAATAATAAGGGCAGTTAAAAGACACGTTCAGGAGATGTTCCTTGGATTAAAAAGGTAAATAATACCTAATAATATCATATCCGTTGGTATCGTTTGTGTAAAAGCTAGGGAAATATCTAACCTCATGTTAAAATTTTCCCTCTTCTTTCTTATTCTTTCCTCTTCCTTCTTCCTTCTTCCTTCTTCCTTCTTCCTTCTGCTATCAATAACCAACCACCTTAATAATCCTCTCGTTTGCCCCCAATTTCACCAACCGACTTCCCCTATCATCCTGCCCATAAACTTTAACCGAATCCACCATCATTCCACATACCTTACCATCAGTTGTTAACATCTGAACTACTACATCCGACCCACCAACAACTATTCCCGCCAAAACATCAGTTTGTCTCGTAAACTGAAAAGCATTCTGACCAATACCACCACGATTAGCAACTCGCAACGAACCAATAGCAATACGCTTTCCATAACCCTGTTGAGAAACTAAAAATAAATTGCTTTCTCCATCCAAAGTTACACAACCTACTAACTCCTCTTGTTTTCTTAATCTTGTTGCTTGAGACCCCTGTGCAGTACGTCCCATTAAAGGTAACTGTTCCTCATCTATTTCTAATCTTAATAATCTCCCCCCAGAAGTTGCCAAAACTACTTGTTCCCCTACCTGAGCCAAATTAGCATAACGTAATTCATCATCTTCCTTTAATTTAATTACTGTTATACCGCGATTTGTAATATCACTTAAATCAGACAAAGATAAACGCTTAATTTTACCATTTTGAGTCAACATGATTAAATCCTTATTTTCTTCAGCCTCCTGTAAAACAAATTGAGCAATAATAAACTCCTGACGAGCATCCGTCATTTCTTTAGTTGCTGACGGTGATAATAATGTTACTAAAGGTACACCTTTATATTCATGTCGTGTTGTCGAACGATTAGAACTAGAAGGAATATCATTTACCTTCAGAGGATAAGCTTTACCAGTACGAGTCAATACTACTAAAGTTTTGTCTGTAGTTGTCTCAATTATATTAATAGTAAAATCATCATTATTTTCAGTAATAATATTAGATTTTTTATCAATTTGATGCTTCTCAAATTCTTTAGCAGCTAATCGTCTTACATATCCTCGGTGAGTAAATTCTATAACAACCTCTTCAGTCGGTGGTGGAGCAGCTTCCAAAGTCAAAAATTGTGATTCAATAGCTGTACTTTTTGATTTTCTACCTCTACCTTTAGCTTCCTTATTTGTTTCTTGATTACCAATTTCTACATTGCTTTTCTGTTGAGAAACAGAAGCATTTGATTCCGCTTGAACAATAATTCGAGTACGTCTAGGATCGCCATACTTGCGCTTTAGAGTCCGTAATTCTTTTTTCAGCGATCTTAAAAGTAAACGGCGATCGCTCAATAAACCCTGTAACTCTTGTATTTTCTCTCTCAGTTGCTCATATTCTTCCTCTAATTTTTGCCTTTCCAAACCAGTCAGTCTACGCATTGGCATTGCCAGAATAGCATCAGCTTGATTTTCACTCAAACCCAAACTTTCCTGAAAACCAACCTTAGCACTACTACCATCAGGAGCATTTCTGAGAATATCAATCGTAGCATCCAAATCTTTTAAAGCTTTGAGCAAACCCTCAACTATATGACACCTCCCTTGAGCTATTTCCAAATCATTACTGTAGCGACGAGTTAAAGTTTGCTCCCTAAAACTAATAAATTCCTGCAACAATTCTCGTAGAGATAACTGTCGTGGTTGTGCATCAACCAAAGCCAACATAATAGCACCAAACTTTGAAAGTAAATCAGTATGCTGATAGAGGTGGTGAAGTACAACACTAGGGTCAGCTTCACGTTTTAGCTCAATTACAACCCTAATACCAGAGCGATCGCTTTCATCCCGCAAATCAGAAATACCCTCTATTTTACCCGCATTAACCAAATCTGCAGTTTTTTCAATCCAACCCGCTTTATTAACCTGATAAGGCAACTCTGTCACCACAATAGCCCTTTTTGTGCGACGCCCACGAGCTGTAGGAACTTCCTCAATAGTGGCCACTCCCCTGATAGGAATACTACCTCTACCTTTAGTATAAGCATCAATAATGCCATCAGTACTAACAATTTCCCCACCAGTAGGAAAATCAGGCCCAGGAATCAATCTAAATAACTTTTCATCAGAAAGATTAGGATTATCAATTAAAGCAATAAGGCCATCCACTACTTCTCCAAGATTATGTGGCGGAACATTAGTCGCCATTCCCACTGCAATACCAGAAGAGCCATTAAGTAATAAAAAAGGTAATTGTGCCGGTAATACAGTAGGTTCTTGCTGAGAACCATCAAAGTTGTTGGTATAATCAACTGTAGCTTCACCAATTTGGGTAAGTAAACCTTCATTGCTAATAGATGCCAAGCGACTTTCTGTATAGCGCATAGCAGCAGCAGGGTCATTATCAATGGAGCCAAAATTACCGTGTCCATCGATTAACGGATAACGACTAGAAAAGTCTTGAATCATCCGTACCATGGCATCATAAACAGCTTGGTCGCCGTGAGGATGATATTTTCCCAGAACATCTCCAACCACTCTGGCACATTTACGAAATTGTCTGTCTGGGGTGAGACCAAGTTCATGCATGGCGTATAAAATTCGACGATGCACAGGCTTTTGTCCATCTCTGACATCTGGCAAGGCTCTACCGACAATCACACTCATGGCGTATTCAAGATATGATTGCTGCATTTCAATATGCAGCGCTGCAGTAATGACTTGTCCGGAAAGTAGATTTAATTGTTTGGCCATGAGTTGCTATTTAGATTACGATTTATAAAAAATGACAAAGCACAATTGAGAGACTAAGAGATTGAATGTATGGCAATGAGCGCTCAGGTATTTACAACGTCCAGCTCAAAGTGCAGTAAGCGAAAAGTTGTATAAAAAATAATGTGTAAATATGCCAGCGCACATTGCTATATAAGGAAATAGGGAACAGGAAATAGGGGAGTGTTTTTTTAACACGACTATACTTTCTATCTGTCAGCCTAGAAGTCTGAATACCAATACATTACTGTCATACTTATTTCAATCCCTGGACTCCTTCCCACTTTTATATGAATGTCGATCCATAATCTCTTAATACTTATTTGACAAACAGTCTCTAAGTCCAAATATTATTACAATTTAAGATTTTCAGCATGAAATACCTAAATTTTCTCAAAAGTAACAAGGAGTAACCAACTTATATGCACATCAGTGTACTAATTAGAGTGTATTGAAGGATGTTTTTCCTAATTCAAGCAAAGTAAATTTAATAGCTTTACAGGCACTCACAGTAGTAACTTTTTTTATCTATTTTTTTTTAATGTACAAAAGATTTTTTGCAGATAGTAGCTAACATACCTCAAATATTTTGACCATAGTTGATTATAGGAATAATTATTTATATTAGATCGAGCACATATTTGGATTAAAGCTTAAAATATTATCTAATTAGCCAAATAATACTTTGAAGGCTATAAAATCAAAAATATCTGCCATGCTATCTTAGGTAGTCATACAACTAGATTAAAGTAAAGTGTGTTAAGCTGAATTCTGCTGAAAGAATTAAAATATTACCTTGATAAGTATGTATTATTCTTGATGTTTGAAGTTCCTGAATTATAGCTGCTAAAAGCATTCTTTATAGACTAATTTTCTCTTGCTTTTATCATCATCATAGCAGGAATAAAAAAATATATACTAATTTAATTTGAGTTGGGTAAAAAACATGGTAGCTTTTAGGCAAAAAGTAAAATCCAAGAGGCAACAGTTAAGAAGGTTTGCTAGACTTTTTACTGTTAGTAAATAACCAACTCTGGTCTGACATCTCAAATGAAAACCCTATATTCTGAATCTCTATCCAAATTACAGCGGTTTTCATTTGGGTAGACCACTGTAGGGCGGTTCCCATGGTTAGTCCCTACAAGGTTTTGTTTGTGAAGATGTGGTTCATCAATTTGAAAAGCGCTGTAAGATGGGACTATTAAACCAATCTTTGGTGAAGTAAACGTCCAAAAAATCACTGATAACTATTAGACATCTTCAAATAATAAAAAATCAAATTAATTATCGTATTTAGAGACATTAATTCTTTCCGACTACTGCCTACTGCCTACTGGGTATTTATAAGAAAATTTAGTCTAAACTTTATAATGGGGTTTTTACACTTACGAGTATTTAGCGGGAGACTTGTATGAAAACTGTTTTGATTGTAGAAGACGATCAAGTTAATGCTAGAGTATTTTCCAAGATTTTGACTAAAAGAGGTGGTTTAGCTGTTAAACACACAGAAGATGTGGAGGAAGTAGTAAAAATGGCTCACTCAGGGGAAGCAGACTTGATTTTGATGGATGTTTCTCTAGCTCGTAGTGTTTACCAGGGTAAATCTGTTGATGGAATTAAAATTACTCAAATTCTTAAAGCTGACCCTGAAACGAATAAAATACCAATCATATTAGTGACAGCTCATGCTATGGCAGGCGATCGAGAATCTTTTTTGAAACAAAGTGGTGCAGATAGTTATATTTCTAAACCAGTAGTGGATCATCAAGAATTTGTCAGTCAGATTAAGGCATTATTACCTCCTGATTAATTATTAAAAAATGACCACAAACTTTACCGAAAAAATGGGTCTAAAACCTCGCTCATAAGCAGGCGACTTTTTGATTGATTAAGTAGGAAGAAATATACTATAGTATTATGGCCGTGAGTGGACAATCTGAGACATGAAACGGACACGGAGGGGAGCGTAAGACTACCGTCAAGGTAGCAGCACCCATGTTGGCAGAAACTCTGAAGCAGCAAAACGTCTACCCACCGAGGAGTTAAGACTCAGTAGTAGTCCCTGTGTTTTTCGGTTGGGAAAGATATCAATAGAATATAACTCTAAGATGAAAATCCTGCTCCAATTTTTACATTTTTGGAGCGGGATATCTATTAATTTATCTAACAGGACTTATATCATGTCCGGTTGAATAATTATACTTTGGTGGAAGGAAGGCAGCGGGAGCTGGAGGCAGGAGGCAGAAGGTTTTCTACTATTGTCGCCTTAATTTTATACACAAACGATGCTACCGGACATGATATTACGCATGAAGTATGAAAAACTAGGAGACGAAAATACGTTGTAATTCATAAGTCCTATCTAAATTAAATTATTAAATAATTCAAATTATTAAATAATTCAGGTTTAAAACCTCCCCTTTAAAGGGGAAAAAAATAAATTTTTTCCTTTTATTCAATCCTATCCGTTTTAGGGAGAGGTAATTATCAATTATCCATTATCAATTATCCATTATTGAAATTACCGCTCCTGAATTTATTGACTTCTATAGCTAAAAATATCTAATAGACATCTCCGATCATAAAAAATCAAATTAATTATCGTACTCTTATTCATTAATTCTTTCTCCCTACTCCCTATTCCCTCTTTTGAAGAATATGTCTAATAAAAATTAGCGATCGCTGAGAACTTCACCATAAGAAAAACCTGGTGCTGCCAGAACAAATACTGTACTAGGAAGATTGGCCGTTTTGCACTGTAAATCCTCATAATATTTAGTAAAATTCTCCCCAGGAGTCCTAATACCCAGAAAAATCAAGTCAGCATTTTGAGAAGACTCATGCAAAATATCATAGAAAGGACGACCATTAGAAACCAAAATTTGAGATACAGCGCTAATTCGTAAACCTCGAATCACACGATCAACATTTGCCTGAGTCGGTTGAATAGCTGCTTGCTCAGGTACTACCAATTTCAAATAAATTTCCGCATTTCGCCAATCCATATCTGTACGCAGCAAATATGCTAAAAGTAACATTAAGCCACCATTATTTTGTAAACCACCCCACCAGACATCAATTTGACGATGTTGACCAAAACCATGCTCGCTGTCTTCTCGAAAAATCACTACATTTTTCTTAGCTTTATGAACATGACCAATTAACTGACAGTAGCGATCGCGTCTGGAAGGTTCCTGACTATCTCCAAGTACAACAGTATTTGGCGTTAGTGGCCCAATGCCATAAGTTTCCACCAAGAGTTTCGCACCATCAAAAAAATCTGTAGCAGTCACTACTCGCACCAGAGCTTGTACCCCTCGCTTGTCCAAATACTCACGTATTGTATCTTGCATATCACTTTGCTGAGAGACATCGCGAGACGCACTAGGCAAAACACTACAGACCGTAATCATACCTCGATTATGAGTTAAGTCATCTGCAAATTTAATCAACAACCAACGTTTTTTTGGTATCCCAGACAAAACTAAAATATGTGGCCGCCAATTTTTAGTATCCTCCTCACCTATTTGAAGAATTCCTTCCCGCACCAACGCCATCCATATTCCGCGTCTGGCATCTCCCCAAGTTGTCTCTAACTCCCGTCGCTGTAGCCAGATAAATATTGCCAGCACTATCAAAGCAGCAATAACTGTAGCCACAGCATTAATCAAAAACATCACTGCCAGACAACCAAGCGCTCCCAACATTGATAATGACCAATGGACTTTAAATGTAGGACGGAAAGAGGGGCTTTGCAAAAAGCCTTCTATACCTGCTGAAACATTTAAAACCATGTAGGTTGTCAAAAAGAACATTGTCAGCACTGGGGCAATAATATTCAGGTCACCAATACAAACCGTGGCAGTAGCGACACCTAAAGTTACTGCTGTACCAATCCTGGGTTCATCATTGGGACCATTACCATTACCTAGAAAAGATAACCAACTAGGTAAAACTCCATCCCTTGCTAAAGCTTGTAAAACCCTTGGTGCTCCCAGAATACTACCAATCGCACTTGAAAGAGTGGCCCCCCAAACTCCCAACAAAATTGCTGGCCCCCAAAGAGCCATTTCTTTCATCACCAGAGGTTGTTCGATTAAAGTAGTAGCATCCGCCCGCAGAGCCAGGACAACTGGTAGTACCATATAAACTATATACCCAGTACCAACGGCTGCCAAAGTACCTACAGGAATTGAACGGCTAGGTTCTCGCAAGTCTCCAGACATACTCACCCCTGCCATAATACCTGTCACGGCTGGAAAAAAGACTGCAAAAACTGTCCAAAATGATTCTGATACTCTCTCTGAAGCTCCCAAAATTTCTATGTTTGTTGTTTCTAGGGGATGTCCGAATGCAAATGAAAGTAGAGATAGAATTATCGCGACCATAATAAAATACTGGGCCTTAATAGCAATCTCTGCCGAAGTTATGGCTAAGATTGCCACTGCTATAGTTGTAGCTAGAGCTACATATAGTTGATTAAGGCCACCAAAGGCATCTACTAAGCTTTCTGCAAAACCAATAGTATAAAGAGCTACTGATAGAGCTTGGGCAAAGTATAGGGGTATTCCTACTGCACCACCTGTTTCAATACCTAGGGACCGACTAATCATATAGTAGGCACCTCCTCCTTTGACTATTCGATCTGTAGCGATCGCGCTGACTGACAAAGAAGTAAGAAATGTAATTGCTGTGGACAAAGTGACGATAATTAAAGTCCCCAATAAACCAACATTACCTACTACCCACCCAAAGCGGAGGTACATAATTACACCCAAAATTGTCAAAATTGAGGGAGTATAAACACCACCAAATGTTCCTAAACCTGTTTCATTACTTTGATCAGAAACAGTTTTTGGAGTTGATTGTGTTTCTTCTGATAGTTTTTTAAATAGCTTCATACATACAAAATTTTAATATTTTAACTTCTGTTTCAAGTTATCTATAACATTTAATTAAATATTTATCTTTGCTTTATATCTAGTGCAGGATGACAGAAATAACTAAGGTTTGCTGAAAAAATTGGTTGGTGGGGTAGGACACGGAGACGCGGAGACGCGAGGACTCGGAGATGGGGGAACAGGCAATGGTTTCGCCATTTTATGTGAATAAATTTTCTTGAATTTCAGCAGAAAATTTCAGTAAATTGATGCCAATAAGAGCCAATAACTTAGGATATAAATTGAATATAAAAAGCTTCATTACCTTAACTATCCTGACTTTTAGCTTCCATAGGCAAACCCTAACTAACCAGTTACAACATCCTAAAAGCCTTACCTATCAAAAATGATTGACTGTCAGATGTGTGTCTTACATTCTGAGGTCCCCTCAGAATTACACACTCGATGCATGACTTTTGACTTCCGCGTAGCGGCACTAGCTTTCAAGTCTTAGATTTTAGATAGTGTTTTAACTCAAAATATTGCACATCAATAAATGATAGGGATTTTTAAAGTTGATGTTCTTTTTTCTTGATTAATTTAACTTCTAGAACAAAAAAACTCCTGACAATTAGCTTGTGAACCAAATAAATTTTAGATATACCAGCCATAGTGGTTAGGACATAAACTGGTAATGAATCGAATACATTCCACTTTTTTTCTCACTATTAGCTCTTACCCGCTATATAACCAAAAAAATCAAGTCTCCTGCCCTTTTAAAGGGATAAAAAAGAAAATACTGATAACTGAATTTACTTCAAACCTCTTATTTCAAGTAACTCGAAATGTCTACTTCCCGCTTGTTAATATTGATTCTAGGTTTAAGCCTAATTTTATTTCTCATAATTTGGCTGATTGGTTCTTTATCATGGCTATATAGTCAAGTTTCATGGTCCGCTCCTCCACTTGTGGCCAATTTATTCTTACTACTATTAATTTTCCTTATTGGAATAGTCATTTTTGCCTTCATATATTATCTGAGACTATATACTATTCAAAAAAATCAACGGCGACGAGGTTCAAAAGTTAAAGTTAAGATTCCGGTTGTGAAATCTGAGGTAGCTTCTGAATCTCTCAAAGCTGTGAGACAACAGGCTATATTGATTCAAGATGAGGTTGCTCGACAAGCGTTATTAGAGCGTTCACAAGAAATAGAAGCTAGTCTAGCACGAGGTGATGTAAAAGTTGTTGTTTTTGGTACGGGTTCTGCGGGTAAGACTTCTGTGGTGAATGCACTAATGGGTCAGATGGTGGGTAGGGTAGAAGCACCTATGGGGTCAACTACAGTCGGAGAAACCTATCATTTAAGAATGCCAGAATTGGAAAAAGAAATTTTGATTACTGATACTCCAGGAATTCTAGAAGCGGGAGTAGCAGGTACAGAAAGGGGTCAACTGGCACGAATTTTGGCGACAGAGGCGAATCTATTATTATTTGTGGTTGATAACGATTTACAGCAGTCCGAATATGCTGCTTTGAATGGTTTGGCGGACATTGGTAAGCGATCGCTTGTGGTCTTTAATAAAATTGACCTCTACACTGAAGAAGACCAAGAAGCAATCATTCTTAAACTGAGGCAAAGATTAGTAGGGTTTAGCAAGATGGATATTGTGGCGATCGCTGCTCATCCTCATTCTGTTAAGCTTGAGACTGGGGAGATATATCAGCCAGAACCTGATATTATGGCTTTAATCGGACGTATGGCTGCTATTTTGAGGGCTGAGGGAGAAGATTTGATTGCTGATAATATTTTGCTCAAATCTCAACGTTTAGGGGAAGAGGCAAGATGTTTAATTGATGCTCAAAGAGGACGACAAGCAGAGAAGATTGTAGAAAGGTTTCAGTGGATAGGAGCAGGGGTTATTGCTGTGACGCCTTTGCCTGTAGTTGATGTTTTGGCCACTGCTGCAGTTAATGCTCAAATGGTGATAGAAATTGGCAAAGTTTATGGTTGTGAATTGAATTTTGAAAGAGGGCAAGAGTTAGCAATGTCTTTGGCTAAAACACTTGCTAGTTTGGGTATTGTTGAAGGGGCGATTAAATTAATTTCTACAGCTTTACAATTAACTATAGCAACTTTTTTAATTGGGAAGGCAATTCAAGGGGTAAGTGCAGCTTATTTAACTAGAATTGCTGGAAAGAGTTTTATTGAGTATTTTAGTCATAACCAAGATTGGGGAGATGGTGGCATTACAGAGGTAGTACAAAAACAATTTCAATTAACAAAAAAAGATGAATTTGTTAAGTTGTTTATTCAAGATGCGTTGGCTAAAGTTGTAGAACCTTTGACTAATATTTATTCCCCTAATGAAGAGCTTGAAGCAGAAGAAGAATATTATGGAGAAGAAGAAGTAAATTATCGTTCTAAAGAAACTACAAAGCAAGATAATACTATTAATGATTGGGATAAAGAAAGTAGAGCAAAATGGGAAAATTGGTAATTTAATTAGGAGAGTTAAAATACTTGGCATCAGATGCTACAGGTGGCTAAAAAAAAGTATTCAAGCTAATCAACAATACTTAATATCAAATCCGGTTAAACATTTATAGATTGTTTAAGTCAGCAGGAGTAAACCCACCCCTAACCCCTCCGGTGGAGCAGGGCTAATTCATTGTCGTAGCGAGAATATTCATCAGAAATACATTTAATTGTGCAAATATACAAATCTCCCCATCTCCCCAGGGCTAATTCTTTGTCGTAGCGAGAATATTTACAACCCTATATTTTTTTGAGTTCCCCCTCTTCCCCCTCTCCCCCCTCTCCCCCCTCTTCCTTTTTTCTAGGCGTGACAATAAATAGACCCTGCTCCGGACTCCTGACTCCGGACTCCTGACTCCTGACTCCTGACTTAGAAAACCGAGCTTCCAATGAAACTCGGTTCTGAGCTAATATTTGATTGGACGCGATCGCGCTTCAACTATAAATCTAATAATCTTTTTCCATGAATAACTGCGGCCACAATTACTAAATCCCCTTTAACTTGATAAAGGACTCGGTAACTATAAGCATAATCTTGTCGGTAACTCTCATCTCCAAACTCTTTGACCACTTCTCCTTGTAAAGGATTATGAAGCAAATTTTTGGTGACATTAATTACCCTATGGACCACTGCTGCAGCATAAGAAACAGAGTCACGCGCTATGTAGGAGGCGATCGCGTCCACATCATCTATAGCTTTAGAAGACCAAACTACTTTATAACCCATTTACTCAAAAGCCCTTCAGCTTCTTCTTGTGTAATTTTTCTTTCTTTATTAGCTACTTCTAAACCATGAAGAACTTTTTCAATTACATATAAATGATATTGAACATCTTCAAGGGAGCAATTATCTGGCAATTTACTTAATAGAGATTCTACTTTTTTCTTAGCGGTATTCATAAAGTTCATATTATTAAGTCACTGTTCCTAGCCGTACATGAGCCATTGGACAGCGACATCTGGTGATTTGCGTTTTCGCACTTTCCAAGCATAAAAAAGCGAAAAACACATCCCCTCTTAGAGGAACCTTTAAGATATTAATCATTATTTATCTTTAACTTTATTATGTTGAAACCTTTTGGTCTCATATAGTTCCTTTAAATTAGATGCTTTCATGTTCTAGCGCCTTTCGCAAACAAAATATGTCAGATTATCGCCGACCTTGGCTCTAAATATAAAGAAGGTAATATACCTATCAATAATATAACAATCTGATTTAACTTTTGAAAGAGAATACTATCACTTTGAGCTATCAGCTACCAGTGTAATTACTTACAGCTAATAACTTATGGGTCAATCATCTATATTTATGATCCCTGCAAAGTATAACTCGATCTAGACTTCTTAGTGGTCTTCAAAGAAAAGTTTTACTTTGTACAGATAGACGATCAAATTCAATTTGGCATAGTTTAATGGTGGAAATTGGAATTAGTCATTATTAATTTATGGCCATTCATAAATTCTTAAATTTAAAACTTTTAAATACTATCAAGAGCTTATCAAATAACAAGTCAAATAAATAAACCCGCTCTCAATTTATCAGAAAGCGGGTATAAATACTTAGGGTTTGCTTATGGAAGTCTTATGGGTGAGGGTAGGAGATAGGAGACAGGAGACAGCTATACTGGAGACAGAAGGTAAGAGGGAAGAGGGAAAAGGGAAGATGTGGGGAGAAATAATACAAAAAACACTCCTTATAGCTGATTTTTCCTCAAAATTGATGCGCGAAAACACTTGACTACCATAATTATATAGCTATCAAATGGGTTCTATAAGCTCATGTCTTCCTGCTTAATCAATCAAAAAGTCGCCCGCTTATGGGCGAGACTTTAGACCAATTTTTTCGGTAAAATATAAAATCCGCTCGGGTTCGGTATAAAAAAATGTTCCACCCTCAGCGTCATTGCCAAATCTTTACTCAATTCTCTTCCCTCAGTGCCTCCTAACTTCTAACTTCTGACTCCTGACTTCTTTGCCAAAAACCCCTACCTTTGACAAGATACTATAAGGCTTCTATCAGATACCTTCTAGAAATTTTCATAGTTAGCGATCGCCTCAGTCATCTTCTGAATTACCTCTGGCACAGGTATAGAACCTAATTCTCCAGCAGCGCGAGTCCTAATACTTAGACTATTTGACTCAACTTCCTTAGCTCCAACTACAGCCATTACAGGAATTTTGGCCTTCTCAGCATTTCTAATCAACTTACCCAAACGTTCATTACTAATATCCACTTCAGCACGAATACCTACTTGACACATTTGAGCAGCAACCTCTTGAGCAAAGGGCAAAAATTCAGAATTAACAGGCAAAAGTCTAGTTTGGGTAGGAGCTAACCACAAAGGAAAATCTCCTGCATATTCCTCAATCAAAATCCCAATCAACCTTTCCAGGGAACCAAAAGGTGCCCGGTGAATCATCACTGGGCGTTTTCTGGTCCCATCTTCTGCCACATATTCCAAATCAAACCGTTCGGGCAAATTATAGTCTACCTGTACAGTACCCAACTGCCATTCTCGCTCCAAAGCATCCTGGAAAATAAAATCTAACTTTGGACCATAGAATGCCGCTTCACCAATACCCTCAAAATGTTCCATACCCAAAGTTTCCACAGCCCGACGAATAGCACCTTCAGCTTTTTCCCAAGCCTCATCAGAACCAATATACTTATCTAAGTTAGGGTCTCGGAAACTTAATCTAGCCTTAAAATTCTTTAGTTGTAGATTTTTAAAGACAAATAGAGTTAAGTCTACCACACTGAGAAACTCGGCATCAAGTTGTTCGGGTGTTACAAACAAGTGAGAATCATCTTGAGTGAAACCCCGGACTCTAGTTAAACCACCTAATTCCCCAGACTTTTCATGGCGGTAAACAGTGCCAAACTCAGCAAGTCGTATTGGCAACTCTCGATAAGAACGTAATTCATTTTTATAGATTTGGATATGGAATGGACAGTTCATTGGTTTTACAACAAAACCCTGTTCCATAGCTTCTGCTTGTTCATCCTCAGCCATCATCGGGAACATATCCTCTTTATACTTTTGCCAATGTCCGGAAGTTTTGAATAAATCGACTCTGGCAATATGGGGAGTATCTACAGGTAAATAACCCCGTTTCTGTTGTTCTTGTTGGAGAAAGTCTTTCAGTGAATTCTTTAACATTGTGCCTTTGGGAGTCCAAAGAGGTAATCCCGGTCCAACAAGGTCGGAAAAAATAAATAGTCCTAATTCTTTACCTAGCTTACGATGGTTTCTTTTGAAAGCTTCTTCTTTACGTCTTTTATATTCGGCTAGTTGTTCTGGAGTTTCCCAAGCAGTACCATAGATACGTTGTAATTGGGCTTTGGTTTCATCTCCACGCCAATAAGCACCAGCAACAGTTTCTAAATCAATTGCTTTGGGATTAAGTTGCTTTGTACTTTCAATATGAGGGCCAGCACATAAATCCCACCATTCTTCACCGAGATGATAGATAGTAATTGGGTCTTCTAAATCTTCAAGAATTTCTAATTTGTAAGGTTCTTTAATTGCTTCAATTCGACTTTTAGCTTCTTCTCGACTGACTTCTTCTCTAATTACGGGTAAATCCCGTTTAATGATTTTGACCATCTCTTTTTTGATGGCTTTTAGGTCAGCTTCTGTAAATGGTTCTGGGGTATCAAAGTCGTAGTAGAAGCCATTTTCAATCCAGGGGCCGATTGTTACTTGTGCCTTGGGAAATAGCTTTTGTACGGCCATTGCCATGACATGGGATGTGGTATGACGAATTTTTTTGAGGGTTTCTGACTCGCTGGTGCGAGGTAAATGGATTTTTTCTGGTTGTTCTGGGGAAGGATTAGATTCTGGCCTAGACATTGACTATTTATTCTTGGGTTTTTTTTATATTTGCAGAGGGACAGAGGAATACTCTATTCTAGTTTAGTTAATCATCATTTAGAGATTTTTGAGGTTTCAATACTACTGGCGCGTCAAGCTTGAAATAGTGTTTTAGGAAAATTCTCCAAACCTTAGTCATAGCAATAATTATACTCAAAAATTTAATACATCATTTTCAGCTTGACGCGCTACTACATATATAGAACGTTTTGACAATCGCCCGTTAAATCAGAGATTATAATGGGAGATTCTTGTATCACAGATTCTTAACTAGATAACAAATCAAACAAGTTAATTTGCACCCCCGTCAGACCATCTCCACAAGCTTTCTTGCTCCGTCTTTACGCTGAGGGAACCTCAGCGCAGGCGGTGCGCTTTTATTTAACCGTGTGCCCCACGGCTATTAATCCTCACCCACCCCTCTTGCTCCCCTCCCGGGAGGGGATGGGGGTGGGTGCAGCAGCTACATCACGATTCAATTGATAACCACAGTTGCTACAATTATGTTCTCTATCAGAAAGTTTCTTCTTCTGTATATGACCACACAACGGACATTCTTGAGATGTATAATTCTTGTCAACTTTGGCATAATATTTACCTCGTTTCCAACAAACATAAGGTAAGATTTCATTGATAAACTGACCAATTCCAGAATCTAAAGATTGTTTTCTAACAATACCTTTAGACCAAGATTTAAAGTTAATGTCTTCAACAAAAATATTATCTGCTAAATCACAAAGTTGATGAGCTACTTTGAAATGCCAATCACGTCTTGTATTAGTGATTTTCTCATGCAATCTAGCTATTCTATTCTGGAGTTTTGACCAATTACTCGACCCCTTATTTTTATATTTCAACCTTCTTTGCAGCAATTGTAGGGGCGAATGGCCATTCGCCCCTACTGTAGTTGACCTAATAAAAACTTAGGGGCTTTGATTAATTTTCCTGTAGAAGTAGCTACAAAACTTTCTATCCCTGCATCTATACCTAATGATTTTTTACCTACTAGATTATCGGGCACTGACTCTGATGAAGCAAAACTAACCATCAGATAATAACCACTAGCTTTTTTTACTATCCTAGCTTGTTTAGCTACCATTCCTTCTGGTATTGGTCTACTTTGTCTAATTTTAATCCACCCCAGTTGAGGCAACTTAAATTTACCGCAATCTAAACAATTTTTTAGCATGGCAGGAAAGACAAAGCTTCTCATCTTTTTCTTAAATCTAGGGAAGCCTTTACCCAGGGATTTCATTTCAGAAAATGCCCTGTCTAATTGTTTTAAAGTTTGTTGTAAAACTTGAGCATTTTCATGTCGGCTCTTAGCCGAAACTGATTTTAACTTAGGATTAGTTTTCTTGGCTGTTGTTAGGTTTTTGGCCTGATAATTGTAATTAGGGTAAGGGGTATCAGCAGGGATAATATATTCAGAAATAATGGAACAACTATTAATTGGTGACTTTCTTGAACTTAACCAATCTTTACGCTCTTTTAAAGCGTAGTTATATACACTTTTACAGACATCAATAATCTGATTAATTTCTGCCTCTTGATGATGAGTTGGTTTCAGCTTGTACTGGTAAGTTAAAGTAATCAATTTGGTGATTTAACTTATTTATAAATATTATTTAATCCTAACACAAAGTTTGTTTAGAGACTGCGAAATTAATTTACTGGTTGAAATTCATCTCACTGCTAAATTAAAAATTATAGCGACTTGAGCTCTTTCAACATTCTCTGATAGATTGTCCTTGTTTATAGCGAGTAATAGCATCTGCTAGAAGAATTGTATATTGGCCTTGATTCTGCTCTACTGTATCTTGCAATTTATAAGCTTTAAGTTGATTATCTATAATTAATACACAAGACCAACCAGAATTACAACCTACTAAATTTGCTTTGCCATCTCCATCGGAATCAAAAAGTTTGGCTATTTCTGGATTTTTTAATTGTTCAATGTTAGTAATCTGATATTTATCGGCTGTTTTTTTGTCAATTTCATTTCTTTGGATTCTATCAGGAGTTAATCTTCCTACTTTCTATAAATTTTTTTCACCACCAACATTTTCAAAGAATTAATTGTGCCCTGGTTGATAGTAAACAACACTATAGTCTAGGTCTCCATTGGCAAGAGAAATATAAATTGCTGGATATTCAATTTGTTTTGGTCTTTCAACTTTTTTTCCTAGTTTTTATAAATTTTCAAATCCATTGAAGTTATGTTTTTTACCTTATTTATACTTATTTATGAATTAGCTGATACCTAAAAATGTGAAAATTAGTCTCATACCAATTTTCAAAAAGAATGTTACGAATAGTAAGAGCGATAAAAATACTTTACAGGAGCTGTCCCTTTGACAAAAAAGATAATTTACGCCCTAAAAACTGGCATTTAAGCCATTCCCATAGGACTCCTGACTCCTGAATCCTAATAAATAGCCTAACTATTTGTAGCAAACATTTATCAATTTGGTATCAGCCTTTTTTATGAATTTTCAAATCCATTGAAGTTTTGAAAAGTCAGCAGCATTATTTATTCTTAATTAGCAGATTTTCTCGCTGTTTCTAACCAATTATCATATTTTTCTTGATTATTTTTTATCCACTCTTGGGCATGACGGAGAATATCTTCTGGTTGGTCTTCTCCCTCTTTAATACGTAAACTTTCCTCATTCATATCGGCAACTGGAATTTCTACTAATTCAAACCATCGTTTAGCAACTGGATTATTTTTTAAGAATTTTTTATTAGCTACTATACGCTGTTGAATTATCCTAAAGCCAAAATTTTTTCCATCTAGGGATGTATCTTCTTCACTGAAATTTTCCATAGATTTTGGTAAGGAGGTGAAAGGAACTTCTAACCAAACTACATCTTTATTTGGTTTTAATTGCGTAGATATCCAATGAGGTTCGTAGGCATAATAAATAATTGGTTTTCCTTGCTCATAACGAGTCATTGCATCTGCCAAGAGAATTTCATATTGTCCTTGATTATGTTCTACTGTATCTTCTAATTCATAAGCTTGAAGATGATAGTCTATCGTCAGCTCACAACGCCAACCAGGATTACAACCAACTAAATTTGCTTTGCCATCTCCATCAGAATCAAAAAGTTTGGCTATTTCTGGATTTTTTAATTGTTCAATGTTCGTAATGTTATATTTATCGGCTGTTTTTTTATCAATTTGATATCCTTGGATGCCATTGGGAGTTAAAATTCCCACTCCCTCTAATTTTTTTTCTCCACCAGCATTTTCAAAGAATTCATTGTGTTGTGGCTCATAGTAAACAGTGCTATATTCTAAATCTTCATTGGCAAGAGAAATGTAAATCGCAGGATAGTCAATTTCTTTAGGTTTTTCGATTTTGTAGCCGAGTTTTTCTAAACCTATATTTACTATTTCGGTTTGAAATAATTCTTGTATCCAGGTACTATTGGCACTACGAATAGTAACTATTCCAGGAGGAGTTTTTTGACAAGAAGTGAAAACAATTAATAAGCTTGTTAAGATGCTTCCTAAAATAATTTTGAGATATTTTTGTTTCATTTTAGTTTAATTGATTTAAATATATTTAATATCTGGTAGCTTAGGACTTGATTTATTCCAAATTTATAGAGTTTTATAAATTCCTATCATACTTTTTCTGATTTTTTTAATCCATTTAATTCCTGATTTTTTTATCTTATTTATACTTAGGGTTTGCTGATTAAATCTAAAAACATTTACAGATCAAGGTTTTAGCCTTTTTATGTCGAAAAAAGTGCAAAGTTTTAGGCTCAAAAGGTTCAGAAAGTTAGTATTTTGGGAAGATAAGGGAAGAAAAATTAAGGGACGATATCTTCTTTGGACTTCCTTGCTCATTCCCATTTCTCCTGATTACTGACTACTACAAAGAGCAAAAAGACTTTTTCAGCAAACCCTACTTATTTATGAATTAACTGAGACCTGAAAATGTGAAAATTTGTCTCATCCTTTTTTCTGATTTTTCAAATTCATTTAATTCTTGAAAAATCAGCAAAATTCTTTCTTCTTAATTAGCAGCTTTTATCGCTGTTTCTAACCAGCTATCATACTTTTGTTGATTATTATTTATCCACTCTTGACCATGACGCATAATATCTTCTGGTTTGTCTTCACCCTCTTTAATACGTAAACTTTCAACATTCATATCTGCCACTGGAATTTGTACTAATTCAAACCATTTTCCCGCAACTGGGTTTGCTTCTAAGAATTTTTTATTAGCCACAATATGCTGTTGCAGTAAGGGAAAACCTAGATTTTTTCCATCTAGAGATGTATCTTTTTCAGTCAAATTTCCCATAGATTTTGGTAAGGATGTAAAAGGAACTTCTAACCAAATTGCATCTTCCCCTGGTGTTAAAACTGTATATATCCAGTGGGGATTATAACCATAATAAATAATAGATTTTCCTTGTTGATAGCGAGTAATGGCATCTGCTAATAAAATTGTATATTGGCCTCGATTATGCTCAACAGTATCTTTTAATCCGTAAGCTTCAATTTGATTGTCTATAATTAATTCACAAAACCAACCAGGATTGCAACCTACTAAGTTGGCTTTACCATCTCCATCGGAGTCAAAAAGTTTGGCAATTTCTGGATCTTTTAATTGTTCAATGTTAGTAATGTTATATTTATCGGCGGTTTTTTTATCGATTTGATATCCACTATTTCCATTAGGAGTTAAATTTCCAACTCCTTCTAATTTTTCTTCTCCACCAGCATTTTCAAAGAATTTTTCATGTCCTGGTAAGTAATAAATAACGCTATAGTCTAAGTCTCCATTACCTACAGAAATATAAAGTGCTTGGTAATCAATTATCTTAGGCTTTTCCACCTTATAGCCGAGTTTTTCTAGACCTATATTAACAATATTAGTTTGGAATGACTCTTCTATCCAGTTACTATGGGCACTCCGAATACTCACTGTTTGAAAATTGGGAGTTTTTTGACAGGAAGTGAAAATTATTAATAGGCTTGTGAGGATAGTTCCTAAGATAATTTTTAGTGATTTTTGTTTCATTTTCTTGAGATTGAATAAAGAATTCATATGTAAGCATTCAGCCGTCAGCTATTAGCTATCAGCTATTAATTTTGAGAAAGGTAAAAGTAAGCTTTGAAATTGAGAAATAATAAAAAGTTACTGCCAAAGTTTCCGGACTAAATCTTAGAAGTAATTATTCATTAATGATTGCTGATAGCTGACTCCTAATAGCTAAATGCTTACATTCATATATGGTACTTTTTGAGTTAATTTTTAATAATATAGTAATCAGGTATGAATTGTGATAATTGAAATATTATCTATTGGATTTATTGAGATAATAGAGTAGGAAAATCAGGACGAATATATCTAATATTCCATGCTAATAATCTCTCAAAATATTACAGACTAACTAATAACTGAAGTAATAGATATAGCATTATTTTTTATTTTGAATAAAATCATTTACAGCGCTTTTAGCGATCGATAAACCACATCATCAAAAACAAAACATAGTAGGTACATTCCATGGAAAATATCTACTGCGATTTACCCAAATAAAAACTGCTATAAAATACGATTTAGCCGGAATAAAATCTCTCCAACACTTACTATTGAAAAGCCGAACGCTAATTGTCTATAGCTACTTTAATTAGCAGCTTTTATCGCTATTTCCAACCAACTATCATATTCTTATTGATTATTTTTTACCCATTCCTGACCATGGCGCAGAATATCTTCTGGTTGGTATTCACCCTCTTTGATGCGTAAACTTTCAGCATTCATATCTGCAATTGATATTTTGACTAATTCAAACCATCATTTAGCAACCGGGTTTGATTTTAAGAATTTTTTATTCGCAAAAATACGCTGTTGAAGTACGGGAAAGCCCAAATTTTTTCCATCTGCTGATCTATCTTTTTCACTCATATTTTTCATAGATTCTGGAAAAGAAGTGAACGGAACTTCTAACCAAACTACATCTTCTCCTAGTTTTAAAATTGAAGATATCCAATGAGGATTATAAGCAAAATAAATAATAGGTTTTCCTTGTCGGTAGCGAGTAATAGCATCTGTAAGAAGAATTGTATATTCACCTAGATTTTGTTAAACTGTATCTTGCAGTTCATAAACTTGAAGTTGATGGTTGATGATTAATTCACAAGACCAACCAGGATTACAACCTACTAAATTTGCTTTGCCATCTCCATCGGAGTCAAAAAGCTTGGCAATTTCTAAATCTTTTAATTTTTGAATGTTAGTAATATTATATTTATCGGCAGTTTTTTTATCAATTTGATATCCTTGAATTCCATTGGGAGTTAAAATTCCGACTCCTTCTAATTTTTCTTCACCACCAGCATTTTCAAAGAAATGATTATTTCCTGGTTGATAGTAAACGGTGCTATAATCTAAATCTCCATTAGCAACAGAAATATAAATAGCGGGGTATCCAATTTCTTTAGGTTTTTCGATTTTGTAGCCGAGTTTTTCTAGACCTATATTGACAATATTAGTTTGAAATAACTCTTCTATCCAGTTACTATGAGCGCTATGAATGCTAACTATTTCAGGAGGATATTTTTGACAGGAAGTGAAAATTATTAATAAGCTGCTCAGGATAGTTCCTAAAATAATTTTGAGATATTTTTGTTTAATTTTAATTTGATTGATTGATAAATTTATAGGTAAGCATTCAGCTATCAGCAATAAGACTCTGCTTTTAAGGAGGGAATAGACTTTAACAACTTTTGCAGGCTGTTTGCGCAGCATTCCGCAAGAAATGCTTACTTTTAATTTCATCGATGATTATCGTATTTAATATTAAATGTAGCTTAATAAATAAATGGTATTAATACTTTGAGTTTATAGCATTTTCAAATGAGATGCACCCACAAGATTTGGCAATTTACTAATATTCAAAAATCCTACAATGCCTCTTAATTTACTAACGTAAGAATTCCGGAGGAAATGCTTACTTACTAACTAAAAGCGATATTTTTTACACAACTCAAATGAAATTGCTATACTCTCAGCTTTAATTTATGGCTTTTCAGATTCATTGAAGTACTGAAAGCCTTTTTAGTGTCTTTATTCTTCCTGAACTTTTGTTGCTATTTCTAACCAACCATCATACTTTTGTTGATTATTTTTTACCCATTCTTGAGCATGACGCAGAATATCTTCTGGTGTATCTTCACCCTCTTTGATGCGCAAACTTTCAGCATTCATATCTACAATTGGAATTTCAACTAACTCAAACCATCTTTTGGCAACTGGGTTTGATTCTAGGAATTTTTGATTAGCTACTATACGTTGTTGAAGCAGGGGAAAGCCAAGATTTTTTCCATTTGGTGATGTATCTTTTTCACTTAAATTTCCCATCGATGCTGGCAAGGAAGTGAAAGGAACTTCTAGTGAAACTACATCTTCATTTGGTTTTAAAACTGTCGATATCCAATGAGGTTCGTAAGCATAATAAAGAATTGGCTTTCCTTCCTGATAACGAGTCATTGCGTCTGCCAAGAGAATTTCATATTGTCCTTGATTATGTTCTACAGTATCTTCTAATTCATAAGCTTTAAGATGATGATTGATAACTACTTCACAAGACCAACCAGGATTACAACCAACTAAATTTGCTTTACCATCTCCATCAGAATCAAAAAGTTTAGCTATTTCTGGATCTTTTAATTGTTGAAGGTTATTAATGTTATATTTATCGGCTGTTTTTTTGTCTATTTCATACCTTTGTATTCCATCAGGAGTTAATTTTCCAACTTTCTCTAACTTTTCTGAACCACCAGCATTTTCAAAGAATTCATTGTGTTGTGGTTCATAGTAAACAGTGCTATATTCTAAATCTCCATTGGCAAGAGAAATATAAATTGCTGGATATTCAATTTGTTTTGGTCTTTCAATTTTATAGCCGAGTTTTTCTAAACCTATATTTACTACTTCGGTTTGAAATAACTCTTGTATCCAGGTACTATTAGCACTCCGAATAGTAACTGTTTCAGAATCAGAAACTTTTTGGCAGGAAGTAAAAATTATTAATAAGCTGGTGAGGATTGTTCCTAAAACAGTTTTGAGATATTTTTGTTTCATTGTGGTTTGATTGAAAAATTTTTCATAAATAGTATCAATAGTATTTTACTACTCTCGGCACTAAAGATTTATAGAAATTTGAGAATAGACAAGAGGCACTATATTTTGATTCAAATATTCATAATTAGTTTATAGCAATTTTCCCTCTTGGTTAAGATACAAAAATTTTGTATTTTTAGGAAACACCGGATATCGGAATAAAAATAAAGAGAAAAATATTATATTCATTAATATGATAATCGCGATATCTACAAATTACTAGAAAAACACAAGATAAATATAGTGTTTTTATTTGATATAGCAGTCGAAGCAAAGATTAAGGCATATTAAAAGCTTAAAACTCAGACAACGCCAGATTTTTCCTTCTTGCTTTTTGCTTCTTCCTTCTTCTATATGTAAATCTAGATTGAGGTAAAAAAAACCTCGATTGAGTACCTGATATCCTTGTGTTTACTACTATTTAATCCTGTTTTACCTCCTTGACTATTCCCTATTACCTATTTCCTTTTTAATAGCACTTAGTCTCTAAATTTAAGATAAAAACGCTATATTTGAGTTTTCTGATTTATGGGGTAGAATGAAGCAGCAAATCAATTGAAAAATTGAAGACCTGGAACTATCAAAATCTGAAATAATTTCTAGATGTAAGACTTGAATAATTTTCAATTTAACCTTAGTTTTTTTATGACTATTAAAATCCATTTATAGCAGTTTTCAAATAGATAGACTACAGTAGCCAAATTATTTTCCTACTGCCTACTCCCTAACCCAAAATAATTTTGTAGTTTACTGAAATGAAAAGCTTTGCAAGTGCTGAAAGATTCTTAAAATTTTTCCTCCTTAACTAGCTTCTTGTCTTGCTATTTCCAGCCAACTATCATATTTTTGCTGATTATTTTTTACCCATTCTTGAGCATGACGCAAAATATCTTCAAGTTTATCTTCTCCATTTTTGATGCGTAAACTTTCAGCATTTATATCTGCAACTGGAATTTTGGGGTTGCACATTATGGAATGATATTGCCAAAAATTAGTTTAGACTTTGATTAAAAAAACCTAATATAATTATTTATTTTAGCAATTCTCAAATCCAAAATCCTGTTCATCAAAAATCCAAAATCATTCGTCGCTGTGCAACGCCGGAATTTGGACTAATTCAAACCACCGTTTGGCAACTGAGTTAGCTTCTAGGAATTTTTTGTTAGCTACTATCTGCTGTTTACTTCCAGAAAAGCCTAGATTTTTTCCATCTACTAATAACCAGACTACATCTTCTCCTGGTTTTCAGACTGTAGATATCCAGTGTTGAGTATCCTTAGATACAGTTTTCGGTTTTGAACAACTGAATATGCACAAAATAAATGATAATGCCCTCCCGAGACCGGAATGCTTAAGATGAGAAACTCTCTCTAAAAAGTATCAGGTTAAATATTTTAGAGGTTGTTTTTAAAATAATTATTAAGAGAGTTCAAAAGGAGTAAATATATAACAGTTAGGAATACTTTAAAGGATTGAAATCTGATAGTTTGATACAGTATCATCTAATCCTAAAGTTACAGCGACAAATTATTATTTATGTCTTTTTCTTTATTTCCTTTCTTACTTAAAAAACGAGAAACTTAATTTGTACTTTTTCTTGCTATTTCCAGCCAACTATCATATTTTTCCTGATTATTTTCCACCCACTCTTGGGCATGACGCCAAATATCTTCTTCTTGGTTTTCACCCTCTTTTATACGCAAACTTTCCTCATTCATATCAGCAACTGAAATCTCAACTAATTCAAACCATTTTTTAGCAACTGGATTATTTTCTAGGAATTTTTTATTAGCAACAATACTCTGATATACTTTCGGAAGGCCAAAATTTTTACCATCTACTGATGTATCTTTTTCAGTCAGATTTTCCATAGGTTCTGGTAAAGAAGTAAAAGGAACTTCTAACCAAACTACATCTTCTCCTGGTTTTAAAACTGCAGATATCCAGTGAGGATTATAGGCATAATAAATAATAGGTTCGCCTTTTTGATAACGAGTAACAGCATCTGCCAGAAGGATTGTATATTGGCCTCTATTATGTTCTACAGTATCCTCTAATTCATAAGCTTGAAGATGATGTTCTATAGTCAGTTCACAAGCCCAACCAGGATTACAACCAACTAAATTTGCTTTACCATCCTTATCTGAGTCAAAAAGCTTGGCTATTTCTGAATCTTTTAATTGTTCAATGTTAGTAATGTTATATTTATCAGCGGTTTTTTTATCGATTTGATATCCACTATTTCCATTAGGAGTTAAATTTCCAACTCCTTCTAACTTTTCTGAACCACCAGCATTTTCAAAGAATTTCTTGTGTTGTGGTTGGTAGTAAACAACACTATAGTCTAAATCTCCATTGGCTATGGAAATATAAAGTGCAGGATAATCAATTTGTTTAGGTTTTTCGACCTTGTAGCCTAATTTTTCTAAACCTATATTCACAACTTCGGTTTGAAATAACTCTTCTACCCAACCAGTATTGTAAGCACTCCTAATAGTAATAATTTGATCGGTAGGAACCTGTTGACAGGAAGTAAAAACTATTAATAAGCTGGTCAGGATTGTCCCTAAAATAATTTTGAGGAATTTTGGTTTCATTTTGACCTGAATAAATATGATAATTTTTAGCTTGATTCAGACTGAAAATTTTATGATTCAGTAAGAATAACGTAAGCATTCCGTAGGAATAGTTGATAGCTGACCGCTGAATGCTTACAGAATAACTAGGACTTAATTTTTAATTATAGTTATTTTCCCTAGTTACTATCAGCTAAGACCTTAGCTTAAATTAATCCATGGATTTTGTAAATCATCTCTTGTTGTTTTTTTTAATTACGATATAGGCTTTCTCAAGCAATGGAGGTATATCTATCTTTATTTCTTTTCTAGTTCCCTATTCCCTAAGAAAAAGAATTGTGTACCTCACGACTTATGAGAACTGCTATATAATTTGCTATATAATTAAAGTTTGCAGTGAAAACTTTAAAATTAAAATCATGGCCAAAAAATTGCAGGTAGTCTTGAATCAAGATGTCAAAAAATTGGGAATATCAGGAGATGTGGTAGAAGTAGCTCCTGGTTATGCTCGTAACTATTTGATTCCTCAGAAAATTGCTTTTCGTACTACTCCAGGTATTCTTAAACAGGTAGAACGTCGTAGAGAACAAGAGCGACAAAGACAAATAGAATTGAAGCAAGCAGCAGAAGCTCAAAAGACAGCTTTGGAAACAGTTGGTCGCTTTAAAATTGCCAAACAAGTTGGTGAAAATGATGCAATTTTTGGTACCGTTACTGATAGAGAATTAGTGGATGTAATTAAGGAAAATACTGGTCAAGAAATTGATAGACGTGGCGTTACTTTACCAGAAATTAGCAAAGTTGGATTCTACAAAGCTCAAATTAAACTTCATCCAGAAGTAACTGCTGAAGTAGAGATTCAAGTAGTAGGTAGTTAATTAAAGTCAAAAGTTAAAAGTCAAAAGTTAAAAGTTAAAAAGAAATTAGGGATTACACAAAGAAATACTCTAGTACCACACTCAATCTAGATTTCATACCTCAAAAATGCCTAAGTACCCTTTGATCAACAGTCTTTAACTTTTGACCTTTAATATTCAGTAACTTGATAGAGTAAAGATTTTTCTACTAGGGCAATTTAACCTCTACTCCCTACTCTCTATTTCCTACTCCCTATTCAAAAAAATCTTAAATAATTGTAGGTAAATCATAGATGTCTAGCGATCGCCTACCTCCCCAACCCAAAATATTGAAGTGGAAGAAGCTATTTTAGGTAGTATTATCCTCGACTTTAATATTAAAAAATTGGATAGAGTATGGATTTTTCTACCAGAGTAGTTTAAACTCTACTCCCTATTCAAATAAATTTTAAATAATTGTAGGTAAATCACAAATGTCTAGCGATCGCCTACCTCCCCAACCCAAAATATTGAAGTGGAAGAAGCTATTTTAGGTAGTATTATCCTCGACTTTAATATTCAACAATTGGATAGAGTATGGATTTTTCTACCAGAGTAATTTACACTCTATTTCCTACTCCCTATTCCCTATTCAAATAAATTTTAAATAATAGTAGGTAAATCATAGATGTCTAGCGATCGCCTACCTCCCCAACTCAAAATATTGAAGCAGAAGAAGCTATTTTAGATAGTATTATCCTCGAGAATAATATTAAAAAATTGGATAGAGTATGGATTTTTCTACCAGAGTAATTTAGACTCTACTCCCTACTCCCTATCCCCTATTCCCTATTAAAATAAATTTAAAAGAATTGTCGGTAAATCACAGATGCCTAGCGATCGCCTACCTCCCCAACTCAAAATATTGAAGCAGAAGAAGCTATTTTAGATAGTATTATCCTCGAGAATAATATTAAAAAATTGGATAGAGTATGGATTTTTCTACCAGAGTAATTTAAACTCTACTCCCTACTCCCTATCCCCTATTCCCTATTAAAATAAATTTAAAAGAATTGTCGGTAAATCACAGATGCCTAGCGATCGCCTACCTCCCCAAAATATTGAAGCGGAAGAAGCTATTTTAGGTGGTATTCTCCTTGACCCAGAAGCTATTAATCGAGTCACAGAATTGTTACGCCCAGAGTTTTTTGCCATTGAAGCTCATCAAATTCTTTATAAAGCTATGTGGCAACTTTATAATCAGGGCAAACCTACAGATTTAATGACTGTTACCAGTTGGCTTACTGATAATAATCAATTAGAAAAAATTGGCGGGCAAGTAAAAATAGTTCAACTATTAGAACGAACTGTTTCGGCGGTTAATATTGACCAATATGCTGTTTTAGTTGTTGATAAATATATCCGCAGAAAATTAATTCAAGCGGGAAATGAAATTTTTGATTTAGGGTTTCAAACAGCTACTGAATTAAAAACTATTCTTGACCAAGCTGAACAAAAAATATTTGCTCTGACTCAGGATAAACCACAACAAGATTTAGTTCCTATTTCTGAAACTTTAATCAATACTTTTCAGGAGATTGAAGATAGAAATGAGGGAATTGCTTTACCTGGTCTTGCTTGTGGTTTTTACGATTTGGATGCAATGACTGGAGGTTTTCAACGTTCGGATTTAATTATTGTAGCTGGTCGTCCATCAATGGGAAAATGTGCTGCTTATGATACTTTAGTTTTGCAAAAAGATGGCAGTTTAATTACTTTGGCAGATGTTTATCAAAGGCAAGAAACGGAGTTATTAACTTTAGACAAAAATTGGAAGTTTCAGATTACTAAACCTTCTGCTTTTATTGATGATGGAATTAAGCCAGTTTTTAGAGTAAGAACAAAATCAGGAAGATTTGTAGAGACGACAATTACTCATCCTTTTCTAACGGTTGATGGTTGGAAACCTTTGGCAAAATTACAGGTAGGAGAAAAAATAGCTGTACCCCGTCGATTAGATATTTTTGGCGATGAAACTATTCCAGAAAATCAGTTTGCTTCTCTGATTGATTCTGATAATTTCTGTCTTGTTCCTATTGTCTTTAAATTAGAAAAGTCACAATTAGCTTTATTTATTAGATATTTATTTTCCCTGGATGGATGGGTAAAAATATGTGAAACTGGGGCAGTATGTTTAGGTTATTCTGTGGTGAGTGAAAAGTTGGTTAGGCAAGTACAACATCTTTTGCTCAGATTTGGAATTGTTGCTGCTATTGAAAAGATTGAAGAAGGTAAAAGTAGGAAAGGAAAGACGAATAAAAATTTGTGGCATTTAACTATTACAGATAAAGTATCCCTCAAAAATTTGGTGGTAGATATTGGTAATTTTCCATCTATAAATTTAGATTTATCTTCTAGCAGATTCAATTTAGTCAGACAGGAGAATTTCTGGGTTGAGGAATTAGAAAATACTCAGATTTTCTGGGATAAAGTTCTTGTTGTGATGGAAAAGTTTACTGAATCTATCATCCTTTCGGCACAGAGCAAAAATAGAAAAGGAAAGACCGAGCAAAATTCCGAGTATTTAACTACTACTGATGCCTTATTTCGACAAAATTTTCTGACAAATATTGGTAATGTTCCATCAGAAAGTTTGGATTTACTCAGAAACGAAAATGCCTTAGTTGAAAAACTAAAAAATTGGAACATTTTCGGTAATGAAATGATTTCTGAGATGCAAAAGTTTGCCGAATCTAGATGTCTTGAGGCAGAGGATAAAAATGGAAAAGTCAAGACCGAGAAAAATTTCGATAACTTCACTACTACTGATACTTTCGGTGAGAAAAATTTAGGGGCAGATATGAAAAATTTTCCATCTATAAATCTATATTTCCCCTCCTACAGATTAAATTTAGTCAGACAGGATAATTTCTGGATTGAGGAATTAGAAAATACTCAGATTTTCTGGAATGAAAGTGTTGATGTGATAGAAAAGTTTGCCAAATATAGATGTCTTAGGGCAGAGGGTAGAAATGGAAAAGTCAAGACCGAGGAAAATTTCGATAATTTAACTACTACTGATACTTTCGGTGAGAAAAATTTAGGGGCAGATATAGGAAATTTTCCATCTATAAATCTATATTTCCACTCTTACAGATTAAATTTAGTCAGACAGGATAATTTCTGGATTGAGGAATTAGAAAATACTCAGATTTTCTGGAATGAAAGTGTTGATGTGATAGAAAAGTTTGCCAAATATAGATGTCTTAGGGCAGAGGGTAGAAATGGAAAAGTCAAGACCGAGGAAAATTTCGATAATTTCATTACTACTGATACTTTCGGAGGGAAAAATTTAGGGGCAGATATGGGAAATTTTCCACCAGACAATCTAGATTTCTCCTCCAGCAGATTAAATTTAGTCACAAAGGAGAATTTCTGGATTGAGCAACTAAAAAATACTCAGATTTTCTGGAATGAAATTGTTGATATGATGGCAAAATTTGCCGAATCTAAATGTCTATCAGTAGAAGGTAGAAATGGAAAAGTCAAGACCGAGGAAAATTTCGATAATTTCACTACTACTGATACTTTCGGAGGGAAAAACCTTCTGACAGATGTGAAAAATTTTCCATCTATAAATCTAGATTTCCACTCTTACAGATTAAATTTAGTCAGACAGGAGAATTTCTGGGTTGAGCAACTAAAAAATACTCAGATTTTCTGGAATGAAATTGTTGATGTGATGGAAAAATTTGCCGAATCTATCATTCTTTCGGAAAAGAGCAAAAATAGAAAAGGAAAGACTGAGAAAAATTTCGATAACTTCACTACTACTGATACTTTCTGTGGGAAAAACCTTCTGACAGATATGAGAAATTTTCCACCAGACAATCTAGATTTTCCCTCCTACAGATTAAATTTAGTCAGAGAAGGAAATTTATTAGTCGAACAATTAGAAAATAGCGATATTTACTGGGATGCAATTGTTTCTATAGAACCAGTAGGAGAAAAACAAGTATACGATTTGACCATACCAGAAACTCATAATTTTGTAGCTAATGATATTTGCCTTCATAACACCAGCTTTGCTGTAAATATTGGTCATAGTATTGCATCTAATCTCAAATTACCAGTAGCAATTTTTAGTCTAGAAATGTCTAAGGAACAATTGGTCTTAAGATTATTAGCAAGTGAGGCAAGAATTGAAAGTAATAGATTACGTTCTGGGCGAATTAGTCAGAATGAATGGGAACCTCTAACTTCCGCTATTGGTACTCTTGCTGAGATGCCAATTTTTATTGATGATACTCCTAATATTACTGTTAATGAAATTCGTTCAAAAACTAGACAACTTCAAAGCGAACAAGGTGGGGCGTTAGGATTAATTTTATTAGATTATTTACAGTTAATGGAGGGGAGTAATACTGATAATCGAGTTTTGGAGTTGGCAAGAATTACTAGGAATTTGAAGGGTTTGGCGCGAGAACTTTCCGTGCCGATTATTGCTTTATCTCAACTTAGTAGAAGTGTGGAGTCTCGAACTAATAAAAGACCGATGATGTCTGACTTAAGAGAGTCTGGTTGTTTGACTGGGGATACTTTAATTTATTTAGCTGATGGTAAAAAAAATCCTATTTCTTGTCTGGTTGGTAAATCTAATTTTTCTGTTTTGGCATTGAATGAAAATACTGGGAAATTTGAGTCGGCTATGGTTAGTCGAGTATTTTCTACTGGGGTTAAACCTATCTTTCTTTTGCAAACTTCTTCAGGAAAATTGATTAGGGCTACGGCTAATCATCCTTTCTTTTCCATGGGGGGTTGGAAACAGTTAAATACTCTGAATATTGGGGATTCTCTTGCTATTTTGAACCAAAAAATGCTTAAATATTCAATATTGTATTGTGGGCAATTCTTGTCTCAAGTAGATTTTGGGCCAAAATATGGTGGAAATTTAGGGTCTGTAGTTAAGTGTCGGGAGTGGGAAAAACCTACTCAAATTGATGTTAACTGGGATGAAATTGTGGAAATAAGACCAGATGGTGAGGCGGAGGTTTTTGACTTAACTGTGCCTGGTTTACATAATTTTGTGGCGAATGAGATTGTTGTTCATAACTCTATTGAACAAGATGCGGATTTAGTTATTATGCTTTATCGGGATGAGTATTATTCCCCAGATACTCCAGATCAGGGTATTGCTGAGGTGATTATTACTAAGCATCGGAATGGGCCAACTGGTACCGTTAAGTTATTGTTTGACCCCCAGTTTACTAAGTTTAGAAATTTGGCAATAAGAGGGAACAGGGAACAGGGAACAGGGAACAGATAAATCAGTTATCAGTTATCAGTTATCAGTCTCAGGAGCAATACCAGAAATAATTTCATCGTGTGAAGCTCCCAAAAACGGTTGTTTTTCCGTGATTAAATCTTTTCATTCATCCCTACTCAGTGGAAAAGCACCAATATCTTCATCTTGTGAAGCTCAAAAAAAAATCGGCGCGCCAAAGGATTTTCGGTTCCATCGCCACAATTTTTGTGATAATATAAAAGATATAAGGGGTCGCTCGTATATACGCATGACTTTTTATTCAACTGAATTTCCTTGCTCAGAGACAATCGAATATTTAGGAATTTTCCCAGGAGCAATATCAGAAATATTTTCATCTTGTGAAGCTCCCATAAATGATTGTCTTTCCCTCATCAAATATTTCCATCCATCTCTCCTCATTGAAAAACAACCAATATTTTCATTCTCTGAAGCTTACAAAAAATTCGGCGCGTCAAATAAAAAGTGTGAATCTTAGAAAGCGATCGCTCTTTTTTATCTAGTAGCTCCTCAGTGGAAAGGTACAAACATTTTCATTCTCTGAAGCTCACAAAAAAATCGGCGCCTCAAAGGATTTTCGGTTGCTGCCTCACAAAAATTCTGATATCATAAAAGCTATAATGGGTTGCTCGTCTATACGCATGACTTTTTATTCAATTAAAATTCCCAGTCTACTCTATAGAGATTTTTCAATATTTAAGAATGTTCCCAAGAGTAATGGTATGGATATTTTCATCTTGTGAAGCTCCTATAATCAGCTTTCGGCAGTCATCTGTATAGCGATCGCTCAATACATTTTTTCCATCATCAAATTTTTCCATCCCTCCCTCCCTCCAAGCGTGGAAAATTACCAAAGTATTCATTCTATGAAGCTCCTAAAAAATCGCGCCTCAAAGGATTTTCGGTTCCATCCCCACAATTTTTGTGATATCATAAAAAATATAATGGGTTGTTCGCCTATACGCATGACTTTTTATTCAACGTAATTTCCATGGTCAGAGACAATAGAATATTCAGGAAATTTCCCAGGAGCAATATCAGAAATACTTTCATCTTGTGAAGCTACCATAAATGATTGTTTTTCCCTCATCAAGTCTTTCTATCCATCTCTGCTAGCGTGAAAAACCACCAATATTTTCATTCTCTGAAGCTCAAAAAAAATTCTGCGCGTCAAATAAAAAGTGTGAATCTTACAAAGCGATCGCTCTTTTTTATCTATACCTCCTAGCGTGGAAAGGTACAAACATTTTCATTCTATGAAGCTCCTGAAAAAAACGCCGCGTCAAAGGATTTTCGGTTGCTGCCTCACAAAAATTCTGATATCATAAAAGCTATAAGGGGTTGTTCGCCTATACGCATGACTTTTTATTCAACTAAATTTCCCAGTCTATAGAGACTTTTCAATATTTCAGAATTTTCCCAATAGTAATGCTATAGATATTTTCATCTTGTGAAGCTCCTATCATCAGCTTTCGGCAATCATCAATCAGCGATCGCTCAATCCATTTTTCCCATCATCAAATTTTTCTATCCATCCCTCCTAGCGTGGAAAATTACCAACTCTTTCATTCTCTGAAGCTCTAAAAAAATCGGCGGGTCAAAGGATTTTCCGTTGCCTCCTCACAAAAACTCTGATATCATAAAATCTATAAGGGGTTGCTCGTCTATACGCATGACTTTTTATTCAACTTAATTTCCTAGTCTATTCTATAGAGATTTTTCAATATTTAAGAATGTTCCCAAGAGTAATGGTATGGATATTTTCATCTTGTGAAGCTCCTATAATCAGCTTTCGGCAGTCATCTATATAGCGATCGCTCAATACATTTTTTCCCATCATCAAATTTTTCCATCCATCCCTCCTATGGTGGAAAATTACCAACACTTTCATTCTATGAAGCTCCTGAAAAAACGCGCGTCAAAGGATTTTCGGTTGCTGCCTCACAAAAATTCTGATATCATAAAAGCTATTGGTGGTTGCTCGCCTATACGCATGACTTTTTATTCAACTTAATTTCCATGGTCAAAGACAATCAAATATTGAGGAATTATTCCCAGGAGCAATATAAAAAATATTTTCATCTTGTGAAGCTTCTATAAATGGTTGTTTCTCTCTGATTAAATCTTTCGATTCATCTCCCCTAGCGTTGAAAACCACAAAGTTTTTCATTCTCTGAAGCTCTAAAAAAAACGCCGTGTCAAAAGATTTTCAGTTCTATCCTCGCAATTTTTATGATAAAGTAAGTAATATAGGGGGCTGCTTGCCTATACGCATGACTTTTTATTCAACTAAAGATAGTATAGTTTTGAGGGCGATCTCCTTTTCAGTTATCAGTTATTAGCTTTCCAGTTATTAGCTTTCCAGTTATTAGCTTTCCAGTTAAATTGTTGATATTTTAAGGATGAAATATTAGAGAGGGATCGCTCTTTCTACTAATACTGCAAAATTATCATCTACTTCTTCATTAAAATCTTTTAACTTTAAAACATCAATTTCATCAAGTAATACTATCCCACACAAAGGAATTACTATTCTTGGATCGATCTTTCTCTGAGAAATTTCTTCAGGAGTACATTTACAACAAATAAACTTGAACAATCGTCATTGCGACAATAGGAAGCAATCTCCTAAACCTCTGAGATTGCTTCCTTCCACGCAGTGACCGTCGCAATGACTTAGGTGTAGTAATTATGCGGATTTAATATAAGTATTAGTATTCAACCATTAGTTTTTAGCTTGCCTTCTAGATCAGAACTGTGTTATCAACTAGATTATAATTACTAACTATTATCTTGAAAGAAAAAATTATTATTGATACATTTGATATCATTTATAGGATAAATAAGTAACTATTCAGTTAAGATAGCAATACTAAATAGGTTGTAATATTTTATGTTTTTATCACAAATTATTTAGGATTAGTATATTAAGTGTTTTTAAACAAATTATGACTTAATTCGTAAAAAAAAGCTGATAGCTGAATACTGATTGCTGTTTGCGCAGCAGTCCGCAGGAAATGCTTACTAATCAAACACAGGAGGCCAAAGTTCAACAATAGATAATTCCCACTCACCAAATAATTCAGGAATAGTCAAAATATCTCCATTTTCCAACTTAATTTCTTCACCATTAGGACGATAAACTATAACTATTTCCTTGTCAGGATCTATCAATATTCCTACTTCCGCTCCCAATTCTAAATACTTCTTTATTTTCTTTTTTAAAGGTTTAATTCTATCGCTTTGAGACTTAATTTCTACTACTAAATCTGGCACCAACTCCCCAAAATAACGAACACTTTTTTTCAAACGTTGGGCACGAACAAAAGAAACATCAGGAACTTTTAAATTAGCATCTGGAAGAATAAAAGCACCACTAGAATCAAACAAACGTCCGAGACGACGTGGGTAAACCCAATTACCTAATAACCTAATTAACTGAACACCAACTTCACTAGAAATAATATCTGACGGACCCATGACTAATATTTTTCCTTCGTCTAATTCTAATTGATAATCTAAATCTAATTTATCAAGAGTACCTTGCAATATTTCTAAGTCTTTAACTGTGAGATTTGACATATAATTTTTAGGAATTAAAGAATATATAAAAGGGAACAGAGAACAAGTCTCTATCCCCTTTTAATAATTATAATTGCTGAATTCTTAATGCTGAATTTATCCAGCAATTCTCAATAATTCCACATCAAAAATCAGAGTAGCATTAGGAGGTATAACCCCACCAGCACCACTAGCGCCATACCCTAATTCCGGTGGAATAATAAACTTACGACGTTCACCAACTTTCATACTCGCTACCCCTTCATCCCAACCTTTAATAACTCGACCTACACCAACTGGAAATTGGAAAGGTTGATTGCGATCGCGAGAACTATCAAACTTAGAACCATCCTCTAAAGTTCCAGTATAGTGAACCACAACTGTTTGACCTTTTTTAGGAGTAGCGCCATCTCCTTCTTTCAAGACCACATACTGAAGACCAGATTCAGTAGTAATAGTTTCTCCGTTATTTTCAGTCATAATATTTTCTGCCACTTGTTCTTGAACTTCAGTAGAATTTATAGTACCTGGTGTATTTTGAGAAGCAACTGCTCCTTTTTCCGAACCTGTGATTTGAGCAACAATCAAAACTAAACCACAGAATATTACTACTGCCAGACTAATAATAATTCCTCGCAAAATTAATCCTCCTAATTTAAGTTAAAAGTCAAAAATTCTCAGTGTTGAAGTTTAAATTATAACCACTATATTTTGCAGCTACACTAGCGTCAGTTGTAATTTTTCCAATCTCGCAGCTGACTTTATAAACACTCTAAACAACCTCCCATTTTCTCTAATTTGTATTTTTGAAAAAAAATCAAACAGACAAAACAGAACATAACTACTGAAAAATTAATAACTATAATATTTGATACTAAAATCAATCTTCCATATAATTAAGTCAAAAACCAAAAATTAATATGAAAGTTTAACTTTAACTAAGATTCCAGATATTGTTAAATGACATAACAGTCGTCAGGGAAGTTAGGAAATTCTCACGTCTCTCAAATTTAATCACAGCAAGCATCTAACTTCTAACTTCTGACTTCTGACTTCTGACTTCATCTATCGCCAATTGCGATTTTCTAAATCTCGGATCTGACGCTCCAAACGGTCCAAACGACCCCGGAGTTCGTCCAATTCCGATTGACGAGGAACACCTATATCCTGCATGACATTCCGCATTTGTCGCTGCATCTGAGTTTCCCAGTTTCCTTGCTCTGACCTAAGTTGCTGCATAATATCATCAACAAAAGTTTTAGCTTGGTCTGGGTTGATAGTACCATCTTTAACCCATTGGTTAGTGACTTCCTGTATTTTTTCGGCCACTAAGGAAGTTGTACCAATGCCTATCATTAAAAGTTGTTTAAGTAGATTTTCAGTATTATTCATATTTTTTTCCTATTTCCATATTTTAGGTATAAAGGAGCAACAAACTTAGAATTAAGCTACAAATTTAAACTGTAGATGAAAAAAGTCGTTAAATTTAACATATCTAGCATAATCAAAATGTCAAATTGTCCTCGTTGTCATCAACCAATTGATAGTCAGGCGATCGCTTGTCCCCATTGTGGAGTTTCTCTTAAAGCTTTTGGTCATCCAGGAATTCCTATTTATCACACTCAAACAGAAGAATATTTGTGTAATAGCTGTACCTACCATTTTGATGATACCTGTAATTTTCCTCAACGCCCCTATGCTAAAAATTGTACTCTTTATCACGACCAATCTGAACCCCTAGTACCTCCTACTAATTTTAATCATATTAGTTGGTTTGGAACTGTCAAATTTTGGCTTCAAAGAAATACTATTTGGTGGTTATTGTTAAGTTTAGTTCTTATCAGTTTGATAATTTCTTTTTAAAGTTTCCAGCAGCTATTTCTAAGGAGGTGTTAACGAAGTCAGAAGTTAACCTACCCCTAACCCCGACCGTGGAGGAGAAGTAGGGAATTTGAGCAACTATCCAAAAACCCTATCGCCTTAAAAGGTGGGGTGGCGCGACCCATATTATTTTGATAATTTTAAAAAATTACAGATTTATTTGAGATGCAGTACAACAGTTTTTTTCAATTATTTAGTTACCTATATTGTTAAGCATTCAGCTATCATAATTCAGCTATCAGCTATTAATTCATTGCCTTTATAGCAGGAATTAGTATTGAGAGATTTCAAGAGAATTCAAAGTATTGGAAAAAAAACTAACCTTGACCTTAGCAATGTATATTCATTATTTCAGTTATTACTCAATAGATAAAAAAATTTCAACCCTGATTCCTGTTGCCTAATTCTGGGTAAGCATTCAGCATTCAGCATTCAACATTTAGCATTCAGCATTCAGCTTTTGAACATATTCAAGAAATTACTAAGGTTAGCTGAAGACATTTTTTTTATAAGTTTTAACTCTCCTGGGAGACTAATTCCTATTTTGAGTTGATAATGAGCTAACAACTCATAGCTGTTAACAAAGTTCCGACCATAGGAGGCTAGCTGATAGCTGATGGCTGAATGCTGACAATTCTGGAGTTGAGTTACATCTAAATAATTAATTTTTTTCTGATACTATAGTCATTTAAAATAAGAATGAAACACTTTTTCAGCTGAAACTATTTCAAAGCAAGAAACCCTTGTCTCAATCTCAACTGAAATCACTATATATTTGGCTGAAAAACTGGTAAATAAAATCAGAAAATTGTACCCAGTATATATAGTCATCTTGAATAATTTTTCAGTCATTACTCAATAGATAAAAAAATTAAACCCTGATTCCTGTTGCCTAATTCTGGGTAAGCATTCAGCATTCAGCATTCAACATTCAGCATTCAGCATTCAGCTTTTGAACATATTCAAGAAATTACTAAGGTTAGCTGAAGACATTTTTTTTATAAGTTTTAACTCTCCTGGGAGACTAATTCCTATTTTGAGCTGATAATGAGCTAACAACTCATAGCTGTTAACAAAGTTCCGACCATAGGAGGCTAGCTGATAGCTGATGGCTGAATGCTGACAATTCTGGAGTTGAGTTACATCTAAATAATTAATTTTTTTCTGATACTATA
>NZ_JAAHGH010000002.1:359433-364507 GCF_010672525.1 Okeania sp. SIO2B3 | reverse complement strand
TGAGCTAACAACTCATAGCTGTTAACAAAGTTCCGACCATAGGAGGCTAGCTGATAGCTGATGGCTGAATGCTGACAATTCTGGAGTTGAGTTACATCTAAATAATTAATTTTTTTCTGATACTATATCTGAGTCAAAAACTGGTATAGCAGTCGAAGGAAAGATGAGGACATATTCAAAGCTTAAAACTCAGAAAACATAAGATTTTTCCTTCTTCCTTCTTCCTTCTTACTTCTTCCTTCTTCCTTCTTCTACAGTTGAGTTACATCTAATAAATGACTTTCTTCTGATGCTATATTTTGCTCAAAAACTGGTAAATCAAACCAGAAAGTTGTGCCCACACCTAACTCACTAACTAACTGAACCTTACTATGATGCTTATCCATAATATTCCTGACAATAGACAAACCCAAACCAGTTCCTTCCAAAGTATGAACTCGATTTTCTACTCGGAAAAACCTCTCAAAAATAGCCTCTTGGTCTTCAGGTTCAATACCACTTCCTGTATCTGAAATTTCAATTCTGACAAACTTTTGACAACTTGGTTGTGAGGGTAAATGTAAATCTATTGGTCGAGGAGGAGGAGGAGAAACTATCCATCCCCCCTCTTCAATTTGTTGAGCTTCTATATTGCAAATTTCTGAGTCAGATTCTAATATATATGCTCGAATAATTATTTTTCCCCCTGCTTCAGTAAATTTCATAGCATTGCCCACTAAATTAGCAAATACTTGTAACAATAAATCGTAATGACCAACTACAGAAGGCAAGTTAGATTCTATCTCATAATTTAACTCTATTTCCTTATCTTTAGCATTAAGTTGATAAGTCCTTAAAGTTTGTTCTATAGGTTGAGAAATATCAACAGCATCTAGATGATAAATATGACAAGATTCTAGACGACTCAGGTCTAAAACATCATTAACCAAACGAGTCAAACGGTCTGTTTCGTGATTAGCAGTTTCCAGAAATTCTCCTCTTTCTATTTCACTTAAATCTTCCCCATATTCATACAAAGTTTCGATAAAAGATTTAATATTAAAAAGAGGAGTTCTTAACTCGTGAGATACATTACTAATAAACTGACTTTTTGCCTCATTTAACTCTACTTCGCGAGTAATATCCTGCACAGTCATCGCAATTCCTTTCAGACTATCTCGGTACTGAGAATTTAAACCTTTTTCTAATTTATGCTCATAAAGAGTACATTCAATAACTTCAGGACGTTCAATAGAATTACAAGTATCATCTGCATCATAAATACAACTTTGACAAAGAGACTCTTTCCCTGGTGCCCTATGTAACAAAACCGTTGTTAATAACACTCTAATTGTACGTTTATTTGGCTCATCCAAAGTGCAGCAATATTCACCACCTTCTATCTCTCCTCCAGCTATTTGATAAAGCGGTCTACTAATTTCCATTTGTAAAGCTGCAGGCAAATAATCAATAACATTTGCACCTACAACATCCTTTCCTTCCCAACTAAAAATTCGCCTAGCAGTAGAATTAACCAACATAAGTTGTAGATTAGCATCCAACAATAAAGCACCATCAGCAATAGTCGAAACCAAAGTCTCCAACTTAGCTTTTTCTGCTCTTAATTCTTCAATATTTTGCTTCTTATAATTTTCTAACTGCTCTGCCATTTCATTAAAGCTAAAAATCAATTCCCCCAATTCTCCTCCAAATGGTAAATCAATCCTTTGCTTAAAATTTCCCTGAGCAATATTTCTCACACCTTCTGATAATTCCTTAACGGGTTTAGTAATAATCAAAGCATTAAATACTGCCCCTAAAATTACCATTGCCCAAATCGAAACAAACACTGACAAAGTAACATCTCTAGTAAGATTTGAAGAAATAACAGCAGTAGGATTAGGATTAATTCCTATTGCCAAAACTCCTAAATATTTACCATCTTGAATTAACGGCACAAAAACATCTGTTAATTCTCCATTCGGAGTTAAATGTTGTCGCACCATCGGTAGGACAGACAAATTTCCTGGCTCTACATTGGCCATAAAATCTTCTGGTAGTTGAATGCGACGGCGTAAAGTCAGGGACGTTTTTACCTCTGATTCTGAGAAAGGCAGACCAAGGAAAATTTTTCCTTCCTCATCCGCGTAGAGCATATAACGTACACTAGAAGTGCTGCTGTAGAAAAGTCGAGAAAAACGAGCTACTTCGTTGCGTTTGCCTTCTGCCACTAGAGGAGCGACATTTGCAGCTAATAATAGTCCCAGGTCTCGACCATAGCGAGTATCATTGAGACGAGCATCCTGTTGAATAGTATTTACCGCCCAAAAAGAAAAACTACTCATTAGCAAAGACACCATGAGGGTGACAACTGCCATGAGTTTGGTCTGGAGAGTAAACTCAGACCACCAGTTAGCGATAATTTCTCCGATTTTTTTTAGGAGGGCAAGCATGGGTTTAAGTCAAAAGTCAAAAGTTAAAAGTCAAAATAAAGTCAAAAGTTAAAAGTTAAAAGTCAAAAGTTAAAATTTAGTAGTGGGACTTAAACAAAATCAAACCAGAAAACAGACTCAAATTTAGATGGGCAAAGGCTTTTAGGTCAAAAAGGTATAAATTCTGAATTAACAAGGGTTCTAGCCATTTTTAGGGCATCGACGTAATTCCCTTGTGTATACTGACTTTGAGCTGTTTTTTCTACCATAAAATGTCTAAGTACCAGTAGGCATTTTTGACTATGTTATTAATTAGGATAACTAAGAATTCTTGAAAGCTGAGATTTATTTTATTTATATTTTGATTTGCTGGGTACATCTCAAATATTTGCAAAAATACTTTTTTCCTATATACTTGCTATTCCCTGTTTTCAGATGAGCTGTTGCCTAAAAGCGATAAATTTTTGGCTTTATTCACGCATTGAGATGTACCTGATTTACCGAATCATTAATTATTAGTTATTAAATAATTATGGTTTAAAGCTTCCCCTTTTAAGGGAAAAAAAGCGGTCGTTTTGCTAGCGCAAAGCTCCGCTAACGGCTGTCGCCGACATGTTTGCGCAGCATTCCGTAGGAAAAAGCGCAGTTTCCCGTAGGGTGGGATGGCGTTTGCTACCGCAAAGCTTCGCTAACAGCGAAGGGGTTCTGTCAAGAGCGGTTCTCCTAGCCATATTCAATCAAGCAAGAGAAGAAATAATATTTCCTTATATTCAATTCCGTAACGGTTAAAATCCAAAGTAATTATCAATTATCCATTATCAATTATCCATTAATAAACAGACCTAAAAACCCGATCGCCAATATCCCGCCGATAATACATTTGGTCAAACTCTATAGAATCTACAGCATTGTAAACTTTTGTCCTAGCTTCAGAAAAGTCAGACCCTATTGCTGTTACTCCCAATACACGGCCACCAGAGGTAACTAACTGTTGTTCCTGTAATTTAGTTCCAGCATGAAATATAGTTACCCCAGTAGCTTCAGCTTTTTCTATTCCAGAAATTACTTTACCTTTCTCATAAGCTTCTGGATAACCCCCAGAGGCTAAAACTACGCACACTGCTACTCCTGGTTTCCAATTTATCGGGGGCAACTCAGCTAAACGCTGTTCACAACAGGCCAACAATAACTCTTCTAATGGAGTTTCTAGTAGAGAAAGAATAGGTTGAGTTTCTGGGTCGCCGAACCGACAGTTAAATTCTAAGACTTTTGGCTCTCCTTGAGGACTAATCATTAATCCAGCATAAACAATGCCTCGATAGTCAATACCACGTTTTTGCAAATTAGTCAAAGTTGGTTCTAGAACTTCTTGTTGAATTCTAGTCATTAGTTCCGGTGTAATGATGGGAGTGGTAGCATAAGCGCCCATACCTCCAGTGTTGAGTCCGGTATCTCCTTCACCCACTTGTTTATGGTCTTGAGCTGGTAATAGGGGACGAATGCTTAATCCATCGGTGAGGGCTAAAACGGATACTTCTTGACCTGTGAGAAATTCTTCGATTACCACAGACTGGGTATCTCGATCTAATTCTCCTTGGAAGATGGCATCTATGGCATGATGAGCCATTTCAATTGTAGTGGCTACGGTAACTCCTTTTCCAGCAGCTAGACCATCTGCTTTGACTACTATGGGAACTTCTTTGATGTAAGCTTTGGCCGTTTCGGCGCTGGTAAAAGTGCCTGATTTGGCCGTGGGAATATTTGCTTCGGCCATGAAATCTTTAGCCCAGGATTTACTAGCTTCGAGGATGGCTCCTGCTTTGGTGGGGCCAAATATTTTGAGGTTTGGTTGTTGTAGATAGTCAGTAATGCCCAGGGCTAAGGGAATTTCTGGGCCTACGACTACTAGGGAAATATTTTGGTCAGCAATAAGTTGTTTGAGGGCTGGGAAGTCTTCAACTGGGATGGGTATATTTTGGCATTTTTGCAGAGTGGCAGTACCGCCGTTGCCTGGGGTACAAAATATTTGTTGAACTTGGGAAGAGTGGGATAGTTTCCAGGCGATCGCGTGTTCTCTACCGCCGTTACCTACTATTAATATTTTCATAAGGAAGGAAGAAGTAAGAAGGAAGAAGTAAGAAGGAAAAAGTAAGAAGGAAGAAGGTTTTAGTTATCTAAGAGAGAATACTTTATACTAAATCCGATTTAGAAAAGTTGGTGATAGATATCTATGTTATGCCTTACCTTATAATCAGTCTATAATAACCAGATTTGGTATTAGTTATCAAGAAGAGAAAGTTAAATTTTAAATAAAGTATAAAAGTCTCACTAAAAATCAGTGTAGGTAGTTAAGTTGATAGTTGATATAGTAACGATTGCTTGTTTAGATGAGTTGGTTAATATGAGTGATAATTTTCAATTACTTAAAAATGACGATGATGTTTTGTTATAAGTAAGAAGGAAGAAGTAAAAAGGCTTTAGCTATCTAAGAGAGAATACTTTATACTAAATCCGATTTAGAAAAGTTGGTGATAGATATCTATGTTATGCCTTACCTTATAATCAGTCTATAATAACCAGATTTGGTATTAGTTATCAAGAAGAGAAAGTTAAATTTTAAATAAAGTATAAAAGTCTCACTAAAAATCAGTGTAGGTAGTTAA
>NZ_JAAHGH010000002.1:0-359333 GCF_010672525.1 Okeania sp. SIO2B3 | reverse complement strand
TATCTATGTTATGCCTTACCTTATAATCAGTCTATAATAACCAGATTTGGTATTAGTTATCAAGAAGAGAAAGTTAAATTTTAAATAAAGTATAAAAGTCTCACTAAAAATCAGTGTAGGTAGTTAATTTGATAGTTGATATAGTAAGGATTGCTTGTTTAGATGAGTTGGTTAATATGAGTGATAATTTTCAATTACTTAAAAATGACGATGATGTTTTGTTATTTGAGAAAGATACATTTACAGTTGGTAGGTTTAAGGAACTATGTTCTGAACAACTCAGAAGCAAAATTTCTTTGAAGCAGAATAAATCAATGGTGATTTTTGACCAATTAAATAGAGGATTTTATCTTGAAAATAAAGTATTTATCAACTTAAATAGCAGTAAATGGAAATCTGTGAGTGAAGAAATAGAATGCAAACTTTGAAAAATTGGTGATAGTGATTGGTGTAAAGGCAAACTGAGAGTCAAAATTTATGTTGATTTTTTGCCAGAATAGTATAGAGGATATCAATATAATTATCGGTCATTTCAGTATCCGAAAGCTAATATTGAAATTGAACTAGAATTTGGCTCATATTTAACTGTTTAACTTGAATCACCATTAGATGATATTCGTCATAGTGAAAGCTATAAAAAACTTTTGTAAAAATTATCTTCTCTAGGAAATAAAACATTATCAAACAAATCACAAAAAAGTCATAATTTGTTTGATTTATTGATTTATTGTTGGAAAAAAATCAGTAAAAATTGGTGATAGTTATTGGTGGAAAGGCAAACTTAAATTCAAAAGGTTATATTGATTTTTTTTACCAGAGAACTATGAAAGAATATCAATATAATTCTCGGTCATTTCAGTATGGGAAAGCTAATCTTGAAATAGAGCTATAATTTAGCTCATATTTAACTCTTGAACCGGAAGCGATTATACCATTTTGATAAATATTTGTTACAAATGGTAGGGACGTTGCATAGTCCGTACAAAAGAAGGAAGAGGGAAGAAGGAAGAAGGGGTAAATATTGAAAAAAAGGGAAAAAAGATAGAGATAACTATCTCAAATGAACTGGAGCAGCTATTTTTAAGCATATCCGATCAATATCTACCTTTTTGTAGCATTCTTTTTTCAAATTGGTATTAGATGATATTTGCTGCTAGTGAAACTTATAAAAAACTTTTGTCAAATTATCTTCTCTGAAAAACAAAAAATTATCGAACCAAGCTAAAAAAACTCATAAATTATTTTCTTGATTGACCAATATTTGGGAAAAAATCAAGTTATTAAAGCTTTGACTTATGTTGAAGCAATATTTGAAATTTACGACGAAAAATTTCTCTCACATATTAGCTATGTAGACTGCTGAACTGAAGTATGAAAATACTGGTTATTGAAGTATATAAAAATTAGTAGCTACTTTGGAAAATGCTAGATATTTTATGCTAATTTTTTTCAGTAATAAATCACCATTAGATGATATTAGCTGCTAGTGAAACTTATAAAAAACTTTTGTGAAAATTATCTTCTCTGAGAAACAAAACATTATCAAGCCAAGTTCAATATAAATCGTTTTTTTAAATTGACTTATTCTTGGGAAAAAATTAAGTAAAAATTGGCGATAATTATTGGTGCAAAGAAAAACTAAAAGTCAAAACTTATGTTGATTATTTACCAGAAGAGTATAGAGGATATCAATATAATTATCGTTCATTTCAGTGTCCGAAAGGTAATATTAAAATAGAACTAGAATTTTGCCCATATTTAACTCTTGAACTGGAAGCGATTAGATAATATTAGCTGCTAGTGAAACTTATAAAAAACTTTTGTAAAAATTCTCTTCTCTAAAAAACAAAACATTATCAAACCAATCTAAAAAAGTCATAAATTATTTTCTTGATAGACTGATATTTGGGAAAAAATCAAGTTATAAAAACTTTGACAACTGAAATGACATAAATTGAAGCAAGATTTTAAATTTAGGACGAAAAATTTCTATCATACCATTTCTCAAAAGTAATGCTACCCTTGGAAGGTGGTAAAAATAACTGGAAAAATCACAGAAGTTAGTTAACAATAAAATTACGTCAATAAATAGTATTTATAAATATAAGATTCAAGTATAGCAAAGTTTTTGAGAATTGGTATCACATATTAGCTATATAGCTTGCTGAACTAAAGTATGAAAGTACTGATACTAATTTTTTCAGTGAAGTAATGACAGAAAAAATTATCAAAACTCTAGAAACAATAGAAAAATTTGCTTGAAATAGACCAGCAACTTTTATAGCTAAAATTTATCAATCTGAAAGTATTACTTTAGGAAAGAAATACTCAGCTCTATGGCAGAAACTAGATATTTACAATCGTGATAGTTATAATTAAAAACTAAGAAGATAAAATCAGAGTATAACAAAAATAATGTCTCAGGTTTCCCCTTTTAAAGGGATGAAAATAATAAACTTCAATGTTTCAAACCTCCCTATTGCACGAACTACTAATAACTGATAACTGATAACTGATAACTGAAATGACTCAATGCCTAAATCCTAATTGTTTAGAATCTAATCCACCAGAAACCAAATTCTGCCAAAGTTGCAATGAAAAATTAGTTTTAGTCGAACGTTATCGCGCCTTAAAAATTATTGGGCGGGGTGGTTTTGGTCGAACTTTTCAAGCTGTGGATGAATTTAAACCCTCAAAACCTTTTTGTGTAATTAAACAATTTTTACCTCAATCACAAAAAACAGAAAATTTATCAAAAGCTGCTCTATTATTTGCTCAAGAAGCTGAACGTTTAGATACTCTAGGTAGACATCCACAAATTCCCGAACTTTTGGCATACTTTACTCAAGATAACCGACAATATTTAGTACAAGAATTTATCGACGGACAAAATTTACAACAGGAATTAAAAGAGTCAGGAGCTTTTAATGAAAGACAAATTTTGGAGTTGTTAAAAAGTTTATTGCCCGTATTAGAATTTATTCATTCTCAACAGGTAATTCATCGAGATATTAAACCAGAGAATATTATTAGGAGAAAAAATAATAATCAACTTTATCCAGTGCGAGCTAGAAGCTCGCCAGAGAATAATATTATATTAGTAGATTTTGGTATAGCTAAATTTGTGACAAAGAAGGCTTTAGCTGTGACAGGAACTATTATTGGCTCTGAAGGATATGCTCCTCCCGAACAAGCAATAGGAAAAGCAACCTTTTCTAGCGATATTTATAGTTTGGGCGTAACTTGTATTCATTTATTAACTGAAGTCGAACCTTTTAAGTTATTTGACGTGGGTGAAGGTGAGTGGATATGGCGAAAATATTTAAAGTCGAAAGTGAGTGATCAAGTAGGAAATTTGTTGGATAAAATGATTGTCAGGGCGACTAACAAAAGATTTCAAAATCCAGGAGAAATCTTGTCTCTGATTAATCAGACTTATCCAACAGAAAAAAAGTTTACCCCTCCACCACAAATATCTCAAAAATCAACAGCACCACCCATTATTAATGAAACTTCTCCACCACAAACATTTCTCAGATCGGAAATAGGAGAAATATTTACTTTTGAAGTAGTAGCTGTCAATAATTTTGGCAAAATAATCAACCGTACTCCTGGTAATGCCAGACAAAAAATAGAAGATTTAGGTAATGGCATTAAATTAGAAATGGTTTATATTCCTGGTGGAAGTTTTCTCATGGGTTCCCCAGAAAAAGAAGTTGAAAGACTTAATAGTGAAAGTCCTCAACATCAGGTTACTCTTCAACCTTTTTATATGAGTAAATACCCCATTACTCAAAATCAATATCAAGCCATTATGGGAGAAAATCCTTCTAACTTTAAAGGAGGAAACCGTCCAGTAGAAAAAGCGACATGGCATAACGCCACAGAATTTTGTCAAAGACTCTCTGAGAAAACTGGGAAAATTTATAGACTGCCCAGTGAAAGTCAGTGGGAATATGCTTGTCGCGCAGGAACAACCACACCATTTTATTTTGGAGAAACTATAACGTCTGAGTTAGTTAACTACAATGGCAACTATATTTATGGCAAAGCTCCTAAAGATAAATATCGAGGAGAAACAACTAATGTGGGAAGTTTTCCTCCAAATTCTTTTGGTTTATACGATATGCACGGCAATGTTTGGGAATGGTGTCTGGATATTTGGCACATTAACTATGATGGTGCGCCTAATGATGGAAGTGCTTGGGAAACTGCGGGAAATAGTAACATAAAAGTCCTTCGTGGTGGTAGTTGGTCTAACTCTTCTTGGAATTGTCGGAGTGCCAGACGTTACGACAACTATAGCAACAACCTTATCTACTGCAAAGGTTTTCGGATTGTCTGGTATACCTCGGAAGTAAGAAATTCTTTGGATAAAATGATTGTGGGTAAAACTAACAAAAAATTTCAAAATACAGGAGAAATATCGTCGCTTATTAACCAGACTTATCCAACAGAAAAAAAGTTGACCCCTCCACCACAAAAATCTCAAAATTTAACAGTACCACCAATTATTAATGAAACTTCTCCACCACAAAAATTTCTCAAATCGATACCAGAATCAGAAATAGGAGAAATATTTACTTTTGAAGTAGTAACTGTCAATAATTTTGGCAAAATAATCAACCGTACTCCTGGTAGTGCCAGACAAAAAATAGAAGATTTAGGTAATGGCATTAAATTAGAAATGGTTTATATTCCTGGAGGAAGTTTTCTCATGGGTTCCCCAGAAAATAAACCACGGAAATACGATATAGAAAGTCCGCCACATCAAGTTACTATTCAACCTTTTTATATAAGTAAATACCCCATTACTCAAAACCAATATCAAGCAATTATGGGAGAAAATTCTTCTAACTTTACAGGGAAAAGTCGCCCAGTAGAAAATGTGACATGGTACAACGCCACAGAATTCTGTCAAAGACTCTCTGAAAAAACTGGGAAAATTTATAAACTACCCAGTGAAAGTCAGTGGGAATATTCTTGTCGCGCAGGTACAACTACCCCTTTTTATTTTGGAGAAACTATAACGTCTGAGTTAGCTAACTACAATGGCAACTATATTTATGGCAAAGCTCCTAAAAGTAATTATCTACAAGAAACAACAAATGTAGGAATTTTTCCTCCCAATGCTTTTGGTTTATATGATATGCACGGCAATGTCTGGGAATGGTGTCTAGATATTTGGCACGATAATTATAATGACGCTCCTAATGACGGAAGTGTTTGGGAAAGAGGAGAAAATAGTAATCAAAGAATTATCCGTGGTGGTAGTTGGAACAATAATCCTAACCATTGTCGGAGTGCTTTCCGCTTTAACAACTATGTTGACAACTGCATTATGAATTTGGGTTTCCGCGTTCTCTTGTTGCCTAATTTTCAGAAAAAGTTTCAAAATACAGAGGAAATATTGTCGGTTATCAACCAAACTTATCCAACAGAAAAAAAGTTTACCCCTCCACTACAAATATCTCAAAAATTAACAGCACCACCCATTATTAATGAAACTTCTCCACCAGAAACATTTCCAGAATCAATACCAGAATCAGAAATAGGAGAAATATTTACTTTTGAAGTAGTAACTGTCAATAACTCTGGCAAAATAATCAACCGCACCCCCCGTAATGCCAGACAAAAAATAGAAGATTTAGGTAATGGTATTAAATTAGAAATGGTTTATATTCCTGGGGGAAGTTTTCTCATGGGTTCCCCAGAAAACGAAGAACGAAGATTTAATACAGAAAGTCCGCCACATCAAGTTACTATTCAACCTTTTTATATGAGTAAATATCCTATTACTCAAGAACAATATCAAATCATTATGGATAAAAATCCCTCTCATTTTAAAGGCAGAAATCGCCCTGTAGAAACTGTAACATGGTACAACGCCACAGAATTTTGTCAAAAGCTATCCCAGAAAACAACAAAAACTTACAGTTTGCCGAGTGAGAGTCAGTGGGAATATGCCTGTCGAGCAGGAACAACCACACCATTTTATTTTGGAGAAACTATAACGTCTGAGTTAGTTAACTATAACGGTAACTATACTTATAGAGATGCTCCTAAAGGTAAATATCAAGAACAAACAACAAATGTAGGAAGCTTTCCTCCCAATGCTTTTGGTTTATATGATATGCACGGTAATGTGTGTGAATGGTGTCAGGATATTTGGCACGATAATTATCAGGGTGCGCCTAATGATGGTAGTGCTTGGCAGGATAGGGACATAGATAGTTCTCCTATGCGAGGTGGTTCTTGGTACGATAATCCTGAGTTCTGCCGTTCTGCCATTCGCGTCAGTTACTTTGGGCGCGTCTTTCGTTACAACTACTTTGGTTTCCGTATTGTCTGTAGTCCTAATTCTTTCTGATAAACATCACAGCGATAGAACTCCGTTCCGCTTCGCGATCGCCACCTAACTTCTACCTAATATATATAGAAGCCTACCCTCAGTAGAGGTAAATTTCATTCTGTGAAGCTCCAAAAAAATCAACTAAGGATTTGCCTTGCATTCTCTCTAAAATTGCGATTATATTTATTTATAAGGAGTTGTTCGCCCATGCTATTGACTTTTGAATCAACACAAAGACCAAATTTTTGAGGTTGCTAGATTTAGCATAAACACTTGCCCACCTAAAAATATAGAAAATTCTTTTCATTACCGGAAAATTGGGTTGAAAGCCTCCCCCTTTGAGGGAGACTTTTTAATGCATATATCTAGTTGCAGATATGCTCAACTGTGTAGTAAGGTTTTATCGTAGCATTAAAAGATAAAACATTTCTATGCTCATCTATGAAATGAAGTTGCAAGGCACACAAAGCCAGTATAATCAGCTAGACTCAGCCATTAGGACTGGTCGATTTGTGCGCAATAGCATTATCCGAGCATGGATAGATAGAGAAATTCATAGTCGTAACGATGCCTACAAATACTGTACAAAACTAGCACACAATCCTGAATTTCCCTGGACAAAGCAACTCAACTCCATGGCTAGACAAGCTCATGCTGAGAGAGCATGGGCAGCAATAGAAAGATTCTATCGAAACTGTAAAGCTAATGTTGCTGGTAAGAAGGCGGTGCGACCCCGCGACGACGGCAGTCGCAAGCGGTCGGAACCCGCGACGACGCCAGTCGCAAGGGAACGCCGACCAAGAGAGGGAACGCGCACCAAGAGAGGTTTTCCCAAGTTTAAAAAATACCAAATTAGAGACTCGGTAGAATACAAAACTAGCGGATGGAAAATATCAGAAGATAGACGCTATTTAACTTTTACTGACGGCTTCAGAGCAGGTACTTTTAAGCTTTGGGGTAGTCGAAACCTTCATTTCTATCAAATCAATCAAATCAAACGAGTCAGAGTTGTCAGAAGGCATGATGGCTACTATGCTCAATTCTTGCTCGACCATACTAGAGAGGAGAAGAAAAATCTCACAGGACAGCAATTAGGAATAGACTTAGGTTTAAATCATTTCTACACTGACTCTAAGGGCCAAAAAATCGAGAATCCGAGATTTTTGAGGAAAGATGAGAAAAAAATCAAAAAACTACAACGTCGTTTATCTCGTACTCAAAAAGGTTCTCAAAACAGAATTAAGGCAAGAAATAGGTTAGGCAGAGCGTATCTAAAGGTTTCACGCAGACGTAACGACTGGGCAGTTAAGTTAGCACAGCGCGTCATACAGTCTAACGACTTGGTAGCGATAGAAAACCTGAAAGTGCGTAATATGATGAAAAACCATAAGTTAGCGAAGTCTATAGCAGATGTAGCATGGTACAGGTTTAGAGAATGGTTGGAGTATTTTGGCAGAGTCTATGGTGTGCCTGTAGTAGCAGTAGAACCTGCATATACTTCTGTAAATTGTTCAAGCTGCGGTGAAACTGTTGTGAAGACTCTCAGCACCAGGACTCATCAATGTCCACACTGTGGTTATGTTGCCGACAGGGACGAGAATGCAGCAATCAACATACTCCAATCAGCATTAAGAGAATTAGCAACTACCCTGGGGCACAGGGAAAGTGACGCCTCTGGAGAGAACGACCTCTGCTTGAATGAGGAAACTCAGGCAAGTAAGTTGACTCGACGAAAGAGGAAAGTCTCACAGTGATGTGGGAATCCCCTCACCTTTAGGCAGGGGAGGATGTCAACACAAAGCAGTCAATCTATCAACCAGCCTAAAAATGAAGAGAGGAAAATTAGTCATTCATCTCAAAGCAAATTAAGAGTGATCGCTCCCCAAACAACGACATCATAGGCATTTGCAGCTTCAAAATCTTGTTAAGTAATAAAACGCCTACAGATTATATAACTACCTATGATATTACAAAATTGAGCAAAAGAGTTAAAAAGATTGAAATTTCGTGAGAAAATAGGAAAATTTTTTCTTTGATTTTGTCATTAATCCATGACAAAGTTTAAAATTTTAAAACTCAAAGCCTTATATAGATAAATAAAACTTAGAATAAGTAGTAAATATGAGGATAACTTGTGTATCTTCCAATATTCATATTTATAAATTAAGACTGAATTAGACATCCTCCTAATTTCATCCAAACTATTCAAACCTAAAACCTAATCTAATTAATCCAAATCTAACTCATCAGCGATCACTAGAAATAAAGCAATTGTTTCTACATAGTCTAATACTTCTATAAATCCTATTACCGAATAATTAAGGTTTAAAGCCTCTCCTTGGCTGCGTCGCGAGCTGTCGCTCTACAAGGAGAAACAAGCGGTCGTTAGCGCAGCTTTCCCGTAGGGTGGGATGGATGGGTTTCCTAACCATATCCAATGGACCAAGAGAGAAAAATTTTTCATGATTAGTCAATCCTCTTCTTTTCAAGGAGAGGTAATTATTAATTATTAATTGTTGAACAGAACCTGTTTTTACTCCAAATCACAAAACCAAGATAACTTTTAATATTAGGTTGAGAAAATCTTTACCGAAAAATTGTAGTCTAAAGCCTCCCCTTTGAACTATCCCTGATCAGGAACTCCTGAAAACCTTGTGGGGAGCGTAGGGGAAAAAAATCTTGTCTACAGTTCGCCAAAAAATGTATTTTGAAATACACTTTCCTCCTAAAAAAGCCCCTCCAAGACCTACATATAACTTGTCTATAGTGTCTACGTTTTATGTTAAAAAAGATGTTTATAAAGCATAGCCTTTTAAGGGGATAAAAAAATAGAATATTCCATATTTCAAGCCTCCTTATTGCAGGGGTACTGATAACCGATAACTGAAATGACCCTACCAACAAATAAAACAGATATCTCCATATTTTTTATTATCCTGATATGAAATACAAAAAATTGTGCAAATACACCAATCACCCCATCACCCCATCACCCTATTTCCCTATCAATCTTTAGTAGTAAACATTAAAATATTTCACATTACTACCTATCGGGAATTGTATTGAAGTAGAAAGAAGTAGAAACTAAGAAGATAAAATCAGGAGAGCAACCATGAGCCAATGCCTAAACCCAGATTGTTTAAAAACCAACCCACCAGAAACAAAATTTTGTCAAAGCTGCGGTGAAAAATTAATTTTAGTCGAACGTTATCGCGCTCTAAAAATTATTGGGCAAGGTGGTTTTGGTAGAACTTTTCAAGCTGTAGATGAGTACAGACCATCAAAACCTTTTTGTGTAATTAAACAATTTTTTCCTCAAGCTCAAGGAACCAAAAACCTAGAAAAAGCTGCCTCATTATTTGCCCAAGAAGCTGAACGTTTAGATAGTTTAGGTAGACATCCACAAATTCCCGAACTTTTGGCATATTTGACTCAGGATAACCGACAGTATTTAGTGCAAGAATTTATAGACGGGCAAAATTTAAAACAGGAATTAGAGTTGTCAGGAACTTTTGATGAAAGGCAAATTTGGGAGTTATTAAAAAGTTTATTGCCCGTATTAGAATTTATTCATTCTCGACAGGTAATTCATCGAGATATTAAACCAGAAAATATCATTAGGAGAAGGAAAGATAACCAATTATTATTAGTAGATTTCGGGGCAGCTAAATATGCAACAAAGACTGCTTTAGCTGTGACAGGAACTGTAATTGGTTCGGCAGGATATGCTGCACCAGAACAAGCATTAGGAAAAGCAACTTTTGCTAGCGATATTTATAGTTTGGGCGTGACTTCTATTCATTTATTAACTCAGGTAGAACCTTTTGATTTATTTGATGTGAGTGAAGGTGAATGGGTGTGGCGAGAATATTTAAAGTTTACTGTCAGTGATGAAGTTGCTCAACTGTTAGATAAAATGATTATGGGAGCGACTAAGAAAAGGTTTCAAAATGTAGGAGAGATATTATCGGTTGTTAACCCTAAATATCAAAAAAAAATCAACTCTATTTACAAGCAAAAAAAATTTCCAATATTTACAAAATTTCCAATATTTACAAAAGAAGTAGCAAAAGGAGAAAGGTTTACTTTTGAGGTTGTGACGGTCAACAACTCTGGCAAAATCATCAAGCGCACCCAGAGAAATGCGAGGCAAAAAATAGAAGATTTAGGTAATGGTATTAAATTAGAAATGGTTTATATTCCTGGTGGTAGTTTTCTCATAGGTTCACCGAAAAACGAAGCTGGAAGAACTGATAAAGAAAGTCCCCAGCGTCAAGTAACTATTCAACCTTTTTGTATGAGTAAATACCCCATTACTCAAGACCAATATTTAGTCATTATGGGGGAAAATCCTTCTTACTTTAAAGGAGGAAACCGCCCAGTAGAGAGAGTGACATGGCATAAGGCTACAGAATTTTGTCAAAGGCTATCTCAGAAGACTGGGAAAAGCTACAGACTACCCAGTGAGAATCAGTGGGAATATGCTTGTCGCGCTGGTACGACTACTCCTTTTTATTTTGGCCCTACTATTACGACTGATTTAGTTAACTACAATGGCAATTTTACTTATGGCAATGCGCCTCAAGGTCTATATCGAGAACAGACTACTAATGTGGGAAGTTTTCCTCCCAATGCTTTTGGTTTATATGATATGCATGGGAATGTAGACGAGTGGTGTCAGGATATTTGGCATAATAGCTATGAAGGTGTGTCCACTGATGACAGTACTTGGGAAAATAACGAAAATAGTGAGTTAAGAGTGCTCTGTGGCGGCAGTTGGAATGACTATCCCTGGTGGTGTCGGAGCGCTGATCGTGACTGGGATAATACAAACATCTCCATTAACAATGTGGGTTTCCGGGTGGTTTGCTTGTCATTTTAGTATTTTTCCGGTCTGCTATTTTCCTTTTGTTTTTTGAATCATTTAGATTCTATATTCCCTTTGACAAAAATTGGATATATGGTTTAAATGCAAAACAGCTACAGCTTATCAAAAAGCTTAAAACTTAGACAAAGCAGAATTTTTACTTTCCTAGGTTATTTCAGTTATCAGTTATCAGTACCTCTGCTTGTTTGCGCAGCATTCCGTAGGAAAGTCAGAGGCTTGAAATATGGAACTTTATTTTTTTTCATCCCCTTGTAGAGCGGTAGCTCGCGGCGCAGCCAAGGGGAGGTTTGAGACCTTATTTTTTGGTCATGCTGCGCAAACAGCATAATTGTCCTCTTCTTCTATATCTATATAAGATAAGTATAGGCTGAGGCTAAAAGAGAGGAAAAAAATCATTCTGTCAAGCTCCAAAAAACCGCGTTGCAAAGATTTTTGCCCTTGCACTTCCCAAAAACTCGCGATCCGATTTAAAAAGTGGGGGTTGTTCGTATACACGCATGATTTTTTATTCAACCAATTAGGGGGACAGCGTTTCACAATAGTATTGGTAAAATTTAAGTATTGGTATCTTATCTTGTATAAAGAAAAACTCCAATATCACAAAACGGCAAATCTATCAACCCATCGAAAAATGAAGAGAGGAAAATTAGTCATTCATCTAAAAATAAGTTAAGAGCGATCGCTCCCCAAAAAACGACATCATAGGTATTTGCAGCTTCAAAATTTTGTTAAGCAATAAAATAGCTATAGATTATATCACTACTTATAATATTACAAAATTGAGCAAAAGAGCTAAAAAGATTGAAATTTCGTAAATTTATAGAAAAAATTTTTCTTCTTTTTTGTCAGAAATTAATGACAAAGTTTAAAATTTTCAAACTAAAAACTAAAACCTATAACTAAAACTTAAAACACATTTCATTAATGGATAATGGATAATGGATAATTACCTCTGGTTAAAACCGCTACGGAATTTAATATAAGGAATATTCTCTTTTCTCTTGGTCGATTGGATATTGTTAGGAAACCCATCCATCCCACCCAACGGGTGTGCTCCGCTTTTTCCTGACGGAATGCTCCGCAAACATGTCGCGTAGCGTTAACGGAGTTGTGCGCCAGCAAAACGACCGCTTTTTCCCCTTAAAAGGGGAGGCTTCAATGCCCGAATTATTTAATAATTAATAATTAATAATTAATTATTAATTATTAATTATTCAGTCCCCTATTTCATTAATCTAACTCATCAGCGATCGCCCGAAATAAAGCAACAGTTTCCACATCATCAATAGTCCTCAAAATACTATTACTAGAACCAGTTTTTATCCCAACAAAATTCTTTTCTGGATGAATATAAATGTATTGTCCCCAAGCACCAGTCGCACAATAATCACCATTTGAACCTTCAGGAATCCACCAATGATATTGATAACCCCACTTAAAATAAAGCTCATCTGTCGCCCCTGGTTGTAAGTGAGGACTATCGGGTATTATTGATTCCTTCACCCAACTTTTAGGAATAATTTGTTGCCCGTTAAAATACCCATTATGTAAATAAACTAAAGCAAATTTTGCATAATCTCTCAAAGTACAATTCATCCCACAAAAAGTTACTTCAGTTCCATAATTATCAGTTAACCAATAAGCATCTGATTCAGCTCCCATTGGTTGCCATAATTTCTTTTCTAAATAACTGACAATATCTTGTTTAGTGACTCGCCTTAACAATAAACCTAATATCTGAGTATTCAAACTTATATATTCAAAGTAATTACCTGATGGTTCTTTAGCAGGATAATTTAAAATTACCTTATCCATCGGTCGCATATACAAAAATAATTTATACAAAAGTTTATTAATATCAGAATTATCATCTTCGTATGCTTCACTAAAATTTATTCCAGAAGACATTTGTAGAATATGCTTAATTGGTACATTGTTATATCCAGATGCTTTTAACTCTGGCATATATTTTGTAATTGAATCATCAATACTTTCAATATAACCATCATTAATCGCAATACCTATTAAGGCAGAAATAAAACTCTTTGCTACAGACCAAGAAGTTTTTTTGTCATTTTTTGTATAACCTTGAGAATATTTTTCATAAACGATGGCATCATTTTTAACTATTAAAAATCCTGTATTGCCTGTGCGTTGTAAAAAGTCTTTGATTGTCCGAGTTTCACCCTGAAATTGATAAGATGTATTCAGGTCATATAAATTTTCCTGAAAATTATAGGGTTGAGTAGAACGATGAATAATTTTACTGGGAAAAACCAGATCCATATTACGGAAATTATTCACCCTTTTATCATCATCAAACATAGTTATTTTCGGTTCAAGATAAAAGCGCCAAATAATCAAGCTAGTCGCAATTAGAGGCACAATAAAAATTAGAATAAAGTTGATAATGCTCATAGTTATTACCTGAAATATAGCGTTTCTCAAGTTACTGAGGTAAAGTTGTTTTTCTTCTTTTTTATTCCCTACTCCCTACTCCCTACTCCCGATCTAGATAAAAGCGCCAAATAATCAAGCTCATCGCAATTAGAGGCACAATAAAAATCAGGATAAAGTTGATAATGTTCATAGTTATGACCTGAAATATAGCGTTTCTCAAGTTACCAAGGTACAGTTGTTTTTCTTTTTTACCGAATAATTAAGGTTTAAAGCCTCTTCTTTAAAGGAGAAACAAGAAAAAATTTTCACGCTCCGCGTCAATCCTCTTCTTTTCAAGGATAAGTAATAATTAATAATTAATAATTAATTATTAATTATTCAATACTCCCTAAAATAAAATAATTTTGGGTGCATCTCATATTTGCAAAAATACTTTTTTCCTATATATTCCCTGTTGCCTGTTGCCTAAAAGCGATAAATTTTTGGCTTTATTCACGCATTAAGATGCACCCAGAATTTTGTACCTCACGCTTCTTGGGAATTGTTATATAGATAGAGATACTTCTGAAGCAAGGTTCAGGGTTTTCCTTTAGAATGCTCCGCCAACATATCGCGTAGCGAAACGTTATTCATGTTATCATCGGTGGATAAAATTGACTAGGAATTAACAAATGCCGGATGATTTAGTACCATTTCTTATCGGTATAAGTATTTTGATTTTTTATCTAGTATTTTCAGCTATGACTGAAATGGGGACAAAATTGTTTGATAGGAAAAAAAATGATTAATACTGTTGCTCTAACTATTCCTGAAAAAAGAATTGTTTTCTATAACTTGAATTGGCAGAAGTACCAAAAAATTATTGAAGCTCTGGGAGAAAATCGCACTGCCAGAATTATATATGACCAAGGAATATTGGAAATTACTATGCCTCTGGAAGAACATGAATTTGCTAGAGAAATAATTGGTTTATTTATCAGAATTTTAGTTTTTGAAATGGGTTTGAAAATCAAAACTTTGGGTTCGACGACTTTGAATTATCCACAATTAGACAGAGGTGCAGAACCTGACAATTGTTATTACATTCAAAATCAATCAAAGGTGGCAGGGAAAAAAATTGATTTAACTAAAGATCCACCGCCTGATTTAGTAGTAGAAGTTGATCTTACTCATACCGATATTAATAAGCTTAATCTTTATGCCAGCATGGAAATATCAGAATTTTGGCGCTATGATGGAGAAGTTTTACTAATTTATCAACTGCAAAATCAAAAATATGTTGAGGTTGAAATTAGCCCTACATTTCCCAAGATTGAAAAAGCAATATTTTATGAGTTTATCGAACAATCAAAACTAGATGAAGTAGAAGCAGAAAAAAAATTAAGAGCTGATTTAAAAGCAGAAGAATATGTTAGGTGTTCAACAATTAATAATTAATAATTACCAAAAAATAAGGTAAAAAAGAGTAAAAATCATCTAAAACTTTCTTAAAAATTATTGTTCAACCTACGAAATTAATTTGTAATGTTTTATCAAAATAATGTGGGTCTAAAACCCCGCCTTTTAAGGCGATCGGGTTTTTGGAGCGAAGCTCAAATCCCCTACTTCCCCTCCTGGGAGGGGTGAGGGGTGGGTTAACTTCTGACTTCTGACTTCGTTAAAGCTTCCTGTTTTGTATATAGCGTTTCCCAAGTTACTGAGGTATAGTTGTTTTTCTTCTTTTCTATTCCCTACTCCCTATTTCCTAAAGATATTTTTGCCCGCAACTGAAATAGGATTGCCATAGATTAATGAAACTGATAAAAACTATTTTTATTTTGTTATAGCAATCGAAGCAAATAGGGCGGACATATCAAAAGCTGAAAACTCAGATAACGCAAGATTTTTCCTTCTTCCTTCTTCCTTACTTCCTTCTTTCTTCTGCTATAAAATACAAAAGTTGAAACTGAATTTACAATCAAAATGAATAGTACTGAAAAGGCAAAAAAACACCAAAATAAAATTCAGCGAGTGGGTGTCATTGGTGGGGGTCAGTTGGCATGGATGATGGCGGATGCTGCTAAAAAATTGGAAGTAGATTTAATTATTCAAACTCCTGAAAAAAATGACCCGGCAGTATCTATAGCAAAAGATACTATTTTGGCAGAAATTGATGATGCTCGGGCAACTGCTCAGTTAGCAAATACTTGTGATGTGATTACTTTTGAAAATGAGTTTATTAATATAGATGAATTGTCGCTTCTGAGTACAAAAAATGTGATTTTTCGTCCTAACTTATCTGCGTTAAAGCCGTTATTAGATAAATATGAACAGTTATCTTATTTACAAGATTTAGGTTTACCTGTGCCAAAATTTTGGGAGTCAGAAATAGAAGCTGAAGCAATAAAATTTCCTCTAGTATTTAAAGCACGTCGTCATGGTTATGATGGTCATGGTATTTCTGTTATTCACGATATTAATAGTTTAAAATCTCAGAGAAATCCAAATATTTTCATTCAAGAATTTATCCCTTTTGACCGAGAAGTAGCAATTATTGCTGCTCGTTCAGTGACTGGTGAAATTAAAGTTTACCCAGTAGTAGAAACACAACAAGAAAATCAGGTTTGTCGGCGGGTTTTTGTATGTGATGAAAATTTAGAATTAGTCAAAGAAATTCAGGCGATCGCTCAAACTCTCCTAAATAGTTTAGAAGTTGTGGGAGTATTTGGTATTGAATTATTTATTACTAAAGATAAAAAAGTTTTAATTAATGAAATTGCTCCTAGAACTCATAACTCTGGTCATTACACTTTGGATGCTTGTGAGACTTCTCAATTTGAACAACATTTACGAGCTGTTTGTGGTCTACCTCTGGGTAGTACCGCTCTTAAGTGTAGGGGCGCAGTGATGGTGAATTTATTGGGTTATGAATTTGCGGTAAATGACTACTTGACAAAACGGCAACAATTAGCTCAAATTCCTAATGCTTCGGTTTGGTGGTATGGCAAAACAGAATCTCGTCCAGGACGAAAGTTGGGTCATGTAACAGTATTGGTACATGAGGAAAATTCGACCAAGTGCAGTCAGAAAGCTGAGGCGATCGCCCACAAAATTGAAAGTATCTGGCAGAGTTAACGCGCGTCAGAAGTCAGAAGTCAGTAGGGGCGTTTTGCTCCGCAACATATAAAGCGGAGCTTTGCGTTAGCAAATGGCCATTCGCCCGTACAGAAGTTAACCCACCCCTAACCCCTCCTCTCCTGGGAGGGGAAGTAGGGGATTTGAGAAACTCTCCAAAAACCTGATCGCCTTTTAAGGCGGAGTTGCGCGACCCTTATGATTTTGATAAAAAGTCAAGGGTCCAATTTATAACTTTTAATTTTTGACTTTTTAATTTTGACTTTTGACTTTCCTCATAGGGGATGACAGAAAAAAAATAACCGCTATAATAGTTTCTAGGTTCTACTGCGACGTTGGTGACTGCCAAAAATGTTTTTTTGACCTACAAATCAAAAAACATCGGGACCTAGATGTTTAAGTGGCAGTAAACTGAGCTTGTACTCAGAAACTTTAAACTTGAGCCGAGGAACCCACCTGGTATTATCCAGGTCAAAAGCTGAGGTAAGACGGCGTTGCGGTGAACTATTTTTTTTTGTGAGTATGATCGGGAAAGGAATTGGGAAAAAATTAACCTTGGCAATGGTTATCCTAATGCCAATAACTCTGTAATTTACAAGAAAACTTGCAGCAAGAGTTATGCTCAATACTTGATAAGGTAGCGAAACAAAAGTCACCCATGAAAATAATTTAAAAGTTAAAATAAAAAGCTAATAGACTAGGACGAAACTGTGAATCAAGAAAAAATATTGCAGTTAATTCAAGAAGTATAATTGTGAAATAGCACCAGAATTAGAAGAAGTTCCTCTAGGCAAAACTGATAGATTCAATAATTTAGGCATCAATTCAGTCAATCGAGCAGAAATTATTATGACGGTGATGGAAGAGTTCTGGTTAAATGTCCCCCGCATTGAACTAGCTAGAGCAAAAAATATTGGAGAACTACCTGATTTATTTTTAGGTAAGTTATAAGTACACAAATGGGTAGTCCTACTTGCGTAATTGTAGATGAGGATTAACAATAGCGCTTCAAGTGAGCAAGATGCTCACACTGTTTTTTGTACTTAACTAAAAATAATCACAATAGATAGCCATTACAATGGAAACTACCCATAGATGAATAGTTCAAATTAATTAATAAATCAGGTTGATTTAGGAAAAAGTAACCTAAAGATATTCTGAATCAATTTTTTTGCTCCTGATAAAGTGACTTGAATATTTGTTGTCGTTTTTTATGGTCAACAATAGGTGCAGGATAATCTACAGCTTCTCGTTCATCCGCTGGAATTTTACCAGTAACTAAATATTTCGTATCCACATTCCGTAACTCTGGCATCCACTCCCGAATATATTCTGCTTCTGGGTCATATTTTTGTGTCTGAGATGCAGGATTAAATATTCTCAAAGGTTTTGGGTCCATTCCACTCGACGCACTCCACTGCCAACCGCCATTATTTGCAGAAAGGTCTCCATCTATCAACTTCTGCATAAAATATTTTTCGCCCCACTGCCAATTAATCATTAAATCTTTGGTCAGAAAACTAGCGACTATCATTCTGCAACGATTGTGCATCCAACCTGTTTCATTTAACTGACGCATGGCAGCATCCACAATAGGATAACCAGTTTTACCTTCACACCAGGCCAAAAAATATGCTTCATTATTCTCCCAGGGAAAATTTTTCCAATGTGGGCGATAAGGACCTGTTTCTAGTTCGGGATAATGGTACATAACATATTGATAAAATTCGCGCCATGCGATTTCTTTTTGCCAAGTTTCGATATTTTCAAATGCTTCATCGCTGGAACAATTTTCTATTAATTCTTGAGTTTTTGCCCAAACGGTCCGAATACCAATAGTACCAAATTTTAGGGCAGGACTGAGTTGGGATGTACCATCAATACTAGGGAAATTTCGTTGTTGTTGGTATGAGTATATTGCTGCTTGGCAAAATGTTTCTAATTTTTCTAGTGCTATAGTTTCTCCGGGTTCGAGAATGAGTGGGTTTTCCCAATTAAATCCTAATTCTTTTGCAGTGGGTAAGTCAATAACTCCTACTTTTTGGGTTTGTTGAAGTTGCTCTTCAGTTAACCCTTTGAGTAGGGGAGTATTGACTGGGTTAGATTTTTTTTTGCCGCTCCAAGTTCTCCAGAATGGGGTATAGACACTATAGGGTTTATTAGTAGAAGTAAATATTTCTTCTGGGCAATGAAGGAGTTGATCCCAAAATGTTTTTACTTGAATATTTACTGTTTCTAAATTTTCAGTAACTTGGCGGTCGCGTTCTCTACTATAAGGTTCAACATCTTGATTCCAATATACTGCTTTTGCCTCTAGAAAAGTTGCTAATTTTGGTATAGCTTCGGCAGGTTTTCCTGACAGTATTAATAGTTGACTTCCTATTTCTTGGTAGCTTTTTTGTAGATGTTGTAAACAACCAATCATATAGGTTATTCTTGCGGGGGCAATGTCGTCTCGTTTGAGAATATTTTGGTCAAGGCAAAATATACCTACTACTTTTTGATTTTGTTGAGATGCTTGTGTAAGTCCGATATTATCTGAAATGCGTAGATCGCGTCGATGCCAAAAGAGAATTAAGTTAGACATTTATTTTAATTTTATTGTTATAGCAGAAGGAAGAAGGAAGAAGGAAGAAGGAAGAAGGAAGAAGGAAAAATCTTACCTTGTCTTAATTTTAAGCTTTTGATTTCTCCTTAGATTGCTATAATTTTAAGTTTACTGTTAATTAGAAAATTTTTGTTTGTAGGTAAGCATTTCCTGTCGAATGCTTAGGTTTATAGTAATTCCAATTCAGCTATAATCTCGATTTAACAAAATTATTAATGATTAATTATTTCAGGCTTTAAGTCTCTCATTTTCACGAAAAAAATCATTCTTTTGTCTTTTTAGTTAATCCTCTTATTTTTCAGGAGAGGTCATTTCAGTTATCAGTACTCCTTTACAGTCTTCATTTTTGTTATTTGCTTGCTTTGTTCAAAGGAAAAGGAAAGATGAAAATTTAATTTTAAGTTTAATACCAATTTTCAGGCATTGATACTAAATTCTTGGTTAAGATAGCACTCGAAGCAAAGCTTAGGAAATATCAAAAACTTAACATTCAGACAACCCAAGCTTTTTCCTTCTGCTATAGATAACTCATCGCCTAGATAACTAAACCCCTTCTTCCTTCTTACTTCTTATTTCCTGATAAAAATGGTTTCGCCAAGAATAAACTACAAATTGACTTAGCATCAACAATTTCTCCATCAAAGATAGCCTTTTCTAATTCCTGAGGCGTCATTAAAACTGTTTCTATATCTTCATCAATATCTTGCGCTGGTGGACTTTCCAATTTTTCTAAATCTTCTGCTAAAAAAGCATAAATAAATTCATCCGAGTATCCAGGAGCGAGAGGAAATTCTCCTAATTTTTGCCATTTATGAGCGCGATAACCTGTTTCTTCTTCTATTTCTCGTTTGATAGTATCAGCAGGATTTTCATTTTCTTCTATTGTACCTGCTGGAAATTCTAAAATCCTATCTTTAATAGCAAATCGATATTGTTTTACTAAGACTAATTTTCCATCTGAAGTAACAGGAATACATAAAGCTCCTCCCGGATGACGAATACATTCCCAGTCTCCTTCAACTCCATTGGGTAGACGCATATAGTTAACGTCAAAGTTAAATTTTCTGCCTTGATATTGCAGACGTTGTTTAATAATTTTGGGTGGTTCTTGATTGTGCATAAAATATCATCAAAAATAAGTTTTAACTATCATATCATCGGGTGCATCTCATATTTGCAAAAATACTTTTTTCCTATATATTCCCTATTCCCTATTCTCTATTCCCTGTTGCCTGTTGCTTTCCGGAGCTGTTGCCTAAAAGCGATAAATTTTTGGCTTTATTCACGCATTGAGATGCACCCATATCATCTTTGGTATGAATAAAGGTTAAGTGATTAAAGATAATAATCTATCAATAATAATTATCAAAATTTTTACATATAAAACTGTTTATATTTTGCGGAAGCTCATATAGATTGATTTTGGTAATAGTTCAGATAACTACTCCAGTTCAACAATTAATAATTAACAATTAAGAATTAATAATTACTTTTTCTGAAAATGGATCTGATTGAGGAACAGGATTGTTTGCTTTATTTATTCAACTAATAAGAGGGTTTAAACCTTAATTATTCGATAATAGAGAAAAACTTTTAAGCTATTAGCACTTTTTTATTTTTCAACTCTAGGTTTAGATTTACAGTTTATCAAAATAATTGGGTCTAAAACCCCGCTTTTTAAGGTGAAATGTTTTTGGATGCTTGGTCAAATTCCCGTTACAAAAACAACTTCTGACTTAGTTAAAATGTGGAATAGCTTATCCATAACTTAATCAAATAACAGTATGAGCGACCGGTGAGATTGTATAATTTTTTTGAGCTTATGCATAATATATTTTAGTTTGAGTGGTAGTGTGTTTTTGTATAAAAATTATGCGAGTGAACTAAAATCAAGAATTACTAACGCTTCAAATAATACTTTTGAATTTCAAACATTAAAAGTTGATAATATGAGGTCATAAAACGTAAGTATTTCCTGCGGAATGCTCCGAAACAGCTATTAGCTGTCAGCTCTCAGCTCTTATAAGAGGGTTTTAATATATAGACTTTCAAGCCAGTTTTTAGGAGTAAAATTTAATTCTCACTCAATTAGTAAAGCTTTTATCTAGAACTAAAAAGAAGCAATAGCTGAAGTTCGCAGTTCCGACCTAGGAGGCTGGCTGATAGCTGACGGCTGTTTGCGCAGCATTCCGGAGGAAATGCTTACCATAAAACTTAAAAGCAACGTCTAAAAATGTTTTTAATCAAAGAATATTTATACAGTGAAATATTTAGAGAAATAGTAGCAATTACAAAGTAATAATTCAGCACTCAGCTATCAACTATCAGCTATTAATTTATTGCTTTTTGAGCAGAAATTAATAGCTGATAGATTTAAGGATAATTAAAAGTATTGGAAAAAAACTGACCTTGACGAGGGAGAGTGTATATTAATTATTTATGAAACAGCTAAAAGCTGAGTGCTTATATGGTAATTATAATTTTGCACCATCAAATGGTAGGATTTGAGAATATGAAAAAAATTTATATAAAGTTGTAAGAGGAGGTTCTTGGAAGATTGGTACTAGGCGTTGTGGTAGTAGGTCTCGTTATGCTTTAATTCCTGATAGTAAAGATAATTTTTCAGGATTTCTAGTACTTTATTGGAGAAGATTTTAAGTAGTAGCTTAAATTGAAAATAAGGTTGTAAGTGTTAGGTATTAGGTATGAGGTAAAAAAAGTTTATCTACCTAAAACTTAACATTTAAAACCTTCATGCTGTAGCAACAATAAAAATTATGAGAGAGTTACCTAGCGATCGGACAAATATAGTTCATAAGATAATTTGGGGCACAATTGGTGGTACTATTTGGGGTATTTTATTTTGTGCTACTTTAGCTGGTTTATCTATAGGAATTAATCAAAATTTAGTCACTATTGTCAGTGCATTATTAATGGGTATTTTGTGGTGTACAATTATTAGCTTAATTTGGAAATCATTAATGGGAAGACAGGATGAATCTAGCAAAAATTATATAATATTTGGAATTGTTGGTGGGTTTTTCCTGGGCGGTGCTATAGGAGGATTAATGTTAGCAATATTAAATCGGGATGCTAATTTTGGTAGAGCATATATATCAGGAGCATTTATGGGAGCAACTTTTGGTTTTGTTTGGAGTCTATTTAAACCTCCTATGTTTTTGGGGGGTGTGAGAATTTGGGGTAAGTCGGGAGCAATTTTAGGTGCAATTTGGGGTTCTTTTTTTGGCACGATTGTAGGTATAATTGCCACAGTTTGTCTACTGTTTTGGAGTCAAACAAATATTGATCTTACTTCTAGTAACTTGCCTCAATTATTAATAGCTACAGTAATTTTTGGTGGTGGTAATGGTGCTATTGGTGGAGCAATATCTGGAATTATATTAGGTGGATTAATTATGGCTCCTCCTTTACCTTTAGCATTAGAATTAATTGGGATAAGAGGTGCAATTTTAGGTGCAATTTGGGGTTGTTTTTTGACGGCGATCGCTTGGGGAATTATTGGAGCTATTTTGTCTACAACTATGGGAGATGATTTCTTTTTAAGTTTAGGAATTATTCGTCAAGTTACTTTACTTAGAGGAGTAATTATTGGTGCAGGTATTGGGTCAATTTGGGGCATAATTTCTGGGGCAGTATGGGGTGCTTTTGGTAGATGGTAATTAATTAATAATTAATAATTAATAATTAGGGTTTGCCCTCAAAAGTCTTTTAGTAGGGGTAGGAGACAGGAGACAACCCACCCCTCGCCCCTCCCCCTCCCAGGAGGGGAGAAATGGGAATTAGCGAGGAGGTAGGAGTAAGAATTGTCAATTTGGGATTTTTCTGCCCAACTCTTGCCTAAAATACTAATATGTATGAGTATGAAGAACTGAAAAATTTGCACTGCAATTCGACCCCAAAAAGGCACTTATTTTTATATGTCAATACTTTTAGATTTAATCAGCAGAGCAATAATTAACAATTACCTCTCCTTAAAAAGAAGAGGATTGACGCGGTAGGGAAAATTTTTTCTTCTCTTGGTTGATTGGATATAGTTAGGAAAACCATCCATCCCTCAACCGCTTTTTTTCCTTTAAAGGAGAGGGTTTAAACCTTAATTATTCGGTAAACTGTTTCAGCTAAAATAGTGCTTTAGATTTGTCATTATAGCTATAGTAATTTCATTTGAGTTGCGTAAAAAACCTGGTCGCTTTTAGGCAACGGACAACAGCTCATCTAGGAACAGTTAAGAAGATTTGCCAGACTTTTTACTGTTAGTAAATAACCAACTCTATATTAATAATCAACCTTTCTTCTTCCTTCTTCTTTCTGCCTTCTCCTTTGAAAACGCTATAGAAGAAGTTATCTGTTAAAAATTTGCGATTGCAACATTTAAGATTAAACAGTCCAATACTAGGTTTGATAACAACTGCCATTACTACCCTTGACTTATAAAATATCTAAAACAACAAAATATTAATAATCAACCTTCCTTCTTCCTTCTTCCTTCTTCCTTCTTTTTTACTTCCTTCTTCCTTCTTCCTTCTTCCCTCTTCCTTCTTCATTAATTTCTGAACTTAGGATTAACAAATTCATTCAATCCTTCCCCTAATAAAGATAAACCAATTACCATTAAAGTTAAAGCACAACCAGGGAAAAAAGCAGTCCACCAAATACCTGTGGGTAAAGCATCTAAAGCTAACCTTAAATCATTTCCCCATTCAGCAGTTTCAGGAGGTAATCCTAATCCTAAAAATCCCAATCCTCCTAATACTAGAACTGCATCCGCAGCATTAAGAGTAAACAACACAGGTACGCTCTGAATAACATTAAGAAATAAATAACGAGTTAATACTCTCCAAGTATTAGCACCCATCGCTTTTGCTGCCTCAATAAAAAGTTCATTTTTTACACTAACTGTATGGTTACGAACTACTCGATAATATTGTGGAATATAAGCAATACTCAGAGCGATCGCTGCATTTAATATTCCTTTTCCCACGACAAAAGCTAGAGTTATTGAAAGTAATAATCCTGGCAAAGTATAAACGGTATCCATAAAAAATATTAAAATCTTATCAATTCTACCGCCAAGATAACCGCTTACCATTCCTAGAGGTACGCCAATAATTAAACTTAATGCTGTGGCTAAAATTACAACTTGCCAAGCAACTTGTACGCCAAATAATGTTCGGGAAAATACATCATAACCTTGACGATTTGTGCCAAACCAATGTTCAAAAGATGGTGATTGATGAATGGGGTTACTGAGAAATTCCTGGGGGTCTTGGAGCAAGTCTAAATTTTCTAAAAGTGGAGATAAAATAGCAATTAATATAAATAAAACTGTAATGATTAAGCCCACCCACATCATCTGCATTGAAATAGTTGGTTTACTAGACAGATTAAACATTTTAGTTGCTGGAAATCTACTTGCCATAATTCTATAATTTCTCTGGTTTCAGAAATAGCATTTGGGTGCATCTCAATTTTGAATAAAGCCAAAAATTTATCGCTTTTAGGGAACAGGGAACAGGGAACAGGTAACAGGGAATATATAGGAAAAAAGTATTTTTGCAAATATGAGATGCACCCTAGCATTTTAGCATATACAAAGTTGACATTTGAGATATAAATGGAGAATAAAAGAAGGTAATTTCAGTTATCAGTTATCAGTTATCAATACCTCCTGTAATAAGGAAGCTTGACCTTGGCGAATATTCTATTTTTTTATCTCCTTAAAAGGAGGGTGCTTTATACCATAATTTTTAGGTAATATAGCGTTTATCAAGTTACTGAGGCACAGTTGTTTTTCTTCTTTTCTACTCCCTACTCCCTACTCCCTACTCCCTTCTTTAACTGTTTAATTTCTCCAGATCCAACCATTAATAGTAAAGCGACTATCTGCAAAAGTTTTAGAAGGACAATTTACTGGTAAAACTTCATGCCAATAACGACTAGGAAAGAAAATAATAGTATTATTTATAGGTGCAATTTTTTTGAATGAATTTGCCTGAGTATAATAATTATTATCTATTTTTCCATCATATAGCACTAATTCTCCACCAGAAAAATTTTTAGGTTGTTGGTGAAAATAATAAATGTAAGTAATTTCTCTTTTCGCAACTTCAGGCATTCCATTATCATTATGAGCTTGATAATAATGACCATGATTATGAGCTGTTACTTGCGCTTCTATTTTAGCTATTGGAAATATTTTATGACTCAGTTTAGATAAAACTTGAGGTAAAACTAACTTAATTCGATGACTAATTCTAGCTTTGGAAATAGGCGCTAAATGTAAGACTCTTGATTTGCGAAATTCAGGGTCATTGATGCTAGTAGTACTTTTTTCAAAATATGCTTCTAGTTTAATTACAGATGCTAGAATTTTTTGATTTTCTACTTCTGTTAAAAAATTCTCAATTTTTACACATTTTGATTTAATCAGATTTTGATTATTTTTGTCACTAAGTATCATTAGTTATACCAATTTATAGATATGTCATGAGAATCAAGTTTGATCATCAAAAGTTACAAATAAAGTACCATAGTTAATTTAAATTTAGAATCTTTTACTATTTAAAGACTCAATATCAAATAAATTTTAAGGCAGCTAATAGATTATTTATTGGTGAATTATATAGTAGTCGAAGCTAAAGGCGCAGATATATCAAAAGCTGAGAACTCAGACAACACAATATGCAAGCATTCAGCAGTCAGCTATCAGCTATTAGTTATTAAGTCATTATCTTGGAAGAAGGAATTAGTATTCAAGGAGAATGAAAAGTTAGCAATGAAATAGTCCTTTCAGCTAACCTTGGTCATTGTTTTATTTTTTATTCCTTGATTAATTTAAATTTAGAATCTTTTACTATTTAAAGACTCAATATCAAATAAATTTTAAGGCAGCTAATAGATTATTTATTGGTGAATTATATAGTAGTCGAAGGGAAAGGCGCAGATATATCAAAAGCTGAGAACTCAGACAGCATAATATGCAAGCATTCAGCAGTCAGCTATCAGATATCAGCTATGAGTTATTAAGTCATTATCTTGGAAGAAGGAATTAGTATTCAAGGACAATGAAAAGTGATGTTTGTGCAGCATTCCGCAGGAAATGCTTACTTTTTGTTTGCCCGAAATATGCTGTAATTATTCATTATTCATTATTCATTATTCATTATTCATTATTCATTATTCATTATTAATTATTTCTCCGTATCCAACCATTAATAGTAAATCGACTATCTGAAAAAGCTTTAGAGGGGCAACTTACTGATAAAACTTCGTGCATATAACGACTTAGAAAAAATATAATACTATTATTTTTAGGTTCTATAGTTTTAAATGTGTCAGCCTTCACATAATATTTTCCTTTAATTTGACTATCGTAAATTATTAAATTACCACCTGTAAATGCTTTTGGTTCTTGATAAAAATAATAAACATAAGTAAAAACTCTAGTAGCAGTATCCGGAGAACCATTATCATTGTGAATTTTATAGAAATTATTATCGTTATGAGCTGTTAACTGACTTTCAATTTCGGCAATTGAAAATTCTGGAATATTTAACTGTTTTAACGCATCAGGTAAAACTTCTTGAATTCTGTTGACTATTAATTCTCTGAATTTTGGGAACGAGTGCAATACTAAAGAGCGACGATAATTTTCTGCCTTAGTTGATGTTGTAGTTGGTACAAAATCAGATTGTCTTTGCAAAACATAATTAAATAGTTGTTGATTTTCTGATTGGGTGAGAAAATTTTCTATGAGTAAATAACGAGATTCTAAATTGTCTATTGTAGAGGGAGGAGGAGGAGTAGAAGTTTTGATATTAGATTGAGTATCTTGTGACTGTAAATGCTGCAAATATATTGGTGGTTCCGTCACCATTCCGACTAAATGTTCGCTAGGAAAACATAAAGCAGAATGACCTTCTCCTATAGGAATTTGAAATAGAGTAGAATTTTCTGTTTTTTGATGTTTAGATAATAGTGTTTTGGCTAAAAGTTGGAGTAATGGTGCATCAGATTTGAGATAAATAGTATATTGATGTCCTCCTGTTAATAAGAGGTTAATTTTTACTTCTTGAGGTAAATTTTGTGGTGGAGTAAATGTCATTTCAGTTATCAGTTATCAGTTATCAGTTAACAGTATCTCCGTAAGCATTTCCTACTAAAGTAGGAGGCTTTAAATACTGAATTTTATTTCTGTTGGTCGATTGGATATGGCGAGATTTTCTCACCATCTCACCCTACGAGAAACTCCGAATATCGACAGCTTTTTATTCCCTTTAAAGAATCAACAAGAAAAATTTTTCCTTTGAGTCAATTCTCTTCTTTTCAAGGAGAGGTAATTGTGAATTATTAATTAGGGTTTACTGATTAGTTATCAAAGCATTGACAGATAAAAGTTTTAGCCTTCTGAAATTCCAAAAAAGTGCGCTTGTTTTGGTCTAATACCAATTTGAAGAAAGAATGTTACGAATAATAAGAGCGATAAAAATAATTGATAGGAGATGTCCCTTTGAGAAAAAAAGATAATGTAAGCCGTAAAAAATGGTATTAAAGCTATTCCTATACGACTCCTAACTCCTGACTTCCTCTCCTCGGAGGGGTTAGGGGTGGGTTGACTCCTAATAAATACCCTAGATATTTGTAGCAAACATTTATCAATTTGGTATAAAACGTTCAAAAAGTTAGCATTTTGGGCAAATCAAGGACAGAAAAATTGAGGGATAATTCTTACTTCTACCTCCTCTAAATTCCCCGTTTCTCCTGACTCCTAACTTCCCCTCCTGGGAGGGGTTAGGGGTGGGTTGACTCCTACCCCTAGCACTCATACTTTCCATACGCAAACCCTAATTATTAATTGTTGAAAGTATCATTGCCATAAATTCCTAGAAAAACAATTAACAAGAATTTTCTCACAGACTCTACTCAGATACCAGTTCTATTTAAGTTGTGTAGACTATCTGAAAATTAAGGGATAAATAATCAAAAAAAGTAGTAATAATTCACCATGCTCTACTTAAGTTTATTCTGTGCAACTTTATAACAGAAGGAAGAAGGAATAAGGAAAAATCTTACTTGTCTGAATTTTCAGCTTTTGATATCTCCTAATCTTTCTTTCAACTGCTATACATTAAATTGCTATAAAACCTCTACGCATCAAGGAAAAACAAAGAAAAAAATCCTTTTAGTCAATCATCTGCTTTTCAGGAAAGGTAATTATTAATTATTCATAGCTCATTGTCAAAACTTACCCATCTTACTTTTATTTATAAGTAAGTATTTAGCCGTCAGCTATTAGCTATCAGCCATTAATTTTGGCTATGACTAAAAGCAATCTTTGAAATTGAGAAAGAATAAAAAGTTACTGCTAAAGTCCCCTTTCCAAACCTTAAAAGCAATTATTAATTACCGAATAATTAAGATTTAAATCCTTTAAAGGAGAAACAAGCGGTCGTTAGCGCAGCTTCCCGTAGGGTGGGATGGATGGGTTTCCTAACCATATCCAATCGACCAAGAGAGAAAAAATTTTCCTTTTATTCAATCCTCTTTCTTTTAGGGAGAGGTAATTATCAATTATCCATTATCAATTATTGAACAATAGCTGTTTGCGCAGCATTCTGCAGGAAATGCTTAGACTTATAATTCATTTTCTAATGTAAAAAATGACGCATTCCAGTTAGTATCATTACCAAACCTAACTCATTTGCAGCAGCAATAGAATCTTTATCTCGCATACTACCTCCAGGTTGAATAATAGCAGTTATTCCTGCTGCTGCTGCTGTTTTTACCGAATCATCAAAAGGGAAAAAAGCATCACTAGCTAATACTCCTCCAATAGCCTTTTCTCCTGCTTGCTCCAAAGCAATTTTTACTGCCCCAACTCTATTCATTTGACCAGCACCAATACCAGCAGTTGCCAAATTTTTAGTCACCACAATAGCATTAGATTTAACGTGCTTTACCACCTTCCAAGCAAACATTAATTCCTCCATTTCTTCCGGAGTCGGTTGTTTTTCAGTAACAACTTTCCAATCACTTGAACTTTCTACTGCATCATCAGCAGCTTGTACTAAAAAACCACCAGCAATTACCTTTATAGTTTCCGGCGGACTCTGTTTTAAATCTGGTGAAATTAACACTCTTAACTTAGATTTTTTCTGAAAAATTTCCTCCGCTTCTGGTTCGCATCCCGGAGCAACTACACACTCTAAAAAAGTCTTAGTCATAGCAGTCGCAGTAGGAGCATCAATAGATTTATTCAAAGCAACAATTCCCCCAAAAGCAGAAACCGAATCTCCAGCAAAAGCTTTTTCATAAGCCTCCAAAAGAGTTTCACTAATTGCAATTCCACAAGGATTTGTATGTTTAAGAATTGCCACAGTCGGAGCATCAGAAAATTCCGTAATAATACGTCTTGCTGCCTCTAAATCTACCAAATTGTTATAACTTAATTCTTTACCTTGAAGAATTTTACTTGCCGCCCACCCACTAGGAATAATTCCGCTTTGATACCAAGTTGCAGATTGATGAGGATTTTCTCCATAACGCAGAGATTTAATATTTTTACCAGAGAGGAAAAATGTTTCTTTCTCCTGTTCAGAAGTTGTTTCTTGCCCTTGTAAATAAGTAGCGATCGCCTGGTCGTAAGTTGCTGTATGTTTAAATCCAGCTAAGGCACATTTTTGACGAAATTCTAATGATATTTCACCATAATTTTTCCGTAGTTCTTCCAAGTATGAATTATATTGATTAGGGTTACATAAAACTGTCAGATGAGCAAAATTTTTAGCTGAAGCTCTTAACATTGCAGGTCCGCCAATATCAATTTTTTCAATTGCTTCTGCTAGAGTAACTCCCGGTTGAGAAATTGTTTGTTCAAAGGGGTATAAATTAACTACAACTAAATCAATGGGTCGAATATTATTAGCATTTAATTCTTCTATATCTTGCTCTAAATCTCTTCTTGCTAATATGCCTCCATGAATCCGAGGATGTAATGTTTTAACCCTACCTCCAAGAATTTCTGGAAATCCCGTATAGTCAGATACTTTTGTCACAGAAATTCCTGCTTCTTTCAGAGTTTTAGCAGTACCGCCACTACTAATTATTTCATAGTCAAATTCTGTAACTAGACTTTTTGTTAAATCAATGAGACCTGTTTTATCTGATGTACTGAGTAATGCTAAACGTGCCATTAATTTCAAATCCTGACTTAGAGAAGTAACAGTCTATATTTTAAGAATTAAAATTAAGATATTGAAACTCTGCGGATTCTTTTAATATTTTTGAGCATTCAGCGGTCAGCTATCAGCTTTGAGCTTCCTAATAATTACTTAGTATTTTACAGGATAAATTAGTATCAAGAGATTTTATATACTCCTTAAAAAGACTTTTTCAGCAAACCCTAATTAGGTCTAAAAAATTGCTTCATTTCTGAAAGCTCAAAATAAAAATACTTCAACGAAATAGAATTTTAGGATAAAGTGAAATATTATGATAAGATAGAAGTAATCGTGGTTACTCGTCCATTAAGTTGATTCTTTTTTCAACATTTATTGGTAACAAAGTATACAAAAATGAAAAAGTGGTTTAGATTAGCATTAACTCTCGCAGCTATTGGACCTCTAACTTTAACTGCACCATTAGCACAAAGCCAAGACAGCTCATTTCCCAGAGGAAAAGTAGCTTTGCAAGTTGCTGACACTGGAACATTTATGGCTCGATGTAGAGGTTGCCAAGAAACTTTGGGTTCTACTCCTATTCCTGATACTGTAGTACTACAAAACCAATATTCTGGTTCTCAGACTCATTTCATAGTTGTTCCAGTTGGTGGTGGGAAAATTGCTCTTAATTGACATCCTCCCCGGCTGTTAGGCGCAGGTATTCCTGCCGAGCCGTAACTCCTCAGCGGGTTGACATCTCACAGGCTGCTGCACCCACCCCTCTTGCTCCCCTCCCGGGAGGGGATGGGGGTGGGTTACACTTGCCTCCACGTCCGTTTCTTGCTCCGCGTTCCCTTGCGCCTTTCGGCGGCGCGGGTTCGGTTGGCGTCAGTGTTTCAGTGCTAAAGAAGTATATAGAAAATCAGGACGAACCACACACATAACGCCCGGCTTTCCCATACGACGCTCCCCTACGGGAGAGCGCGGGACTTCCCGCCGGGGGAGTTAAAAAAAACTTTGAGGCAGATTGAAAAAAGACATTAATTCTTAAAACTCAACCTGCCTTCAATAATTAAAATCCATCAAATTCTTCTATGGTTTGCCATCGAACTTTATGAGAAAAGCCAGATGATTTAAACTGTTTAAGTTTCAATGGAGTAGGCAGATTTGCTGGTATGGAAACTCTGATTTCAAAATCAGTGACACCTGGTGGGACTTCTTCAATTGACCCAAGTCTGGTACGATTTTGCATAACATTATTGTTATCAGCATCATAAATACGTCCATACACATCAGCATCATATAAAGTTTTATCAGAAGCATTTTTGGCTTTACCACCGATAATAAAACAGTTAGCTGTCATACTAGAGCCACTGGAAATCATTCCTTTTTCTAAGCTAGCTGGGCATTCTTTGTATTCCAGGTCGTATAGCTGGACTGGAATTGCGGCCAAAGCAGGGCTATTCCAGAGCCAAGCGACTATGGCAATAAGGGTAGATATAATAATATTGGAAAAAAATGGCGACCTCATATAATAAAAACTTAGAGTGAGCATTATAAATAACTCTAGCTTATTTTCCTAAAAGGTTATCAAAAAAAAATGAGTGTAGTGAAACTAAGCAGCTAAAGTTGCACTTAAGTATATTGGGTATAATTAATAATAAGTTGGCATTCTCGTAGCGTTGCGTAGAAAAAAATCCGTACCAGACTATTGCTATTTCTTTTTCTTTTGCGGATTTAATACCAAACCGTCACTTGCGATACTTAAAATTGCTTGTTCTTCTTAGATACAGAGTGACTGGTCGTTGACTATCAATAAGCAATTCTACCTTCTGCCTTCTGTCTTCTTCAAGCTTTCTGCCAGTCAGGTCTCAATTTTTTTGCCCCTCGCAAATAGGTATGAACAATTTTTTGGGCATGGGTTTCTGGCATATTTACATGAATCAAAAATCTGATACAACGTTCTAAACTACCTTCAACGTGCATCTGCTGCACATCTAATAAAGGTACATTATTCCAGTTGGGACGTTGGCGGGCGATCGCAGCCGGAAAAATAGCATCCAAGTCACGAGTTACAGAGAAAGTCGTACTAATAATTTGGCCTGGATCGATTTGATTATGGTTCTCTAGTTCATCTAGTAGTTCCGTTACTGCCTCTTGAATAGCTTCTTTTGAGTTTTCTGAGACAGTAGTTGCCCCACGAATTGCTTGAACTCGCCACACCACGCCAAAATCCTCCCAATCAACAACTTTTTATTTTAACTTAAGGTCGATACAGCCACAAAGGTAAACCATTGGTAGATACTTCAAATTCTACCAAACTTTGAGCTGCCGACAGTTTTGATGATACCTGATTATTACCCAAAACTCGACTTACTAAAGATTTTGGTTTTTCTAGGGTACAACTCTCAGTCTTCTCTGGGTCTAATTTAATCATTTCACAAAGCCATTTACGGGCATCTTCTTCGGTACCTAAACGGTCAACCACACCTAATTCTAATGCCTGTTCTCCTGTGAAAATTCGGCCATCTGCAAAATTTCTTACAGTTTCTACAGCTAAATTTCGCGCCTCAGCCACTATTTTGACAAACTGTTGATAACTATTATCAATCAAGTCTTGGAGAATTTGCTTTTCTGGGTCTGTCATTTCTCGGTCGAAGGCTAATATATCTTTGTATGGGCCAGACTTTACTACTTTAAAAGAAACCCCTACTCTCTCCAAAAGACGTTCTATATTGTTGCCTCGCAAAATCACCCCTATACTACCTGTAATTGTCCCAGGATTAGACACAATATGTTGAGAACCCATACCAATATACACACCCCCAGAGGCTGAGATATTGCCGAAGCTAGAAACAATTTTGACTTTATCTTGCAAATTTTTCAGGGCATTGTAAATTTCGTGAGAGTCAGCAACAGTACCTCCTGGACTATCAATTCTCAGTAACAGACCAGGGAATTTTCTTTCTTCTACCGTTTTTAGTGCTTCTAAAACTCTTTTTCTGGTGTCGCTCGCGATAACACCATTAATTTCAATTCGGGCAATTTGTTTACGATACCGAGGCTTAAATGGCCAAATCATACTTTTATTCAGTCAAAAGTCAAATTTCATCATAGCACAAATTATCTGAATTATATTATTAACATATTCAACTTAAATTGTCAATCAAGATGATATTTAATGAATATTTTGAAATTTTGCTTTATTATTAATTCAATAAATTTAATAATGGATACTTCTATGAAAAAATGTTACAATTTGTAAATAACATTTTAATATTATATAAAATAATGACCAAAAAATAGGGTCAACAGCCTCCCCTTAGCTGTGCCACTAGCTGTCGCTCTACAAGGGGAAGAAAAAATTAAACTTCAGTATTTCGGTGCCTCTGACTTTCCTGCGGAATGCTGCGCAAACAGCGGTCGGTACTGATAACGAAGTTCCTCCGATAGAAGGCTAACTGATAACTGATAACTGAAATGACTATGCAGCTAAAACTGACTAACTCAAAACTCCCCTTTGCGCCACTGTTACTAATTGCTCCCTTTTTCTTCTGGGGAACAGCAATGGTAGCGATGAAAGGTGTTATTCCTCAGACAACACCATTCTTTATGGCAGCAATGCGTATATTGCCAGCAGGTATATTACTGTTACTGGTAGGAATGATTCAGGGAAGACCTCAACCACAAGGAAAAATAGCTTGGTTGTGGATTTTATTATTTGCCTTAGTAGATGGTACTTTGTTTCAGGGGTTTTTGGCTCAAGGGTTAGTCAGAACTGGTGCTGGTTTGGGTTCAGTGATGATTGACTCCCAACCTTTGGCAGTAGCTATTCTATCATTGTGGTTATTTCAAGAGAGAATTAGATTTTGGGGTTGGTTAGGGTTAGGTATTGGCGTTTTTGGTATAAGTTTAATTGGTTTACCTGATGAATGGATCGGGAGTTTGCTGCATCCAGAAACAATAGAAGCATCTCTAGGAATGGGTGCACTGTTTCAAAGTGGAGAATGGTTAATGTTATTAGCGTCTCTATCTATGGCAGTAGGAACAGTTTTGGTGCGTTGGGTTTGCAAATATAGCGATCCAGTTATGGCAACTGCTTGGCATTTAATTTTAGGTGGTGTTCCATTACTTGCTATTTCCGCAGGCTTTGAGTCTCAGCAGTGGGTTAATATTGATGGGTATGGTTGGATAGCTATGGGTTATGCGACTATTTTTGGCAGCGCGATCGCTTATGGTTTATTCTTTTATTTTGCTTCTTCTGGAAATCTTACGAGTTTAAGTGCTTTAACTTTTCTAACTCCAATTTTTGCTTTATTGTTTGGCAATTTCTTTTTAGGGGAAGTTTTGAGTTCGTTACAGTCAGTGGGAGTTGGTTTAACTTTAGTTAGTATTTATTTGATTAATCAACGGGATGTATTAGCTGAGAAGTTGAATTTGAGGATTTCAAAACAAGAAGATGTTTCAAATACTAATTCTGGCAAAATATTTATACAATCTCAACAGCAACCAGTTGAAGTGAATGTGCAAGTTGGAGTTGAAATATCAGAGAAAATTTAATGTCAGCAGATGATAATCAAGTTTTTGTTTGTAGTTGGGCTTGTTGAGCAATAAAATGCTTTAGGGGCTAAAGCCCAACTACGAGCCTAATTATACTGAAATTGAACAGCAAAAAAATTAAGTCTATTTAGATCGTTGATAACGTGAACCTAAAGCTACTGCACCAAAAGTTAGTAACCCGAAAAGAGTAGCAGGTTCAGGAGCCGGTTGCAGGTTAGGACCTGGAGTTGTTGGAGCAGAAGGAGTTGGGGTAAAAGCAGATTCACTGGCAAAAATATTTAGACCACTTTTATCACTGAATTGAGAGAAATTATCAACAAACGTGTATCTGAAGTCACCACTATGAAAATTTGTCCCATTGGTAAAAGCACTACCATTTCTAAACAGCTGAGTAATTTGGGAACCATCCCAGACAAATCCTTGTTGCCCCTGAATTATGGTTAAGGGATCATTTATAAAATCAGCACCTACAAGAGAAGATTCCATAGACGCAAGAACTTCAAAATCAGTAAAGATAAAAGTATTTGCAGAACCCAAGTCGGAAATGTCACCATCGGTGGTAGAACGAACAGTTTCAGTACCACCAAATGACCAATCCCATAGAATTGCAGCTTGAGCTACAGAGTTAGTAGATAAAGCAGAAATAGCACCTAAGAAAGCCAAACTTTTTACGGTCTACGACCGTAAAAAGTTTAATAGATTTTTTTTGTTTACTTGATTATTCAAAATGCTTCTCCTTCCTGATATTTATACTAGCTTGAGTTTTAGTAACTAAAAAGTCTGTCATTAACCTATCAGTAAATATACTGGCACAGACATTATCTAAATGGCAAGAGTTTGATCATAACTTCACAGAATCTTTAAATAAGTACCTACTAACTCTGAATTACTTCACAGAATCTTCATAAAAGTGCTCCTAAATACCATAATTTTTTTCTTCAATTCAAATATTGATGCGTAACTTTACTGAATCTTTAAAATTCTATAGTTGTGCTAGAGCAAGGAAAATATGAAGAGTTTTAATTAATTTTTATCCGCAATTTTTTCATTAATAATGGAGAATAGAAAGCAAAAAATACACCTTAAGCAGACATAAAATGCCGGAATATTCCCAGATAATTCTCACTCTCATTCTTCCTTTCTCGTAACTTCTGACTTCTGACTTCTGACTTCTGACTTTGTTAACGTCCGTTCTCAAATTATCGCTTCTTGCAACATAATATCCCCTACCCTAAGAGCATTAGCTGAGATAGTCAGAGCTGGACTAACACCCAAAGCATTCGGCATAAAACCACCATCTACAACAAAGACATTTTCATGGTCATGTAAACGACAGTCTTGATCAAGTACAGATGTATTTGGATCTTTACCAAAGCGAGTTGTACCTACCTGGTGGGATGTATGAATATCATCTTTATGTCCCATCGCCCCAAAGCATAATACTGCTCCTGCCGACCGAAATACCCGTTTTAACTTACTCATGTAATACCGAGAACGAAAAACATCATAAGAATGAAATTTGTGGAACAGACGAATTTTCCCATCCTTACCAACTTCTATCCGATTTTCCTCTTGGGGTAAATCTTCCACAATACCAGTTATTACCAACATCCGCTTCAACAGAAATTCGGCGATAGGTTGAGGAATTGGCACAGGAAAATTTTCTTGTAGAGAAAGAAGTCCGGGAATAGGTACAGTTTGAGCTAACCCTAATTTATGTGGAAATTCTTTAGAACCAAGATAGAGGTCTGTAAACCCTAACTGTTTAATAAATTTATCCGCCCCACCAGTAGATTGTTTGAATAATCCCGCCACTAAAGCACCACAATGATACATATAATTCCGCCCTACTTGTCCGCTACGCCCTGTTAAACCAGACTTCATCAGAATAACTGAACTACCCAATGCTCCAGCAGACAGAATATAAATTTTGGCTGTGAGTTCCTCAACTGTGCCAGTTTTGCGACAACGAAGGCGAATAGCAGTAACTTTTTGACTGGTATTAGTAACTAAATATTCTGCCTCTGTCAGAGTTTGAACTTTGAGGTTATAATCAAGAGCTGCCTTATCAATAGTACGCATCACTGTAGAAGCACGAGATTCATTAGGACAGTAGAAACCAGGACATTTAGAACAACGTAGACAAGTATCGAAGTTTATACCGAAGGCGAGGTGAAATGGAGTTAGTCCCGCAGCTTTTATACCTTTTTCTAATTGTTGGTTAATTGGTTCGAGTGGTGGAACAGTGGCCGGATAACCATTACTTGGCGTACCAATATTCAGCATTTTGTGTGGCTTATCCCCGGCGACATTAAATAAAGCTTCTGCCTGGTCGAAGTAGGGAGCCATATCATCATAGGCGATTGGCCAATCCCAGAGATGACGGGGTAGCCATTGGTCATAAAATTTACCTGGATGGAAATCGTAGGGACTTGGGCGCATAAGTACCCCTCCATATAGGGATGTTCCACCACCTAATATTCCTGCGATGTGAAGTTGGGCGCTACGTCCATTTACTTGAATTTGGCGATCGTCAAAAGCTTCTTTATTAATCAGCATTCGTTGCTCATCTTGAAAGGCTTCAACATCACTAAATCTAGGGCCACGTTCCACTAGGAGAACTCGTTTACCAGCTTTTGCTAGAGTATGGGCAATTGTTCCTCCCCCTGCACCACTGCCAATAATTATTGCGTCAAAATCGTAACCCACTACTCTCTCCAAATATATTTTTTTAGTTTTGTTTTTAATTAAATAAACTTAAGTATAAGTTACCTAAAATATATGAATAATTTCTAATTATTTTTTTGTTATTTGAGATACAAAACACTTGATATCTAGAACAAAAATGGGAGTCATTTCAGTTATCAGTTATCAGTTAGCCTCCTCCGGAGGAACTGCGGACTTCAGTACCTCTGCAATAAAGAGGCTTGACAGAAAAAATATGTTATTTTTTATCCCCTTAAAAGGGGAGGCGCATACCCACAATTTTTCGGTAAATATTATTAGTATAAAATAGCTGAAAATTTAAAGTTTACCTCTAGCAAAAAAAATAGCGATCGCCTTACTTAACCTCTGAATTTTAAAAAATACTATCGAGTTTATAATTTAGTTGAGGGCATCAATCAATAATCAAGTAAAATTATAGCTATTATGCCTATTATTGGTTTGGAAGAAAATAAAAATTCTTACCGTAGTAACAGAATAGTTAGGCAAATTTGTCTTGCTCAGTTTGACAAAAAAATAAGGTCAATAGCCTTCCCTTGGCTGCGCCGCGAGCTACCGTTCTACAAGGGGATGAAAAAGCGGTCGTTAGTGCAGCTTCCCGAAGGGTGGGATGGCAAGGTTTCCTCGCCATATCTAATCAACCAAGAAAAAATAAAGTTCAATATTTCAAGTTTCTGAATTTAACTAGAGGTACTGATAACTGATAACTGAAATGACTGGTTTAGTTTATGGCAGTCGAAGGAAAAGTTAGGAGAGATCGAGAAGCTCTAAAACTCAGACAACACAATACTTTTCCTTCTTCCTTCTTCCTTCTTCCTTCTTCCTTCTTCAACTTTAAACTTTCTCTTTTTCACGTTCCTGTGCAAACAATTTTTCTAAACGGTCTGCCCAATTTTTCTGATTAATATTTGCATCTTGAATATAGGGAGAAATTGCGATGAGTTTCATAAATAATTCATTAAAAACTGAAAGAGGAAAACGCATTGGTCTCATTATGTCTAAGAATAAAACTGCACGGACACCATCAGTTTCATTCCAAGCTTCATGGGGAAAAGAATCATCAAACATCATACTTTTTCCTTCTTCCCAATTACGGGTTTCATTACCTACCCGAATGCGACATTTTTCTTTTGGTTCAGGTACTTTTAATGCTAATAAATAACGAACAACTCCTTTGTAGGGACCTCGATGTTCAGGAATATGTTTACCAGGTAATAAAATAGAAAAGAATGCTGTTTTCATCCCCGGAATTTTTTCGATTAAACGAGTTGTTTCTGGGCATCTTTGACAATTTTTTTCTGATTTAATACCATACCCATACATAAAAAATGTTTTCCATAAATCATCAGGGCTAGTATAATCAGCTTGGTCTGGAGAAATGTCTTGGAAATTTGGTAAACTATCTCGGTATTTGAGGAGTTCATCTAATTCTTTGCGAATCAATACCCAATTCGCTTCTATCTCAGTTGTCCAGTCAAATTGTTTAGAGTCAAAAAATGCTGTATCGCCAATCAAGGAATATTTAGGAATTAACTTTTCATAATATCCAAGAAGTTTAACTCCAATACCATATATTAATATTCTCCTAAATTTTGCCCTGATTGTTTCTAAAGAGAATTTCACCATAGATTTTTTTGCTTGAATTTAAGCTGTTTGGATAATTTTTATCTAACCAGTCCAAGTTAATATAGTACACAAACTCATATTTTGGAAGTCGAGAATAATTAAAACATTTTAAAAAAATTGTCTATGGCACTACGTCTTTTGCTCTAGGCGTTAACGAGCCCCTATATGTAAATTTCCTCACTCATATTAGATATATTATCCATATTTACTTATCTTTACATAGTTTGGTTTATTTATGCCAACTTACTTAAATCTATGATTTTCTCTAAATAATCATAGATTTTGTCAAGCTGTTATTTACCCCCAATTTACTGAGCAGATACAAAATTACTACGAAATAGAAATCAAAGTAAGTCGCGAAGAATTTAATGCTATTGGAATTGAGCCAGACTCTGTTATACTACGAGCGATCGCCTTTCAACGTCCAGAGTTAATTGAACCTTATGTCCATTTATTGGATTTTGAGCCTTGTGATCAAGCTTGAATTCATTAATGGATAATTGATAATGGATAATTGATAATTACCTCTGGTTTTGGTGTTGCACAGTGACGAATGATTTGACATTTTTGATGAACATAATTTTGGATTTAAGAATTTCTAGAATGACTATATTAGGTTTTTTCGAGTCAAATTCTCAACTAATTTTTGGCAATATCATTCCATAATGTGCAACCCCCGGGTTTTAACCGCTACGGAATTGAATATAAGGAAATATTATTTCTTTTCTCTTGGTCGATTGGATATGGTTAGGAAACCCATCCATCCCATCCTACGGAATTCTCTGCAAACGACCGCTGTCTTGGTTGATTGGATATGGCGAGGGGACCTCGCCATCCCTCAACCGCTTTTTTTGCCCTTAAAAGGGGAGGCTTTAAACCAGAATTATTTAATGATTAATTAGTTAATTATTCGGTAAGGAAGAAGGAAGAAGGAAGGAAGTACAGGTATTAATAATTAAATATTTAAGTGTGGGCATCTTGCCCGCGTGGGTGTACCTCACAAAGGTTGAATGCTGTATCTTCTCTTTTTTTTCTTTCTTATCTTGTCACAACCATAATGTTAGAAAAATACCCCTGTATCCTACTTCCTAAAGCAAATGAAAATTTGGAAATTTGCAGAAAAAAAATTATTTGGGGAGAGGCGATCGCTGTTTGAGATAATTGTGTATAAAGACAGTAGTATTGACCTAATATTTGCCACTCCTCTCTCTCAAAAACCAGAAGCTTTATTGGAAATAATTATTAGAGCAATTAGTTGTCCTGGTGATTTAATTATAGATTTATTTGCAGGAACTTTTACCTAAAAATTGTGGTTTAAAGCCTCCCCTTTTAAGGGAATAATAAAGAAAATTTTCATCTCTTTGTCAATCCTCTTCTTTCAAGGAGAGGTAATTATTCATTATTCATTATTCATTATTCATTGTTGAATACATCTGTATTCGCTCAAAAATTGGGAAGGAAATCTATCAGTATAGAAATAGAAGAAGAATATGTGAAATTAGGATTATAAAGATTTAATTTTGTTTCTGAAGCTGAAAGTATAATTTAACTATGAAGTAGAATAATTATCAAAACTTGACTTAATCTAAGTATAGGAAAATTATACAATTGATATTTTCAACATAATCAGTTTAACATTCATAAAAACTCATGAAAAATCCCAATACAAAATATGATTTTCTAATTGTAGGTAGCGGCATCTTTGGTATCACTGCTGCTGTAGAATTAGCGAAAAGAAAACACAAAGTAGCAGTTATTAACCCAGATACAATTCCTCATCATCTGGCAGCTTCTACTGATATTACTAAAGTTGTCCGTATGGAATATGGTTCCGATCAAGAATATTTCCGCATGGCAGAAATATGTATCGATCGCTGGAAAGAATGGAATGATTTTTTTGGGGAAGAATTATATCACGAAGTAGGTTTTTTAATGCTGTGTAAAGATAAAATAGAAAGCGATCGCCACAGCTTTGAAAAATTTAGTTACCAAAATCTCATCGAAAGTGGTTATTCTCCAGACAGAATGAATGCTGAAAGTATTAAAGAACGTTTTCCAATGGTGAATAACTCGGTTTACATAGATGCTAATTTTAATCCGAAAGCAGGTTATGTAGAATCTTCACTGGTAGTAGAAAAACTAACTGAGTATGCTTGTTCTTTAGGTGTTGAAATTTACCAAGGGCAAACCGCAGAAAGTTTTATTGTAGAAAACGGGAAGCTACAAGGAGTCAAAACTAGAGAGGGAAATACTTTTCAATGTGGTCATGCGCTGGTAGCAGCAGGTGCGAATACTCCCTATCTTTTACCAGAACTACAACCTTACATGAAAACCACTGGTCATCCTGTTTTTTGGTTAAAACCTCAAAATCCTAAATACTTTTCGTCGCCCTATTTGAGTGTTTTTGCAGCCGATATTTCTAATTCTGGTTGGTATGGTTTTCCTTTTTTGCCTAAATATGGTGTTGTCAAGATAGCTAAACATTCTAGTGGTGTACCTCTTCATCCCGAAAATAGCGATCGCCGAATTAAGGATGATGAAGTGGAAAATATGCGGTCTTTTCTGAAAATGACTTTCCCCGAACTGGTAGATGCACCTTTGGTATATACTCGTAGATGTTTATATACTGATACCCTTGACGGACACTTCTGGATAGATAACCATCCAGAAATTAAAGGTCTTTCTGTTAGTAGCGGTGGCAGTGGTCATGGATTTAAAATGGCACCTTTATTAGGGGAAATAGCAGCAGATATTGTGGAAGGGAAATCACATCAATTTTCTCAAAGGTTTAGATGGCGACATTTAACACCTGACACCATTCAAGCTGAAGAAGCTAGAGGTTCTGAAATTTAGGCGTTACATAGAGTGCGGGATGAATTTGTGGGTGTGGGGGGTGTGGGGAGTGTGGGGAGTGTGGGAGGAGTTATAGAGAAAAAGGAAGTACAAAAATTCATCCCTTGGTTCAGCAAAACCGAAATTTAGTGCCACTTTGGGTGCATAAACTTAGAGGTACAAATTTTCAAATCCTGAAAAGATTGTCAAATAGCGGAATATTATGAGTAAAAAAGTTTTAAGCTGAATATAGTAGTGAGAAATTGCCCAAGTGATCGCTACCAAATTCATTACCTTTGACACCAGTACCGGATATTGTGGCGGAGTTAGGAAAATTAAAGCAGTCTCATCAATACTTAATTGGTTTTGCAGCACAGACTGGAGATATTGTTGCCCCTGCTTTGGAGAAATTACGAGTTAAAAATTTAGATGCTATTGTTGCTAACCCTATCGATCGCGAAGGTGCGGGTTTTGGCAGTAATACAAATCAGGGAATTTTTCTGGATGCAGAAGGTCGGCAGTTAGATATTCCCTCTTGTAGTAAATTAGAGATGGCGCATCATTTGTGGGATTTTGTTTTGGAGCGGTATGCGGTAAATAGATGACAAAAGTGGACAATAAGTTTATTCTCTAACATTAGCCTAAATAATTGTTTGCAAAAGTAGTGATTTACTGTTACTATATATATCAGGATTTATAGTCATAATATTGTTTGTAATGAAACAAGGAGAAATTTATCAGAAACCGACAACTAAACAACTTTAGAATCAGTTCGGAGAAAGTCAAAACTTTACTGGTCTGACATCTATATATAACCCTAATTCAAGAACGCAACTACAATATTGCTGTGGATGAGGGGTTTGAGTAGCAACCGATGAAGAAATCAGGTCTATTCCCCTGATTATTGTGTTTCAAATCAGGAAATTTCGTAGATAAATCTGGTTTCTGTTTAATTAGTTATTGAGGAATTAATTATGTTTGAACTTTTTGCAAGTATGCTGATAACACAACGGATGGTAGAATGGTATCCCGTAGGAGCTAACCGTAAAGCCACAACTTCAATAAACATGAACACAATTGAATACCTGGGCGATAACTTGTGGGGAGCAGAAATATTAAAGCAATACGACCAGGAAGACGAAGATGGAATGAGAGAAGTCTATATGCGAGTGCAAATTGATTGTAATACTCGCAGATTTCTTCCTATAGTAATCAGACGAATAACTGCTACAGGTCAAGTTATTGTGGAAACAACACTAGAAGGAAATGGGTTTATATCTCCAATAGGTTCAGAAAAAGGAATTTTGACAATATGCGATCGCTAATCAAATCAACAGTTAAAAGTAATATCAAATCCACGGTCATTGCGACGATAGGAAGCAATCTCAGGGGTGTCACGAGATTGCTTCCTTCCACTCCGTTCCAGTCGCAATGACTTACTTGGGTATAGTAGTTATCCGGATTTGATATAATAACCCAACACAACACCATTCAAATTGGAATTTGGTTAGGTTTCACTATCGTTCTACCCAACCTACTTGACTGCATAAGTCCTGCTGATAACTGATAACTGATAACTGATTAATTTCCCCCACCAGCTTTTCAAGCAATAGCTTGACTCGGTTGAGGATCGGGTAACTTCAGGGGAACTAAACCTGCTCCCAACACAAACAACATTGATACCCACAGACAACAGACTAAACCAAATATCTGATCAACTAATCCAGATAAAACTGTACCAGCAAGACGACCACCAGAATTAGCCATATAATAGAAGCCAAAATTTAAAGCTACTTTGTCATCATCTGTAAATGCCAATACCAGGTAGGTAGGAATGAACCGCAGAATTAAAAGCAAACACTACACCAAACAACATCAAACCACTAACAACAACCCAATTAGAAGGTAAACCTAATTGTAACGCAATAGCGATCGCGCCGGGAATACCAGTTAATGTAAACGTCCAAAATTGAATAGTTTTTGATTGTGGTGGCTCACCGGAACCAAATTTTTGTATAAGTGTTGGTGCTAAAAATCTTGCAAAAATTTACTTTGAGCTTCTCGTAAATCAATTTCTGGATTTACACTCAAAATTTTCTCCATGGCATCATTGTAGGTTAACCCAGAAACAATTAAATACGCAGCAATAGCTGTACCTGTTCGTCTTCTACCACTGGTGCAATGAATCGCAACTCCATTTCCCTGACTATTTTGAGCATCAATAAAATCCTGTAATTGCTGAACCTGTTCCCGACTTGGAGGAGTGCCACCTTTAGTCGGTAACCACAGATGAGGTAAATTAGCTTGTTCGTACAATTCCAGATTAGAAGGGTCATCCATCACCGAGACTATTGACCCAATACCTAATGTTTGTAATTCTGGCAATTCTTCTGCCAATGGTTTGCGGACTCCGGCAAGTTTATCTGGAATTACCCACCATAAATTTTCTGCTATCGGTTGAATTGTTTTTTCTTCCATAGTTAATTTTCTTCCTTTTTTTTACGCTCACTATAACGATCTGTCAAATAATCAACCTTATCTCGCAATAATAATGTAAACCTGTATAATTCCTCCATAACATCAACAACGCGATCGCGATACGCTGATTCCTTCATCGTCCCATCTTCATGAAATTCCTGATAAGCTTTCGCTACAGAAGACTGATTCGGAATAGTAAACATTCGCATCCATCTGCCCAAAATTCGTAGGGAATTAACTGCATTAAAAGACTGAGAACCCCCACTCACTTGCATAACCGCCAAAGTTTTTCCTTGAGTTGGACGCACTGAACCAATACTTAAAGGAATCCAGTCAATTTGATTTTTGAGAATACCTGTAATGTTACCGTGCATCTCTGGAGAAGACCAGACCTGACCTTCAGACCATTGACTCAATTCAAGCAACTCTTGAACTTTTGGATGAGAATCTTCCACTCGTCCTCGTAAAGGTAAGTCATGGGGATGAAAAAATTTCACTTCCGCCCCCATTTCTGTAATTATTCGAGCAGCTTCTTCTGCCAACAAACGACTGTAGGAACGTTCGCGCAGAGACCCGTATAGGAATAAAATTCTTGGAGGATGGTCAAAATTTGTCATTTCTGAATTCTATAAGGTGGTAGGTTTTAGGTTGTAGGTTGTTAGGTCGTAGGTCGTAGGTCGTAGGTTTTAAGTTCAGGGCTTACACAAATTAACCTTGAAAACGGCATATGTAGGGGCGTTAGCGGAGCTTTGCGTTAGCAAATGGCATTCGCCCTCACTTGATTTAGTGCTCGTGCGTAAGTCCTGAAGTTGTCAAGAACAAATTTTAAGTTGGCAGTTTCAATATATTCAAAAACAGGACTTATATCATGTTCGGATAATCAGTGATCAAAAAAATTTATCCCTTTTAATCCTTTCTTCCCTTCTGCCTTACTTCCTTCAAAGTGTAAGTATTCAACCGAACATGATATTACGCATGAGGTACGACAAACTAGGATTTGAGATTGCTCTCCGTTCCGGACTGCTCCGCAAACGCTGTCGGTCGCTTCGGACGAAAATACGTTGTACTGCATAAGTCCTCATATCAAATCCGGTTAAACAGTTATAGATAGGTTAACTGTTTAGAAGTCAACCCACCCCTAACCCCTCCCAACCCACCCCTAACCCCTCCCAGGAGGGGAGAGGAAGAACCGAGTCAGGAGGAGAAAGAATTAGAAAGATGAGCGTAGTTATGGCGATTGGAGATTTTTTTATGTCCAATTAAACGGATTTGATATCATAAATTTATACCAATTCACTTTAAGGATGTCACAATGTCATAAATAGTTTCGCTCCTTTAAATGTCAAATGTCAAATAATTGCCCCAAACTATAGTATTATCAAAGTTTTTAGTCGATCAAATCTAACTTCTGACTTCTGAATTCTGACTTCTAACTTCAGTGAAACGTTCTCCCCTACTCCCCTACTCTCCAACAAATGGAGTCTCACAACAACGGGGGTCAATTAATGTTGCCTTCTCTGGTTGGCGAGGGAACCAAAAAGCTGTACGTTTGCAAAATTCTACCAACATCAACATTACCGGTACTTCTATTAATACTCCCACTACTGTTGCTAAAGCTGCCCCAGAATTTAAACCAAATAGAGTAACTGAAGTAGCGATCGCTACTTCAAAATGATTACTAGCTCCAATTAAAGCAGCAGGAGCAGCATCTTCGTAATGTAATTTCATTTTCAAAGCTGCTACATAAGTAATCAAAAAAATAAAATTAGTCTGGAGAAATAGTGGTACTGCTATTAACAAAATATGAAAAGGATTTTCTACAATTAATTCTCCCTTAAAAGCAAACAATAAAACTAAAGTTATCAACAAAGCAGCAGTAGAAACCGGACTTAAATACTTGAGAAACTTACGCTCAAACCATGCTTTTCCTTTATTTTTGAAAATCCAGTAACGACTATACATTCCAGCAGCTAGAGGTAAACCCACATAAATTAGCACCGATAAAACAATAGTTTCCCAAGGCACAGTTAAATTATTAGCTGATAGTAACCAGCGTCCTAGTGGAGCATACAAAAACAACATTGTCAAGGAATTAATCGCCACCATTACTAATGTATGTCCCTGGTTACTGTAGGAAAGATAACCCCACATTAATACCATTGCCGTACAGGGTGCGATACCAAGTAATATTGTTCCAGCAATGTAGGAGTCTGCCAATGCTACTTCTGTACCGCGCAATATTTCTGTACCTGTTAATAGTGGACGGAATAACCAACCGAGGAAAATTTGCGCAAACGCTACCATGGTAAAAGGTTTAATTACCCAGTTGACGACTAATGTTAAAATTACAGGTTTGGGAGTGCGAGCTGCATTTCTGGTTTGGGTAAAGTCTATTTTAACCATGATGGGATACATCATAAAAAATAAACAGATGGCAATGGGTATGGATACTTGATAAATGCTCATAGCATCTAATGCACTGGCAACACCAGGAAATATTTTCCCTAGTGCAATACCTGTGAGGATACACAACGCTACCCAAACAGTGAGATATTTTTCAAAGAAGCTAAGTTGACCCCCTGCTTGTACAGCAGATGTATTTACTTGTGATGAATTTGTACTCATAATTTTTTTAATTAATATTCTGTTCGTTTCGTGAGAACTTTGTACATATTCAGGTTGAATAAAATTGCATTGACTGCGATATCTAGCTGATCGTTGGCATTGAATTGTTTGGCAAGTTTTTTAGTAATAGGGTAGACTGCTGATGCCACAGACACTAAGCATTACTGCCACTCCAATGATAATTATCTTGCTTCTTGAAATCTCTCAGCAGTATTTTTACAGTTTTGTTCATATTTTTTGTATCTGTATATTTCAAAAAAAATTGATATTTTAGACAAAGGTAGTATAACGTATAACGAAAAAAGTGGACGTAAGCACAGACTTACAGATTCCCCCTGCTAGAAGAAAATGTATAGTCATAAGATATTCCTATGTATTTTTCAGTAAAAATATAGGTATTATTTATACGCTACTCATAAAATTTAGACTTTTGGTCTCGAATTGGTATACTTGAATTATGGGTATAGTAAAACCCAGTTTGGACGTATAGCTCAGTTGGTTAGAGCACTACCTTGACATGGTAGGGGTCACAGGTTCGAGTCCTGTTACGTCCATCTTCTGTAATCCCTACCAGTAAAGGTAGTCCTCTGACCAACTAAGCTATAGCTCGACTGAGCTATAACGTCCTTCTCTAGCGCCATTTTCAATCAATAAAGTGGTACTAGAATGGTACGTCAAAAGACAAACAAAATCAAGGCAAAAATTGGCAAGGTAAATATAGAAATACACGGTGGGTCATATAGACTTAGATTCACTGACCCCACAGGTAAACGCAAGGCCATATCTGTTTGTCCCGTAAGCACAGAGGACAGTCTCAAGAAAGCAGAGCTTGTGGCCAAGCAGATAGATTCGGACATGGCTAAATATAAGATGGGATTTCCAGATGCCTATGACCCAAAACTGGCTAAGTATAGACCAGGGTATGTCCCAGTAGAAAAAAGAATTACACTATGGGACTACTGGGAGGATTATAAAAAAAAGAATTGCGATCGCGTAAGCAATTCTAGGCAGGCGACATCCTGGAGGATGGTTAACAGGGTTTTTGGCAAAATAGGTAAAAACGGAACCCACGAAAGGTTTATAGAAGTCGCTAAAGAAATGTACTCTGGAGAAAGCTTGAGAATGATTCAAACTGATATTAATGCAAGCCTAGAGGGGAGCGATATCCGTTTGATTAGGTTTGATAAACCAAAGAAAGACTACGTCAAAAAGAGCCGATGCAAAGAGGTGTGGAATGAGAGTGAAATCAACCAGATACTAGAAGCTTTCAGGTATGATAAATATTCGGACAAGAAAGGGAGACATTCTTTCTATTACCCCTATACAGCCTTCTTAAGCTTAACAGGATGCAGGCCAGAAGAAGCGATCGCCTTAACCTGGGATGACGTTGACTTGGAATCTAGAGTGATTAATATCCGAAAAGCTTATACGCATGGGCATTTAAAGCTATCGACAAAAACAGGTAGAGAAAGAGCAATTCCTGTAAATGACCAATTGAAAAACATTATTGAAGGAAGCCGTGGGGGTAGAACGAAACTAATCTTCCCCTCTCCTAGTGGAAGTTACTTGAACCACCACAATTTTTCTCAGCGAGCATTCAAGAGAGTGATATCGGCACTATACAAGGAAGGCTTGATATCAAAAAAACTGCCCCCATATTCATTGAGGAACAGTTGGATAACTCTGATGTTAAAAAAAGACTTAGATTTAGCCACAGTAGCTAAACTCGCTGGAACGAGTGAGAAGATGATATTAAATCACTACTGGGGAGCGAATGATAATGTCGTGATTCCTGAAATTTAAGATTAAACCACCTTCTGGGTGTCACACATCAACTTAGGGGGATATATTAACTCCCCCCTTATGTATCTGTGACACGACAAATGGTTATTCCAGGCGTTGATTGCGAGATGATATCTTCATTTTTCGTTCGCTAGGTGTTTTTATACTTCTTGTTAGCAAGGTTATTTTGTTCTTTGCTTACCGCTCTGTTTTTCCTCCGGAACTGATTCTAACTTTGATTTTTCTAATTCTTCTAGTGTTTTCATCTGCTCCTGTAGTATCCTAATTTCCTCCGTCAATGCCCCTTTTATTCTTGTTAGTATCAGAAAACCACCGCGTCAATTTACGGTGGTTTAATGTCCATTAATTACTATTTTATGTTGCTAGAGCATATTTTCAGTACTTATATAAATTACTTGTATAATTTATATAATAAGATAAAATATATGCTCGTCTGTGGTGATATCAATTTTAAATGGCTTTAAATTAAGTCACATTGTTAATATACACATTCAAATTTGATTTGTCAACACTTATTTTTTACTTTTAGAATAAGCAATCCTCTCCTTTACTTGTCGCAAGACAAGAGGACTTACATATGAAAAAATGGTTAGCAGTTGAAACTAACCATCAGGACATTATGCTTACCTACAATTTTAACTCGAATAAAGTTCGTGTCGTCATCCTTAACGATGATAAGCCCTACTTTTTCGTAGAGGATATCTGTGAAATCTTGAAAACACCTATTGAAAGACTAAACGAAGAAGAAAAAACTACCTACAAGATATCAGATGAGCAAGAGGTTACTATCACTTCTGAGTTTGGACTATATGACTTAATGTTGGACTCCGTAGGAGAAAGAGAGTTTAAATGTTGGATATTGAAGGAAATTTTACCTGAAGTCAAAGAAGTTGCTGAAGCTGAAAGTATTGATTCACGGGTATTAATTTATGCGTTAGCAATTCAAAAGGAGATTGTTTTCAATGAAGATAGGGGTATCGGTTATCTCAGTATAAAGGCGGTAACAAAGTTGACTGGCGTTAGGGAGCGAGCAATCAAGGAGGCTGTAATTACGTCGGAATCTAAAATCGGACAAGTAGTCTGGAATTCCATACCAAGAAGTACAAAGACCCTTATAACTAATTGGGTGGACGGTCGAGAAAAGTTATCTGATTCTGTCATAACCAAAATCATTGAATACTATGCTTTCGATGATGTCCACGAAAGAGCGAAGAATACCTACAGGGCATTTGCTCCTATGGGTATTCGTAATTGGGTGAAAGAGGCGGTGCAGTACGTCAAAAAAGATTCTACTGACATTGACCCCAAGGAAGTTTTAGCTTCCATAGATGATAAACTGAGTTTGATTCAACAAACTGTCCAGGAGTTAAGTCAACAATTCCCTGTTGAATAATTTACCAGAAGTAAAAGTATAAAAAAAGCATGACTATTCTTTCAGGCCATGCTTGAAGCAGTTAGTTCGTGGTGATGCTAATTTTTACTTTTAGAATCACCACTTTTCTCCTTTACTTTTTGTTTACCGTCATTCTCAACTTCGTTTGTTTTTATAGAATCGCTACTTTCTTTGGCCTTCCTTTTAGCTACAGCTTCCTTATATATTTCAAATTTGTTTAGCTCATCAATGATAATGGGAGCGCCTCTTTCAGCTATATATATCAGAGATGACGACATACTTTTTCCGGAATGTTCTGACAACATTCTTACTACTTCCATCAAGTCGTCAGGGACTGCTACAGACAGAGCTTTTCTCTCAGGCACTTTTTCCAACTCCTTCGATATAACCAATATTTATACTGTTATTCCCTTGACATCTCAAAGGGATATTGAATAAAATACAAACATGAGCAAATAGGAAACACCGACTGGATAGAAGGGTGTCGTCCCTAGAATCACGGGGTAGTTTCCATAGCCCATATCTCATTGACATATACACCATATCCCATTACTAGCAGCTTTGTCTAGTTGCTGCTCCCTTTTCGGTGGACGTTACGAGTATTGACCCTGGTATATCAAACAGGTTCTTTACCAATGACCATCCCCCATAGCGAACAGTTACTTAATGAGGCTATTAGTAAGTAGTAACCTTTACCTAAAAGGAGATGTTCAACGAAAAGACGATCGAGAAAATCAGAGCCAGTATTTTTATCGCGTTGGGCGATAAAGACTTTTTCACTAGAAGTCAACTCTTAGAAGCTCTAAACCGTACAGGACTAAAAATATCTAGTTCTCAGTTTACTAGAGATGTAGAATTGCTCTCTCAGTGTAATATCAAAGGTTTCACCCACTTTAAGTATGACAAGGGCTATGACCGGAAAAGTTGTGAAGCTATGATAGCTTACCGCTCCCTAGCGACTTCTAGAGGGCGCGCTCAAGCCGTGTATCACTTGAACACTATTATTGATTTACTGGAGGATAATGACAACGAACAACGGAGCGATTATACAACAATTGAATGCGAGGCAACAACAGTCTGTTAGGCAGTCTATCCAGTCAGACAATACTGATGACGCTCGCATCCAGGCAAGAAAAGATGCCATTGAGTGGGGACAAGCTTACAAGAAGTATCTCACCGATTACAAAGAAGAGGCTCGGATGATTATCCAAGAGAAAATCTTCAGAGAGAAAGATGAGCAGTTGGAATCATTAGATTTAGACGAATCTATGTTTTTCTCTGCTCTCCCCGGTACTCCCCACATAGGCTGATAACACAAAAAGAAGATGCTCCTGATGAAAAACGAACTTGTCGATAGCATCAGCTATCTCGCCCCTTTGGATGATGACAAACTGTACTCCGCTGTCCTCTTGAATTTGACTGTAGATGGTTACATTCATACGATGTCAGTACCACTGCCTCTTGATGGTAGTCAACACTGTTCATCGATATCAGTAGAAATCGGCTTAGGCTATGAAAAAATCAAAGCGAACAAAACAAACGACACTCATTAACCCTCACTTCTTAGCAGGGTTTACATTAGCAATTTTATTGATATCTTTCCCTTTGATATCAGTAAGTACATTTAGTGAAGGAATTAACGATGGGACTACTAAAGCAGTATTTCGGAAATGATAGCAAGAAAACATCGAGTAAAACTTTAGGCTCTGGCAGTCACGCTATCAATAAAGATGACATAATCTCCGGTGGCGTAATGAGTAGGTTCTCACCCGATAATACTCCCGACTGGCAAGGCATCCAGTCAGTACCAGTTGTACCCTCAGCTCGTTATATGACTCCGGCTGAGGCCAAGGCTTTAACAGCTCACAGAAAACAACTGGCGGAAGCTAAGAAAGCATCAAGGGTAGGATATCAGGAGCTACAACGTATTGACAAGTACGATACTAAGGTAGTTAGTTATCACTCACGGTACGCCAAGAGCAATGCTAGAGAAGGACTGAAACAAACTCGTCAGCTCGCTGGCGTTGGACGTACTCTGCATTCATTAAGGCCGGGCTACGCTGGTATCAATACTGGATTACAGAGAGCGGAAAACTCAGCACAGCAGCAAATTGAGCGAATAGCAAATAACTTGAAACAGTAGTTTTGACCTAACATTGAGAGCGTTCTCAATTTTATATAATAACTTACTTATATACCTGCTTATATAAAAATGATAACTGCTCTCAAGGTTACTTCCTTCTGACGAGCCTACGAATTACATTAAAGGTTTAGCCGGAGTAACACTCAAATAATTATGAATAGCTTATCACAATTTTACTTCTTATGGGGGTGTTTACTGTCAGGTTTAAGCGTATCATCTCTGCTTAACCTCACTATGAAACATTCACCCACTCTGCGTTTGCCAGCTATCTTGCTATCAGGATTCGCGATCGCCGTCTTGGCTTTTTTATGGTTAGAGCCTGAGCTGAGAATATGGTCGATAGTTATCGCTATATGTTTACTCGGAGGTTCCCTAATATGGATCTAAGACCATCTCTCCTACTGGAAATGTTGAAGTCATTCAAAACTTTATTAATCTCCGCAGCAAGTGTCGCCACCTTCTCATCCCTTATCCTCTTTGTAGCACCTACAGCGTCATCCGATACCGCTATTAAGTCACTACTCTACTCAGGTAGCTTACTGTCTGGCTTATCTACCATTGGACTATCCCTAGCTATTAATAGGTACTCACCTATTTTCACCATACTTAGGAAAGCTGATGATGAGACTTTTACTCATACTATAGCTACCTACATCTATGAGCAAAAGCAGGGCATTCCTGAATTGCCAGTTACAGATGAGCCGATTGATATTTATCCGGAGCAACTTCCAGATAACACTTCCACTACCACTAACGAACAATTTCCAACTAGCTTAATCACGGAAGTCGCTAGGTTAGTAAGTGAAGGTAAGTCCGATACTTTTATTATCGAAAATGTGTTGCGATGCAAAGGAAGAAAATATCAAGAGGGCAAAACTAAACTCGCTGAGATTAAAGCCTTAGTAACTCAATTGCAAGAGGACTTTAAAGATAGTGATGTGTGATTCGATTGAAATAGTCAACTAAAGTGGCCACATAGTGATTGTTGTTAATCGCTAGTCAAATGAACTTAAAAGTCAAAGAGAGGTTGTTGCAATATTGCAACAACCTCTCTCATCCGTTCTGATAAAAGTCCTGCTCTAATATTAGAGCATTTATTTTTTTTTACTCGCCACATAACCATTTTCAAAATTGGTCGTTAGAATGAGATCATATTCAAAGTTTTTAAAATAATGCAATAAGTTTTTGAAAACTTTTCATTGCGCAAAAAAAAACACGGTTGACAACCGCGAAGAAAATGATAATAGATAAAAACAATCATAGTGATGTTCATCATAATAATCTATCTAGTACAGAAACGTCAACTCATGCAGGTTGGGTTAGATTCAATAAGCTAGGTGAAAACTGTCCCATCTGTGGAGGTCTTCACAAAAGATGCAAGACGAATGGCCAATTAGTTATTTGTGGTGAAGACTGGCAAGTGCCGGGATGGGAGAATAAGGGGCAAGACAAAGCAGGCATAGGCTATCTCTACGCTCCCGACAGGAATCAGCTATCAGAATACAGGAAGTTACCACAACCTAAGCCAGCACCGCAAGCAAAAAGCACTACGCTAGCACCTAAAGAGTTAAACGATGAATTTTACAAGCTACTAGAGAACGAACCAGTAGAGGACTGGGCGCTAGCTGACCTTAAAAGACGTGGTATTGAATCTACAGGTTTACTTGGTAAATCGTTCCCAAAAGGCATAGTGAGCAGTGAATTTCAACAGCTACCTGGTATTTACTGGGATGGAATGGGCAAACCTAGATTTAATGTACCTAAAAATGCTTACTTCTGTCCTGTTCTCAATGAAGATGGATATGTTATTGGAGGGCAATTAAAAATCAAGGATGGTAAGTATATCTGGTTATCTGGTGGGAGCAAAGGTGGAATTAATCACCACATAAACCAGAAGACTCCGCACACTTTATGTCAGCAAAACATGAGTAAGCGAGTGAGGTTTACAATCAATAAAGGCAAAGGGGATAAGGGTAGAAAAAACGTCATCATTTTTTCTGAAGGCTGCTTGAAAGCACAGGTTATAAATAAACTGTCTGGATACCCGACCATAGGTGCTATTAGTGGTAATTTCAAAGGGAACTGGGATGACGTAGATGAGTTCATCTCTAAGGTAACTAACGGCAATCCTGGGAGATTTACTTTTGCTATAGCTGCTGACGCTGGCAGTGGAGAAAATGATTTGGTTATTCAGAAATATAGAGAATTAGTTGATTACATAAAGAAAGAATATGACAAGGAAGTGCATATCATCTGGTACGGTCAATTCACTAAGATACACAGCGATTTTGATGATAAGTTAGCAACAGGGAATAGAGATTTTAAGTTGATATCATTTAACAGTTTTGAGAAGAAAAACAGAGAGTTCAAAGAGATAGTAGACAGCAAGGTATTCACTCCACATTATAGATTTGAATCTAGGTATCTGCCTGTAAAGGACTATTTCTGGGGTGACAACAAAAACCCTTTAGACGAATTTATTAGCGATGTCAAAAAAAGTATTAAAACGCTGTTGGCACTAAAGTCTCCTATGGGGACTGGCAAGACCGAAGCCCTGAAAAAGATAGTAAATGAACTTGGCATCATTCTCATTGGGTACAGAAACAGCTTATTGAAACAAACAGGAAAAAGGATACCGTCCCTGTATCACATAACAGAAACTGCTAGTCGTCTTCAGATAGCAGCACAAGGTGAGTCTATCTCTTTATGTATCGATAGTATTTGGAAGATAGACCCAGAGGCTGTTAGAGATAAGATACTCGTTTTTGATGAATGCCCTTTAGTGATAGAGCATTTGCTAACTTCAAGTACTTGTAAAGGTAAAAGGATGCAGTTAACGAAGAGATTGACTGAGTTACTCCAAAGTTGTGCTGGAGTGATTATCATGTCAGACCAGCTTACTGACAGAGAGGTTACTCTAATAGAGTCCCTCACGGGGTTTGACAAACAGATAAAGGTAAAGAATACTCACCAGATGCCAGAAAGGAAAATATCTGTTTATGACGACGAAAGTCTATTTCGGCAGATGCTGGTTAATTACATTGAGAGCAACGGAAGAGCATTGATATGTACTGACTCTCAATTGTTTACAGAGTCTTGGAATTTAAAAACAGTAAGCTTACGAAGCGACAGCAAGACGTTAGTGATAAATTCCAGGACTCTGTATCAGAAAGAAGTTGGAGAGTTTCTGAAATCACCAGACGACTGTCTCAATCTGTATGATTACGTCTTAGTGAGTCCTACCGCCGAATCAGGATTAAGCATTGACACCAGAGATTATTTCGACCACATATTTGTCAGGTGGACTCACTTAGGATTGGATGCCTGCGTACAGATGATGCACAGACTTCGAGACACGAATTGTCCTGTGCACCTGTTTACTTACAAAGCTAAGAACCAGGGTAAATATATTGATGACTTGAAGCTTGTCAAATTAGGACGGATGTATTCTCTAATGGAAGACAAGACTAAATACAAGGCTAGGAGCAAAGACTGGGATGTTAGGAAGGCGCTGTTTGATAGCTGCTGTGAGGTCTTGGATTACGACACAAGCTCACCTTATTCACAGTATCTAGATCAACTTGATGAAATTAGATTGCTTGAGCAGCATAATTTTAGAGAACTGATAGTACACGACTTGAAGAGTAGAGGGTACAAGGTTTTTACTCCTAAGAATGTTGAAATAGACGACGAGACTATTAGTACTTATGAAGAGTCGGCCTCAGTCATCTATAACCGTTCGTTATCTATTTTTGACGCTAAAGACTTAACAGAAGCAGAATATGAGTTAGTAGACAAAGTTGAAGCTAAGAATGAACAACAGTCAGGAGAGATAGAGAGGTACAGGCTGAAACAGTTTTTCCCAGGCATAGATGGAACTAACGAGTGGGGAATTGATTTGATAGCAGAGGTGCTATTTAACAACCCAGATGCAAAGACGAAACTGTGGAGACGTTATCTATTGAAAAACAAGGAGCTGAATGATGCTATCAGAGACAGCAAAACTGTCAACAGGGCTATTTATGGCTGCTTTTTGCCTGATATCGATATTCTGCACTCTGAAGTTGATGAATTGTCTAAACTTCCTTTCCACTTATTAGAGAACCCTAGTTTCACGGGCGAATCTCCAACCGTCATGGAGTTCATTGCTATTGCTAATGAAAGCAAGCTGTTGCCCAAGCAGAAAAAGCTCAGTAATATCAGATATCTCAACAATATACTCGACTTGGTAGGATTGAAGGCTAGCAGCATTGGGCAATCAAGAGGCAATGACAGGAAGCGAGAGTACAGACTAGAGGACGTGCTTTGTTATCACGAAAAGGATGAGAAAGGGGGTGTCTCTAGGACTATAATGATGGGGCCTCTGTTAGAGCGGTGTCTAGATACTAGGCGGGATAAACTTATCGGTAAGTACAATTCAGATTATTTCGGTGAGAAAAATGAAGCTTTATCGTCTGATGAAGAGAAATTTGAACCTACCAAACTCAGCAGTGGTAAACACAAGATTAAACCTCCTACCTTGGTCTTAAACAGTAAGTATAGTAAATTTACCAGGGATATAGAAGAGCCAGAAAATCCATTGCCTGAGTTTAAACTATGGGATTACATAGACCTAAAAGACGGCAGGATATATTGTCAGTTCTTGGAGATAGTAGGAGACGTTATTAAAGCTAATTTACCTGGGAAGATAGTAACTTTTTGTACGAATGAAATTAAATTGATTAGAAGGAAGATAGGGGAAAGCTACCCTGTAATCTGGCAAGTTCAGTAAGTCAAAATCATCATCATTTGGAGGAAAACAATGACAAAACAAAGGAAACCTTTCTTTAAAGTCTATACAGAACCTGAGCTTAAAGAAAAGTTGAAATACTACTCCTCGCTATATGGAGCCAACCAGTCTGAAGTAATTAATATGCTCGTCACGGAGTGGGTAAAAAGTGTGGAGAGCCAGACCCCTTTAAGGGACAAACTGGAAATATCGAAAGCCTTAGCCAGTCAAGGAGGGGCGTAATTTTTCTTGTATAACAAATATTTGCAAAAAATACTTATATACAGGCTGAAATGCCCTTAAACCTTAAAGAAATATTGCCTGGTCTCTATTGGCCATGATGATGCGTTTTTTTTGGCCTTCAATAAATCATTACTTTTCGCATTACCTGTTTACTGAAATTTGGCCACTTTACAAGTAGCAAATCGATGGCCATTATTTGAAAAAAATAGTAATAAAAATTCCTTGATTTAGCGCTATTTGGTACAGTATTGGTACATGGAACTAGAGAAGGGCTGTTTAACCCTCAGTAAGCTCTTGATAGGCAGGGGATACAAGATTACAGACTGTCTACCTTGACATGGTAGGGGTCACAGGTTCGAGTCCTGTTACGTCCATATTCTGTAATCCCTACCAGTAAAGGTAGTCCTCTGACCAACTAAGTTATAGCGTAACAGCAACCAATTTTCTTCTGCCAGTATACTGCCAATCTGGAATAAAAATGAAAATATTCCAAAAACAAATGGCCACTTCAAAGATAAAATAAGTATTTTTGATAAAATATCTGTAAAATCTAGAAGTTATAGTATAATTAGGATACTAATCAAAAAGAGCAGTTAGTTTAAAAGAAGCTAAAATGCTCATGATTAGGGGTTATAGCTCAGTTGGTAGAGCACCTCAATGGCATTGAGGGGGCCAGCGGTTCGAGTCCGCTTAACTCCATCAAGTTCAGATAAGGCTCTCATCCTTTCCCGCATATCAAACCATCTCTTGTTTAACATAATGTCGGGCAGAATTCCCTTATCCTCTACAGGTTAGGGATGAATGCCCGACCAGCAAATAAACGGCGAAGCCTCCTGTATCTGTCTTAGTCTTGTGCTATAATTATTTTATAGTCAACCTTAGTTTCCCTGAAACCCTTGTATAGAGCCATCAAAGTTAGAATCTACCCAACTTCTGAGCAATCCCACAAACTCAGTCAAGTTATGGGGTGCGTTCGTTGGTGGTGGAACTATGCTCTAAATCTGTGCAATGAAACTTAACAAGGAAACAGGTAAATGGTTAAGTCAAGTTGCCCTCATTGACATCCTCCCGACGCTGCACTTGCGTGAAAGCGCGGGATTCCTAACCATCGCTGATTAGGTCTTTCTGCTGCCTCTTGCAGAGGAGCTGCGCTAACAATGCACCAGCCTCCAAGGTCGAGCCTCTTTTTGGTCTTACGGTCGCTCCACAGACTGACACTGCTAGCCCAGCAGCCAAGTTTTAAGTCTAACATACTATTTACAAAACCTCAAAATTGATTGGTTTTTCCTGCGGAATGCTGCGCAAACATCCCGACGCTCCCCTTCGGGAGAGCGCGGGTCTTCAACCAACGTTGAGATAAAGTTCTGCCAAAACTCAAGAAATCAGAAGAAACCGCATAGCTAAAAGAATGCTATTCTCAAGCCTTGCAATCAACCACTCTGAACTTAACTAAAGCTTTCAAGAACTTCTTTGATCGAAGAGCTAAATATCCTAAATTCAAGTCCTATCATGGTAAGCAATCATGTCAATACTCTCAAAACTGCCTAGTGGTAGATAAGGAAGTAAAAGTACCTCAAGTGGGGGTAATTAAAGCCTCTATTCATAGATTGTTTGATGGCCAATTAAAAACTGTAACCATTACGAAAACATCAGCAGGGAAATATTATGCTTCATTGTTATTTGACACTGACCAACAGACTCTTGAAGTAGTGACAAAAGGGAAGGTGACAGGGATTGATCTTGGCTTAAAAGACTTTTGTATTACACATGATGGGGAGAAAACATCTAAGTATGCCAACCCCAAACATCTTAAAAAACATGAAAAAAACTTAGCCAGAAAACAGGCGAAGTTAGCCCGTAAGAAAAAAGGAAGTAACTCAAGAGAAAAAGCACGGAAGCTAGTAGCTAGAGTTCACGAACGTATTAGTAATGCCCGTCAGGACTTTCTACATCAATTATCAAGAAAAATTGTTGACAATAATCAAGTAGTAGTCGTTGAGAATCTGAATGTCAAGGGTATGGTTTCCTAGCTCATGCTGCGCAAACGTAATCACAACTTAGCTAAAGCTATCTCTGATGTCGGATGGGGAATGTTTGTCAACTTCCTTGACTATAAACTACAACAAAAAGGTGGTTTATTAGTTGAGATTGACAGATGGTTTCCTAGCTCTAAAACTTGTTCTAATTGCCTCTATCAAATGTCAGAAATGCCATTAGATTTGAGAGAGTGGACTTGTCCGAGTTGTAGCACTCACCACGATAGGGACTCCAACGCAGCAAAAAATATTAGAGCAGAAGGCATTAGAGAATTATCGGTCTTGGGAACCAGGATTGCTGCTTTTCGCGCAGCGTCCCGTAGGGAAGGAGGGGGAGTAAGACCAAAAGGTGGGCGTAAGTCTGTCTTGAGGCATTCCCCTGTGAGTTCAGAAGCCCCAACTTCAACGAAGCGATAGCCGAGTAAGTTGGGGTAGTTCACAGTATACCAAACGAATACCATTGACATCCTCCCGACGCTGCACTTGCGTGAAAGCGCAGGATTCCCGCTCCATCACTGGTAGGGGTTTTCTGCTGCCTCTTGACAGAGGAGCTGCGCTAACGTAGCACCTGCCTTCCGGGATTTACTCCCTTCTGATCTAAAAGCGCGCTCCACAGACAAGCCAGCGCGGTCTTGGGGGTTTCCCCCATGAGCGACTGGCGCTGACACTGCTAGCCCAGCAGCCAAAATATTTATTGAAGCGTTAACATCACGGTCATGGTGAGCTGCACACTCTGGACAATCCCACTCTCTAATCTTGAAATGCCAGAAGAAGTCAAGAAAGAGAATCAACAAAAAGCTCAAAAAAGAATATTTGTAGAACACGTAATAAGACTGATAAAAATCTTGAGAGTGGCACGAGAAAGATTCAGATTAAAAGAATTTAATTATGAAAAAGTAATTTTAACAATATGTGGTTTAGTAAGATTAAGAATAGGAGCGTTAATCTTAACATAAATCATCAATTTAGAGCTAACAAAAAGCAATGAAAAATTAGATAAAAATGGTGAATAATTAACAATAACTATTTGTAATACTATAAAGCCCGTAAAAAATGATGATCTGGAGGTTCTGGCGATCGCTCCCTAAAAGATAGTTACAGTAAGTGCTTGAGAATTTTTGGAGATGTCTATTAGTTGGGTTGTCAGTTTGTGAGTATAGTCAAGCCTTGAATCTTTAATTTTTGCGTGTATCCTGGCTACTTTCAGCCTGGCTTTGTGATAGTTGTTAGATCCTTTGGTTTTTCTACATAGGGCTTGCTGATTAATTATAAAAGTATTTATATATAAAGGTTTGAGCATTTTTATGGTCGAATTGCAGTGCCCCTGTTTCAGTTGATTTTGCTCAAAAAGCTAGTATTTTAGGCTCATAGTTGGGCAGAAAAATCATTCTTACAATTGTTACTCCTACCTCCTCGCTCCCGAGCCATTTATCCTGTCTCCTGTCTCATTTATCCTGTCTCCTGTCTCGGCAAAAAGACTTTATTCAGCTTAAATACCCACAAATAACATTGATTCGGGAGTAGGGAGTAGGGAGTAGAGAATAGGGGGCAATTTGATAGATTCTCAAGATACAAGATAATTGGGAATATCATTTTTATTACGTCTCAATTAATGATACTTGAGATAACACAATCTATTAATGGCATCTTCATTTCTCCTTTTGAAAGTACTTGGTAATTAATAGGTGACTTATGAGAACTATATTTGATTTTTTGCTTCTACTCTGATCAATTTACCCTGATTATCTGTACGATAAGCCCAGGTATAATTACCATCAGATAAGATAATATACCAACCTTCTACTAATCTTTGCCCACAAAGTTCATTACTATTTGCAAGTCCCAAACAAGTATTAGGCCAAGTTTCTTGACTGACTTGAGTGACATTGATATTTTCAGGCAAAATACCTGTTTGATTACTTAAATCTTCGCGAACAGCATCAACTATATTATTAGGTATTATTTCATCATAATCGGCAATTTTTTCCACTTTATCTAGAGTGGGTTTACTGATTTTTTTTAGGTCATCAAAATTTTGATTAATGGAAGGTTCGCTCACAGCAAGTATCTGATTGATAGATTTATTTTTTAGAAAAAAGGGTTGAGATATTTCTGTGTGGTCGTCAATTTTAATATCTGTTGCAGACTCAATCAGGTTAGCAAATTTATTAGCTGTAGAATTAATTTTGCTGTTTGTTTCTAATTGTTGAGATTGAAGCACTTTTACAGCAGCAATTGCTGTTTCAGTAAGATTGGGATATGCTTCAGCAGCTAATATTCCAGTCAAAATTAATGCTAGTAAAAAAGGATGGGGTGATTTCTTATCAACTCGCTCATTTGGATTTGGTTTATAATTTTTAGAGTTTGATTTCATGGTTAATACGCATTTCTTATGGCTAGATTTACTTGTGATTATTAGTTGGGAAATCAGTCACTTTAGAACTATGACTAGAACTATAGGATTAAATAAAAGTGTAAGTTTTAATTTGATTCTACTACTTGGTTATAGATAACAGCATGATTTTAAAGTTTAGCTAATACTAAACTTAATTTGTCTATCTGTAATTAATCTCTCATAACTAAAATGAACTTAGTTTGTACCATTTTATCTGATTAGTAACAGATCATACAAATTGACAGTATTTTACTAAAATAGACTTACAAAAAAGTCAGTTAGTTCCGTAATAATTCGTCATAAAAGCCCTAAAAACCACTATTACTTTATTTCAATTTAATTTGGTGTTTTTCCGGAGAAGAGACATTTTTCAAGAGCTTATATTAATGAAAGTTTGCTTTTATCTCAATTTTCTGCTTAATTGAAAATATCTGCAACTACCAACAAGATGATACAATGTTGAGTTAGTGAAATTCTAAATTTTTACTGACAAATCAAAATTCTAACTATAATCTCATCATAACTTAAAAGTTTCTACGGATGGATAAAAACATTTTCCTTAGCAGTAGAAAATTAAGTAAGCACAAACAAATTTTGGTGCTATTAACAATTTAGTAAGAGAAGATAATGGAGACCAATATTATGGACCCGTTACTTGAAGGTGGTGCTGCTATACAACAGCGTGATTACACCTTAATCATTGATCAAAGCAAAGGTATGTATCTATCTGAGTCTGTCATAGGCAAAAGTCCTTGGGAGTTAATGCAAGACTCGGTAATAAAATTAGCAACTGAATGTGAGAAGCTAGATTTAGATGGACTAACAGTTTACCTATTCTCAGACTATTTTAAACGATATGACCAGGTGACATCCACTGACTTAGTTCATATCTTTCTGGAAAATCAACCTTCGGGTAAAACTAATTTAGCAGATGCTCTTAAGGATGCTATTGATAATTATTTTGAACGACGTGCATTGAAGACAGCAAAGCCAAATGGGGAAACTATCTTAGTTGTTACAGCAGGTGAGATAGAAGATCCCGATAGAGTCAAGGATATTATAATTTTTGCTGCTAATAATTTGCAACAAGATGAAGAATTGGGTATTTCACTTATTCAGGTAGGAAATAAGCCTGAAGTAACACAGTTTTTTCAATTATTAGATAATGAATTACAAACAATAGGTGCCAGGTTTGATATTTGCAATACTGTGACTATTGAAGACTTGGAAAAAATGAATTTAACTGATGTTTTTATTAATGCTATCTTTGGCTAATATAATGTCAGGTTGAATAGTTATAAATAAACGACCGAGGAGTCAGTCCTCAGTCCTCAGGAGGGAAGAAAGAATCAAGAAGCAAGAAGCAAGAAGCAAGAAGCAAGAAAAAAATCGGAATAAAAGGAGAAAGTTTTTTTTATCACACTCTTATCCGGACATAATATAAGATAATTTGTATAGCAGGGAACAGGGAACAGTGGGAAAAATATTTCCCTGTCTAAGGTTTATTATCAGTCTATATCCTAATACCATTTCTCTGTAACAATGCGCTTAATAATTCTTACCAAAACCTGAATTTTACTAATAGCTGTTATCTTTTATTTAGCGCAACTTCATGGAGAATTGGTATAACCAACCCATTCTTTACTATAGCAATTCAAATTTAACGATCGCCTTTTTGGATTTTCCCCTCTAAAGATTTAAAAGCTGGTTAATATCATGTCTTTAAATCTAGTATGAAGCCTGATATACTATTTATTTACATCTCGTAAGATGTAATAGCAATTTGATAAATTTTTGCTACAAATTGTAGAAGCAAGAAAGAAGGAAGAAGTAAAAAGTAAGAGGGGATAAATATTGAAAAAAAGGGAAAAACAATAGATATAAATATCTAAAATGAACTGGAGCAGATATTCTTAACCATATTCCGATCAAAGTCTACCTTTTTGTATAATTCTTTTTTCAAAGTGGTATAATAGCAATTTGATAAATATTTGCTACAAATGATTAGTCTCTTTATTAGGAGTCAACCCACCCCTAACCCAATCCCAGGAGGGGAACTCAGGAGGACCGAGTCACACGGGAATGGCTTCAATACCAGTTTTTAGGTCGGAAATTCTCTTTTTTGTCAAATAAGACATATTCTGCACATTTCTTTTAATCACACTTATTATTCCAACACATTCTTTTTTCAAAATGGTATAAAAAGATAATTTAAGACTTTAGGGAACAGGGAAAAGTGCAAAATTTTACAGATTTTTTACTATGGTAAAAAATGATAATCCAGTTTCATAACTCATCTGGAAATTCCAGATCTTCATATCTTACTCATTAATTGTGTCTGATTTGGTAATTGAGCATCTTGAAATTTATGTAGAAGAATTTTGTGGCGAAATTCTAAACCATAAATACCGTCCTACTGCTTTTAAATATAACCTGACTGGAAACTGATAATAATCAATGAAAATATTAACGATAATTAGCAAATGAAATAGAAAAGTTAAAACAGTCCAAACTCTCGGTAACCAACACAAAGGAGTACCAGATATTGGGGGGTAAAAGTAAGCCGTTAATCCTATTAATGTTGTTGGTAATATTACAAATGCAACTGCTAATAACTTAATTATCCAGTTCAATTCTACGTTAGGATGATCGACTTTCCAATTTCTACCATTCCACCGCCAACTTAAATTAGAAGAACTATCTGCTATTTTCAATGATTGCTTTACCAGATCGGCAGTAAAAATATGGTTACAGAAGTTACAAGCAAAAGCATCCATTAAAATCATTGCTGATATCTGGCCATGATAACAGACAGGACAAGTATAAACTTCTTCTACACTCAAATCTTTATTGATATTTTGAGAATCACACATAGAATTTACCAGTAAAAACTATAGTAATTTCATTTGAGTTGCGCCAAAAAACATGGTCGCTTTTAGGCAAAAGGTAAAAGGTTAAGAGGCAAAAATTAAGAATGTCTGCCAGACTTTTCACTGTTAGTAAATAATCAACTATTGTTTGACATCTCAAATGAAAATGCTATATATGGTATCGTAATTTTAAACATGAACCTCTAAACTTATCCATAGTCTGTGATAATTCTTAATTTTTTTCTACATTAGATAAGAATTAACATCAGCAAAACTATAGCAATCCTGTTTCAATTGTAATATTTATGTGGTAGTTAGGATTCAGTCCTCAGGAGTCATAATTTTTAAGGTTTTTCGTCAATCTTAACTATTATCAAAATTCTCACAAATCATTTAAGATTGCTATATGCTGTTCATTGATAAATAGAGCTATCTTAATTCAGTTGTGAAATATTTTAGAATTTTAGGGTATATAAATATAAGCAAATAATCAAATTATCACAAATTTCTGTCTCCTGCCTCCTACCCCTACTAAAAAACTTTTTCAGCAAACCCTATATTATTAATTATTAATTATTAATTGTTGAACTAGCTATCAGCTTGGGTTGAAATATTCTAATTCTACAAGCAAGACAATTTAAGAAGGGTTGAAATACCCTTTGAAATTGCATTTATCTCAGTTTCAGCTAAATTATGGCTGCTGAATTACTGTTTGCGGAGCATTCCGTTAGGAAAAGCTTTTTAATATTTTGAGCTTGCACTAAACAAGTCATAATTTAGAAGCAATAGACATCTCCAATAATCAAAAATTCAATCAATTATTGTACAGAAATTATCAATTATTTTCCCCTACTCTGTAGGGACGTTGCATGCAACGTCCCTACCTACTCCCTCTTTTCCGGAGATGTCTAATATTTTAAATAACTTTCTGAGGAACTAAAATCTTGGTAGAATTTATCTCAGAAAAAATAAGAAGCTCTATTATTAGTGAGGTAAATAGTTAAATTGTTTAAACATCAATTATTTAGTTCTGTCAACCGTTCCCGACAGCTAATTATTCAATTTATTAGTTTGTTTTGTCTTTGCTGTTTCCTAGTTATTAGTTGTAGTCAACCACAGAATAATCCTAATAACACCTCTACTACAGAAATCAAAACAAATCGTATTACAATTGGTACAACTCTTAAACCTCGTACTGTAGACCCGGCAGATGCTTACGAAGTAATATCTGGTAACTTACTCTATAACTTAGGCGATCGCCTCTATGGTTACAAGTTAGGAACAACGGAACTTGTCCCTCAACTAGCTACAGAAATGCCAAAAATTAGTGAAGATGGCACAACATATACAATTCCTATTCGTCAGGGGGTAACATTTCATGACGGTACTCCCTTCAATAGCGAAGCAATGGCCTTTTCTTTAAAACGTTTTATTGAAAATGAAGGTCCACCTTCTTCTTTATTAGCAAATACAGTAGAGTCAGTAGAAACTACGGGAGAATATCAGTTAACAATAAAGTTAAAAAAACCCTTTGCTGCTTTTACCCCTCTACTAGCATTTTCTGGTCTTTGTGCTGTTTCACCTCAAGCATATACAACAGATGAAAATAAATTTAAACCCGATACATTTATTGGTACCGGACCATACAAATTAGCTGAGTACGGAACTGATGTTTTACGATTAGATATATTTGAAAATTATTGGGGAGAAAAACCACAAAATCAAGGAGTTGACATTCAAATATTTTCTAGTTCAGCTAATTTATTTAATGCCTTTAAAACAGGTGCTATTGATGTAGCTTATTTATCTCTTGATACTGACCAAATTTCTAATTTAGAACAAGAATCAGAACGTCAAGGTTGGCAAGTAATTTCTACAGATGGCAAGACAGTTAATTATATAGTTTTAAATATTAATTCAGCACCATTAGATAACAAAGCAGTGAGACAAGCATTAGCAGCTATTGTTGACAGGAATTTGTTAAATAAACGAGTTTTACGAGAGCAAGCTGAACCTATTTATAGTCTAATTCCCAATAAATTTGAAGGTTATAAACCAGTATTTCAAGAAAATTATGGAGATGGAAACTTTGACAAAGCTAAAGAGTTATTAAAACAGGCAGGACATTCTCAAGATAATCCAGCAAAAATAGAAATTTGGTATGCTTCTAATTCGACAAAAAGACAATTAGTCGCTAGTACACTTAAAGCATCTGTAGAAGAAAAAATAGACGGTTTAATGGAATTAGAATTAAATAGTGTAGAAGCAGCGACCGCCTTTAAAAATTTAGATAAAGGACTATATCAAACCTTTATGTTAGATTGGTACGGAGATTTTGTTGACGCTGATAACTATATCCAACCATTTTTAGAATGTACAAAAGGCTCAGAAGAAACAGGTTGCGAAGCAGGAGCTAGCCAATTTCAAGGTTCATTTTATTATAGCGATCGTATCAATCAATTAATAGAACAACAACGTCAAGAACAAAACCCAGAAAAGCGCCAAGATATTTTCAGAGAAATTCAAGACTTATTAGGAGAAGACGTTCCTTTTATTCCATTGTGGTTAGATAAAGATTATGTATTTGCTCAGAAAAATATTAATGGAGTAAATTTAGAACCTACTCAGCAGTTTCCTTTCTGGACAATTAATAAATCATAGAAATTCTGACTGGAATTGACAAGGAAGTAAAGATTGAGAATTAGATACTATGATTTAGTGAATTAGATTTTTGCTCGAAAAAGAATTTGAGTAATATCAAGTCTCATTAATTAGGGTTTGCGTATGGAAAGTCTTTTAGTAGGGGTAGGAGACAGGAAACAGGAGACAACCCACCCCTCGCCCCTCCCCCTCCCAGGAGGGGAGAAATGGCTTGGGAGCAAGGAGTTAGGAGTAACAATTGTAAGAATGATTTTTCGGCTCAACTATGTGCCTAAAATACTAACTTTTTGAGCATGAATAGCTTAAAACCAGGCACTTTTTAAAGGCCCCAAAATGCTAAAGTCTTTATATGTCAATGCTTTTAGATTTAATCAGCAGGGCAATAATTAGCCATAATAAAAATTTTATTCTCTTGAGAGAGAATATTTTTTCCGTTTGTCATGGGGAGGAAACAAATTTCCTCTTGTTTCCTACTCCCTACTACTTACTCCTTACTCCCTAAATTTTTTATTGGGGTTATTTAAAGAGACATTATATAAGGGATATCTTGTAGATAGTTAGAGTTATAACTTTCAAGGGAGTTCAGAAGACATATTGGCAAGGTACAGGAGCTAAAATTCAGAATAAATCATTGAGTAATTCATAAATTAAGTAGATTTAAAACCTCTGCTCTTAGTAATTAGTTCTAACTCCTGACTTCTGACTCCTTTTATTCCGCTCTGGTTAGATAAAGATTATGTATTTGTTCAGAAAAATATTAATGGAGTAAATTTAGAACCGACTTAGCAATTTCCTTTTATTCCGCTCTGGTTAGATAAAGATTATGTATTTGTTCAGAAAAATATTAATGGAGTAAATTTAGAACCGACTTAGCAATTTCCTTTCTTGACAATTCATAAATAATCATAGCGTAACTATTCACCTATCAGCTCTCAATTATTAATAAGAGAAGCAGGTAAGAGAGTAATTGAAATCAAGAGAAATAACTGCTTGATACCAAATTGAAATGAAGCTGCATAGAATAATATTTCAAGCATAATTTACTAGATATAGGCGTAGATAGAGATAGATTGGTCTAATGAATTTCATCATTCTATGCAACCTCATATAAAAATGGTATGAGATAGATAGCTTCTATAATGGCAAAAGTCTCTTCTAGACATAAAATTTGACTTCTATTTTTCATAGTCAGGACTTACCCACGGACAATAAATAGAGTGAGGGCGTTAGCCAATGCCATTCGCCCCTACATCTAGTTTTTTCAAGGTTAATTTGCGTAAGTCCTGATAGTATTACTCTACTATCAAACTGTAATTAAACTCTATTCCGGGCATTGCACAGTGACGAATGATTTTAGATTTTTGATTGAATTAAATTTTGGATTTGAGAATTGCTAGTACTAGAATGATTAATTAATAGTTTTTTTTAGTCATAATCTAAACTAATTTTTGGCAATATCATTTCATAATGTGCAACCCCTCAAATTTTTTTTCCTTCTTCCTTCTTCCTTATCATTCCATAACGTGCAACCCCTCAAATTTCTTCCTTCTTCCCTCTTCCTTCTTCCCTCTTCCTTACCTTAATCAACGTAAAAAACAACTAACCATCCATAACACCAAAAACGTTACCAAAGTAATAAATATTTCTGTTGTTAAACCAGTTGCTAAAGCACTCAATATTCCACCTAAAATCAACCCAAGAATTAAACCCCCAACAGTCAACAACACAGCACGACCAAACTTATTCTCTTTACGATTAAGAAAATAAAGACAACCACCAACTCCTAAAGCCAAAGTAAGTTGCAAAATAGACGGTTGACTAACCCCAGAATAAATACTAATAGCACCTAAAACCACATATATACCAGTAGGCCACAAAATATCAGCCTGACTAGGAGTATCAATTAACCTTTGTAGCCAAACTGGCCCTTTTTCAGTCAACCCAGGAGTAAAACTATCAGAGACCTTCTTTGTTTGCTTCTCAGGAAACCGAATACGCTCAGGAACCTTAATCTTTCCTTCCTGACGCAACCGTAAACGGTCCATCAAAATCGAATCATAAGCAGCTTCAATATTTTCTATAACCTTTTGATCGCCACTATGCTGCTGCTTCAAACGTTCCTTTGCTGCTTGAATTTCATCAAAAGAAGCATCTTCAGTGAGACCAAGTTGTTGATAATGACTTAAATCGCTCATTGGAATTTATTAATAATTTTTTAAACTATGACAAAGTTTCTAGTATTTTAATCTTATCTAGTTTTCCAGAAATATGCTCAGTTAAATATACAAACATTTCTACACAAATTACCGAATAATCTCATAAATTAACATAAGTACTGACTATCAAAAATAGCTTTTAACACCCTGAGATTAATAGAAGGAAAATCAAAAAAAGATGTCGAGAGGCAAAAAATACGACTTTACCGAAAAATTGGGTTTAAAGCCTTGCCCTTTTAGGGCAACTTTATGTTATACTTATAAAAGCGGCAAAGGTATTTAACCGCTCTAAAAACCTAGCTACTAATCGTAGCAAACTAGCACCTTGAAAACTAAAGTTAGGGGGTTTTGCACAGGAATGCTTGTGTATGGAAAAGCTTTAAGCAACAAGTACCAGAGAACCAAAGTTTTTTTTAAGGTTTAAACTGTACCGTAGGGCATAGGTCAACAGGCTCTTGATAGCGCAGCTCCTCTGAAAGAGGCAATAGAGCGAACGCGCAGGCGTGAGAACCATCTCTGGACTAGATGCCGTAAGGTGTTTAGTTTAAGTGGACTCATTGTTGGCGTAGCCTTGCGTCAGCAAACCAAGAATCCTGGTTCCAGGAGAATCACCGTGCGTTTACGCCGGGGAGTATGTCAATTAGGGAAGCATTTAACATTGCTTAGAGAAAAAAGTAATTTTAGCTCCAGAGTATTTTCTACCAAATATTGAAATTACCACTTGATTAATATATTTTGACTGCCTTTTAGCTTGTAAATTTAGACTTTTGACTTAATTCGGGCTTGCTAATTAAATATCAAAGCACTGACAGATATTGGTTTGCTGCCTTTTTTGGTCTAAAAAGGTCAAAAAGATAGTATTTTAGGATGATTATGGCAGAAAAATTTTGGGACAAATATACCCGACTACCTCCTCTATAATTTCCATTTCTCCTGTCTTCCCCTCCTGGGAGGGGTTGGGGGTGGGTTGTCTTCTGTCTCCTACCCCTACCAAAAGACTTTCCATAAGCAAACCCTAATTCAACCCACTAACTATTCCAGACCACTGCACTTTTTTCTGTTTTTCACGCCGATAAGAAAAAAAGTAATCCGGTTGTTGATAAGTACAATAAGGAGCGATCGCCATCTGTGAATGATCAATACCCAATTGCTCCAACTGTAAAACATTAACTATACGCACATCCAAGCGCACCTTTCCCGGTTCAGGATCGGATAAAACTGGTGAATTAGGCAAAAGCTCCAGAGAATGCAAAATATCTTCAGTAGTTGCTCTCTCTATTTGTGGAACAACAGTCGTCCCAACTTCAGCTGCCACATCTTCAGAAACTTGATAAACCTCTCCAGCAATAGCAGGGCCAAGAACAAATAATAAATCGGATAATTGACTACCCTGAGCTTGAAAACTTGCCAATGCTACGGGAACAATTTTAGCGGCCGTGCCACGCCATCCGGCATGAACTGCTGCCACTTGTCCTGTTGTTTTGTCAGCAATCAAAACAGGTACACAGTCTGCACTACAAACCCAAACTGCTTGTTTTGTTGTTTGAGTTATTAAACCATCAGCTTCAGCATAAGTTTTTTCAACATCAGAATTAGGCATCTCTACCTGAGTAGCTTTCCCTGTTGTTAGTACAGTATTGCCATGTACTTGTTTCACACGATATACCTCAGCAGAAGAAGGGAATACTTCTACTAATTCTCCTGGTGTGCGAGGCCAGAAATGGTGAGTAAAAAAGCCATGAGGCCAATTTTCCAAGAGGCTACAAGTTAGGTAAGATAATCCTTGCCATTTTTGCCAATGCCAAGTGGTATTATTCTCGCCCAAAATTTGATAGTATCTATTTAATTGTTGTGAGTCAGAGTCAGTTACAGTCATTTCAGTTATCAGTTATCAGTTATCAGTTATCAGGAAAGGCAGAAGGCAGAAGGAAATTCTTACTCCTGACCTCAGCATAAGTGCCTTGGTTTATTTTGACATTTTTGTTCGCTCTACTGCACAGGATTGGAAGTTTACTCAAAGCCAGAGTGCTGCACAGAATGAATTTGACTATTGCTACATCGGTAACAGTAGTAGAGAAAAGGATTAAATCATCAATCCTGGATGCTTCACGGAATGAAATGACTATTGCGGAAGTCACACCCCAACCCGAGTGCTTCAGACAATGAAATGACTATTGCGACATTCGCAACAGAAGTAGAACTAATAATTGAGTCATCAGCTCCGAGTGCTTCAGACAATGAAATGACTATTGCGACATCCGCAACAGAAGTAGAACTCACACCCCCAACTTCGAGTGCTTCAGACAATGAACTGACTATTGCGGCATCCGCAACAGAAGTAGAACTCACCCACCAACACCGAGTGCTTCAGACAATGAACTGACTATTGCGGCATCCGCAACAGAAGTAGAACTCACCCACCAACACCGAGTGCTTCAAAGAATGAAATGACTATTGCGACATCCGCAACAGAAGTAGAACTCACCCACCAACACCGAGTGCTTCAAAGAATGAAATGACTATTGCGGCATCCGCAACAGAAGCAGAAGTAACACCTCCAACTTCGAGTGCTTCACAGAATGAAAAGAAAGGTTAGGACAGTTCAAAAGTTTAAAACTCAGATAAAGTAAGACTTTTCCTTCTTCCTTCTTTCTTCTTCCTTGTTCCTTCTGCTATAAAGTGTTGATATCTATACTTTGACCCAATATTAGGAAAATTGTCAGTAGCAGAATTTAACAAAGAAAAATTTATAGACAGCTTGTCAAATATTCAAGGAGTTTCAGATAAATTCACCGCTTCAACATTCGCTAATCTCCATATTTTTCTGAGCCTCCCCTCAACAAATCAAACTCTTTGGCAGTTAATCGACTCTGGAAACCCATCAAGCATTGTTATTGCCAGTCAACAAACAGCAGGGCGTGGTCAATGGGGAAGAAATTGGCAGTCAACTGTTGGTGGCCTATATATGTCAATAGCGATCGCCAAGAGCAATACCATCACTCCTAATATCTCTATATCCCAAACTCCTCAGCTAACTTTATCAAGTGCTTGGGGTATAGCCTCTAGTTTGAGGAATTATGGTGTACCAGTTGAGATTAAGTGGCCTAACGACTTAATTTTAGAACACAAAAAATTAGGTGGCATCCTCACAGAGACCAGGATACACAAGAAAAAAATTTCTCAGGCAGTAATTGGCGTAGGAATTAATTGGGCTAATTCTGTACCAGACACAGGAATTAATTTACAAAGCTATTATAGGAAACAGTCAAAATCGGAAATATTCTCTTTAGAAATGTTAGCTGCTATAGTCTTTCATGGACTAGATTCTGGCATTAAACAACTTTTAGAGTCAGGAATAGAAAGTATCTTACCTTCCTATCAGCAACTACTAATAAATATTGGGCAGCAAGTAGTAGTAGAAGATCGTATTGGCACAATTGTGGGAGTAACGACTAATGGGGAATTACGAGTCAAGTTTAACCAAGACTCAGCTAGTCCGCTAACTCAGCCTCAAATATCTTCCTCAGAAATTTTCCTAAAACCCGGTACAATCAATCTGGGCTATGGCCAACCACTTCCCGGAAGTAGGTAGGGAGTAGGGGAGTAGGGGAGTAGGGGAGTGGGGGAGCGGGGGAGTAGGGGCGAATGGCATTCGCCTTCTTCACTGGATTTAGTGTCCGTGCGTAAGTCCTGACTTAATTATTTAAGTGTGACCTAAGTTAAGCATTCTTTTTTCACCCTTGGTATAAGAAGGTAAAAAGTAAGAAACTGCAATATTTTTTTTGGGCAACAAATCAATTTAATTACCAGAAAAAAATCATATAGCGGTTTTTCAATATAGATAGACTACAGCGGCTAAATCATTTTCCTACTGTCTACTTCCTAACCAAAAATAATTTTGTGTAGTCTACTTCAATGTTAAATGAAAAGCGCTGTAGTTGAAGTCAAATATAGCAAGTAGATTTTTCTACTAGGGAAATTAATATAGCAGTCGAAGTAAAGGACGCGGATATATCAAAATCTTAAAACTCAGACAACGTCAGATTTTTCCTTATTCTTTCTTCTTTCTTCCTTCTCCTATAAGACACGCTCATAGTCGGTCTTTGACTATCCATAAGCAATTTTCCCTTCTGCTTTCTGTCTTCTACCTTATGTCTTATGCCTTCTTCAATGTTAAAGTTAATTTTTATTAAACTGCATTAATTGTCAATTCAAATAGGACTTACGCAAATTCACTTTAAAAACGCCATATGTAGGGGCTAATTAATTCGCCCTCAATTGATTTAGTGTCCATGGGTAAGTCCTGTCAAAGTAATAAGTATAGTGTGAGGAAATGATGGTATCAGAGAACCAAAACCTGTCAGTAGAGTCTAAAACTGAATTACAGGAAACAACTAAAAAGCAAAACCAAAATATTATTCAGACCAAACTTCTAACTCATAAGTCTCTTATGCAGCTTGGTTGTTGTCTAGCTAGTCTAGGAATGTTGAGTAGAGGTATAGTTTTAGCGGAGGCAGTTTTAGAAATAGAAGTGTATGACTATGAGCCATCATATCAACCTGCTCCAGTAGATAACTATTATCCCCAAACATCCTATTCGGAACCATCCTATTCACCAGAACCATATTACGAACCGGAACCCTACTACGAACCAGCACCTTCATATACACCGGAACCATATTACGAACCAGAACCTTATTATTCACAACCATATTACGAACCAGAACCTTATTATTCTGCTTCACCAAGTTATTCAGAACCATACTATTCGGAACCATACTATTACGAACCAGAACCAGAACCATATTATTCTCAACCAGCACCGAGCTACTACGAACCAGAACCATATTATTATTCTCAACCAGCGCCAAGTTATTACGAACCAGAACCATATTATTCTCAACCAGCACCAAGTTATTACGAACCGGAACCTTATTATTATTCCCAACCAGAACCGGAACCGGAACCGGAACCTGACAGTGGTATTTATCTGCCGAAAAATTTGTATGTCGCACCTCCGACGAATACAGGACTCAACCTATCAAAACAACAAAAATATCAGGAGTTACCACCTCTAACATTACCAAAACCTGAAAAACTTTATTATTATGACGGTTCGACTAACGCTTATATAGATAATACAGAATACAAAACTGGTGCAACAGAAAGTTATGAAGCACCAAGTACAGTAGTTTTCTCCGAACGTTCCACAGATAACGTCGCCGAATATCCAACAAATAATAAAAATTGGGGTGCTGTCGCCGAAAATAATAATTGGAGCGCCCCTGCTCAAACTAATAACTGGAGTTCTACAACTGCAACAAATAATTGGAGCGCCCCTGCTCAGACTAATAACTGGAGCGCTCCTGCTCAAACAGCATCCAACAATTCATGGAGTGGGGAAACTCAACAAAGTTACTATTCTCAAAATAACTATCAAGACTCATCCTACGATAACAACTATTACTCATCCTCCAAAAGCAACTATTACTCCTCCAACAACAATTATTATTCAGACACTTCTAGTTATAGTCAAAGTAGCTACTACTCTGGTTCATCCTCCAGTCAAAGCAGTTATTACGCCAGCACTTCCTATACTCCAAGTCATTACTCAGGGTCATCACAAGGAGTAGAAGTCGCTGCAGTTTTACCCGCTCAGGTGCAGGGTTTATTTGATCACCCCATTACTCAGTCAGGTTTAGCATATTACAACCGCACCATGCGACCCCCAGCAGTACCAGGAAATGGTAACACTAGATTAATATTTCCTCTATCTATCCCCGCACCCATCACTTCATTTTTTGGTTGGAGACAACATCCAATATTAGGTTATAAGAAATTTCACACAGGTACAGACTTAGGAGCGCCAACAGGAACCCCAGTAGTTGCAACTTATGCAGGTCAAGTAGCGATCGCTGACTGGTTAGGAGGTTATGGTGTAACTGTGGTGTTAGACCACCAGAAAAAATCATTGGAAACTCTCTACGGTCACTTATCAGAAATTTTTGTGAAACCAGGGGAAGTTGTCAAACAAGGTGAAGTTATCGGTCGCGTTGGAAGTACGGGAATGTCTACAGGTCCGCACTTACATTTTGAAATGCGACAGTTAACAAAGGATGGGTGGGTTGCGAAAAACCCAGATACTCATATTCAGTTTGCCTTGGCGAATTTGATGACAGCGTTGAAAATTACCGAAATACCACCTGTACCGGAAATAAGTATTAATGAGTTGGTGAAACAGACTAAAGAATTAGATTCTGGTGTACCACAACTGCCGCCTTTACCACCTGGTTTTGAAGTACCTATTCCTGATTTAGAACCACCAATTTTTGAATTGACAAAAGCTGCGGAAAAGTCTGATGAAGATACAAAAATTAGTTTGAATGAAGAGGAGGAAAAAGTGGTGGAATAGAGTTAGTTTAATAGGGAAAAATTGACAAAACTTATAGCCCCCTACATCCCCCAATTCTGGGGGACTTAAAGATAGCAAATAGACTCTTTTTTCTCCCAATTTTGGGTGGCTAGGGGGGTAAAATTTAGTTATCAGTTATCAGTCAAATAAATTTTTGAAGGAAGTTTAGGGGAAAATTCCTACCAAAAGTTTCCAACTAATTTGTATGAGAGGTTGCCTGAGAAATTTGCGATATCACTCGCCCCCTAAATCCCCCAATTCTGGGGGACTAGAGCAAGCAAATTGACTCTTTTCCCCCCAAAGTTGGGGTCTAGGGGGCAAATTTCAGTCTCAAAAAACTTTTGAGATATCCTCTGAAAGTTACTAGATCGCTCGCCCCCTAAATCTCCCAATTCTGGGAGACTTTGAGAAACAAATTGACTCTTGTTCCCCCCAAAGTTGGGGGGCTAGGGGGGCAAATTTCACAGCCTCCTAAATCATCCAAAATTGGGGGACTAGAGCAAGCAAATTGACTCTTTTTCCCCCCCAAAATTGAGGGCTAGGGGGGCAAAATTCAGTCTCAAAAAACTTTGTAAGCTCTCCAGAGTTTATCTAAAAATAAAATAAGTTAAAATATAGAGATTATCTCTGGGCAACCACTGAAAAATAACCAAAACTTTAAGAATCAGAACTAATTATTATTATGAAAGACAAGAAAATTTGGATTATTGCCGATGAAACTTCTGGAGGAAAAAATTCAATAGATACGGGACCTGATTATGATGATTTGCCAGCAGAATCTCCCGAATCAAGTAGAAAAAGATTTCAGGTTAAAGCTGAAGATTTGAAACGAGAAATGTCTGAATTTCTTGAAGTTATTGAATATGTATTTGACCAAACAAATCGAGAATCTTCTAATGTTAAATTACAAGAAATAGAATTATCAGTTGAAATTAATGGGGAAGGTCAAGTTACTTTATTTGGTATTGGTGGAAAAGCAGGAAGTAAAGGTGCAATTAAATTAAAATTAGTACGCAAGGAATCTTAAAGTATGGCAAGAAATTACGCTATTTGTATTGGGATTAATAATTACGATAATATGCCAAATCTTCAGTATGCTCAGAGAGATGCTGAATTAATGCGGAATTATTTTTTCAATGAGGCAGGTTTTGAAAAAGAGAATGTTTATTTATTTACGGATAATTCTCCTCAAATTAATGATGCGGGTAAACCTTTTAATTCTCAACCTACTTATGGCACGCTAAAAAGATTTTTACGAGAAAGATTTGACGAGGAATTTTTATCCGCAGGTGATAATTTTTGGTTCTTTTATAGCGGCCATGGAATGCGTTTTAATGACCGAGATTATTTAATGCCTACTGATGCTGACCCCCATCCAGATGGAGTAGAAGATACTGCTATTCCTCTTTATTTTGTGACAGAAAGATTGAGGCGATGTGGAGCCGATAATGTTATTTTATTTTTGGATGCTTGTCGCAGTCAGGAAAGTTCAAAAGGTTTAGGTATAGGAAAGGAAAAGCAGAAAGGTGTAATTACATTTTTTTCTTGTAGTCCTAATGAAAGGTCTTATGAAATTGAGGATGAAAACATAAAACAAGGCTCTTTTACCTATACTTTATTAGAATCTTTAAGAATTCAAGGTGAAGGTAATTGTGCTACTGTTGAAAGATTAGATAATCGTTTGTCTTATCGAGTTCCTGATATTAATCTTCAGTTTGAAAAACCTCGGCAAACTCCTTATACTGTAGTTGAACCTGCTACTAAATACCATTTGATTTTATTCGACAAACAGGCAAAATTGAAGGATATTGCCACACTAGAAAATGATGCTTATCAAGCCGAGGTAGAGAAAAATATTGAATTAGCTAGACAATTATGGACTCGCGTTTTAGCAGTGTCTCCTGCTAATGAAAAAGCTTTAAAAGCTTTGAGAAGAATTTGGCAGATGGAAGAACCCATAGAACCTCAAGCCGAGTCATACCAAAAATTACTAGAATTAGTAGACCGCATACAAGCAATAGAAGGTATTCAGGCAGGTTTAAATTCAGTGCAAGAGGGACGCACTTTTCCAGCAAAGCAAGCATTAACCAAGCTCAAACAGAAGCATGATTAAAATTAGCGATCGCTTCTAATTTAGATAGTCAAATTACACCACATTTAACAATAGTATGAATAACTCAACTTTGCCTATCCTTGACAATTCAACACACCTCAAAAACTAATATTTTATATTATATATGTACTAACAAAATTTAACATATTGAGGCCAAATAGTTATGACAAGTGGATTAGAAAATAAAGTACTAAAATCAACAATTCCTACTCTAGAAAATGGCGATCGCTTAACTCGAATTGAATTTGAAAATCGTTACACTAAGTCAAATGTTAAAAAAGCAGAATTAATTGAGGGAATAGTTTATATGGCATCTCCTTTACGAATTACCCAACATGGCGAACCCCATGCTTCAATTATGGGATGGCTATTACTCTATCGTGCTTCAACACCAGGAGTACAACTTGGAGATAATTCTACTGTTCGTTTGGATGGAGATAATGAACCTCAACCCGATGCTTTACTACGAATTGAAAATGATGGGCAGTCAATTATTAGTGAGGATGGTTATGTGGAAGGAGCGCCAGAATTAATAGTAGAAATTGCTGCTAGTACTGTTTCTATTGATGTGCATGAAAAAAAGAAAATCTATCGTCGTAATCAAGTTCAAGAATATTTGGTTTGGCGCGTCGAAGATGGAGAAATTGATTGGTATAGCTTAAAAGAAGGGGAATATATTCAGCTTCAACCTAATTCCGAGGGAATAATTTGTAGTGAAGTTTTTCCTAGTTTATGGTTAGATAAAGCAGCTTTATTAACAGGAAAATTAATTAAAGTAATTGAAGTTGTACAACTGGGGTTAGCTACAGCAGAACATCAAAATTTTGTGGATAAATTATCATCTTGAAGAAGGAAGAAGAAAGAAGAAAGAAGGAAGAAGGGAAAGAAAAGTTTAAGGGGATAAGGTTTTTTGGTCGCGTGAGCGGAACGGAGTTCTATCGCTAATTATCCGGACATGATATAATACCAATTTGAAAAAAGAATGTTACGAATAATAAGTGCAATAAAAAAATTTTGCAGGAAATTTCCCTTTGACAAAGCGGTGCGACCCCGCGACGACGCCAGTCGCAAGGGAACGCGCACCAAGAGAAAAAGAGAATTTATAACCTAAAAACTGGTATTAAATCTATTCATTCTGACTCCTGACGCCTGACTCCTGACTCCTAAGAAGTACCCTACCTATTTGTAGCAAACATTTATAAAATTGATATAACTGATAACTGAAATGATGATCGACCTTAGACAGGGAAATGTTTTCCCACTATTGCTTGTTCCCTGCTAACATCGATCGCGAAAAAGTTGAAACTAAATAGGGCTTGCTGATTAAATCTAAAAGTCTTTATAGATAAAGGTTTTAGCCTTTTTCAGTATCAAAAAGTGCGAGGTTTTAAGTGGTAATGGTTCAAAAATTTGGGATTTTGGTCAAGATTTGGGCAGAAAAATCTTGGGACAAAACTTAGCTCCTAGCTCCTCGCTCATTCCCATTTCTCCTGTCTCCTGTCTCCTGTCTTCTACCCCTACTAAAAAACTTTTGAGCGCAAACCCTAAACATCGTAATTTCGTGCTTCAGCAGCTTCTGGGTTATCCTCGCAATAGAGGTCAAAAGCACTTTTTTCCATCCTTTCTGCCTTTTGATGAGCAGCTTCAGCTTGTAACTCTTCTACAATATCCCAAGCTGCTGCACATTCTTTAGAAGTAACACCTTTTTGCTCGCAAATACTCCTTGCTTCTTCAATAGCTGCCTCTATTCTCCTTTCAAGCAATACAGATTTTGGTTTCTCCACAAAATCACTCTTGCTTAAAATATCTGTAATTGAAATAATACCAAGTAACGTATCCTTAATCACAGGCGCTCGATGTATACCTGTATGAGCAAATAATCTCGCTACATACTCTACACCTAAATCAGGGTTAATAACAATACAAGGCTTAGTCATAATTTCATAAACTCGCACTTGTTTAGGGTCTTTGCCGTAAGCAGCAACCTGATAAACAATATCTGTCTCTGTGATAATACCATAAGCATCTTGGTCGTGACGGCGTTCTACAATTAGAGCGCGCAGACAGAGATCGTTCATTTTCTTCACAGCTTCAGCTACCGTTGCTGAACCGCGAATTGTTTCAACCTCTGTCGTCATAATATCTTTAGCTTTCATCATCTTGACTTTTCCTCAATAATATGTATTTAGTTATTGATATTTAAGCTACCAATATTTAGCAGCTTTAGTTATTAATTTAAGAGTAAGATAAAAGAGTTATTTAGTCTACAAATTCTACTCCTGTTTCTTCTTCTTTCTTCCCTCCTGACTCCTGTACGGGCGAATGGCATTCGCCCCTACTGACTTCCCCTCCTGGGAAGGGTTAGGGGTGGGTTTACTCCTAAGTAATAAGGTATTTCAACCCAAGCTGACAGCTAGTCAATATCGGACAAATTTTTAACAGTCAATTTCCAGCTAGAACTTTTCTCTTTATTTACCGAAATTTTATTCATAATATCTCCAAAATCTTTTTGTAGTTTTTGAGTGACAGTAATCGGAAAATCTAAGTCTATTTCCTGATTTTTTACTATCATTGCCAACTCAGCAAAATTAACTTTTTGAGTAATTCGTTCTGTAGGTGATAATTTAAAAGTTGAAGTTTCAGAAATATTCTGTGCCTGCATAGCTAATTTTATCCGCTCAAGTATATGACTAATTTCTGAATCTAACAATTTCCATTCATGTAAAATATCTTGATATCTTTGACCTAGTTCATCTAAATTTTCAGCAGTAGGTTCAGAATTATTTTGTTTAATTAATTTTAACAAAGCTAAATGTACTTGAGCTAAATAAACACAGTCCATTTTCGCATATTCTAATTGTTTTTCTGTCAGCGGTCGTTGTCCCCAATCACTACCTTGTATTTCTTTATCTATATTTTTAAAATCAGTTAAATTTTCAACTAATGTCTTCAGTTTTAAATTCGGAAGTGGCAAAATATAATAAGGTAATTTTTTCGCTATTTCCCAAGTACAAGTAATATTTTCAGCTTGATTTTTACCCAAAAACTTAATATCAAACCTAGCATTATGAAATACCTTCTCAATGTTAGGATCAACCATGATTTTATCGATAAAAAAATTAGTTAAATCAGGATTATCTAAAACATCCAAAATATAAACGCGATCGCCAATCAAATCTTGAGAATCAGCTAATACTTGAATTAAAGACAATCTAGGTTTACGAGTATTATAATCAGCAACCTCTGTATCAATCCAAAGCACATTAGCTGTAGTTAATTCTTCAATACATCTTTTAAGATCATTATTCTCTGTCAAATAAAACATATAATTTAATCAAAAAATCTTAAAATTATGGTGTTAAGTATTCAGCTTGTAGCCTATAAAAAAGTATATCATCCAACTTTATTTATTAATAATTGTGATTAAAAGGAAGTTGAAATTATGCCAATAATCATCTTATTGTATTATCTCCGTTTAATTAGTGACAAAAAACTTTCTTCTCTTCTTCCCTCCTGACTCCTGACTCCTTCATCGTTATTTATAAGTATTCAACCAGACATGGTATGAAACCATGGAAATATATTGTTTTATTATATTTTTCCTGAGCTTAAATTCTTATATAGTAAGCAGCAATAATATCTATTTAAGGACAAGTTGTACCATCAGGCATAATTGCTCCCCTCATATCTGCATCTCGTAGATTAGTTTTATTTAGCTTCGCATCAATCAATACAGCCTTAATTAATATTGCTCCCGTCAGATTTGACCAACTTAAATTAGCCCGAAATAAATTAGCCCCACTCATATTAGCTCCTCGAAAAGTAGTCCAACTAACATTAGCAGTTCGTAGTTTCGCTCCACTTAAATTAGCTTCACTCAAAGTAGCTCCAATAGTAGTAGACTTGCTCAATTCAGCTTCACTCAGATTAGCCCCACTTAACATCGCCCCACTCAGAATGCCATTACTTAGATTGGCCTCTTCTAAGATTGACTCATTCATCAAAGCATTTGTTAAATTCGCAGACTCTAAATTTGAGCCATTTAAAATAGCTCTGATCAAATTAACGCGAATCATCGTAGCTGCCGTTAAATTAGCTGCAGTTAAATTAGCCTGACTTAAATTAGCTTCCGTCAGATTAGCACCTCTTAAATTAGCTTGACTTAAATTAGCTTCCCTAGAATTAGAACCCCGTAGATTAGCCTCACTCAAATCAGCATTAGTTAAGTCAGTTTTCACCAGACTCGTTCCAATCAAATTAGCTTCACTCAAATTACTCCCATTGAGATAAGCATCCCCTAAATTCACCTCTCTGAGATTCACCCCACATAAGTTAGCATCCATAAGTTTAATATTACGGAAGTTTGCCCTAGTAAAGTTAGCATTACTTAAATCAGCCCCTCTTAAATCTACTTCTACCAGGGTAATACCTTTAAAATTTCTTTCCCCTGCTGCATACTGTTTTAGAAGTTCTTCCGCCTCCATTTGCACCGCCTCAAACTATTTTCTATTTTATATTTTATATTTAAACTAGGACATTACTAACTTACAAAAGTAAATAGAAACCCTATCATAGAAGGCATTTGGGATCTATTGAAAAATATAGGAGGAATGTGGGGAGTGTGGGGTTTGGTCTGACCCTACGCTGCATTAATCAAATTTCCTGTATTGCCTCTACTCCAGTTCCAACTCGTAACTCAAAAATTTTTACGTGGGTAAATATCCCATAAGGGTTCTATATACCTAATTAGGGTTTGTGCTCAAAAGTCTTATGGGTAAGGGTAGGAGACAGGAGACAGGAGACAACCCACCCGCGGGCCCCGACTGTGGAGGGGAAGACAGGAGAAATGGGTCGGGAGCGAGGAGGTAGGAGCGGGCGTTTTGTCCTAAGATTTTTCTGTGCTTAGTTTACCTTCTATGCTAACTTTTTGAGGGTTTTAGACTACTTAAGAGCGCACCCCTTGGGAATTCAATAAGGCTCAAACCTTTACTTATCAATGCTTTTAGATTTAATCAGCAAGCCCTAATTATTAACTTAGTTAACTAGCTTTTTCTGTGAAACTTTTTGCTTTCCTAATATATTCCAATAAAATACATACACCAAATTAAGGGCCTAAGTTTAGTAACTTTATTGTAAATATCTCAAAAACCACGCTTATCTTCTGAGAAAATCAAGAATATCAGACAGTACAACAAAAAAAATACTATGCCAGAGAATGTAAGAAGCCAATTAATCACAAAAGGAGTACAACGTGCTCCTAACCGAGCTATGCTCAGAGCTGTAGGTTTTGAAGATTCAGACTTTACTAAGCCGATCGTCGCAGTAGCTAACGCTTATAGCACTATTACCCCCTGCAATATGGGCATCAATGATTTGGCCATGCGAGCCATGGCAGGAACCAAACAAGCAGGGGCAATGCCACAGATATTTGGCACAATTACTATTAGCGATGGTATTTCTATGGGCACTGAGGGGATGAAATATTCTCTCGTTTCTAGAGATGTTATTGCCGACTCCATCGAAACAGTTTGTAATGGCCAGGCCATGGACGGACTTTTAGCCATTGGCGGGTGTGATAAAAATATGCCAGGGGCAATGATAGCGATCGCTCGAATGAATATTCCGGCGATATTTGTCTATGGTGGTACTATTAAACCAGGTAACTATAATGGTGAAGATTTAACCGTAGTTAGTGCTTTTGAAGCAGTAGGAAAATACAGTGCCGGAAAAATTGATGAAACAGAGCTGAAAGAAATTGAACGTAGAGCTTGTCCTGGTGCTGGGTCTTGTGGAGGAATGTTCACCGCAAATACTATGTCTTCAGCTTTTGAAGCAATGGGTATGAGTCTGATGTATTCATCAACTATGGCGGCGGAAGATGCAGAAAAAGCTGATAGTACTGAGGAGTCTGCCAAAGTTCTAGTAGAGGCTATCCGCAAACAAATTTTACCTCGTCAAATAATTACCCGCAAGGCTATAGAAAACGCAATTTCGGTAATTACTGCAGTTGGGGGTTCCACTAATGCAGTTCTACATTTATTAGCCATTGCTCATGCTGCTAATATAGAATTATCTATTGATGATTTTGAAACTATTCGAGCAAGAGTTCCTGTATTGTGTGACCTGAAACCTAGTGGTAGATACGTTACAACAAATTTACATCAAGCAGGTGGCATTCCTTTAGTAATGAAAATGCTCCTCGAACATGACCTACTCCACCCAGATGCTCTAACTATTACAGGTAAGACTATTGGAGAGCAGTTAGCAGATATACCTTCTGAACCACCTTCTAACCAAGATGTGATTCGCCCTTGGGATAATCCGATGTATGCTCAAGGACACTTAGCTATTTTAAAAGGAAATCTGGCAACAGAGGGAGCAGTTGCTAAAATTACAGGAGTCAAGAACCCAGAAATAACAGGTCCAGCAAGAGTATTTGAGTCAGAAGAAGCTTGCTTAGAAGCAATATTAGCAGGCAAAATTCAAGCAGGAGATATTATTGTCGTCCGTTATGAAGGACCGAAAGGCGGACCGGGAATGCGAGAAATGTTGGCACCAACTTCGGCTATTATCGGTGCTGGTTTAGGAGATAAAGTAGGTTTGATTACTGATGGTAGGTTTTCTGGTGGTACTTACGGTATGGTAGTTGGTCATGTAGCTCCAGAAGCAGCAGTAGGTGGAGCGATCGCTCTGATCAAGGAAGGAGATATGATTACTATTGATGCTCACCAGCGTTTGCTACAGTTAAATATTTCTGATGAGGAGCTACAACAGCGTCGTCAAGCATGGCAACCTCCAACACCCCGGTATACCAGAGGTGTATTAGCAAAATATGCGAAGTTAGTATCTTCTAGTAGTTTAGGGGCAGTAACTGATGCTGGATTAGATTAAAAGTGTGGTATGATTAACATCAATTTGTGATATTTACCAGTAAAATTAATTAAGCATATTGTAGACATCCTTAGTTACAGTTTCTATTATGTTGTAGCTTAGGATGTCAATTAATTCTCAAGCAAATTACTGAAAAATTGGGTTAACTAGCTATCAGCTATTAACTGTCAGCTATCAGCCTAAAAAGGTAGTGTATAGAGCTAGGTATCTGTTTGCAGAGCATTTCCTGACGAAATGCTTTTTTACCAAAAGAATTGGGTCTAGAACTCTGCCTTTTAAGGCGAAATATTTTTGGAGGGTTGCTCACGCATTCCCGTTACAAAAATAACTTCTGACTTCTGACTTTTGACTTTTGACTTCGTCAACTCTCTGTTCCCTGTTCCCTCCAGTTTTGACACTCCACGGGATAAATCCGCGTGGATTCGTTACTAGGAGTTGTAAATCGGGTTAAAACCTCGATTTTCACATTGCTCGCAACAACCACATTGCCAGTACCGTACCGTAGTACGTATACAGCAGCAGTCCACGCTTACGGTGTCAATTGCCACTACTCTCTCCGGCCAAAAGACCATTGAGGCTACTTTTTAAGTTTAAAGTTAATTATAACACATTTTTTGACTACGGATTAAAATCCGCGCCCGTCGTTTCCATCCACCGCTTAAAAGACGGTGGTTTCCCACTTACCGAAATTTTACGATGAATTATCCACGACCTCCTCGTAACTCTCAAACTCTCTTGGGCAATATTACCCAGATGGTTCAAACTATTCATGCCAATGTTAACTTTTCCCGACTAGCACTGAGACCTAATGCTAAATTACCCGAACTCTGGATACAGGAAACAGAGAATACTCCAGCTAAAAAATATCCTCTTTTAGGCGATCGCTATTTACTAGGCCGCTCTTCCCAAGCTTGTGATATTGTCATTCGTAATCCCCTGATTAGTAAAATTCATCTGTCTGTCTCGAAAAATACTAATAAATCTAAAGCTTCTTATGTAGTTAAAGACGAGAATTCTGCTAATGGTATCTACAATGGGAAAAAACAAGTTTCTCGTATGTCTCTACGTCATGGCGATGTTCTAACTTTAGGACCACCAGTATTAGCTGATACTGTTAAAATTCGTTATGTAGACCCTCCTGCCTGGTATTTTCAAGCATTTCGTTATACTGTCTTTGGTCTTTCTGGATTAACCGCTCTAATCAGTTTAATGATTCTACTTGAATGGACAAAATTTCAGGTAGACCCTTTACCCAATCCAATTACTGGCCCAGTAGTTGTCTATGCTCGTGATGGGCAAACTCCTCTACGTCCCACCTACAGAAATGCTCATTATGAATTAGGGCGCATATCTAAATTCTCTAAATATTTACCTGATGCGGTTATTGCTTCTGAGGATAGTCGCTTTTATTGGCATTTCGGCGTAGACCCCATCGGAATTACTAGAGCAGTATTGACAAATTTGAGGGCAGATGGTATAAGCCAAGGAGGAAGTACAGTAACTCAACAATTAGCAAGAAGTGTCTTTCGTGACTATGTAGGTACAGAAGATTCTTTGGGTAGGAAAATACGAGAGGCAATAGTATCTTTCAAAATAGAGGCTTTTTATAGTAAAAACGATGTATTATTAAATTATCTGAATAAGGTTTATTTGGGGTTAGATTTATATGGATTTGAAGATGCCTCTAGATTTTATTTTGGTAAAAGCGCTCAAGATTTAACTTTATCAGAAGCAGCAACATTAGTAGGAATTTTACCAGCACCTAATACTTTTAATCCTGTAGAAAATTATCAAATAGCTATAGAAAAAAGAGATGGAGTAATTTATCGAATGCTCACTTTGGGCATGATCGACCAACAAGAAGCGGATAGAGCGAGGCGATCGCGGGTAGAAATTAATCCTAAAGCTATAGAAATTCTCCAAAGTACAATAGCACCTTATTATTATAGTTATGTATTTAGTGAACTGGAAGAATTATTAGGAGAAGATTTAGCTAGAGAGGGAAATTTTGTTGTTCAAACAGCTTTAAATCCTGAAATTCAAACTAAAGCAGAAACAAGTTTAAAAGATGCAATTAACAATGCTGGATCTTATGCTAATTTTTCTCAAGGCGCTATAGTCACAATAGACTCTAAAAATGGAGAAGTCATTGCCTTGACTGGAGGTGCAGATTATCAACAGAGTCAGTTTAACCGGGCAACTCAAGCACAACGTCAACCAGGTTCTACCTTCAAAGTATTTGCCTATGCTGCTGCTCTGGAAAGAGGGATACCACCAACAAAAATATATTCTTGTAGTTCCATGAGATGGATGGGTCAAACTTACGGAGGTTGTCAACGCAGTGGTGGCAATACAAATATGTACACTGGAATAGCACTTTCTGAAAATGTGGTAGCTTTGCGAGTTGCTCAACAAGTAGGTTTAGGTAATGTTGTCAGGATGGCAAAGCGTTTAGGGGTTAAATCTAAGTTAGATGCTGTACCAGGATTAATATTGGGTCAAAATGAAGTTAACGTCTTAGAAATAACTGGCGCTTATGGAGCGATCGCTAACCGTGGAGTAGGAAACCGCCCTCATACTATTAGAAAGATTATTGATAGTAGCGACTGTAGCGATCGCGATAATATCTACACTTGTCGTTGTATTTATTCCTATAATTCAGATCCAAGCTGTGAAAACCCTCAAGGGGATATTCAAGCTAACCGCCAGATATTAAAACCACAAATAGCAGATACCATGACTCAAATGCTCCAAGGAGTAGTGCAATATGGTACTGGTCGTGGAGCTTCTTTAGGGTTGGATGAAGCAGGTAAAACGGGTACGACTAATAGAGGAGTAGATTTATGGTTTGTTGGTTATATTCCTAACAAGAGTATGGTGACAGGTATTTGGTTAGGAAATGATGATAATTCTCCTACTTATAGTACTAGCGGACAAGCGGCTCAGTTATGGGGGAATTATATGAAAAAAGTTGTAGGGGAGTAACGAAGTTAGAAGTTGGAAGTTAGAAGTTAGAAGTCAGAAGTCAGAAATTAAATTCTTACTTTCAGAGGTTAGTTAGGATAGAACTTTAATGTAATTTTCAAATAGTAATAAAACAATGATGAATTTTGATAATGTATTTCCACAGGAAAACCATATTTTATGGCAATTAATACAATTTATTCACCAACTCAGAAATTAAATTCTTACTTTCAGTAGTTAGGATAGAAGTTTAATGTAAATTTCAAATACTAATAAGACAACCATGAGGGATGAATTTTGAGAATGTATTTCCACAGGAAAACCATATTTTCTGGCAATTAATACAATTTACTCACCAAGTCATAAATTAAATTCTTGCTTTCAGGGGTTAGTTAGGATAGAAGTTTAATATAAATTTCAAATACTAATAAGACAAGCATAAGGGATGAATTTTGAGAATTTATTTTCACAGGAAAAACATATTTTCTGGCAATTAATATAATTTATTCATAAGTCAGAAATTAAATTCTTACTTTCAGGGGTTAGTTAAGATAGAAGTTTAATATAAATTTCAAATACTAATAAGACAAGCATAAGGGATGAATTTTGAAAATTTATTTCCACAGGAAAAACATATTTTCTGGCAATTAATATAATTTATACCACTTTGAAAAAAGAATGCTACAAAAGGGTAGAGTTTGATCGGATATGCTTAAAAATAGCTGCCCTAGTTCATTTTAGATATTTATATCTATCGTTTTTTCCCTTTTTTTAAATATTTTTCCCCTCTTCCTTCTTCTTTATTCCTTCTTTATTACTTCTACCATTTGTAACAAACATTTATCAAATTGGTATTATTCACCAAGTCACCAAGTCACCAAGTCAGAAATTAAATTCTGACTTTCAGGAGTTAGTGAGGATAGAAGTTTAATGTAATTTTCAAATAGTAATAAAACAAGTATGAGCGATGAATTTTTAGAACTTATTTCGACAGGAAAACCATATTTTCTGGCAATTAATGCAATTTATAAAGTAATAGATAGTAGTCCTGTAGTTAAAGCTTTAGAAAAAGTGGCTCATTGTCAAGTTAGGGCAGCTTTTGAAGCTCTCAAAGAAGAAAAATACTTATCAAGAGAAGAAAGCTTATCTATAACATTAAATAATTTATATTCTGCCCATAAATGTTGCTATATAGCTAGGGTAGAAAATACTAATCCTTTGAATTCTGGTCAGTTATGTGAAGCTGATTATTATATTTGTTGTTTAATAGCATTTATATATTATAAAAAAAAAGGACGATTTAAGGTTAATTGAAAAATATTTATATCATGCTTTTTGTGCTAGAGAAAATACCGTAATTTATGACAATAATTTAGGATTAAAAGATCGTGTTGTATCTCAACTTTTATTTAATTTTTTTCCTGTGCCTAGACAGACTACAGATTTAGTTCAATCTACTTCTCGCAAAAGTTTTTTTCAATATTGCCAGGCAATAATTGGTAAGGTAAACTGTTTGGAGACAGAAGAGTCTGATGACGTTTACCAAATAAAAGATAATTCGTGGCGTTCCTTATTAAGTGAATCTAATAGACGTGCAGCTATTGGAGCTTCTTCAATTAGAATTCACTGTCAGAAAATTACAATTAAAGTAGATCAATGCGTTGCAATAGACAATAGAAATATTACTGCTTGGTTATATTATCGTTTGTATGCACCCATAATAATAGAAGAGAGATATATATCGATAATTGGAGCGGAAAGTTGGCGGGAATTTTTTGGGGGAATATTTAAGAAAAATTATCAAAAAAACGGCGATCTAAAATACTTTGTACGACAAGGCGATAAGAGTATATTAGACTTAATAAATCAAAATAATGGTGTTAAAAATAAATTAGCTCTTTGTAGAAATAAGTTAGATCGAATTGAAATAAAAGAAGATGGACTTTATTTGTGGACTAATATAGATAAACTCTTTAGACTCTCTAGACTCTCTCCCACAAGTGAGAGACTACCCGATAATTTATTTTATGCATTTGAGTAGTTAGCAGAATTATTATCAACTCTCTCAGCTAAGGCAAGGTTACGAGGAAGGTAACATATAGATAAAACTTGTTAAGGAGTGCTAAATTAGAATTTTTAACAAAAAGGAGATATGTTTTTTCTTTCACTCTTCCCCAGTAATCCACCCAAATAATGGAGACAGGTATTTGGTTAGGAAATGATGATAACTCTCCTACTTATAGCAGTAGCGGACAAGCAGCTCAGTTATGGGGAGATTATATGAAAAAAGTTGTGGGTGATTAATTAATTGATAATTGATAATGGATAATTGATAATTACCTCTGGTTAAAACTGTCCTTGATTGAATATAAGGAGATATTATTTCTTCTCTTGGTCGATTAGATATGGTTAGGAAACCCATCCATCCCACCCTACGGGAAGCTACGCTTTTTCCTACGGAATGCTCCGCAAACATGTTGCGTAGCAAAACGACCGCTTTTTTTTTCCTTAAAAGCGGAGGCTTTAAGCCAGAATTATTTAGTTATTAATAATTAATAATTAATAATTCGGTAATAATAAAATTGGCGAATTTGTCAAGCGTTATTTCATGATTTGATCTGAAGACATGAGGTAAAAATGACAGTTAAAAGTAATTTAATATCCCTTTACGAAAATGAATATGAACAATGGTTAGTAGAAACGATTAATCTATTAAAAGAAAACCGATTCAATGAATTAGATAAAGAACATTTAATTGAGGAATTAGAAGAGCAGAGTCGGCGAGAGAAAAAAATAGTTGAAAGGTTTCTCGAACAGATAATCAGACATTTGCTTATTCTAGAATATTGGACTGTTGAATATGAGCATAATGTCAATCATTGGCTAGCTGAAATTATGGGTTTTAGAACCCAAATAAATGAATAATTAACTCAAAATTTACGAAATTATCTACAGGAAAACCAAGCAAAAGTTTATGAAAAAACATTAAAATATGTCAGGCAAAAGACAGGATATGAGATAATTTTTCCAGAAAACTGCCCTTATAGTCTTGAACAATTATTAGATATAAACTGGCTACCATTTCTTGGTGGCGAAAACAGTAACAAGCAGGTAATAATTCAGTCACCAGACTCCCCAGAAACAGAGAAAGCAGGAATTAAAGAGTTGTTGACTCAGCTAAAAGAGGCGATCGCTTCCGAGTCAAATCTAAGCAAAGATGATAAGGAAACTGCACTCGAAAACTTACAAGAGTTGGCCCAAGCTGCCAATAATCCAGGCGATGGAGGTATGAAAAAGGAGGCCAAGCGTGCGATACAAATGCTGACGGGTATATTCTCGGGACTGCCTGCCGTTGCTAAACTGGCAGAAACAGCGAAGGGAACTTTGCCCGCTTTGGTAAGTATGTTTGGATTGGAGTAGTAATATCAAATAAGGTCTATCATCGCGGGCAAGATGCCCACACTACAAGATTTTCACCATTTACCTTGTACATCATTTGCCCGAAATATGCTGTAATTAATTTGAGCTGAAAACATGAGCAAATTCTGACTCCTGACTCCTAACCACCACCACAATAATATGAGGTAAAAATCACAGTTATAGCAACTGACAGGGCAGTTAGGACAGAGAAAAATATAAAATTATTAGACCATCTTATAAAGGCGATCGCTATGTTTCTCCTTTATGTCCTAAGCACCTTGGCGACTACTATAAAAGTAATTTAATACCCCTTTACGAAAATGAATATGAACAATGGTTAGTAGAAACGATTAATCTATTAAAAGAAAACCGATTCAATGAATTAGATAAAGAACATTTAATTGAGGAATTAGAAGAGCAGAGTCGGCGAGAGAAAAAAATAGTTGAAAGGTGTCTCGAACAGATAATCAGACATTTGCTTCTTCTGGAATATTGGACTGTTGAATATGAGTATAATGTCAATCATTGGCTAGCTGAAATTATGGGTTTTAGAACCCAAATCAATGAATAATTAACTCAAAATTTACGAAATTATTTACAGGAAAACCAAGCAAAACTTTATGAAAAAGCATTAAAATATGTCAAGCAAAAGACAGGATATGAGATAATTTTTCCAGAAAACTGCCCTGATAGTCTTGAACAATTATTAGATATAAACTGGCTACCATAAAATCAGTTATTAATTAGGGTTTGCTGATTAAATCTTAAAGCATCTATATATAAAGGCTTTAGCTTTTTTGGGGTTGAAATATGTCTATAATTCCAATTATTAATCCGACTCAGTCTTATACCTTTGCTGATTATTTTAAATTAAACTCTGAACCAGACGATATTCTATCATACTTTGGCTATGGTTATGAATCGCGATCGCTAAGTTTACCCCAAACCCATCGTCAACTCGAACGCTTAGATAATTTAAAACAACGCTTACAAGAAATTTTACCCTATGTCAGTTTAACTAGCGAAATGGCTAGAAGAGAATTTCTGATTGCTCCTGTTTTGATGGAATTAATTCACTACACTCAAGTCAAAATCAAAGTGGGGTATTCTTTAAAAATTAACGAACAGTTGAAAGGAGAATTAGATTATTTTCTCCAGACCAAAACTCAGTTTCTAGTTATTGAAGCGAAAAATGCAGACTTACAAAAGGGTTTCACACAATTAGCAGTGGAATTAATTGCTGTAGAAAAAGCAGAATTTGCCAACTATTCTTTGTTATATGGTGCAGTTTCAATGGTTGATATTCCCCTGGCGGAAGCACAAGGGATTCTTAAGCAATCCAAAACTGGATTCTTAAAGGCATGATCAAACTGCCTCTACTGACTTCTTTAAGGGAAAACCTTAAAGTTGCCGCTACTTTTTTGAGGATATTAGCTGCCCCATTACAATCGGCATTAACTAACAAACCCTTTTGAGTTTGATAGAGTCCTCGTTGAATTCGCTTGCCTGATGGCTTCCAACTTCCGGGTTTTTCACGCCCTGTTTGGCAAGAAGTCATCATCTAAAAAGCTAGCTTGCGAGGTATACGATTCTTCAGTTTCAATAAACTCTATGCCGTATAATTCGCATAACTGAATAATTCTTTCTTTGAGTTTAGCCGTGGGGATTTGTACAAACTTTTGGTTATTTTTTGCGCCGATATTAATACTATCTTTTTGTCGTTTATTCCCACCAAAAACTATTCGACCAATTCCATGTTTAAGGCAATGATTAATCACCAATCTTGCTGCTTTATTAACAGCATCGCGCATTTGTATATTGCGTTTTTCAGTTATGCACGCTAATTTATTTTACCAAAATCCTTGGGGTTTATTATCTTTAATTGTAGCTATTTGTTTGTTGTACCAACCTACCCCTATCCCCTCCCGGGAGGGGAACTAAAGGGGTGGGTGTTTACCATCAATAATAAAACTTGTCCCTACATTAGAGACACAACTTAACCAATTATCAACTCCGTGGTCTATGCCTATAACTTTGGATTGATCTAGCCGAGGTCTATCGACTCTTAACTCATAAACCCATTCAACATAAAAACAGAAGTTACGAGGTAAAATTCTAATTTCTCTGATTTCTTTAAACTCAAGATTACTAGGGAAATCTAAGAGAAAACTATCAACTTTAAATGCTGCTTTAACCTTTCTGACCAGAGGTACTTTAACTTGACCATTTTCCAGCTTTAAAGCAAGTTTTTGATAAGTTATTACTCCCATTCCCCCCTTTTTGCGATATTTTGGTAGTTGGGGTTTATCAGTTAATTCTCCTTTGAGATACTTCTGAGAAAGTGCTTGATAAGACTTAAATACTTCTGCTACTCCTCCAAGAGTTTGTTGTGCTGCTTGAGAATACAAAAACTGATAATTACTATTAGACTTTAACTTCTTTTCTAAGTTATATTTCCCCGGCATCTTGCCCAACTTAAAATACCATTGCCTAGCCAAATAAATCCCGCAATTAATGAGTTGATTTGCCGTGGTACATAAGTATTCTAAAAACGGAATAATTTCGGGAATTTTAATTAACTCTTGCTGACATCCATACATCTTTATCACCTCCTTTAACAGGATAAAATTAAAGGATAGAAAATGACAAACTTTTAAGGCAATTAAAATCCCCCATTCGTTTTTCATCCAAGCTTTAAAAAGACGTGGCTTTCAAACTCTCGTCCATCTTTCGTAATATTTGGCAATTTGCTGTTTTGGATACTCAACAAAAACGAGTTATACAAGATACAAATGTATATCGAGTTCCAGCAAACTTGACGGAGTTATTACAGATTATGGTGGGAATTTTAGAAAGTTGATATGCTGACCATTAGACACCTCCTCCAAAAGAGGGAGTAGGCAGTAGGGAGAAATAATTGATAATTTCTGTGTGAGAATTGATTTTATTTTGGATTTTTACCAGATGTCTATTAGACATCTCCTCCAAAAGAGGCAGTAGGGAGTAGGGGGAAATAATTGATGAATAAGAGTACGATAATTGATTTAATTTTTTGGTTGTCCTGCTCTGGTAATGGTAAAGATATATATTTTTTAATTTCTTCCCACACTTCCGACACTTCCCACACTCCCCTACTCCCCTACTCCCCTACTCCCCTACTCCCTGCTATATATAATTACCAGCTAATTCCGATACACTACCTCTTTCAGTCTGAAGTTGCCATTGACCTACTACATTTAGGGAACCTTCCAAAAATTGACCCCGACAAACTCCACGCTGAATCTTACCGCTGGTAGTCTTAGGAATACTACCAGTCTTTAACAGATTAATCGCATAAACTTCCACCGTATGTTCCTCAGCAACTGCCTGACGAATAGCTCCAACTACTTCCTCAACATTCAACTTCCGTAAATAACTGCGTTCCACCTCTTGAACAATTATCAACCGCTCATCATCTTCTGCCTCTATAGAAAAAGCTGCTCCACAACTAGACCGTAAAGCGGGATGACACCTTTCCACCGTCAGCTCAATATCTTGAGGATAACGATATCTACCCCACAAAATCATCACATCTTTAATCCGACCAGTAATAAATAATTCCCCATCTTGTAAAAATCCTAAATCTCCCGTTCGTAAAAAAGGTCCTTTATCTGCCAAAAAAGCATTAAAAGTTCGCTCTGTCTCCTCTGACTGATTCCAATAACCCCTACCTACACCAGCGCCAGATACCCAAATCTCCCCAACTTCACCATCTGGACGTGGAACTAAAGATTCTGGGTCAACAATCATAATTTCATCGCCCAACCAAGCAAAACCACAACTAACTACTGCTCTACTTTTTTCACCGCCAACCACAACTCGGTTCTCTGCTAAAGCTTCGGCATCCACATACTTAATAACTGGAGGTTTTGTTTTTGTTGCGCCACTGATAAATAATGTAGTCTCTGCCATTCCATAGCAAGGATAAAAAGCTTCTGGGCGAAACCCGCATGGTGCAAAAGTCTCGGCAAATCTTTCTAAAGTTGCAGCTCGCACGGGTTCAGCTCCAGAAAATGCGACACTCCAACTACTTAAGTCTAAATTTTTCAGTTGTTTTGGCGTTACTTGCCGAGAAACTAGGTCGTAAGCAAAGTTGGGTCCGCCACTGGTTGTTGCTTTGTATTGGGAAATAGCTTTTAACCAACGTATGGGTTTTTGGATTAAAGCTACGGGTGACATGAGGGTAACGGGAAAACCTCCATATAAAGGTTGTATTACTCCACCAATTAATCCCATATCGTGGAACATGGGTAGCCATATTACGCCCTGACTTTCTGGGGTATGTTCAAATGACTGATAAATAATTTCTGAGTTATGCAATACGTTGCGGTGAGTGACCATTACTCCTTTTGGTTTGCCTGTGGAACCGGAGGTGTATTGGAAAAAGGCCAGGGTTTCTGGGTCTATTCTTGGTTCTATCCAATGGGGTGCTTCAGAAAAATCAATTTTATCTGTGGCTATCCAGGGTAATTGGTTGAGTTTAGGAGCTAATTCTGGATTTTTGGCTAATTTTTCTTGAATTTCGCGTAAAAAAGATTCTGTGGTGAGAATGACTTTTGGTTGGGAAGATTCAACTCTTTCCTGGAGTTTGACTATTGCGTCGTTGTTGAGGGGAGGGTTACTGGTAACGGCGATCGCTCCTGCACAGATACAACCAAAGAAACTGGCGATAAATTCTAGTCCGGCGGTGTAGGGATAAACGACTAATATTCGGTCTTGTGGGATGATGATTGATTGGAGGTGAGCAGCGATCGCTCGTACTTGTGTGTTTAATTGTTGATAAGTTAAGCTTCCAGACTCAGTTTCTCCATCTGGCAAAAATGTATAAGCAGTTTGATTAGGAAGATTTTGTGAGCGATGGTTTAGGATGTCTAGTATTGTTGAGTATTTAGCCATTTGAGTATTTTTTCAGCAGATTAATAATTAGAGTATTGTATTAGTCAGTTTTTCTGGATTACCACATAGTTGTAGATAGGTCAAATCCTTGTTAGAGGGGCTGAGGAAAATTAGTTCATCATGGTTAAATGAATATGAGGCGATCGGTCATTTAAACAATGAAATTATAGGTGTTTCGGGCGTTTAAATTTGATTAAGCAATAAAATTCCTTTGGATTTTACCTTGAATTATACTATCACAGGATAGGGCAAAAAGCCTGAAACTATTGAAACTATGTTGAAGAGTTTAGGGGTTTTTGACAATTTTTTGTCAGGAGTTGATGACAATCTTTTAAATTTTCTGTCAAAGAAGCTGAGATTGATAAGTAAAACTTTATCTTCAAAAAATAACGATTACATCATTTTTGATTCAACAATTAAATTGGAGTGCGATCGCCGATCTTGTAGGGTGTGTAAATGAAATGTAAAGTACCACCCACCGACAAGAAGAAACCAAACCATTCTTGACCAAAAAATAGGGTCTCAAGCCTCCCCTTGGCTGCGCCGCGAGCTACCGCTCTACAAGGGGATGAAAAAGCGGTCGTTTGCGGAGCATTCCGTAGGATGGGATGGCGAGGAAACCTCGCCATATCCAATCGACTAAGAGAAAATCAAGTTCAATATTTCAAGCCCCTGACTTCGGGTAGAGGTACTGATAACTGATAAGTGATAACTGAAATGACCTAGCAGTGTAGGGATAAACAACTCAACTAATATTTGGTCTCCTAGACTGATGAATGATTAGAGGTGGGCAGCGATCGCTCGTACTTGTGTGTCTAATTGTTGATAAGTTAAGCTTCCAGATTTGGTTTCTCCATCTGGCAAAAATGTATAAGCAATTTGATTCGGTAGATTTTGTGAGCGAGCGTTTAGGATATCTAGTATTGTTGAGTATTTAGCGATTTGAGGATTTTTTCAATTGTATTGATAAGTTTTTAATGCTTACCACATAGTTCTAAATAGGTCAAATCACTATTAGAGGAAGTTGGAAAAATTAGATCGCTATCCTCAAACGAAAATGAGGCGACCGCTGGTTTAAACAACGAATTTATAGGTATTTCAGGCTTTAAAATTTTATTAGGTAATAAAAGAGCTATAGATTATACACTAAGTATACAAGATCACATAATTTGAAAAATAAGGCTGAAACCATTGAAACTATGTTTAGGAGTTTCAGGATTTTTGGCGATTTTTTGTCAGATTTTTGTCAGAGGTTGATGACAATCTTTAAAATGTTCTATCATAAAAGCTTAGATTAATAAGTAAAACTTTTGATAAATCTGAAATTATCATCAGAGACATAACAAGATGATGGAAAAGGGAAAAAAGATAATGACAATAATAACTTTTCTGAAAATCTTAGAAGTGGTAGATGAAATTTATCCAGAATATCAAGAAAATTGAATGGAGATGTCAAGAAATAGTCTGCGATAACGATATAGAACAGAAAAAATTAGAGATATTTAAGAAGCATAAAAAGAGTTTGAAAAAGCTAAGTGTCAAGCTTTTAATGAAGAACAACTGATGCAGGAAATTATTTGGTGATTTTTTTTATTAGGTAGTTTAGTATAGTGCGTTAATGAAATTTAACCTACTATCTATCTACAAAAAAAACTAAACCATTATTAACCAAAACTCTCGATCAAAAGAAAAAAAACTATTTTTAATCTATCAGGTGTGTGACGAGTAAAAATATTTCTAAATTATCTATTTTTTTCAACTAAATTCCCTAAATCACCCTACTTTTAAAGTAGGATATAATTACAAGCTAGAGTACACATACTCCTATACAAAATAATTCAAATCTATAGGTTCAGAAAAAAGCTTATGTCTGACTTCTTGTCTTTTGAAAATCTCCTGACAGTATCTAAAACTTTACCAGCACTGAAACAATTTATTGAAGGTGATGTGTTAGGCAAAGTTCTCTCAGAAGTTGGGGATGCTGAGTTAATTGCAGCATCAAACATTTTTAAGAATTTAAATTCATTTGCCGATCAGGGAAAAGCTCTTAATCGTGCGTTAGTGCATCTCGAAAGTGCACATGAGTTGTTTAAGCGTTCTGCGCTTTCTGTTGTGAACAGTTTCAATGGATTTTCTATAGGACTTAATTTTGGACAATTGTTTGAATGGCAATATAAAGATCTATACATCTATACATCTGTTTACTGATGGCTTTATGTCACAGATATATGAATGATGATAGAAAAATCATTGAGGAAAAAATACATTGGGCTGTACAGGCTTTACATTTTTACCCAGAAGATCGAAAACTAAAACTATTTGACAATATGACAAAAGATCCTATTGCCATGTTTAATGAACTAAGTATGTGGGTAGGTTTCCCATTTGGATATATCAGGATGCAGTTAAACGAAAAGCATCAGTTTTATTGGAAGGTAATAGTTGAAGAACCAGAATTAACAAAAAAGTTAATCAAAGAAGTACATGATAATTTACTATCTATTTGAAACCAAACTGCTAATAAAGCTTCAGGGTTGACTAAGTTAGCTAAAGTGTCAGTCAAGTAGAGTTTGTTAATCAAAGGTAACACCCTGCTTTAATAATAAGGAGTTAATTATTGCCCACAGATAAACAAAAATAAACTGCAATTTTTATTTGTCAGTTACTATCTAATCTTGTAAGCATTCAGCTATTAGCCATCAGCTCTCAGCAATAACATTTTGTGTTTAAGGATCGGGTTTAAATGAATATAGACTTTGGAGCTGACTTTTGTAGTCATATTTTTCGTTTCTCAATTAAATATTGCTTTTATCACTGACTAAAAGCACTCTTCTGATAGCTGACGGCTCAATGCTTACCTAATCTTTATCAATCCATAAATTTATTTCGTTATGACCAAAAACTAAAAATAATTTACATTTTAGCCTGAATGAATGATGGTTTAGAAATTGTAATCAGCCAAGATGGAAATTGGGATTTTGAAATATGAACAAATCACTTTCGCAAATGAAGAATCAAGAACTTCGTCAATATCTTTCAGAAAATCGTAATGATGAAGAAAAATTTAGCCAAGCATTGGAACTATTAATAAGTCGCAAAACGGAAAATTTTAAGTATCCTCCACCATCAGAAATTGATAGAGAAGAAATTGAGGCAATTTTTCAATCAAAATTGAATCATAAACAATAATGCGATCAAAAGAAACCAAACTTTATCAATTTATAAGTGCGGTGCGTTACGGCTGAAAATATTACTAAATTATCTATTTTTTGCAACTAAACTTCCTAACACACTCTACTTTTTTTCAAGTCAAGTAAAAGTGAAAAAAACAAACTTTGATTATTATGTACTTTTGATTTTATAATCATTTTTAATAACTTTGTGTGTAAGTTTAATATTATCTGTAAATAGCCTCAATTTTTTTTTGGATATGGGATAGGGGCTAAAAATTATAGAAGTTTATTTTCTAGCCTGTAGGTATCTGAATTATCAATATCTAAGGATTTCAGGCAGCTTAAACAATGTTCCCTGAAAAGTTCTTTTTGATCTTCATAGTAATCGAGGTCTTTTGACTTTAACAAACCTAAACTATCGTTTAATAGATAATGGTGTTCAAATTGTGAGAGTAGTTAGTGGATATCGTAATTTAGAATCTCTTTTTGAACAATAATTAGCAGAAACTTAAGATTTAGCTTACTTCTTACTTCTTACTTCTTACTTCTTACTTCTTACTTCTTACTTCTTCCTTCTTCCTTCTTCCTTCTTCCTGAATTTATGAAAATTGCTATTATTGCCTCTGGATTTTTACCTGTATTAGATGGAGTAACTGTCAGTGGTTTTTACCGAGTCCAAAAACTAAGTCAATTCGGACATCAAGTTTTATTATTTTGCCCAGACTATAGTCCCCTTGCTCATTTGTATCCTAATTGGAAGGATTATACAGGTAATATTTTTCCTGGAGTTCAAATCATTAATTTACCCAGTACGCCATTCCTAGATTTTGAGAGAAATGTGGGATTTAATACTTATAAAATAGTCCGCCGAGAATTAGAAAAATTTCAGCCGGAAATTATTCATGTAGATGAACCAGAAAGGTTATTTTTTGCTTTTTTTCGTTTAGCTGGCATCGAATTTGCTCGAAAAAATAATATTCCCTGTGTTTGTACTTTCAGAACTAATTTTTTAGACTATTTTGAAGATTTTTTACCTTTGCCAAAAGGAATTAACTTGATGTTGAAATTAATCTTTGAAAAAAGTTTTGTTTCTATTTACAACCAATATGACTTAACCTTGGTTTCTAGCAGTGTCACCTATCAAAAAATTGTGAATATGGGTATCAAAAACGTCAAATATACCAATTTTCATGGTTTTGACATGGAAAAATTTGAGTCAGCCACAATAACAACTAATTTTTGGGAATCAAATTATCAAATTCCTAATTTAACCAACAAAGTAAAAATAGTTTTTTTAGGCAGATTAACCGAAGATAAAGGTTGGCAATTTACCTTAGATGCTTTTACCAAACTTCAGCAATTAGTAAATCTAGAAAATATTGCCATAATAATCGTTGGTGACGGTCCGATGCGCGACGAAATATCAAATAGATTAACTAAACTGACAAAAAATGTATATTTATTAGGTAGAGTACCTCCAGAAAATATACCTAATATTTTGAAAAATAGCGATTTTCATGTCACAGCTTCAGAAAAAGAAACCAGAGGTTTAACAGTATTAGAAGCTTTTGCCGCAAGTATTCCAGTAGTTGCTCCTCAAGCAGGAGGAGTCGTGGAAAATATTCAAGATGGATGGAATGGTTTATTATTTACACCAAGAAATCAGGAAAACTTTTGTGAGAAATTGAAGCTATTAATAGAAGATAGTAATCTACGGATTCAAATGGGTATTAATGCCCAAGAATCTGTTGTTAAATATAGTTGGGATAATGCAGTCGCTAACCTAGTGAAAATTTGGCAAGAGCAAATTACTCAAGTCTCTTGAAGAAGGAAGAAAGAAGAAGGAAGAAGGAAGAAGTGGATGTGGACAGTCAACGACCTACCACTTTGTGTCTGATAACTCCAACTAATTATAATACCATTTCTCTGTAACAATGTGCTTAATAATTCTTACCAAAACCTGAATTTTACTAATAGCTGTTATCTTTTATTAAGCACAACTTCATGGAGAATTGGTATAAACACTGCTCATCAGGTGCAGAATATTAAACCCAAAGGAACAAAGATAAAAATTAGTAACGAAACATATCAGTCATCAACTTTTGCTTCTTTAATTTGGTGGTAGTGCATTGTAATAGTGGTCTATTGTAATTATTTTGGTCAAGGACAAAAGCAGTGGGAAAATCTTGCTCCCTTGCTCTTATCTTGCTCCCATGAAGCGCCGTTGTTCATCCCCATCTACTATTACGTTCCGCAGGACTACCTTGAATTTTATTCAAATCTTAATACAGCCTAATATTGGTTCAATAAGATAATACCATTTATCTGTAAAAATGCGCTTAATAATTCTTACCAAAACCTGAATTTTACTAATAGCTGTTATCTTTGATTAAGCGAAGCTTCATGGAGAAATGGTATAAGATAAAAAACTTCATAAACTCTAGTTAAGTTGGTTTTTTTTAGCTAAAAAACATCTCATATCAAAAAAAGATAACTATCGGTGCAAAATTAATTTAACACTTACACTTGTAAATCTAGTAGGAGAACTGTTGGATTGGTAACCTATGGAAAAAAATATACTTGTATGCCTTACCAGTGGAACTAAAAATAATTTTTCCTACTGATTTAAGTTAACAATCAAATATACAATTAATTTACTTTTACTACTTATATAGCAATCCTAAATAAGTTGCGGGTAATCAAAAAGTAGATAAAAAAACTGAAACTCCCATATGTTCCCTGTTTCCTGTTCCCTAAAAGCGGTAAGATGTTTATACACAAATAAAATAGGATTGCTATAGCAATTCTCATACTGAAAAAGAAGAAAAATAGGCATATATAACTAATAATATCGATGCTTTTTTTTGTAGTAAATACTTACCAAATTGGTATAACTATCCTAATTAGGACTGGCTGATTAAATCTAAAAGCATTGATAGATAAAGAAAAGTACCTTTTTGGGGTCGAATTGCAGTGCAAATTTTTCAGCTGTTGATGCTCATGGGTGGCTTGTATTTTAGGCGCATAGTTGGGCAGAAAAATCCCAAATTGACAATTCTTACTCCTACCTCCTCGCTCCCGAGCCATTTCTCCTATCTCCTGTCTTCCCCCCCTGGGAGGGGGAGGGGCGAGGGGTGGGTTGTCTCCTATCTCCTACCCCTACTAAAAGACTAGTGAAGCGCAAACCCTAATTATAGACATTTGGAATAGAGAAAAATCTCAAGGAGAAACTACTTAAAATTTGATATTAACTACAGATAATTGTCTTCAACCCCACCCTAATCTAAATTTACTTGAAAAATTTCTCCAGTTTTTCCCAAAAGTTAACTTTGTATATATGAATTAACTTAAATAACATTCTGATTGTTTTTCTCAAAATTATATCCTGAAATATCTATGGAATTTTCTATATTTTTTTGTGTCTTTTGCAACAATACTTCTTGAATTCCTTTAAACAATAGTATTACAGAAAATATTTGATAAAACTTACTTATAAAAATATTAAGACAATATAATCTTTAAGCTACTTAAAAAATATCCAGTTAAAGTAAATAGAGATACTAAGAGATACTATTAGTTAAAAAACCTAATAAACAAAATAATTGTAGTTATTAACTTAATTAGGTAAATCTACTTGAATAGCTAGCAGAAAATTAATCGATACGGGCAAAAACGAAATTTTTAATAGCTGTAGCAGTCATCAAAAAAATCAACAGATTCGTACATACTTAATCCGATAACTTTAGTCTGTTAAAGTTATAATTAAGTATTAAAAAGTTTACTGAATCAATGCTATTTCATTCTATTTTCATTCCTCTAGCAACTCAAGGTTATGCAAACATTCTTATTTATATGGTTGGGACAAATTGTTTCCCTATTCGGTTCTAGTCTGAGTGAATTCGCTCTAGCAGTATGGGTTTATCAAACAACAGGTTCAATTACCCATTATGCTCTGTTGTCCTTATTCATTCATCTACCTAGTCTCTTCATTTCACCATTTGCTGGTGCAATGGTAGACCGCTGGAGTCGGCGTAGAGTAATGATTGTCAGTGACTCAATCACCGGAGTAACAGCATTTGCAATAATGTTATTGGTCTTCTCGGGGCAACTGCAAGTTTGGCATATCTATATAGCAGTAGGTATTAGTTCTGTCTGCAATGCTTTTCAATGGCCAGCTTATACCTCTGCTATCCCTCAACTTGTACCAATACAACACCTGAGTCGCGCTAATGGGATGGTACAAGGTGCAATAGCAACATCAAGAATACTAGGTCCAAGTATAGCGGGGTTGTTGATTCTTAAAATTCATCTTCACGGAGTATTATTAGTAGATTTTGGTACTTATCTGTTTGGTTTGCTGACTCTATTGAGTATCAAATTCCCTAGAAGAGAAAAGAAATTTACCAGACGTAAAACAAGTATTGAAGAGTTGTGGCAGGAAGTTGTTTCAGGTTGGAATTATGTAGTGATACGTTCTGGTTTACGGAAGCTGACTATATTCTTTGGTGTTATTTACCTAAGTGCGGGAATATTGCAAGTTTTATTCTTGCCAATGGTATTAAGTTTTGCCTCTGAAAAAGAATTAGGAATAGTAATGTCTGTTAGTGGCATTGGAATGTTGTTAGGTAGTGTCGCAGTAAGTTTATGGGGAGGTACTAAGCGTCGAATAGAGGGAATTTTAATCTTTGCATTTATTCAGGGATTATGTTTATGTTTAGGAGGATTTAAAACTGCTGTAGTATTAGCTGCCATTGGCGGTTTTGGCTATTTATTTTCTAGGGCAGTTATTGTTAGTTTGAATCATACTATTTGGCAACAAAAAGTACCTCAAGATTTACAAGGAAGAGTTTTTGCGTTGCAGAATATGATGGAAAAGTCTTTATTAGTAGTTACTCACTTAAGTGCAGCACCTTTAGTGGAGTTTATGTTTAAGCCGTTGATGAGTGAAAATGGAATGTTAGCAAGTAGCGTAGGAAGAATTATTGGAGTTGGAGATGGCCGGGGAATGGCTTTATTATTTGTATTGATGGGTCTATTGAATATTGGGGCAGTATTAGTCGCCTATCGTACTCCAGAGTTACGACGGGTAGAGAGAGAGTTGCCTGATGCTGATCGCTTTGAAGTTGATACTAAATCTGATAATACTGAACAAACTGTATTGATGCAGTAGCTCACACTGATTATGGCACGGATACACGGATAGGTCCGGGAGTGGGGGAGTAGCTCACACTGATTATGGCACGGATACACGGATAGGTCCGGGAGTAGGGAAACAAGCAAAAAATATTTACCCTGTCAAAAGTCCACTTATTGTACCTTATAACAACGGGAAGCGCTGTATATTACTCCGACTAATTCGATCTGACTAGACTTGAAGGACAAGAGAGAAAAAAGCTTAAAACTCAGACAAAGCAAAATTTTTCCCTCTTCCCTCTTCCCTCTTTCCTCTTCCTTCTGAAAATAAAAGCAATTCTTATCTATAAATTATCGGCGTTGGTGAATCAAGCTATGAAACCTAAATTTTACCAAATATAAAATGCTTTTCAGTTAATATTAGGCAACTGCCATTAAAGCACAATCATAGCTAAAAGCACCAACGCCAAATTATCAATTCTTTATCAAAATAATTGGGTCTAAAAACCCGCCTTTTAAGACCCAATTATTTTTGTTAAATCCCCATTACAAAAATAACTTCTGACTTCTGACTTCGTTAATCCTCCTCCCTCTGCCTTCTTCCTTCTACCTTCTTTCTTTTTCCTTATTCCTTATTTTTGATGAATCTTAACCTCAATTCGACGATTACGTTGCCGATTAGTTTTAGAATTATTTTCTACTATAGGACTAGATTCTCCATAACCAATAACCAAGAAACGGTAGCGATCGCCCATACTTTTTGAGAAATATTCTGCCACTCTTTCTGCCTGCAAAAATGATTTTTCCTGATTGACCTTCATTTTACCTAGATTATCAGTATAACCAGAAACACTAATTGTCATTTCTGGATAATTTTTCAATTCACCAATTAAATTATCTAAAATTGACCTTCCCTCAGAACGAATTGTATTACTACCAGACTTAAACAAAACATCACTAGGAAGAGTAACCATCATTGTATTTTCACTAAAAACTGGCTGAGAAGGCTTATTTATTACTTGTTTATTCTTACTAGCAGAGATAGGCAAAGCTAACTGTTGAGATATTAAGTCCAATCTTGCCTCTAAATTTCCATCCGATTTTCTCACACCCAGTTGATTTTCTAAATTCCTGGTACGACTAATTAAACTATTTAACTGTGTTTGTAACTTTTGAAGCTCTGTTTGTAATTCCTTTCTTTGTGCCTCAGTCAATTCAACTTGAGGCATAATAATATCTGGAGTAGAAGCGGGGGTAGACCTTGAGGAGTGAGGTAACTTTTTCTGAAGTACTATACTTCTAACACCACGGAGTAATTTTTCTGCTATGGGTATCTCTTGGGTAGTAGAAGGATATTGAAAAGCGATCGCCATTCCTAAAACCCAGGAAAAACCGCTAGTTACCACCAGCAGTAAAAATCGAAATATTAACGATAGTATTAATAAACCCATGCCCGGAGACCTAGTATTAGGAGTCCGGTCGGGAGAAGATTTACTCACGGTTTTCCCATTGGATGATTATTCTGATTTGATACTACCTCAAAAACTGAATTTGAGAAATAAGACAATATACCGGAGTATAACTTTATCTTTTCTTTTGCGGGTTGAATACCCCACTGTCATTTCAGTTATTAGTACCTCTGGCTAAAGTCCTATGCTTTATAAACATCTTTCTTAAGATTAAACTTGACAAAATAAACAAATTATGTGTTTGTGTTTGAGAGGCTTTTTCCTCAAAAATCATGTATTGAAAAGTAAATTTTTTTGAAAATTTAAGTAGTTTTACTTAGCTAAATTGGCTCTTTCTCTCTTCTCCCCTGCTCCCTACTCACCTGCTCCCCTACTCCCCTACTCCCCACAAAATTTTCAGAAGTTTCTGATCAAAATAATATGGGTCGCGCCACCCCGCCTTTTAAGGCGAAATATTTTTGGAGGGTTACTCAAACCCCCTACTTCCCCTCCCCTCCTGGGAGGGGTTAGGGGTGGGTTGGGAGGGGCTAGGGGTGGGTTAACTTCTGCCTTCTGCCTTCTGCCTTCTGCCTTCTTCCTTCTTCCTTCTTCAGTTACCAAGGCTCTACTTCCAATAAACCATTTTCTTGAAACAATACCTTAAACTCAACAATGGATTGATTATTCTCCTCACCTAATGCTTGCTTATTTAACAAATCTGGCAGAGGAATTTTATCTACCTCATCAGCAGCGGCCGGATTTATGGGTTTATAGCCAATTATAGAACCATCTGAAGCTACTGTGACACGATAAATCAAAGCTTCGTTGATTCCTATTGTCCAAGCGTTATTAATTTTTTCTAAGAGTAAATTCTCTAATCGTTGAATCTCTGCTTGGTCAGTAATTTTGGAACTGGTAGTCAAAGATGTCTCTGAATTTTCTTCAGTCACCGTCTCCTCAGAAGTATCTACCGCATCCATTTCATCTGATGAATTAATAGTGGCATCTGGTGATGAGTCCAAACCTTCAGGTGTGGGGGTAGGATTAAAACCAGGTTCTGAAGTACTGTTAGGAGATGCCTCTAAATTATCGATACTTTCATTTGACTGTGGTTGAGGATCTTTAGGACGTTGTACTTCTGGAATAGGGAGCAAGAATAAGGCCAAGCTAGCTAATGCCAAACCAGACATTCCCACAGCAGCAGGTATAACTTTCTGAGCTACAGGTTCTCCTAATTTTGCCTCCTTTCGAGAAATAGGTCTTACTGCTAGAGAGAAACCAGGTAAAGTCAAAGAATCAGCAAAAAACTGGTCCACCGCCTCAACCAAATCAAATAGTTGGACTGTGTTTAAATCAACAATTCTTCCAGGTTTTTGCTCTGGAACATTGCCGTCAAAAACTGTCAATCTGTGTAGATTAGTATCTATTTTCTGTAAATGCACCAACTCTTGACTTTCACTTTGGTGTCTAGGCAAAGATATTCCACTGAGAAATTCTTGAGCATAGCTACTCACCTGTCTTACCAAGCTTTCAAAAAAATCTCGTCCCCCAGTTAATGATGGTTCTTGACCTTGAATATGACATTCAGCATTAGTCAAAATAGATAATACCTGTCCTTGACTTAAATTAGGACTTCCAGTTTCACTCAAACCTTGTAAAACCAATTTACAGTTAGGCAAACTATACTGACGTTGAATCGTCATTGCACTTCTGCTCCATAAAAATCACCGATTGAATACTTATTATATAGTTGGGGGAGATGGGGAGATGGGGAGATGGGGAGATGGGGAGATGGGGAGATGGGGAGATGGGGAGATTGAAGTAATTATAGAATTATGAACATACACTGTATAATCGGATTCTATATAACTCATAAAAATTGACATTCTCAAATTAATTTAGGGATTAGACATCTCCACTAATAAAGAATACAGCGCTTCCAGTTTTTATGAGGTACACCCCGAAGATGGCTAGATTACCTCACTACAATATTTTCATCATTTACCCTGTACCTCATTTGCCCGAAATATGCTAATCAATTATCGCACTCTTATTCATCAATTCTTTCCCCCCTATTCCCTACTCCTTCTTTTGGAGGAGATGTCTATTAGATTTGAAGGCATTTTCAACTAACTCACTTCTCCATCAAACAGACTAATCCAAAACCTTTGCATACCTGTTGTACCAGTACAGAATAGTAATTTACCCAATAACTCTAATCCTAGTTGATTTAACTTTTCCTCTGAATTGTAAGCCATTACACCAGACCGCCTGGGGTTCATACGACTGCGAAAATGTGCTCTAAACTGTTCTAAATAAAAGGATAATTGTAAATGATTTTCTATAGGTAACTGTTTTTGATTTAACTGCTGGTAGTCAAACAATAGTTTCCGAATCGGAACAGTTAAACGTTTGGCCAAATGACCAGTAATAATCACTAAAGCTTTAGCCTCGTTCAATGTTAATGGACGACGTTGACTATTCAGGCGTAGAGGATTTGTACTACGCAGTCGCCACAAAAAAACCCGATTTGGAATAATCTCTTGTAGCTCTAGGTCTTTGACTACTTTTAACATAACTTCAGCTCCTCCAAGTTGCAAAGCTTCAACTGCCAAAAGAATTAAATCAATTTGGGTTTTAGTTCTACGGGGACACCCACTATCGGGAAGAAGTATATCTGGTAAATTATTCAATATTAATGGTGTGGACGGACTGGGGGCAGTTTTCAATTCCATTACTTTATTTATTGCCAATATTCAATACTTCGTTATACTATTTTGGTAAAAATGTCAATATAACTAAATAATATTAATTATTATCAAGAATAGCACCCAATTATAGATTTTGTAATCAGTCTAAACAGCATCGTTAATGTCAATAGAAACTCAGGTCTACATTTAAAGATATACTTTTCCCACAGAGGAATTTTTTTGAATTTATCTAAATCTTATAACTTTTGACTAAAATTTATGGACCTAAAAAATTTAATTCGCGAAATTCCCGATTTTCCCAAACCAGGAATTTTATTCCGAGATATTACTACCCTTCTGAGTTACCCAGAAGGTCTACGTTATACTATTGACATTTTGACAGAAAAATGCTCAGAATTTCAACCAAACTATATAGTGGGTATGGAATCCCGGGGCTTTATTTTTGGTGTCCCTTTGGCTTATCAGTTGAATGTAGGTTTTGTACCAGTCCGCAAACCGGGAAAATTACCAGCAGCAGTATATTCAGTTACTTACGATTTAGAGTATGGCCAAGACACGCTGGAAATGCACCAAGATGCCATGGCAGTAGGCAGTAGAGTTTTAGTAATTGATGATTTATTAGCTACAGGTGGTACGGCAGCAGCTACAGCTCAATTAATTGAAAAAGCTAACTGTGAATTAGTGGGTTTTGGCTTTGTTATTGAGTTAAAAGACTTGGGTGGGCGTCAGAAGTTGCCTGAAGTGCCAATTGTTAGTTTGATTGAATATTAATTGAAAATTAGAAGTCAGAAGCTAAGGTAATTTCCGTTAATTGACTATAAAATACGAGCAATATAGCAGTGGCAGTAGGGGCGAATGCCATTCGCCCCCTACAAGGTTTTGGTTATTTAGCAAAAGCGCTGTAAAACTTAGACAACGTTAGATTTTTCCTTTAACAGTAGGCATCTTGCCCACTTCAGGGTATACCTCACGCTTAGTGGAGTCTGCTTTCAACAATTAATAATTAGTAATTAATAATTAATAATTACCTCTCAAAAGAAAACGGATAGAATTGACTCAAAGGAAATTTTTTTCTTCTCTTGGTCGGGTGGGATGGCGAGGAAACCTCGCCATCCCACCCGACGGGAAGCTGCGCTTTTTCCTGACGGAATGCTCCGCAAACATGTCGCGTAGCGTTAACGGAGTTGTGCGCCAGCAAAACGACCGCTGTTTCTCCTTTAAAGGAGAGGATTTTTACCTTAATTATTTGGTAACTATTGTAAGGGCTAAAGCCCAACTACAAACAAAAACTTTATTATCAGTAATTATCCGAATATAAATGCCTTCTCCCCTAGATAACTAAAGCTTTCTTCCTTCTTCCTTCTGCAAGTTAATGAATAAAAAATTGAAGTATAACAAGCTAAAACAACTAATTGCCAGTGAAACTTTTGCTTATGTTTTAAAGAGATTATTACAAGCAATTTTGACTTTATTTCTGGCATCTGCTCTTTGTTTTGCCATAATTCAGTTAGCTCCAGGTAGTTATATAGATACTTTAAGTCAAAATCCTCAAATTTCTCAGGATACTATTAAACAACTTGAGCAACAGTTTGGTTTGGATAAGTCGCCTTTAGAACAATATTTACGTTGGTTAACACAAATTATTACCAGTGCCAATTTTGGTAGAAGTTTTGTCTTTCAACAACCAGTTGCCGATCTATTATGGGAGCGAATACCAGCTACTTTAGTTTTGTCAATTTCTTCCTTAATAATGACCTGGGCGATCGCTATTCCTCTTGGTATTATTGCTGGAGTTAATCAAAATCGTTTTTTAGACCGTTTTCTCCAATTAATTAGTTACACTGGTCAAGGTTTTCCTAGTTTTATTACTGCTCTATTATTATTATTTTTAGCTCAAAATCTTTCTCCTTTATTACCAGTGGGAGGAATGCAAAGTATTGATTATGATGAGCTATCTTTTGTAGGTAAAATTTTAGATATGGGTTGGCACATGATTTTACCAACTGTTGCTTTAAGCATTACCAGTTTTGCTGGTTTACAGAGATTAATGCGGGGGCAATTATTGGATGTTTTGCGACAAAATTATATTCAAACAGCGAGAGCTAAAGGTCTTCCAGAGAATCGAGTCATTTATGTTCATGCCTTGAGAAATGCCATTAACCCTTTAATCACATTATTGGGATTTGAATTTGCCAGTTTATTAGGTGGTTCGTTTATAGCCGAATATTTCTTTAATTGGCCTGGTTTAGGAACTTTAATTTTGGAGGCAGTAAGAAATCAGGATTTGTATTTAGTTATGGCAAGTTTAATGATGGGTGCTTTGATGTTAATTGTGGGTAATTTATTGGCAGATTTGTTGTTGAAAGCTGTAGATCCAAGGATTAAATTGGAAAATCTGAAGTGATTTAAGGAGTCAGGAGTCAGGAGTCAGGAGTCAGGAGGAAATATTGGAGGAAAAGAGGAAATATTGGAGGAATAGTAGGGAATGCCATCTTGGATGATAGTTAAGGGTTCACCTGTTTTCATTTGGGTAAACCACAGTAGGGGCGAATGGCCATTTGCTAACGCAAAGCTCCGAATGGCGCCCTTACAGGGTTTTGGTTGTGGCGATGTGGTTTATTAATCTGAAAAGCGCTGTAAGTTTTGGATGGGTTCGGGAAGTTCTGCAAGGGTTATTTGTTTCATTGTTAGTTCTGGAGTTAGGGGTGAAAAATTGTTTCAATCCCTATTTTAGGGACTTTAGGTTTAGGGTTTACGATTGCAATAATTTATGACCAATCCAGCACTTACAGTTTCAATCCCTAAGTAGGGATTAGGGTTTCCAAAGTTTGCATATTCAAATGTTGAAAAATCAAACAGCCCTGCCTTGAAAAACACCAGCATAAGTAGTAAAAAACTTTAGTATCTCAAATAACAATTTTCTCATGTTATCCCAAATCTATTACCTACTCCGTTCTAAAGTTGATGGTAGTTATATTAGTGCCAATCCAGACTCAGATTCGACTGTTAAATTTTTATTATTATTCCAAGAAGACTTTGACGCCCACAGCTACTTAAATACCCACGCTCCAGACTTGAGCGATCGCTTCGCCATTGAATCTATTCCAGCTACTCAGTTAAAAACAATACTCAAAAGGTGGAGCTTCCAAGGAGTAGGAGTAGTTCAAGACCCATTGTTGCCCAATATAGAATTTCTGATAGTAGGGACCGATTTAACCGAAAGCTTTGACTGAAGCGCGATGAGTTCCAAAAAGCACACCTCTCAAGGACTACAAGCAATGAGGGCCAAAGCCTAACTACAAACAATAACTCTTACATACTCTAATTTATCGGAATCTGAATCAACATATAGAGTTAAAGGTGAAGTTTGTCAATACTTTGACGCTATATATAAAAAATCGCGCTACACTCATAGTCTGTCACTTATTTCCAAAAAAATTCTATTTTATAAATGGTACGAGAACTAGAGAGAGTACATCAGGGTGAATTTCCCAAAACAGCACCTACAGCAAATCCAGTATTTTATCGAACTTATAGCCGTAAAACAGAAAATGGCCGTGAGACTTGGGTAGAAGTATGCGATCGCACAATTAATGGCCTGAGAAAATTAGGCCAACTTACCCCCGAAGAAACAGACTTGCTCTATCGGATGCAGAGTCAACTAAAAGCCATGTCTTCTGGCCGTTGGTTGTGGGTAGGGGGCACAGAATGGATTACACAACCACAGAATTTTTCAGGGGCCTACAATTGTTCGTCCACAAATATAATGGACTGGCGTGCCTTTGGTCTATTAATGGACTTAGCAATGATGGGTTGCGGTACCGGAGCAGTATTGGAAGGAGATTATATAAATCAACTGCCACCAATTAGAAATCACCTAAATATTATATTGCGGGGTGAAATTGGTTCTACTCCTGCTGAATTACGTCGGGAGTTCACAGAACTAAAATTCGATGGAGACGAGGCAGAAATTTATGTTGGAGACAGTCGTCAAGGTTGGGTAGGTTCATATCAAGCTTTGTTAGAATTGTCAACTAATGAACGATTTTCCGGTGAAGTCAAAGTCATTATTGACTTGAACGATGTCAGACCTGCGGGAGAAAAGTTAAAAGGATTTGGTGGTGTTGCGAATCCGGTAAAATTGCCAGAATTGTATCAACGTTGTGGGAATATTTTAAATCAAGCAATTGGGCGACAATTAAATTCTGTGGAGTGTTGTTTGCTAATTGACGAAGCAGCAGCCTGTGTGGTCGCCGGCAATATTCGTCGCTGTATTGCTTATGAAACAAAGGTTTCGGCGATTGATGGCATGAAAAATATTCAAGATATTCAAGTGGGAGACTTAGTTTTAACTTCCAGGGGTGAATATCGTCCGGTAGTCAATAAATTTATTCAAGGTAAACAGGGTATTGTGGAAATTCGTACTCACGTTACCTCGATTCGTTGTACTACTAACCACCGAGTTGCCGTCTACAATAGTTTAAAATCTTACACCTGGAAATATGCAAGCGAACTTCAACCAGGCGATCGCTTAATTTCAGTTCCTCATACTAAAGGAATGCCTTGTGCAACGACAGATCATGCTTGGTTAGTAGGCTTCTTTATTGGTGATGGTCATGCTGATATAGAGTCTACTAAGCGACGTAATGGTGGAGGTGGAATAGTTAGCTTTGCCCTTTCCACTGAACGCTTACAGGGAGATTTAGGACAAAAGGTTTTGAGAATCCTTAGTAGCATGGGTTATAATCCTGCTATCAAGATTCAAGGTAGTCATTGTAATATCAATGTTTATCGCAAAGAACTAGCCATAGAACTCGGACAATATAAACAACCTTGGGGATGCCCTGTAATTCCTGAGTTTGTTTGGAGAGGTAGTCGAGAAATTCGGGCTGCTTTCTTAGCAGGTTTAAGTGATGCTGATGGCACTCCCTCGCGAAATGTACTGGTAAACTCGAACAAGTTAGAATTTTTACGAGAAATTCAAAAAGTAGCTCTTTCTTTGGGAATTGCGACAAAGTTACACGAACGTCAACCAAGAACAATCAAAGGAAGAGATAAACTTTATGATGGATGCCACTATCTTCACATTCAGGGTTTGCAGTCTCAAGCAGTTACAGTTGGCTTGATTAATCAGTTTGCTGTTCGCGATAGCTTTTCTATCAGGTTAGCTAAAAAGAATGGTCTAACATTACCTTATCAATTTGTGAAAGAGCTAGCTGCTGCCGGATGGAAACCGAATACTGTGTCTTGTGCTAATGTAATTTGGGTCGATCCAAAACACAGACCAGGAAAGTTCCGGGATGCTAACTGGGATACTTTGATAGCAGAAGATTTAGTTAATCCTCACTGGTTGCCGATAGAAGTACAATTTGTTGCTGCTGCTGGTGAAGCTGAAACTTATGATATCGAAGTAGAGGGAGACCACGAATTTATTGCTGATGGTTTACTGGTGCATAACAGTGCCGGAATGCGCCAGGGCAATAGTAGCGATCGCCTCTTTGCTGTAGCGAAGGATAATCTCTGGCGACAAGATGAAAACGGTAACTGGGGTATTGATCCGGAAAGAGATGCTCTGCGAATGGCAAATCATACCCATGTTTTCCACCACAAACCAACATTAGAAGAATGTGTTGAGGCAGTGAGAAAACAGTTTTATTCTGGTGAAGGTGCTATTCAGTGGGCAGGTGAAGCAGTTGCTCGTGCTAATCGCGATCTACTTTCCACCCCAGAAATAAAGAGTGATTTTATTAAAGCTTATGGACAAGATAACGCCAAAAAATGGTTTCAAGAACATTATCCAAATATTAGTAATGATGAACTTGAACATCGGTTAGCAAGATTAGGGTTGAACCCTTGCCATTCAGGGGATACTTTAGTATCTACAGACCAAGGGTTAATTCCGATTCAGGATTTAGTAGGTAAACAATTCAAAGCATTGGTAGATTTGCGTTCCGTAGGTTTATCCGGTGTGAAGTTAACAGATGCGATCGCTTTTTCTACAGGAGTTAAAACCACCTACAAAATTCTTCTAACCAATGGAATGCAAATGCGATGTACTGCAAACCATCAACATTTTACCAGTCGAGGTTGGGTTAGCACTAAAGATTTAACTGATGACGACAATATTTATATTCAGAGAGGAGCAGGTAATTTTGGCAAAGGTACTATTTCTGTTGCTCAAGCTCAAATGCTTGGTTGGTGGTACGGAGATGGATTTAACGAAGTCAGAAGTCAACCCACCCCTAACCCCTCCCAGGAGGGGAAGTCAGAAGTCAGAAGTTGTTTTTGTGGGGATTTGAGCAACTCTCCAAAAACATTTCCCCTTCATAGGAAGCAAGACCACTTTGCTAAAGGGTTTGTTTTTAATCAAGATGAGTATGAAACTGCCTACAATATTATTGGAAAAGCAGTTATTACAGGAAAAGAATATGTAACTACACCGCATAAAGGAGTCTGTGAATCAGGACTTACGCCAATTCACCTTGAAAACGCCATATGTAGGGGCGAATGGCATTCGCCCTCAGTAAATTTAGTGTCCGTCCGTAAGTCCTATGAATTCCAGACTCAATCTCCTAAATTAGAAAAGTTTTTTACCGATCTAGGTATAGTTGGAAAAGAAGAACTTCCTAATAATTTTCTTAGTCAATCTCAGGAAGTTTTAATTGGTTTTTTACAAGGAATTTTTAGTGCTGATGGTTCAGTAGATAAAGATTCCAGAAGAATCAAACTAACTATGCGTTCGGAAAAGCTACTCCAACAAATTCAATTGATTCTATCTAATTTAGGCATTATTAGTACAGTTCGATTAATTAGGGAAAAAGGTTACAGAGGTGTGCCTTATACAACTGTTGATGGAACTGAGAAAATCAGCTTATACCGAGGCAGTTATGGACTATTTCTCTCTACTTTTAACTTTAATTTATTTCAACAATTAATTGGCTTTCCACTATCGCCAAGTAAGAATATTAAAGCTGAAAAATGGCTGCTAAAACCATTACCTAATTATTTTGAGTCAACCATTAATTCTAAGTTTACCTCAAAGGTGAAAAAAGTTGAAGAATTTGGAGAAGAAGTTGTTTATGATTTGCACGTTCCTTTAACTAATTCTTTCATTGCTAATGGTTGTTTAACTCACAATTGCGGCGAAATTATTGGTTCAAATTTTCACTGTGTCAGCGGAGATACTCTATTAATTACTCGCGACAGTATTCACAAAATCAAAGATGTTGTTGGTCAAAAAGTTGAAATTTGGAACGGCAAAAATTGGAGTCAAATAATTCCTTTTAAAACAGGAAAAGACAGAAAATTATACCGGGTTAAATTTGGGGATGGTTCCTATCTAGATGTGACAGAATATCACCGATTTTTTGTTAAAGATAGGTTTGGTAAAAACTATCAAGAAGTACAAACAAAAGATTTGCTAACTCATAGCAAATATGTTTTACATACCGAACCTTTTGTCATAGATTATCAGGATGGAAATTCTATCAATTTATCTTACGCCTATACACTAGGCGTGGCAGTAGGTGATGGAACATTAGACAAAAATGGTAATGCTAAAATTCGGCTTGATTCTCACAAAGCTGAATTAATTGTTGCTGGTAATAAGTCAGTAGAACGAAACTATAATTATCTACCTGCTTTTGTTGATGTCACAGATTTAGGATTCTCTGAAGAATTACTGCGTCGTCTACAAACTGAACCTGATGCTTTAAATACCATTGCTAATTGGAATAAACCAGCTATTCTAGCTTTTATCGCCGGATTAGCAGATGCAGACGGTTCTAATACTAAAGGTCATGGAATTATAATTTATTTGTCTGATTATGAGCAGGCAAAAAGACTACAATTACTGTTGACAAAATGTGGTATTCGTGCATCAGTAAATTCAATGACAAGTCGCGGTTCTACTACAAATTTAAGAGAAAGAAATAAAGACCTTTACTACTTACAAATAACTGATTGTAGTGAAATTCCTTGTAAATTGATGACCGGGCAAGATGCCCAGTCTACAGAGTTAAAACAGAACAATCAAACAATTGAAAGTGTTGAAGAATTACCAGGAATACATGACACTTATTGTTTTGAAGAACCAGAATTTCATAAAGGTGTTTTTGGCAATACCTTGACAGGAAATTGTAATTTGTCAGAAATTCATCTCAATCAAATTGACCCAAATAACCACAAAGAACAAGAAGAAGCTTTTACCGCAGGCGCCCTTTCTGTGGCAACCTTACTTAACCATAAATTCGTCGAACCTCGCTATCGTTATAGTCGAGAATTAGACCCAATTGTGGGAGTATCTTTCACAGGTTTATTTGACTTTTTTGTAAAAGCTTTTGGCATTGAATGGTTGCGTTGGTGGCAAGCAGGTCGTCCAGCAACTATTCAAGGTCTAGAATTTAAACAACAGGAAGCAGAATATTTGACCCGTTGGCGCGAAATAGTACATCGGGGAGTATGGGATTATTGCGATCGCCACAACCTCAAACGTCCAAACCGTTGTACAACAGTTCAACCCAGTGGCACCAAATCTCTGCTAACAAATGCAGCTCCCGGTTGGCATCCTCCTTTTGGGTTGTGGTGGGTACGACGGATTACTTTTGCCAAAAATGACCCCGTAGCATTAGCTTGTCTTGACTACGGTTATTCCGTGATTCCTGGGCAGTCAAGCAAAGATGAAAATGGAAATTTACTGAACGATCCTTTTGACGATCGCGCTAAAGAATGGTTAGTAGAAATTCCAGTACAGGTATCTTGGATAGATTTACCTGGAGTTGAAGAGATTGCCATTGAGAAGTTCAGCGCTACTGCTATGTTTGATTTTTACATGGGAGTACAACAACATTGGACGACTCACAACAGCAGTAGTACCATTTTATTAACGGAAGCAGAAATTGAACCTTTGGGCAAACGCATTTATGAAGCAATTCGCGATGACGAGGGTTATATTTCCTCAGCGTTGTTAGCGCGGTTTGATGCACCGTTTCCCCGGTTGCCATTTGAACACATATCTCAGGAGGAATATGAAAAAATGCAAGAAGATGTATTGCGTCGTCGCAAGTCCGATAATTTTTCCGAGTTGATGAATGCTTATGTGTTAGCGAGTGAATTACCAGAGATGGGACCCCAAGACCCCGCTTGTTCTGGAATGGTTTGTGAGTTAAAAGCTTCTAGTGATACATTGTAATGGTATAATCAGTCGGAGTATCTTGCTCCCGTTCTGATAATTTTGCTCACGGTATAGTCAGTGGGAGCATCTTGCTCCCGCTCTAATATCAAATGCAGTTGAACACTTAATTATATAGTTGGGGGAGTAGGGGAGTAGGGGAGTAAGGGAGTAGGGGAGTAAGGGAGTAGGGGAGTAGAGGAGATGGAAGGCTTGAAGTATGGTTATAAACATATAGTATATAACCGGATTCTATATAATAGGGATCAGTAATTTATGATATAAATTGATACTAAAAGCAATACTTTTTTTCTATATTACCGAATAATTAATAATTAATAATTAAATAATTCGCGCCTTGAAGCCTCCCCTTTTAAGGGGAAAAAGCGGTCGTTTTGCTGGCGCACAACTCCGTTAACGCTACGCGACATGTTTGCGGAGCATTCCGTCAGGAAAAAGCGTAGCTTCCCGCAGGGTGGGATGGCGAGGAGACCTCGCCATATCCATGAGACCAAGAGAAGAAATAATATTTCCTGATATTCAATTCCGTAACGGTTTTAACCAGAGGTAATTATTATCCATTATTCATTATCCATTATCCATTAATGAACTCCTCCAAAGTGTAACTATTCAACCGGACATGATATGACTCAGTCCTCCTGATTGTATACTACATTTTGTAGTGCAAAATGTGGGTTCTATCTGAGTGTGATGTTAAGTTAAACTCTTGCTAGTCTTGGTCAGTATCTGTTTTTATTTTCGTCGCGATTCATCTCCCGGTAAATCGGAGATTATACCGGGAGTCCTCAAAGCTCCATTTTAGATAGCAGTCGAAGGAAAGAAGAGGACATATCAAAAGCGGAAAACTCAGACAACATCAGATTTTTCCTTCTGCCTTCTTCCTTCTTCCTTCTGCTACAGCATCTGTTAAGTTTTAGACAGCATTTTCCTGGACATTTATAGACAATTGTGGACAATAATGTATAGGTATAACCATCTTTATTTATGCACAACTTTTAATTAGACATTGTGGTGTCTATTCCTTTTCAGTAAAGTGTTCCTCGATCGTGTTGGCCAGGCTTGTTCATGCTCTAAACACGCTTCGGTGTCAAACCCACTTCCAATTGGCGCTATTAAACGCTGTCCTTAATTTAGAGCGACCAGCTTATGTGCTGGAGTTCACTTATGGTGGTCGTGACCTGCCAACGTAGTCACTTCAGACTCGATCTGCAACCCTTGAGAGACAACCTTAGAAATGTCCTTTCTTTGGCTAGGTTTTTCAAAGCTGTTAAGAGATAGGCGTTAATTCCTCTTCAAAAAACCAAGTACCTATGTTTTCTTCAAATTCGACCCAAAAGCCGATTCCACTACCGTCTACCATTCTGAATTCCTTTATTGTACCAATTGGACTTTTCTTCAGTTGGTCAATGATAGTTGCAGGTGGTATAGGCTTTTGTTTGATACCTTTTACTTTTACTTTCTGACCTATTTCCATTTTTGTTTACAATGTTCTCCTAGTGGTATGAATCAATCCACAGTTTATATGAAATTAGTGCTAGATCGCAGTTATATCATAAAAGCCAAAAGTCTAAAATGAAAGGTCAAAAGCTAAATTATTGCTGTGACTGAGATTTAAACTCAATAGTCAAGGAGGTAACTAGAGAAAACCTAAAATATTTGCTGTATCTAGGAAACTTTTAAATTCAGCATCTACGGGTGCGGCAGGATTCGAACCTGCGACTCGCGACTTAGAAGGTCGCTACTCTATCCAACTGAGTTACGCACCCAATTTTCAACCATCAGATTGAAATTACTCTTTATTATTCTAAATGACATTATCCCTCGTTATAGCGCTAGCTTAACGAGAGCTTCCCTCCCTCACGGAAAAGGGCTTCCTGCTTCTGCTGGTTGAGCATCCTCGCGAGCGTCCACAGGCAGCAACGATGAGACCAACTGCCATTTTGTACTGTCCAGTTCTGCACTCACCTAGCTACCTTCAAGATTTTACCGACAAATCGGAAATTGCTAGGACTTCACCAGTTGAACCCCAGAGCTTGAGTTGCCTCGGTTCTGCAATCAGGTGCCTATTATTGCTAATCCTGATGAGATTAATTATAGCATAATTCTTTTTACTTTACTGTAGAGATGAGTTTTTTTGCAGGTGACGATTCCTCTGCCGTTAAATCGGAGATGATAATGGGAGGCCAAGAGCGACATTTAGTTGGCAAATCTCCAAATACGCAAGTCGATCATCGATCTTGAGATTAATTTAAGTACAAGTATCTTAAGAATTGAGAATAATATTATCCTTAAGGATAATTATTATGTCAAATGACCCCCCAAAAAATTAAAAATCTCTAAAATTCTATTTTTGTGATAGTTATTTGATACTCCACGCCCCAAGAGTTTAATTGCCCTAACCTCCGACACAATAGTATTATAAAGTATGGTAAATCTTTCATAATATCTATAACATTAACAATATCCAATACAATTTTAGCTTTTGTTTGAGGGAGTTATATTATTTATAGGGTAGTCCTAAATATGTAAAGATATTTATGAGTACATCCTTATTTATGCTTAGGAGGCAAGTTGTAAAAATTACTACTTGTTTACTAATACCACATATAGATTGAAAAATCGCAAGTTGTATATCAGCAAAGCATAGCTTAAAACTTTGCTTGCCAAAATACCTATTACTTTTATAGAAAAATATACATAAAATTAAATCTATGCGAGAGGATTCATTAATTATTGGTAAGGATATGCTAAATGCTTTGAAAGCTGATCAAACCATTCTAACTAGGGAGCTAACTAGGGAAGAAAATAGAAATTTTTTTCAGATCGTGTTTTTAATTGGTGGTCAGGTGTGACAGTCAAACCCTGTGGACTAGGTGGTGCCGACACTTCTAGCTAGAAACAGGAAGTATTTGTAAACAAATGTTAACAAATCTCAAACAGATTACAATTACCCAATAGTACCCCAGGTAATTATGGGAGTCAAATGTAAAGTGTCATGTTTATTCTGAAAAGGCAAGATGTTGAAATTACAAGTATTCAACACCCAAAAAAGGATCAACAGATCCCTATTCTTAGTTATCAAGGGCAAACTTTTCGCTTAATCAGTCTTTTTAAGGCCGAGCAAGCTGAAGAAGCTAGATCCTTCTGGCGGGATTTAACAGATAATCGTGGTAAAGCTTGTGTTTTACTAGAGGAACCTGATCGATATAGTGTTTGGGGAAAAGTCCGCTTAGAGCAACTTAGTAATGAAGACTCAAAAGATGAGGATGCCATTACTCCTTCCTTTATTCAAGGTTGTTTGTTGCTAGTACAAGCTCTTTACTTTGATGTAGAAGATTTATTAGGTAATCGACAGGCCAAGTCCTTTCATAAGGATTTTACCAAGCTTCTTCAAAACAGAAACTTTCCTAACACTGATTCTCCTGATGCAACTAAAGCTTTATTAACTGTCGATCCTGTGAAAAAATTACCACTACCTTCTTGGCGGGAAGTTCATCTATACACTTTACTGCAAGAAGTCCATCATTTAGGTGAACAATATTTTGGTAATTCCAATTTTGCTGAAGGTATTGATGAAATCTTAGAATCTATGCCTAATTCTGAGAAAACTCAGTTCATGGCTTGGCTAAATCAATTTCCTGAAGGTAAACAATGGGCAGTAAAGTAATTTAAAAAGTTTGCCAGTATCACTTCTGGAGTTAGGTCATTTCAGTTATCAGTTATCAGTACCTCTATCTGTTTGCGCAGCATGACCTAGGAAAGCCTTGGGATTGAAATCTGAAATATTCTCTTTTTTTATCCCCTTAAAAGGGGAGGCGCATACCCACAATTTTTCGGTAAAAAATTGATATTGGTCGGTCTAAATAAAATAAAATGTTGCTACATAATAAGTTTGGCATCAGATCGTATTTATCTGTTTAAACAGCATTTAAAATCAAAGAGTCTATCAAGATCTTCTTTTGTCCAATCTTAATTAATACTAGGTTAAATTCATTAATTTAAATTTGATTGATGAAAAAAGTCTATTTCTTTAATATTGATCGGTCAAAAAAACAAAGTAAGTCTATTTTTATCTCCTTAATACCTTTGATAAATCTCAAAAAAAGACTAAAAATGGTGAAAAATGGAGAAAAAATATGTGTCCAAAGTTAAGCTTGATGAGAATATTCCTATGAGCAGCACTTCAGAAAAATCATCTACATCCCTTACTAAGTCCTTATTCTCAGCCCAGACTATTGTAATTACTGGTCTTATTTGGGGTGTACTTGCCCTATTATTTTTTCTTCTGTTTAGTGTGCCTTTACCAGGCGAAGAATTACCTTTTTGGTACTCTGTTGGTACTTACATATTTGAACTGGGAGCTTACTTATTAGCCTCTATAGTTTGCTTGAGAAATTGGCAAAGTCCTCAAATGGTTAGTGGGCGCAATGTATGGATGGGCATTGGTCTAGGATTATTATTCTACTTTATTGCTGGTGTAGTTTTTGGTTGTTGGGAACTACTTTGGGAACTAGACCCCGATGTTTCACTAGCAGATATTTTCTACATTTTTTCTTACCTGTTCATTGGTTGGGGTATGACTTTGGCTGTCACTTCCAAACGACTAAATCTAGAATTTTGGCAGTGGGGAGTTTTGGCAGGAGTAGCAGTTGCAGGAATTGCTTTGGCTATTTGGGTCGCCGATCCTTCATTATTTGGCCTATTATCTATTCCAGATACTTCAGTTTTAGAAGAGGTAGATATAGAAGAAGTATCGGCCAATTTGGCTCCGTCTTGGGTACTAAGTATAGATAGACAGTTAGAACCATTTGCTTATAGCATAAACTTGTTCTATATCATTGCTGATGTATTTTTACTAATTATTGCTACTGCTTTACTTCTAGCTTTTTGGGGTGGACGTTTTTCTCAGTCTTGGCGGATGATTGCTGCTGCTACATTTTCACTTTACATTGCTGATATGTATTTTAAGTGGTCAGATTCCCGCATTGAAGGAGATTATGAAAGTGGGGGTTTATTAGAGGTATTCTTTGTATTTACTGCGATTTTGTTTGGCATAGGTGCAGTTTTAGAATACGATATCTCCACTCGTTCTCGCCAAAGTAGACGTAGTAGGCGCAGTAGTTCTTAGTCTAAAGTACCTTTTCTAAACCATAGATTAGTTTGGTTAAAGATTGGATTTTACGAATGGCTAACAAAACTCCAGGCATATAGCAAGACCTATCTGATGTATCGTGTCGTAAGGTATAAATTTGACCAGGCCCACCGAATATTACTTCTTGATGAGCAATTAAACCAGGTAAGCGTACACTATGAATCCTAATTCCTTCGTCTGCTAAACAACCTCTGGCCCCTTCTATTTTTTCTGTTTCTTCAACATTAGGTACATTGTAAGTTTTTCCTAGTTCTGATAGCATTTGTGCAGTTTTAATTGCAGTACCACTAGGAGCATCAGCTTTTTGATTGTGGTGTAACTCAATAATTTCTACATGATCGAAATGCTGGGAAGCGGCGATCGCTGCTTGTTGGAGCAAAACCATACCAATAGAGAAGTTAGGAATTATTAGTGTACCAATACTGGCTTTTTCTGCAAATTCTGCTAAGTCCTGAATTTGTTCTGGACTAAGACCTGTAGTTCCTACCACTGGTCTGACACCATAAGCAATAGCAGAACGAACATTTTCATAAACACTATCTGGGTGAGTAAAATCAACCATTACTGCTGGTTGTTTTTCCTGGGCGGCCATGACTAACATCCCCTGTAAATCATCCATCACTGGCACTTCTAGTTCTCCACAACCACACAATTCGCCAGCATCTTTACCAAGATACTCAGGTTGGCGGTCTATGGCACCAAAAAGAGTCATGTCACTAGCATTTGCTACAGCTTTTATTACTTCACGGCCCATCTTGCCCGCAGCACCATTAACAATTACTGGAGTCGAACTTTGGCTTGTCATAATTTCTATCAATAATACTAGGAGTAAACATAGGCATTTTAGAGCATTTTATCTATAGCGCTACGCAAATATTGCACAGACATTTGTCTTCTCCGTTCCCTATTCCCTATTCCCTATTCCCTCTTCCCTTTCATCGTAAAATTTCGGTAAGTGGGAAACCACCCTCTTTTAAGCGGTGGATGGAAACGACGGGCGCGGATTTTAATCCGTAGTCAAAAAATGTGTTATAATTAACTTGAAAACTTAAAAAGTAGCCTCAATGGTCTTTTGGCCGGAGAGAGTAGTGGCAATTGGCACCGTAAGCGTGGACTGCTGCTGTATACGTACTACGGTACGGTACTGGCAATGTGGTTGTTACGAGCAATGTGAAAATCGTGGTTTTAACCCGATTTACAACTCCTAGTAACGAATCCACGCGGATTTATCCCGTGGAGTGTCAAATACATGGCTTGCTGATTAAATCTAAAAGCATTGACATATCAAAGACAAGTGCCTTTCTTGGGCCTTTAAAAAGTTCCTGGTTTTCAGCTCTTCATGCTCATGCATGGAGCGTATTTTAGGCGCATAGTTGGGCAGAAAAATCACTCTGACAATTCTTGCTCCTACCTCCTCCCTCCCAAGCCATTTCTCCCCTCCTGGGAGGGGCGAGGGGTGGGTTGTCTCCTGTATCCTGTATCCTGTCTCCTACCCCTACTAAAAGACTAGTGAAGCGCAAACCCTACATATAGATAAAAGTACAGTAATAAACTCTAATTGTCCGTCAATGTGCAAAAATAAAAATTAGTAATCAGAATTTAGAGTCTACTGTGAGTCCAACCGCTCAAGCCAATAATAAGGTAAATACATCTGTTAAACCAGCCGTCCCCAGAATTCGGGCTGTTTTTCCCTTCACTGCAATTGTCGGCCAGGAAGAAATGAAACTGGCCTTGTTATTAAATGTAATTGACCCCAAAATAGGGGGTGTGATGATTATGGGCGATCGTGGCACTGGTAAATCTACTACTATCCGTGCTTTAGCCGATCTGCTCCCAGAAATTGACATTGTTCTAGACGATCCTTTCAACAGCGACCCTCAAGACCCCGATCTAATGAGTGATGCTGTCCAAGATAGATTGGCACAACAGCAAGAAATTGCCATAGTTAAAAGAAAAGTCCAAATGGTGGACTTACCATTAGGGGCTACTGAGGACCGGGTATGTGGTACTATTGATATTGAAAAGGCTTTATCAGAAGGGGTCAAAGCTTTTGAACCTGGATTATTAGCTAAGGCAAATCGTGGCATTTTATATGTTGATGAGGTTAATCTTTTGGATGACCACTTAGTTGATGTTTTGCTTGACTCAGCAGCCAGTGGGTGGAATACTGTAGAAAGGGAGGGTATTTCTATTCGTCATCCTGCTCGTTTTGTGCTTGTGGGTTCGGGAAATCCAGAAGAAGGGGAATTACGGCCTCAATTACTGGACAGATTTGGAATGCACGCCGAAATTAGGACTGTTAAAGACCCTTCATTACGAGTTCAAATTGTTGAGCAACGTTCAGCTTTTGACCAAAATTCTCAAGAATTTTTATTAAATTACCAAATACAACAGGAAGAATTACAAGATAAGCTTGTAGGTGCTCAACAAAAGCTGAAGTCAGTGGAAGTTGATTATGATTTACGAGTGAAAATTTCTCAAGTTTGTTCTGAGTTAGATGTGGATGGTTTACGGGGAGATATTGTTACTAACCGTGCGGCAAAAGCTCTAGCTGCTTTTGAGGGTAAGACAGAAGTGACGGTGGAAGATATTGGTCGTGTTATTACAATGTGTTTAAGGCATCGACTACGAAAAGATCCATTGGAAAGTATTGATTCTGGTGATAAGGTAAAGAAAGTTTTTAATCGAGTTTTTGGATTGGCAGATGTAGAAGGATAATTTAATAATTAATCTTCGTTAATTGTAGTTGAATTTTTTAGGGAGAAGCAGATTGATAAAAGCGATTTTTTGAGGTGAAAAATTAGCTATTTAACAATTATGAAAAACTCTTATCAGTGCTTCTCCTATTTTGATTAAATTATGGCTGGTTTTTCAGAGAATTAAAAATATTAAATCTTTTAATATAGCAATTAGCAGTTATATAGAATATGGGTAATTAGTCACTGTATTCGTCATTGCGACTGGAACGGAGTGGAAGGAAGCAATCTCATGTGGCGCAAGAAGGATAGTCGCACAGCTTTTATAACTATAGGTTTTGGAGAAGTTTGCGAAAGGACAACTTTTGAACAAAAAATAGCACTTTTATTAGTGACAGTATTAGTCACAATTAGTCCTATTGTATTCTCAAGATTGAGAGATTAAAAATTATTGATACCAAATTAAAAAAAATAGTTATAGTCAAAACACCTACAAAGCGACTAATACTAATTTATAAAAACAGGTTTTATCTAAGGCTGAAACTGGGTGCATCTCATATTTGCAACAATACTTTTTTCCTATATATTTCCTGTTGCCTGTTGCCAGATGAGCTGTTGCCTATTGCCTAAAAGCGATAATTTTTTGGCTTTATTCAAAATTGAGATGCACCCCTGAAACTTTTATTATCTGCTTACCTGAGTCCTCAACTTACAAATATTGAGATGCACCACTTTATGATTTTTTTCACTTAAGTTAAGTTATGAATTTAACAATGATGAACAACTGGCAACCAGGTACTTTATTAAATAATGGCAGATACACCATAGAAAAATTAGAGCTACTACTCATGTTCGGAATTTAGGCATTCCTTATACTAATTCCCAAAAATAATGCTATACTTCCGATGAACTTCAGTTATTAAGTAATAATAATGTTTCAGCAGTGTTTGTAACGATTATCGTCATTACACCAACATATCTTATGTCTTTTAACCCTACTCCCTACTCCCTACTCTCAAGGAGATGTAGCAAGACTTTTGAGATTTGGTATTATATAGCGGAAAAACTGACAAAATGTAATATTGGATAAGAGCTGATAATTTTATCCGATTCCCTACAACCAACAAATTTACTATAAGAATCAAAAGTCTAAAATTGGAAAAGTTAATTATTGGATTAGATCCAGGTCTTGCAATATTAGGATTTGGAGTAATTAAATGTGTTTATAATTCAAAAACAGACAAGATAGACTCTACTTCTCTAGTTGATTTTGGAGTGATTAAAACCACAAAAAAACAAGAAATGGGCGAGCGTTTAATCACAATTTATGAAGATTTACATACGATATTTAATACCTTTAAACCAGACTTAGCAGCTACAGAGAAACTATTTTTTTATCGTATGGGCAATACAATTTTAGTTGCCCAAGCTAGAGGAATTTTAATGTTAGTATTAGCCCAACATGGAATTCCATTAATAGAGTTTACACCTGCACAAATTAAAAAAGCACTAACAAGTTATGGCAATGCAAATAAATCTGATGTTCAACAAGCAGTAGCAAGAGAATTAGATTTAGATGAGATTCCTAAACCAGATGATGCTGCTGATGCTTTAGCAATTGCTTTGGCCGCAAGTTGGTTGAGTGAAATCTAGAGTTCTGCTACTTAGGGTTTGCTGAATAAATCTTTTAGTAGGGGTAGGAGGTAGGAGGTAGGAGACAGGAGATAGGAGACAACCCACCCCTAACCCCTCCGAGGAGGGGAAGACAGGAGAAATGGGAATTATAGAGGAGGTAGTCGGAAAAATTGTCCCAAGATTGTTCTGCCATAATCATCCCAAAATACTAGCTTTATGCAGCTCTTTGAGCTGAAAAGCTGAAATTTTTTTTAACCAAAAAATGCTAAAACCAATATCAGTCAATGCTTTGATATTTAATCAGCAAGCCCTACTTAACTCTAATATTAAGTAGGTGAGCTTAACGAAGTCAGAAGTTCCCAAGTCAGAAGTCCCCAAGTCAGAAGTGATTTTTATACCGGGGATTTGAGCAACTCTACAAAAATATTTCCCCTTAAAAGGCTGGGTTTTAGACCCATATTATTTTATTGACATCCTCCCGACGCTGCTCTGCGAGACAGCGCACCGATTCCCATCCACCAATCAAACAGACTAAGCTGACTGAACGACTCAGGGCGGGTTGACACCTCACTGGAAAATGCTGGCAATGCCAGTAAACACGCTTCCTCTGTGTCCGTTTAACCTCTCCGTTAGCGCAGCTCCTCCGGAGGAGGCGTGCCCCTCGGCGACGGGACTTGAAAAAAACAATAGTAATCTCAACCTTGGTTTTTGGTTTAGTCCTCTATTTTAACAAATTATCTGTAAAACTGCAAGATTGATTGGTTTTTCCTCCGGAATGCGCTCGCATTCATCCCGATGTTCCCCTAATAGCTGCCGCTAGGCTCCGCCAACGGGAGAGCGCGGGTCTTCAACCAACGTTGAGATAAAAAATAAAAATAGTGATCTTTAATACATAATTATATTCTTATTTGTATTACCAATAGTCAATATTATTCAGTCAAAAGTTTCAAAAATATTAATATTTGCTCTACATTTTATACAAATGTAAGTTAAAGTAAATAAATGTAAAGAAATATGAGATTTTTCTGAACTTTTTTTAATACAAGCATTTACTGTCCACTTTTAAGTTTGAAACTAAAGATAAAATGAAAAAAAACTTTTTGAAAAATTTTTCTGTATTAATTACAGTAATTTTCGTGGCATTATCAATTTTTGCTCTAACTCCTGGAGTTGCCAATGCTTATGATAATCCTCAGTTACTTCCTGAAGAGCAAACACCAATTATTGACTTAGCAAGAAACTTAACAGACATTCAAGAAGATATACTAGCCAAAGATTTAGAGCAATTTGAAACTGAAACTGGTTGGAAACTGAGGGTTTTGACTCAATTTGACCGTACTCCTGGTAGAGCAGTTAAAGATTTTTGGGAACTTGATAATAGAAGTGTCTTATTAGTAGCTGACTCCCGTGGTGGTAATATTCTGAACTTTAATGTGGGTCGCGCTCTCTATGAATTTCTACCTCGGACATTTTGGGTGGAGTTACAAACTCGCTACGGTAATCAATTTTTTGTGCGAGACCAAGGTGAAGACCAATCTATTATCCAATCATTAGAATCTATCAAAACTTGTTTACGTCAAGGTGGTTGTAATGTTGTACCAGGTTTACCAAGGGAGCAATGGATTTTAACTTTAATTACATCAGCGCTTGGCGGAGTAATTTGTGGTTTTGCAGCTCAACCCCGGAAACCGGACCAAGCTTTTTCTTGGCAGTGGGCGTTAATATTTTCTCCATTGTGGGGAATTTTGTTCATTGCTTTCGGAATTGGCCCAGTAGTGACGAGAACTTCAGATTGGTTGCCATTGACTCGTAATGTAGCAGCTTTTCTGATTGGTGCTTTGGTTGCTTATTTGACTCCTTTTCTCAGTCAATCTTCTGCTTCTGAAACGTGAGAAGAAGGAAGAAGAAAGAAAGACTGAAATTGGAAAAAGTGGAAGGGATTTAAACCTCAACCAATTGTAAAAACCGCGAGTGATGATGGGTTATTAAACCCAAAAGAAAAGGATAAATTTATAAAATATAAGTGGAAAAAACTAAGAGTTAGGGATGTTTTATTTGTGTAGGTATCTCTAGCTCTTTTTTATTGTCTGAAGTGAGTAGGAGGAGGAAGGCTTTAGTTATCTAGGATAGAAGGTTTTAGTTATCTAGGACAGAAGAAAAAATTTTGTGTTGTCTGAGTTTTAAGCTTTTGATATTTCCGCGCCTTTTCCTTCGAGTGCTTATAGTTTTCAGCTACATTTATAGAGGCAAACTTTTCAAAATATTCTGGATAGTTCGTTATCGTATTATTCAGGAGAAAAGAGAAAGAAGAAAGGAAGAATAAGAGTGGGAATTATCTGGGGATATACCTACATTTTTTGTCTGTGTTGAATGGAAGTAGAGAGTGGGATAATTGTATAACCAGATTTCATATAAAATAGAGATAGGAGAGAAAGGCGATCGCTACTTTTAAGTTGAGGAAGAATAATTATTTTTATCTGTATTGCTAAAATAGAGAGAATAGAGAGAATAGAGAGAATAGAGAGAAGCGATCGCTACTTTCAAGTCGATGAAGAAGATATTTTTTTTATCTCTACAAAATTACTATTGAAAAAAATTAATCACACTTCAAAATAAACTCAAAGAATTAAGTAGTGGTGAGCTTCAAAAATTTGCTGATGTTTACCTTCAAAAAAAATTGAACAGGTCAAGTTGGTTAAATCATGAGGGTCTGCACCTGGAACTAAAAAAAAAATAAGAAAATGAACTCCAGTTGGCACTTGAGAGTAAAAATTTAATTCCTAAAATAGAGAGAGGCGATCGCTACTTTCAAGTCGATGAAGAAGATATTTTTTTTATCTCTATAAAATTACTATTGAAAAAATTAATCACACTTCAAAATAAACTCAAAGAATTAAGTAGTGGTGAGCTTCAAAAATTTGCTGATGTTTACCTTCATAAAAAAATTGAACAGGTTAAATCAATTAAATCATTAGGGTCTGTATCGGGAACTAAAAAAAATCAGAAAAGGAACTCCAGATATTACTTTTTGGCACTTGAGAGTAAAAATTTAATTGCTAAAATAGAGATAGGACAGAAAGGCGATCACTACTTTCAAGTTGAGGAAGAAGATATTATTTTTATCTCTATAAAATTACTATTGAAAAAATTAATGAAATTCAAAATAAACTCAAAGAATTAAGTGGTGGTGAGTTTCAAAAATTTGCTGATGTTTACCTTCATAAAAAAATTGAACAAGTTAAGTAAATTAAATCATTAGGGTCTGTATCGGGAACTAAAAAAAATCAGAAAAGGAACTCCAGATATTACTTTTTGGCACTTGAGAGTAAAAATTTAATTGCTAAAATAGAGATAGCACAGAAAGGCGATCGCTACTTTCAAGTTGAGGAAGAAGATATTATTTTTATCTCTATAAAATTACTATTGAAAAAATTAATGAAATTCAAAATAAACTCAAAGAATTAAGTGGTGGTGAGTTTCAAAAATTTGCTGATGTTTACCTTCATAAAAAAATTGAACAGGTTAAATCAATTAAATCATTAGGGTCTGTGTCAGGAGCTAACAAAACAAGAACAGGAACTCCAGATACTTTAATTATTCTGGAAAATGGAAAGTATATTTTGGCAGAATATACAACAGAGAAAAAAGGAGTCTGTGAAAAATTTAAGAAAGACCTCGGCAAATGTTTTGATGAGGAAAAAACTGGAATATCAATAACAGAAATAGAAAAGATTGTTTTATGCCATAATTCTACTCTGACTACAGAAGAAGAGAATTCTCTGAAAGAGAAATGTCACAAGCATAGAGTTGAACTTGATATATTTGATATTGACTCTATTTCTTTTGACCTTTATCAAAATTATCCTGGTATTGCTAAAGATTTTCTTGGAGTTGAGGTAGATACTGGTCAAATAGTTGATCTTGATGAGTTTATTACTACTTATAATAAAAGAAAATTTGTTGCTCCTCTAGATACAAAGTTTTGCTTTCGGGAAAATGAAATAAAGGAAATATTACAAGGACTTGAGGAAAATAATCTAGTTATAGTTTCTGGTAAAGCAGGAGTAGGTAAATCTCGACTTGTTTTAGAGTGTTGTAGGAAATTTTTAGAGAAATATTCTGAGTACAAAGTTAAGTGTATTTTTGATAAAGGAGTCGATATTTATGAGGATATCCGTGTTTATTTATCAGATGATGGAAGTTATCTAATTTTTTTAGATGATGCTAACCGGGTCAAAAATTTTGAGTATTTTATTCATCTTCTTTTTGATAAACGTGAAAATCAGCAAACTAAAATAATCGCTACGGTTCGTGACTATGCAGTTGAGCAAATTAAAGAAGTAGCGCGTTCTTATGATAATAATTTAGAGCTAGTAAAAATTGACTCATTAACAGATAAGCAAATTGAGCAAATAGTTAAAGAAGAATACAAAATTCAGAATCAATTATATATAGAAAGAATTGTTGATATAGCTCAAGGTAATCCTCGTCTGGCAATAATGACTGCTTTGGTAGTAGAGCGAGAAAAAACCATTGAAAGTATCAGCAATGTATCTGATATTTACGATATATATTATTCTTCAATTAGACAAGATATTACAGATTTTAGGGATAGAAGTTTATTGGAAGTTGCTGGTATTGTTGCCTTTTTTCAAGTAGTAGATAAGTCTAACGATGAAATGATGGAAAGGATTCAAACAGCATTCAAAATTGACAGGGAAATTTTCTGGGAAGCAGTTCGTAAATTATATGAATTTGAGTTAGTAGATATGTATGAAGATGAGATTGCCAGAATATCTGACCAGGTTCTAGCTACATATCTGTTTTATCTTACTTTTTTCAAGGAGAAATTGTGGAAATTTTCCGTTCTCTTAGATAATTTCTTTCCTCAGTTTCAATATAATTTTGTTGATGCTCTTAATCCTGTTTTAAATGCTTTTGATAGTGGGAAGATTATCAAAATACTTAGTCCAGATGTAGACAGAGTTTGGAAAATTTATGAGGAGGCAAAAGAGGAGAAGAGTTTAATTCAACTGATGAAACTTTTTTGGTTTTTTAAACAGACAGAAATTCTCATATATGCTAAAAATTGTATTGACCAGATGGAAGTCGAATCAGTAGATATTTCAACTTTAGATATTCCGTCTAATTCTAATATTGACATTCCACCATATTCTATTCTCGACTTACTTAGTTTATCGAGTAATTTTGACGAACAAAATTTTCAGATTGCTATAGATTTGCTGTTTGAATATCTGACAAAAAAACCACAGGAACTATTACAGGTGTTTCGCCTTCTTATTGAGGTGTTTGGATTTGAATATGATTCCTACATAACAAAATTTATTAGTCAGTCTATAGTCATTGACAAGCTACTGGAAAAAGTAAATCAAGGAAAAAACAAATTATTTGTCAAACTATTTTTTGGTGTAGCGGAAAAATATCTCAAACTTGAATTTAATACTTCTAAGCTTAAAAATAAAAGAGAGTTTTTATTGCGTCAATTTCCCCCACTACCTACACCAGAATTACTTAATTTGAGACAGAAAATTTGGCAGGGAGTATTTCAGCTTTATCAGATAGATATTTTTGAGAAAGAGGTAATCAATATAATTCATCAATATAGCAAATCATATTCTAATTTTCCTGTCGGTGAAATTATTAAGCAGGATACTCTAGAAGTGCTTGACTTTATTGCAAATCAGTTAAATCCTAAAGATTATTCTCATTGTCTTATAGTTCAGAAATATTTGGATTTTCTAGAGTCTCGTCAAATTGAATTTAATAATGAACTAAGAGAACGATTTGTCAATGAAACTTATGAGCTGTCTAGGATACTTTTAGCTGATAGAAATAAGGGAAAAAACTTAAACTTAGACTGGAAAGAATATGATAAATTTAAGCAAAATCAAATCAAAGAATATTTTGCCAATTACGATTTTAAGGATTATCAGGATTTCTTTGCTAAATGCCATGAGATCAAAGCTGTAACAGAACTGAAAAACAATTACGATTTTCAATCTCCTACTTATAAAGTACCTGAATTTCCTAGTCATAAAGTAGTAGAAGTATTTATTTTTATTGCCTGCAAAAAATCAGAGCTTTATTTAGATGTGCTGAAAGATTATCTCAAACGTGCCGATCCTTTTCAAATTAATAACTTTCCATTTCCATTAGTTCAGAAGTTAATAGAAATTTCTGGAGTTGAAAAAGCTTTTGAATTGCTCAATCAATTTGATTTTGCTTCAAAAAGAAAATGGTTATTTGGATTTTACAACTTACTACCTGAAGATAAAATTACATCCGATTATTTGGAGAAACTCTATAACTTATATAGGGAAAGCAAACTTAGTGAAATGCCACAAGATTTTGACTTTCTTCTTAAATATCGTCACATAGATAAAAATGTAGTTGCTCAGGTAACAGAAATTATTCTGAGTAAGATTAATGAAGAGATAGATAATTTTATTCCTTTTAAGTGTTTGTTTAATCCTTTTACTAAAGCAAATCAGCTTTCAATTGAACTGTTCAATCTATTTGCTAAGGTGACAGAAATTATGGTAAGTAAGATTAATGAAGAGATAAATTATTCCGATATTTTTACGTCTTTATTTAATCCTTACACTAAAGCAAATCAGCTTTTAATTCAGCTATTCACAGAAAAACTTGATGTCCTAAAAGAAATATATTTCTTAAGTCAAAAAATTCCGAGGTATTCATCTAATTTTGAAGACATATTTACTCGCATTCTTGCTGCTGACCAAAATTTTATAATTGAATATATTGACTGGGTATACGATGAGGAAAGAAAGTTCTCAAACTTCCAAGATGACCTAAACTATACATTTCTTTGGCAATCTGAAAATTATCAGGAATTAATCACTCTAGTAGTTGAGCATATTTATCAGAAAGAAAAAGAATTATCTAACTCTGGATTTAGTAATACTATCCTCGAAAGAATATTTTTTTTGGAAGTAACAGAAGAAGAGAAAGTTGTTTTTGAGGATAGACAAAATCAACTGCTAAAAAGTCTGATTAAAAATAGATATACAGATATTGATTTGATGCAATTATTGTTTAGCGTAACTACAACATTTCCCTACGAAAGACGTTATCAATTTATCGATCTATTTTGTCAGAACAATCAAAATTTTCAGGATTTTAAGAAACTTCCCCTAGAACCTTATGTTAAGAATGATAAGGAAATTTCCTCAGAAGATTATATTTTGAGTAGCTCTAAGAATATTGAAGCAACACATAAAATCATAGAATATCTTGAATCATTACAACCAATTTTTAATACAATAGACCTTCTGCAACACAAAGAATATGTAGAAAAAGAAATTAAGTATTTTAAGAAGTGGATTGAAGATGAAAAAAAGCGTAATTTTATAGAAGACTAATATCATATTCCCCCTCCGGGGGAGCTACGCTAACGGACGGGTCAATTATAAATAAAATTTCAGAACTGACAGTACCAAATAAATACTGAAATTATCTTTACTTTTGTTCTTTTCGCTGAACCAAGAATTATTCTTAAAATGAAAATCTCCATAACTTCACCCCAGGGAATATATCAATCTTCTTCTTTAGTAATTTTAATAACATAGGGATAATATTTATTTCTTTGATAAGAACCTACCCATATTTCATAAGTACCTGAAAACCATTGACCCATAATTCCAGGATTTTTTCCTTCAAAGTCATCGTTACACCAACTACCCCCAGGACCTCTAATTACTAAAGTTGTATCTTCACTACTTTTAACTTCAAGTTTTAGGGATTGAAAAAAACCATTTAAAATTAATCTATGATCTGGTTTTCGATCGATAAAACCTACGCAAGGTCCAGTTACCGTATCATTTCTACCTGTTGTCTCTTTTGCAGATACAGGACCTCCACTTAATCCTCTAATAATCATTCGGTTTTGAGGAGATTTTGGATATAGATTTACATCTTCAAATATAGGTGTCAATTGTAAATCTTGGGATAAAACAGGACTGATTTTCTGTATCCCAGCTAATGAAAATAATACTACTAAAAATAATATTGTTTTTCTTCGTTTATTTTTATTCATTTAGAGTCCTGTTTTAGGATAAAGAGATTCAAAATAATGTAAGCATTCAGTAGTCAGCTATCAGCTAGCCTCTTATCGGAGGAACTTCGTTAACAGCTATCAGCTTTATTAATTTTAGTGGAGAATTTAAGCTTGCTGTTCTTGTGTTTCAATTCTTTGTTTAAAAATGTCGCAGAAGTTAAGCAAATGCTTGCTTCATTTATTAAAAAGCTGTTTGCGTAGCATGACCTAGGAAGAGCTGACCGCTAATAGCTGTTTGCGCAGCATTCCGCAGGAAATGCTTACAAAATAATTATTGCTCTGCTGATTAAATCTCAAAGCATTGATTGATATTAGCTCAAACTATTTTGGGGTTGAAAAAAGTGCCAAATTTTCAGCCCAAAACCCTAAAAAAGTTAGCATAAAAGGCAGAATAATTGCATAAAAATCAAGGAACAAATATCTATGAATACCTCCTATTTAAATTCTATTCTCCCTTCCTCCTAACTACTCTCTACTCCCCCACTCCCTTTTTCCCCTCCTGGGAGGGGTTAGAGGTGGGTCCCCTACTCCTTAAACAAGACTCTTTCAGCAAACCCTAATTATTGGGGGAATTTGAAACAAACATTTTTCTGGTTTACTTCGATTTTTAATTTCCCCCATGTTGTTTTCAGTATCTAAAGTTATTAGAAGTTTAAGATTTTTTACCAACAATATCTGCTTTGATATCTTCAATTTTATCTAATAATTCTTGCCGATTAGATTTCCGCAGCAAATAACGGTAAACAAACCATACTGAATATCCCATACCTATCAATTCAAAGCTAATTGATAAAGTAGTAATTCCTTCTAAAGCTTCTAGGAAACCAAGAATTAACCTGAAGGTTAATATGATTAAGATCAGCGAACCAATTACTTTAAGCTGACGTTGATATTTTTGATAGAATTGACTAATGTAATCAGGAAAGTAAGCAAAAGTATCGATCAATTTTTCTTTAATCTTTTGTAGTCGATCGCTCTCTACGGTTTCATTAGTTGTTGTTTCTACAGATGGTTGGTCATCTAAGGTTGAAGTTTCAACTTGAGCAGAAGTTTTTTGTTCTTCGGTTTGCGGTTTCGTAGTAAGAGTTGTTTCTTTTGATGTTTGTTTGTCTACAGCAGGTTTGACCACTTTAGTTTCCCCTGTTGGAGTTGTTGGAACTGTAGGTGTTGCTGTTGCTTGCTTTTCTACAGCAGGTTTTACCCCTTTAGTTTCCCCTGTTGGAGTTGTTGGAACTGTAGGTGTTGCTGTTGCTTGCTTTTCTACAGCAGGTTTTACCCCTTTAGTTTCCCCTGTTGGAGTTGTTGGAACTGTAGGTGTTGCTGTTGCTTGCTTTTCTACAGCAGGTTTTACCCCTTTAGTTTCCCCTGTTGGAGTTGTTGCTTGTGCTTTATCTGTAGTTGGTTTAACACTTTGAGACTTATCTACAGGAGTCGTAGGTTGTGTCTGTTTCTCTACAGCAGGTTTTACCCCTTTAGTTTCCCCAGTTGGAGTTGTTGCTTGTGCTTTATCTGTAGTTGGTTTAACACTTTGAGACTTATCTACAGGAGTCGTAGGTTGTGTCTGTTTCTCTACAGCAGGTTTTACCCCTTTAGTTTCCCCTGTTGGAGTTGTTGCTTGTGCTTTATCTATAGTTGGTTTAACACTTTGAGACTTATCTACAGGAGTCGTAGGTTGTGTCTGTTTCTCTACAGCAGGTTTTACCCCTTTAGTTTCCCCAGTTGGAGTTGTTGCTTGTGCTTTATCTATAGTTGGTTTAACACTTTTAGACTTATCTACAGGAGTCGTAGGTTGTGTCTGTTTCTCTACAGCAGGTTTTACCCCTTTAGTTTCCCCAGTTGGAGTTGTTGCTTGTGCTTTATCTATAGTTGGTTTAACACTTTTAGATTCACTTGTAGGAGTTGTAGGTTGTTTCTTTTTCTCTACAGTCGGTTCAACAACTTTAGATTTTCCCGTAGGAGTAGTTGTTTGTGTTTTATCTGTAGTTGGTTTAACACTTTGAGACTCACCAGCAAGAGTAATTGATGCTTTTATTTTCTGAGCTTGTTGTTTTGGTGGAACAGACGTTTTTGAAGTTGCTGTTTTTATTTCAGCAAACCCTTTATTACTACTATTAGCAGGAGTCTTTACTTTTTTACTTTCTTCAACCTTCTGACCTATAGCTTTTTTGAAGCGTAATATATCAAAACCCCTTTGATGTAGGAGTAACCATGACTGAATTAAATCTGGTCCTTGCATTGCACCAGTTAAAGACGCCCTTAGAGAGCGCATAACAATACCTTTCTTAACACCAATTTCCTGAGTCACCCCTTTAATAATTTTTTGTGCATCACCCACTCGCAGAGGTGCATCAGTATCCATCGCCTCAATAATAGCATTAATAGATTTTACAGCATCTTCTTTCTGCATTTGTTCAGTGGCTTCTGCATCCAGTTCTACAGTGGGGGAGAAGAATAACTTACTCATTTCTACTGCATCTGTGAGACGAGTCAAGCTAGGTCCAATCAATGCGGCCAATTGTTCTAACCAAGGCCGATCGCTCTGTGGGTCTAGTTCATATCCTGCTTTTTGCCATACGGAAATTAATCTATCAGTCAGTTGTCCTACTGGTAAATTATGTAAATATTGACTATTTATCCAATCCAACTTACCCCAGTCAAACTTAGCCCCTGCTTTATTCACTCTCTCAAAAGTGAACTGTTGAGCTGCTTCTGTCAGGGTAAATATTTCTTGGGTTGAGTCTGAAGGTGTCCACCCAAGCAAACACATATAATTTGCTAGTGCTTCCGGGATAAAACCTAATTCCTTAAAATCAGAAATTGAAGTTACTCCATCCCGTTTTGACAGTTTGCGTCCTTCTTGATTAAGAATTAGAGGTGTATGAGCAAATTCTGGTACTTTTCCCTCTAGGGCTTCATAAAGTAATATTTGTTTAGCTGTATTGGCGATATGGTCTTCACCACGAATTACATGGGTAATTTCCATATCCATATCATCTACTACCACTGCCATATTGTAGAGGGGTTGTCCTACTGTCTTTCCACTAGCGGCACGAGAGATGACCATATCTCCACCCAAGTCGCTGCCTTTCCAGGTTACTGTCCCTCTTACCTGGTCTTTCCAGGTAATTATTTGGTCATTGTCAATTTTAAACCGAATTACTGGCTGTCTTCCTTCTGCTTCAAAAGCTGCTTGTTGTTTAGGTGTAAGGTCACGGTGGCGGTTGTCATAGCGGGGTGCTTCTTTTCTCGCTTTCTGAGCTTCCCGCATTTCCTCTAGTTCTGCTGCGGTACAATAGCAGCGATACGCTAATCCTTTGTCTAGTAACTTTTGAGTGGCTGTTTGATATAATTCTAACCGTTGAGACTGGTAGGATGGCCCTTCATCCCATTCTAATCCTAACCAGGTCAACCCCTCCATAATATTTTCTGTATATTCTGGACGCGATCGCTCTATATCTGTATCTTCTATTCTGAGGATAAATTTTCCTTTCTGGTTTCGGGCAAATAACCAGTTAAATACAGCTGTTCTGGCTGTACCGATATGTAAGTTTCCTGTTGGACTTGGGGCCAGACGAACTCTAACACTCATATCAATTTCTATTTTGTTTTTTTGTTTTTAGATTTTTTCTGTCCATTCTGGTTCAATTTGAGAAAATGTTTATCTTACCAGATTTACCAGAATGATATTAAAATCTACAATTTCGATACTTATTTGATTCCCTACTTTTATCATAAAGTATGGAGTTTCACCAAACAGTAGTTACTGTTCGTATTATGTTCAGTATATTCTGAGGTTTAAGTTGTTTCTTTACGGGACTGACGGGATTCGAACCCGCAACTTCCGCCGTGACAGGGCGGTGCTCTAACCAGTTGAACTACAGTCCCTTGTTTTTTTAGCCTTTTACAATTATGTAGTTTTTCTTTTGATTTGTCAAGCTTTTCTCTAAATTTTTTTTCTCTGTGTTTTTCTAAGAGCTGAAACCTAAGACTAGAGTAAGGTTTAGATACTTACCTTTTTACGGCATTATTTAGGTCAGATATTTAGGGATCAAACAGAAATCTACGGACTACTGAATAGTCAAAGTGGTAGTCTACCCTAAATTAACTATGGCACTATAGTTTTTATTCCACCTACTGACTGCTGACTAAAGATTAGTGCTAAAAATCAGAATCTGAGTAATTTGTAGAGGGTTAAAATTATTATCGCTAATTAGGATGAGCGATCGCTGACCGTCTGTCAAGTCTGGGCCAAAAGTTATACCTTCAATATTGTCTAAGACTATTTCTAGAGTGCTGAAATCTAAGAGTAATTTTTTTTGCACTGGAGAAATCTCAGTAATTTGATTATTTAAGCCATCAATTTTTTGAATATTATCTGCATCTGATAAATCTATTTGGAAAAGTTTAATTACATTTCCTGTTCCTAGGGAAAAAGACCTTTCTAAACTTAAAAGATGAGTATCATCTAACGCGATTAAATCTACTAAACCATTGGTACTAAAACCACCTACATTATTAGAATTAGTAGCAATAGGTTCTGTGATGTATAGAAATTCTGTTTCTGGCTGACCTTTAGCTAAATCATACCGTATAATTCGACAGTAGCTACCCAGACTAAAAGTGGCTTCTGCACCATCTTGAACTAAAGCATTTTCTGTAGCGGTGAAGAGATATTTTTGACTTGGAGTAATAGTTAAACTTTCAAGTGCTAGATTATTTCTAATTCCACTGTTTGATTGTATGAGAAATTTTTCAGGGATTGGCAAATTTTGTAGTTGTTTACCTGTGAGAGAAAATTCTCTAATAAATGGTTGTATTTGACGTTTTCTATCTCCTTCAGAAGAAATAAATAAAGTCTCTCCTGTAAAAGCAATTCCTTCTGAGTCAATACTCAAAGTGGGAAATGGTTTACCTGTTTCATTTAATAAAGTTGTGACATCTGTAAAAGTTACTGTTTCCTCTGAAATTTCATCTTGCTCTAGGTCAATTTTTAGAGTATAAAATCTAGCTGGTGCTTTGCTACTACGGTCATCAGAAATTGTGTAATAAATTTGTTTTTCTGGATTGTAAGTTATGGCAGAAAGCCCACCAGCTTCTGTATTTTTAAATTCTAATCTTGTGGGAAAGTTTACCTCTCCTAAAAAAGTGATTTTAGGAAGAGTTGCTTGAGTCACTGAATTAATTATTCTGCCTGTAATTACAGCAATAATCAAACAAGTAATTAAGGTTAAAATTAGGTATTTATAAGTTCTATGTTTAAAGATATTCATATATTCTGATAGGGAACAGGGAATAGGGAATAGGGAAAAGAGATTCGTAGCAAAAATTTATCAAAGTGGTAGGATTTTCTATTGATATTGATATAGATAACATAATACTTTCTCACCTTCTTTTTTCTTAATGATGAATAAAGGGAACAGGGAACACCGGAGCTAGGAAAAGAGATTTGTAGCAAACATCTCTCAAACTGATATTATTTACTATTGATATAAATAACACGATCTTTTTTCACTTTATTTTTTCTTGATTATGAATAATTTATTCTTACTTATTTGCCTCTTTGTTAACTTCTTCTGTATTTTTTATTGCTTATTACTTTTTCCTTATTCTAAAATATTGAATAACTGCTTCTTACCGAAAAATTGTGGGTATGCGCCTCCCCTTTTAAGGGGATAATAAATAAAAATTTTCATGATTAGTCAATCCTCTTCTTTTCAAGGAGAGGTAATTATTCATTATTCATTATTCATTATTCATTATTGACTCTTTCCTTGTTAGCTTCTTCCTTATTCCTTCTTGCTTCTTACTCCTTCCTTATTAGCTTCTTGTATCTTCTTTCTTGCTTATTACTTTTTCCTTGTTAACTTCTTCCTTCTTCCTTCTTCCTTCTTCCTTCTTCCTTCTTAACTTATTCTAAAAATTGTAATAGCCATTCTTTAATATAATAAGTAGCATAACAATCATCTTCATTGTAAATAATAATGGCATCTAATAAAGAGCGATCGCCTGTTTTCAACCATTCTGCATACCAACAAACAGATTGAGCGCCATTAGCTTCGGGGTTCCGCCATTCAAAACCTAACCAACGAGCAATATTTTTGAGGGAATAACTTTCTACAGGTAATATAATAGTTTGAGTAACAATTTGATGAATATCTACAAATCTTTTTAACAATGGTTTCCACAGATAATCTGGAGTGTTATAAAGTTTAGCTAATTTTTTTACAGTTTGAGTTTCATATTCACAGAAGTGATAAATTGGAGCGATAGGATATTTCCAAACTAAGTCTAAAAATTGATACCAAATCAATTCTTCATCTAAAGGATTTTCGGCTAAATGAACATAAAATTTTTTTGTATTTTGGCGTTTATCAACTACTAATACACCATGTAAATAATCTAGATTAATGTCTGGTTGAGCTTCAATATCAAAGTATATTTCTACAGGAGCATTAACTAGCTTAGTTGATTTGTAATAATTAACAGGTAAAGTTTCACTATCTATTTCTTCAGCAAATTTTTCATTTCTCAGAATCACTTTATTTTCCCATACAGATTGAGCTTGTCGCACAACTTGTATCCCGACTCCATCAGCAAATTCAGGATAAACTTCTAAATCATTAGGGTTAGTTTTACTCAAAGACTCTAAAGTTGTTAAATTCAAGCTCTTCAACACAGCATATCTATTAGAAGTAACTCCCGGTAAAAGACATAAATGTTTTTGAGTTTCAGCAACAGCATGACAGCTACTATACCAGGTACAAAGATTACATTTTTGACGGGAAATAAAGACTTCTGGTTCTAGAGAATTTTGCAACATATAAATTAACTCAGAAATAGTTTCCTGCATTTGCTCAATTCGCTTTTCTAAATTAACCTTATATAACCCTTTCTTTCGGAGAATCAACCAAGCAGTTTCCGGCCAAACTTCTTGAATACTTGCTAATATTTGAGCGTGAAAAGTAGCAACTATTTGATATTCTAATTTCGGACGTTTGCTTAACTTAATATCTGTGGGAATATAAACCCAATCACCAAATCTAGAATATCCAGGCTGTTTAATCAATAAATCTGGATAGCTAACAAAATTAATAGTCTGATTTTGTGAGAATGAGTTGATTGAAGATTGTTGAATAATTAATATTCCCTTATAAATAACATCAATACCTGCTGCCATTAATGCTTCCGTAGCCTTTCCCCCTGCAATTAAATCTCCACGAAGATAATCAGGCTTTTGATAAATGTAATTCTTGATAATGCTCGACCTAAATTCCGAACTATCTTTAATTAATTTCAGCAAAAAATCACTAGGAGAATCTTGTTGCGTAAAATCTCCATAGGTATCCAAAAATACTTTTCTAGGACAACGTTGATAAGAAAGTAGCTGAGAATCAGTTATAAACATTAATTATTTAGTTAGTGAGTCAGACACTTTGCTGTAGTCAAAAGTCCAAAGTGGCATAACTATATACATATATATATAGTCTAGTCCATTTATTGAATTGAGATAAAATCTAGATATAAAGACCCAGTGTTTTTCATCATCAAACAGTGAAGTATAGAGAAAATTCTCTATAACAATAACTATAAAAAAAATGTCAAAAAAACTACGCAAGCCATATCCAACTCATCGCCTGACAGTACTTTATATTGTCGGACTTAGCGTAATTGCCGGATTATTTATATTTGAACAATTTTTAGTAGAAACATCCCTAAAATATCAGCTTACAAGTTCTCGTGTAATTAACATCGCAGGTCGTCAACGAATGTTGAGTCAAAGACTTAGCAAAGTAGCATTAGCTATCCAGTCTAGCTCTGACTCAGAAGTCAGAAAAAAACGTCAACAGGAACTAGAAGATGTTATCGATATATTCCAACACTCCCATGAGGGACTACAAAAAGGTGATTCAGACTTAGGATTACCCAGTAATAATAATAGTCCCAAAGTCAAACAAATGTTTGCGGAGATGGAAGAATATTATCAGGCAATAGTTAAAGCTGCTCAGGGTTTGCTAGTAATCATCAACTCACAGTCAGCACAGGAAGATACTAGCCCTTTTGTAGAAACCATTTTAGAAAATGAGGCCCTTTTTCTCCCACGGATGAATCAAATTGTCTTCCAATATGATGCCGAAGCCCAACAAAAGGTTCAGCAAACCAGGCGAGTCGAAAATTTATTATTAACAGTTGCTATATTACTACTAATATCAGAGGGACTATTTGTATTTAGACCCGCAGTCAACCAACTTCAAGTTTATCTAGAAGAGAAGGCCAAATCTCAAGAACAAACATCCAAAATAGCAGCAGAATTAGAACAAAAAAATCAGGAATTAGATGCGGCCTTAAAGGAAGCTCAATCTATAGCCAAGCTGAAATCAGAATTTATGGCCAACATGAGTCACGAAATACGTACCCCAATGAATGGAGTAATTGGGATGACTGGTTTGCTGCTAGATACTAATCTCAATCCCCAACAACGAAACTTTGTGGAAATTATTCGTAGTAGTGGAGATAACTTGTTAATCATTATTAATGATATTCTCGACTTCTCAAAAATTGATGCCGATAAGTTAGAGTTAGAAAACCAAGCTTTTGACCTCCGAGAATGTGTAGAATCTTGTCTAGATTTGCTAGTGCCTCAAGCTACAGATAAAGCGTTAGACTTAGCCTACATTATAGACGATCATACTCCCTGTAGAATTATGGGTGATGTGACTCGGTTGCGTCAAATTCTGGTAAATTTAGTCAGTAATGCTGTTAAATTTACCAACTCTGGAGAAGTAGTAATAAATGTTACTGCCGAAGAAATTAACTCAAACAATTCTCAATCTCCCACCCACCAAATCCATTTTGCTGTCAGAGATACTGGTATTGGTATTGCACCAGAAGGTTTAAAGCGACTTTTTCAACCTTTTTCTCAAGTAGATTCTTCAACTACTCGTAAATACGGGGGTACAGGTTTAGGCTTAGTTATAAGTAAGAAACTATGTGAAATGATGGGTGGGCAAATATGGGCAGAAAGCAGGGGAAATGTGGCCGGAAATCCCTTGGGGGTGAATCAAAATAATTTTGCTTCTGCAAATGCTGTTGCTGTGGGTTCAACATTTCACTTTACAATCTTAACTACAACTGCTCCTAGCATTCCTAAAGTTTATCAAAATCCTCAGCCTCAACTTAATGGTAAACGAATATTAGTAGTTGATGATAATCCTACTAATCGGCTAATTCTAAAAATACAAAATAAAAAGTGGAATATAATTTCTACAGAAGTAGATAGTGGTGCAAAAGCTTTAGAGTTGCTGAAGAAAGGTAGAAAGTTCGATCTGGCTATTTTAGATATGCAAATGCCGGAAATAGATGGTCTAACTTTAGCCGCTGAAATTCGTAAGCTTCCTCGACTAAAAACACTGCCATTAGTTATGTTAACTTCAGTAGGTTGTCCCAAAGGTGATACAAGAAATTTACAAGCTTGTCTAAATAAACCGATTAAGCCAGATCAGTTATATAACTTACTGATGCAGATTTTTGCTAATCAGGCAGTCAAGGTTAAAAATTCAGCTGAGATCAAAATTGATAGCAACCTGGCGCTCAGACTACCTTTAAGAATTTTACTAGCTGAAGATAATGTAGTGAATCAAAAAGTTGCATTGTCGATGTTAGGACGAATGGGTTATCGCCCTGATGTGGTTAGTGATGGATTGGAAGCTTTGATGGCTTTAGAGAGAGTACCCTATGATTTGGTGTTGATGGATGTGCAAATGCCAGAAATGGATGGTTTGGAAGCAACAAAACATATTTGTGACAAATATGGCAATGAGTTAAACAACAGACCTGTGATTGTGGCCATGACTGCAGGAGCGATGGAGGGCGACCGCGAAATTTGTCTACAAACGGGTATGGATGATTATATTAGTAAGCCAGTTAAGGTTGAAGACCTACAGGAAGTTCTGGAAAGTTGGGGAGAAACAATCATAGGTCAAAAAACTCCTACTACACAACTGCAACAGGTAGAAAAAGCTCCCTCTCCACCATCTCCTAAACCAAAGGTAGAGAGGGTTTCTAGTTCTCCTTCTGTGATGGTGGAAGTTATTGAACATATTCGCCAAGAAGTACAGATAGAGGGGGAAGCTGATATAGTAACGGAACTGATTGATTTGTTTTTTGAAGATACTTTACAGCAGTTACTAGCTATTAAAGAGGCGATCGATAATTCTGCCACAGAAGCACTAAGAGAAAGCGCTCATGCTTTGAAAGGTAGTTGTGGCAATTTAGGAGTAGTGCGCTTGGCTGAAATCTCTGCAACTTTAGAGCAAAAAGCTAAAGCTGATACCATAACAAAAGCAGAAGCAGAATCTCTTTTAACTCAATTGGAAAATGAGTTTGTTATTGCTAAGTCTATTTTAAAAGAATTACAAGTGCCGCTACCCGGAAGTTAAAAGTCAAAAGTTCAAAGTCAAAAGTATTGATTGGTAAGGCTTTTAGGATTTTGTAACTGGCTAGTTATTTCTGCCATCCTGCACAAGTTTAAATGGTGTTGCTGAAGCTTGTGTATGATATTAATCTTAATACTTTAGGAGTCAGAACTCAGAACTCAGAACTCAGGAGGGAATAAATCAGAAGAAAGAAAAGAGTAGTAGAAGAGAAAGTTTTTTGTTCGCGCTCTTATCCGGACATGATATCATACCTCTTTTCACCAACGCCGTTTAAATAAAAATTTATGGTATAATTCCTAAGCACTAAATTATTAGATAATCTGCAATATTGTTATGAATCATCATCCTTCTCAATTATCAAATTATCAACAAAAATTTCCGGCTTTAGCTAATAAAATTTATTTTAATTATGGTGGGCAAGGACCGATGCCTGAAGTATCTTTACAGGCGATTTATCAGTCTTATCAAGAATTACAAAATATCGGACCTTTTTCAGGAAAAGCTGGAATTTGGGTAGAAAAACAAGTAGCCTCAGTCCGGAGAGCGATCGCTGCTGAGTTAGGAGTTTCTCCAGATACTATTACTTTGACAGAAGATGTTACTGTCGGTTGTAATATTCCACTTTGGGGTATTGATTGGCAAGCAGGAGACCATATATTACTTTCTGACTGCGAACATCCAGGAGTTATTGCTACAATTGAGGAGATTCAAAGACGTTTTAATATAGAGGTTTCTACTTGCCCGATTATGGCTACTTTAAATGAAGGAGACCCGGTAGAAGTTATTGCTAATAATTTACGCTCAAATACTAAATTATTAGTAATTAGCCATATATTGTGGAATACAGGTCAGGTTTTGCCATTAACTGAAATTGTTAAAATGTGTCACACCTTCTCTCCTTCTCCAGTTAAAGTATTAGTTGATGCTGCTCAATCTGTAGGGGTTTTACCTTTAAAATTAGCCGAAACAGAAGTTGATTTTTATGCTTTTACTGGTCATAAATGGTGGTGTGGTCCTGGTGGTTTGGGGGGACTTTATGTCAGTGCTGAAGCTAGGGAAAATTTAAACCCTACTTTTATTGGATGGCGGAGTATTATTAAAGATAAAAGTGGTAAACCAATTGCTTGGCAACCTAATGGTAAACGTTACGAAATTGCGACTTCTGCTTATCCTTTATCTCCGGCTTTAAATGAGGCGATCGCTCTACATAATCAGTGGGGAACTGCTGAAGAAAGGTATGAAAAAATAAAAGAATTAAGTGCATATTTATGGGAAAATTTAAAGAAAATTCCTGAGATTAATTGTTTGCGAACTGCACCACCAGAAGCAGGATTAGTTTCTTTTCAGTTAACTAATGGTAAGTCTCATCAGCAGTTAGTTGAATATCTAGAAAAACAGGAAATTATGGTACGAACTATTCTCGATCCAGATTGTGTAAGAGCTTGTGTTCATTATTTTACTCAAGAAGCAGAAATTGATAAATTAGTTGCAGAAATTAAAGCTTTTGGGTAACTGCGAACTGAGGAGAAAGTAGGGGAGTGGGGGAGTAGGGGAGTAGGGGAGCGGGGGAGTAGTAAACATATAGCAACCACCTGGTTGGTGTTTGACAATTAATGCGAGCATCTTGCTCGCGTTATAAATTATAATAATTACCGAATAATTAACAGGACTTACGCAAAGACACTGTGTATAGAGTCCAGTAACTATTGGACAATAGTTATGAGTACTATATATAGCGTATCTGCGTAAGTCCTAATTAATAATTAATAATGGCTTTGTTGCATGAAAGTATATAGCTGCCGCACTTGCTTGTGCATATCTACTTCATAATGCGCGGAAACTTCTGTAACTATTGGACAATAGATAAATAGGGTTTGCTGATGGAAAGTCTTTTTGCTCTTTGTAGGAGACAGCTATACTGGAGACAACCCACCCCTTACCCCTCCCAGGAGGGGAGAAATGGGAATGAGCGAAGAGGTAGGAGCTAAGTTTTGCCCCAAGATTGTTCTGCCCAACTCTTGCCTAAAATACTGACTTTCTGAGCGTGAAGAGCTGAAAACCAGGTACTGCAATTCGACCCTAAAAAGGCGCTTGTCTTTAATATATCAATGCTTTTAGATTTAATCAGCAAGCCCTAAATATAACTTCAATGTTTGAGGTAAAAAAAACTGAAACTTTTACCTGTAAAAGCTTTGAGGTTTTATCGGTAGAGCAATAACTATTGGACAATAGTAAATAGAACATCAATTAGAGCCAAATAGAGCGATCGCTTTGTGTGGGGAGTAATAACTATTGGACAATAGTAAATATAACATCAATAGTCGCCCAACATAGCGATCGCTTTGTGTGGGGAGTAATAACTATTGGACAATAGTAAATATAACATCAATAGTCGCCCAACATAGCGATCGCTTTGTGTGGGGAGTAATAACTATTGGACAATAGTAAATATAACATCAATAGTCGCCCAACATAGCGATCGCTTTGTGTGGGGAGTAATAACTATTGGACAATAGTAAATATAACATCAATAGTCGCCCAACATAACGATCGCTTTGTGTGGGGAGTAATAACTATTGGACAATAGTAAATATAACATCAATAGTCGCCCAACATAGCGATCGCTTTGTGTGGGGAGTAATAACTATTGGACAATAGTAAAATTAACATCAAGCCATCCCTTTCATAGAGCGATCGCTTGCCAGTGCAGAGTAATAACTATTGGACAATAGTAAAATTAACATCAATTAGAGCCAAATAGAGCGATCGCTTTGTGTGGGGAGTAATAACTATTGGACAATAGTAAAATTAACATCAATTAGAGCCAAACACAGCGATCGCTTTGTGTGGGGAGTAATAACTATTGGACAATAGTAAAATTAACATCAATTAGAGCCAAATAGAGTGATCGCTTTGTGTGGGGAGTAATAACTATTGGACAATAGTAAAATTAACATCAATTAGAGCCAAATAGAGCGATCGCTTTGTGTGGGGAGTAATAACTATTGGACAATAGTAAAATTAACATCAATTAGAGCCAAATAGAGCGATATAGTTGCGGAATAGATGTTAAGAACGCTACTTTAGGGAAGAGGGTAATTAACAGCTTGACATAATCATAGATTATCTACTATAAATTTAGCGATGGCGGTCAGTTTGCTCCGCAACGCTAACGCGTTTCGCGCTAGCGTTGCGAAGCAAACGACCGTGACAGTCTGTGGACTGGATAACGCCGACCTTGCCAGGTAGAAACAGGAATAGAACAGGCTATCTATAGATAATCATAGATTTATATAGATAATCGTAGGTTTCTAAGAACGGGGAAAGACTATTGAGCAAGAAAAAAACCTAAATTTCTTGTAGATATTCATCAATTATCCGGACATGATATAACTTAATCAGGACTTATACCACCTGTAGGGGTTAACGGCGGTTAACCCCTACAGGTGGTGGCTCTGTGTAAGTTCTGTTAATATATAATTTAAAATCAAATTTACTTCTGGTTATGGGTGAGAGACTATGAGATTTATATTAGGGATAATCGCGGTTCTAACTATTTGGGTAATGCCAGCAAAAGCACAGATATCAAATACTCAAGTTCAGGCATTAGTTGAAGCACTCCGACTAGCGGCACCGCAAACAGGAACAGAAAATGATGGATTGTATAGCGACTGGCAAATTAAGCCAGATAATATTCCCAGGTGGTCGAGACTTTGCACTGGAGAGGAAATGACTGTAAAAGAGTTTGAAGCAAATACAACAAAAGCAAGGGAAATTTTGGGATGTGTAATGGAAGATATTTTGAAAGAGCAATATGCTGCTAGTGGTAATGATGAGTCGTTAGCAGTACGTCGAGCAGCAGCATGGTGGATGGCAGGAGATCCGAATCAATATAATCAAGGTGAGATTGGTAGCTATACTGAGAAGGTTTTAGGTTTCTATCAAAAACAGAAATAATGTAAGCATTTCCTAGGTCATGCTGCGCAAACAGCTATTAGCTGTCAGCTAGCCTCCTCCGGAGGAACTGCGGACTTCAGCAACAAGACTCTCTCATATAGAACAGTGTTTAAATTAACAACTGGCTTTAAAAGGACAAGGGAGCCAACTTTTGTAGTAAGACAATTAAATATTGCTTTTATCCTAAATTAAAAGCAATAGCTGTTAACGCAGTTACGACCATAGGAGGCTGGCTGACGGCTGAATGCTTACACTGGAATACAATTCTTTTAACATCGGGAATTTACAGAGACTTAATTGTAGATATAAAAATATATAGCAATGTGCGCTGGCATATTTACAAATTACAAGAACTGTCCAATAGCTAAAAGTCTTATACTATTCCAACGGAGATGCTGCGCAAACGGTTTTTTATTCCCCTCCTGGGAGGGGGAGGGGCGAGGGGTGGGTTGCCTGTTGCCTGTTGCCTGTTGCCTGTTGCCTGCGCACAGCGCTATATTGGGCAAAAATTAAAGGAAGAAATATTAACTATGACAAGTAAATTTAAATTATTGCAGAATATTTGGCGAGTTCTCAACACAGAAATAGAATTGAATTTACTGGAATCGGAAACTGTTAAAGGAGGGGTTGAGGGTGGTAAAGCGGTTTTTGAAATAGCAGAAGTTATACAAGAAAATGCTACAGAGTTAAGTCTGTTAAACCCCTTTATTAATAATATTGATTCACTTTTGGATGCACTAAATTCTCCTTTGGGACAAGTTGTCAAGGAGGGTTTACCTTTTTTGCCTATTGCAACTGGAATTATTACTTATATTATTAAAAAAACTGGGCATGAACCAACTTTAGAAGATGAAGTAGAATTGGTGGCTCAGGCGGCTTATTTAGAAAGTTTACGAGAATTTTTAATAGACCATCCTGAAATATCAGAAAAGCTGGAAACTGAGGCATCAGAAGCAGTGCAAAAAAAGATAAAAAAATGGGATGAAGAAATTGATTTTAATGACCGAAAAGCTAAGGATACTTTGATTTGTTTCTATGATTCACCGTTGAGAGAAAAGTTTGATGATATTTTATTTGCTCGTCTGAAAGAGTCTGGTTTAGATGACAATATGGCAGAAAATGTCACTGAAAGAATTTCTCGCAGTACTCACCGTTATCTGAAAGAAGCAGTGTTGGAGGTGAAAGATGATGCTAAAAAGTTAGCCGGAATATATGGGGGAGGTTGGCAACAAGATTTGGAAGTTTATAGCAGTATTGATAAGTATTTGGAGGAGGCGATCGCTGAAAAACCAAAGGAAAAAGTATTTGATGAAAATTTCTCTTTTCAGGATATTTATGTACCACTAAAAGTTAAACCTGTTGACTCCGATGGGAAAGTTAAAGAAACAGCAACACCCCAGAATATTGAGGAGTGGGCAAAAGCAATTTTGCTGGATGAAAAGAAAAATAAACAGGTGTTATTTATTCAGGCAGGGCCCGGAAGAGGAAAAAGTGTATTTTGCCGGATGTTTGCTGACTTTGTGCGTCGGGAATTACATCCTATATATTATATACGCCGATTTTAATTCGGTTGCGGGATGTCAGAAATTTTGCAGCAAATATTGATGAGACTTTAGCTAATGCAGTGGGTAGAGATTTTGTTACTAGCGATAGTGGTTGGTTGACAGACCGCAACACTCGGTTTCTGTTTTTGCTGGATGGGTTTGATGAATTGTTGTTGGAGCGTGGCGCGACTAATGAGTTGAAACCTTTTCTAGAGCAGGTGGCGCAGTTTCAGAAACAGGCAGGAGACAATTCTGAGCGCGGTCATCGAGTTTTAATTACGGGTAGACCTTTGGCACTTTATGGTATTGAAAGGTTGATGCCACAAAATTTACAGCGGGTGAGTATTTTGCCAATGGATGATGATATTCAGCAACGGTGGTTTGAGAAGTGGCAGACTATTGTTGGGGAAGTGGAGGCAGAAAAGTTTCGGGAGTTTTTGCACAGCGAGCAATGTCCAAAGCAGGTTAAGGTGTTGGCACGGGAGCCACTTTTGTTGTATTTGCTAGCTGCAATGCATCGGGATGGGAAGTTACAGACAGAGATGTTTGCTGATGCTAATGTTGGTGGAGCCGAAATTCTGATTTATGAGCAAGCGTTGGAGTGGGTACTAGAGAAGCAGCGATTTGAAGAGGGCAGAAATCTTAATCCGGAAATTATAAAGTTAGAGCCAAGAGATTTAGAAATTTTGTTGGCAGAAGCAGGGTTGTGTGTGGTGCAGTCTGGTGGCGAATATGCTGCTATAAAAATGATTGAAGACCGACTTCTGGAGCAGGGATGTCAGGAGTTGAAGGATTTAATTGAGAATGCTCGGCAAAATAAGCGAGAGGATGGGTTGAAAAATGCTTTGGCTGCTTTTTATTTGAAGAAGTCGGAAACAGCAACCAATAATTCAGTGGAGTTTTTTCACAAGAGTTTTGGTGAGTTTCTCTGTGCAAAACGGATGGTAGAAGGTCTGGAAGATTTGACGGAGAAAACTGAAAGACGAGGCCAGGTTAATTATTTTGTGTCTGATAAGGAGTTGGAACGGCAGGTTTACGACCTCTTTGGTTATGGCCGTTTGACTGTGGAGGTTGTGGAATATTTGATGGCGTTGTTGGTGAAAAGTGAGGTTAAGTTGGAGGTGTTGTTTAAGCGGTTGCATGGGTTTTATCTAGACTGGTGTGAAGGGAAATTTATTGAGAAGATGGAGGATGCTTTATCTCAGAAGGTGAGGCAGTTGTGGAAGTGGGGAATTGAGTCTGGGCAACGTCAGGTGGATATTTATACGGGGTTGAATGTGATGATTTTGTTGTTTGAGCTGCATCGTTATGGGCAGTCTCAGGAGGAATTGCGAGAGCAGTTGCATTTTTATCCTTGCGGTCAACCTGGTAGTGAAGATTTTGATAGAACAAGACTATTGAGGATGATTGGTTATAGTCAATGTCTTGGGAATTTTGCTTTTGTGAAAATAGTAGGTAGTTTTCTCAATGGTGCCGACCTCAGTGGTGCCGACCTCAGTGGTGCCAACTTCAGTGGTGCCGACCTCAGTGGTGCCAACCTCAGTGGTGCCAACCTCAGTGCTGCAGAATTCAGTGGTGCCGACCTCAGTGGTGCCGACCTCAGTGGTGCCAACCTCAGTGATGCCAAGCTCAGTGATGCCAACCTCAGTGGTGCCGACCTCAGTGGTGCCAACCTCAGTGGTGCCGACCTCAGTTTTGCCAACCTCATTTTGGCCAAGCTCATTCATGCCGACCTCATTTTGGCCAAGCTCATTCATGCCGACCTCATTTTGGCCAAGCTCATTCATGCCGACCTCATTTTGGCCAAGCTCATTCATGCCGACCTCAGTAATATCCAATGGGATAATCAAACCAAGTGGTCAAATACTATCGGTTTACATGAAGCAATAGGAGTTCCAGAAGACCTACAACAAAATCCAGAATTTGCAGCAGCAGTTGCTCATTCAGAAGCAGTAAGTCAACAACAAGAGTAATTTTTTTGAGGAAGGGTGAGTAAAATTGTTCTTCCTTGTCTTTGCCGAGGAACAATTTGACAATAGCGGTCTATTGTATTGAATCATGCGATCGCTACATCTTGCCTAAATAGGGAATGGGGAGTTGAGAGTGGGGAGTTGGCAAAAAGACTTTATTCAGCAAACCCTAAATATTCACTGTTTTATATTTTTGTGTTACATAAATGTCAAGGGTTGGGAGGATTTTTTTTTCCTACAGGACTTACGCAAAATAGCAAATCATATACAGGTGTAGGGGCGAACGGCCGTTCGCCCCTACTGTGGTCTACCCAAATGAAAACCGCTGTAAATATCCACTGCTCTATATTTTATGCTACATAAATGTCAAGGGTTGGGAGGATTTTTTTTTCCTACAGGACTTATATCATGTTCGGTTGAATAGTTATGATTAGGATATAGATGAAAGAGGTATCTCAAACCCTTGAGATTGCTTCCTTCTACTCCGTTCCAGTCGCAATGACTTTATTGTAAGTGAGCATCCGAACATGATATTACGCAAAATAGCAAATCATATACCAGGTGTAGGGGCGAACGGCCGTTTGCTTCGTAACGCCCCTACTAGATATAGTGGTTATGCGTAAGTCCTGAAAACTTTATCCTTCTTCTCCAGTTGTTCTTCTTTCTTCCCTCTTCCCTCTTTCCTCCTGACTTCCCCTCCCCTCCTGGGAGGGGTTAGGGGTGGGTTGGGAGGGGTTAGGGGTGGGTTGACTCCTGACTCCTCCGTAGTTATTTATTTATCACTGTTCAACCGGACATGATATTATTCCTCCTTCCTTCTTCCCTCTTCCTTCTTCCTTCTTCCTTCCTATAGTATGATGGAAAATTGTATTTTTCATCTCAAAAGGAAACATTCAAAATGACAGAAACATCGCCCCCAGAACAGTCTAAAAACTTGGGTATAGTTAATCAAATACTTATTNTGCTACCAGAGCAACCACTATTAGTGCGACAAAATATTCTGGAATGGATTGAGCAGGCGCGTAGCAGAGGAACCCTCAGAAGCGCCGAAGAAATTAACCGTAACCTGCAAGCCGAAAGAGATTCATGGGACAACTAAATTTACCAGATTCCGCCAGAATTTACATCGACACCTCAGTTGTAATTTATACAATTGAGGTCAATCCCAATTATTGGCAATTGCTGCAACCGCTGTGGCAAAAATTTCAAGCAGGACAAGTTGAGTTGATTACTAGCGAACTTACGCTCATGGAATCTCTAGTACTCCCATTTAGGCAATCTAACATCAATCTGATTACTACCTATGAGCAGCTACTTCTTTCTTCAGTGCTGCAACTCATCCCAGTTGGTTTGCCTATTCTGCGTGAAGCAGCTAGACTACGCGCAACTATTCCTTCATGAAAAACACCTGATGCTATTCATGCAGCAACTGCGATCGCTACTGGCTGTACCCAGTTTCTCACCAACGATGGACAACTAAGGGTAGTCACAGGCTTACCCATTGTAATTCTTGATGAGGTACTGACATCTTAACTAAGCAACAAATCAAATAATAACTAAATCAATGTAGGGATGTTCTATGAAATCTCCCTACTGTGGTTCAAGATCGTTCCTTTCAGTAATTAACAATTAACAATTAATAATTACCTGTTCTGAATAATTAACAAACAATTAATAATTATCACTCGTCGTTGCATTGATAATTAATAAGAGAGTCTCTGACTTGATTTATGCTTTGTAATTATTCATTATTCATTACAAAAATGGTCGGATTCAAGGCGTGAATTGTTGAATGAATAATTATTAACTATCACCTCTTAATTATTCATTATTAATTATTCGGCCACCAACTCAACAAATCTTCCAAATTATTAAAGTCTAAAAAATCTTCCCCTAAATTATCCAAATCTGCAACAGATAAATCTTCAATTTGACTAATTATTGTCTCTGGAATTTCTCCAAAACGCTTTTTAAGTTGACGTATTATTAATTGCGCTCTCCCTTTTTGTTGGCCTTTTTGTTCCCCTCTTTGTTCTCCTCTTTGCTCCCCTTGTTGTTCCGCATAAGTTATCTGTCCTCTTTCATCTTGCATTGCTATTCCTCGACGCTCAACTATGTCTAACTCCTCCGCTGTCATGTTAATTTTATTAGCAACATTTAAAGCCTTTTCTATTTCCGACACTTCTCTTAAATTCTCCGGTATCTCATCTAAACGGCTAGCACCTTTGAGAAAATAAATCCACTTATCACTCAAACTATCTAACTCAGACAAATTTTTCTTAAACTTGGGCAATTCTACAAAAAATAGTTGTAATTCTTCTTCTAGAAATTTAAAGTTTTTAGTCTCCTGTTGAAAGACAAACTTATTAATTACATCTTCAGTATCTTTAAACAAAATAAAATCTGTAATAGTCACAGCGATCGCCGGATTTAGTAGGAGACAATCTTCTTCTGTTTCTAACTGATTGGCACAAGTATTAGCTAGGTTATAAGCTACCCGTTTGTTAAAAGCAGTCATTCGTGCTACTTGCATTTCAATCACTACAATAGAACCATCTACTAAAACAGCTTTGACATCTAAATATGTATCTTTTAAACTGAGCAATTGACCAGGATTAAAAGGATTAACAATTGTCAAAGACTGAATATTTTTTTTTCCCCCATAAATTATGGCATTGAGAAAGCTAATTAAGATATCTTGACTTTGCTGCGAACCGAAGATTTTTTTAAAAGCATAATCTATCTTAGGACTAACAAATTTCATAGTATTTTTTCTCCTAATTAATGATTAACAATATCAAATAGTGATGTACGGATTTTATATTGACTACCATCTTTATTTATCTGTTGTACACCATAATTATAACATTTAAAGGTGGAATCCGTCACAAATTTTAAGAGAGAACTTTAGGAGAGAATGTCCGACAATATCAATTAGGTAATTAACAATTAATAGTCTACTGTCTCTGGATATACCTACTACTAAATTATCAATTAAAATCATTAATAGTTAATGTCAATATGAAGTATACTTAGATTTACGAATGGTGCCATCCATGTCTAGAGTGGTAAAGGTATTTTCATTTTCATTTGATTAGTTATTAGATTTTTTGTTATACTATTCATATAGTCTATAACAAAACAATTCCTATTATAAATATTAGGTTTTGTGGAGAGCGGTCGCAATACATTTAGGAAAAATTTTGTATGGGTGAAGCAAAACGTAGAAAACAGTTAGAACCTAATTTTGGTATAATACCGAAACAAAGAAATACAGGGTATAAACAAATTACTGATAGTGTGTTTATGTCGCAGGATTTAGACAACAATAAAGATTTTGTGACCGCTCTTGTTATGGGAGGCAGCATTGAATATATACAGACACAATTAGAAGTAATTATTAACAATAATAATCAAGCAAAACAATGGATGTTAGGATGTGATCAACCAGTTTTTGATAATTTAGTTGCTGCTGCTAAAAATATATGTCAGGAGAAAGATTTTAAGTATGCTGCAAATAAAGATACACCTGGAGATTTAGCAGGTGTAGTCATATTTTCCCCCGCTGGTATACCTAAAGATGCTATTTGCAAAGGTGGCTATGAGATTACAATTTAGCAGGAGATTGTTGTAGAACCTTTTCTAATGTCTTTTTTGATTCTTGGTATTGCTCTAAATTAAATTGTGCTCTAGCAATACGCTTGTAAATGTTAGGTTGCCGATCGTTCGTAAAATGCAAAATATTCTCTAGACAAGATATTTCTTGTTGATATCTTCCATTTCTTTTATAAATTTCTGCAAGCTGATTAATAATGGTCTGTTTATTACTAACTTTATTGTGGTGTTTATTCAAAAGTTTGATCGCATCATCATCTCGCCCCTCCCTTAAATAAAGAGCAGCAAGATCTTTAACTGCACTTTCAGTTTGATCGTTTTCTTTAATAGCTTGATGATACAACTTGATCGCTTTTTTAGAATCATTTTGTATGACATCAACACGTTTAGCTTGAGCAAAAGGTCCAGAACCTTTTGGTAATGCTCGTTCTTTTTCGGCTTCCTGGTATTCTTCTTTAAGTTCTTTAGCTAACCTATGTTTTGGGTATATATCAAGCGCCTTCCGAACCTCAAATAATGCTTGACCTTTTTGACCTCGACGCGCTAGTGTAAATCTGTGTTTTTTCAACATTGGATTGCCATCGACTCTTACTGATGCCTTTGTCCCTGCTATTGCTATTGTTCTAGATGTTGCTGATTATAGCATTATAGCAAGTACCCCATGTCAAATAAGTAGGTAAACATCAGTAAAAGTTAAAATCCAGAAGACGAAAATTACAATTTAAGCCAGTTTTAAAGAAGTTTTTGTTTTAAATCTATTAATTAAAACACCTATTTACTAAACTTAAATATATCAAGTATTAAGTGTTTACAACATTGAACAAATAGCTTCCTTAACAATCACTAACTTTAGTCATAAATAAGGATAATTACTCTAAATAGCTATAAAATAAATCTGAAAATTTGATCCTGAATTTAACTGTATTGATTGTAATTATAATTCTGATTCTGCTAACTTTAATCTATATTTGATTGACATACCCTGTAAATGTTTACTAAGACTATATAAATCTATTTTATGATAATCATCTTTAAATAATGGAATCAAAGATTCAACAATAGAAACAATTCCATTTGGAGGTACTGCATTACCAATTTGTCGCCTAATTTCAGTAAAAGAACCTGCAAAAATAAAATCATCAGGAAATGTCTGTAACCTTGCTCTTTCTCTGTTTGTTAAAGACCGTGGTTCAGGATAATGATAACCCCATGTTCCTCCACCCCCACCTGCAATAATTGTTGCAGAAGGTTTGTCTGGATGAATTCGTCGATAAACATGACTAATCATCCCTTTTACATAGTAGGGACTATCTTTCGGAATATCTCTAAAATTACCTCCTGCTTTTATCCTTTTCAATATTTCAATTGTTCGAGGTTGAATTTTTTGATGTTCATTATTGTTGAGAACTTTTTCTACATTTTTAAGTGCTTCACCAGCAGTTTTATAAGGATATTTACGACCAAGACCATATTCTGACTGAGGATGAATAAAGTTAAAACCTGTATCCATTCTAATGCCTACTAAAATTACTCTTTCCCGAAATTGAGGTACTCCATAATCGGCAAATTTGTATAGTTTAGGTTTAACTAAATAACCTGGAGATATACTTTCAAAATCTGAGATTATCCGTTGAATTGCTTGATGTTTATTCGCACTTAATAAACCTTTGACATTTTCTGCTATAAATGCCTTTGGTTGTTTCTGTTTAACAAATTCTAAGAAATAAGTATATAAATTGCCTCTTGTACCCTCTAAACCAGGACGCTTCCAAATCATTGAAAAATCTTGACAAGGAAATCCTCCCGTAATTAAATCTGCCTCTGGAACTGCATTAATATCTATATTTTCAATTTGATTATGCTCGATAACATCAGCAATATTTCTCTTAAAAGTTTGACAGGCATAAAAATTAGAATCAACTGCCCAAATAACCTTAAATCCTGCGTAATGAAATGGTAAATCCATTCCTCCACAACCTGAAAATAAAGAGATAAGTTTTGGTGGTGTTTTCCAATGTGTTTTATTGAGACCTTCAATCAACATTTTATTAAACAAAATAAGCAGTTTTTTGGAAAAATAAAATATAGCATATTTTTACGATAAAATCAAATCTTTTGATTGCAAAAACAGACAAAAAAATGAGTTGTTTTCCTAATTATCAGGACTTACGCAAATTTACCTCAAAAACGGCATATGTAGGGGCGAATGGCATTCGCCCTCAGTCTATTTAGTGTCCGTCCGTAAGTCCTAATTATAAACATTTCTAGACAAAATCACGCATTTAAGATATATTAATAAAGTTAAGACATAAAATAATAAAATACTAAAATTAGAACGATACTCACCAAAGTTAACTTTGGCAAGGAGATTAATTAATGAAAACCACTCAAGAACCACGGCAAAAACACAGCCGCTATAAAGGACTCACACAGCCTGAAGTTGAGGCAAATAGGCAAAAACACGGGTCTAATTTATTAACGCCACCCAAGCGATCGCCATGGTGGAAATTATGGTTAGAAAAGTTCGACGACCCAGTAATTAGGATTCTAATAATCGCAGCCGTTATTGCCATTACTGTCGGAATTTTTGAAGGTAATTATGTAGAAGGTTTAGGCATTATCGCTGCCATTATTCTGGCTACCTCTGTTGCTTTTTTAAATGAATATAAAGCTAGTAAAGAATTCGATATTCTCAATCAAGTAAATGATGAAATTCCTATCGCAGTAATTAGAGATAATAAAGTTACAACAGTTCCGAAAAAAGATTTAGTAGTAGGCGATATTGTACTGATAGAAACAGGAGACGAAATAGCAGCAGATGGTCAAGTATTAGAAGCAGTTTCCCTACAAGTTAATGAAGCTAGTTTAACGGGAGAAGCAATACCTGTTGCCAAAGTAGCAGATGTAAACTTATCCTCTAATGGTAATACTGGTTGCGCCTATCCGCCAAACAAAGTATTGCGAGATACTGTAGTCAATGATGGACATGGAGTAATCGAAATCACAGCAGTTGGGGATGAGACAGAAATTGGTAAAACTGCTAGATGCGTTCTAGATATCACAGATGTGGAAACGCCTCTGAATCTACAACTAGAACGTCTGAGTAACCTCATTGGGATTCTCGGTTTAGTCATAGCAGTCTTAATTGATATCGCCTTGGTAGCACGAGGTATCTTCACCGGAGAACTCGATCTCACCTCCGGACAATGGTACATTATCAGTATCCTGACCGTTAGCTTAATTGTTGCTCTGACTAGAGTATGGTTGCCAATAATTGTAGATGGATTAGAATCAATAGGTAAAGAAATCGAACTACCAGAGTGGCTGGAAAATGATAGCGGGATAGCTTGGGTAAAAAATATTTTGCTCGCTCTGGCAATATCTGGTATCGGTATCGGGGTCGGTTACTATTTAGAATTGGTTCCTACTTCTCCCACTGACTGGATATCTGCAGATGTCGCTGTTAAATTTCTCACCTACTTTATGATTGCAGTTGCCGTCATTGTGGTGGCAGTACCAGAAGGACTAGCATTGAGCGTTACTCTCAGTCTAGCTTACAGTATGCAGAAAATGACTCAACAAAATAATCTGGTCCGCAGGATGCACGCTTGTGAAACCATTGGCGCTACAACAGTCATTTGTTCTGATAAAACAGGTACTTTGACCGAAAATAAAATGCAGGTGAGTGATGTAAATTTTCCTAGCTTAGAGGACAAGACTATCAATGCTGACAACGTTATAGTAGAAGCAATTTGTAGCAACAGTACAGCTAACTTAGAATACAAAAAAGGTGAAGAGTCTATTCCTCTAGGAGACCATACAGAAGGTGCTTTGTTGTTGTGGTTAGAAGAAAATAATATTGACTACATTGATAAACGAGACGATTTTGATATCGTTAGTCAGTTAACCTTTTCAGCAGACAGAAAGTACATGGCAACTATGGGAAATTCCTCCATCACAGGGGACAAAATACTCCATATTAAAGGTGCGCCAGAATTACTACTCGCGAGTTGTCATCAAATTCTGACTGCGGAGGGTGTCAAACCTTTTGCAGATTCTACAAGAGTATCTATTGCAGCAGAATTAAATCAGTATGAAACTATTGGTAGACGTACTTTGGGATTTGCCTATATTCGAGACCCTCAAGACTATCAACAAGGAAAAGAACTCGAACAATATCATGATTTGATTTGGTTGGGTTTTGTAGCGATCGCTGACCCAGTTCGGGAAGAGGTGCCAAATGCAGTCAAAATCTGTCAAAAAGCTGGTGTCAAGGTCAAAATGATTACTGGGGATAGTCGTCTTACTGCCGTAGAAATAGCTCGCGAAATCGGTATTATCAGTCAGGACGATCCTAATGATTATTGTATTACTGGTAGTAAATTACGTTCCCTGGATGATGAAGCAGTTTTGGAGGTGCTGAAACAAGTTAAAGTGATTGCTCGAGCGCGACCCCAGGATAAGCAACGTATTGTACAGTTATTACAAAGTAGCGGGGAAGTTGTGGCAGTTACGGGTGATGGTACAAATGATGCACCTGCTTTGAATCAAGCGCAGGTAGGTTTGTCGATGGGTAGCGGTACTTCTGTTGCTAAAGAAGCAAGCGATATCATTATTTTGAACGACTCTTTTGGCAGTATTGAAAATGCTGTGATGTGGGGGCGGTCACTTTACCAAAATATTCAAAAGTTTATTCTATTTCAGTTAACAATAAATGTTGCTGCTTGTGGAATAGCTTTGTTGGGTCCGTTTATTGGGATTAATTTGCCGTTTACGGTAACTCAATTATTGTGGGTGAATTTGATTATGGATACTTTTGCTGCTTTAGCTTTAGCAACGGAACCACCAAATCAAAAAGTGATGGAAAATACACCGAGAAATTCCCAAGATTTTATTATTTCTAAACCAATGATGGTGAATATTTTTTCAGTAGCTGCAGTATTCCTGGTATTTTTCGTTGCTTTCTTACTTTATATCCAGAAAGATAGAGTAGTAACTCCTTATGAATTATCTCTATTTTTTACCACATTTGTGATGTTGCAGTTTTGGAATATGTTTAATGCCAAATGTTTTGGTTTAAAAGAATCTGCATTTTCTAATATTAGTAAAAATGTCAGTTTTGTAGCGATTGCAGCATTTATTTTTGTCGGACAAATTTTAATGGTGCAATTTGGTGGAGCTGTATTTAGAACAGTTCCTTTATCTTTAAAAGATTGGTTAGTAATTATTGGAGGTACTTCTATTGTGTTGTGGATTGGAGAAATTTGGCGAATGATTCAGATGCGATTTAAGGTTTCTTAAAAAGTTTTAGGGTGGGTTATTTCAGTTATCAGTTATCAGTGTAAGCATTCAGCTATTAGCTGTCAGCTATCAGCAACAAGATTCTCTCCTTAAGGAAGGAAATTTTCTTTTCTCTTAGTCGATTGGATATGGCGAGGAAACCTCGCCATCCAAGCCTTGTTAATCTCTATATCTCATAACTTCGCAAACTTCTGTAATTATTATAACTAACAATAGGTAGAAATCATGTCAACAGTTTATCGTTTAAAAGCCAGTGAAATAGACCATCATTTTCTAGAAGAAATTCAAGCTAAATTTGGAGAAAAAGAAATTGAGATAGTTGTTTCAGAATTTGATGAAACAGATTATCTTTTCAAGTCAGAAAGCAACAAAAATAGACTATTAAAAGCTATTAAAAATGTAAAAGAGCATCAAAATTTAGTCGAAGTTAATTTAGAAGATTTGCAATGAGCAGAAGAATTGTTTTTGAATTATCTACTTTTGCAGATTTTACTGAGTGAGCAAAATTAGATAAAAAAAATTATCGTAAAATTGTCGAACTAATTAAAGATATAGAGCGATCGCCGTTTGAGGGATTGGGAAAAGCAGAACCTCATTTTTTGAATATTAAGACTTGTTTTATGTTAATTAATGATATATATAGACAAAAAAGAAAGTTGTTTATCGGTTTAGTCAAAAAACGAGTAAAATTTGGGAGTGGTAGCAGTCTAGAATTTTTGGAAAAACGTACTTGGACTTATCCTGTGAGTAATCTAAAATTAATCATCAAACAAGCACCTTTTGTTGTAGTTAACGGTGTAGCAACTAGACTATATATGCCAGAAAGAATGACATTAGATATTGATATTTTAATTAAATTTGAAGACCGTAATTTAATTTACCAAGATTTAGAAAATTCTCATAGTCAAAAAATAGGTGATTTAAGTATCAGTGGTAGTCAATGGAAATTACCAGATAATACTTCTTTAGATGTTTTACAAGGAGAAGATGATTGGGTAGAAGAAGCGATCGCTAATCCTAATTATGCTCCTGATGGTTTACCAATTATTGCCCTACCATATTTAATTTTAATGAAACTATCAGCTAGTCGAACTCAAGATTTAGCAGATATTAGTCGGATGTTAGGTTTAGCTAAAGAAAAAGAACTAGATAAAGTTAGAGAAGTTATTAAAATTTATCTATCAACTGCACAAGAAGATTTAGAAAGTTTAATCACTTTGGGTAAATTGGAAATAGGAAATTAGACAGTTTAGGTAGGTGCTTTTTTAATCACAGTTATAGGAAGTGTGAATGATTTGATTGCTGATTTATTAGATGAGCTAGAAGATAGTGTCTAGATAAGTTTTAGATTCTGTTCTCCCCTGCTCCCTGCTCCCCTACTCCCCTACTTCCCACAAGGTTTTCAGGAGCTCCTTATCAGGGATAGCTTTTAGGGAGAGGTAATTATCAATTATCAATTATTGGAATATTCACCTTTATTCAACAAACCAGTTTTCTAGTTTTAAATCTTCAAAATTTTCAAAATCAACTACATTGTTAGTTACTAAAATTAGATTGTTAGTAACAGCAATAGAGGCCATTTTACTATCAATAAAACTAGCAGTTTTACCTATCTTAGATAATCTATTTCTCTCTTGTGCATGGTATTGTGCAGATTTTAAATCATAATTAAATACAGGGATATTTAAAATCAGATCGTTAATATATTCCTCAAAAAAATTACGTCTCTTTGATTCTGGTAAACGCCAGCAACCATATAACAACTCGTGAATAACTACTGTAGCTGTACAAATTTTTAATTTATTGATCCTAAACTTATTAACAACTTGAGGATGAGGAGAAGGACGCATAGACTCAGAAATTATATTAGTGTCTAGCAAATACTTTAAATTCATAAATCAACCTCTCTCCCTGGTGACTTATCTCGTAAGTTATCAAAAGTATTATCATCGAGAGTAATTCCTTCTTGTTCTATTTTTGCCCTAAATTTTTGGTCAGCCTATCAAAAATCATTAACCTCTTTAATTTCTATTAAAATTTCTTGGTTATCTGGTAAATTTATTTCCTCTAATAACTCGATAATTTTTCCTTTTTTAATTCCTTTTACTAACATAAAGTTAACTTCTTAAATATACAGCAAATTTTGGTTGAATTATAGCATTTATGACTGACAAATTAAAATAGATTTAGATATAGGGTTTTGACAAAAATTACTTGTGTTGGGTTGATCCTGCGGATAAGCTACGCTAACGTTGCCTCAACCCAACCTACAAAAACTATCTCAACAATTCATTGAAGGATTCAATGCTTTTTCAATACTTCATTTACACCTTCGATAAAAAATTGAGCAACGGGATGCTCGATCGTCTTTTTTAAAGCTGCAAAACTTCCTGCTTTTACTCCTCGGATAATTCGCTCTTTTAACTGAGGGTTTTTATCAACTTCATCTACAGCTTTATCACTCAAATCTCTATAACTATCGTTAGGATAATCTGCTGAAAGTTGATTTAGTAGGTCTTTAATATCTTTAGCTGCTTGTGCTAGGTCTGGAGAATTATTAATGTTGGTTATTTTTCTTTTATCAACTCCAGTCTGGAAATTTCCTGATTGGTTAGTAATGTCTCCTTTTGCATGGTTAAAATTAGTTTGTTGTCCTTGATTATTCATATTTTTTTCCCTCCATATAATTTAAGTAAATAGTATGTTTTAACTACCCAACTTGAACCCCATTTTCAAAGGAACCGCTTTGGTTTATTATGTCTCCATCAGAAACATTGAAAGTATAATTAGCGGGTTTATCCTGGTTATTCATAATTTCAGTAATTGTGTTAATAATTCTGTTGATGAGACTTTCATCCTTAGATGTGAGCAATCTTGTGCTTCCAGCGCTTGTTTCTATGGTGATGCCATATCTTTTAGCCTTAGTAAATCGCTCTATAATTCCCAATGCAGTAAGAATAATTACGCTCCATGTGAACAACGACACATCTGGATTATTCTTCATCCATTCAATTCCCAATAAACTGAGGACAACGCCAACAATGATGAATTTTAGCTTGAAAAAATAGTTTGGTTTAATTCGATACTTTCCTACGCTAGTAATATTTCTGACTTGATAAACTTTATTGTCCAAAGTAATGGTATTATTAGTTACATTTAATCTACTCATTTTGATTCTCTAAGATTTGTAAGAAATGTCCTTTTTTGCCTAAATAAAATACATCCTAACTTTAGTTATCCTTTATTGTTCAGATTCACTAATTGCTCAAGATATTCTCATTTTAATCAAGCTATATTAATATCGACCACTCGAAAAAGGACGGATCAAGAAGGAGATTTTATTAAAAACTTTGAAAAAGACGGATAATGAAGGATAATAGCGGATAAATTATTCAAACAAATTAATTGTAAAAAAATGGACTGGCAAACAGTTTTAAATTCAATTGATAAGTTGGTCTTTCAACAAACAGGAAAACATTTGGATAGTCTACAAATGGCAATTTTGAAGGGAGTTCTAAATGGTCAGAAATACACGGAAATTGCGCAAATGTACGGGGGTACTAAGGGTCATGCAAAAGATGAAGGATACGAACTCTGGCAACTTTTATCAGAGGTTTTTGGGGAAAAGCTAAAGAAGTCAAATTTTTGCGCTACAGTCGAACGTTTAGGAATGGCAAATATAATAGTAAATCATGTTCGTGTTGATAATATTAATCTTTGCAATAATCCCGAAACAACAGAACTAAAAAATAGGGATTTTGTTAATACTAAATCAGATGACAAAAAGACAACCTCTTGCCAACCCACCATTGAAAACGTCTTGTATACAAATAAATTAAATACTGTCTCTAAATTAATCAAACTGGGTTTAACAGCAGAGCAAATTGCTGAAGCAGTAGATTTACCATTAAATGAAGTACAACAATTAATGGAATAAATTTGTATATTGTTAGAATAGGGCGATAGATTTCGTTAGTATTATGATTGATAAAAGTGTAGCGATCGCCTCCCATCACTACTCAAATTTCCCCAAAATATCTATTCCGCAATGGTTAAATATTGAGGTAATTTTTTTCGTCAAGCTGTCATAGAATTGATTGAAAATATTTATAAGCATTCTAATGTTACGGTAGTTAAGCAAACAAATAGTCAATTTCAAGAAGGATTATTTTTGTATAAACAAAGAGTAGATAAACAATGGAGTCTTACAGATTGTGTTTCTTTTCAAATAATGGAATATTACAATATTTTATAGGTACTTGCTGATGATAAGCATTTTGAACAAGCAGGTTTTATTGCTCTATTGCGAAATTGAACTTCAAGCTAATATTAGGAGCGATCGCTCAATATTTATAGACCTCTCTACCTAAATTTGTAAACTTACGCATATAAGGCGACTTGTATCCTAGCACTATATCAGACTTAGGAACTCCTGCTTCAATTAACTCATTAGCTATCCCGACTGCGGTTCCATCTCGTTGAATCCAAATTTTCCCCGCTCTAATCTCAATATGAATCACACATCCAAAAACTCGTTTTTCTCCACACCATCCGACATGAAACATCAGATAGCGATCGCGTTAGAGGTCGAAAGCAATTTGAGTTTCTACTTCCCGGTCATCAGGATCGGACTCAAAATGTTTTTTGACAATTGACTTAATTACTTTTCTATATTCCTCTATTTCCATATGACAATCTCCTCTCTAATTGGATTAAATACAAGCAAATTTAATTGTATCCGCATATTAGGATAGCGCTATAGATTTTGTCAGTATTATGGAAGCAAGTTTAGCGATCGCTCTGTTGCGACACACCTAATATCAAGTAATATCATGTCCGTTGGTATAGTCCCGTGTAAAAGTTGGGGAAATATCTACCGCCATATAAGTAAAATTTTTCCTTTTCTTAAAGCTTCTTCCAACTTCGGTCTTCCTTACCTTCTCTATACAAGACCGATGTTACCGGACATGATATAACATTAATTAACTGCAATGTAGGGACGTTGCATACAACGTCCCTACCAGGTTGGGTAAAGATTGTTTATTATAGTTATTGAATGAGACATGATATAAAATTTTGCAATAGTAGGAAGGAAAGCTGAAAACTCAGACAACGCCAGATTCTTCCTTCTTCCTTTTGCTATAAGTATAGCATTCTTTTCAAGAAAGGTTTAAACTTATTAAATGTCTTACCTTGTAAATAGACAGAATGAAAAATCTAAAACTTAATTTCAGTATTTTCCAGAGGTTTTGGGCAATTGGTAAACTATATTGGTGGGAATCTCCAGAAAGATGGCGAGCAATTGGTTTATTTATATTGTTGCTTTGTCTTCTCAGTTTAGATTCAACTATAGGAGTTAATCAACTCAAACAACAAGGAGAATTAATTTCTGCTTTAGTTGATACGGACTCTGAGAGATTCTGGAAATCTGCATTTTTCTATATTGGTGCTTCTGTTGTGTTAGCTGTTAATGTTGCTACTTGGCAGTATGTGGAAGATAAAATCCGTCTGTATTCTCGAGAGTGGTTAACCAAATTTTATTTAGATAAGTATTTCCAAAATGATTGTTTCTATAGAATAAATACCCTCTATCGAGAAATTGATAACCCCGATCAGCGAATTGCAGAAGATATTACATCATTTTGTCATCGTTCTGTGAGGCTATTTCGGCAGTTTACTTTAGCAATTTTTAACTTGTTTGCATTTGGAATTCTACTTTGGGAAAAATCAAAATTCTTGGTTCTGATTTTAGTTATATATTCTATAGGAGGTATGCTAATTACAACTATAGGTTTTGGTAAAATTTTGATTCCAATTAAAAAAGAACAACTGAAACGAGAGGCAAATTTTCGATTTGGTTTAGTGAGAATTCGAGAGAATGCTGAATCAATTGCTTTTTATCATGGAGGTAATAGAGAATTTACCTATATTAAGCAGATATTTGCTCCGGTTTTAAGTATTTATAATAAAGTAATTACTTGGGAGAGAAACTTAGATATTTTTCAAAATATATATAATTATATTACCTGGATGTTACCTGCTTTAGTTATTGGTCCGAGAATTTTGGCAGGGGAACCAGGGTTGGAAGTGGGAGCAATACAAGAAGCTAATGGAGCTTTTGGAAGGGTCTTTAGGTCCTTGAATATCATAGTTAGGATGTTTGAATTTCTCACCAGTTTTATCGCAGGGATTGAACGTTTAGAGAGTTTTGTGAAAGTTCTAGAAGAACCAAAAGCATCACCAGTGGAGGGTAGTCAAACAATTGATACTGTTGAAGAATCACGTTTAAGCTTACAGCATCTTACTTTGCAAACTCCTAACTATCAAAGAACTTTAGTTAAAAATGTATCTATAGAATTACAACCGGGAGAAGGACTTTTAATTGTGGGGGTGAGTGGTAGTGGAAAGAGTTCTATTTTACGAGCGATCGCTGGTTTATGGAATTCTGGAACTGGGACAATTTACCGACCGAAATTAGAAGAGATTCTTTTTTTACCACAACATCCTTATATGATTTTAGGTTCCCTACGAGATCAACTGCTATATCCACGCACTGACTTAAATATCTCTGATGAAATAATTTATCGAGTGCTTAACCAAGTTAATTTGCCAAAATTAGTAGAAATATTTGGTGGTTTAGATGCTGTTGAAGATTGGGACCGTGTGTTGTCAATGGGAGAACAACAACGGGTAGCTTTTGCTCGTTTGTTGTTGACTCAACCCCGTTATGCAATTTTAGATGAAGCAACGAGCGCTCTGGATGTGCAAAACGAACAAAGTCTTTACCAACATTTGCAAAGTTTATCGACTACTTATGTTAGTGTCGGACATCGACCAACTTTGTTACAATATCACCACCAAGTTTTGGAAGTTATGGGTGATGAAACTTGGCGAGTGAGTTCTGCACAAGATTATAAGTTTATGCCAATTCATTAGATTTCTCTAGGGAAATGGGGAGATGGGGAAATGGGGAGATGGGGAGATGGGGGGATGGGGAGTGTGGGAGATGGGGAGTGTGGGAACCCACCCCTCGCCCCTCCCCCTCCCAGGAGGGGAATGTGGGGAGACCGAGAAAGATTTGGCAATGGCGCGAGGATGGAACATTTTTGGCGTTGGTAAATTAGTGTATGATATTAATCTTAATTACTTAGGAGTCAGGAGTCAGGAGGAAAGAAAGAAGAAGAAACCCCGAGTATAAGGATAAAGTTTTTTGGTCGTGTAAAGAAAGGTAATGGACTTCTGTCGCGCTCTTATTCGGAAATGATATCATACCTCAAATTACCAACGCCCATTTTTTTATACCGAACCTGAGCAGATTTGATATAATTGATAGTTTATTGATAAGAATTGATTTTATTTTTGATTTTTGGAGATGTCTATTAATATTTATAGCAGTTTAAGGAAGATTAGGACAAATGAAAAGCTGAAAGTTCAGACAACATAAGATTTTTCCTTCTTCCTTCTTCCTTCTTTCTTCTTCCTTCTTTCTTCTGCTATACCGAAAAATATGAAAAATAATGCTACAGGTAGTCTAATATAAAATACAGAAATTGATGTCATATACATAACTCAAGGAAAATGAAAAAAACAATTAAAAAAGCTTTTTTAGACACAGAAGACGGACAAATTTTTTACCGCATAGGGGGAGAAGGAGAACCTCTAGTTTTACTGCACATGACTCCTCGAAGTAGCGACGAATTTCAAGAGTTAATGGCAATTTTAGCTCCTAAATATCGTGTTATTGCCATGGACTTAATGGGGTTAGGAAATTCAGATAAACCTCCTAGAGAATATTCTATTGCAGACTATGCTAAAACTGTCATTTTATTGTTAGATGAATTAGAAATTCAAAAATGCAGTATTTTGGGCAGTTTAACGGGGGGTTATATTGCTGGAGAAGTAGCCGTATCTTATAGCGATCGCCTGAATAAATTAATCCTTTGTAATACTCATGGTTTTGATGCAGAAGAAGCTGAAAAAATTGGCGAAAGATATAGGCAAGGATTTACCATAAAAGAAGATGGTTCTCACCTCATGGAAAGATGGTTAACACGGAGTAATTATCTGGAAGCGGAATTAAATCACCGTTGTCTTATTGATGATTTAAAAACTTTTGGTGGACCTATTTATACTGGTTTAGCAGTTAGTAAATATTGTGTTTCTGCTCAAGAAAGGTTTAAACTTATTCAATGTCCTACCTTAGTTTGTACAGGAACTAAAGCATTAGAACCTTTAGAAAAATATGGTTTAGCAAAAGCAGAAAATCAAGGTTGGTTATCAGAAGCAATTCCCCATAGTCAAGCTTTTGAAGTTAAAGGGGGAACCATTTGTATGATTAATCAAATGGCTGAAGAAATATCTACAGTTGTTATTGATTTTTTAGATGAAAATAAATGAGGATAAATTAAATATTATGAAAATCAAGAGAGCTTTTTTAGACACAGAAGATGGTCAAATACACTATCGAATTGGAGGAGAAGGTGAACCACTAATTTTGCTGCATCAAAATCCAATAAGTAGTAATGAATATCGAGAATTAATGCCAATATTTATTAAAGAAAAAAAGTTAGTTATTGCTATGGATTTTTTGGGTTTTGGTGAATCCGATAAACCTCCCAGAATGTATTACATTGAAGACTATGCCAAAACAGTTATTTTACTTCTAGATAAATTAGGAATCAAAAAAGCAAATATTCTTGGGTATCATACAGGTGGTTTTGTGGCAGCAGAAGTTGCAGCAGTATACCCAGAAAGAATTAATAAACTTGTGTTATCTGGTATTGATTATTTTGAGGAAGAGCAAAGAAAAACACTTTATAATAGATTTTCTGAAGCTTACCAAATTAAACAAGATGGTTCTCACCTAATAGAAAGATGGCCTGTTCGTTTAAGTTATGTAGATTTAGAATTAAATCATCGTTGTTTATTAGATGAGTTTAAATGTCATGGTTATCCTCCCTATGGTCCCTTTGCAATAATGAATTATGCAGAAAAAAGCTTAGAAAGATTTAGATTAATCAATTGTAAAACTTTGATATTATCTGGAACTGAAGACATCAAACAACTAGAAAAATTAGGAATTGCAGAAGCAAAAAATAGAAAATTAATTGCTGAAATAATTCCTAATGCGAAGATGGTTGATGTTGAAGGTGGTACTGTTTATATGATGAATCAAATGCCTAATGAAATTGCTAAAATAGTTGTTGATTTTTTAGATAATTAGAGAATTAATTTAATGATGGAGTCCTCAGGAGTCAGGAGTCAGGAGGGAAGAAAGGAGAACAGAAGGAGAAAGTTTCTTATTACTAATAGACATAGGCGTGATCATAAAAAATAAAATCAATTATCACATAGAAATTATCAATTCTTTTCCCCTACTGCCTACTGCCTACTGCCTCTTTTCTGGAGATGTCTAATTAGGGTTTGCTGAAAAAGTCTTATGGGTGAGGGTAGAAGACAACCCACCCCTCGCCCCTCCCCCGACCGTGGAGGGGAAGACAGGAGAAATGGCTTGGGAGCGAGGAGATAGGAGTAACAATTGTAAGAATGATTTTTCTGCCCAACTATGAGCCTAAAATACTAACTTTTTGAGCGTTTTAGACGTGATACTAGGCACTACAATTCGACCCCAAAAAGGCACTTACCTTTATCTGTAAATACTTTTAGATTTAATCAGCAAACCCTAATTATCCGGACATGATATAATACCGAATTCGGTGATAAAATTAACTATATTAATACTTATGAAAGTTGCTTTAATTACTGGCGGAACTCGTGGAATAGGGTTAGCTATTTCTCGTAAATTAGCTGAAGATGGTTTTAATCTTATCCTGGGATATCATTCTAACCATGATGCTGCTTTTGCAGTTAAAAAAGAGTTAGAAAAATTGAATATTAAGGTTATTACTGTAGCTGGAGACATCAAAAAATCTGAAACCGTTGATGCTTTATTTCAGGTAGTCGAAGAAAACTTCAATAGTCAACTTACAGCTTTTGTTCATGTCGCTGGTTATGCTATTACCGCAACACTCCCAGGAAATTTTACTTTTGAACAGTATGAAGCAGCTCAAGAAATTTATCCTAAAGCATTTATTCGCTGTATCGAAAAAGCTCTAACTTATATGGTTGATGGTCAAGGTAGGGTCGTTGTTATTTCTGCAACAGGTGTTCATAACCCAGGAAAAGTTTATGGAATGGCCGCACCCGCAAAAGCAGCAATGGAAACCTTGGCCAAACATTACGCGATCGCCGTTGCTCCACGGAGAATTACTGTTAATATTATTACCCCTGGTTATATCAAAACTCAAGCATGGGATGGCTATCTCGAGAAAGTACCTTATATTGATAAAATGCCTCCCCAAGTAACTCCTATGGGAAGATGGGGACAACCGGAAGATATTGCTCCTCTGGTTGGGTTTTTATGTTCTCCAGAAAGTCAATTTATTACAGGTCAACATATTTATGTTGATGGTGGGTTAGAATTATCTTTATTTTGGAATATTCATCGGTTTAGTCAAACTTTATAACGCTACTTGAATAGGGAACAAGAAACAGGGAATAGGAAACTTTCAACAATTAATAATGAATAATGAATAATTACCTCTCCTTGAAAGAAGAGGATTGACTAATAATGAAAATTTTTCTTTATTATCCCCTTAAAAGGGGAGGCTTTAAACCACAATTTTTCGGTAAAAGGGTTTTAGGATTAAAAAATGTCCGTGCCCAATTCTTGTAGTGCTATAAAAGCAGAATAATCGATCGTCGTGATGAAAACCGCGATAATCAATTTTCTGGCAATCTTTTCATCAAATCTTCAAAAGTATAAGGACAAATATCAGGTAAACTAACATCATACATTTTTAAAACTTTGCGCTTTGCTCGCTCATATTCAGCTTCAATATTGATTTTATTTAATATGGTATTAGTAAGTCTTCTCTCAATTTCATCTTGGAAATCATCAATTTCATCAATCCAATGTCCACGCGATTGAATCTCATTAGTGTAGTCTAGCTTTAACCTGTGGATTATGATTTGTTTTAAAAAGCTATGAACCGCGTTAATTTGCTCTTTTCCCAAGTTGTCTATCTCCTCCTTTAAATTCTCCCAATCAAGTGCTTTTTCATTATGTTCACTCAAAGCTTTTGCTTGTTCTTCTGTCCATTGAACAAAATCTGTTTCATATAGGTTAGTCATTCTAGTTTTTGTATTGGTTTGTCTTGTCACGTCAATATAATTCATCGGTAAAACTCCTAGTTAGATTTTTAATTTTATGATTTTTAAGGAACTACAATAATTTTTCCCATCAAACGACGCTGCTCCATTTTCGTCAATGCTGCTGACACTCCCTCCAGACTGACTACTTGCTCAATAGTTGACTGTAACTTTCCCTCTACAAATGCTGGTATAACTAAATTTTTGAGAGTTTGCCAACTCGTCTGATAATCACTGTTATACCAAAGGGCAATACCGTAAACTGTAATATTCCGCCCCAGTAATTTTCCCATTGGTAAAGCAGCATCTAAACCAGTAGTCGTACCATAGCAAGCAATACGACCATTATTAGCTATAACTTCTAAACAGTCAGCAAATGTCACCTTACCAGCACCATCCACTGCCACCTGTACCCCTATATTATTTGTAATTTTTCTGACTTCAGAAACTACACTTTGACTGCTATAGTCAATGCCATAGTCAGCACCCAGTTTCAATAGGTATTCCACTTTAGCTCTATTACCAGCAGTGGCGATAACTTTTGCTCCCAATAATTTCGCTAGTTGTATTGCTGTCGTCCCCACACCACCACTACCAGGATGGACTAATACCCACTCTCCCACCTGAACTTTTGCCCGATATATCAGAGCTAAAATAGCAGTCAAATAGTTAATAGGTAAACTGGCAGCTACTTCAAAGGATATATCATCAGGAATAGGTAATAATTCTGTTGCTGGAGCGATCGCCATTTCGGCAAAAGCACCTTTAACGTGTCCTACCACCCGCATTCCTGGCAAAAACCCTTCAACTTTTTCCCCAACTGCATCAACTATACCTGCTGCTTCTTGACCCAGAGTTTGAGGTAGTGGGTCATTCCCTGGTCTTTTATATTTTCCGTAGGTCATTTGCAGGTCTGAGTTATTAATTCCTGCTGCTCCTACACGCATTCTAATTTCACCAATATTTGGTGTTAAAGTCTCTGTTTCTTCTACTCGAATACCATTAATACCTGTATATTCATGTATGCGAACTGCTTTCATTTTTTGTGTGTTATACCAAATTGATAAGTTTTTGCTACAAATAGTTAGGATATTTCTTAGGAGTCAACCCACCCCTCGCCCCTCCCCCTCCCAGGAGGGGAACGACTGAGTCAGGAGTCAGTAGGGGAAGGAGAAAGTTTTTTGTTTGCTGGCGCACAACGCACGTTAACGCGGAGCGCGGAACGGAGTTCTATCCCTAATTATCCGGACATGATATCATGCCTTAAATCACCAACGCCCAAAATGGTATTATTTAAACTATTTGCTTGTCCTGCTCGCTAACGTGTGAAGATATATATTTTTTAATTTATTCCCACACTGCTCTATAAAACCGATATAAAACGTCATAAGCGCGACATTTTACTGTTTACTTCCTGCTTCTACCGGAACTGTCGGCAGCACTCCGTCCACAGGCATTGACGGGTCTTGCCCGACCGCATCTCTCGCTCTTTATACTGGCGTTTAAATCTCTGTCTATTGACAAGCCACACTCAGGGCAATCATAAGTCCTGAGATTTAATGGCATATCCTGAACATGACCGCAGTTAGAACAAGTCTTTGATGATGGAAAGAATCTATCTACTACTACCACCTTAGAACCCACCCCTCTTGCTCCCCTCCCAGGAGGGGATGGGGGTGGGTTGTGGTTTTTGGCTAAGTCTGTTGTCAATTTATGAAGTGCGTCTTTGCGGATGTTAGCTACTTTTCTATGCAACCTAGCTATCTTCAGTTGTGCTGCCCGACCGTTAGCAGAACCCACCTCTTTATGACGATTTAGGTATTGCAGCCTAGACAACTTAGCTGTCATACTCTGATAAGATTTCACACTTTCAAATACTTTTCCATCACTTAAAGTAGCTAAGGTTTTTACACCTAAATCTACACCTATGACATCAGTTGTTTTGGGTGTGGTTATGGCCTGAAATTCATAGCTACAGCTCAGATACCAATCACCACCTTGTCTGCTAATAGTTATTTTTTTAGTTGTTGCCTCAATGGGTTCATAAGTTTTGACCATACCAATAAAAGGTAATTTATGATTCCACCCGTTTAATTCTACTGGCTTTCCACAATTATCAACCCTTGTTTGCGTAGCATTCCGTAGGAAAAGAATCATGTTTACCTTTTTTCTTAAACCTTGGGCGTTTACCCAACCCTTGTTTGCGCAGCATTCCGTAGGAAAAGAACCTCTTAAATGCTTCACCTAAGTTGCGAAAAGCATATTGATAAACTTTAGATGACAAGTTTTTTATCCTTGGATAAAGTGGTTTTGTGTGATTGGTAAAAACCTCTCTAAGCTTACGTTTGCGCAGCATTCCGCAGGAAGCATTAGGCTTATAACCATCTCTAATAAGCAGCATTCCACAGACTTAAGCCCCAGTTATAAACCCCAGAGCGAATAGCCAGCGTGTTGAGCCATCAGAGTTTTCTGTTTATTATTAAGTTTCAGCTTTGTAATGATGGATTTCATTTATGGGTAAGTGCAGCTTGTCTAAAAGTATGTTTTTTAACGTATTATATCGTTATTCTCTGATTAAGTCAATGCTCCCCATCTCCCCATCTCCCCATCTCCCCTCCTGACTCCTAATTTATGACTCCTGACTCCTAATTTATGACTCCTGACTCCTAATTTATGACTCTTTCTTCTTTAATTATTGTTCGTTTAACTATTTGATGATTATTAAACCAATGCCAGGTTCTAGCGCGATGATTATTATCAGGACTAATATTAATCATTTCATAGATATATAAATCTGGCATTCCTTTATAAGTAATCCACAAAATAATTGTTGAATTATCAGCTTCCCAAGCGTAACCATCCAACCTTTCTGTATCAAACCAAATCTTTTTATCTCGATAGATTCCAGGAAATTTATATTCTTCTTTTTTACCATCTTCCCACTCATAACGATTAGTTTGAAAATAGGGATATTCTCCATTATCTGGAAATTGACAAGTTAAATGAGAATTGTGTTTATCAATAATATTTCCCTCATTATCTACTATTGTATATGTTCCTTTCCAATCTCCTTCATGGCGGACTAATACGGGCATTTCTTCTCTAATTTTGGACATAATGTAACTCCTAATGGGACAAAGATAATTATGCTAATTGCTAAATTGATATTACAGCAGTTTTCGAGTTTTGGAGGTACAAATTTTTATGCTTTTAGGGAACAGAGAATCGGAAATAATAATTATAGAACCCATTTGAGAACTATCTATTTACTTTCTCCCAAGTAGGCATCAATTGGAAACCAAAAGCATTTGGGTATGATTTACCAATTATTTATCTAATTTGGTTGTTAATAACTTTCCTTTTATACATTATCTGTGACTGGTTCACTAAGTACAAGAAAAAGCATCGAGGCAAGTGGTGGTTGAATTACTTATAAAGACCAATTATTGACCGAAAAATTCTGGATTATAAAATTTCATCGCCAACTGATATACTATCTAATCAACAAATTTAAGTTTTATGAGATTAACATTTATCTATGGGTTATCCTTCTTATACTCCTCCGTGGTTCCTGAAAAATGGTTTAGCAATGACTCTTTATGCAGCCTTTTGGACACCCCGTTTTTGGGAAGAAACTACTACATTTCCAAAGCCTTCTTACCAAGAGAAAATTTTTATTGGTGCAAATGATGTGCCAATTTTTGGCTGGATGGCTATACCAGAAAACCCAAAAGGTACAATTATTGGGACTTATGGAATTACAGGAGAGTTAGATAATCAATGGTTCTTAAAACTATTAGGACGTAAAGCTTATGCTCAAGGTTATGCCGTAATTTTATTTGATTGGCGTGCCCATGGCAAGACAGCATTACTATCAGAAACTCTAACTTCAGATGGCATTTATGAAGGGCAAGATTTTGTTCATATTGCTGCTCAAGCAAAAGCAATGGGTTGTCCGCCTAATTTTTGGTTTACTGCATATTCTTTGGGAGGGCAACTAGCACTTTGGGGTGCAAAAGTAGCAGACAGTTTGGCCCCAGAATTAGGGTTAGCAGAAACAGATATTGGTGGTTGTGCAGTTATTTGCCCCAGTCTAGAAGCTCAACGTTCTCTCTCTTATTTAGATAGTTCTCCTTTAGGAAGATACTTGGATAAAGGAATTACTAAAAACCTCAAAAAATTAGTTTGGTTAATTCACGAGCATCATCCAGATTTTATCGATCCAGAAGCAATAGAGCGTGCTGATTCTATCTGGAAATTTGATGAAGAATTTGTGATTGAAAAGTTAGGATTTTCATCAGTAGAAGCTTACTATCAAGCAACAAGTCCTCTATATTTTTTGCCTCATTTAAAAAAACGAACATTGATTATTTATGCTGAAGATGACCCCATGTTTGACCCAACAATTGCAGCAGATTTAAAAGCTGCTTGTGACAGTAATTCTGCTATTGATTTAATGTTAACTCGTTACGGTGGTCATGTAGCTCATGTTAGCAGTAATTCTTGTCAAGCTCATGCTCAAGATCCTGATGTTTGGTGGGCATTGAATCGAATTTTTGAATGGATTAAACAAAATGAAACATCAACATTAACTACTTCAGTTACTGCTTAAATTAATCATTTGGAATTGGGTGATAATCCTAATTCCTTATATTAATTAGTTGCTTATTTTGTAGCAAATATTTAGCTAATTAATTTTACTACCTAATTTGAAAATTATTCGCCTCTAGAGAAACATCATTATTCAAAATGGCAAATTGAGCACCATCTCCTAAACCAGATTCACTAGCATTATAAAATAATGCGCCACTGGCAGAATTATAAACAATAAAAGCACTATTAGTGGCAACAGCATCATCACTTTCAACTATGGCAAAATCTGTTTCCACACTGAAGCCTTCACCTGCATTACTCTCTAAACCAGCAATTTCCGCCGCAAAATTAGTAGCATCAGCAAAAGAGCCATCTCTATTTCCTAATAACACTGAGACACTATCGAACGCCACCAAAATGTTAGCTGTGGCTAAGTCGAGATTTTCATCAGTCCTATCCGAGTTTCTAACTGCCAACTACCACCTTTCGCAATATTTCCCACCCGATGCGCCGATGCTGCAATATTTGCTCCTGTTAACTGGTTGAGAGAATAGAGAAATTGGCGATCGCTACCGACATTACAGCCATAAAGCAAAATCTCCTCAACTGCCCATTCTTGTAGTATAGTAGTTTAACTTAAAAATGAGACGTTTTTTCGTCTGAAACTTCCTCAGAGCAAGAAAGCTTTGTCTCAATCTAAAGTTAAATGACTATAACCCGCTATATTGATCAATATTCTCCCGACTCACAGGAGTTAAACCCCAAGTACAAAACACTATCAGCACCGTGTACAGGAGAATGGGGTCGATGGGAATTCTCACCCCACCAACCGCATTTGCATCGTGTAGACCGTGAGGTATTAAACCCATAAGGTATAAAGATTAATGTTAATCTTTAATTAAAGCATAAAAAAATCTGGAAAGCAAGACTGATTTAGCTTGAAAAACATTAATTTTTTCTGTAAATTTAGTTACAGGATTTGAGTCAGATTGAAAATATCATAATATTAAATTTTAATTAAATATCTAGCTTTTGTAGAGTTGAGGTCGATTATTGCTAATACAAAATCCGACTTAATATCCCCTCTAATTAAATGCCTATAATCTTTGGAAATTAAGCTATATAGCTATTACAGAAAAGATATATAATTTTAAGGATTGTCAGAACTACGGATTATGATTTTTTTTACCTTTTCAGAATAAAAATAGTTTAGTTAATTATGACAAACCATAAAATCTGAAAAAAAAATAATGTTGCCTTGACTACATTACTTTTTCACTTTGATTAAAGAAAAAAAATGAGTATATTTTGAGAAAAACTGTGAGAATTGATACGGTAAAAAACAGACAGATTTTATAAATTCAGTTAGAACGTTGTGAGAAAAAGTTGATGCAAATATTTGCCTGTCGTAACTCATAAAGTTTACATTTTTTTCACGCATATCTACTGATTTACTGAAGGAGAAGACTATGTGGGAGTATCTACCACCATTAAACGATCATTACTTGCCCTATCCAGATACAATACATCCCATCGTTGTCCACTTCGTAATAGCGATGGTATTATTTGCTTTCGTATGCGATCTTATTGGTTATTTTACTCGTAATTACCGTTTATATGAAGTAAGCTGGTGGAATATGTTTTTCGCCACAATTTCTATTTTTATCGCTATAATATTCGGTCAGTTTGAAGCAGGTCTGGCACAACCCTACGAAGCAGTCCAACCGGTCCTAAATTTACATACCTTGATTGGTTGGTCTCTGTCAGGAATCATTGCTGCACTTACTGGTTGGCGGTATGTGATTCGTTCAAATAATACAGAAAAACTGCCGATGCCATATCTGGGATTGGGGTTGGTGCTAGTAGGTATAGTTTTCTTCCAGGTATATCTTGGAGATAAACTGGTTTGGGTATATGGGTTACATACAGTGCCAGTAGTGGAAGCGATCGAGGAGGGAATTTTACAATGAACCCAGAATTAATAGATAGTTTGAGTTCTCAATTAGGGGCAAATGGTCTCCCATACAGCATCCCAATTCATCCTAATTTAGTTCATCTGACTTTAGGTTTGTTTATTATGGGAATCGCTTTTGATATTGTGGGTGTACTTTTCCCTCTACAAAAACCAGTATTTAAACTTTTAGCAATATCCACTACTCGTTCTAACTTTTTTGATGTAGGTTGGTACAATATGCTCGCCTCATCAATAATTACATTTTTTACGGTAGCAGCAGGGTTTTATGAAATCATGCTAGCGAGACCATCCGCAGAGCTAAAAAGTGCCTGGGGATTCGGAGCTATGGATACTATGATTTGGCACGGTGTTGGTGGTGTGTTCCTTTTAGCCTTCATTGTAGGGATGACGATCTGGAGAGGATTTCAACGCTATATCTGGTCTAAGGACAAACTTCAACAAGTGCAGTGGAGCTATTTAGCAGTGGGTTTATTCATCATGTTTTTGATGTATGTTCACGGAACTCTGGGAGCACAGTTAGCTGCTGAGTTTGGAGTACATAATACTGCTGATGCATTGCTAAAAATAGGCGAAAACCCCAACCAAGTACTTAAGTAATTTAGTATGGTATTTTGATGTCAACGACCCAAAACTAATTCCTAGAATATAGTGTAGGCTTGATAGGGCTAGTCTCTAATTAAGTCTTAGTTGACCCGTCTAAGTGTTCATTCACTACGTTATTTAAGTCACGATACCTGCAAATGCTCCAACAGTTTTTTGCTCTATCGGTAGTCATTAAACATCTTATTTGGGTATTGGAAGTGTGGCCACCTTAAAAAGCTTAAATAACATTGACAAGTTGGACATTACCCTAGCAATAGGAGATTCTTATGTTAAACAAAAATTCAGTTTTTGTTCTAAATAATAACAAAGTACCTTGTGACCCAATTCATCCTGCTAAGGCCAGAAAATTATTATCGGAAGGTAAAGCAGCAGTATTTAGAAACTATCCATTTACTATTATTTTGAAGTCGGAATCAAAACCCACAAAAAATTACAGAATTAAGGTTGACCCCGGTGCAAAATTCACTGGTTTAGCTTTGCTATCAAATTCTAATATAATTTGGTGTGCTGAACTTGAACATAGAGGCTTTCAAATATCTGAATCATTAATTAAACGTAGACAAGTTAGACGTTTTCGTAGAAACCGTAAAACCAGATATCGTCAACATGGTATTAGTAAATCTCATTGGACTGATGCTGCTTGTGTTGGTACTTCTACTCCAGATAGTTTAAATATTAGTAACTATCAGCCATTAATAATCAAAGCTATGGGTAGAGGTAATAGACAAATGGTTAAGCCAGATAAATATGGTTTTCCTAAAACAAAGCCTAAACTAAGACAGAAATCATTCTATGGTTTTCAAACTGGAGATATTGTCAAAGCTGTTGTTACTAAAGGTAAAAAGATTGGCACTTATGTTGGTCGAGTTGCTGTTAGAAAGACTGGCAATTTTAATATCAAAACTCAAACTGAAACCGTGCAAGGAATTAGTTATAAGTATTGTAAAATCATCCATAAATCAGATGGATACATTTATAGTTTTGGTGAATTAGTTAAACAGGAAAGTACTAACTTTGTCAAGAAGGTAGTTAAAGTTTTAGATACTCCAATTCTACTTAATTTGTTTGATACTTCTGAGTTAACTACTGTTGGTGTTAGCGTTGCAAAGCAAAGTACAAACAAAAGTCAAAAGGAAAAAGAAAAAGTTTAATGGTACTGATAGAGAACAAATTTAATTGTTCTAATTTATTGGAGGAAAGTAATTTATTTGCTGGTTGCTTTCCCCCTAGCACTAAATCATAGATTATAGTGTAGGTCTCCAGCAACTATTTTAGATGAAAATCCGGACTATTTTGACATTGGGAGCGATCGCTCTCGTTTTAACAGCTGTTAGTATTGGGGTTGGACGCCTATCATATTCATGGCTTCCACCTCAAGCTGCAGCAGAATCTATATTGATAGATGACCTATTTAGTTTTCTCGTCACCCTGGGTACATTCATCTTTCTGGGGGTAACTGGAACCCTAATGTATTCAGTTCTATTCCAACGTGCTGCCAAATATGACTACAGCGACGGCCCTCATATTGAAGGCAACATCACCCTAGAAGTTGTTTGGACAGCAATTCCTATTTTTCTAGTATTTTGGATTGCTGCTTATAGCTACAATGTTTATAGAGAAATGGGAATTCAGGGACCGATGGAATTAGTACATCTGCATACACCATTAGAAATGGAATCAGCAATTGCAGACCCACTAAAACCCGTAACTGAACCTGTGGAGGAAATCGAAGTCTTTGCCAAACAATGGTCTTGGGTATTTAAATACCCAGAAAATGGTGTTACTAGCACCGAACTACACTTACCAGCAAATAAGCGAGTACGGGTAGCATTAAATTCAGAGGATGTGCTGCATGGATTTTATATTCCAGCATTCCGACTGAAGCAAGACATTATTCCCAACCATTCAATAGATTTTGAATTTACTCCCATTCGTGTCGGCAAATATAGTCTAACTGACTCCCAATATAGTGGTACATATTTTGCCACAATGCAAGCAGATGTAGTAGTTGAATCTGCTAAAGATTATCAAAGCTGGTTGGCCACAGCAGCAAATACCGAACTTTCTCCTGCAGCAAATCAGGCAACTACTGAATATATTGAAAAATCAAAAGCACCAGTGGAAGCAGGTTGGCCTACTGTTAAACCCGCTGCACCTCCTGTAGTTAATTATCATAGTTAAGAAGTCAAAAATTAGACTTGAACGCCTAAAAACTTTGATCAGACGATAATTTCAGGCAATTATTTGATATTTAAAGGAGCGAGACTATTTGCAGAGATCGAGGAAAAAAATTATTCCATGAAAGAAATAACTATAGACAGCATCGGTAGTAAGGTAGGTTGGGTTGACGTTTACGGAAACCCAACATCATATAGACGTTATGTTGGCTGACAGCCGCCTTTAACCCAACTTATACTTAAGCAAGCAAACCTAAAATTATGTACTTGTTTTGTTGGGTTGCGCTCTGCTTAACCCAACCTACAGAAATTTATATCTAGATACTCAAGGGAAAAAAATTACTCAATGAAAGAAATAACAATTGACGGCATCAGTGATGTCACGGAAAAACCAGAACACGAACAACCGCCTAACTGGCGACGATATTTCAGTTTCAGTACCGACCACAAAGTCATAGGTATCCAATATCTAGTTACCTCCTTCCTATTTTTCCTAGTAGGTGGAATATTCGCCATGGTAATTCGCGGGGAACTGATGACACCAGAATCAGACCTGGTAGACCGCACTATTTATAACGGAATGTTCACTATGCACGGCACGATCATGCTGTTTCTGTGGACATTTCCATCTTTAGTTGGTCTGGCAAATTATCTCGTACCGATAATGATCGGGGCGCGAGATATGGCATTTCCCCGTCTAAATGCTGCTGCATTTTGGATGGTGCCAGTAGTTGGCATCCTGATGATAGCCAGTTTCTTTGTTCCCGGTGGTCCCGCACAGTCAGGTTGGTGGGCCTATCCTCCAGTAAGTATACAAAATCCCACGGGTAATTTAATCAATGGTCAGGTACTATGGATACTTGCTGTTGCCATTTCTGGTGTTTCCTCCATTATGGGTGCGGTCAATTTCGTCACAACTATTGTGAGAATGCGAGCGCCTGGTATGACATTTTTCCGGATGCCAGCTTTTGTTTGGACAGTATTTGCTGCTCAGATTATTCAATTGTTCGGACTGCCAGCACTAACAGCAGGTGCAACGATGTTACTATTTGACATCACAATGGGAACTGGATTTTTTAATCCTGCCAATGGAGGAAACCCGGTTCTCTTCCAGCACTTTTTCTGGTTTTACTCTCACCCCGCAGTTTATGTGATTATTCTGCCTATCTTCGGCATTTTTTCTGAAATATTCCCAGTGTACAGTCGCAAACCACTATTTGGGTACAAAGTGGTAGTAATTTCATCAATGCTCATTGCCGGGGTAAGTGGTTTAGTTTGGGTACACCATATGTATGCGAGTGGTACTCCTCCCTGGATGCGGATGATTTTTATGTTGTCAACTATGTGTGTTTCTGTACCTACTGGAATTAAGGTATTTGCCTGGGTGGCGACTATTTGGGGTGGAAAAATTAGACTGAATACTCCCATGTTGTTTGCTTTGGGTGGGTTGATCATGTTTGTGTTTGCTGGTATTACTGGCATTATGCTCTCTGCTGTTCCTGTAGATATTCACGTTAATAATACTTATTTTGTGGTGGGTCACTTCCACTATGTTCTCTACGGCACCGTGACCATGGGAATGTATGCTGCTATTTACCATTGGTTCCCCAAAATGACTGGGAGAATGTACTATGAAGGTTTGGGTCAGTTGCATTTTTGGCTGTCATTCATCGGCACAAACCTCAACTTTTTACCTATGCACCCGTTAGGTTTACAGGGAATGTTGCGTCGAGTTTCTTCTTATGCACCTGAGTATGAGTTTTGGAATTTGGTTGCAAGTCTGGGGGCGTTTTTATTAGGAATGTCTACTTTACCGTTCATTTTAAATATTGTCAGTTCCTGGATACAAGGTAAGGAAGCTCCTGCTAACCCTTGGCGAGCGATCGGTTTAGAATGGATGATTTCTTCCCCACCAGATGTGGAGAATTTTGAAGAAATTCCGATAATTATTGCGGAACCCTACGGTTATGGTAAGTCGGAACCTTTGACTTCTAATGACCCCAACGGACATCATGCAGTTAACAGTTAACAGTTAACAGTTATTGCAGTAGTCGTAGATTGGGTTAAGCGACAGCGCAACCCAACAAAACTCGACCAAACCTACACCAACCTAACTGTTAGGTTCATCCTGCAGTGGTAGGTTGGGTTAAGCGAAAGCGCAACCCAACAAAAATATCTGTCTTAGTACTTACGCATGAGCGCTATTGGTAGTGGCGCGTCAAGCTGAAAATGATGTATTAAATTTTTTAGTATAATTATTGCTATGAATAAGGTTTGGAGAATTTTCCTAAAACACTATTTCAAGCTTGACGCGCTAGTAGGGTGTGTTAGCGCTAGCGTAACTGAGCAAGACTCCTTATGTAGTGCCTTTGCGTAAGTCCTGTATCTGTAATATGCGTCTGTTGGGTTTATCTTACAGATAAGCTGCGCTAACGGGTTCCTCAACCCAACCTACAACAGAGAATAACAAGGATAAAATCAGTAAATTAAAGGAGAATTCAAACATGGATAGTTCGATCGCATCAGAACAACTACAGGACCCTTTGCATTCAGGAGTTGCCGAACATACTCACGATGAAGAAGGCAATAGTATGTTCGGGTTTATCGTTTTCCTACTTTCGGAAAGCATAATTTTCTTGAGTTTCTTTGTCGGATACATTATCTACAAAACAAGTGCTACCGACTGGTTGCCGCCTGGTGTTTCTGGTTTGGAAGTTAGAGAACCTGCTATTAATACAGTAGTTTTGGTTTCTAGTAGTTTCGTTATCTATTTTGCCGAAAAAGCTTTAGAAAAGGATAACTTGACTTGGTTTCGCATATTTCTGTTTGCCACAATGGCAATGGGAACTTACTTTGTAGTGGGTCAAGGAATTGAGTGGAATAGTCTAGAATTTGGTTTCACAACGGGAGTATTCGGTGGAACTTTCTATCTGTTGACTGGTTTTCACGGCTTGCACGTTATGACTGGTATTTTGTTGCAAGGTATTATGTTGGGTCGCTCTTTTATTCCTGGTAACTATGATAACGGTCACTTTGGCATCAATGCTACTTCTTTATTTTGGCATTTCGTTGACGTAATTTGGATTATTTTGTTTATCCTGATTTATATTTGGCAGTGAAATAATTAGGAATTCAGGAGTCAGGAGTCAGGAGTCAGAATAAATTGTGTAGCGGTCTGTTTACAAGATTTTAAAATGTTGATAGTGTGAGCGTCTCGCTCACGCATGAGTTCTGAAAATGAGAGAAATTTCCACATACCAGGGTTCTGAAAAATGGGAGAATTTTGAAGATGGAAGCAAGATGCTACCACTACCAAAATCTGAAAATGGGGTGATTTTGAATATGGGAGCAAGATGCTACCACTACCAAAATTTGAAAATGGGAGAAATTTCCACATACCAGGGTTCTGAAAAATGGGAGAATTTTGAATATGGGAGCAAGATGCTTCCACTACCAAAATCTGAAAATGAGAGAAATTTCCACATACCAGGGTTCTGAAAAATGGGAGAATTTTGAATATGGGAGCAAGATGCTTCCACTACCAAAATCTGAAAATGGGGTGATTTTGAATATGGGAGCAAGATGCTACCACTACCAAAATCTGAAAATGGGGTGATTTTGAATATGGAAGCAAAATGCTTCCACTACCAAAATCTGAAAATGGGAGAAATTTCCACATACCAGGGTTCTGAAAAATGGGAGAATTTTGAATATGGGAGCAAGATGCTACCACTACCAAAATCTGAAAATGGGAGAAATTTCCACATACCAGGGTTCTGAAAAATGGGAGAATTTTGAATATGGAAGCAAAATGCTTCCACTACCAAAATCTGAAAATGGGAGAAATTTCCACATACCAGGGTTCTGAAAAATGGGAGAATTTTGAATATGGGAGCAAGATGCTACCACTACCAAAATCTGAAAATGGGGTGATTTTGAATATGGGAGCAAGATGCTCCCACTACCAAAAAATTAAATATTGATAGTTTAAATTGAATTCTCATTCCATTAATTATGACTCCTATATACTTAATTCAATACACCTCAAAAAAATTATTAAAGGAAGAATCAAATGATTATTGATGACCAACATTATGATGTAATTATTGTCGGTACAGGTGCAGGAGGAGGAACTTTAGCCTCTAAACTTGCTAGTACCGGAAAAAAAATACTCATCTTAGAAAGGGGTGATTTTATGCCCCTAGAAATTCAAAATAGAGCTCATGTTGATATCTTCAAAAAAGAACTTTATCGTGCCCCCGAAAATTGGTATGACAACGCAGGGGAACCCTTTTCTCCTCAGACAAATTATGCCGTAGGTGGCAATACCAAAATCTATGGCGCTGCTCTCATTAGGATGCGAGAAAAAGACTTTGAAACAGTAACACATCAAGAAGGAGTTTCTCCAGAATGGTGTCTCAAATACAAAGACTTTGAACCATATTACACTGAAGCAGAAAAACTTTATAAAGTTCACGGTCAAGTTAGCAAAGACCCAACCGAACCTACCCACAGTGCAGAATATCCTTATCCCGCAGTTGACCACGACCCAGAAATTAAAAAAGTTGTCGATGCGATCGCCGGGCAAGGTTTACATCCAGAAACTTTACCATTAACTCTTACCCGCGAAGAGGAAGACCCCACTGGAGACTCGGAAGTATTCGGTATTGCACCACTGCTCGACTCTCCTAACATTACTATTAAAGCTAATGCAAAAGTAGTCTGTTTACTCACCAACTCCTCTGGTAATACAGTTAAAGCAGTAGAAGTAGAAATTGGCAAACAATCATTTCTATTTTTTGGGGATATTGTCGTACTTGCTTGTGGAGCAGTAAATTCAGCAGCATTACTATTACGTTCTGCTAATGAAAAACATCCAGATGGTTTAGCAAACAGTTCCGGACAAGTGGGACGCAACCTAATGAAACATCTGATGACTGCCGTAGTGCAACCTAGTCCCAAACCTAATTCTGGGAACTTTCTCAGAAGCGTGAGTGTGAATGATTTTTATTGGGGGGATGAGAATTTTGCCTATCCCATGGGTCACATAGAAAATACAGGTGGTCTGCTGCAAGATATTACTTTTGCTGAGTCTCCACCAATTTTATCTGTGTTAGCAAAAGCGATGCCAGGGTTTGGGTTGAAACAGTTAGCATTGCGTTCCATTGGTTGGTGGTTGCATTCGGAAATAGTACCAGACCCCAATAACCGAGTTGAAGTCAAAGGGGATAAATTGTTTTTCCATTACACCCCCAACAACTGGGAAGCACACGATCGCCTAGTACATCGTTGGATGGATGTATTGAAGTTAGTAGACAAAGAGGTGGGAAATGCTGTTTTGAAGCGCGGCAGCATTTATCCCCGTGGGGAAGTTCCCATTGAGGTTGTAGCAAACCAATGTGGTACTTGTCGGTTTGGGGAAGACCCGAAAACATCGGTTTTGGATATTAACTGTCGTACCCACGATGTGGATAATTTATATGTTGTAGATAGCAGTTTTTTCCCATCAAGTTCAGCAGTGACTCCTGCATTGACTATTATTGCTAATGCTTTGCGGGTAGGGGAACATTTGCAAGAAAGATTGCAGTAATAATAGCTTGAAAATTGAGAAATTATATTTTTTCCACGTTGGCAAGTTTCAGCGTGGTTTTTTTTTATATGGCGCTACGCGCTAGGAAACAGGGAATAGCAAACTGTAATATCATGTCCGGATAAGAGCGTGATAGAACTCCGTTCCGCTTACGCGACCAAAAAACTTTCTCCTTCAACTCCAGTTCTTCTTCCTTCTTCCTTCTTCCTTCTTCCTTTTTCCTTACCTTCACGCTTACAATACCGATGCTACCGGACATGATATTAATTAACCAACATTTTGGAGAGGTTGATAAAAATATTAGTAATCAGATTTCTAATTTGTCTAGTGAAAATTTAGAAAATTTAGTTAAAGCACTGTTTGATTTGAATAGTCTAGAAGATTTATTGAGTTGGTTGGAGAATCTATAAATATTTCTCGTAGGTTGGTTTGAGGAAAAAAAACCAACAGATACATCTTTTTGTTGGGTTTCCTTACGTCAACCCAACCTACAAACTTCATTCAAAAAATCTGTAATGGCCTTGAGTAAAGATAGGCGATCGCTTACGGATAAATTCAAAGCTTTTTTTCTTAATTATTGTAGTTCAGACATGATTTTTATTCCTTCAAATTTATTTTATCTAAATATTATAATTAGAGGAATTTGATCGACGAGCGATGATGTTACAAGATAAGATAGAAAAAATAAATTATGCGACACAAGAAGCTAGAGCAGAATTGAGAGCAGAATGTAAATTAGAACTCGTCATGCTGTTATATCATGTCTGCTGGGGTGCGTTTGTGTAAAACCAAGGGTGAATATCTACAGGAAATTTACGTTTTTTCAAGCTTTTAAGCCTTCTTCCTTCTTCCTCCTTCCTTCTTCCTTCTTCTACGGATAAATTCAGAGCTTTTTTTCTTAATTATTGTAGTTCAGACATGATTTTTATTCCCTTAAATATTCTATAATATTAATATATTCTTATAGCTCTATTCACTATTATAATTATGAGATTTATCAGTCCTAAATTTGATTATGCCTTTAAAAGAATATTCGACTCTAATCAATCTCAAGAAATACTTATTAGTTTTCTGAATGCCATTATTTACAATGGTAAAAGGTGTAAAAGCTTGACCAAAAATTTTGTTTGCGCAACATTCCGCAGGAAAAGGAATCTTAAAAACGCAGAGTGCTAAAATTAATCTGTGTTTTATCCGACTGATGCTTAAAATGACAAATCTAATGCACTATTTTAGCTGTGTCGGTCCAGTAGGGTGTGTTAGTTTTACGTAACCCACGCCAACCACAGCACGTGGTGCGTGAAGTCAAATTGATCGCGTTTGCGTAGCATTCTGTAGGAAAGCGGAACGGAGTTTTATAGTTATTCCAGCAATGGTAACTGTGCTATCACACACCCTACTTAATCTTTTGTTTACTAACACAAATTCAATAATGTCAAATTAAATATATTTTATCGGATGGCAAAAAAACGTATTTTACTAATAGACGACGAAGAAGATATTAGAGAAGTCGCCCAACTTAGTCTAGAAATAGTAGGTGGTTGGCAAGTAATTACAGGTATCTCAGGTAGCGAAGCTGTTGCTAAAGCAGAAGCAGAACAACCAGATGCTATTCTCTTAGATGTAATGATGCCTGAAATAGATGGATTTTCTACTCTTAAACAACTACGAGCTAATCAGGCCACTCAGCAAATTCCAGTAATTTTCCTGACAGCGAAAGTTTGTTCAGAAGATCGCCATCAATTTTTGCAGTTGGGAATAAATGGAGTAATTACTAAGCCTTTCGATCCTATGTCTCTGGCAACTGAAGTAGAGACAATTTTGGGTTGGGTTCCATAGTGGTAATACCATTTCTCAAAAACTTTTCTACATTTTCTTAAGTAGGGGAGTAGGGACCCACCCCTAACCCCTACCGTGGAGGGGAAGAGGGGAGTACAAGATAATTAAACATGAGAATCATTAATATTGACTAGGTTGCTAATTAGCACAAAAATTAGGCGTTGCTGAATTGAAGTATGAATGTGCGATTGTTTGGTTCTCGCCTTCGCCCCCGCGCATCCACAAAAATGGGGGACTTTGAGAGTTTTATTCCCCCCCAATTTTGGCTTGCTCGGGTAGCTCTGCATCATACCCAGAATCAGCAACGCCAAAAATTATTATACCTGTGTTAATTACTTAATAACTGAAATGTTACTTAAATATAGTATTAATGAGTGGGAATTGGTATAATTGCTTTAAATTGACTACTGACTATTAATTACTGACTACTGACTACTGACCACTTCTTCAAGTTCAAAAAACTCTAAACTTTAGTGACTAAAATTACGCAGAAAAAAAAATCTGATATAAATTAAAGTAATATATTATGTAAAGACACTCTGTAGACTTAAATAGATGTCAAACTGGGAATTTTTGCTACAGAAAGAAGGCGATCGAAGCTGGCTACCTCTAGAATCAGCCGATGTGGAAATTCTAGAAGGTCGTTATCGTATTGTGGCTCATACCCATATAGCCAATACAGAAGTCCAAATTCAGATTATTCACGATTCTACCGAAGAAGTCCCACCCTTAAGGCGAGTTCAGAAACGTTCTAGTCATACTCACTCTCAAGGTCTCATATCTATTATACCTTTTACCCGTCTCAAACCAGGTAAATGGGAATTTCGTTGTCAAAGTAAACCAACTACATCATCTGTCAAAGCAAAACAACATATTGTCCATTTAGAAGTATTACCCACTGATTATGATGATTCAGATTTCTCACAAACATTAGATGTTCAGAGTCAAGAACTATATCTATTAACAGATTCAGAAACTCAGCCAAATGAGTCGATTACTAATGAAAATATATCTGTTGTTTATAGTCAAATAAACTCAATAGATAATCCAGAGCAAAATACAGAAAAAAAAGATTTTGAATTAACATCTAAATCAGATGAAATAGAATTATTGGATGCTCAAATTGAAGAGCAAAATCCCACTAATTTACTAGATGATGATGAAGAAGATTTAAGTATTCAAGTTCACAACCAACTCGAAGATAAAAGTCATATATCAGATATTAAAGAGACAGAAAACAAATTACAAGAACTAACTGAAACTATCAGGCATAATTCATCAATACTTGGTCAATTTGAGCAAGAACAAGCAATAGAATTAGAGGTAAATCAAGAGACAGATACTAACGCTACTAATCAGACTAACTCTATTATAAATTATCCTTTAAAACTAACCTTAGACCAAGCATCTTATACTGCTCAACCAGGAGAAGCTTTAATTTTATCTGGTCAGATAGTCTTAGATAATCAACTTCAAAATCTTCAATCTACAGAAGATTTTAATCACCTTATATCGCAGAATACCTTAACAAAAAATGAGTCCTCCATTCCAGAAAATAATACTCCAATTGTTGATGGGAATTTGAAAATTTGTCTGCGTAATCCTCAAACTTCAGAAATTTTAATTGATGTACAACAAACTCTACCAGAGCAAGCTCCACCTATTATATTTGCTTGTACAATTAATGTTCCAGAAAATATTAAAACTAATTTAATATTAGGGCAAATTATCCTCACAAATAATACAGTTGCTTTAGCTAATACATCTTTTACAATTACAGCCCCACTACAGAATTGGTTGGCAGCAATTGATGATAATTTTAGTGAAGATGACCATCAGGGAATGGCTGATAAAATAACTCAGCCAGCAAGAAAACCAGAGCAAAAATCTCCTTCTTTTCAAGAGTTAGTAGAAAAAATTAATCAAGTTAAACCCGAAAAGGAATCCGATATAGAACAACCTTTACCACCACAGATATATCAACCTGTTGAAGAAGAGGGAGATTCTGGAGCGCTCAAATTACCAACCTTTGGAAACCCACCACCGGAAAAAATGGCCAAAGACAAGACTCTGATTAATGAGTTGTTGGCCAAGTCAAATGCTCCTCAAGATTCAGATGAATTAGATGATGTCTGGGGAGGTCCAGATAAACTTCCAGAAAAGACAAGTTTACAAGGGGAAGAAATAAAAGATTCAGAGTCGGAGTCGGAGTCGAACACTATTGAGGAAGAGGAAGTACCTATAAACCAGCAAAACCTTGTTCCCTTTCCGACAAAATTTGCTCCTAGAAAAGAGGCATTTAAGGCTTTGAATTTAGAGGATAAATTATTTGATCGGCTGAATTCCTTGGCTAATGATTCTGAGTTGTCCCAATGGATGAAGGCTTCTTCTTTATCTTCAACTGAAGAATTAGAAAATATATCAGATTCTAAAAATAAAGATGGAACAGATGATTTGCAAGATAGTGATTCTATCAATATGATAGTCGATGGTGAGGAACTTGTCAGTGAAAATTTTGATGAGACTAATTGGGAAGCACAAGAATTTGTGGTTGAAGATGAACATGATGAACAGTTAGACCGACAAGAAAAGCAATGGAATGATGACTTAGCAAATATTTCTCAGTCAGAAGATGAATCAATTTCTAGACAGCCTTATATTTTACCAGACGACCGACCAGTGCCAGTGCCTCATTTAGAAGTACTGGCTCAAGAGGTAGTTGCTGGAAAAGATGTAAAAGTTAGAGTACAATTACCAGAGGGTTTGCCTCGTATTTATGTTAAGATATGGGTTTACGACCGCCAAGCTCAAACAATAGTTGCAGGACCACATTGGTTAACTGATTTTATTCCTAATGGCATGGGGCAAGTAGAGGTAATTACAGAACTGTATATTGCTTATGGTTGTTTAGAAATAAAAATTGAGGCGATCGCAGCTGAAGTACAAACTAACCGCGAAAGTCATAGAGCAGTTATTGAGCATTTGGTAGTTCCTCCTCCTCCTCCAATTTTACCTTTTGATGATTTGAATTTGAGTTAGACATTTTTTGTAAGTGAGTTCTTGGGCAAGACCAACTTGTAGGTACTAAGGCAGGCCAACCTTTGCGTAAAGCTTCTACACAGACAGCATGAACTGTTAATTGGCAGTCTAACATTTGGACCCCTTCTTTTTCAGCCTGTTTCTGGCTAATTTTGGTTATAGAATCATCGTTAAATTCAAAAGTTTTGTGACATTGAAGACAGACTAGATGATGATGTTTATGATGGTTGGGGGAGTTAATCTCATAATGTTTGTGTCCTTCAGCTAATTCTAGTTCCCGCAAAATACCTACTTTTGTCAAGAGATGTAGGGTTCGGTAGACAGTAGAAAGGCTAATTTTTTCCTGTTGATGCAACAACAGATTATATATTTCTTCTGCATTTAAGTGTTTACCTTGAGGTAAGTGTTGAAACATTTGTAAAATAGTCTCCCTTTGGGGGGTCAAACGCCAACCTCTTTGATTTAGTTCAGACTTAAGTGAATCATGCTGATAGAATACCATTTTTATGATTGCCCAGATTTGCTTCTGAATAAATGCATTACTAATATGAATATATACTTATTGAGAGATTTTTGCAAGAGCTAATTTGGCTCAAGGCTGACTTATATTATGTCCGGTTGAATAGTAGGGGTAGGAGACAGGAGACAACCCACCCCTCGCCCCTCCCCCGACCGTGGAGGGGGAGACAGGAGGAACGGGGAATGAGCGAGGAGTTAGGATTCAACAATTAATTATTAATTAGGGTTTGCTGAAAAAGTCTTATGGGTGAGGGTAGCAGACAGGAGACAACCCACCCCTCGCCCCTCCCCCGACCGTGGAGGGGAAAGACAGGAGACAGGAGAAAAGGGAATTTAGAGGAGGTAGGAGTAAGAATTGTCCCAAGATTTTTCTGCCCAACTATGAGCCTAAAATACTCAGGACTTATGCACAGACACTAAATCAAGTGAGGGCGTTAGCGGAGCTTAACGTTAGTCAATGCCATTCGCCCCTACATATGGCGTTTTCAACGTTAATTTGGGTAAGTCCTTATACTAACTTTTTGAGCGTGAAGAGCTGAAAACCAGGCACTTTTTAAAGGCCCCAAAAAGGCTAAAACCTTTATCTGTAAATACTTTTAGATTTAATCAGCAAGCCCTAATTAATATTACTGAATAATTAATAATTAAATAATTTAGCTTTATTAGCTTCCCCTTTCAAGGGGAAAAAAGCGGTCGTTGCGGAGCTTCCCGTAGGGTGGGATGGCGAGGAAAACTGCGCCATATCCATGAGACCAAGAGAAGAAATTTTTTCCTTGCGGTTTCAGAGGTGAAAGATGATGCTAAAAAATTAGCAGCAATCTATGGGGATGGGTGGCAGAAAGATTTGGAAATTTATGGCAGTATAGATAAATATTTAGAGAAGAATATTGCTACTAAACCAGAGGAAGAAGTATTTGATGAAAAATTCACTTTTCGAGAAATTTATGTGCCACTTGAAGTAAAAACTGTTAACTCTCATGGGGAGATTGAACAAACAGCAACTCCTCAGAATATTCAGGAGTGGGCAAAAACAATTTTGCTCGATGAAAACAAAGACAAACAGGTGTTATTTATTCAAGCGGGCCCGGGAAGAGGAAAAAGTGTATTTTGCCGAATGTTTGCCGACTGGGTGCGCCAGGAATTACATCCTATTTATACACCTATTTTGATTCGGTTGCGGGATGTCAGAAATTTTGCAGCAAATATTGATGAGACTCTAACTAATGCCGTAGGTTGGGATTTTGTCAAGACTGATAGCGGTTGGTTGACAGACTGTAACACTCGGTTTCTGTTTTTGCTGGATGGGTTTGATGAATTGTTGTTGGAGCGCGGTGCAAGTAATGAGTTGAAAGTATTTTTAGACCAGGTGGCACAGTTTCAGAAACAGGCAGCAGAAAATAACGAGCGCGGTCATCGGGTTTTAATTATGTTTGCGCAGCATTCCGCAGGAAAGTCAGAGGCTTGAAATATTGAACTTGATTTTTTTTCATCCCCTTGTAGAGCGGTAGCTCGCGGCGCAGCCAAGGGGAGGCTTGAGACCCTATTTTTTGGTCATAGAGAAATAAATCAATAATAGGATTAATAGTATCTGTCATTTCAGTTATTAGTTAATAGTTATTAATATAAGTATGTAGGAGGGAAAATTTACAACTACGTCCGAAGAGACTGGAACAGAGTGGAAAGAAGTAATCTCAAAAGTTTAGACTGCATAAATATTTCGTTACATAGTTACGTTTATTCCTGCCTATATACTTAGTCGAAAAGAATCATTAGTGGATTACGACGAATAGCTATAATATTGTGTTAGTTAATAGAGTTATTCCCCTTTAACCAAACCTAGACGCTGAAACTTTTTGTGCTCATGGTTTATTTATTATCTGACCGATTTTGACGAATAAAATTTAATAACTGCTCAAATTTGCTAATTTTTTAACCTTAGCTGATAGCTGATGGCTGATAGCTGAATGCTTACAGTCAGAGAATGAAGCAAAAAGTCTCCAAAGAATTTCAAAATGGTACAGAAAAAAACAAAAAGTGAATGGAAAATAGCAATAAGTAAAGACACAAGAAAAAGATTAGGAAAAAAAATATGAACTATTCTCCTAGTAGCAAAACTAAAGCACAAATTTTAGTAGTAGAAGAGCGCATTTCTTTTACTCGTTATGACCAATTAGTAACAGAAGAACCTTTAGAAATTCGTCTGACTTTTCCGAAACAAACTATAGCAGTTACTATGCGGACTCCAGGAAATGATTTTGATTTAGCAGCAGGATTTCTCTATAGTGAAGGAATTATCAAAAATCGTGAAGATATTGAAAAAATTAGTTATTGTGTAGACCCAGAAATTGATGGGGAGCAACTCCAAAATATTCTTAATGTCACTCTTAAGTCTGAATTAAAACCAAATTTAAAAACCTTAGAAAGACATTTTTTTTCCTCTAGCGCTTGTGGAATTTGTGGTAAAGCAAGTATAGAATCTCTGCATATTAAAGGTTTTTCAGCTATTCCTTTAAAATCAAAAGTTCCGGCGGAAGTTATTTATAGTTTGCCTGAGAAATTAAGTAATGCTCAAAGGGTGTTTAAATCTACTGGTGGTTTACACGCTGCTGCTTTATTTGATACTCAAGGAGAATTGTTAAAATTGCGAGAAGATGTGGGTAGACATAATGCTTTAGATAAGTTGATAGGGTCAGAATTTTTAGCAGGTATATTACCTTTAAATAATCATATTGTTATGGTGAGTGGGCGGTCGAGTTTTGAGATTATACAAAAATGTATAACTGTAGGTGTGCCGATAGTTTGTGCTGTTTCTGCGCCTAGTAGTTTAGCCGTAGAAATAGCTAGGGAATTTAATATTACTTTGGTTGGATTTTTGCGGGGGAAAAAATTTAATATTTATTCTGGTGTGGAAAGAATTAGGGTTTGCTGAATAAAGTCTTTTTGTTCTTTGTAGGAGACAGGAGACAACCCACCCCTAACCCCTCCCAACCCACCCCTAGCCCCTCCCAGGAGGGGAGGGGAAGACAGGAGACAGGAGAAATGGCTTGGGAGCGAGGAGGTAGGAGTAAGAATTGTCCCAAGATTTTCTGCCCAACTCTTACCTAAAATACGCTCCTTTTTGAGCGTTTTAGATGTGATACCAGGCACTTTTTTCGACCCCAAAAAGGCACTTGTCTTTATATATCAATGCTTTTAGATTTAATCAGCAAGCCCGAATTAAAGTCAGTAAAAAAATGGAGTAACCCTAAATTTATACCTAAGAATTAACCAGCAATAACTAGGAATTTTCATCGTTTAATTTATCTCCAAAAAGTAGCGAACAAGAACTAAGAAATAAAAAGGAAAAAGATGATAGGGATAATGAAAAATTGCCACTCTTGTTCATCAAACCCCAATCTAATTTCTCTCTAGACTCCTATATTCTGAGTTCTTGTTCAAAACTAAGCTTTTACCACCTATCCCCAAATAATTTATTCACCCACCACCTCATATCTAGATGATGGTTAATCAGGATTACTTGAGAAATTTTTATCCCTCCATTTATCTGCAAGAAGTTATAAGTAAGAAGTAGGAAGTAAGAAGAGAAAAAATGATGGAGATCGGGAAAAATTGCCACTCTTGTTCATCAAACCCCAATCTAATTTTTCCCCAGACTCCTATATTCTGAGTTCTTGTTCAAAACTNAGCTTTTACCACCTATCCCCAAATAATTTATTCACCTACCACCTCATATCTAGATGATGGTTAATCAGGATTACTTGAGAAATTTTTATCCCTCCATTTATCTGCAAGAAGTTATAAGTAAGAAGTAGGAAGTAAGAAGAGAAAAAATGATGGAGATCGGGAAAAATTGCCACTCTTGTTCATCAAACCCCAATCTAATTTTTCCCCAGACTCCTATATTCTGAGTTCTTGTTCAAAACTAAGCTTTTACCACCTATCCCCAAATAATTTATTCACCCACCACCTCATATCTAGATGATGGTTAATCAGGATTACTTGAGAAATTTTTATCCCTCCATTTATCTGCAAGAAGTTATAAGTAAGAAGTAAGCAGGAAAAATATGATAGGGATACTAAAAAATTGCTACTTTTATCCATCAAACCCCAACCTAATTTCTCTCCATAATTCTGTATACTGAATTCTTCTTCAAACCTCCTCGCTCATTCCCAACCCACCCGCGGGTGGGTTGTCTCCTGTCTCCTACTCCTACTAAAAGACTTTTGAGCGCAAACCCTAATTATTAATTATTAATTATTAATTATTAATTAATCTAATTCTCCTTCTAAAATAGTAGCGATCGCTTGTTTAGAATTATCTTTAAATTCTCGTACATTGACTCGATTTAACAGAAAAATTGACAGTATCATTCCTATTCCTGCCATGAGAAAAACTAAGCCATAAGCAAGCATTGGAATATTAAATAAAAGCCTACCTAAATCTAAAGACGCACCACCAATAACTGTAGATAATCCTCTTGCCATTGCTTGAGCTAATCCCCAAGCACCGATAAAAGTTCCTGCTGTTTCTGCCACGGTTAAATCTAACATTAAACTTAGAGAAGCAGTAGTAGTTAAACCAGCAGCTAAACCATATAAAAATAAAGCTCCCTTAAATAAAGCAGGGTTGCCAGTAAACCCCGACATAACTATCAAAATAAAACTAATTGTTGTTGCTACACATCCCACTTTGAGAGAATTTTTCTTACCCAATCTTGGTACTACTAAAAATCCCGTTGTACCTAATCCGATTAAAGTTCCCATACCCGATACAGCATTCAATCTTGTAGTTTCAGAAATTGGCATAGAAAATATTTCTCCACCATAGGGTTCTAAAACTGCGTCCTGCATAAATAAACTAATAATTAATACAAATACAAATGTAAAAAATATGCCTGTTTGACGACTAGCTCTTAAAACTTTTAAAGTTGTTCCTAAAGTAACTTTATCTTCCCGATTAGCAATAGTTGAACGAGTGCGATAACGAGAGTATTTTTGTTCAACTCCCACTGTGGAAATAAAGGCAAAAATTAATACAATTGCTGGCACTTTAATAAACAAACTATTAACAGATGCCTTCACAGTTTCTAATGGTGCCCCCACCCCAACTTGTTTAAGTAAAATACTACTGGTAATTGCTCCAATAATAATTCCTACCATTAGCATCGACCAAACTATACCGACAACTTTAGAACGATTATCTTCATCAGAAATATCTACCAATAATGCAGCAAAAGGTGTAGAACTTGCACTTAAAGCCAAACCATAAATTATAAACATTAAACCCAACATTCCGACCCAAAAAAATGTGGGATTCGTCCAACCATTCACTTCTAAACTATCACCAACCTGCCACATAACTTGTACAGCAATAAAAGCAGTTAAAGTAAACAAAACTGCCCCTATCCACATATAACCTGTACGGTGTTGACCAAACAAAGGTTTAACATCAGACATTTGACCAAACCAAACCCTTGCTGGTGCCATAAATTGATATAATGATAAAGTAAATGCTACAATTGTGGCAGGTATTGTTAATTCAGTAATCATCACTCGGTTCAAAACTCCAAGTGTTAAAACTGACATTGTTCCTAATCCCATTTGATATAAACCTAATCTAAAAAATAGAAAGTTTTCTTGGATTAATTTGATAAATTTGAGTGGACTGGAAGAATCTTTGATTGTCATAACTATATGATTATTAAGTATTGAATAAGGAGTAAATTCAGTTATCAGTTATAGTAATTTCATTTGAGTTGCGTACCAAAAACTCGTCGCTTTTAGGCAACAGGCAACAGGCAACAGGGAACAGGTAAGAAGGTTTACCCGATTTTTACTGTTAGTAAATAACCAACTCTTGTTTGACATTTCATCTCATTTGAAAACGCTATATCAGTTATAGCAATCCTATTTCAGGTGCGGGTAAAAAAATCTTTGAATTTAGGGAACAGGCAACAGGGTTCAACAATTAATAATTAATAATTAATTATTAATTATTACCTCTCCTTGAAAATAAGAGGATTGGCTCAAAGGAAAAATTTGTCTTGTTTCTCCTTTAAAAGAGAGGCTTTAAACCTTAATTATTCGGTAAAAGTTTCAGAATTTTTATATATCCTTAGATTTTTTACAAATGATTTATGATTGCTATAGCCTCCTTTTTTAGTACCTCCTATAATAGGGAGGCGAGAAGATGCAAAATTTTCTGTTTTATCCTCATTAAAAAGGGAGGTTTGAGACCTGATTTTTTAAGTCAGTTGCCACAAACTAAGTAAGCATTTCCTGCGGAATGCTGCCCAAACAGCTATTAGCTGTTAGCTCTCAGCAAAAGCAGAGGTTTTTAATGAATTATAGACTGTTTCTGCCAGCTTTTATAGTAAGTACAAATTCTGACTCAATAAGTAAAGCTTTTATCTAAAACTAAAAGCAATAGCTGATGGCTGATAGCTGACCGCTGAATGCTTACCAAACTAGAAGACAAAATAATTATTCGGTGATTGTTGACTATGAACTAATTGAAAACTATCAATTTTATGACTTAATGGGCTTTTAAACCCTGTTATTCATACAGAAGCATTACTGAATTTTATTTTCAATTCTGAAGACTGATAACTGAATTATTTTTTGGTAAATTAACATCTATCTAGATTGAATTTTTACTGAAAATTGTTAGTCTAGTTCTAAGTATTATACCAAGCGTAAAAAAAGAATGTTACGAATTAATTTGGGCAATTAAAATACTTTATAGGAGATGTTTCTTGGACAAAAAAGATAAATTCAGACCTAAAAACTGCTATTAAAGCTATTCATTCTGACTCCTGACTCCTGACTCCTGACTCCTAAGAAATATCCTAGCTATTTGTAGCAAACATTTATCAATTTGTATTATACACTAATTAAGATTTTTTTGAACATGGCAACAACTACTTTAGGTAAAACAGGAATAACTGTTAATCCCATTTGTATTGGCACTTGGGCATGGGGGGATAAATTTTTCTGGAATTATGGCAGTAATTATGGAGCTAATGAAGTAGAAGCTGCTTTTCAAACTTCTTTAGAAGCAGGGATAAATTTCTTTGATACTGCTGAAGTTTATGGCAATGGTTTATCAGAAGAATTGCTGGGAAAATTTATGCAAAAAACTGAACAAACTGTGCAAATTGCGACTAAATATGGTCCTGTTCCTTGGCGTTTTTTTTCAGAGTCTATTGCTGATGCTGTTACTGCTAGTTTGAAACGATTAATGTTGCCGAAAGTTACTCTTTATCAAGTACATTGGCCGTTTACTTTTTTTATGAGTCAGGAAACTTTATTAAATGCTTTGGCTGATGAAGTAAAACAGGGCAGAATTGAAGCGGTTGGTGTTAGTAATTATTCGGCGGAAGAGATGCGTCAAGCTCATGCAATTCTGGAAAAACGAGGGGTAATTTTAGCAACTAATCAGGTGAGATATTCTCTGCTTTCTCGACAAATTGAAGCTCAAGGAATTTTAGATACAGCTGGAGAATTAGGGGTGACAATTTTAGCTTATAGTCCTTTGGCTCAAGGTTTATTAACTGGGAAATATACTGTGGAAAAACCGCCGACTGGCGCTCGTCAATTTGACTCTCGTTTCCATAAAAAGGGTTTGGAAAAAATTGATCCTGTGATGTTTTTGTTAAAACAAATTGGTGAAAAATATGACAAAACTCTGGCTCAGGTTGCTCTGAATTGGTTGGTTTTTCAAGATGGTGTGATTCCTATTGCTGGTTGTAAAAATTCTGAACAAGTTCGACAAAATTTAGGGGCTATTGGTTGGGAGATAAGTCAAGAGGAATTTAATCAGTTGGAAGAAGTTACTCGTCCTTGGTTGAAATAATAGGAAAGGAAAAGGAAAGGTTGGAATTTTGCTTTTGTCTTTACTACAACTACAACGTTGGAGTTAATTTAATTATTTATTAGTTCAGCTAGAATGGCGATCGCTCCTTTTTGTCTAAAAGTCTCTTTTTTTGTGTTGAATAAAAAGTCAGGCGTATGGGCAAACTTCCCCCAATATACTTATTCTACCACGGCTTTTTACCGAATGCAATTTATCTTCCTCTCTAGATTTTTTTGAGCTTCACAAAATGAGCAAACTTGAACTGATCTGAGCGATCGCTCCTTTTTGTCTAAAAGTCTCTTTTTTTTGTGTTGAATAAAAAGTCAGGCGTATGGGCGAACTTACCCCAATATACTTATACTACCACGGTTTTTTACCGAATGCAATCTATCTTCCTCTCTAGATTTTTTTGAAGCTTCACAAAATGAAAATTTTGCTAATGTACTACCCATATATTGTGTAACCGGATTCTATATTGTGGGAATTGACCAATCAGAACCTACTATTATTAAATTCATTCTGGGTCTGGGTCTTATTTGGGTGATCGCTCTGACTAAATTCTATATAAATGGTGAAAATCATGTAGTGCAGGCATCTTGCCCGCCATAGGTGTACCTCACAAAAACGGGAAGCGCTATACTATTCCACCGTAACCGACTTCGCCAAATTCCGTGGCTAATCCACATCCAAACCACAATGAGCAGCAATATGATAAGCTAACAACTGCAAAGGAATAACAGTCAACATCGGCGACAACAACTCATCCACCGCAGGCACCGCTAACACATTATCAAACAATCAGCGATCGCACTGATAACTGTTAAATAGGCAAATTGCGAACTCGGAAAGCATCATCGCTGACTGAAATAATTACCGCTGCTAATAATTGATTTTGACATTGACTCAGAACATTTTCTAATTGAGCGTTAACATTATTATAATTCTGATTTTTTAATCTAAAGATAATAACACTGGGTAAAGCACCCCCACTCCATGCTAGTAAATTGGTAAAATCTAAGTCCATTGTTAATAAAATTCGTTCCTCAGTTATAGCTTTAGCTAAGATATTTTCATCTGCCAATTTTTGTAACCCTTGTTCTCTTAAATGAACAATATCATAGCCTTGATTTCGGAGCCATTATACAGTTCTTTGAGAAATACCCACATCTGCTAGAAACTTCATGTTACTGATTCTAACTCCTGCCTTTTTTCAATAGGAATAACTCTTTCTTCAGCTAACCAAGCAGCATAAAACAAACATTGTTTAATATCCTCTAATTCTAAATCAGGATATTCCTCTAAAATTTCCTGATTAGGTTTCCCATTAGCAACTAAATTCTGAATTAAAGAAACAGGTATTCGCATTCCTCGAATACAAGCTTTTCCTGTCATAACTTTCGGGTCAAAAGTGATTCGTTCTAGTTGTTTTAACATGATTCTATTTTCCTTTTGTTTTAACATGATTCTATTTTCCTTTTTTTACAAAAAAATCAGTCTTTTCCACTCATAACTCTGTAATATCAAGATATTCAGCACTTTTATAAAAATATCTTTCAGGTAGTCTTGTTATAATAAAGTTAAAGTTAGGAGGCCAAAAAATATCCAGTAAAAAGAAATATAAACCTCCAGTATGATACAGATACTTTCGTATTATTTACTGTCTCAATAACCTTAACTATATATGGAGTAATTAAAAATGAGTATTCTCTCTGAACTTAAAAGTAGGAAACTTGGATTAATAGAATTAATCTCTATGGGATTTTATGTTTATCTGAAAAACTTGAAACCTATCCTACTGCTTTTTTGTACAATAAGTTTGCCTTTCTCGATAATTATGTCAGCTTTGACAACTGAGCTTCAAAATAGTCCTTCGGGATTATTTTTAGCATTTTATTATGTTTTTTTGATTTTTGTCATTCTTGTAAGTTTTATCTATTACATAGCCGTATCAGTTATTACAGATAATTATGTTCACGAAAGAAATACCAATTATCAAAGTGTTGTCAAAAAAATATTTGTGACCTTAGTTCCTCTATTCTTATTAAGTTTTAGGTTTGGGATTAATTATTTTCTTCGATGTCTACTACTTTTCATACCAGGAATAATTTACTTAGTCAATAATGGATATTATGGGCTTGCTTTTATTCTCCGAGACCAAAAGGGGGAACCCTCTTTCCTTTATAGTCGCTCTATAGTTGAAGGTAATTGGTGGAGAGTTTTCTTCTTCAGTTTTTTAGTGGGTTTAATATCTATTGGATTACAAATAGTCTTTAGTAAATTATTGAATACTATTCCTTTTATAAACCCTTTTTGGGTGTCCGTACTTTCAGAAACCTTACCCGCATTTATCACAATTGGAATTAGCCTTGGTGATATACTTCTATTTCTTAACTTAGAGTTCCAAAAAAATTTGGAGAGCTGATTAAATCCTAATCATTATAGAACCCATTTCCTATCTATAAATAGGACTTACGCAGAAACCGAGTTTATTTGCGGAAATTTCGTGGTTTTAACAACAAAATCGCGACAATAAACCCAGTTTCTTGAACACTTTGTGTAAGTCTTGATTATATCCAACCTCCCTACTTTGTGGTCTACTCATACCATTTTAATTTTAATAAATTTACCCCGTAAATATAAATTATTAAGCCCCCTTTCAAAGCTATCCCTTATAAGGAACTCCTGAAACCCTTGTAGGAAGGTGGGGAAGAGGGGGAAGAGGGGGAAGAGGGGGAAGAGGGGGAAGTAAGAATTTTGTCTACAGTCCTCACACTTGCGTGTATTTTTCAATACAATTTTCTCCCGAAAAAGCCGCTCTTAGACTTACACATAACTTGTCTTTTTTGTCTACGTTTTATGTTAAGAAAGATGTTTATAAAGCATAGCTTTCAAAGTGGGGTTTGGGGGGATTAAAAATCAAGTATTTCCACAGAAGATACTGATAACTGAAAAGGGGAGTTTGGTGAGATTAAAAATCAAGTATTTCAACAGAAAATACTGATAACTGATAACTGATAACTGAAACATTACTCCACAGTCACCGACTTCGCCAAATTTCGCGGCTGATCCACATCCAAACCACGATGAGCAGCAATATGATAAGCTAACAACTGCAAAGGAATAACCGTCAACATCGGAGACAACAACTCATCCACAGCAGGCACTGCCAACACATTATCAAAAACATCCGCTTCGGTACTTTCAGGAGTCACCCCAATTAACTGCGCATCCCTCGCTTTAGCTTCCTGAGCATTAGAAAGCACCTTCTCATATACTAAACCAGGCATAGCGATCGCAACTACAGGTACTTTATCATCCAACAAAGCGATCGGACCATGTTTCATCTCACCAGCGGGATATCCTTCTGCATGAATATAACTAATTTCTTTCAGTTTAAGAGCACCTTCTAAAGCAATTGGATAATTAATTCCTCTACCCACAAATATAAAATCTTGAGTATCATTAAACTGGTGAGCAAAGTCTTCTATTTGGCTATCTTGAGTTTCTAATATCTGTTCCATTTGTGCAGGTATCTGTCGCAAACCATTAACAATTTCTGCAATTTGTTTGCCAGATAAATATTGTTTTTGCCAGCTTAATTCTAGAGCCAATAAATAAAACGCCATTACCTGTGCCACAAATGTTTTAGTTGCAGCAACACCAATTTCAATACCTCCCCGAATATCAATAATTTGAGTTACTAAACTAGCAAGAGAACTTTCACTCCGATTAGTAATTCCTAGCAACCTTGATGAAAATTCGGCTGGTTTATCTAAACGTCGTTGTTGTTCCATTGCCAAAGCTGCCAAAGTATCTGCTGTTTCTCCAGACTGAGTCACACCAATTGTCAAAGTATTTTTCTTCAGAGGAGAAGGTGCATAACGAGCTTCAGAAGCATAATTAACTGTAGTTGAAATTCCCGCTAATTGTTCCAATAAATATTTCCCAATTAAACTAGCGTGCCAACTCGTACCACAGGCAAATATTTCAACTTGTTCTAAGTCTTGATATAGAGCAGGAGATAATTCTAAATTAGTCGGAGAAACACCATCGTTATTAATATCCCAATCACTATTAATATAAGTTTCTAAACAACCCCGAATAACATTTGGTTGCTCGTAAATTTCCTTGAGCATAAAATGTTTAAAAATATTTTTATCAACCAAAGTCGGACTCCAGTTAAGAATGCGGGGTACTTTATTCAAGCGATCGCCTGCAAAGTTATAAATTTCCACCCCCAGAGGTGTTAAACGAGCCATTTCACCATTTTCTAAACTGACAACAACTTGAGTATGGGATACAAGAGCAGGAGTATCAGAAGCACAGAAAAATTCTCCCTGTCCTAAACCAATAGATATAGGAGCTTGCTGTCTAGCAACAATAAGTTCATTGGGATAGTCTGCACAAACAACAGCGATCGCAAATGCTCCATCCAGTTTATTCACAGTCTGACGTACAGCTTCTAAAAATGCTTCCCTTTTGCCTTCAGTAAAATTAGATAAAAATTCTGCGATCGAGTGGGGGATAACTTCCGTATCAGTATCAGAAATAAATTTATGTCCCCGCTCTTCTAATTCTTTGCGTAACTCTCGGTAATTTTCAACAATTCCATTTTGAACTACTGCCACTCGTCCAGTATCGTCAGTATGAGGATGAGCATTATATTCTTCCGGTTTGCCATGAGTCGCCCAACGAGTATGACCAATACCAATATTCGCTGGTGCTTCTATTCCGGCCAATTTTTCCCGCAGGTTGTGTAGTTTACCCTTAGCGCGGACAGATTTAATTTGTCCCTCCCAAACAGTGGCCAGTCCGGCAGAATCATAACCCCGATATTCTAGTTTTTCTAGTCCAGATAGTAAAATTTCTGTAGCTGACTGCGTACCAATATAACCAACAATTCCACACATTTTATTTTTTATTCTGACTAACTTTGACTATATATAATACTTACTCAAAGTTAGTTATCCCGTAGGAGAATCAGGTTTTTCTTTGCCATAGTAATTGCAGGTTTTGTTAGGACAATTCTCAAATTCTCCGATATGAGTAAAGCTATAAATTATATCATGTCCTCTCGAATACTTATTATCCTTACCGAATAATTAAGGTAAAATGCCTATCCTTATGGGATATAATTGCAGCACAAATTCTCTAAATCGAAATATTCTAAACGGAGTTAAAAAAATGGTCCAACTAACAGTTTTGGATAAGCTCACCCCATTTATAGAAGATGATTTGAAAGTTCCAGGTCCTCCAGGACCTCCCGCACCAGTAGAAGGTGAATTGAGAATTCCAGGTCCTCCAGGTCCTCCCGCACCAGTAGAAGGTGAATTGAGAATTCCAGGTCCTCCAGGTCCTCCCGCACCAGTAGAGGGTGAATTGAGAATTCCAGGTCCTCCAGGTCCTCCCGCACTAGTAGAGGGTGAATTGAGAATTCCAGGTCCTCCAGGACCCCCTGCTCCAGTAGAGGGTGAATTGAGAATTCCAGGTCCTCCAGGACCTCCTGCTCCAGTAGGAAATTAGCGAAAAATTAGGCAAATTTTTAGGATAACAGGACTTACGCAAAGGCACTACATATAGTAGATAAAAACTATAGCACTATGGTATATATGGTGTTTTTGTCGGAAAAATGCGTAAGTCCTGGATAAGTAAAATATATAATTAACATTTCATTGATTGAGGTGTTGCTGATTTGAGAAACTAAGTTCCTATATATAATCTCCTTATTCAGCAACACCGGATTTTTTGAGTTGAAAATACTATATATGGAGTGTCTTTGTGTAAGACCAAGCTGATTAATTTTCAAATTAAGTAAAAAGTGGCTAACATCAATAGATATCTCCGATAATCAAAAATAAAATCAATTATTATCGATAAATTATCAATTACTATCCTCTCCATACCTGTTCCCTGTTCCCTATTCACTCTTTTCTGGAGATGTCTAATATACAAAAGACTCAACCGAATATCAAAATTGACCCCACATCAACTCCTCAAACAGAAATTTTAGAATCTCACTATTTACTTAAAAAAAATTTCCTCAGCTATTCAGAAAATCAGCAATTATTGAATTATGCGTTGCAAAAAAAATCAGATTTTTTACCTACTATAGTATCAAATTATTCAAGCACAAATAGGTTGAATTTTGATGAAAATCAACATTGTCCTTTAGTCTTGCAATCTTTCCCTCAATTCGAGGAATTAATAGTTCAAAAAATTCAAGAAATTTTACCAGATGTATTCGCCAAATTACATATTCCAGAATTTCCAATTGGTAAATTTGAAAATCGGTTAACTGCTTATAACGACCGGAATTTTTATCAGGTTCATATTGATAATAAACATCCTGGAATTGATACGAGAACAGTAACTTATGTTTACTATTGCTATCAAGAACCTAAAGCCTTTACAGGTGGTAACTTAAAGATTTATGATAGTAAAATTCAGGGAAAATATTATTCAAAAGCTGATACATTTAAAACCATAGAACCAGAAAACAATAGTATTGTATTTTTTCTCAGTAGTTATCTACACGAAGTTTTGCCAATAAGTTGTCCGTCTCAAGCTTTTGCAGACAGTCGTTTTACTGTTAATGGTTGGATACATTGTAAATAAGCATTTCCTACGGAATGCTGCGCAAACAGCCGTCAGCTATCAGCCATCAGCTATAAATAAAATTTAAGGACTGACAGTACCGACAGTACCAAAGAAATACTGAAATTATCAATACTATTCTCCAATATTTCCTCTTTCCCTCCTTTTTTCCCTCCTTCCATCCTGTACGGGCGAATGGCCATTCGCCCCTACTTTCTGACTCCTCACAACAGTTATTTATAAGTATTCAACCGAACATGATATTACTAATTTCACATGAGTTAAAAAATGGCTAACATTGAAATACAACAAACTCAACCGAATATCAAAACTGACCCCGACCCAACTCCTCAAATAGAAATTTTAGAATCTAATTATTTACTTAGAGAAAATTTCCTCAGCTATTCAGAAAATCAACAATTATTGAATTATGTGTTGCCAAAAGAATCAGATTTTGTCCCGGCAGTAGTATCGAATGAGCCAACCACAAATAGGTTTAAAAATAACGAAAATCGACGTGCTTTAGTATTACCATCTTTTGCTAAATTCGAGGAATTAATTGTTAAAAAAATTCAAGAAATTTTGCCAGATGTATTCACAAAATTAAATGTTCCGGAATTTTCAATTAGTAAATTTGAAACTCAGTTAACGGCTCATAACGACCGGAACTTCTACAAGACTCATGTTGATAATCAATATCCTGTTGATACGAGAGTTATTACTTATGTTTACTATTTTTATCAACAACCCAAAGCATTTACAGGTGGAAATTTAAGAATTTACGACAGTAAAATTCAGGGAAAATATTATTCAACAGCTAATACATTTAAAACCATAGAGCCAAAAAACAATAGTATTGTATTTTTCTTCAGTAGTTATCTACACGAAGTTTTGCCAGTAAGTTGCCCATCTCAAGCTTTTGCAGACAGTCGCTTTACTATTAATGGTTGGATACATCGCACTAATTAGGGTTTGCTGATGGAAGTCTTTTTGTTGAGGTAGGGACCCACCCCTCGCCCCTCCCCCTCCCAGGAGGGGAAAATAAACCCACCCCTAACCCCTCCCAGGAGGGGAAAAAGGGAGTAGGGAGTAGTTAAGAGTCAGGAGAAATGGGAGCTATAGAGGAGGTAGTCGTTCATAATGGTTTCTTGAGCTGACTGCTGATTGCTGATTACTTATTTAAGAACACCTTAATTCCTAATATTATAGCTCTTGTAGCTATAAACAATAAGAAAGCTAACCACAAAAGAGCGGAAGAATTTAATTGCCAAGCGATAAATGCTACAAGCAAAAATCCAATTAAAGAACCAGCTCTACTTCTGAGAACAACCAAGCTTTTGTTTAAACCATTGAAATATCCATCCAAAACATGAGCCATAGACATACAGACAAGTAGTGGCAGTAACCAAAAAACCTGATTACTAACAATAGCAATTAATTCAGCATTATTTGTGAATACCCCAAAGAGTTGCTCTGGAAATAAGACAAATATTGAAGCAATAGGTAGTACTAAACTGAACCCAATCAGAAAAGAAAATTTCAGAATAGGGAGTAATTTTTGATTAACTCCAGCACCATAATAACTTCCCACTAAAACTTGCGTTGTTGAAGCCAGCCCCCCAAGTATATTAGTTGACATACTAACTATTTGAAACATTAAGCTATTACTCAGTAAGATCAAAGTGCCAAAACTTGCGCTCAGGTTGATGAAAATTACATAGGTCAAGATAGATATGACTGTAGCAATAAAAAAGTTTCCCTTTAGCTGAAAAGTAGTTTTCAGTTCCTGTAGTTGAAATATCTTTTGATATATTCTCGGAATTAACGCCCGAAGGTTTTCCCAAGGCAAGAATATTATTCCTACAACCAAAGTCAGATACTGACTAGCTGCTGTTGCTATCCCGGCACCGAAACTCCCCCATCCCCAATTCACTATCAATAAGTAATCCAGAAATATATTTGTTCCACCTACAACCAATGACATTGCTAAAATTTTATTCCCTTGTTGTTGTGCCACAAACCAACCCATCAGTACCATGTTAATCAGAGTGGGAGGAGCATCCCAAATTCTGCCTTGAAAATATTTTTGACCTAGAGCTTTAACTTCTGGAGTGCCAGCAAGTAAGTGAAATCCTATTTTCTGTAGCGGGTTTTGCAACAGCAGTATCAGCACTCCTAAAAGTAAAGCTATCAAACAGTTGCGTAGTAAAACCAGCAGAACTTGATGGCGATCGCCACGTCCTGATGCTTGAGCTGTTAGTCCAGTTGTTCCTACATATAGGAAAAGACAACTCCAGTAAAGATAGTTGAAAATTACACTAGCAAGAGAAACTCCTGCTAAGTGATGAATATTAGGCAAATGTCCTAAGAATGTTGTATCTACTAAACCTGCTAGAGGAACTATGATGTCTGAAAGAATATTGACAGTAGTGAACCGCAGGAAACGAGGGCGAAAATTTTCTGGTGAGTTTTGCTGGTTGAGATTCTTGTTTCCCAGACTTTGGGAGCCTAAATTTGCTCTCTCAAATTCTATTTCCTCAGTGAGTAAATGATTTTTTTCTTTGATTCTTTTGCTTGCCTTGTTCAAAATTGTTTCCCTCAGTTAAATTAAACTGTTATCAACAAATTTTGATAGGTTTGCATGAGATTGTTCAACACATAGGGATCTGTATTTGCATGGTCGAAGGTAATGCTTAACGGAACAGTCTGTCTTTGGTACAAATTGTGGCGTTGTCCAAAGTAAAATATAGACCGACCAGCTTTCATAACTTCACTGTGCATTTGAAATGATGTAAAGTTTAAGTAAGGTAGGTTGCCAATAAAATGAGAAATCTCCCATATAAGTCTAGGAACAGAATCAGTATCCATGTTGTAGTGTCCAATAGAGTCTCGATATACCCTACAAAACTTTGTCCAATCCATGGAAATAACATCATTAATAATCACATTTTTAAACCTATTATCTCCACCAACAGCAATAGGGAAAAAAACTGGAAGATTTTTAAACAGATACCATTCCCCATCAATTTTACGGGTACAAAAAGTCCACTCCAGAGATAAAGCTTTAACTAAATTCCAGACAAGATAACCTTGAAAAGATGCTCCTTGAGTATTTTGAAAAGACCTTTCATAAACCTCACGAGGTTTTACCAAGTCTAAGTGTATAGTTACTGAAAGGTTTGGGTTCAAAACAATTTCTTCATTATGGAAATAACGGAAAGCCCACTGTTGATATTTGCTTAATTCATCTAGGTTGAGTTTAGTACCCTGATATCTTTCTAAAGCTTCTTGTAAATCCATTTCACTACTTTTTTTTACCTGAATATTTCAAGTATTATGTTAATATCAAGCAATTTTTTACCGCGAAGTAGAACTCTCTTCTCAATCTGCATATCTTAAAGTCTACAGAGCCATCACTCCTGATAATCCCAGGCGTTTGAGTCGATAGGAAAAGTGTAGCTTTATCTCCTACCTCAAAACCATGGCTAATACTTTTTGGGAAATCAAGCACATCACCTGGTTGGTAAGGTATAGGCTTTCCCTTAATAACTACAACACCAGTTCCAGTAATTATTTTGATAATTGCATCTGGTTCATCATGGATATGAGCTCTATGACGAGAATTAGGCAGATACATTACAAGTTCTTCAACAATTAGCGCTTGTCCCGGTCGGGAAAATACCCCCAACCTTGCAACTGCAAAAGGTGGAGAATCTTCGATGACCTTAATTGGCATAAATTGACCCACAAGCTCTCTCATTGCTGAAGCAATCTTGTTGTAATTTGTAGTATTATCTACAAAATTAATTACTTCATTTAAATTGGGTGTCATTTCAGTTATCAGTTATCAGTAACTCGTGCAATAGGGAGGCTTGAAATACTTAGGACTTACCTAATAATTAATTATTAATAATTAAATAATTCGCGCCTTGAAGCCTGCCCCTTGATCGGGGAAAAAAAGCGGTCTCCGGATGGCGATCTTCGGAACGGGTCTGCAAGAACGGGTCTCCTCGCTGTCTGACCATCGACCAAGAGAAGAAATAATATCTCCTTATATTCAATTCCGTAGCGGTTAAAACCCGAGGTAATTATCAATTATCAATTATCCATTAATGAAGCAGATACGCTATATATACTGGTCAAAACTATTGTCCAATAGTTACTGGACTCTATACATATTGCCTTTGCGTAAGTCCTGATACTAAAGTTTATTTTTTTCATCCCCTTAAACGGCTATGTTTTATAAACATATTTCTTAAGATAAAACTTGGCAAAAGAGATAAGTCATGGAATTGCCATTGAATCAATATTTTGCAAGAGTAAACCTATTTAAGAATAGGCTTTTCCATCATTTTATTTTCCCAAACTCCTGTAATAATTGTAGAAACTAAATAAAAAATAGAGGGAAAATTATTAATTCCCTCTACAAAATTTTTTATTTATTATACCTTATAAAAATCGCAGGAAAGGTTAGGACAGATCAAAAGCTTAAAACTCAGAAAACGTAAGATTTTTCCTTCTTCCTTCTTTCTTCTTCCTTCTTTCTTCTGCTATATCTAAAATTTTCCAACCCTCTATTAAATCTAAAATCAAAAACCAATAGAGGGAAAGGAGTATTAGTAAGCCAGACCCATACTGCGAGTAGTTTCAGCACCCAGATAAACCCGGACACTCAAAAAGTCAGTGGGACAAGCAGTCTCACAACGCTTACAACCAATGCAATCTTCAGTACGAGGAGATGAAGCAATTTGGCCTGCCTTACAACCATCCCAAGGTACCATTTCTAGAACGTCTAATGGACAAGCACGAACACACTGGGTGCAACCGATGCAAGTATCATAAATTTTTACTGAATGAGACATGAATTAAATTCTCCCAACAAATTGATTTTGCCGTACCTGCATAAAGGCAGATGAGACAGCAAGTTTTAGAAGTGAATGCTTCGACTTAGTTTACCGCACCACTTCTCATCCTTGATAAACATTGTTGAAAAACTTAAAATATCTCAATGTTCGGGTAAATTAGTGATGTAATGACCAAACTTTTTCAGAGTAGAGAAGCACACCTCTGAATTTATAGCGCTGTGCTCAGGCAACAGGCAACAGGGGGAAGAAAAAACGGTGGTGGTGCATAGTAATGGTAAAGGAGTGTGGGGAGATGGGGAGATGGGGGGATGGGGAGATGGGGGGATGGGGAGATGGGGAGATGGGGAGTATGAGAGAAATTAAAGAATATGTATCCTACCATTACCATGCAGGACTATCGAAAAAACTAACAATATAAGATTTTTCGCTATTGGACAGTTCTTGTAATTTGTAAATATGCCAGCGCACATTGCTATATATAGCAGTCGCCATTACTGTTAGGACATTCTTGCTCCTCTCAAATTTAGTCACAGCAATAATGTACGGGCGAACGCCGTTCGCCCCTACTTCTGACTTCTGACTTCTGCTATAGTCCTAACTTTTCCAATACTGGACGAGTTGAAACTACATGACGATCCAAACCCAATTCTGTTGGATAAATACCCAAAGCTAAAGCTATCAGTTGAGGTAAGTGCAACACTGGTAAACCTAACTTACGTCCAATCACTTTTTCTACCTCTGGTTGACGAGAATCTAAATTTAAGTGACACAAAGGACAAGGCGTTACCATACAATCAGCACCTTTGTCAATAGCTTCGCTTACATGATTTCCGGCCATTTGAAAAGCTTGATTGGTGGCATAACTAGAAAGAGGCCAACCACAACATTGAGTCCGGCCTCGGTAATAAATTGGAGTCGCCCCAATAGCCCGAAACATATTTTCCATAGATTCTGGTTGATAGGGGTCATCTAATGGCAAATTAGTTTGACCTCTAAGTAGATAGCAACCATAGAACGCAGCACACTTGAGGCCAGAGAGTTTACGGGTAACACGATTTTGAATTTCTTCTAGACCATAATCTGCAACTAGGGCATGAAGTAAATGTTTGACCTCTGTGCTGCCTTGATAGGGAGAACAAGTCTGTTTTTGCAAGAGGCCATTAACTTGATCTACATAGTCAGGATTGGTTTGTTGAGATTCCTTGAGACGTTCATCTACATGACCAATTACCCCTTGACAAGTACTACAGTGCGTTAGTAAGGCTAAATTTAGCTCTTCGGCCAAAGCTATGTTACGGGCATTAACAGTATCTTCTAATAGTTGAGAATCCTCTTTAAAAGTACCAGAGCCACAACAGGCAGCCTTTTTCAATTCTATTAGCTCTATTCCCAGAGCTTGAGTAAGAACTTGGGTAGATTGGTAAAGCTCCCGGCAAGCTCCTTGAGCAACACAGCCAGGGAAGTAAGCATATTTCAGTATTTGAGAGGGCATGACATTAACTAATTATATAAGGAAGGCAAGTATTATAGACATAACTTATTAGTATATATAATTTTTTTGTTACTTATTTATAATTAAAAGCTTATTCTGATACAAAATTTAACCACAAAATAGAAAAAGGCATTTACAAAACTCATTTGCCTATATGCCGTAATAGAGGGGTCTCAGTTTTCAGATAAGATGATATACGCGACATCCAAACTAAAAAGGAGAAAATTTTATGAACCAAGATGACATTTTTGACAAAGTACAAACAGTTGTGGCCAGCCAGCTAGAAAAAGAAAAAGAAGAAGTCAAACCAGAATCTAACTTTGCCAATGATTTAGGAGCTGATTCTCTAGATACCGTAGAGTTAGTTATGGCATTGGAAGAAGAATTTGAAATCGAGATTCCAGATGAAGAAGCAGAAAAAATTTCTACTGTTCAAGCTGTTGTGGACTATATTAACGAACAACTAACAACCAAAGCATAACATCATTCCCAAAACCCAAAGTTTCTGCCTTCTGGGTGTGGAATTTCTGGAAACGAAAATTATGACAAATTCTGAGTTGAAACGGGTAGTTGTCACTGGAATGGGTGCTTTAACACCTATTGGCAACACCCTATCTGATTATTGGGATGCCTTGTTAAGTGGCAAAAATGGTATAGACCTAATAACCCGATTCGATGCTTCTAAACACAAATGTCGTATTGCTGGAGAGGTAAAAGGATTTGACCCTCACGACTATGTTGGTCCTAAAGATGCGAAACGAATGGACCGGTTTTCCCAGTTTGCAGTTGCAGCGAGCAAACAGGCTGTAGCTGATGCAAAATTTGAAATCAACGACCTCAACGCAGAACAGGTGGGGGTAATAATTGGCACTGGGGTGGGTGGCCTAAAAGTATTAGAAGATCAACAAGAGATATATCTGACTCGTGGTCCTTCTAAGTGTAGCCCCTTTATGATTCCAATGATGATTGGTAATATGGCTGCAGGTCTAACGGCAATTCATACTGGAGCCAAAGGACCTAACTCTTGTTGTGTGACTGCTTGTGCTTCAGGGTCTAATGCTGTAGGAGATGCTTTTCGTCTGATCCAAAGGGGATTTGCTCAAGCAATGATTTGTGGTGGGGCAGAATCTGCCATTACCCCTTTAGGATTGGCAGGATTTGCTTCTGCTAAGGCCTTATCCAGGCGTAATGATGACCCAGCTCATGCAAGTCGTCCTTTTGACCGCGACCGCGATGGCTTTGTTATGGGTGAAGGTGCTGGAATTATACTTCTAGAAGAGTTGCAATGTGCCCTCAGTCGTGGGGCAAGGATATATGCAGAGGTAGTTGGTTATGGTATGACTTGTGATGCTTATCATATGACCGCTCCTGCTGCAAATGGAGAGGGGGCAAGTAGAGCTATACAGTTGGCCATGAAAGATGCTGCTTTAACTCCAGCACAAATTAGTTACATAAATGCCCACGGTACCAGTACAGGAGCAAATGATCCAACAGAGACAAAAGCTATTAAAAAGGCATTAGGTAAAAGTGCTTATGAAGTAGCAATTAGTTCAACTAAGTCAATGACTGGTCATTTGTTAGCAGGGTCTGGGGGTATTGAGGCTATAGCAACAGTAATGGCGATCGCTTATGACCAAATTCCACCGACTATCAATCTAGATAATCCCGATCCAGAATGTGACCTAGATTATGTCCCCCATATAAGTCGTGCTCACAAAGTAGAAGCAGCCTTATCCAACTCATTTGGATTTGGAGGCCATAATGTCACTCTAGTATTTAAGAAATTTAAGGATGATAGTAGTTTAACTGAAAAAAGAGAGGTTTTTTCCTCTGAAACTACCTCAGAGCAAGAAAGCTTGGTCTAAATCTAAAGTTAAATGACTATATGTCTAGAGGTTAGGACTAGAAATTATGTAGGGGGCGCAGGCCCCCTTTTTCATGGTCAGTATCTTGTGCCACAAACAAAATAGACCTGATTTAATCTTTAAAATAAGGGCTAAAATCCAGATTGTCAGCTTCTGTAGGGGCAATTTCCTAAGGTCATGCTCCTAATTAGGGTTTGCGTATGGAAAGTCTTTTTGCTCTTTGTAGGAGACAGGAGACAGGAGAAATGGGAATTTAGAGGGAATTAGGAGCTAAGTTTTGTCCCTGAATTTTTCTGCCCAACTATGCACCTAAAATACTAACTTTTTGAGCGTTTTAGACGTGATACCAGGTACTTTTTAAAGGCCCTAAAAAAGCTAAAATCTTTATATGTGAATGCTTTTATATTTAATCAGCAAGCCCTAATTACGCGTTTGCGCCAGCATTCCGGAGGAAATCACCCCTACTTCTGACTTGCGCGTAGCGCCATAACTTCTCTTGCCTAGAGATCCCTATGATGAGATGATCTGTAATGTAGAGTAAAAGTTATACATAAATATAGTCAGATATAGTCAAATTATGTCAAATATCTTAGTTGATTTGTACAAGCATAGCTACTAAATATTTGACAAAATTTAATAAATATCGACCATCTGTTTAATAGTATAATGAAATTGCCTGAGAGTTCCAGACTAAATAATCAGAAAAAATCCGAACTTCTCGAATCCTAATATAATTCTAACTCCTTGGTTTATGAAATTAGTTGAGAGGCATATTATTCAGACAAATCATCGGTTTTATGATGAAATTGACCGACTTTGTTTATTGTCGAAAAATCTTTATAACTATGCTAATTATTTAGTTCGTCAATCTTTCATCTTTGAAAATAATTGTCGTCACTATTATGACCTGCAAAAAACACTCTCTACTCAATCAGACTATCAAGCAATGCCAGCTAAAGTCTCTCAACAAATCTTGATGATACTAGATAGAAACTGGAAAAGTTTTTTGGCAGCGAATGAAGTCTATAAACAGAACCCATCAAAGTTTAATGCTCGTCCTCGCCTTCCTAGATATAAAAATAAAATAACGGGAAGAAATATTGTAGTTTATACGACACAAGCTATCAGCAATAGGCAATTAAAACAAGGAATTATTAATCCTAGTAAGACAGGAATTTATCTAAAAACATTAGTACCTACTTCACAAATTAAACAAGTTCGTCTCGTCCCTAGAATAAACCATTATGTAATAGAGGTTATTTATGAGAAATGCGAAAAACAATACGAGCTAGAAAAAAATCGTTGCGCAAGTATTGATATAGGATTAAACAATTTAGCTACATTAACTTTTAATCAAGCCGGAATAAAACCGCTCTTGATAAATGGCAGACCGTTAAAATCTATAAATCAATACTATAATAAAGTTAAAAGCTGCCTACAATCTCAACTCCAGGAAAATAGCTCGAGTAAGAGACTGAAAAAGTTGTGCAATAAAAGAGAATTTAAAATCAACGATTATCTTCATAAAGCGTCTCGTTTGATTATTGATACTCTAATTAATCAGAAAATAGGAAGATTGATAATAGGGCACAATGAAGAGTGGAAGCAGAAGATAAATTTAGGGAAAAGAAATAATCAAAACTTTGTATCTGTTCCCTATAACAAATTAATAGAAATGTTATCTTATAAAGCTAAAATGGTAGGGATAGATGTAATAATTACAGAAGAATCTTATACCTCCGCATCGAGTTTTATAGATAATGATTTGATTCCAGTGTACAAGGAAGGTGAGAAAAATCATGTCACCTTTTCAGGAAAAAGAATTAAAAGAGGTTTGTATCGTACCGCCAGCAAAAGATTAATCAATGCTGATGTGAACGGTTCTCTAAATATTATGAAAAAAGCAGTCCCAAATGCATTTGACTATGGGATAGAGGGTGTTGTAGTTCACCCAGTCAGGATAACACCTGCAAAATAAGGATATGTGATATTTGACTATTATTTTTATGAACTATATGGCCTGAGAAAAATTCCATATCTGGCCGATCGGCTCCGGTATTCACACATTCAAATATATAGAAACGATAACTATGGTTGTTGCAACTCAATCACTCGAAGAACTTTGTATTAACTCAATCCGCTTCTTAGCAATTGATGCAGTTCAAAAAGCTAACTCTGGCCATCCTGGACTACCCATGGGTGCTGCTCCAATGGCCTTTGTCCTCTGGGATAAGTTCATGCGCTTTAACCCCAAAAATCCTAAATGGTTAAACCGCGATCGCTTCGTTCTATCGGCTGGCCACGGCTGTATGTTACTTTATGCTCTCATGCACCTCACAGGTTTTGACAGCGTACCTATGGAGGAAATTAAACAATTCCGTCAGTGGGACTCCAAAACTCCTGGCCACCCAGAAAATCACATCACTGAAGGTATTGAGGTTACTACAGGTCCACTAGGACAAGGTATTGCCAACGCTGTAGGATTAGCTGCAGCAGAGGCCCATTTAGCTGCTACGTTCAATAAGCCAGACTGTAACCTAATTGACCACTATACCTACGTCATTATGGGTGATGGTTGTAACATGGAAGGAATTTCTGGTGAAGCTGCTTCTTTAGCTGGACATTGGGGGTTAGGTAAGTTAATTGCTTTCTATGATGATAACCACATTTCCATTGATGGTCATACAGACATTTCTTTTACTGAAGATGTAAGTAAGCGTTTTGAAGCTTATGGTTGGCACGTTCAGCACGTTACTGATGGTAATACTGGTTTAGATGCGATCGCTGACGCTATTGAAAAAGCGAAAGCGGTTACTGACAAACCTTCCATGATCAAAGTTACTACTCTTATTGGTTATGGTTCTCCTAATAAAGCTGATACTCATGATGTTCACGGTGCAGCACTGGGACCGGATGAGGTAGCAGCTACTCGGAAAAATCTTGGTTGGGAATATCCAGAATTTGAGGTGCCTGCGGATGCTCTGAGTCATTTCCGTCAAGCAGTTGACCGAGGAGCAAAATATCAGGAAGAATGGGATAAACTTTTCTCTGACTACAAATCTAAATATCCTGAAGAAGCAGCGACTTTGGAGCGGATGGTAAGTGGTAAATTACCTGAAGGTTGGGCAGATGCACTACCTAAATATACTCCTGAAAGCAAGAAGGATGCTACCCGTAACCAGTCTGGTGCAACATTGAATGCTATAGCTGGTGTTTTACCAGAATTAATTGGTGGTTCTGCTGACTTAGCTCCTTCCAACAAAACTCTACTCAAAGGTTTAGGAGATTTCCAAAAAGGTCAATATCAAAACCGGAATATGCGTTTTGGTGTGCGGGAACATGGTATGGGAGCAATTTGTAATGGTATTGCTCTACATGGTTCTGGGTTAATTCCTTATGGTGCAACATTCTTGGTGTTCACTGACTATATGCGGAACTCCATCCGTTTGTCTGCTTTAGCTGAAGCTGGTGTTATTTGGGTAATGACTCACGACTCTATTGCTTTAGGTGAAGACGGACCAACTCACCAACCTGTTGAGCATATTGCTTCCTTACGTTTAATTCCACAATTACTTGTAATGCGTCCTGCGGATGGTAATGAAACTTCTGGTGCGTATAAGGTTGCAGTGGAAAAAGCTAAAGGAACTCATCCTCAACCTACTTTGTTAGCATTATCTCGTCAAGGTTTACCTAATTTAGCTGGTAGTTCTATTGATGGGGTTGCTAAGGGTGCTTATATTGTTAGTGACAGCGAAGGTACTCCAGATATTATCTTAATTGGTACTGGTGGCGAAACTTACCAATGTGTTGACGCTGGTGAAAAACTCCGTGCTGAAGGTAAGAAAGTACGGGTAGTTTCTATGCCATGTTGGGAATTATTTGAAGAGCAGGATGCAGCTTATAAAGAGTCTGTGTTCCCTGCATCTGTGAAGAAGCGTTTGGCAGTGGAAGCAGGTGTTAGTTTTGGTTGGCATCGTTATGTGACTGATGAAGGTGCGACTTTGAGTGTTGATACTTTTGGTGCTTCTGCTCCTGGTGGTGTTGTACTGGAGAAGTATGGTTTCACTGTTGATAACATTGTTGCTAAAGCTAAGGAAGTATTGGGTTAGTTTTGATGGTGGATAAGCATTCAGCACTCAGCTTTCAGCACTCAGCTAAAGTCAAAACTTTACACATAATAGCTTTAAGGTTTTATAGTTGTCTTGATTTTAGTGCGTAGTGCTATATCTGCTCATTAGCTATCTCAAAATATTAATTATAATTAAGAGGTTCTCTAGAAATAGGGAACCTTTTTAATTTTGTTAAGGAGAATTTAGATAATGCTGGAGCCATCTACTGTAATTGTAATTTCCTCGCTATTGGTAGTCTTTATGGCTATAGCAAAGACAGTTAGAAGTTTTGAGCTGACTATTATTAGTAGTTCTTTAGCAGGGTTGTATATGTTTTGGGTAATGCACCAAGCTTGGCTAAACTTTTTGCTAACAATGAAAGAAATATCAGGCAATTGATTGGATTTTTTTCTAAGATGAAATTATGCAATAACAACGACTGAATTTACAGATATAAATGATGAGAATGGGTTTATTTGTAGTAGTTGTATCGTAGGTAAATATTATTTAGGAATTAGATAAATATGATTGAGATAATATTTTCTCACCCTAGTCAAACATAGAAATTACCTTCAGTATTTTTTAGGTTTTATTCTGATTTTTATTAATAAAAAATAAATTAATTTTCTGTGATTTTACTATTGCTGATCAACGATTTAGATAGTTATTATTGTATTAGGAAAAAACTTATGCGGTAAAAAGGAAAAATAGTTATGGATGAAGCTGTAAGAAAGATAGCAGGTGTAGGATTACCTGGTGTTATACTTTTAATTGCAATGGCAACCACAGGTTTCACTGGTGCAGCAGCAATTACAGCAGCATTAGCAATGTTAGGACCAGGTGGAATGATTGGTGGTATTGTATTCCTGGGAATAATAGGACTTGCATCAGATGCACTAGCAAAATATGGATTAGAAGCTTTGTTGAAAGGAGTTTATCTACAGAGAAAATCGGATGGTGAACCTTTATCAAATCTCTCTAGAGAAATTAATAGTTTACCAATTTCATTAGAACTTAAACTAATAGTAAAAAATGCTATTGGAGCCTAATATTTAAAAATAAAGCATAAGTCAATTTTGTTTTGATTGACTTAATTATCAATTACCTGAATATATCAACTATAATTAAAAAGGTTCTCTAGAAATAGGGAGCCTTTTTAATTTGGTAGTCCTGTATATGCAAACTATAGGAGTTTCCATGAACAACGAAAATAAGCAAAAGCAAACCCAAAAAATCGACTCCTTCTTAGGGAGAGGAATTATTGATGAATCTCTTGCCTTTAAGAAAGAAATGGCAGGGCGAATTGAGGAGATTATTGCGCGTATTGAGCAAAATTTCGATCACCGTTTAGAAAATGCAATTCTATTTTTGGCAGGAAACGGTAAGGATGAAAATTTGGAAGACAGTATTGGCTTCAATTGGAACGATTCGCGGTTTGGCCACTCGTTAGCTAGGCATTTGCAAAGTGGGACAAGGTTGACCCTTAAACAAGCTCACACTGCACTCCAGATGATGCAGAAATACAGCAAAACCCAACTAGAACCGAACGGGTATTCGCTGCCGAGGACATGGGAAGAAATCTCCCATCAGTATCGCGAAAGGGAGATCGAGATCAATCCTTATCGAATACATCTGGGTCTCCAAAAGGATGAGGCCCATGACGCTTGTATCGCCATTCTTTACCCCGTTAACGTTGAAATCCCGGGAATACGAGAGAGCTTAGAAGACTACGCAGACATTGAGGATGGGGAGAGCTGGCCTGTGTCGTCAGACAATTGGAACTGCTGCTACCCTTTTTGGCGGGCAGAAGGATTGCTGGCATACGCTGCTAACGAAGACTGGTATATCGATCCTGACATTGAGGCAGCATACTATTTGTGGCAGGAGGAGCAAAAGGCAGGGATTGAGGATGGGCAAATTTCTGGATTGTTCTCTCACTCTGCAACTCCCTCAACCATTGATGAATTGCTTGCCTTAGAGAAAGAAATGGCAAGGCGAATTGAGGAGATTATTGCGCGTATTGAGCAAAATTTCGATCACCGTTTAGAAAATGCAATTCTATTTTTGGCAGGAAGCGGTAATGATGAAAACTTGGAAGACAGTATTGGCTTCAATGAGAGGGATTCGCGGTTTGGCCATTCGTTAGCTAGGCATTTGCAAAGTGGGACAAGGTTGACGCTTAAACAAGCTCACACTGCACTCCAGATGATGCAGAAATACAGCAAAACCCAACTAGAACCGAATGGGTATTCGCTGCCGAGGACATGGGAGGAAATCTCCCATCAGTATCGCGAAAGGACGATCACTCTCGATCCTTATCGAGGGCATATGGTTCTCCAAAGGGACGAGAAGCACGACACGTTTATCGCCATTTATTTTGTAGAAGAGGGAACAATAGATGACTACATAGCAGAAAGAGCGGGCATTGAGGGTTGGGAGACGTGGTACGTGTGGTCAGAAGATTCGCCGTCAGGCTATTCGTACTACGGCTATCTCCTCCTGCGGTCAGAGGGATTGCTGGCAGCAGCGCAAGAGGGATATGGCGACTGGTATGTCGATCCTGATATTGAGGCAGCCTACTATTTGTGGCAGGAGGAGCAAAAGGCAGGGGTCGGCTCGGAGCGAATTTCTGCATCGTTCTCTCCCTCTGCAACTGCTTCCGAACCAGCATCTAATGACACCGTAGACCCGATGGGCGACGCTCCTCTGGAGATGGTGAAGAATGTATTGCGACCAGGAGACTATTCAGGCGTTTGGCATGGTCATGCCGTTAAATTTTCGATCCAACAAATATTTCCTGCTGGAGAATTTAATGGCGTTGGTGAGTTTGTAGGAGGGCCGCATAGCGGAATTCAGTTTGGGTTTACAGGGAAAATAGGTTCTGATGGCAAATTAACAATTTCAAGAGATGTTGGAATTGGGTCTCAAGTTGCCAGGGATGCAAACTTCAAGATTGACGGAGATAGCATCGTTTGGCAAGGCTTGGCAAAAGGAGTAGGTATCGGGGATGTGGGATTGCCTTTTGAATTTCGGGCTCGATCATAGGTTCGGACAGGGGTAGTCCTGTATATGTAGCGATCGCTTAATTAAATCAGAAATTAATGATTGAATTATCCTAAATATTACCTGATAAATTGTTCAAAAATCAAGATTTAATTTTTAGGCGATAGCTTGCATAAAACTCCTAGTAATTTGTGAGGAAATTCCCTTACTAATTACTAGACCTAAAAAAAAATGCTATTCTAATAGTGAAAACTAAAGTATCAGTCAATTTTGTTTTTATTGACTTGATTATCAATTATAATTAAAGAGGTTCTCTAGAAATAGAGAACCTTTTAAATTTTTTTATATAATTGGAGGAAATGATGACTTAAGCTTCTGTGGAAAAAAATACAGCAATTAAAAGAATTTCAGAAATTATTGATAAAATAATGGAAAAGGAGAACATTTATCAAAAATTAGACCGAAATGAACTAATTGAGACTTTCTCGAAATTATTAGACAAAATTTCTCCTCAAGAGATAAACTCTCTGGATAATCGGGAATTAACAAAAAGAATAGAAGGAGTAATTATAGTAGACGCAATGTCTCATTTATTAGATGATTTTACGCCAGAACAAATAGATTTTTTTGAAGCAGGAGTAGCAGGTAAATAATAAGAATTAGTTACTTATTAGATACAAATCTAGTGACAGCTATTATCAAAAAAAATCAAGGATTAATAAATAAATTAAAATTAGTTAATTTCCAAGGAAAGTCATTATTTATTAGTTGCATTACTTACTATGAAATTAAAAGAGGATTATTATATGTTAATTCTACAAGACAGCTATCTGACTTTAATGATTTGTGTCGCAGAAGGTGGAGTATTTTGTTCTTAGACAATTTAGAAATTATTGAGCAAGCATCAGAAATTTACATAGATTTGAGGCGGAAAGGTAGACTAATACAAGATGCTGATATACTCATTGCAGCAACGGCAATTATTCATAATTTAACTTTAGTTTCTAATGATTCTGATTGCAGCAATTACAGCAGCATTAGCAATGTTAGGACCGGGAGGAATGATTGGTGGTATTGTATTCCTGGGAATAATAGGACTTGCATCAGATGCACTGGCAAAGTATGGATTAGAAGCTTTGTTGAAAGGAGTTTATCTACAGAGAAAATCCGATGGTGAACCTTTATCAAATCTAGGTAGAGAAATTGATAGATTACCAATTTCATTAGAACTTAAATTAATCATAAAAAATGCTATTGGAGCCTAATAGTTAAAACTAAAGCATAAGTCAATTGTTTTTTTATTGACTTGATTATCAATTATCTTAATATATCAATTATAATTTAAAGAGGTTCTCTAGAAATAGGGGGCTTCTTCAATTTATATATAATTATTAGGAGGAGATTATGACTCAAGCTTCCGTGGAAAAAAATGCAGTTCTTAAAAGAATTTCAGAAACAATTGATCGAGTAATGGAAAACGATAGTCTTTATTAAAAGTTAGATCGAGATGAACTTATTGAGACTTTCTCAAAATTATTAGATAGAGTGTCACTTCAAATTCTCCTACCTCTCAATTATGAACAACTAAAAAAAAGGATTGAGACAGTTATGTCAACAGAGTTATTATCGACAATATTTGATGATTTTATCCCAGAAAAAATAGGAATGTTTAATGCTGCAGTAGAAGGGATATATTAAGGTAAATGATATACTAAATATTAGTATAGTTTCAGCAGTTGTAAACCAGAATCAAAAAATTATAGGAGTACATTATGACTCAAGCTTCCGTAGAAAAGAATACAGTTCTTAAAAGAATTTCAGACATGATTGACCAAGTAATGGAAAGCAAAAGTATTTATCAAGAATTAGATCGAGATGAACTTATTCAGACTTTCTCGACATTATTAGATAGAGTGTCACCTCAAGTTCTCCTACCTCTCAATGATGAAAGGTTGAAAAAAAGAGTTCGGAGAGTTATGGCAACAGAATTATTATGGACAACACCTAATGATTTGACCCCAGAAGAAATAGAAATGTTTAATACTGTAGTAGAAGGGAGATGGGAAAGGTGAATTATCTATTAGATACTAATATAGTTTCAGCGTTTGTGAATCAGAATCAAAAAATTAGAGATAAATTATTGGAGGTATATACTAGAGAACAGGATATTTATATTAGCTGTATTAGCTTTTATGAAGTACAAAGAGGATTATTATATGTGAATGCTACTCGAAAACTCTCCCAGTTTAACGAATTTTGTCAAGAAGTTACAATTTTATTCTTAGACAATTTAGAAATTATTGAGAAAGCATCAGAAATTCACATAGATTTGAGAAGGAAAGGCAGACTAGTACAAGATGCTGATATACTTATTGCAGCAACGGCAATTATTCATAATTTAACTCTAGTTTCTAATGATTCTGATATGTCTAGGGTGGAGGGAATAAATTTAAAAAATTGGTTAGATGTGGAAAAGAATTAAAGAGATTTTTGCCCAAGTTATGGAACAGGAGGCAGATTAGTAGATAGGCAATTTGGAGAATCTATAAGTAAAGGTCCCATCAAGGAAGCAATAAAAAAACCAGAGTTACAAAAGCGTCTTACAGAATATATCAAAACTATTGTTGTTGAAAAAAAGCTTCAGATAAACAACATGATAATTCATCGCGATGGTCGTTGGTTTCCTAGTGAAAGTTCTGCACTTCAGCAAACAATAAAAAAAGTCAAAATAAGAAAAAAATTTACCCGAAAACTTTATTAAAAAGTATTGTAGAAATTGCTATTTTAAGCATTCAGGAATTATGACCAGGTTGTCAGCGTTATGAAACACCTTTAATAGATGATAGTGAAATTGAAAATATACCAGATAATATTTTGCTAGAAAATATCCTCAATCAAGCAGCAAAACTTCTTTTGAATTATCCTGAACGTTATGAATATTGGGAAACAAAAATATTTAAAGCATTGAAATTTTCATCATAGTTTTAAGCAATGAAATTAGCAGGTGCAAGATTACCTTTAGTTCCAGTATTTTTGATTATTCTGCCTGTCAATCATATGATTTTGATATTTTGAGAGTTGAGAGAATAAATAGACATCTCCTCCAAAAGAGGGAATAGGGAATAGGTATGGAGGGGGAAATAACTGATAATTTATGTACGATAATTGATTTGATTTTTGATTTTTGGAGATGTCTAATGTAGATAATTACTTACAGGCTGAATAGAGCGATCGCAGTGACTTAATATTTTTTAATAATTCCTCATACTTATATAATTATACTTATTTTTATTGATTGCTTAAGATTTTGAGTTAGGGGAAATTAATGATATCTTAAAAAGATAATGGAATAATAGTTATTAATATTAAGTCAAATTATCATGTATATACTAACTCCATGTAAGCATTCAGCCGTCAGCTATCAGCTATTGCTTTTAGTGAGTGATGAAAGCTTTATTAATTGAGAAACGAAAAATCTTGCTACAAAAGTCAGCTCAAAAGTCTATATTCATTTAAACCTCGTCCTTAAGCACAGGGTCTTATTGCTGAAGTCCGCAGTTCCTCCTCCGGAGGCTAGCTGATGGCTAATAGCTGTTTGCTCAGCATTCCGCAGGAAATGCTTACAACTCCATAACAAGATCAAGTTCGTATTTCAGTCATTTAATAATCTTGACAAAATTTATAAAATAGTCTAGTGCAGGATGGCAGAAATAACTGGTTACAAAATCCTAAAACAATTACAAATCAAAAATGATTGACTTTTGTAAGGGCGAATGCCGTTCGCTGACTTTTAACTTCCGCGTAGCGGCACTCGGGAGAAAAATATCACTAGGATAAATATCATTATTAAATATATTTTTTGGTATAGTAACTAACCGGAATTAACTCACATCGCCAAGAATAGTTGAATTAAAGCATCGGTGATAATTTCTTGAGAAAATGTTAAATCTTAAAAATCATCTTTGAAGTAAAATAACTAAAGATTAAGAATTGTAAAAAATAGGAGTTATGTAGTAATGAAAATTCTTGTATTAAGCTGGGAGTTTCCACCAAGAATTATTGGAGGTATAGCACGTCATGTTGCAGAATTATATCCAGAAATGGTGAAATTAGGACATGAAGTGCATTTAATCACAGTCAAGTCTGGCGAAGCGCCAATGTATGAAATTGTAGAAGGAATAGAAGTACATAGAGTGCCAGTCGGACCAAGTCAAAACTTCTTTCATTGGATAGCAAATATGAATGAAGCTATGGGTCGTCATGGAGGCAAACTAATAAAAGAAGAGAAAAATTTTGATATAATTCATGCCCATGATTGGTTAGTCACCGATGCAGCGATCGCTCTTAAACATATCTTTAAACTACCGTTAATAGCGACAATTCATGCCACAGAAAATGGTCGTCACAATGGTATTCATAATCATAGCCAACAGTACATAAATGAAAAGGAAAAAGAGCTAGTTTATAATGCTTGGCGAGTCATTGTTTGCTCTAGATATATGCAGGTAGAAGTAGCAAGAACTTTAGACAGTCCTTGGGATAAAATAGATATAATTTATAATGGTATTTGTGCGGCAAAAAAACCAAGTAGAGATGAGTTTGATGCAGTAAATTTCCGCAGGCATTTTGCAGAAGATCGAGAAAAAATTGTCTACTATTTAGGTAGGATGACCCCAGAAAAAGGTCTTTCTGTGTTAATTCATGCAGCGCCGAGAGTAATTTCAGAAATGGGAGACCGGGTAAAATTTATTATGATCGGTGGCGGAAAAACAGACCTTTGGAAAAGAGAAGTCTGGCATTTGGGAATTTCTGAAAGATTTCATTTTACTGGGTTTATGTCTGAGGAAAATTTAGATAAGTTTCAAGCGATCGCTGACTGTGCAGTATTTCCCAGTCTTTACGAACCTTTTGGTATTGTTGCCCTAGAAAGTTTTGCCGCGCGGGTGCCTGTAGTGGTTTCGGATACGGGTGGTTTGCCAGAAGTGGTGGAACATGGTAGAACAGGTATTGTTACGAAAGTTGGTAATTATGCTTCTTTGGCACAAGGCATTTTGGAGGCGTTGAGAGACTCTGGTTATATGCAAAAATTGGTTAGTAATGCTTATCAGGAACTAGAGTATAAATTTTGTTGGGGTAGGATAGCGAAACAAACAGACGTGGTTTATCAGAGAGTTGCAGCAGAAAGGTTACAAGTCGTGTGGTAATATCATGTCTGAAGGAAGGCAGGAGGCAGGAGGTAGAAGGCAGGAGGCAGGAGGCAGGAGGCAGAAGGCAGAAGGCAGAAGGGAAGAAAAGCTTAGAAGGGATAAGTTTTTTGATCTATTATCCGGACATGATATAATCAGGACTTACGGACGAACGCTAAATACAGTGAGGGCGAATGCCATTCGCCCCTACATATGACGTTTTCAAGGTGAATTTGTGTAATTCGCGATCGTATCAAACCCGGGGGAATTGGACATAAAAAAAATCTCCAATCGTCATAACTACTAAATCTTTGTGATTCTATCTCCTCCTGACTCCTGACTCCTGACTCCTGACTTCTTTTCTGAATATTTCATATAATTTAGCACATTTATTTGATATTGATAGACTGATTGTTCTAAATCTTTCGCGATCGCACCAATAGAAAAATAGGGAGACTTTAGTGACCGTTGTTGTTGTTCACACACATAAATATCCTCAGCTATAAAATCGCCAGATGCGAGGGGGTCGTTCTCATTCCCCGTACCATACTTATCCCATTTTCGCTGCGCAAAATAATTCCAAGATTTCCATTCCTGCTGCATATACTTCCAATTGGATACAGGCATCACCTTCGACCTAATTTCCACAATTGAGCGATCGGGAGCAACTGGAATTACATGAAACGTAGACCAGCTTGATTCAGTTTCACTTAGTCCCAGATTGGGAAATAGCATCGGTACATAAGCACCAATTTTATCTTTTGGCACATGATTAATCAGGGGTAGTGGAGAGTTATTCTCTATTCCTTCCAGATAATCCTTTGTTAGTGGTTCATAAAAATGAAAATGTTCGCCGACAAACCCAGTCTGCTGTCGCCTATGGTTATACATAAACAGCGTTTGAGAATGGAGGTGAGGTAAATGATAACCGTCAATATAATTTTCGACAATAATTTTCCAGTTAGCGTTAATCTGGTGACGAATTCTACCTTCTACATATTCTACCAGTTTTTCTGGCTGATGAGGGCCTAAGTATGGTTCAATAGGGCTAAACCAATCAACTAAAGACCTAGCATTAGGATCGGGGTGAACAAAAATCATACCTCGCCAAATTCCTACTGAAGCTTTATAGAGGGATAGGGTTGATAAATCTAGGTCAGGAAATTGGGTTTTGCATTCTGGTACAGCAGTGAGGTTGCCATCAAGATTATAAGTCCAGTCGTGGTAAGGACAAGCGATCGCTTTCTTACGTTTCCCAGAAGTCCGAAGTAGTTGCGTACCACGGTGACGACAGATATTGTGGAAAGCACGCATCTGTTTGTTATCATCCAACAGCACTAAAATATTATTAACTCCTGCTTGCACAGTCAGATAATCTCCTGATTGGTTCAGGTCTTCAACAAATCCACCAAATTGCCAGGTCTGACTAAAGATAGTTTCTTGTTCTCGGTCGAACCAATCTTGTGAGGTATATGCTTCAATTGGTAAAATGGGCTGTGTTATTGTCATTATGCTATCCGGTTGAACAGTTATAAATAAAGGAGTCAGAAGTCAGGAGTCAGGAGTCAGGAGGAAAGAGGGAAGGAAGAAGAAGAACTGGAGTTGAAGGAGAAAGTTTTTGGTCGCGTAAGCGGAACGGAGTTCTATCACGCTCTTATCCGGACATGATATAAGTTAGACAATAGGAGAAAAAAGGTAAAAAAGTGGGTAGTCCTGCGGAGCGTAATGGTAGACAAGAACAAAGGATGTCTGGCACGGGAGCAAGATGCTCCCACTGCCGTAGGTAACAAAAATAATGAAAATGCACCACCACCGAAAAATGCTCCCTACTCCCCTACTCCCCCACTCTCCCACTCCCCTACTTCCCATCTTTATAAACGGTTGCTTTGCGTAAAGATGTAATCGTAGCGATCGCGTGTTCGGCCACCAAGTCTATTTCTTCCGCAGTATTAAACCGCCCGATGCCAAAACGCACGGAAGCATAAGCCAACTTTTCTGAGCGCCCTAAAGCTGCCAAAACATGGGAAGGCGCTATTTTTGCAGAAGTACAAGCAGAACCGGAAGAGACCGCCACCACAGGTTGTAACCCCAATAACAATGCTTGCCCATCTACACCCTCAACGCTAATATTCAAATTTCCTGGCAAACGCTGAGTCGGATGTCCGTTGAGAAAAATATTTTCCGCTGTTTGCAGCTTTTTCCACAATTTTTGTCGCAAAGTAGTTAACCGTTTTGCCTCTGACTCCATTTCTGCTATTGCCACTTCCACAGCTTTACCAAAACCGACTATTTGGGGAGTATACAAAGTGCCAGAGCGCATTCCTCTTTCGTGACCGCCCCCATGTATTTGAGGTGCTAATTTTACCCTGGGATGACGACGACGCACATAGAGAGCGCCAACACCTTTTGGTCCGTAAACTTTGTGGGCAGTTAATGATAGTAAATCAATATTCATTGTCTGCATATCTAGAGGAATTTTCCCAATAGCTTGTGCAGCATCAGTATGGAAAATAACGGAATTTTCTTTACATATTTCTCCTATTTTTGCCAAGGGTTGTAAGACACCAATTTCATTATTTGCTGCCATAACAGAAACTAAAATTGTATCGGGACGTATAGCAGTTTCTAGAGAAGTTAAATCAATAATTCCATCTGTATTTACAGGTAAATAAGTAACTTCAAATCCCAAGTTTTGTAAATATGTACATGGGTCGAGAACAGCATTATGTTCCGTGGCAATAGTAATAATATGTTTACCTTTATTGAAGTAAGCTTCAGCGACTCCTTTTATTGCTAAATTATTTGCCTCTGTCGCTCCACTGGTAAACACAATTTCTTCGGGGGTGGCGTTAATAGCTGAAGCTAAAATTTCTCTAGCTTTTTTAACTGCTGCCTCTGCTTCCCAACCATATTGATGAGTAACACTGGCAGGGTTACCAAAATGTTCGGTGAAGTAAGGCAACATTGTTTTTAATACTCGTTCATCAAGAGGAGTAGTCGCGTTGCAGTCGAGATATATAGGACGTTGTAACATAATAATTAATTGATAATTTGACCTAATCTTTTTAACTCCCCCGGCGGGAAGTCCCGCGCTCTCCCGGAGGGGAGCGTCGTATGGGAAAGCCGGGCGTTATCTGTGTTGTTCATCGGGGATTTTCTCTTTGTAGCATACATATTATATTCAAGCGAGTCGTTTAGGCTAGACAACTTTAGTTGTCCTGTGCTATTATCTGGATATACAAACGTTTAGACAAAAGTAAGCAGAAGGCTAGGTTTAGACTTAAGCCGACTGTGTAGGGGCACAATGAAATTGTCCCCAAAGAATATATCTTTGGTCAGCTAAGGAGAAACGAAGCAACAAGGATTTATCCTGTTGCGTAGTATCAACTTAGAATCCCCTCGGCTTTAGCCAGGGGAGTAGTCAATTCATCTTACAGCGGTTTTCATGATTAGTAGACCACAGTAGGGACGTTCCATGGAACGTCCCTACAGGGTTTGATGTGTGAAGATGTGGTTCATCAATTTGAAAAGCGCTGTAATAGAGATATTCTATTGAATACGAATTGAAAAACTCATGCTATTCAAATCCTTTATTTATCCTGACTCCTGAGGACTGACTCCTGTTAATACAGTTGTTAAACTTACTCGATCGCTGGATGAATTGGAATTTGAATAATAAATTCAGTTCCTTGACCTAGTTGAGAATTACACAATAGTTGACCCCCATGTTTTTGTACTATAATTTCATAACTAATAGAAAGTCCTAAACCAGTTCCTTTTCCCACCTCTTTAGTAGTAAAAAATAGGTCAAATATTTTGTCTTTTGCCTCTTGAGTAATCCCCAAACCATTATCAGCAATTTTAATTAAAACTGTGTCAGTATTATCTGGATTAATTTCTGTAGTAATTGTAATAGTAGGAATAAAAAAATCATCTGTTTCCAGTTTTTCTTCCAATACATCTATGGCATTACTAAGCAGGTTCATAAATACCTGATTAATTGGAGCTGCATAACACGGAACTAAAGGTAAATTCCCATAATTTTTAACAATAGTAATCTGAGGAAGTTCTGGTTTAAGTTTCAATCGATGTTGCAAAATTAACAAGGTACTATCAATCCCTGCATGGAGGTCTACTTCTTTCTTTTTAGACTCATCAAGGCGAGAAAATGTTCTTAATGATAATACTAATTGACGAATTCTTTCAGCTCCCATCTTCATAGAATCTATCATCTTAGGCAAATCTTTAATAATAAACTCCAAGTCAATATCTTCTGAAAAATCTTGAATTTCAGAAACTGGATCAAGATAATGTTGATGATATAATTTCATCAAAGTGAGCAAGCTTTGTGCATACTCATCGACATGAGTCAGATTGCCAGAAATAAAATTTACAGGATTATTAATTTCATGGGCAATACCTGCTACTAACTGCCCTAAACTAGCCATTTTTTCACCCTGAATCATCTGCACTTGAGTTTGTTTTAACTCCTGCAGAGTTTTTGTTAACTCTTCAGTTTGGGTACGGGTTTTTTCCAGTAATTCAGCTTGTTGTAAAGCAATACCTAACTGCACTCCCACCTGTGCTAGCAAATTAATTTCTTCATCTTGCCAATAACGAGGGCTAGAATTTTGATAAGCAACCAGTAACCCCCAAAGTTGATCTCCCTGCAAAATGGGCACAAAAGTTTCATTTCTAGGAAGTGTACCAGCATGAGTCAGTTTACTGATTACAGGATTAATTGCTAAAGGAGTCTGAACGATAGGAGTCCATTCATCAATCATTGAATCTGCCACAAATTCCCCACTCCAGTCTGGATAAAAACGATAAATAGCGACTCTCTCAACTTCTAGTAACTGTCGTACCTCTTGAGTAGTCGTCTGAAAAATTGCATTAATATCAAGAGATTGCCGAATTCTATCAATAGTAATTGACAGTGCCTTTTGTCGTTCCGTTGCTTTCGCCAACTCTGCTGCTTGAGTTTGAACTTGTTTGAGATACTCAGCTTGTTGCAGCGCTACTCCCAACTGATCGCCAATTTGAGCTAATAATTCTACCTCTGCTGTTTCCCACTCACGGGGTGCAGAATTTTGAAAAGCTGCTAGCAAACCCCAAAGTTTTTTGCCCTGATAAATAGCAACAATGGCATAAGCTCTAGCTTGATAAGACTCTAATACCTCAATGTAACAATTACTAAAACCTGAATTATAGATATCGTTGCAGGTACGATAAACTAATCCTTTGGTAAAATCTCCGCCCTCAGTTTCCTGTAAATAAGTATCAGTTAGAGAATTTGGCAAATCTCTAACGGAACATTTACTAACATTTGCAGGAATTTTAGGATTTTCCTTTTGCCCCTGTATTAACTTAACCCAACCTTCAGTTACTGACTCAGCCATAAATTCTCCACTCCAGTCATCATTGAAGCGGAATATTGTAACTCTATCTGCATCTAAAAGTTGTTGCACTTCTTGGGTAGTTGTTTGAAAAATTGTCTCAATATCCAGAGAACGACGCATTTTGCCCACAATTGCAGCCAGAGTTTTTTCACGTTCTGCTGATTTTTCCTGCTCTGCTGCTTTTGCTAGTTGTACCGACTGCTCCTGAACTTTCTGAAAATACTCAGCTTGTTGGAGAGCAACTCCCAACTGAGCAGCTATTTGAGCTAGCAAGTCTACTTCATCCTTTTGCCAATGACGAGGAGCAGAATTTTGATAAGCTGCCAGCAAACCCCAAAGTTTTTCTCCAGGTAAAATTGGCACAAGTGCATAAGACCTGGCTTCAAATTGTTCTAAAAGTTGAACATAACACTCATCATGACCCACCTGATAAATATCGTCAACGGCAAAAGTTTCATTGTTTACATACCGCCCCCCCTGAGTTTCTTGTAAAAAAGTATCTTCAATAATGGGCTGAACTCCGACAAGAGGAGTCCATCCTTCCGCAAAAGACTCGGCAACAAATTCCCCACTCCAGTCAGGCAAAAACTGATATATTGCCACTCGCTCTGCTTGCAGAAGTTTTCTTACTTCTTCGGTTGCAGCCGCAAAAATTGTCTCAATATTAAAAGATCGGCGAATTTTGTCAAATAATTCACCTACAATTTTCTGGCGTTCGGATAACTTTTCCTTTTGTCTACTTATCGCCAGTTGTGCTGCCTGTTTTTCAAGTTGTATCAGAGCATCTTCTTGTTGTAGCGCTACACCAAAATGATCGGCTATTTGTTGGACAAATTCTATTTCGTACTCTTGCCAATGACGGGGACTACTGCATTGATGAATGCACAGCAAACCCCAAAGTTCGGGTAATATTTCTGTACCTGCACCTTTGAGTAGAGGCACAACTAGATTAGCTCGTACTTGAAATTGCCCCAAAATTTCTGCATGGCAATCACTTAATCCTGCTTGATAAATGTCTGCCACTGCTTGTACTCTACCTTCTTGATAATAAACAGCAAATTGTTCCCCAAAACAGTGGTCGTATATTTTAACTGCTAATGCTGAATTCCACTCTGTTCCTACATCTTCAGAAACCAATTCTCCTTCCCAGTCTCTTTCTGGATAAAAACGAAACACTCCCACGCGGTCAGCTTTGAGTAGTTGACGTACTTCTGTGGCAGTAATCTTAAAAATTTCTTCTAAATCTAGTGGGGTACGAATTCTCTTGATTACTCTAGCTAAGGCTTTTTGTTGTTGTACTTGGTAATGTGCTGCTTCTAGAAGGTCTGTATTTTTGATGACTACTCCTAGATTTTGAGCCATTGTCTGAGCAAGTTCAATCTCCACATCTTGCCATTGCCGAGGTCTGCTACATTGATGTATACAAAGTAATCCCCACAGTTCGGGTTTAGTTAATGTTGTAGCATCTTTGGTGTGATCTACTTTTGTGAGTATGGGAACTACTAAATGAGCTTGTACCTGAAACTGTTGGAAAATTTTGGCTTCAGATTCACTGAGTTTTGCTTGCTTAATATCCGTTATAGTCTCAATATAACCTTCTGTATTATATGCAGCCAATTCTTTCCTAAAAGGCCAATGTTCTACCTTCACTCCTAAAATGGAATTCCAATCATCTGCTACATCTTCGCAAAGAAATTCTCCTTGCCAATTTAACTGAGGATAGAAGCGCAGCAAGGTCACTCGGTCTGCATTGATTAACTGTCGTACCTCTGTTACAGTAATTTTGAAAGTAGTTTCTTGGTCTAGAGATGCTGGAATACGAGCGATCGCTGTTGCTAATTTTTTTTTATATTCTTGATTTTCTACAGGCATAATTTATTGATTTTTATTAAATATTTTATAGAACCCATTTGGTATCTTCATAAATATTAAGTTTTTTTAGCTCGGAGTCAGGAGACAGCTATACTGGAGACAGGAGACAACCCACCCCTAACCCCTCCCTGGAGGGGAAGGGAAGAGGGAAGAGGGAAGATGTGGGGAGAAATAATACAAAAAATTCAACACTCCTTCAGATGATTTTTCCTCAAAATTGATGCACGAAAAGACTTTACTACCATAATTATTATAGATCTCAAATGGGTTTTATAGATAATGTTTAAGCTTGAGTTAAGAAAATAAGGCGTTGCTGAATTGAAGTATGAATGTGCGATTTTTTGGTTCTCGCCTTCGTCCCCGCGCATCCCCCTTTCAACAAAAAGCGCAGCATCCTCTGGCTTCCCCCGATCCTGCGGGGGACGGGAGGGGGATAAAACCGGGGGACTTTTAGAGTTTTATTCCCCCCAAATTTGGCTTGCTCGGGGGGCTTGCATCATACCCATAATCAGCAACGCCGAAAATAATAATTTGCTTGAATTGCATAATTCAGTTGAGTTTTTATGCAAAGTAGCTACATACGGTATTAATTTCTGACGAAATCAAGGTATTTAAAAAAAATTGTTCCTGTTACGCTAAAGAATTTAGAGCAACTAAATTTATTTTTGGGGTCTCTCTTCTATGTTTCTACCTCCTGATCGAATAACTATGATTTATTTGTGATGAATCTACATTTTTTGTATACAATAATTTTGATTTTATTTAACAATTATGGCGTTGATAATTTGAGGTATGATATCATGTCCGGATAAGAGCGCGATAGAATTTCATAACCTTTACGCGACCAAAAAACTTTCTCCTTCTACTCGGAGTTTCTTCTTTCTTCTCTCCTGACTCCTGACTCCTGAGTTCCCCTCCTGGGAGGGGCGCGCGGGTGGGTTGACTCCTAAAGAATTAAGATTAATATCATACACTAATTTACCGATGCCACAATTATTTATAGAACATGGTATGATAGAATTTAAAAAGTGTCAATTTCATGGAAAAGTTTTTAGTAAAATGTTGAGCATTTAAACTATGTCTTTCAGGGAGGAATTAGTATTAGAGTTGTTGTCAAATAAATGTTAAAATTGTTCAAAAGTTTAATATATTAAACTTTCTCATAAAGAAAAAGATAAATAGTGCGAGCATCTTGCTTGCAATTGGCAATTAAGGAAAAAAAATTGAAATCAGGAAGAAGTAGATATTTCCCCAGTTTTTACACAAACGATACCATTTGGAGTAAGTAAGGCAGAAGGCAGAAGGCAGAAGAAAAGAAAAGGAGAGAAGGGAGAAAGTTTTTTTATAACTGATTATCCGGACATGATATAAGTCCTATATAATTCAGAATTTAGTAATATCAAATCTAGTTGAACAACTTCACTTCAATTTAGTAGTCATACCATTTCTGGGCGTTGGTAATTTGAGGTATGATATCATGTCCGGATAAGATATCTATAGAACTCCGTGACCTTTACCCGATGAAAAAACTTTCTCCTTCTATTCCTCTTTCTTCTTCTTTCTTCCCTCCTGACTCGGTCCTTCCCCTCCTGGGAGGGGCGCTCGGGTGGGTTAACTCTTGAGTAATTAGGGTTTGCTGAAAAAGTCTTATGGGTGAGGGTAGGAGACAGGAGACAGGAGACAGCTATACTGGAGAAATGGGAATGAGCGATGAGGTAGGAGCGGGCGTTTTGTAAGAATGATTTTTCTGCCTAAATCTTGCCAAAATACTAAATTTTTGAGTGTTTTAGACTGAAACAGGCGCACTGCAATTCGACCCTAAAAAGGCTAAAACCTTTATCTGTAAATGCTTTTAACTTTAATCAACAAGCCCTAATTAAGATTAATATCATACACGCGCTTTACCAACGCCCATTAGACATCTCCGAAAAAGATATAGATTTTTTGCAGGAGTAGGCAACAGGCAACAGCTCCGGAAAGCAACAGGTAAGATATTTTTATGAAAAAGGCACGAAAAAGGATTTTTTAGGGTGAATTTTTCGTATCCTTAGCTTGCTCTAGTTAAAAGATTTATTTTCTGGAGATGTCTATTTGTGAATAGTAATGCTATGTTTGATTACCATCTCCCCACCCTTCCCCTCCCAGGAGGGGTCAGGGGTGGGTTCCCATCTCCCCATTACTAAAGATATATAGCAAACTTTTGAGATTTGATATTAGAACGGGAGCAAGATGCTCCCACTGGCTATACCATTACAATGACCACTACCTAAAATTGTAGGGGCAAACGGCCGTTTACCCCTACAGACGGTAGAAATTATATTACTCACTAAACCAAGGTTGAGGTCGCGGAGTCAGTTAAATCAGGTCTATTGAAAAGACCATAAAAAGTCTTGAGCTGTACCTGGTCGATACCAGAGAATATCAGAGAAGACATTGCCGTTAAAGTCTCCAGTTATGGGGGTATAAGTTCCGTTAACAGTGAAAGGACTGCTCTCAAAAGTACCTTCGGAATTGAAAGACCATAAAAAGTCTTGAGCTGTACCTGGTCGATACCAGAGAATATCTGTGGTACCACTAGCATCAAAGTCTCCAGCTACTGGGGTGTAAACACCGTTAACGGTGAAAGGACTGCTCTCAAAAGTACCGTCGGAATTGAAAGACCATAAAAAGTCTTGAGCTGTACCTGGTCGATACCAGAGAATATCTGTGGTACCACTAGCATCAAAGTCTCCAGCTACTGGGGTGTAAACACCGTTAACGGTGAAAGGACTGCTCTCAAAAGTACCGTCGGAATTGAAAGACCATAAAAAGTCTTGAGCTGTACCTGGTTGATACCAGAGAATATCTGTAGTACCACTAGCATCAAAGTCTCCAGCTACTGGGGTGTAAACACCGTTAACGGTGAAAGGACTGCTGGTACGATTTCCATCCTTATCAAAGAACCAGATGAAATCCTGGCCTGACCCTGGTCGATACCACAGAATATCTGAGGTGCTATCACCGTTAAAATCTCCTACTATCGGCGTGTAAGTACCATTGACGGTGAAAGGACTGCTATCGTAACTATTGTCAGAGTTAAAGAACCAAATGAAATCCTGGCTTGGTCCTGGTCGATACCACAGAATATCAGTATTGTTGTCCCCATTAAAGTCACCTGCAATGGGTTCATATTCCCCATTAATTGTGACTGGGGTGCTTATGTAAGATGGTTCTGATGACGTTGTAGTAGATATTGAAATCGTTTCAGTGATCGTATTATTTAATTCGTCAGTCTCAGCAACAAAATCAAAACTGTCAACGAGCATACCGATCTGATAATCTGCATTCTCATCCCAAGAGAACTCGTTTATAGTAGGTAGGAAAAAACTTTCACTTAGTACTCCAGTATTACTGTTTCCTGGCAACTCTTCTACCCAGGTAAAACCAAGTAGATAGTCTTCCTGTGGATCGATATCACCATCCTCGGATAAGAAGAAGTCTACCCAGAAACCAGTAGCATCATCGCTGCCTGTATTTTCTACGGAGAAGTCAATATCAATAGAATCACCAGGACCAACTTCTTGTGAAGTTATTGCAAAGACATCACTAGATAGATCTATTTGGTCTTCAAAGGTAGAGAGAATCAGTTCGAGATTAATATTACCAACGCTACCATTGAATCCATCCACTGCAATGTTGTAGGTTTCACCTCCAACTACATCAAAGATAATCTCACTCTGGAGACCGTAGTTTACACTATCATCATTACTATCTACCTCAGTTAAGTTAAAGAGGGATGAACCAGTATAAGCTGCAAGTATTGTATCAAAATCGCTACCGCCAGTATTGACGGTTAAAGTACCATCACTAGGAGCAGTCCAACTCCACCACAGAGAAGCACCGCCATCATTTCCAGCATGAAGAGGTTCTGCTGACTCTACTGTTGCGTTTTCGTTCGTAGCTGTTTCATTAATCTGTGAACCGCTTAAAGAAATCCTGTCAGCAAAATCATCGTTGGCTAAGGTATCCGCTTCCAATAACAAAGCTAACTCCACATTACCTGCTGCTCCCAAATATCCATCCACTGCAATTTGATAGTTAGTTCCAGCTTCAGCAGGGAAAACAATTTGGCTTTGCAGACCACTACTATCGTCATTGCTAGCAATATCAGTTAAGTTGGAGACTGATGAACCTGTATAGGCGGCTAAAATGGTATCGAAATCGCTACCAAATGTATCAATAGTTACTAATCCTGAACTAGGAGCTGTCCAATTCCACCATAGGGAATGACCACCAGAAATTCCAGCATGATCAGGTTCTCCGAATTCTATGGAAGCGTTGATGGTACTGGCAGTTGCGTTATCAGAAGTACCACTGAGATTAGCACTATTGGCAAAATCATCATTAGATATCTGTGATGTTGCCAGGTCTAAATCTAAAACAATATTACCCTCAGAACCAGAATATCCATCAACCGCAATCTGATAATTTGTTCCCCCAACAACATCAAAAGTTACCTGACTTTGTAATCCATCACCCCCATCATCGTCACTGGCAACTTCAGTTAGGTCTGACACAGAAGAACCTGTATAAATCCCTAATATCGTATCAAAATCACTGCCATCAGTTCCTATAGTTACTGAACCAGAACTGGGTGCCGTCCAATCCCACCAAACAGAACTACCACCATCATTTCCAGCATGATTTGGTTCTCCGGATTCTTTGGTAGCATCAACATTACTGCCAGTAGCGCTAGTGGATGAACCACTTAGAGAAATACTGTTAGATAAGTTATCGTTTTCTACAGCTATTGTTTCCAGTGAAAGGTCTAGTTCAATATTGCCTGTGCGGTTGGAATATCCATCTACGGCAAAATGATATGTAGTTCCTCCCGTTACATCAAAGACTATTTGACTTTGGAGACCAGAATTATTATCTTCATCAAAAGTGTCGTCGTTACCAGTAATTGCAGTGAGGTTAGATACAGAAGAACCTGTATAGGCAGCTAATACAGTATCAAAGTCACTACCGAAAGTATTAACTGTCACTTCCCCAGAAGTAGGAGCTGTCCAACTCCACCAAACAGAATTATTTTCTCCAACAGAAGTAACGTGGTTTGGTTCTCCAGACTGTGCGGTAGCATTAACATTTGTACCAGAGTCGCTGTCTGATGTACCAAACAGGATTTCGCTATCTAGGAAATTATCGTTGTCAGGTCTAGTAGTTTCTACCTCTAATGCAGCACCTAGATTCAGTCTGGGTTTAGTAATTCCGTTGCGGTGGTCTGTAATGGGGTCACCAGAATTGAGCATCCGTTGGAGAATTTCGTCTGGACTTTCATCAGGGAAGGCTTCAGATAAGACCGCAACTGCTCCGGCAACATGGGGTGCTGCCATTGAAGTTCCAGGAAGGTTTAATCCTCCTGCATTTATAAATGCTCCAGGTGCTAGTATGTCTAGAAATTGGGCACTGTTGGAAAAAACTGCTACTCGATCTGGTACAACGTCGAAGTCGCGAGTTCCATAATTACCTGTGTAGTCATAGGTGGCACCAACGGATACTGCACTTTCAAAAGCAGCAGGTGCTGATATTCCATCTGTGTAGCCATTATTTCCCGATGCAACAATGGTGAGAATACCTGCTGATTTTGCTTCAGCAATGGCTAAACCCCTAGCAGAGCTAGCATCAGAGAGTGGATCTGTAATTTTTGTGCGACCACCAAGACTCATATTGATGGCTTCAATATTATAGGTGTTTTTGTTCTCAATCACCCAGTTAATGGCAGCGATCTGGTCTGATGAGAAAGATATCGGTTTCCCCTCATCATCAAATCCAGCAAAAACATCTAGTGCTGCAATATTTGTCCCTGGTGCAACTCCAGCAACAATGGCGCTAACATTGGTTCCATGGCCATCGTTGTCATCTTGACCATCATCGTTGCCAAAGTCTTGAGCAAATACTATTCGATTCTCAAGGCCAGGAGCATTTGGATTAGCGCCTGTATCAAGAACTGCAACAGTTGTACCATCCCCTGTATATCCTGCTGCTTCTGCTTCTGGTTGATTGATGATGGGTAGACTTTGTGGTAGAAATGTTTCATTTACTTCAGGAACTGCTGCTGCTAAAACGTCATCATTTTCTAACAGTTCTAGCAGAGGTTCTTGTGACTCAAACCGAACAAAGGAAATTGGCAAATTACCATAATCATCTATAATTTCAAATCCTTCTGGTAAGTCAGAGAATACTTCTTCTTTTAGTTCTGCCAGCAATTCTGCTTTGTATTCTAAGATTTCATCGCTACCTGCTTCTAAACCTTGTTCCACCATTCGGGCTTCTACCAGTGCATCAATTTCAGTGGTGTCTAATGAAACTAAAAGCTCTTGGGCTTCACCATTAGCGATCGCTTCTAACACTTCTGGCGATACTTTCTCTTCTGGTTCTAATGAAGCAATACTACTTGGTGTCTCTGTGAATTTTCCTTCTGGTGGAATATTTACGACATCTGTTTCAGATTTTTCTCCATCATCTACAGATATTTTCTCTTCTTTGGGTAAAGTAACATCAGTGGGTTTTTCTGGTGAATTATCAGAAGATTCTTCTTTGGGTAGACCTGTTAATAAATCGGCGTTTTCCGTTCCAAGGTCTTTCAAATCTTCTTGTTCAAACCGACCTACAATTACTTCTTTCTCATCTGTAGAGCTTTGGTCAGTTGCATTTCTGAAGCCATCAAATGAATCGATATTTGTTAGTAAAATATCATCAGTATGCTCTTCAACATTTAACACGGGAGGTAAATTAGTCTCCTCATCAGAACCTGAAAATTTGTCTAAGGGAATAATATCTTGATCTCCTACAACAAAATTGTTAAGAGGAGATTCTAGTTCATTTAAAGGCCCTAATAGTTCTGTTGTTTTTTCCATTTTCCTCAAAATTTAGTAATTGCTAATACTTTTACTTTTATTTCTAGTGACTTCTAGCCTATGCAATACCCTAATTACTTAAGTAACTTGGGTATGATTGAGGCTTAGGGTTGGCGTTCGCAGAGGATGAATTTAGCCGTATCGCTGGTAGACGGCTCATTAGTTACAATTTGACTTGGATACATTTAACGCTAACAGCTAATTTTACTTAGACCAAACTTTTTTTAGATTGTCTTTATAAATTAGCTCAAAGTGAGATACAGTTGTTTTTCTTCTTTTCTCATATAGAATCTGGTTATATAATATATGTTGATAATTCTATAATTACTTCAAGCCTTCAATCTCCCCCACTCCCCTACTCTCCTACTCCCCTACTCCCAACTATATATATAATAAGTATTCAACCGGATTTGATATCACAGGAGTGTGCTACCAGGTGCGTCTGTCGTACCCTTAGCACCGCTATCCTCTGTTTGCCGAATTACTACTCTGTACGGACGTTGCATGCAACATCCCTACCTACTCCCTAGAAATTACGAATTTTGTACCTCAACAATATGGGAATTGCTATATCTGAATCAAGGAAATTATTTTAGGATTAGCTTACTGACAAATACTTGACATTTTCAGTAAAAGAATGTATTATATTATTAATTTATATCACGTCCGGATAATTAGGGCTTGCTGATTAAATCTAAAAGCATTGACATATAAAGACAAGTGCCTTTTTGGGGTCGAATTGTAGTGCGCCTGTTTCAGTCTAAAACGCTCATACATGGAGCGTATTTTACGCTCATAGTTGGGCAGAACAATCTTGGGACAATTCTTACTCCTACCTCCTCGCTTATTCCCATTTCTCCTGTCTCCTGTCTTCTGTCTTCCCCTCCACCGGAGGGGTTAGGGATGGGTTGTCTCCTACCCCTACTAAAAGACTTTTTCAGCAAACCCTAATTAGTGATCAAAAAATTTTCGTCTCTTCCTTTTTTCTTCTCTACTGACTCCTAACTTCTCCCTCATTTATTTATAAGTAATTCAACCGGACATGATATTATACAAAAACAGCCCTATTTGTTCGTACTTTAGGGCTGTTTTTTATGTCTTTATACTAAAATAAAAACACTCTAAATTTGATTCTATTTATGCAACTAATATCTCGTAAATTATCTAGATGGTTTATTGCTGGCATGGCGAGTATATTTATATTTTCAATCATGTTCAGATTCTGGCAATTAGGTCGTTTTAATACTCTCGTTTTTGACGAGGTTTATTATGCTAAATTTGCCAACAACTACCTAACTAAAACTGATTTTTTTAATGCTCATCCTCCACTCAGTCAATATATTATTGCTATTAGTATTTGGATAGGTTCTCATCTGCCGTTCGGACAAGAAATAGTGAATAATGAAACAGGTTCTACTTTAGCTCCTTGGACTTATCGATGGGTAAACGCTTTAACTGGTTCATTTATTCCAGTCATAGTAGGAGCGATCGCTTATCAATTAACTCGCCGTCAAAGCTATGGTTTTCTTGCTGCTTTACTCATTGCTTTAGATGGATTATTTTTAGTTGAATCCCGCTACGCTTTAAATAATATTTATCTAGTAATTTTTGGATTATTAGGTCAGTTATGTTTAATTATTGCTTTGCAAGATTGGCAATTGAAGCAAAAAGTTTGGTTAGCTTTAGCCGGAATAAATTTTGGTGCAAGTGCGGCAATAAAATGGAATGGTTTAGGATTTTTGCTCAGTATTTATTTACTCTGGATATTTGCCTGGATTCTTGAATTTTTAGCACCACCAAAAAAGTCTGATTTTATATCTCCTTTACGAAATTTAACTCAACTAAATCTGGTTCAATTTACTTTAAACTTATTTTTTATTCCCATAATAACCTACAGTTTACTCTGGATTCCCCACATTATTCTCAATCCGAAATATGGATTTTGGGAAATGCAAAAACAAATTTTCAGCTATCATCAAAGAATTGGTAGTGGACCAGATATTCATCCTTATTGTGCTCAATGGTTTACTTGGCCATTGATGCTCAGACCTGTGGTTTATTTCTATAAAAATACAGGATTATTAGATAAACCGGAACCTTCTTTACCACCATTATCTTCAGATATTGGAAATCCAAAAGTTAATCCATTAATTTATGATGTTCATGCCATGGGAAATCCCCCTCTTTGGTGGTTATCAGCAGTAGCAATTTTATCTTTAGTATTAATATTAATTAACCGTATTTTGGATTGGGAAAAAAAACGAAAAGCTAGACGTAATAAAATTGTCATCAAGGCAAAAGTGAAATTTATTCCGGCCTCAGAAATGTGGTTTTTACTATATTTATTATTAAATTGGTTAGCCAATTTTTTACCTTGGTCAAAAGTGAGTCGTTGTACTTTTATCTATCATTATATGGGTGCTGCTGTGTTTGCTATTTTGGCACTTGCTTGGTGGATTGATAGGTGGTTAAATAGTAGACAAGTTCATCTTAGAGTAATAGGAGTTACAGTTATTTTTATCATTTTATTTGCTTTTGTTTTTTGGATGCCTGTTTATTTGGGATTACCTATATCTCCGCAAAATTGGCAGATTAGGATGTGGTTTCGTTCTTGGATTTAAAGAAGGCAGAATGAAGTCAAAAGTAAGAAGTCAGAAGTTAACCCACCCCTAACCCCTCCCTGGAGGGAAAGTAGGGTATTTGAGCAACTCTCCAAAAACCTGATCGCCTTAAAAGGTGGGATTGGGCAACCTAATTATTTTGAGAAAAACACTATAAACTAAGTTATCAATCAAGGGAAAATAGTGGTACTTTGATATTTTTAACCAAAAATTACTTCCCACCCAGTAGTAGTACAATAAATATTTAAAAAGTTAAAAATTGCTGTTTGCGTAGCATGATTAGGAAAACCTAAATACAGCAAATTCCAAGTATATGAAGTACAGATATTAATAATTAAATCCTATCAATGCGAGCATCTTGCTCGCGTAGGTGTACCTGATCAAAGTGGAATACCCTGTATATTAAAAAGTCTTTTAATTAAAGATAAAAAAATTGCTATGTAAGGTTTTGAGATTATTTTTAATCTATTTTTTTCTAAAGTCTCGATAGAAGAGGAAAGTTTCTACGAATCATCTAGAAGTTCTATATTTTAATTTTTTACTCATCACCAAAAACCAGATATTTCATCCCTTATTAATTCCCATAACTTGAGAAACTTTTAATCATAATTATCTTCCCATAAATTGAAGATTAAATCTAACATCTACGACCTATCACCTACTATCTACTACTGCAGGATGGCAGAAATAACTAACCATTTAGAAAATCCTAAAAGCCTTACCAATCAATACTTTTGACTTTTGACTTTTGACTTCCGAGCGGCACTACCTTCTGAAATAATGCTCTATACACAGGTTGATCTTTAGCTAAAGTAAAAATTTCTCTTTCTGATAATACTGGCAAAATATTTTCAGTTAACCAATCATCAGAACTTCGAGAAAATGAACTATGAGCAGAGAAGCGTTTACACATTTCTTTTGCCACTTTCTCTACATCAGAATGAAGAAAAACTTTTCCTCCCACTGTTAAATAATTTGCTAAATCTTCGACTAATTTTGGTTGTACAACTCTCCGTATTTGATGACGTCTTTTAAACCAAGGATCGGGAAATAAAATTGAGACTCTTTGTAATATTCCCTCTGGCAAAGATTGTAATATTTTTTCCAGAGAAATATTGGCATTACAAAATAAATAGTGCAAATTATTAAAACCCTGTTCATTTAGCAAATTATTAGCCTCTATAACTAATGGTTCCCGAATTTCTAAACCAAGAAAATTCCATTCAGGTTCTGTCTGTGCCATCTGCCATAAAAATTTACCCCGACCACAACCAATATCTAAATGTAATGGCTTATTCAAATCAGAATAAATATTACTAAAATTTGGTAGATTTACTGACTCTTGATATTTACTAGAGAAAGGATTAACGTGCTGTCTTACTCTGACTCTTGCCAAAATTTATACCTCTATTTTTGCGTTATAATTAAGGTTTGCGTATGGAAAGTCTTTTTGCCGGGGTAGGAGACAGGATACAAGAGACAGGAGACAGGATAAATGGGAATGAGTGAAGAGGTAGGAGTAAGAATTGTCCCTTGATTTCTCTGCCCAACTATGAGCCTAAAATATGCTCCTTTTTGAGCGTTTTAGACTGAAATAGGCGCACTTTTTAAAGGCCCCAAAAAGGCACTTGTCTTTATATGTCAATGCTTTTAGATTTAATCAGCAATCTCTAATTATACGATAATTATGTAAATTTTTACCACTAATTCAGATAGGGAGTAGTTCATTAATGGATAATGGATAATTGATCATTGATAATTACCTCTAGTTAAAACCGTTATGGAATTGAATATAAGGAAATATTATTTCTTCTCTTGGTCTATTGGATTGAGTAACAATTGTAAGAATGATTTTTCTGCCATAGTCAGCCCAAAATACTAGCTTTTTGAGCGTTTTCAACTGAAACAGGCACACTTTTTTCGACCTGAAAAATGCTCAAACCTTTATATATCAATACTTTAATAATTAATCAGCAAGCCCTAATTATTAATTATTAATTATTAATTGTTATTAATTGTTGAATACCTACATATTATGAAACTAAATTCATCACAAATAAAAAAAATTGAGAACTTTCTAGAAAAAATTAAAAATGATACTTATCCTGAACCTCCAACCAAACTTCATAATCAAATAACTGAGCAAATGTTTGATGTATGTCTAAAGCAAATATTTTTACCACCGGCAGCCAAAATATTAGATATTGGTTGTGGTCAAGGTGTAGCTTTAGAGATATTTAAAAAACATGGTTTTTCACCAACTGGAATTACTCTAAATAGTGAAGATGTGGCTATTTGCCAACAAAAAGGTTATCAAGTTTATGAAATGGATCAATCTTTTCTAGAATTTGAAGATAACTATTTTGACTTTGTTTGGTGCAGACATTGTTTAGAACATAGTATTTTTCCATATTTTACTTTGCAAGAAATTTATAGAGTTATTAAACCCGAAGGTTATCTATATTTAGAAGTACCTGCTCCTGATACAAGTTGTCAACATCAAACTAATAAAAATCACTACAGTGTATTGGGAAAAACGATGTGGTTAGATTTAATTCAAAGAACAGGATTTGAAATTTTACAAGTATTAGATATTCAATTTAATGTGCCTATAGGTCCAGATATCTATTGGGCAATGATTCAGAGGAAAAATAGTTCGACTATAACTTCAGAAAATTCTACTAAAATTATCAGTATCCAATAGCAATCTAATTCTGAACAACAAGAAATAAAGCTCTCCCTAGATTCTAATAAATTTACTCAAAAATTGATGCTTGACTCTGTTCAAAAAGGGCGAGCTTATGAATCTGAAATTTTCCAATTAATTCGGAAATTCCTACAAAATGGTGACTGTTTTATTGATATTGGCGCTCATATTGGATATTATTCTGTTTTAGCTGCAAAAACAGTAGGCATCAAAGTTCAATAATTAATAATTGATAATGGATAATTGATAATTACCTCTTCCTTTTAGGGAGAGGATTGAATAAAAGGAAAATTTTTTCTTGTTTTTCCTTTAAAGGAGAGGCTTTAAACCTTAATTATTGGGTAAATACACTTTATCAGTATGATGTTCCCTATATTATTTGTGAAATTAATAGATTTGGATTACAACAAATGGGAACTAATGAAACAGAATTAAGAGAATTTATGGGTTCATTAAAATATGAAACTTATTTAATTACCTCAGACAAAATTAATCAGCTAGTTAAGTTAACTATCGGTAATTATTATCAAAGATCCCATGTATTTAACGTTCTATTTACTAAACAAAATAAAATGATAAATCAAGAATCATAATTCAGACTTGAGAATGCACGACTTCTATCTACTCATTGTGGAAGTTTTTCCAGATTTTTGCAGTCCTGCAACCGTAATGGTATTACAGGGAAGGCAGTCGAAAGAATTGTCGCTCAATTTTTCTGCTGTATGTCAATGTTTTGATATTTAATCAGCAAGCCCTAATTATTAGTAAGCATTTCCTGCGGAATGCTGCGCAAACAGCTAGCTCGCGGTCAGCTCTTCGGTGCGGAATGCTGCGCAAACAACTTTTTAATAAATGAAGCAAGCATTTGCTTAACTTCTACGACATTTTTAAACAAAAAATTGAAGCACAAGAACAGCAAAATTAAATTTTCCACTAAAGATTAATAAAGCTGATAGTTGATACCATTTTGAAAAAAGAATGTTACGAATAATAAGCACCATAAAAAGACTTTCAGATCAAGTCTGTTTCACGAAAAAGGTAATTTGCAACATCAAAAATGGTATTCAATCTATCCCCAAGTGCATTCTAAATTCTAAATTATGTTTGCGGAGCATGACAAACGGAAATTATAATCAATACCCTAACTACTTGTAGCAAACATTTATCAATTTGGTATGATAACTGATAGCTGATAGCTGACTGCTGTTTGCGCAGCATTCCGCAGGAAATGCTTACAATTATTAATTATTAATTGTTAATTATTAATTGAAGATAATACCTCTTGATGAATTAGCGATCGCTCTCTCAAAAAATTTATTCTTTCTGGAAACAAAGCATCCCCATTCGCATAATTTTCAATCCACATCTTACTAATTAAATTTGCATCTTCCGGCAATTCAGCTAATTCCCATCCAGGCATTTCCAACTCAGTCATTAACTGACTAACTTTCGGGTCGTAACTAATAGCAAAACAACGACATTCCTCCGCAGAACCCATAATTAAACTGTGAAAACGCATACCTATTACCATTTCCACACCCCGAAAAACTCCCTTCAAAACTCTAGGGTCTTCTATAGTTAAAATCTTGCTATGATTAGGCAATTTGTTATGAATAGATTCAGCAATTTTTAAATCCTTTATCGGTTGAAAAGGCAACAACAAAATAAACGCTTTAGTTGCCTTTTGAAAAGAAACCAAAGCCTCAGTTAAAATTGCTAAACGTGCCGGAGTAAGTTGTGGGTGAGGTCTCAAACAAACCGCTACTCTCGGTGCAGGTAAATCCCAAAGACCGGGGACAGAGGAACTTTCCAAAGCCCAAACTGGGTCCGGAGCTAAAGTAAAAGGAATCTCCCACTTGGCAACTATTTTTGCCGAATTGGCATCTCTGACACTAACCGCAGTACAACCCTTAAAACATTGCTTTGCCAAAAATTGGGTACTTTGATGATGTAATGGCCCAATACCCTGTGCCCAGGCAATTGTTTTTAAGCCCATTTTTTGAGCAATTCCCATTAATCCGGCATAATAAAAAGGACTGGCAATACTTGTAGCATCTTGAATCAGACTTCCACCCCCCCAGATAAATATATCCGAACGTTTCATTGCCTGGAGAATGGTAAAAGTATTGAGGCGATCGCCCGCTTCGACTTGATATTGTTTTTGAGTTTCGATGGGGTTGCCAGACAAAACATAAGGTTGAATATTATCGGGCAACATCTGCAACAAAGATGCTAATAATGCCTCATCTCCACTATTACCTTTTCCGTAGTAACCAGATAAAATTGCTCGCATTTGTCTGAGTAATTATTCTTTTGATATAGCCTTGTAGAATACCAAAGTTGATACTTAAATTTTCAGATTTTTTAGATATGCACGCTTTATCAATTCCTACTTGGATTATTCATATTTCTAGCGTTATTGAATGGATAGCTGCCATTTGGTTTATTTCTCTCTATGGCAATGTCACTAATAACCGTGCCTGGTATGGTTTATCTTTTGCCATGTTACCTGCATTGGTAAGTGCGATGTGTGCCTGTACTTGGCATTATTTTGATAATGACCCAAATTTGGAATGGTTGGTTACTCTTCAAGCTTCAATGACTTTGTTGGGAAATTTTACTCTATTAGCTGCTGCTTGGTGGATATTTTCTAGTAGTGAAAAGCAAGAAGAAAGTGGCGAGAGTTAATTTTTCGGTACGACACTTACTCTAGACTAGAGACTATTATTTTTTGACAAATTACAGATATTCACAAGTGAGCTATTTTTCAGAGCTTCAGACTATATATCTGTAACGTTATAGTTTTGAGAGAGTATTTAGAATACTGAGAACTGACTCTAGACTAGAGACTATGATTTTTTGACAAATTACAGAGATTCAGAAGTGAGTGATTTTTCCCCGCTTCAGACTATATATCTGTAACGTTATAGTTTTGAGAGAGTATTTAGAATACTGAGAACTGACTCTAGACTAGAGACTATGATTTTTTGACAAATTACAGAGATTCAGAAGTGAGTGATTTTTCCCCGCTTCAGACTATATATCTGTAACGTTATAGTTTTGAGAGAGTATTTAGAATACTGAGAACTGAATCTAGACTAGAGACTATGATTTTTTGACAAATTACAGAGATTCAGAAGTGAGTGATTTTTCCCCGCTTCAGACTATATATCTGTAACGTTATAGTTTTGAGAGAGTATTTAGAATACTGAGAACTGAATCTAGACTAGAGACTATAATTTTTTGACAAATTACATATATTCAGAAGTGAGCTATTTTTCAGCACTCCAGACTTATATATCTATAACGTTATAGTTTTGAGAGAGTATTTAGAATACTGAGAACTGAATCTAGACTAGAGACTATAATTTTTTGACAAATTACATATATTCAGAAGTAAGCTATTTTTCAGCATCCCACACCAGATAATCTATAACGTTATAGTTTTAAATCTGTAAATTTAGAGTCTTTGAAATACTCACTCCTGACTCTAGACTACTAGCTACTTAATACAACAAAATTTTTTATACTCCTAAAAATATGATTTCTAAAGATACTCTGTTTGCTCTTTCTCTATTTCCCTATTTAGGCTTTCTTTGGTTTCTCACTCGTTCAGGCAAAACACCCCGTTTAGCCTTAATTGGATTTTATGGAACTTTAGTATTTGTAGGTGTAACTATTCCCGCCGGAATTTATGCTAAACAAGTTTATAGCGAAGCCTTAGCAAATATTGATTGGTTACATGGTAGTGCAGAAGTATTTCTAACACTATCTAATATTTTAGTAGTGCTAGGTTTTAGAGAAGCTGTTTTAAAGAAGGAAGAGAAAAGAAGGAAGAAGGAAGAAGGGAAAACTGATTTTTAAAGAAGGAAGAAAGTTTTAAAGAAAGAAGAAGGAAGAAGGAAGAAAAAAACTCAAATCTTACTTTTTTTGTAAATAGGTTTGGAGGCAATGGGCAAATGAATCTCTTCTTACTTTTACAAATAATTACCAAAGTATTTGTCTATAGTTATTCAGGATTAATTTTAATTTACTTCATACTCCGACTAATATTCTGGGATAAATTCTGGCTAATAGCTTTAATTGGAAATTTTATCCCTTTAATTCTTTTCCCAATATTAATTCTGCCACTCCCGGCATTTTTAATTATAAAAAAACGTTGGTTTTTGATAGTTTCATCTATTGCTTGTCTGCTGCTTATTGGTTGGTTACATACACAATATTTTTCTCCTCAAACTATTTCCGCAGCAAATACTCAACCTCTGAAAATTTTCTCCTTAAATAATAGTTGGCATAAGACTGAAACCGAAACCCTAGTAGAAATAATCAAACGAGAAAAACCAGACATTGTATTTTTACAAGAAATTACCAGAAATCATATTACAAAATCCTTTCCTAAATTAAAAGCTGAATATCCTTATCAAACTTCAGATGATATTAAAGGTTATAGAGCAGCTATTCTCAGCAGATATCCTATAGAATTTCAGGAAAATCTACACTTAGCAGGTCATTCAGAAGTTCAACAACGAGCAATTATTAAAATTAAGGAAAAGCTAATAGTTGTCTATAATATTCAAACAATTTCACCTTGGATTCGACTTCGGAAAATTTTACCTTTTTTGACAATTCCAGTTTATGAATTTGATGAGCGATCGCTAGAAATTCAAGACTTAATAGAACGACTAAAAAAAGAAAGTTTGCCAGTTATTGTGGCGGGTGATTTTAATATGAGCGAACAATCTGAGGACTACTATTATTTAAGACAAGTATTAAATGATTCTTTTCGAGTATCAGGAATGGGTTTTGGTTTAACTTGGCCTGCGGGGTGGCGTCTGGATTTTCTAATTCCAAATTCTACCTGGAAATTGAATTATCCTCTGTTGAGAATTGACTATATTTGGTATTCAAATCATTGGGTTTCTAAATCTGCTGAAGTTTTGTCAACTACAGGTTCAGACCATTTGCCTTTAGTCGCGGAATTGGTGTTAAGTAAATAGTGGAAATTATTATGGTTTGTAGTTGGTTATTTCTGGTTCTGCTTTGTTATTCTGTCATCAATTATGTAATTAAGCTGTTCAAATCCTCTAAAACCTATCTCAAATGCACCTTCTACATATCCCTCAACCGACTCTGGTTTACCCAGAAGAGAAACCACGAACTCTTTAAAAGCCTCCATGTTTATAGGCAGATTGATTGAAGGGTTCTTTCTATTAATAGAAAAAGGTGGAATTTCTAGATTCTCATTATCCATCTCATTATCCATTTGAATAAACTCCGATAAATTAACTAAGCCTATTATAGAAATCATTTAACATTGCTATATCCGCAATAAAAGGAAAAATTTCATCCTCTACCTCCAGGAGCTTCAGCAAATGAAAATACTATTGTTCTATACGCAATAGAAGAGAAAAATGTCATCCTCCACCTCCAGGAGCTTCAGCAAATGAAACCACTATTGCTCTATACGCAATAGAAGAGAAAAATTCCATCCTCCATCTCCGAGAGCTTCAGTAAATGAAACCACTATTGCTATATCCGCAATAGAAGAGAAAAATTCCATCCTCCACCTCCAGGAGCTTCAGCAAATGAAACCACTATTGCTCTATCCGCAATAAAAGAGAAAAATTTCATCCTCCACCTCCGAGAGCTTCAGCAAATGAAACCACTATTACTCTATCCGCAATAAAAGGAAAAATTTTATCCTCCCCAGAAGCTTAAGTAAATGAAACCACTATTGCTCTATCCGCAATAAAAGAGAAAAATTTCATCCTCCACCTCCGAGAGCTTCAGCAAATGAAACCACTATTGCTCTATCCGCAATAAAAGAGAAAAATTTCATCCTCCACCTCCGAGAGCTTCAGCAAATGAAACCACTATTGTTCAATAGTAATAAAAGGAAAAATTCCATCCTCCATCTCCAGGATCTTCAGTAAATGAAACCACTATTGTTCAATAGTAATAAAAGGAAAAATTCCATCCTCCACCTCCGAGAGCTTCAGCAAATGAAACTACTATTGTTCAATAGTAATATAAAGAGAAAAATTTCATCCTCCACCTCCAGGAGCTTCAGCAAATGAAAATACTATTGTTCAATAGTAATAAAAGAGAAAAACCTCATCCTCCATCTCCAGAAGCTTCAGCAAATGAAAATACTATTGTTCAATAGTAATAAAAGGAAAAATTTTCATCCTTCACCTCCGGAAGCTTCAGTAAATGAAACTACTATTGTTCAATAGTAATAAAAGAGAAAAATTTCACCCTCCATCTCCGGGAGCTTCAGTAAATGAAAATACTATTGTTCAATAGTAATAAAAGAGAAAATTTCCATCCTCCACCTCCAGAAGCTTCAGCAAATGAAACCACTATTGTTCAATAGTAATAAAAGGAAAAAATTTCATCCTCATATCTCTAGGAGCTTCAGCAAATAAAACCACTATTGTTCAATAGTAATAAAAGGAAAAATTTCATAATTAAAAAATTCTAACTTTTGACTTTTAACTTTTAACTTCTGACTTCAAAAAAACCCTACCGCCTCAATAGCCGCCTCCAGAGCGATCGCCACATGAGTCCAATGAGTTCCCCCCTGACAAAACACCACATAAGGTTCCCTCAAAGGACCATCCGCCGAAAATTCAGAAGTCGCCCCATCAATAAAAGTCCCCCCCGCCATAACCAACTGACTTTCATATCCAGGCATCGGTGCAGGTACCGGATCTAAATAAGACCCCACAGGCGAATATTGCTGAATAGCTCGACAAAAAGCAATTAACTTCTCCGGGGAACCCAACTTTATCCCCTGAATAACATCCCGTCGTTTTTCAAAAGGAAGAGGATTAACAGCATAACCCAACTTATCAAAAACATAAGCCGTCAAATGATTACCCTTCATCGCCTCCCCCACCATTTGAGGCGCCAAAAATAAACCTTGAAACAACAACCTATTCTGCTCAAAAGTTGCCCCACCACTACTACCAATACCAGGAGCAGTTAACCGACAAGCAGCAGCTTCCACCAAATCTTCCCTACCCGCCACATACCCACCAGCCGGAACTATAGTACCACCAGGATTTTTAATTAAAGACCCCGCCACTAAATCAGCTCCCACCACAAGAGGTTCCCGCTCTTCAATAAACTCCCCATAACAGTTATCCACAAAACAAACTGTCCGAGGATTTTGTTCCTTAACTATCTTGACAATTTTCTCAATATCTGCAATAGACAAACTAGCCCGCCAAGAATAACCACAAGAACGTTGAATCAAAGCCAGACGAGTCTTCTCAGTAATAGCAGACTCCAACCCTCGCCAATCTATTGCACCAGTCTCAGTTAACGGCAATTCCCGATAACTAACACCAAAATCTTTCAGAGAACCTTGACCCTCCTCCCTCAGACCAATAACCTCCTCCAAAGTATCGTAAGGAGAACCCACCACAGACAACATTTCATCCCCTGGCCTAAGAGTGCCAAACAAAGCACAGGCGATCGCATGAGTTCCAGAAACAAATTGGACCCTTACCGCTGCTGCCTCAGCCCCCATAACCTGAGCAAAGACCTTGTCCAAAGTTTCCCGTCCTAAATCGTCATGGCCATAACCAGTAACTCCTGCAAAGTGATGGACACCTACCCGATGCTCCCGAAAAGCATCTATAACTCGTCTGAGATTTTGCTTGACTAAGCTATCAATATCGGAAAATATGGGAAATAACTCTTGTTCTGCTGTTTGTAGATATTTAGTGCTGCTCATTTTTAATTTAATTTGTTTGATTTGTGATATGCTAAACAAAGTGTAAATTTTTGTTAATACTCAAATTCACCATAAAACCTAAAATTACTTTTTAAACAAATAGTTAATTTTAGATATTGACGCTGTGCTTTTTTTTTTGAACAAAGTGTCATCAAAAAATTATGACAATTTTGAAGTAAAAAAACTCAAAAAACAAAGCAGTGTTTTACTCAATGTAAAAATAGTAATTGACTTTTTTTATTAATCAAATTTTCATAGTCAATTACTAAAACTTAGAGATTTTACTATATTTATTTAGTATATTTATAGTAGCTTGGTTTAAGAAAAATTATCCTGTATTATTAGTTAGGAATCTAAACTTAAACACTTAAAATACCTGGATTTTGGCATAAGAATATTTTTTAACTTTCTGCTTCTGAATTAATAGATATAGATTAAGTAGTTATTACCAAAATATTTTCCATATCCTATACGAACATATAAATTTGCTTTGATTTAAGCTAGCTCCTTTTGAGCTATTTAGTTCTTAACCTAGAGATTTTCATGACAATTTCAGCATCAGAAAAACTTTCCGTTGATTGGAGCATCATAGGCTTTATGGCATTCCTGCACATTGGAGCCTTGTTTGCCCTATTTCCCAGTAACTTTAGTTGGACTGCAGTTGGCCTAGCCTTATTATTACATTGGATTACAGGTGGTCTAGGTATTACATTAGGCTTTCATCGTATGGTGACACACCGCAGCTTTAAAACTCCCAAGTGGCTAGAATACTTCTTAGTTTTTTGCGGTACACTTGCCTGTCAAGGTGGAGTTTGTGACTGGGTAGGTTTACATCGTATTCATCACCTACATTCAGATAATGAACAAGACCCCCATGACTCCCATCGTGGGTTTTGGTGGAGTCATATGGGTTGGATGCTTCATCATCTACCAATCAGATCGGAAGTTCCTCGCTATACCAAAGATATAGCAGACGATCCTGTTTATAAGTTTTTGCAAGTAAACTTTATTCCCATTCAGTTTGCTTTTGGCATTTTACTTTTCCTTATAGGAGGTTTGCCTTTTGTAGTTTGGGGTATTTTCTTCAGAATAGTTGCTGTTTTTCATTGCACTTGGTTAGTTAATAGTGCCACTCATAAGTTTGGTTATCGTACTTATGATGCTGGTGATTCTTCGACTAATTGTTGGTGGGTGGCCGTATTAACTTATGGTGAAGGTTGGCACAATAACCATCATGCTTTTCAGTATTCTGCACGTCATGGTTTGCAATGGTGGGAAATTGATACGACTTGGATGATGATTCAATTATTACAAGTTTTTGGTTTAGCAACTGATGTGAAACTAGCAACAAAATAGCATAGCAGAAGGAAGAAAAAAGAAGGAAGAAGGAAGAAGTAAGAAGTAAAATTCTCACGTTGTCTGAGTTTTCTTTTGAACTATCCTAACCTTTACTTCGACTGCTATAAGAGTCCTAAATTAATTTTTTTACCCTATATGATGCTTTTCATATAGGTTTATTTTTGTAAGTATCTCCTCCAAAATGCTTACTTATTTTCTGCTTTAATACTTCATCTTTTTTTGCTTTGCTAGGGTGATATTAGGTCTCATTAATAGTATAGCGCTGTGCGCAGGCAACAGGCAACAGGCAACAGGCAACAGCTCATCTGGAGGAATAAAAAACCGATATTGTAAGACTTTTAGCTATTGGACAGTTCTTGTAATTTGTAAATATGCCAGTGCACATTGCTATAATACAGCAGACCCATTTTAGTGAGGTACAACCATTGCGGGCAAGATGTCTGCACTATAAATATTTAATTGTTAATATCTGTACTTTATATGCTTAGAATATGCTGTAAAAATACTCTTCTTCATTATCTTGAAAATGTCTGAAATTTCCCACTATTCCCTGCTATCTACTCCCCTGATCAATAAAATTAGTTGAAGCTTCAATTATTCAATAATTAACACAGAAATAATAACCTTTTCGATAATTATTAGTCAGTTCATGTTAATTACTTGGTGGTGGTGCATTGTAATGGTCGTGCATTGTAATTATTTTTGTTACGAGAACAGTGGGAGCATCTTGCTCCCATGACCAAATAATTAAGGTTTGAAGCCTCTCCTTTAAAGGAGAAACAAGAAAAAAATTTCCTTTGAGTCTGATCTTTTCTTTTTAAGGAGAGGTAATTATTAATTATTAATTATTAATTATTAATTATTGAAGGGTATTCCTTTTTCCTGTATATCATTACGCGAGCAGGACTACCAAATTACTGTTATGTTTACTGAAAAATTAAGGTTTAAAGTCTATCCTTAAAAGGAGAAAAAACAAAAAATTTTCCTTTGAGTAAATTCTCTTCTTTTCAAGGAGAAGTAATTATTAATTATTAATTATTAATTATTAATTGTTGAACACTCCCCTACTCAAATCACCGTCTATAAGCAAGCCAAACAATCAAGGCAGGAAGCATAGCCAAAACCACTGCCACCAGTGCCCAAATAATTATATTAGAGCCAGGAGAGTGTAAGGCCAGAGGCAGCCAAATCACTAATGGGACTAAAATCATTACTAGAGCTATTGGTAAATAATGCGCTCTCCAATTAGAATAGGCACGATTCCAATGTTTGCCTGTCCATCGCCAAGCTGGTTTGTAGGGATAGTGAGTGGAGAGTTGTTCAATAGTATCGCCACTTTCATTTACCACAAATATTTGCTGACAGCGATTACAGCCAAAGGCATCTGTCAGGGCTATTGCAATTAAGTGACCCCTACGCCGACATGGACAGGGGTAATCTCCATTCAAATCAATTTTCAGAGCTTTTTGAGGTCGCAAAGTAATCGTAGAACTGGCGTTGTTGACATTCTCTCCCGTTAAATCAAATATTATAATGGGAGATTCCCAAACCTCACGATTTAGGTTTACTGCTTGAATGGCACTTATCTAGACTGTTGCCAGCCCCTGACAGTACGCCTACACAGTCAATTTATTCTACGATCTGCCCGACCGCAGTGACACCTCGATGATGGGGTGCTTATTGTTTGTTTGGTGGCGATTCATCTCCCGGTATAATCTTCGATTTATCGGGAGTCCTCTCGCCCCATTTTTGATAGAGAAAAGACAATCTAATAATCAGCATAGGTATATCATCTCAATTCTAACTTATAGCAGAAGCAAGAGTAAATAAGGATCAAGGAAGAAGTTTTATTCTTGATATTTCATTGTTCTAACTATTTAATAGACAAACTTAGGCTCTATTAGATAAAAGTTTTAACTTAAATTAAGCGGGTAACGCGATTCGAACGCGCGACATCAACCTTGGCAAGGTTGCGCTCTACCACTGAGCTATACCCGCAGTTTTTAACTATAACTCATCATTTCACAAATAATTTTATTTGTCAACCCCCTAGCAGATTTTTTCCGATCAAAAATTGTCGATCGCTTGGTTTATCAAAATAATTGGGTCGCGCAACCCCACCTTTTAAGGCGATCGGGTTTTTGGAGCCTTGCTCAAATCCCCTACTTCCCCTCCTGGGAGGGGTTAGGAGTGGTTTGACTTTTGACTTCTGATTTCTGAATTATGACTTCTGACTTCGTTAAGCTTCTGGAGATACATCAGACTCTACTAAATTGTTTGAAGTTATGGGTAACGCTTGTGTTGTACCAGTAATACTACGATTATTAGATGAGGAATTTATACCACCTCTCATTTGACGCATCAAACTAGCCATTTCTAGAGCATTCATGGCATATTCCCAACCCTTATTGCTTTTAATACCAGCTCTTTCTAGAGCTTGTTGCATGGTATCTGTAGTTACAATGCCAAAAATTACTGGTACTCCCGTTTGAAATGCTGCCGCAGCAATTCCTTTAGATACTTCAGCAGCTACATAATCAAAATGAGGAGTTTGGCCTTTAATTACAGCTCCCAAACAAATTACTGCATCGTAGGTACCATTCATGGCCAGTTGACGGGCGACTAGAGGAATCTCAAAACTACCAGGGACCCAAACATAATCTACTTGAGTACCCTCTGGGTTTGGATCTACACCATGGCGTTTTAAACAATCTTGACAACCCTCAATTAATTTACCAGTAATTAAGTCATTGAAGCGACCAATCACAATAGCAAAGCGTAAGGATTCAGTTTGAGTAAATGTTCCCTCGAAAACTGTCATATTAGAATTCTTTTTTTACTTAAATTTTTTAGATAAAAGCTAATAACTTTTAGTATAAATGTTTAGTTAAGAGTCAAGTAGTAACAAGCACTAACTTGCTATCTCTTGCCTCTTACACTATGTTTTTTCTGGGTATTGCCCAATAGAATTGTCTGATTCTATCAATCTCAAATCAAAATTGTTGGCCTAAACCACCAAAAAGTTCAAAACACCTACTGCAATTACCAGTGCTACCCACAAACCAGAACCAATAAAGATCAAAGGTTTGCCTTGACTCCAGATTTGAGGAGAAGCATAGGCAACAGGTACACCAACTACTAAAACAAAAGATAAGACTACTAATAGAAGTAGTACAAATTGAAACAAGAATGTTAACATCTTTTCTCCCGGTATAACAACAAACTCATCCTATAAAAAATTAGAATATCATAAGTTGTGCGATGGTAATCTTGAAGAAGGCATAAGGCAGAAGGCAGAAGGCATAAGGCAGAAGGCGGGAGGGAAAATTGCTTATGGATAGTCTCCGACACGCCACTTCGTGTCTTAGCAACCCCAAACAATTTTCAGCATCCCTGTTGACGGTGGGGTATTAAAGCCACAAAAGAAAAGGTAATTTGAGTGGTGAATTTTTTGTACAGGTAGGTAGTAGAGTATTAGTTCCTAACAACTAGGTTGGGCGTAAAATTAATAAAAGCAAATTTATCAAATTTTTCATAATTTCTATACAGAGTCTTTTTTTGAGTAATAACTACTAAGATTTTATTGATTTTTAATTCTTCAAATCTATCTGCCTTGAGTTAGATCGGCATAAATAATAATTTCTACGCCTAAAACTACTAATAGAATAAGTTCAAAAGCACAAAATATATAAATTACTAGAGAAAGATTTGTACCTAGAGACCAGAAGGCAAATAAAGCTACTAAACCAGAGAACACAAAAGTAATTTCATCAATAATTAACTGTTCTATTTTTCGCCTTCTTCGTCTTTCGTCGCTTCTATGAAAAATCTCCCAACCAAAGATAGATTCGATATCTGAATCATCTATTTGTGCTTTGATTTTTTCGGTGAGAGTCAATCGAATATATTTTCCAAGAGCAGAGATTTTTTCATCATTAACTAAATAAGTCCAACCGAGAATTAGGCAAACCCAAGGAATAACTAAGAGGGCATAAAAATTAGTTTTATTTGATAGAGCAAAAGAGAGTATTCCGCCAAATATTCCCAGTGTTAGATAAATTATTTGGTCTCGGAAGGCAATACGTTTGAGTTGTTCATCTTTCAATTTTTCATATTCAAGTAGAAAAACTTGAAGTATTGGTTTTTGGTCGTTCATAGAAATTTTTTTCTGTAATAAGTAATAAGTTGGCAACAAAAGCAATTGAGTAGTATTGGAAATAAGTTAAAGTTGATTTAAGAGGAGTTATTAAAAGTCCCATTTGCTACATCTAAGCCCCCGCGCATCCCCCAATTTTGGGGGAATTTTAGGAGAAAATTGACTCTTGTTCCCCCCAAAGTTGGCTTGCTCGGGGGGCAAAATTCAGTATCAAAAAACTTTTCATAATTCCTCTAAAAGCAGTTTAATTTTCACACAGTAGGTTGGGTTGACGCTAAGGAAACCAAACAATAATACAGCAGATTCAACTTTGATAAAATATTCCTATAGCGAGCAAGATACCCGCACTACAAATATTTAATTTTTTGACTTACTAACCTAAAATTATTATCAGCGATCGCCAGAAGATAAAATTCACAATAAGCATTAGTAATTGACCTGTATTTGAAATGAGTTAAAGTTTATTGAAAAGCAGTTTAATTTTTACACATTTCAAAATAAATTACCCATAATAGAAAGCAGTTCAATTAATAGGTAAAGGTATGGCTTGTGCGGTTATTTTAACAGCAATTCGTATCGAATATATGGCAGTACGCGCTCATCTCAGTGACTTGGAGGAGGAGATGCACCCTCAAGGGACAATTTATGAGAGGGGTAAATTTTCTATTGGTGGTCAAAAGTGGGAAGTGGGTATTGTAGATACTGGTACTGGAAATTCTCCCGTAGCAATAGAAGCAGAAAGGGCGATCGCTTATTTTAAGCCTGATGTAATTCTATTTGTTGGGATAGCTGGAGGAATTAAGGATGTCCAACTGGGAGATGTGGTTGCTGCTACTAAGGTTTATGGTTATGAGTCTGGTAAGGTAGCTGAGACCTTTAGGCCAAGACCGGATGTTGGTCTTTCAAATTACAATATGATTCAACGGGCAAAAGCTGAGGCGAGAAAAACAGATTGGTTAGCTAGACTTTCTGATTCAGCTAAACCTAGTGTATTTGTTGCTCCTATTGCTGCGGGAGAAAAGGTAGTTGCAAATACAGAGTCAGATTTGTTTAAGTTTCTTCAGCAAAATTATGGTGATGCTTTAGCTGTGGAAATGGAAGGTCGTGGTATTCTGCAAGCTGCTCATGCTAATCAAAAGGTTTCGGCGTTAATTATTCGGGGTATTTCTGATTTAATTGATGGGAAAAGTAAGGCAGATGAAGGGGGTTCTCAAGAACTAGCTGCTAGTCATGCAAGTGCTTTTGCATTTGAAGTTTTAAGGAAGTTTTTGTTAAGTAGAAATCAACAATCTGCTGAAACAAGAAAAAGTAATAATCAAAACTTAGATAATTACTTAAACAAAATTAAGGAAAACCTTGAAAGTCAAGGTGCTTTAGATATACAAAATAACGTTCATAGTCAAGATGGAAAGTTTGAGTTTGAGCGTGTAGCTAAAATCACTGATTTTGAACTTTATTTCGATGTAATTAAGATGAAAGGAGATGCTTTTTTTCTTATTAGATATTTTTCTTCTATTAATGTAAAACGTTTAAAACAGTATTCTACTCAATGTGTAGAATATGGAAAAAATCAAGCTACTTCATCTGTTTTTTCAGATATTTTAAATGGTAGAATACCTTGTAATGTTTGTTTTTCTATAGCTGTGGTGAAAAACTTATATCGAGAAACTAAAACTAAGATAAGCCAAGAAAATATTTTTGATTTTGATTATTATAATACTTATAAATTATGGTATGAATTTCCTGTTATTTACTGCTTAGATGAAGCCATACTTTATTTTGACAATAAACCTTCGTCATTATCGGAAAAATTCAAGGGAGAAGTAATATGGAAAAGATTGAGAGAAGTCATTGAAACGACTTTAATTCCCTAGTATATAGAGAATTTTATTTTACTCAGATAACAGTTAGCTAAGACGCATTGAAAATGCGTTTAGCAAGTAAAAAGTCAGTAGGGGTAATTATAGATAATCAACAAATTCGTACTGAAGAAATCTTCCATGATATTCGCACCTATAACCTCAACCCTCAAAATGACCAATTTCGTAAATATGCAGCGGAAGTTTCTCCCCGCTTTTTATTAGCTTTTTTCGCTACAATTTAAGTTAACCTTCCTACTGCTTAACTTCTGTCTATCTGTTGATAAATATATACCTTTAGAAAATTTTTCTTGTAGTTTACTATCAAAAACTAAAAAATACATAACTTTAATCTAGGAGAAAATAATGAGTACAACTGAAGCAATAATATTTTCTATTTTAAACCGAGATAATATTATTCACCTAGAATCAATCTTCCAAAAATTGTTTCAACAATTTGATTCTATTTCTGAAAGGCGGGCGTTTATACAAAATGTTGGTATTGATAATTACTTTATAGATAGCCTAGATTTTAAATTACCTCCTCAGCAATTTGTAAGTATATTAGTTGCTGATTTAAAAAATTATAGAGTCTCTCGCCAAAATCCTTATTATCATCCACTATTACTAATTACACATTTTGTAACTAATCAACCTAGAAAAAAATTTTCTTATTTAGAAGAAGGAGATATTCAATATTTAGAAGTATTGCATAAAATGGGAAATTTACAAATTCAAAAAATTCTGCAAAACCAACCTCCTGAAACAATAAAAATTAATAATCAAAGCTTAGATAATTACTTAAACACAATTGAAAAAAATCTTAAAAATCAAGGTGCTTTAGATATACAAAAAAACCTTCAAAGTCAAGATGGAAACTTTGAGTTTGAACTTATAGGAAAAATAACTGATTTTGAACTTCCTTTCGGTGCATTTAATATGAGGGGAGATGCCTTTTTTATCCTCGATTATTTGCCCTCTATAAATACAAAAGCTTTAAGACAGTATTCTACTCAATGCCTAGAATATGCAAAAGATCGAGCTACTTCGTCTGTTGGTACACAAATTTATAATTTTAGAGTACCTTGTAATATTTGTTTTTCTATTGCTGTTGTTAATGATTTAGACCCAGAAATTCAAACTAAGATACGCCAAGAAAATCCTTTCGATGATAATGTTGATTTATTATGGTATGAAGTTCCTATTGTTTACTGTTTAGATGAATCCACACTTTATTTTTATGACCAACCTTCATCATTTTGGGAACAATTCAAGGGAGAAATAGCATGGAAAAGATTGAGAGAAGTCATTAAAACGACTTTAATTCCCTCCTCAACTCCAAATAATCCATCACCTATTCCACCAATACCCGATACCAAACCTCCTTCATCAACAATTGATATTCTAATTATTACAGCTCTCAAAGATGAATTAGATGCTCTAAAAAACTGTGATAATCAATCTGGAAATACTTGGCAAGAATTAAAAGATAATTCCGGCTATCCCTACTACAAAACTACTTTACCTAATAAAAATGGTAAGAAATTAAATATATTAGCAGCGCGACCTGTGGAAATGGGAGAAAACTATGCTAATAATCTAGCTACTCGACTTGTTGCCGAATTAAAACCTCATTGTTTAGCAATGACTGGAGTATGTGCAGGCAATAAAGAAGAGGTTTTTTTAGGTGATGTAATAGTTGCTAATCGAGTCTTTAAACTAGACTATGGTAAACTTGTTGCTCATTACGAATCAATAGATAATCAACAAATTCGTACTGAAGAAATCTTCCATGATATTCGCACCTATAACCTGAAACATAAATGGGAATTTCCTATTCAAAATTTCTCCCAAGATTGGCTGAATACTATTCAAACTCCTAGACCAAAATCTTACCTTCATCAAGAAAGTTGGTTACTCAACAAATTATATGATTATCAACAACAACCATACAAATATCTTGCTCCTCAGCATCATCCAGAAAAAATCAAAGAATGCCCAGACTGGAAAGAAGTAATTCAACGTTTAAGAAAACAAGAATCATTAAAAACAGACTCTTTAGAATTAACTAAAAAAGCTCTCAAGGAAATTCAAAATGAACGACTAGAATATTTAGCAGAGCAACATTACAAAGACCCCTTAAATCCTCAAATTCATATTGGTGTAATTGCTACTACCAGCAAAGTACAAAAAGACCCCAAACTTTTCCAACGTATCGAAAAAATGCAACGGAAAATATTAGGAGTAGAAATGGAAGGTGCAGCTATTGGTGCAGTAGCGGAAATTCAGGAAATTCCCATAATTATTGTCAAAGGAGTTCAAGATTACGCTGATTATGATAAAAATGACCAATTTCGTGAATATGCAGCGGAAGTTTCCGCCCGCTTTTTATTAGCTTTTTTCACGACAATAGAAATCAACTCCTGAAATTATTGTTAATTAAAATTTTCAGTTCAAACTCCTGAATTATGACTCCTCCTTCCATCATTAGTAATTGACTATTTAATCTTAATTTGATAATATAATGCTACTAAGAAACTAAAATACCCTTTTAGTACCTACTCCTAAATTCCAACTTCTGACTTCTGAGTTTTGACTTTTGACTTACCATTGTTCTACCGTACTTTTTTCAAATTGGTATAAGAGACAGCGATCGCTACTGATAAGTGAAACGACAATGTAGCACTACGTTTCTTCTTGCCCAACGGTATCAGTAATGTAGGTTGAGTTTCACTTCGTTCTACCCAACAAACGCTTTATTCTGGTTAGGTTGAGTTGGGTTTATCCTAACGGATAAGCTGGCGCTAACGTTCCGATACCCAACCTACACTTGCTCCCTCTTTTCTGGAACTTCAAAATTAACTCCTTCGTATAAAACTTCAATAGCAGAAGTAAATTCAATACTCTCTAATGTAATAGACTCACCTTCTGTATATCCACAATAATTCCAAATTTTTCCTTCCCCACGTTGATAAATTTCTACATAAATTGACTCTGAATCTACTAAAACATATTCTTGCAAACTAGGAAATTGATGATAATATTTCAACTTATCGCCGCGATCGTATTTTCCTGTACTAGGGGAAAGCACCTCAACAATGACTTTAGGATGTTTAATAAAGTCACGAGATTTTAAATCCTCAGCATTACAAGTAACCACTAGATCGGGATAAAAATAACGATTATTTTTACTATCCTGAACTTTCACATCTGAAACATAAGCTTCACAACCTCTTTTACTCAAATGAGGATACAAAGCTCTGTAGAAATTGAGGTAAATTTTAGTATGAGGAATAGTTCCCCCAGTCATAGCTAAAACTTCACCGTCTACATATTCATGGCGAAATTCCTGTTTAGCTTCCCATTCTAGATATTCTTCTGCGCTAATTTTGTGATAATCTTGGGGTTGAGCAATCATAAGTTTTTTATTGTTCCAATGTTTTATTATACCAGACTTTCGAGATAAATCCACAACTTTCATGCCACTTTCCGCTTGCTTCTTTTGTAAATCAGCAAATATGGCTTCGATATCGTGGTTGAATGAACGAGAGTATTCTTGACGAATTCTGTGAATTTATTCAACAATCTCATCCTATAGAAATAATATCAAGTCTTATTAATTAGCTATAATAAATCAGTTACCTTTAGTAATCTAAAGATGACTTAATTATTTATGCTATCCTAAAATTTTTAAGCCTATAAAATCTCACTTTTGACTTTTGTAAGGGCGAATGCCATTCGCCCCTACGACTTTTGACTTAATATATGAAATGAACATAATCTTATGCCACACAACCGCAGACTTCGACGCCCTCGGTGCCGCCGTCGGACTAACTCACCTCCACCCAGGTAGTCGCCTCGTAATAACTGGTGGTTGTTACCCCACTGTCAAACAATTTCTCGCTCTCCATCGAGACGAATTTGCCATCATCGAACGCCGCTCTGTCAACCCAAAACAAATCCGCTCCATATTTATCGTCGATACTCAAACTCGCTCCCGACTTGGAAAAACTGCCCAATGGTTAGACCTACCCCACCTATCAGAAATTATCATCTACGACCATCACTGTGAAATTCAAACCGATATTCCAGCTACCCAAACTTATATAGAAGCAGTGGGAGCAACCACAACCCTCATCGCAGAAAAACTCCAGACTCTCCAAAATCAACCCACCCCGGTCTTAACTCCAGCAGAAGCAACAATTATGGCTTTAGGTATCCATGCTGATACTGGTTCCCTGACTTTTGACCATACAACACCACGAGATGCAGCAGCTTTAGCATGGTTAATGCAGCAAGGGGCAAATTTACCCGCGATCGCCGAATATATTCAACCTGGTTTGTCACCACAACTGCAAGATTTATTGAAAATAGCTCTGGAAAATATCCAACGCTCCACCGTGAGAAATTATCAAATAGGGTGGATACTATTACACACAGATGAATATGTTCCCGGTTTATCCAGTTTAGCTTCTAGTTTAATAGACTTGACAGAAATAGACGCTCTCCTCCTAGCTCATACCCACTCCCTCAAAGATACAACAGAAAAAAGCTTAAGTATTATCGGGCGATCGCGTATCCCAGACACCAACCTCAACGAACTATTACAACCTCTCGGTGGTGGAGGTCATCTCCGAGCAGCAGCAGTTAGTCTCCGAGATAGTAACCCTGAAGCAACCCTGGAAAAACTGGTAGACCAACTCAAAAATCAAATTCCTCAACCTCCCACCGCCAGAGATTTGATGTCATCTCCAGTTCGCACCATTCCTCCTGAGACATCTATAGAAGAAGCTCACCGCATACTATTACGTTACGGTCATTCTGGTTTATCAGTAGTAGACTCATCCAGAGAATTAGTCGGAATTATTACTCGGCGAGATCTTGACATCGCCCTCCACCATGGTTTTAGTCATGCTCCAGTCAAAGGTTACATGACTCCCCAACTCAAAACTATTTCCCCAAAAACCACACTCCCAGAAATAGAAGAATTGATGGTTACTTATGATATTGGGCGGTTGCCTGTATTGGAAAATAACCGTTTAGTCGGAATAGTTACCCGCACTGATGTTTTACGGGAGTTGCATCAACAACAACCCCTGCAAAATATACAACTTGGCTGCATACCTGGTGAAACTTGTAAATCAGTTGCCGAACTTTTACAAGAACGTCTTGCACCTCAACTTTGGCAACTACTCACCTGTGTTGCTGAGTTGGCAGAAAAACGAGGTTGGCAACTATATCTAATTGGTGGAGGGGTGCGAGATTTATTATTATCAAAATTTGATGAGACTTTACTGTTAACAGATATAGATTTAGTTGTAGATGGTTGTCACTCTGAGTCAGCAGAAAAAGCTCCTGCGGTGGAGTTGGCAAAAGCACTGCAAAAAATTTACCCCACAGCACGTTTGGAAGTTCACGGTCAATTTAAAACTGCTGCGTTGCTTTGGCACAATGACCTGGTGTTAGAGTCCCTGTGGATAGATATTGCCACTGCTCGCACAGAATTTTATCCCTATCCAGCAGCTAACCCAGAAGTTGAAGCAAGTTCAATTCGTCAAGACTTGTATCGCCGAGATTTTACTATTAATGCTTTGGCAGCACGACTGACTGAACCTCGTGCTGGAGAATTGCTTGATTTTTTTGGTGGGTTGTCAGACTTGCAGGCGAAACAAATGCGGGTGTTGCACGCCAACAGTTTTATTGAGGACCCTACTCGTATTTATCGAGCGGTGCGGTTTGCTGTGAGATTAGGATTTGAAATTGAAGCAAAAACAGAGGAGTATATTCGTTACGCTATTAATAGTGGGGTTTATGACCGCGAAAATTTTGGGAAGGCGGGAAAAAATAGAAGGGTGCCTGCTTTGGAAACTCGACTCAAAAGTGAGTTGAAATATATTTTGCAAGCTCTCTACTGGAAACCTGCTTTAAAGTTATTGGGAAGTCTGGGGGCGTTGCGTTGTCTGCATCCAACTATGGAGCTAGACCGGAAATTGTGGCAGCAGGTATGTTTGATGGATAGGTGTCTGCAACGTTTTGATGCCCAGAAAAGTTTATCTCACTGGCAAATGCGGTTGGAGGTTTTGATTGCTTATTTGGAGTCTGACTATCGGGGTTTGGTGGGGAAAAATTTGCAGTTGCCTGTGGATAGTGTGAAGCGACTGGAGCAGTTGGAATTGGCAAAGGGTAAGGTGATGGAGAGTTTGCCAGAATGTAATACTCCGAGTCAGGTGGTGTGGTTGTTGAGGGAGTATGACTTGCCGATGTTGATTTTAATTGCGGTACAATGCGAGCGTTGGGTGCGACGTAAGGTTTGGCAATATTTGACTCAGTGGGCGAATATTAAACCTGTTTTGAATGGAAATGATTTGAAGGAAATGGGATATAAACCGGGACGTGAGTTTAAGTTAATGTTGGATGCTCTTTTAGCTGCTACTTTGGATGGGGTGGTGAGCGATCGCTCTGATGCTGAGAAGTTTTTAGCTAGGTATTATCCTCTTCGGTAGCATCAGTGTAATTTAGATGGGGAGATGGGAACCCACCCCTGACCCCTCCGGTGGAGGGGAATTTGGGGAGATGGGGAGATGGGAACCCACCCCTGACCCCTCCGGTGGAGGGGAATTTGGGGAGATGGTCTGATTTAATATTGTTTAATATTGAAGTGTCGATAGAATTATAAATATATACTGTATAACCGGATTCTATATAACGTAATAATCAGGGTTTTAAGCTATTAGAGAACTCCAAAAATCAAAAATAAAATCAATTATCGTACATAAATTATCAATTATTTCCCCCTATTCCCTATTTTCTGGAGATGTCTATTGATTGTGAGGGTATTTAACCGGATTTGATATAATATCATGTCCGGTAGCATCGGTCTTGTATAGTAAATAGGCAACAGGCAACAGCTCCGGAAAGCAACAGGCAAGAAAAAAACTTAAATTTCCTGTAGATATCCACGCTAACTTTTACACAAATGATACCAACGGACATGATATAACTAGATAAAATGTAGATTGGCTGGAGTAACAGTTAATGTAAATAGTTAATTCTATTTTTCATTTTTAAGCTTAAATCAAATTTAGGATATTTATGAGGAAAAAAAAATGGCAATTGATGATGATTTTTTGTACCCCCGCAGTCGATATCAAGGTAATTTCACCCCAGAAAACTTAGTGTTTAATTCAAATCTGCAAGAATTTGCTCAACGAGTGAGTATAATTTGTGGCTTAGAAACTGGTGGAAAAATTTCTCCTGAAGAAGCTTACGAGCAAATCAAAGAACTTTGGAAACAGTTGAGAAATTCTAAGGAAAATTTAGGAATAGGTACAGACTCTGAAAATAATTCAGACCATAAAAATATTTGATTATACAATTAGATAAATCTTGCTTGAAGATTAATATTGCATAGAAGAGTTGTATAAAATTTTCCGAAAATATGATTTTGTATGACTCTTATTTTTCATAATTAAAAACCAGATTTTTAAGGAAGAAGGAAGAGGGAAGAAGGCTTTAGTTATCTAGAACAGAAGACTTAAAAGTCCAAAAAAACTTAAATTTTTTGTAGATATTCACCCTTGAGTTTACACAAACGATAAAGTGCGGACATGATATGACTAATTATGTATGTCCGTCTACTTAAATCTCAAAAAGTAACTGAAAAAAGCTGATTCTGTTACTGCAACAAATCAGATAAAATCAGTTTGAATACCTATTATATAGTTGGGAGAGATAGGAAGATGAGGAGGTGGGGAAATTGAATATTGAAGTGTGGATAGAATTATCAACATATACTTTATAACCGGATTCTATATCAAAGTTATTTCTTTGTAGATTCAACTCTAGAAACTTTAACACTTATATCTACTAAATCCAAGAGTAAAAGTACTTTCAACAATTAATAATTAATAATTAATAATTAATAATTACCTCTCCTTGAAAACGGATAGGATTGACTAATCATGAAAAATTTTTCTCTCTTGGTCGATTGGATATGGCGAGGAGACCGTTCCCTCCGGGACGCTACGCGAACGCCATCCCATCCTACGGAATGCTCCGCAAACGACCGCTTGTTTCTCCACAGCGAGTGAGAGGCTTTAAACCTTAATTATTCAGTAAAGAAGTATATTTATTTGACAAAAAGTTAATAGTTATTAACTCAAATCAAAGACTTTAAAAATTGGCAAATCAAAATTGATATAATATGCTTTATATTAAGATAAAAAATAAACTTAAAATTTTTGAAATAAACTAAGGAACAGCTGAAATGAAAAAGGGTGAATTTCTATATCCACAAAGTCCCTATTACGGACAAGCAACTCCAGCAAATATCAATTTCAATGCGAAATTACAAGAATTTTCTCATAAAATAAGTTATATAAGTGGTTTACAAACATCAGGAAAAATTTCAATAAGCTCTGCTTATCTACAGATTCAGGAACTATGGGAACAGCTGGAAAAAATCAAGAAAGATTCAGGTTTTTCTCAACAATCTTAAATATTCAAGCTCATTCATTTTCAAAGACCAACTCCATCCGATCGCCTCTAAATCTAGTCACCCCATATTCAATAATATTGCCATCCTGATTGACATTAATTGACTCTGCTAACAAAATAGGATGATTCAGAGGAACTTCCAACACAGAAGCATCTTCATGTCTGACTATACGAGCATAAACATGAGTTGTACGACGAATATGATCGCTATTATATTTTTCCCTTAACAACTGAGAAATTGAACCTTTCTCTTGCAAAAATTCAATTGCTTCCTCCTGTATAATTCCTGGAAAACGAGCTAAAGGAAAATGACTACTACAAATATTAATAGGTTGATCGTCTGCAAATGCTAAACGTTCAATTAAAGCTACAGGAGTACCTATTTCTACTTCTAATCCTTTAGCAATAGAAGCATCAGCAGGTATTTCAACCACTTGCAATAATCTAAAACGAGGCTTTTGGCCTTGGGCCATAAGAGTTTGATTATAGCGTACCCTTTTACCTATAAAATACTTAATGGGTGTACCAACGACAAAAGTCCCACGACCTCGGTCCACTCTCACTAACCCTTCAATTTTGAGAATGGCGATCGCCCTACGCAATGTATGACGGTTAACAGAAAAATATTCGCTCAGTTGAGCTTCAGTTGGTAACTTATCTCCTACTTTATAGATTCCTTGATGAATATTTTGGCGTAATTCTTCAGCAATTCGAGTATAAACTGGTAATATTTCACGGCTCATGGCATCTTGAATATATTTAGATATATTTATGTTTAATATTTTTCTAGTTTAGATAAATATTGTGGAGCAGCCAACAATTATCAAGGGCAATAGGTACAGGAATATGAGTAAATCAATAAAATTCACTCTTACAGTTAAATATACTAACGGTATTGAACAAAGTTTTGAGTTTTTTCCAGAATTAGAAAAAAATATGCCCAACTTGGCCAGTTATCTGCAAAAAGTCATGAGTTCCAGAGAATTGATAATTGAGTTGGAAGATCGACTCTTAGTCATACCTATTCAAAATATTCAGACAATAGAGATTTCACCCCCACCACCTAAATTGCCAGAAATTACTTTGAGAAATGGGCGTTTACTTGATAATTGAATACTAATATTTTGACCATAATTGACGATCAAAATGTAGCAGTTAGTTTTTTTGGATAAAAAGTATATATCTATTATATATTGTATATATGGGAATTTGTATAGACAAATATTGCTCTAGTTAATTGGACTGGAAAACCAATCTATGGACATTCAAACAGAAATGCGACAGGGATGGATCAAAACCTTAGCTAAATCTAATTTGAAGCAATTAGAGACAAAAGTTGCACAGATGGGCGAATTGCCTACATACAACTTTATAAGGCCACCAGAAATAGGTCTGACAATGGTGCGAGGTCGCGCTGGTGGAACGGGACAAATATTTAATCTAGGGGAAATAACTATTACTCGTTGTACAGTCAAGATAGAGGATGTTATGGGTTTTGGTTATGTGGCAGGGCGATCGCATCGTCATGCTGAACTTGCTGCTCTGTGCGATGGTTTAATGCAACTGCCTGAATGGCATGATATTGTAAAGTCTGTCGTTCTTGAATTTATTGAAGCAGAAGTTAATCAAAAAAAGGAAATTCAACAACTACAAACAGAAGCTACGAAAGTTAATTTTTTTACTATTGCCAGAGGGGACTAATCAATTTTTGTGTGAGGTGTATTATTAGTGCTATTTCTGTTGTTAATTATGATTTTTTGATGAAGATATCAAGTTACAAAGGGAGCATCTCAATGCGTGAATAAAGCCAAAAATTTATCGCTTTTAGGCAACAGCTCCGGAAGGCAAAAGGCAACAGCGAATATATAGGAAAAAAGTATTTTGGCAAATATTGAGATGCACCCGTTACAAATTCAAGCTTTATTCTCAAAAAAAAAAGATTACACTGAAATTTTTCAACCACGAAACCTAGAAGATTATTTGCTTTTTTAAGTCATTAAAATCTAGAAGCGGTATACAGCAATTATCAAAAATAAAATTTTAGAGCAGTCGAAGGAAAGGTGAGGATAAATCAAAAACTTAAAACTAACACAAAGCTAAGATTTTTTCTTCTTCCTTCTTCCTTCTTTATTCTTCCTTCTTTATTCTTCCTTTTTTTATGATTACTAAACTACCAGGATTGCCTGATATTGTAGATGATTCTCAAAGAACCTTTCTCAATCTACTAAATGCCTTATCTTATCCAGGAAAGCATCAACAAATAGATGCTAAATTAACACCACCATCTGACTTGAATATAGCTTGTGCTGCTGCCTGTTTAACAATGTTAGATTTGGAAACAAAAGTATGGTTAAGTTCAGATTTTCATCAAGATGTAAAAGCTTGGTTATTGTTTCACACAGGTTGTCATTTTACCAACAATTCTCAAATTGCTGACTTTGCTGTAATTAAGAATATTCAAACTATTCCCAACCTATCAAATTTTCATCATGGTACAGCAGAAGAACCAGAAAATTCAACTACTTTATTTGTGCAAGGGTCGAATTTAGAATCGGGCGATAAAGTAATATTAACCGGACCGGGAATTTTAGAAGAAATAGCAATTTCAATTCCGAAATTACCGGATTTTTTCTGGTCTGAATGGGAAGTTAACTTTAACAATTATCCTCTGGGAGTAGATATATTTTTCTTTGCTCAAAATACAGTTATTGGTTTACCAAGAACAACTAAAAGTAGATTAGTAAAAATGTAAGTATTTCCTGTGGAATGCTACTTCATTAATTGATAATTGATAATTACTTCGGGTTAAAACCGTTACGGAATTGAATATAAGGAAATATTATTTATTCTCTTGGTCCATTGGATATGGCTCCGAGACCCGCTCTTATCAGAGCTGCTCCGAAGATCGCCATCCCTCGACCGCTTTTTCCTCTTAAAAGGGTCGGCTTTAAACCAGAATTATTATATTATTAATTATTAATTATTCAGTAAACAGCTATTAGGAGTTAGCTCTGATATAGCAATTCCCAAAAAGAGTGAGGTAGAAAACTCTAGGCAACAGGCAACAGTAAAGTAAAGATAAGAGTGTATCTCACGCTTACTGAGAAACGCTATATCTTTAACGAATGAAGCAAGCATTTGCTTAAGTTTTACTACATTTTTAACCAGAAAATTGAAGCACAAAAACAACGAGCTTTAATTGTCAATAAAAGGTAATGAAGCTGATAACACAGTTTCGACCATAGGAGGATAGCTGAAACCCTGAATGCTGACCGCTGAATGCTTACAAAAAAATGGCAAATTAAGATGTAAATTTGAGGTAAAAAAACATGGCTTATGTAGCAGTAAAAGGTGGAGAAGAAGCAATCAAAAATGCCGAAGCACTATTGCAAGCTTTGCGGCGGGGAGACCCCAATATTTCTGAACTAAGTTTAGAGCAAATTAAACAACAACTTACCCTCGCAGTTGATAGAGTTATGTGCGAAGGTGCCCTATACGATGCAGACTTAGCTGCTTTAGCAATTAAACAATCATGGGGTGATTTAGTTGAAGCAATATTTTTATTAAGAGCATATCGAACTACTTTACCAAGACTGTATTATAGTCAACCATTGGATACTAGCAAAATGAAGATTCGACGGCGAATTTCTGCAATATTTAAAGATATTCCCGGAGGTCAATATTTAGGACCAACTTTTGATTATATTCATCGACTATTAGACTTTAAATTAGCTGCGGAAGGAAATAGCTCTACTCCACCTCAAAGCCAAAATTTAAACTTGGATGAAAACCTTCCCAGAGTAATGAATATTCTAGAAAAAGAAGGATTAGTTTATGAGGAAAAAGTAGAGGATGACAAACAACCTTATGACTTAACAAGAAAACCTCTAAAATTACCTGCAGAAAGAGACGCGAGATTACAAAATTTAGCTCGTGCAGATGAGGGTTTTTTACTTAGTTTAGGGTATTCAACTCAGAGGGGTTATGGTCGTACCCATCCCTTCGCTGGAGAAATTAAAATGGGCGAAGTTGAGGTGTTTATTTGTCCAGAAGAATTGGGTTTTGAAATAGCGATCGCTGAGATTACTATTACTGAAGCTGAAAATGTAAATATGTTTACAGGTAGTAAGGAAGCAGCACCACAACTTACCCGTGGTTATGGTTTAACTTTTGGCTATAACGAACGTAAAGCAATGTCAATGGCGTTAGTGGACCGTGCCATGCAAGCTAAAGAATTAGGGGAAGAAATACAAGGACCTGCTCAAGACCCGGAGTTTGTTTTGTATCACTCAGATAATGTTCAAGCTCAAGGGTTTGTACAACATTCAAAATTACCTCACTATATTGATTTTCAAGCAGAAATAAATTTAATTAGAAAGCTGAGGAAGGAACACATTTAATAATGAATAATTAATAATCAACAATTAATTGCTTAGGCAAAATTAATTGCCTAATTTTATTCCCTAGTCTTAATTACTTAATGATTGAAGTGTCGTCTAAGTTAAGCATTCTTTTTTCACCCTTGGTATTAGGTGTTAAACAATAAATAATGAATAATTAACAATTATCTCTCCTTGAAAAGAAGAGGATTGACTCAAAGGAAAATTTTTTCTTTTTCCTCCTTTAAAGGAGAGGCTTTAAACCATAATTATTCGGTAAGTGGTATTGATATTTTTTTTCGGAGATAAATATAGCCAACAACAAAAAGGAATACTTGGTACAGGAGCAAGATACTCCCACTATTCTCGTAACACAAATAATGACAATGTAAGACTATTACAATACACTACCACCTGATATTTAAGTTATTTATTCTGACTCATGAGTCCTAGTAACAGTTTGATAAATGTTTGCTACGAATTTCTATTACCTATTACCGAAAAATTAATAATTATTAATTAAATAATTCGCAAGCATTCCGCTATTAGCTGTCAGCTAGCTTCCTACAGAGGAACTGCGGACTTCAGCAACAAGACTCTCTCTTATGGGACAGTGTTTAAATTAACAACTGACTTTAAGAGCAAGGGAGCCAACTTTTGTAGTAAGACAATTAATAAAGCTTTATTAGCCTCCCCTTTCAAGGGTAAAAAAGCGGTCGTTCGCGCATCTCGGAACGGAGTTCTATCTTCGGAGCGCACCCGTTGGGTGGGATGGCGTTTTGCTCCGCAACATATAAAGCGGAGTGGCTCTGATAAGAGCGGGTCTCGGAGCCATATCCATGAGACCAAGAGAAAAAATAATATTTCCTTACATTCAATCGTCTCAGTTTTAACCAGAGGTAATTATCCATTATCCATGAATGAACTATTCGCTATTAATGTAAATTCTGTATATGTCAAATAACCAAAATCTAGAAAGCTCAAATGGCAAAGTAAATAACTCACCAGAAAGTGGTTTTAACTTTGCCTATTTAGACGAACAAACAAAACGTTCTATTCGCCGTGCTTTACTCAAAGCAGTTGCTATTCCTGGTCATCAAATACCTTTCGGTTCTAGAGAAATGCCAATGTCCTATGGATGGGGTACGGGTGGCATTCAAGTTACAGCTTCAGTTATTGGAAAAAAAGACATTTTAAAAGTAATTGACCAAGGAGCGGATGATACAACAAATGCTGTAAATATTCGTCGTTTTTTTGTGAAAGTTTGTGGAATAGAAACAACAGAAAAAACTACAGAAGCAACAATTATTCAAACTCGTCATCGGATTCCAGAAACTCCACTTCAGGAAGGTCAAATTATTGTTTATCAAGTGCCTATCCCGGAACCATTGAGATGGTTAGAACCCTCTGAAAAAGAAACTAGAAAAATGCACGCTTTAGAAGATTATGGAGCAATGTATGTAAAATTGTATGAGGATATTACTAGATTAGGAGATTTTGCTACAACCCATGATTATCCAGTAATGGTAAATGACCGTTATATAATGAGTCCGACTCCTATTCCACGATTTGATAATCCTAAAATGAATTATTTACCTGCTTTGCAACTTTTTGGCGCAGGAAGAGAGAAGCGAATTTATGCAATACCTCCTTATACTCAGGTAAAAAGTTTAGATTTTGAAGACTATCCTTTTACTGTGGAAAAATGGAATAAAGCTTGTGAGTTGTGCGGTTCTAAAGAAAGCTTTTTGGATGAAATTTTGATAGACGATCTAGGAAATAAAATGTGGGTCTGTTCTGATACAGATTATTGTCATCAACAGCAAATAAAACTTGAAGAAGGAAGAAGGAAGAAGGAAGAAGGAAGAAGGAAAAAGGAAAAAGGAAAAAGTGGATGGGGATAATCTTTGACTCAAAAATAAAGTCAATAGCCTCCTCTTTCAAGGGGATGAAAAAGCGGTCGTAGCGGAGCTTCCCGAAGGGTGGGATGGCGAGGAAACCTCGCCATATCCAATCCGACTAAGAGAAAATCAAGTTCAATATTTCAATCCCAATACTTTAACTAGAGGTACTGATAACTGTTAACGCAGTTCCTCCGATAGGAGGCTAACTGATAACTGAAATGATACACCACTTCGCGTCTGATAACTCCAACCAATTTTCATTAATTGATAATCGATAATCGATAATGGATAATTACCTCTGGTTAAAACCGTTCTTGATTAAATATAAGGAAATATCCTAGCACTTTTTTTCCCCTTGAAAGAGGAGGCTAATAAACCTGAATTATTTAATTAACAATTATTAATTATTAATTACTCGGTAAACACCGTTTCAATAATTGATAATTACCTTTCCCTAAAAAGAAGAGGATTGAATAAAAGGAAAATATTTTCTCTCTTGGTCGATTGGATATGGCGAGGAGACCTCGCCATCCCTCGACCGCTTGTTTCTCCTTTAAAGGAGAGGTTTTAAACCTTAATTATTCGGTAAATTGCGGGGTATTAAACCCAAAATTCCAGATAAATAAAGAAGTATAAAAACGTAAGCATTTCTTACGGAATAGCTGACTGCTGAATGCTTACATAAAAGCCAAATTAAAACTAAATCACGGTGAATTATGGAACCATTATTAAATGTTGAAAAATTGAGTAAGTTTTATAGGAATATAAAAGCTTGTGACCGTGTTTCTTTCAATCTCTATCCTGCCCAAGTTTTAGGAATAGTAGGAGAATCAGGTTCAGGTAAATCTACTTTATTAAATGCTATTGGAGGAAACATACCAATTGAAGGCGGAAATATCACCTATACTACCTCTAGCGGAGAAGTATTAACACTCCCAAAACTATCAGAAACCCGTCGCCGTTTATTAATGCGAAATGAATGGGGATTTGTTCAACAAAATCCTCGTGATGGTTTGCGAATGAACGTAACTGCCGGAGCAAATATTGGTGAACGTTTAATGAATATAGGAGTAAAAAATTATGGAAAAATTCGGGAAGAAGCAACTTATTGGTTAAACCAAGTAGAAATAGATATTAATAGAATAGATGACTTACCAAAAATGTTTTCTGGAGGGATGCAACAACGTTTACAATTAGCTCGTATTTTAGTCACAAAACCCAGGTTAATATTAATGGATGAACCTACTGGAGGTTTAGATGTTTCGGTACAAGCTCGTTTATTAGATTTAATTCGTTCTCTGGTGCGAACTCTCAGTTTAAGTGTAATTTTAGTTACCCATGATTTAGGGGTAATTAGATTACTTGCTCACCGTTTATTAGTAATGAAAAATGGGCAAATTGTTGAGTCTGGTTTGACTGACCAAGTATTAGATGACCCTCAACATTCTTATACTCAAAAATTAGTTAGTTCAACATTAATTCCATGAGGTAAGGAAGAGGGAAGAAGGAAGAAGGAAGAAGGAAGAGGCAGGAAGGTTTAAGAGTAATAAAAAAAGTTTAATTTCCTGTATATATTCACGCTTGGGTTTACACAAACCTGCGCCAACGGACATAATATTAAGGAAGAAAGAGCGAAGAAAAAAATTTATGACAAAAGTCAAAATTACATCTTTTCTTGTCCTAGTTTGTCTGATGTGCATCTTTTCTTTTGCCTATTCCTGATCTCTACCAAAATTTGACTTTTACCTATTGCTATATTTGTTAAATTTTTTGAGTTTACCCAACTTATGAGAAGCCAATTTTTCAGCATTAGTATCTTACCTGACTTAGAGATGAAAAATTATTGATGACTACTCAGCTACTAACAACTAATCATCAGCTATAAAATAGTGTGGTCGCAACTTCTCGACTACTCAAAACACAAGTAAAAGAATTAGGAAAAAATTCTCATCCCTTTGTTTGTTCCAGCAATAGGAATTATCAAATTATCTAACCTCTTTTGAGTTGACCCAATCTAGGGGAAACAAACAAATTTTTCACCATCAGCATTTCACGGTACTCAAATATGAAAAATTATTGATGACTACTCAACTATTAACAGCAAATAATCAGCTAGAAAATAGTGTGGTCGAAACTCCTTGACTACTCAAAACACCAGCAAAAGAATTAGGAAAAAATTCTCATCCCTTTATTTTTTTCAGCAATATGAAAATCAAAAACAACTATACAATACAGTAGTTGAATACGGACTAAGGAATTATCAAATTATCTAACCTCTTTTGAGTTGACCCAATCTAGGGGAAACAAACAAATTTTTCACCATCAGCATTTCACGGTACTCAAATATGAAAAATTATTGATGACTACTCAACTACTAACAGCAAATAATCAGCTAGAAAATAGTGTGGTCGAAACTCCTCGACTACTCAAAACACCAGCAAAAGAATTAGGAAAAAATTCTCATCCCTTTGTTTGTTCCAGCAATATGAAAATCAAAAACAACTATACAGTAGTTAAATATTAAGTGAATCTTTACAAATTTTCTAGTTTCAGTTATTGCAATAATTTGACTTTTAACTATTGCTATATTTGCCATATTTTTTGGTTTTACCCAACTTACGAGAAGCAAAAAAAAATTTTCACCATCAACATCTCACAGTACTCAAATATGAACAATGATTTATGACCGAAAATTTATGGTGAATAGCTTCCCTTTTTCAAGGGATGAGAAAACATAATATTCCAGATTTAAATCCTCTTGCTGAAGAAAGATATACTGATAACTAATAACTAATAATTGATAACTGAAATGACTACTCAACTACTAACAGCAAATAATCAGCCAGAAAATACTTTCCCAGAAAACTCTTTATTATTAAAAGCAGAAGCTGTAGAAAAAAACTTTACTTTACACAACCAAGGTGGAGTAAAATTATCGGTATTAAAAAATATTTCTCTCAGTTTAACACCAGGAGAATGTATTGCTTTATCCGGTAAGTCTGGTTCGGGAAAATCTACATTGATGCGTTGCCTTTACGGTAATTATCGAGTCGATAAAGGTTCGGTTTTAATCAAACATAAATCTACCTGGGTCGATATTCCTAAATTAGCACCTCATCAAATATTGGAAGTACGAAAAAATACCATTGGTTATGTCAGTCAATTTTTACGAGTAATTCCTCGTGTACCAGCTTTAGAAGTAGCAGCAGAACCTTTATTAGAATTAGGAATTGAGCCAAAATTAGCCTATCAAAAAGTTGAAGAATTATTTGAAATATTGAATTTACCAAAACGTCTTTGGCATCTTTCTCCTACTACTTTTTCTGGAGGTGAAAAACAACGAATTAATCTGGCTAGATGCCTAACAGTTGATTATCCAATTTTATTATTAGATGAACCAACATCAGCTCTAGATTCTGTCAATCGTCAAGTAGTAATTGAACTTTTAGAAAAACGCCTAGTTAATGGCTGTGGTTTAATCGGCATTTTCCATGATGAAGAAGTAAAACGAAGACTTTGTACCAGAGAAATTATGTTTGAAATTTAACTAATATATGTCTCCATAAAAGAGTAGGGAGGTTGCATACAACGTCGTACAAAGTAAGGATAAATAATTGATTATTTTATTTATGTACGATAATTGATTTTATTTTAATTTTTGAAGATGTCTAATGAAACGTAAGCATTTAGCCGTCAGCTATCAGCTATTGCTTTTGAGCTTTATTAAACCCTATATTCAGGTAAGCATTCAGCTATCAGCCATCAGCTTTTTTTATTACCTTTAAAGGAGGAAAAAGTAATTGAGAGATTTCCAATAATTAGTTGAAAATGTATTATGAAATTAAGCCGATGGTTGCTTTATTGATTAAAAAGCTGATAGCTGAATGCTTATGGCTGTTTGCGCAGCATTCCGCAGGAAATACTTACATATTAAGGGGTATTATTCAGCCAGAATTCAGTGATAATTAAATCTTACAAAAGCAGGTTATTTTGAGGTTAAAGTCTATATTCATTTAAACACTTCCTTCAGAGGAAAGTTTTATTGCGCTCGAACTAACAGTTAATAGCTGTTTGCGCAGCATTCCGCAGGAAATGCTTACAATGAAACTTAAACAATTTTCCAGACCAAATAGTGAATTTAAAACATTTTTCATTGAACAGTATCATTTTTTGACTATTGGGTAGTTTTTCTTAAAAACAACATCTAGAAAAAGAAAAAAATGAGAAGGTTGAAAGTTTTATATTTTATCGCAAAATAAAGTTAGAGTTTATGGAACATTAGGAACTATAGAATATCAATAATTAACCTTAATTAACCTTCTGCTTTTTGCCATATTTTTACCTAATAATTAAGGTTTGCGTATGGAAAGTCTTTTTGCTCTTTGTAGGAGACAGGAGACAACCCACCCCTAACCCCTCCCAGGAGGGAAATACAGGATAAATGGGAATGAGCGAGGAGGTAGGAGTTAAGAATTGTCTCTCAATTTTTCTGCCATAATTATCCCAAAATACTAGCTTTATGCAGCTCTTGCCACCGAAAAGCTGGTACTTTTTTTTACTCTAAAACGCTAAAACCAATATCAGTCAATACTTTTAGAATTAATCAGCAGAGCAATAATTATCAATTATCAATTATCAATTATTGAATTCTCTTCCCCCCAGGAATTAAGAGAGTTAAAGATAAGTATTCAGCCATTAGCAGTCAGTTTTCCTCCTCCGGAGGAACTACGTTAACAGGAATTAGTAGTTTGAGGATTTGAGTAATATTGAGTCGTGAGCAAGTAGCTTATTTATTTTATACTTTGAATTCTGTTAAATCTTTCAATATTGATTCCTCCTTCAAGGACAATTAAGTTAATAGCTGATGGCTGATAACTGACACCTGTTTGCGCAGCATTCCGTAGGAAATGCTTACAGTTAAACTTCATAATCAATAGTAATTTTATCTGCCAAAATTGGCTTAATCAAACTCTTGATAATTTCTTGATGATGGGCATTTTTCGCATAAGCATCAAGAGCAGTTTTATCCTTAAATTGCACTACTAAACCATTTTGAAAACCTTGAGAAAGCTCCGAGAAATTATTCCCACAAGATATATCAATTATTTCCGGTACTTTCCCTTTCATTCCTTTCAAAGCAGACATAACCGAGGCAATATTTTCTGCTGAAGTATCTGGATGCCACTTAAATAAAACTATATGTACTATCATATAAATCAATCTTTCAAAACTGCTCCTGTATTTTAACAGAAATTGAAGTTACTATGTAAGCATTCAGCCGTCAGCTATTGGCTATCAGCTATTAATTTTGGAGAAGGTAAAAGTAACCTTTGAAATTGAGAAAGAAGAAAAAGTTACTAGCAAAGTCCCCTTTCTCAACCTGAGAAGTAATTATTCATTACTCATTGCTGATAGCTGACTGCTAATAGCTGAATGCTTACGTTACTATAGAGAAACTAAAAATTCCAATTGGTTAATTTAAGATTAACTGTTGATTAAATAAATATGAACGAACAAATTTACACAAACTATCGCCTACAGTTACCAGACCAAGAAACTATTGGAACCCTCATAGTTCGTGATGGAAAAATAGCCGAAATTCAGCCAGGAATTGTTAATATTGGTCAAGATGGTCAAGGAGAATATTTAATGCCTGGACTAATAGAACTTCATACAGATAACCTAGAAAAATGTATGTCTCCTCGCCCTGCCGTAAAATGGCCTTTAGCAGCAGCAGTATCTTACCACGACCGAGACTTAATTAGCTCTGGAATTACAACAGTTTGCGACGCGATCGCCATTGGAGATATTAAACCTAATTCTGTCCGAGTTAAGCGTTTTAGTGAAATGATTGAAGCTATTTTTGATGGGCAAAAAACAGGTAGACTTCTGACAGATCATCGGCTACATTTACGCTGTGAAGTTTCATTTGAAGGTATATTTACTGCTGCGGAAAAATATGCAAATAATCCGTTTCTTTCTCTCATGTCTTTGATGGATCATACTCCTGGTCAAAGACAATTTGTGAGTGTGGAAAAATATAAAGAATATTACATGGGTAAGTATGGAATTAGCGAAGCAGAAATGAATAAATTTATTGTTCATCGTCAGGAAACTCAACAACAATATGCTCCTAAAAATCGTCAAGCATTAGTTGAATTAGCAAAACAAAACGAAATTTCTCTCGCTTCTCACGATGATGCAACAATAAGTCATGTGCAAGAAGCTTTAGAAAATGGAGCAGTTTTAGCAGAATTTCCAACTACTTTAGAAGCGGCAAAAGAAGCTCATAATTCTGGATTACAAGTATTGATGGGAGCGCCGAATTTAGTATTAGGAGGTTCTCATTCTGGAAATGTATCTGCAATGGAATTGGTAGAGCAAAATTTAGTAGATGTAATTTCTTCAGATTATGTACCTCGGAGTTTATTACAATCTATTTTTATTATTAGTCATAAAATTGGTAAACCTTTATATGAAGCTATGAAGTTAGTTACAATTAATCCAGCTAAAACTATTAATTTATCTCACGATAGAGGAAGTTTAGAAGTTGGCAAACGTGCCGATTTAATTACAGTGCATGATGATGGTATAGTCCCCCATTTAACTTCAGCGATTATTAATGGTCGTCGTGTTGCTTAAACTGTTTATTTTACAGAAGGGAGGATTTTTTTTAAGTCTTAATTTAAGGATATTTTGCCAAAATGAAATTTCAAATCAATCAAGTATTTTAGGCTGTAAAAAATTGTCGGCTAATTCCCCTTCACAAAATTTTAAAACTTAGTATGAAGGTTGCCCTAGTAAATTTTTACCGAAAAATCCTGGTCTAAAGCCTCCCCTTTTAAGGGGATAAAAAAATAGAATATTCCTGATCTCAAGCTTCCTTATTGCAGAGGTACTGATAACTGATAACTGATAACTGAAATGACCCTAGTAAAAAAATTTAGTTAATGGTTAAAACAGCCCTCATTTCACTGAAATAGATAACCTCAAAAAAACACCATAAAATAACGGTAAAATATTCATTTACTAGAATTATAAAGTAAACAGTAAATCTGTTTTAATTAACCCCTAAGAACTAATTATACCAATCGCCAAAAATAATGCTATACTTCATAAAAACTTTCAGTTATTAAGTAATAATAATAGTCCAGCAATGTTTGTAACGATTATCGGTATTAAACCAAAATATCTTATATCTTTTTACCGAACAATTAAGCTTTAAAGCCTCTCCTTTAAAGGAGAAACAAACGGTCGAGAGATGGCGAGGTTTCCTAACCATACCCAATAGACCAAGAGAAGAAAAAATGTTCCTTTGAGTCAATCCTCTTCTTTTCAAGGAGAGGTAATTATTAATTATTAATTATTAAACCTACTCTCAAAATGAAAATGAAACCTGATATAAAAACAATCATTTCAATTCTTTCCTCAAAAGGTCATATTCAATATAATCAAGAATCTATTAGTCAACTAGAACACGCTCTCCAATGTGCTACTTTAGCAGAAACAGCAAAAGCCAATAATGAACTAATTGTCGCTTGCTTATTTCACGACTTAGGACATCTAATTCACGACTTAGGAGAAGATGCTGCAAACAAAGGTATTAACGACCATCACGAATATCGTAGTATCAAATATTTAAAACATTTATTTGGAGAAGCTGTAATAGAACCAATTCGTCTTCATGTTGAAGCAAAACGTTATCTTTGCGCAACAAAACCTAACTATTTTTCAAGTTTATCACCAGCTTCTCAACAAAGTTTAGAATTACAAGGAGGAATATTTTCTTCTGATACTGCTGCTCAATTTATTCATCAACCCTATGCAAAAGATGCAGTAAAACTAAGAATTTGGGATGACCAAGCTAAAGTTGTTGGTTTTAAAACTCCAGATTTAAAACACTTTACTCAGATAATCCTTGAAGAAGGAAAAAGGAAGAAGGAAGAAGAAAGAAATAAAAAGGAAAAAGTGGATGGGGACTCAAACTCCAACCAATTGTAAACATCCTATAGCAATCCTATTTTACTTGTGTATAAAAATCTTACAACTTTTAGGCAACAGGCAAAAGGCAATAGGTAAGAGTTTCAGTTTTTTTATCTACTTTTTGATTTGTCACAACCTATTTAGGATTGCTATATAGATGGCGGTTTATTAAACAAAAAAAATATAAAACTATGATATTTTTGTAATATTAACAATTTATTACTAATGAATTTTTCTCTCAATTTTAAACATGAAAACCACCCTGGATATAAGTCAATAAATTTAGTTATTAACAGGTAGTAAATCGGAGAAATAAAATAATAGAATAGTTTTTCTGCTATATGATCTTAGATTGATTTTTCAAAATTACAAAATCAAGTGATTATCACAATTAATTATGACTGATTGAGAAGAAATCAACCACTTTTAATAATTAAGATAATTAGGGCTTGCTGATTAAATCTAAAAGTATTTACAGATAAAGGTTGTAGCCTTTTTTGGATCGAAAAAAGTGCCTGATTTTCAGCTATTCACGCTCAAAAAGGAGCGTATTTTAGGTGCATAGTTGGGCATAAAAATCATTCTTACAATTGTTACTCCTACCTCCTCGCTCATTCCTTTTTCTCCTGTCTTCCCCTCCCCTCCTGGGAGGGGCTAGGGGTGGGTTGGGAGGGGTTAGGGGTGGGTTGTCTCCTGTCTCCTACCCCTACCAAAAGACTTTATTCAGCAAGCCCTAATTAAAATAGAACTGCTCTTGATAAAGAGCGTACAATTAAAATATTATTATATACAACTTCTTAATGAATTTGGTATAAATTGTTTTAATATCTATCTTACTAAAAGGATAGATTTTATTTCTCCTGATTACTTACTACTAAAAATACCCTAAGTATCTATAGCGAAAACTCGTAAAAACGGTATAACAAATTAATTATAACTATAAAAAACCGATGAATAAATTCCCAAAAATCACTCATGTTATTTATGACTTAGACGGTTTACTACTAGATACAGAATCAATTCATGCTCAGGTAAATTCAGAAATTACCAGTCGTTATGGCAAAAAATTCGACAAACAAACTAAGTGTAAAATTACTGGTAGGAAATCAATTGATTCTGCCAAAGCAATTGTAGAATTATTAGAACTACCAGTCACTCCCGAAAATTATCTTCAACAAAGAAATACCCTCACATATCAACGCTTTCCTGAAGCAAAACCAATGCCAGGTGCAGTTCATCTTACCCAACATTTATATCAAAATAAAATACCTCAAGCTGTAGCTACCAGTTCTTCCAAAGAACCATTTAATTTAAAAACAAAAAATCATCAAGAATGGTTCCAAGTATTTAATCATATTGTTGTAGGAGATGACCCTAATCTTAAACATGGAAAACCAGCACCAGATATTTTCTTAATAGCTGCCAAAAAATTAGATGTTTCTCCCCAAAATTGTTTAGTATTTGAAGACTCTTTAGCAGGAATGGAAGCTGCCTTAGCAGCAGGAATGTCCGTAATAGTTGTACCCGATCCTGATATGGATAAAACCTTATTTTATTCCGCCCATCAAATTCTTAATTCCTTAACAGAATTTCAACCCAAATTATGGCAACTACCACCATTCTTTTGAAGAAGGAAGAAGGAAGAAGGAAGAAGGAAGAAGGCTTTAGTTATCTAGGAGAGAAGCAAGAAGGAAGAAGGAAGAAGGCTTTAGTTATCTAGGAGAGAAGCAAGAAGGAAGAAGGAAGAAGGCTTTAGTTATCTAGGAGAGAAGCAAGAAGGAAGAAGAAAAAAAGGCTTTAGTTATCTAGGAGAGAAGCAAGAAGGAAGAAGAAAAAAAGGCTTTAGTTATCTAGGAGAGAGGGAAGAAGGAAGAAGGGAAAAGTGGATAAAACCCAAAAAACTTGTAGACACTGTGTAGAAGTTGAGGTATTAAATCCATAAAGGAAAAGATAACAATATATTATCGTTACCTGCGGTGTCCACAATTGATTAGAGTTTAACTAACTATCAGCATTTTCCGTACCGGAATGCTCCGCAAACAGCATTTCCAGACCGAAACACTTTTTAATTCTCTATTTATAAGATAGAAAAATTAACCTAAAATCTAAAACATACAACCCTCTTCAAAACCATATATTTTTGAAAAATTCATAGTATATCTCAAAATTGACAATTTCACCGTTAAATATCGGGACTATAACGGCAGTCCTCTTTCAACATTTATGATAGTTTTTTATTTATACGAACCCACTAAATAATTATGATATTTACTCAACCTATTCCTTTAATTCGCTCCAAATTCGGCTTTACTCTCTCAATTATGGCAGCTTTCATTCTTTTACAACAACCACTAAATGCTCAATCTGAAAATTCCGCACAGCAAGAAATTCCAATTCAAGTTCCACCAGAAAACTCCACAGACCCAGAAAACCTTCCTTCTTCTCCAATTCCAATACAACCCACACAACCCGAAAATGTTCGTCCTTTAAATGAACAAAACAGTCTTCTCAGTCTTCAGGGAGGACAACGTTTAATGACCGAAGCTGATAATGCCATTGCCTCAGAGAATTATGATTTAGCTAGTCAAAAACTTCAAGAAGCTCGTCAAATATTTAATCAACTTTCTAATTTCTATAGTCAATTAGCTGCTAGTTTTTCTGGTATTGATAATCGTCTGGCAGATGACCAACGTACCAAAGCATTGGACACTGCTCAAATGAGAGACCAGGCCACTTATCAATTAGCTTTAGTCCACCGGGCGCAAAACCAACCTGAATTAGCAGTACCATTACTTGTTCAAATTATCAGTTCTCAGCAACCTACTCGGGATCTAGGAAAAAAAGCCTACCAACAATTACTAGAATTAGGATTTGTTGATATTCCCTATCCTAGATCCTCTGGAGAGGACCAACCTCCTAACTCATCCCAGTCTCGTGACATTCCCGGCGCTGACCTCTAATTCTATAAGTGTAGTTCAAAATCAACATACAAGCAATTTTACCACAAAAAAATAAGTCCGGTAATTGCTGATTTTACCGGGGTTGACCGGATCAAAGCAGCTTGGGAAAGTCCATGTATCCCGACTCTAAATCGTAGATTATGGAGCGGGACTTATCGCTCCCCCAAACCCTCTCGAATAGTTAATTTTAATTATGTAGAATAACAGTAACTTTACAGGGAAAGAACAATGAATCTAGAAGAAGTTGAATTAATGATTAAAGCTGAGTTGCCAGATGCTCAAGTACAAGTCCAAGATTTAACCGGAGGTGGTGACCACTTACAAGCGACTGTTGTTTCGTCTCAGTTTGAAGGAAAAACTCGAGTTAAACAACATCAAATGGTTTATGCTGCTGTACAAGAACCTATGGCTTCTGAAGCTATCCATGCTTTGGCTCTAAAAACTTATACTCCTCAAGAGTGGGAAGCTGCGGGACAAACTTCTTAATTTTTGCTTTTGAGTTACAAGGCAGACAGGATTATTTGGTTATATTAGCCATAATTGATTAACTCTGATAATTTGCCCCAATATATCAGGCAAGTTAATAGTATCTATAAATCAAAAAGCACTCGGCTATTTAGTTCAAAGATATCAGCCATAGGTTGGTATCAGCTAAATGCTGAATGCTTAGATGACCATCTACCTATTTGAGGAAATAGCCATGACTCTAACTCCAGAATTGAAAGCAAAAATTGATGACTTAGTTACTCAGAATAAAATTATGGTTTTTATGAAGGGTACTAAAATGATGCCTCAGTGTGGTTTCTCTAACAATGTTGTACAAATATTGAATATTTTAGGAGCTACCTATGAAACTTTTGATGTGTTAGGAGATCCAGAAATTCGTCAAGGAATTAAGGATTATTCTAACTGGCCAACAATTCCCCAGGTTTACATTAGTGGCGAATTTATCGGTGGCTCTGATGTGATAATTGAAATGTTCAATAACAATAAAGAACAACTAGAGCAAAAGGTAGCAGTTGCTTTAGCCTCTTAGAGAATCTGCATTTGTCAATCTAAAACTATTTAAAAAAAGAATGAAGGGCGTTATTCAATACCCTTCATTTTTACATTCCAACTACTGTAATTTAGTAATAATCTACTTCAGTTTCAGTTTGTAATGCTGGCATTTCAAAATTTGAAGGGTCGTATATGTAGCGAGTTGTTTCTTCCTCCAATCTATTAATTAAAAATGGTTCGATCGCTTTGGAGATTCTTAAAGATGCTAGGTAGCCATCTAAATATATACGCATCTCCTCATAGCGGTAACCACGGTTCCACATTTCGACGAGGGCGTCAGTGAGTTTTTGATAGTGGCGAATTGTTAGAGCGTCGGTTAACATGACCTTTTTATTCTCAGAATTAATGGTTATATTTTCAGTTAAAACCTAGTCTTTAGGTTAATGTAATTTTATTTTTAATGCAACTAAAGAGTGTTTGTTTTTAGATTAGTGTTAATTAACTATAAAGTTGGTATTACACATTACAGGAACACTTATAGTTGAACATTTTTTTGACTATTCTTTTTGCTGCTTTTATTTTAAAACAATTTCCTCAACCCTCTCAACTCTCTAGTAGACTGATAAATCTATTGATTACCAGTCCATCTTATTTCTACAATAGATTTATTGTACTTTCCGGTAATTTTCAAAAGAAATTCAAAAATCTTGAGTTGGAAGAAAGATAAAATATGTGATATAGTGAAATTTTGAATACACTACACCACTTTGATTTTGGTTGTGCAAAATATCAGGAATTAAGGAAAATTTTCCCTGGAACACAGTTGATATAGATTTAAATGGTCGGGGAGATGGGGAGATGGGGAGATGGGGAGATGGAAAAAAATCGAAATACATCATAATAAAAAATCCAATCAATTATCGGACATAAATTATCAATTCTTTCCCCCCTACTACCTACTGCCTACTCCCTATGCATGGAGGAGATGTCTATTAGACATAGGCGTGATAATAAAAAATCCAATCAATTATCGGACATAAACTATCAATTCTTTTCCCCTACTGCCTACTGCCTACTGCCTACTGCCTCTTTTGGAGAAAATATCTAAGCAGTGACCTATGTTACAAAACTCTTACTAGACTTTATGTTAGCTTAGTAGTAGCTAATTATAGGGAAAGTCAGTAGAAATTAAGTGGGAGCTGCTTGTATTCTAATTGTAGAAGGAAATCCGCGTTTGCGATCGCTGCTTGGTTGGCATTTGCAGCAAACAAACCACTCGGTACATCAGTCAGCGAATATTCATCATGCCAAAAAATTAATAAATAGTCATTGCCCAAATCTAGTAATTATGGAAGCTGACCTACCGGATGGAAATAGTCTAGAATTTTGTCAGTGGGTTCAGCAACAGCAACAGTCATTAATTTTTATGCTATCCTCACAAACAACTGAAGCAGATATCGTTGCAGGATTAAAATCTGGAGCAGATGACTATCTCACCAAACCCTTTGGTATGCAAGAATTTATGGCCAGAGTAGAAGCACTACTACGTCGTCAGAGGAGTATTAGTTGTAGTCCACCTATAAGTCTAGATTATGGTGACTTGATTATTGATTTAGTACATCGTAGAGTGAGCTTGAAAGGCAGTTTGATTGATTTAACTCCACAAGAATTTAGTCTCCTTTATGTCTTAGCTCAATCAGGGGGAATACCTCTAACTCGCTCAGAGTTACTACACAGAGCATGGCCAGACTCTATAGATAATCCTCGTACCATAGACACCCATGTACTATCTCTACGGAAAAAAATAGAAATTGACCCTCGCCAACCTAGTCTAATTCAAACAGTTAGGAATGTAGGTTATAGATTTAATCGAGAAATCTTAACTATGAATAAATGGGAACAGAATTATCAGAACTACAGACAACCTCAAAAAGTTGCACCTGCCTCATATTAAACTAGCTCCATTCTTCAGCTTCTTGTATTTGTCTTTGTGCCTGAATAATACTATGGCGTAAATTAACCCAATCAACTTTACTACTAGGAGAGTCTTCAATTAATTCTCCTTGCTCTAAATGTAATAATTGTGTACAAAACTGTTGAGCTAAATCTATTTGATGGTTAACCATAATAACCGTTACCCCACTCTGTGTTAATGTTTTCAAGACTTCTATAACTCGATCTGCTGTACCAACATCTAGAGATGAGGTCGGTTCATCCAATAATAGAATTTTAGGTTGAATTACAACACCACGAGCGATCGCTACTAACTGTTTTTGCCCCACTGAAAGTTGTAATTCTGACCTGGATAACCAATTTTCAGGAATGTGCAACTGCTCTATCCAATATTTGCATCTTTGCTGAATTTCAGGTGGCCTTATTCCTCTGAGTTTTAAAGGATAAGCGATCGCTTCTGCTACAGACATTCCTAAAAGTTTTGACTCCTGTAATACCATTGTCACTTGTTGTCGTAGTTGAGTAACAGGAATCTTGCTATAGTCCTGGTTATCTAAATATATAGAACCAGAAGTGGGGGAATTTAGTCGATTTAATAATCGCAGTAGAGATGTTTTACCTGCTCCAGAAGTACCTACCATCGCCACCCTAGCACCTTTTTCTACAGCAAGAGAAATATCTTTCAGTAAATACTGAGAGCTAACTGGAGCGGTCAAACTTACTCGGTCTAAATATAGTTGACTCTGCTGCTGTCCCATTTTTGATCTTTATTCTTTATGAGTTTAATACCCCACACTGATCGGGTGATGGGGTGTTAACGAAGTCATAATTCAGAAGTCAGAAGCGGTGCGACCCCGCGTCGGCGACAGACGCAAGGGAACGCGCACCAAGAGAGTCAGAAGTTATTTTTGTCACGGGGTTTTGAGCAACTCTCCAAAAATATTTCGCCTTAAAAGGCGGGGGTTGCACGACCCAATTATTTTGATAAAGATACCTAGAAACAAAAATTCCGTTCTTCGTTAATTAGCCTTCTTCCTTCTTCTATGTAGAATACTATCTCCATAGACTTTTTTAGTCCTTCGCTTCTTACCTCTGCCTTCTGCCTTCTGTCTTCTGCCTTCTGCCTTCTTGCTTCTGCCTTCTTGCTTCTTCCGTCTTCCTTCTTCCTTCTTCCTTCTTCAAGAGGAAATAGCGATCGCGTTAGAAATAGTCCAAGCATCTACTAATAGTAACAATATCGTACAACCGAATAAAATCAAATACATCCAAGGCTGTGATAAGGGACATACATCAGTTGTATCTATACCTGTCTTGGCCTCAACTATTCTAACCAACTTGGCAAAACCCACTATTCGCATGGGCAACAAATAACCCTTTTCAGAATTACTGACAAAGTAATATACTAGACCGCCCTGACCTGTAGTCCGAGGTTTGAGAGCTTTTATTTCTGTCCAAGGCAAATACCAACCTTTGCGAAACAGGTCTGGCACCCAGACTGGATAAGATACCTTAATTCCCTCATCATCAATAATTACTCGTTCTGTTAAAGCTGCATATAATGCTACTGCTCCTAGCGCTAGTCCCACTCCTAAAATCATAGGAGGTAGCGGCGAATTTGTGGCTTGAGAGAGAAAAGGTAGAGGTATAGTCAATGCCACATACAAACTTAAAAGAGTTATTTTAATCAGAGGAGAAATTCTAAATATAAAAGTTTCTGAATCTTGATTTTGAGACATTTGTTATTACTAAATCTTACTAAATATATTTAGTTTAAAAGGTTGATTATTTGTCCATTAAAAACTTTAGAGGAAACAGGTATAAACCCATTCCCTCTTTAACATCCCCATTGAATACAAGAACACAAAATTCCTGCATTGTTTAGGAGTATTAATTATCTAGGATGTCAACTTTTTTATGATGGAATAATTATCACTCAGTTGGTATATCCTCGACACTATTGACATACTCCCGACGTTGCGCTTGAGCGACAACGCGAGATTCTTCAACTCGCACGCGGAGTTGCAGTTTATACAGAGGTGATGTCCTCCCCCTGTCTCCCTCAGTATACCATGTTCTGGCTCTCCCATACGGCGCTGTAATCAATAGATAAAGCGCGGGACTTCCCGCCAGGAAAGTTAAATTCAATTAATCTACTGCACTCAAAACTGCTGCTGGTTTTGAAGGGGTTTTCCGTCTTTGAGGTAAAGTAAATAACTTTGCTGTAGTATTTTCAGTCTGAGATATAGAAGAATAAGGACCTTCATTTATTTGGAGGCGATCGCATGGTACTGTATCAGATAATATAGAACTTGCCATCATACCTGTATGAATTTCCATAGAAGCGCCCATAACAGATTCAAAAACTAAACGCTGTCCTGGAAATACAACCCTCTCAAAATACCAATTTGGTATATTACTAATTCTCGCAATTTGGATTTGACTTGTTGCATTAACGTAGCAGCAAAGAATTTGATTTGAACTGTTAGATGGTAAGGGATCAAGAATTTGTGTCATAGTCTATTGAAAAGTTTTTACTTTAAACAAGTTTTAGTTATATCTACAAGTTAACATCAACCGATCCCAATCAGTTGTAATCTTGAATACTGACTAACAATATTAGCATCACATGGCCCATATAAATCTGAATAAAATCTTAAGATTATTCCAAATTTTCAGCTTTTTGTTTGATTGAAGCTTCTTATACATGGGAATGAATGTAGCTCTGTATAGTCGGGTATCGGTTTTAGGGAAATTAGGTGATGATTTGCACCCTTGAATTTTTGTATTAAAACTTACATTATTATAAATTTCATACTTAAAATCAGCAACACCTATATTTTACGATTATTAAGATTGTGTATCAAAATTTTAAGAAAATAAATACTAAAATTAAATAAGTCCACCATCTTTGTGATCTTTCTTCAAAAAAATACTTACAAAAAGTTATATATGTGATAATAGAAATTGATTATGGAAAATAAAGTTCTTTACGTTCGTCTTCCTTGTAATCCCATTTTTCCCATCGGAGTTGTTTATCTAGCAGATCATGTCCACAAGTACTTACCAGAAGTAGAACAACGAATATTTGACCTTGGGACAGTACCTCCTTTGGACTATAAAACAGCTCTAAATAATTGTATTGATGAATTTAAGCCAAATCTATTAGTCTTTTCCTGGCGAGATATTCAGATATATGCACCTGTAGGAGGTCGTGGAGGAAACCCTCTGCAAAATGCTTTCGAGTTTTACTATGCGAAAAACCCTCTGATTAAATTTAGAGGTGCAATAGGAGGTTTGCGGTTAGCTGTTTCCTATTATACAGAACTCTGGCGCAATATAGGATTAATAAAACAGGGTCTCAAGAGGGCGAGAAATTATCGACCTGAAACTCGTGCAGTAGTCGGTGGTGGAGCGGTAAGTGTATTTTACGAACAATTGGGTCGTAGTCTACCCACTGGTACTATTGTATCTGTGGGAGAAGGAGAGGTATTGTTAGAAAGACTGCTTCGAGAAGAAGATTTTAACGATCAACGATGTTATGTAGTAGGAGAAACATCACCACGCGATCGCTTAATTCACGAAAAACCTGCTCCTGTTGAAAAAACTGCCTGTAACTACGACTATATTAATAGTATCTGGCCAGAATTTGTATACTACTTACAAGACCAAGACTTCTATATAGGGGTACAAACTAAACGTGGTTGTCCTCATAACTGTTGTTACTGTGTTTATACAGTTATTGAAGGTAAACAAGTCCGGATCAACCCTGCGGATGAAGTAGTTGCAGAAATGAAGCAACTATACGAGCGCGGTATTCGTAATTTCTGGTTTACTGATGCTCAGTTTATTCCTGCTCGTAAGTTTATGGATGATGCAGTTGAATTATTGCAAAAAATCCTTGATGCAGGTATGGATGATATTCACTGGGCGGCATATATTCGTGCTGATAATTTAACTCCCGAGTTGTGCGACCTCATGGCAAAGACAGGGATGAATTATTTTGAAATTGGCATTACCAGTGGTTCCCAGGAACTCGTCCGCAAAATGCGAATGGGTTATAACTTGCGGGTAGTATTGGAAAATTGTCGAGATTTAAAAGCTGCTGGTTTTAATGATTTAGTTTCGGTTAATTACTCATTTAATGTAATAGATGAAACCTACGAAACGATTCGACAAACTATTGCTTATCATCGAGAATTAGAGAAAATTTTTGGAGCAGAAAAAGTTGAACCTGCTATCTTTTTTATTGGGTTACAACCTCACACTCATTTAGAAGATTATGCCCTGAAAAATGAAGTTCTCAAACCAGGATATGACCCCATGAGTTTAATGCCTTGGACTGCGAGAAAGTTATTATGGAACCCAGAACCTTTAGGTGCATTTTTCGGAGAAGTTTGTTTAGAAGCTTGGCAAAGAAATTCTAATGATTTTGGTCGTGAAGTAATGAATATTTTAGAAGAAAAATTAGGTCGTGCTGAACTGGAAGAAGCTTTAAGTGCGCCTCTGGTATCTTCTGAGAAAAAACAGTTAGTAAAAGCAAGTTGATGTTAATCGAGGTGCGTTATTAGCGCACCTTTTCGTATTAATAAATTTCATCTAAACCTGTAACCATAATTTCACCAATAATGTAATATTCATTATTTATACTGAGCCTTTAAGTATTCACTTATTTAGATACTTGATACTCTAATTTTTAGCTGGAAAAATTATGGTTAAGCAGATAAATTAGCTGTTCTAAATCCTTACTTTATAGTGTTTTGAAAGTTGAATAGCTGCTTCTTCTGGGTTATCATCCTAAGATTAATAATGTCAGGATTTACGCAGAGAATCTACATACAGAGAGGGCGTTTTGCTGTCGTATAACTCCGTTAACGCTCCGCGACATGTAAAGCGGAGCTTGGCGTTAGCCAATGCCATTCGCCCCTACATACAGCGTTTTAAAAGTTGATTTGTGTAAGTCCTATGACTATTACTATCTTGATAACTTTCACCTATTAACTGCCGATAAATTTCCTAAGCTTCAGTTTCCTTTAAAAGATTGTCAATTTTTGTCAGCTCGAAATAGCAATAAAAATTATGCTCATAATAGTCTAATTACTAATCAAATAATCTGAATTATTTCAACTTAATAGTCAAACGTTTGCTATCTAGTTTTAATAAAAATTTGATTAAAGAAATATGTTCCTTCAGAATTTTGAGCAATACCAATACCACTTAAATTATAGTCACCTACCATATTCTTATGATGACCAGGACTCTTGATCCAACCTTCCACAGCTTTTTCTCCAGGATTACTATAACCCATATTATTAGCTATGTTTTCAGCAGCACTTTTGTAAGGAATTTGTTGACTAATTACTTTTACTCTTTCCTTAAAACCATCATGGCTAAAAGTTGTTTGTCCATTAGCCATTTGTTCAGCATGAATTCTAGATTGTTGAGCAATAGTGCTATTCCAGTAGAGAACTGGTAAATTTTTAGATTGTCGATATTGATTTATTTGGGCAAATACAGATTTTTCTAACTCATTAATATTTAATGGAACTGCTGCATTTGCTCTATAGACAGGAGTTTGTCTAGAATTTTGAATTTCTGGCATTTCTGGCAAATTTTTAATGACTTGTTGATAATTACAACTACTCAACAATATTGCCAGACTCCAGAAAATTTGTTTTAAATATTTATTCATTAGCTTATAGTCAAATGTATTCTCTAATTTTATAGCTGATGCCTACATTTATATACACCAGATATATCTGGAATTACATAAGCTTTTTCTGAAATTATTGTAGAGAAATTCGGATATCTGAAAAGTTTTTTGATACTGAATTTTGCCCCCTAGCCCCCCAACTTTGGGGGATTTAGGGGGCTTGGATTTAGCAAATGGGACTTCTCAGACAACCTCTAAGGCAAAATATTTTTGGAGGCTTGCTCAAATCTTACAAAAATAACTTCTGACTTCTGACTTCGTTATCCCTCCAAAAACTTCGCCACTGTCTGCACATCCTTATCCCCACGTCCAGAACAGTTGAACACAATACGGGGACTACCGCTTAACTGCGGACAAAGAGTTTCCAAATAAGCGATCGCATGAGCAGTTTCCAGTGCTGGAATAATACCCTCCAACTGAGACAAACGTTGAAAAGCAGCTACTGCCTCATTATCAGTCACACTATAATATTCAGCTCTACCGCTATCCTTCAAAAAACTATGTTCGGGTCCAACACCAGGATAATCTAAACCTGCGCTAATAGAATGGGGTTCAATTATCTGACCTTCCTGATCCTGTAACAAATAACTCATAGCTCCATGCAACACACCAACACGACCAAGAGTCAGAGTAGCAGCGTGTTTATTAGTCTCAACTCCCTCACCACCAGCTTCTACACCGATCATTCGGACTGACGACTCATTCATAAACTCATGGAATAAACCCATTGCATTAGAACCACCACCAACGCAAGCAATCAAAATGTCAGGCAAACCGCCCCACTTTTCCAAACATTGAGTGCGGGTTTCTTGACCGATAACAGCATGAAAGTCTCGTACCATCATCGGGTATGGGTGAGGTCCTGCAACGGAACCAAGAATATAGTGGGTAGTCTCCACGTTTGTCACCCAATCTCGAATAGCTTCTGATGTTGCATCTTTCAGAGTGCCGGTGCCAGCTTCCACTGGTCGTACCTCTGCTCCCATTAGTCGCATTCTGAATACATTGAGAGATTGACGTTCCATATCGTGAACGCCCATATAGATGATACATTCCAGTCCGAACCGAGCGCAAACTGTGGCAGTGGCAACACCATGTTGACCAGCACCTGTTTCGGCAATGACACGTTTTTTACCCATTTTCAGAGCTAATAGAGCTTGAGCTAGAGCATTGTTAATTTTGTGCGCACCAGTATGGTTGAGGTCTTCCCGTTTGAGGTAAATTTGTGGACCAGTGCCATCAGGTCTGGCATAATGAGTTGTGAGACGTTCGGCAAAATAAAGAGGACTAGGACGACCTACATAGTCTCGCAGAAGTTGTTGGAGTTCTTTCTGAAAAGCGGGTTCTTGACTGTATTTTTTGTAGGCCGCTTCTAGTTCAAATAGGGCTGGCATTAATGTTTCAGGGACATATTTACCGCCAAACTGGCCAAATCTGCCAAGGGTATCTGGTTGTTGAGTTGAAGTAGGGTTTAGAGGTGTAGTAGTCACTAATTTTTTCTCAAAATATAGAATATTTTTCATTATAGATAGGCTTTTCGGTAAATTTTTAATATTGCAAAAGAGGGAGTAGGGGAGTAGGGGAGATAGGGAGATAAAAACACCTAGAAACAAAAATCTATTACACAGTTTTAGGTGTGCCACTCCAGTAGGGAGTAGAAAAATGCTTTTGGGTTGCCCGTACTAACTGTAGTCTATCTATATCAAAAGCGCTATAAGATTGGGGGTTAAAAGTTTGGTAACATTATGAAAAGCTTTAATAAAAAATCCCCCTTCTAATTTTCTATTTTTGTATAGCTATAGTAGTCTTATTTGAGTTGTATAAAAATATCCGTTGACATCCTCCCCGGCCTAAAGGCGCGGGGATTCCTACCGAGCCTTAGCTCTTCGGTGGGTTGACGTCTCACAGGCTGCTGCTACCGTAGGCGGTAGTCTTACACTTGCCTCCACGTCCGTTTTTTGTCTCGGACTGCCCGCCCGCGACTAATATGTTTATCGCTGCATTCTCGTCTCTATCATGTTTTGCACCACAGTTGAGACACTCCCATTCTCGCACCTGAAGGTCTAGCTTCCCACCTTTAAAGCCACAATTTGAGCAAACTTGAGTTGTAGGTTCCCAACGGCTAATTACTCTAAAATCACGACCGTATTTCTCAGCTTTTCCTTCTAAGAAGGTTCTAAATTGTCGCCAACCTAAATCGGATATAGCTCTGGATAATTTGCGGTTTTTTACCATACCAGATACATTCAAATCTTCTAAAACAACTGTTTGGTTTTCACGAATTATTTTAGTAGATAATTTATGTAGAAAATCAGTCCTAGTATCTTTCAGTTTTCCATGGAACTTAGCCACTCTAAACCGTGCTTTTTCATACCTTTTAGATCCTTTATTTTTATGAGATAATGACTTGCTTAACTTTCTTAACTTCTTAATTCGTTTTTTGAGTGGCTTAGGAGCATCAACCTTTGTACCATCGCTAAATGTAGCAAAAGTTTTAATACCTAAATCTATACCTACTGAATTATCAGTTTTAGGTAAGACTTCTGGTTGTATTTCTACTACAAAACTCAAGAAATATCTATGAGCTGAATCTTTGATTACTGTTACTGATGATGGAGCAGTAGGTAATTCTCTTGACCATACAATTTTCAGCTTCCCAATTTTGGCTAAATAGACTTTATGTTGACCAACTTTAAACCCTCCCTTTGTAAACCTAGCAGTTTGCTTTGACTTTCTACTTTTAAATTTAGGAGGTTTAATAGGTCTACCTTTTCTCTGACCTTTAGTTGATTTGAAAAAATTTTGATAAGCCTGATTTAAATCATTTAAAGATTGCTGCAATGGTATAGCAGAAACTTCTGATAACCATTCTCTGTCTTCAGTGTTTTTCGATTGAGTGATAAACTGTTTTTGTAGCTCGGAGTTAGTGGGTTTTTTCTCTCCTAATTGATACTTTTCTTGACAACAAGCTAGACTATCATTCCAAACCACACGAACACAACCAAATAGCTTGGCTAATCGGTATTTTTGTCCCGGTGTTGGATATATGCGATACTTAAATCTAGCTTTCATAATTCCTATTTAAACTATATAGTATGATAACATATTTATAGAAATAAAATCAACTAAAAAGTCGCCCTAGAAGGGCGAGGCTTTAGACCCAAATTTTCGGTAAAAAGGGAATTGGGAGGAGGGAAAAGGCTTACGGGGTGACAAGCGCCTCAAAAGTATTGTGGAGTAAGGGCTTAAAAGATATGACTCCCTTGAAAAATATGCAATTGTGAGTTGTGGGTCATGGCTGGGGAATATTTAGTTGATATGATCTTGGTTATAGTAATAATGTGTATAAATTTGCACAAAAAATTATTCTGCTATTTTAAATGTGACAAAAAATTCACAATCACTCCGTGAGTTCATTTAGAAATGCTATATTGATTTTAAAGTACAAATCACTAAGGTTAAAAGTTAATCAATTTGACTATGGCCAAACAAAGTGTTGAATCACAGCCAAAACTAACTCAAATCAATCTCGAAACGCTTAATGCCTTTCTGAAAGAGAACGAAGAGATAGACTTGCGCACAGCAGATTTGTTGCACGCCTCAAATATCGAAAAATATAAATGGCCTAATCTCACAAAAGATGAGAAAGAGAAGTTAATTAAGCAACTGAAAGCTTACCAACGGATGCTGCGGGTTGTTCCACCTGGTCGAGACGATCTAGCCACAGCTCTGTTGAAAAACGGTATTCAATCCTCCTTGCAGATTGCTAGCACACCGAAAAAAGTTTTTATCCAAAAAAACCTTGAACTCTTTAATAATGAAAGGACATTAGCTGAACAGGTCTACCTCCGGGCTCTTGCCCTGCGTAAAGCTGTTACGCTGCAATATATGGCTCGCGTGCAGCAGTTAGAGCCACATACCCGCGCCGCTGGTCTTCAGCGTTAATATAAAATCCGGTTATACAGTAATCGTATTCATTACTTCCTCAACTAAAATATGTGAAGCATGAATACGAATTTAAAAATTTATGCATTTTCATTTCCTTTCTTACTCCGTAGGGACGTTGCTCCTTACTCCTCAGTAATACGATAACTAATTACCCGGATTTTATATAAACACCCCTAGTTCCATATTTTTACCGAAAAAACTTAGTAGGACGTAACCAACATGGGAATGCTAAACAATATCCCCAATTATGCAAGTTTGTTCGGGAACATCGACTTCAAAAAAGGTGATGAATTCCGCTCAGTTTATTCTCCAGCAGCTTATTTAGTTGACTTACTGCAACTATTGGATGATGAGTTTGACTCCAGCACTATTGAAAGTGACTTTAAAGAACGCCGGGGTGATATCTACGACATCGATCTCGACGCAGAAAATACGACAACTCTAATTCCCTATCTTGATATTGTTAACGAAGTATTGGAAGAGCGAGTTCTCAAAATGCTGGATGGTACCGCTCAAGAGACTTCTGGCAGTGATGATACTTCTGGAGAAAATTCTGCTCAGGAGACTTCTGACAGTGATGATACTGCTAAGGTTTATACAGAGCTGGAAAATGCGAAGTACCCCTTCAATATGCCGTTTTCCTTGGACAACGAAAAAATCAAGAATCATCTGCATCATTTGGGAATTTCTGCCCATGAGTTACGTCGCCTCTTTGCTACCGGTACGGATTACATTACTGTGGCACGGGAATATCTGGGATTGTCCACAGCTGAGTTTGCATACATCAAGGAAGACCCAAATACATCGGTAACAGCATCCTCCGTAGATGCCTATGGCTATTTAGACAGCGCTTTTACTGAGTATGTCCTCGAATATAGTGATTTGTTTCCTGACAATAAAACAAGCTCAGTAGTGGTGGTGAAGATCGAAAATGCCTATTCTGTGCGTGTTTTCGATAGTGAGGGGAATATTGTCCTTGACAAAGGCAGCGATGACTTTTCCCCAGATACAGAGCTTACCCAGCAATTAAACAATGAGTCAACTGACTCATCTGTCCTAGAAGATATTATATCCAGTTGTTTAGTCAGCGATATGTCCACAGTCTCCACCTTTATGGAGACCACAGATTTAGAAGCTGAGGAGATGCTGGAACTACTGTACCAAAATCTCTACATTGAGCCATCTGACCATTCTACTGTTGAAGCGGGTCGTGAGACTTTTTACATTAATACTGGCATGACGGAGGGAAGTGGTTACGTCCGTCTAAGTGACGATGATGAGACTCAGTTGAAGTGGTACCTTGACAGTGACCCTCCCACTCCACTTGATGATATACCGATCGCCTGGTTTGAGCGTACCAGTCGCTTTGTGCGGTTAGCTAAAAAAATAGGTTTGAGCTTTACCGAGTTAGATCATATTCTGCGCCATTGCTGTGAGGATGACACAGGTATACCTACTATAAATGAGGATACCTTGGTCTATATTGCCCAGGTTGTTTATATCCACAAAACCCTGGAAAAGCCAATCGATACCGTTGTAGCGATCCTGAGCGAAATTTCGTATATGGGGCGAACCAACAACGATCTACCCCAGGATAAATTTAACCGTATTTTTAACCTGCCCTGCGTATCCATTGATGAAAAATATTTCCACATTGATCCTAAAATGGGGGACATCCCAAAACAGTATGATGACAAAACTTATAATACTTATACCAAAATAGAGTATTACAACGACTTGTTCAGCGATGAGAATGATACCTATCGCCAACGTTTGCGTCATGCTTTGGGCTTTACTGAAACGGATCTAATTAATATTACAGAACGCCTGGAGTTTGAAGAAGTTACTACCAGTGCGCTCTGGGAAAACACAAACAACGAATGGCAACTGCTGAATGTTCTCTACCGCATTCGAGCTTTATCTGATGCCCTGGATGTCCATTTCTTGGAATTGTTCATCCTTTTTGACTTGTTGGAACAAGATCCCTTTATTGGTCGATATGACCCCCATAATTACTTTGTGTACAACCCACCGAGTACACAAAAGTGCTTTGAAATTTTAATGGATGGCTATGACACCAGTGCTGGTGACACCACAACCTCAAGTGTGATCGTTCATCAAAGTGGTAGTTCTCAGACGATATTGGCGCAACTGCTTCCAGGCAAATACAATTTAGAATTGAACATCGGTTGGTTGGAGGTGCCAAATGGCTGGACTGTGATTCTATATGAAGACAAAGACTTCAATGGCAAATCTCAAACCTACACTGGAGACAGCAAAGTCAAAGGAGACTTCAACGATAAGACTTCCTCTATCATAGTTACTGGTCCTACCTCTAATATTGGCGACAAGCTCTGGCTTTTTGAGTCTCTTATAGCTCTGACCAAATGGATGAAGGAGTTTGGGTATTCGGCAGAAATGTTGTGGGCGATCGCTAATGGTGCCCCCATGACTGACAAGGCAGAAGAGGAACAAGAAGCTCAGGATATTGCTCTATATAATACCCTATTACAAAGTTTTAAAGCAGGAGAAATCACCCCCCAGAGTCTTACAGAAGCCCTCGGCGATCGGCGAGCTTCTCACTTTGCCTTTAATTTGATTAAAGAGCGCTTAGAGGAGATGGAACCAGGCAAACCTCGATGGAATTGTAAGCCGAGTTATCATAAAAAGTATAAAAAGTATAAAAAGCATAAAAATCATAAAAAGTATGGTGCATACAAATACAAAATGCAGAAAATGCAGAAAATGTACCACAAGCGTATGCCCATGGCTCCCAAGGAACGTCATCATATCCTGATGGCCTATAAACCCCGTGAAATTAAGGCATTAACACAGGAATTTATTGAGCAACTGGTGCGGGTTTACGATTACGAATTTGTTGATTTGCAGCTTGAGACAAAGTTAGAAGAGAAAATTTTCAAGAACCTGGTTAATCATCAAGTGATCGATGGCAGTGGAAAAATTCTGCTTGCCAACCTGGAGAATAACGAGTTGCCACCTCTACATGACTTCATGTTGGAGTATGATTTCAGCGAGATTCAGCAGGGTGTGTTTGATATCTTTCACCGCGTTTACCAACAAGAGGTGGCTGCCCAACTTGAGGAAGGCGACACCATTGAAATACAGGTGTTTAAATCGGATTTTGAGAAACTTGGTCTTTCGGCAGCAGAGGTGCGAGAACTATACGATACTCTGATTTACAATGGTTACATTGATGAGGAAGGCTTTGCTACGGATGTAGAAATGTTCAGCGATCGGAGCAATGCCAGAGACCTAAGCCTCTATACTGGACTTGGGCAGCTAACAGATCGAGTTTACCAAGTTCTTAAAATACAACTTGATAAATTTGCAGCCAGCAAGGTCAAAATCAGCGAACAGATGTTTGCGGAACTGGATTTAAAGCCGGTAGCGCTCCAAGATTTGCTCCATAATCTCCAGATGAACCGCTACATTGACAAGCAGATGTTTGTGATTGACAAGATGCGCATTGTGGCTGAAACACCCCAGACGATGGAGCTAGCTCTCAAGTTTTATCCCCATCGCGAGGCAATTTGCAAAGTATTGAAGGATGCCATTGCGGCTGATAAAGAGACTTGGTTACAGATAGATCGTGCAGAATTGGGTAAAATTGCAGGGAAAGCAGTATCCTATTGGGTTTATGAAGATATCCAGAAACCGTATCTCAATGATCATGAATTGAATCCTGAAGCCATTGCATTTTTTAAAGAGGAGAGCAACCGCGACAGTTTCAAGTTAGGCTCCTACTTTGGTCAGAGTCAGACGGCGATCGTGTTCGATCATCTCGCAGGTATTGTCAATTATGCTGACCAATATCGCATCCCAGAACAGAAGCTAACGGCTTTAGACTTTGATGCTGAGGAAAGCGAGGCTTTAAAGCAAAACTTAACTGTAATTGGCGTACTGGACGATAGGGGTCTCTTGAACTCTGAGCAAGTTCCATTCTTCTTGATACCTGAAAATGCAGCGACATTCAATATCCCTGGTTTTGAAGATTACAGCATAGAAGTTTTCTTCATCTTGTACGATGTGGCGCAAGCTATTGACAGCACAGTCAAAGCGGTTGACAAAGCGTTAAAAGATAACAGTGAGTCTCAGCAGAACGCGATTGTTGAACAGTTACAAGGGGTACTGGGACTTGATGCAGATACGGTCACAGCCTTGTCTAAAGCCATATTTAAGACCGAAGATAATTTACATTTCGCTTGGTTGCGACCGTTATTAGAAGATGCCAATGCTTTAGGACATCTGGATGAACTGCCGGAGAATATGCACTACACCCAGGCAGTGAAGCGGATTCGCCAGTTAGCATTGTTGATTAAACAACAACAGTTGGATATTAACGAGATCGACCTAGCTCTGGAAGATCAGGCTCTAGTAGCTAAATTCCCTGAAGACATGATTCTGCCTGATGATGATAGCAGTGGCGATCCCATTGCCAGTGTGGATGCTCTCTTAGAAACGGAAGAGTTTATCTATATCTTCAAGGGTGATTATTATTGGATATACCTCGCCAAAGACTACATCCTAATTGATAAAAAAGTGGTCGATCCAAATAATAATGAAGATGACCAAGACTTAATAGACCTGCAAAAAGAAGACGAAGAGTTGCAGAAGCGTCTGAAGGAAGACCCTATTCGTCAGTTGTTTGAAGAAGAAGAAGAAACTCTCACCCAAGTGGATGCAGCTTTTATCGATCGCCACGGTACCTGGGTAATTGTCAGTGAAAGTTCCCACTATGTCCGGTATGCTGATAGCGATAGTTGGGATAAGCGGGATAACGAGTTTGGTCAGGTCGATAACGACTTTGAAAATCTAGAGATGATCGATGCTGCTTATGTGGATACAGAGGGGCGCTTGTTCCTGTTCGCTAACGATAAATATGTGCGGTATTCTGATTTAGCTTCTGTAGGTCCCCCCCTTTCTTCTGATGAACTCAAGGTAGATCGGGGTTATCCCAAATCTATCGCTGAAGACTGGAACGATGAAAATCTTCCTATTCAACTGCCTGAGAGTTTTTCTCGCGACCTCGGTCCTATGTTTGATGGGGTAGATAATTATAGCTATGCCTTCTTGGGCGATCGCTATGTCTCTTCAGAGGATGGTAAGGTGCATTCCGTAGCTGAAAAGTGGGGACACCGGGAATACAACTTTGGTCATGCTACCCACATTGATGCAGCTTTAGCTAGTCAGGGCAGCTACTTCTTGTTCCTGGAGAATAAAGTAGCGAAATATGTTGGCAGCATTGAGCTAGCAAATTTACAACCGGAGAATGGTTATCCCAAGGGGATACACCAGGAATTTACTGGTTTGCCTGATGAATTTGTTTCTGGCATTGATGCAGCACTTGGTAGCTGGGATGGTAGTATCTATCTGTTCCGGGATGATGAGTTTGTGAAGATCACCGTTCAGGAAGATGGAACTCGCCAAATAGTGCCTGAAGACCAAATAGACCGGGAAACCCGCAAAACGTGGGGCAAGGTTGCTAATGATATTGCCTATCTTGGCAAGGTTGATGCTGCCTTTGTAGGTTTAGATGGCTATACCTATCTATTCTCAGGCGAACAATATGTGCGCTACTCTGGCAGTGATTACTCTCAGGTGGATGATGGGTTCCCCCGGAAAATCACCGAAGATTGGGAGGGGTTAACTACCGTCACAGGTGCTTTTGTACTCGGAAACAAAACCTATCTCTTTGGTACTCAGACCATTGTAGATCAAGGAGGGACAACAATAACGACTGACAATGTTTATGTCCGCTATTCTACCCTGCATAAAGATGAGGACGATTATCTGGAGGTAGATGAAGAAGATCCGAATGCTCGTGTCATTGAAACAGTGCTGGCAAACCGACCAGATGTTGATGAAATCGAAGTTTTCCCTGCAACTGTGGACGACGACTTCTGGAGTCTACCCAACAGTGTCACCAATGGGAATGCGAATTTCGAGATTGACGCAGTGATGAATGGCCCAGACGGGAAAGTATATCTGTTCTACACTGGTTCTGATGGTAAATTCTATTATATCGAGCATGACCATGCCAATCGCTGGTGGTCAGAACCCAAAGTCCTCTCGGAACAGTGGGATCGGACGGTGACGGGTCTGGAGAATCAAAAATTCGCCGCCGCCTTTATGGGCAAAGATGGCAAAACCTATCTGTTCTACCAAAAAGAGACGGATTCTGAAGAGATATCGAATGATTCTGAAGAGATATCGAATGACTCTAAATATCTACGCTTTTCTGATGCTGAACTGCGCAACGTGGACTATGGCTATCCCCGTTTGATTCGTAAGTTCTGGGGCAAGGTACGGAACAACATTGAACGGACGGGTAAGGTAGATGCAGCCCTGATTGTGGAATCTCGTTGGGAAGAACAGGACAAAAATGGTCAACTGGTGGACATAACCGCCAAGCATACCTACCTGTTTTCTGGGGATCAGTTCTTCCGGTATGTCCATCAAGAGGATGAGGATGGTAACGACATATACGATACTGTTGAACAGGGTTATCCCCGTTCTCTTAGTCGTCTCAAAGATGAACCCCGCTTCCGAGGGTTACAAACAACTTTCCCTGAAGGAATTGATGCTGCCTTTGCCGACCAACGCCAGGTCTATCTGTTTAAGGGAGATAGCTTCCATGTCGTCATTGGAGATGAGGATAACTACAAGGAGTACGATGATGCTACCAACCAGGGCGAGGTGAATTTTGAGGACGTGAAAGCAGTGGCTCAGGAAGGGGGAGTTAATTATCTGCTGGTATCTGATACAGGGAACGACACCTGGTACAAAGTTAGCCATCTGGAAGACCGAAAGATAACTAAGGAACGACAGACTCCCCGCACGGTGCAACGAGCTGAGGGATTTTTGGCGGCAGATAGCGAGGAACTCCCTGAGGCAGATAGCGAGGAACTCCTTGCGGCAGATAGCGAGGAACTCCCTGAGGCAGATAGCGAGGAACTCCTTGAGGCAGATAGCGAGGAACTCCCTGAGGCAGATAGCACAGAGATGACTGATGTTGATGCAGTTCTCCATGGCACTAATGGCAAGAGTTATGTGTTTGCCGGGGAGAAATACTACGATGTGGAGCTAGAACAAAGCTTTAATATTGCCGATGTTTGGGGGCGATCGCGCAATCCGATTTATGACCAGGAAACCATTGATGCAGCTTTTGTGGGTCGGGATGGCATCACCTATGTATTTTCTGGGAAATGGTTTGTGGAGTATAACACGGAGACCTATACCGACAGTACCGTGACCTATCCTCCCCGACGAATTAGTGAGAAATGGCCTGGGCTCAATAATGTTGCCCTTGCTTATGTCTGGAAGGAAGATACCTACTTGTTTGAGCGTCCCGATGCCAACGGTAACTTCCGTTATCTGCACTACACCAAAGATAGTTATGAGAAACCAGGTCGATTATACCAAGGAGATGACAGTCTGTGGGATATTCCTACTGCCTATAAGCGGGAAGGCTTTGACCCGGCAAATGGGGAGATTGATGCTATTTTTGTCCATGAAGATAATCTGATCTTTATCAGCGATCGCCACTTTATCAGCTTTAATCTCAATACCAATAACTGGAGCGCTCCACAGCTCCTAGAGCTGCTTTATCCAGACGTTCCCTTTAACAAAACCGATTTCAAAACCTTGAAATCTGGGTTTGTGGGTAATGGAAACAAGGTCTATCTCTTTAGCCAGGAACGTTATGCAGCTAAGAACGAGAATGACCAGTGGGAAATTGTTGATATCAAAGATGATTGGGGCAAGCAACAGAATATTTTGGCGACTAAAGTAGATGCTGCCTGGGTGAACCCTAGCGATCGTAGCACCTATCTGTTTGCCGGAGATTCTTATGTGCGCTATAGCGGTAGCGACTATCGTTATGTGGACGAAAGCTATCCCAAGAAAATTGCTACTTATCTGCGGGATGAGCCAGCTTTTGCCTTTATGACCAAGGAATTTCAACAGCATTTGGACGATTTAGAAGCAGGCTACAACCCTGAAAACCCAACCCCGTTCTTTAAGGGTTTGCTAGACAATGGGCGCTGTCTCTACTTCTTTACCAACAGTACCCTCTTTACTGGTAGCCCAAACAAATATGTGGTCTATGACATTGATGGTTTGGGTCAAGTGGAAAATAACTTTACCCAGGGGGGCTATGTGGATAGTGCTTTTGTGGTAAAAGCGCAAGATGCACAAGGGGTAGACTCGTATGTAACATACCTGTTTTCGGGCGAACAATATATTCGCTATACTGTCGAGCAAGATACAGCCGATCAATATCAGGGAGACTATTACCGCTATATCGACGAGGGGTATCCCAAAATTCTTGGGGAAAGTTTCTATGCTGTAGAAGGATCACTACTGAATCTCAACTTACCAGAATCGCAGTTGCCAGAAGATTTTCGCAACGGTATTGATGCGACCTTTTATTCCAGTGACCTGGGTTTGGTGTTCTTCAATGAGAAAACTTATCTCCATGTTACCACTGAAATCAGTCATGATCCAAGAAATATCAACGAAGTTTGGGGCTATCTCGACAATACCTTTATCGGTGGAGAGGATAAGAGTATTGATGGAGCTTATGTGGATAAAGAAGGGGGATTACTGGTTTTCAAGGGTAAACAGTTTGTCCGTTACAGCGACACTGCTGAACTCTTTGCCCTCAATCGCTATAACGATCCTCGCTATGTAGATGAAGAGTTCCCCCGCGACATCATTGAAATTTGGCCTCAACTGGACCCTAAAATCCTGGATCCGGATAGCCTTGCTACGGATGGCGTTGATACTGTGTTCAAATTTGAAGATGAAATTTATTTCCATACTGGGGACAATTTCGTTACCTACAACCTGGATATGACCGACCATGATGAGGAGAAGCCGGTGAAAGTTCTGGCTTATCGTTGGGGAGAATGGTCTGATTATCTTTTGAGCGATATCCATGCTATTAGTCGCTTCAAAGACCTAAATCAACGCTTTACTGGAGGAGACCTCACCCTGACAGAATTGGTGACTGGGGCAAATGGTGAGGTTCGGGAACCTTATATGCACTTTGCTGCTATCTTTAGCTTCGAGAAGGAAGAGGTTCGCTGGGTAAAACAGCGCAATGCTTTTCTGGCAACTCAGGTGAATGTGGTTGAAGAGGATTTTGAGCTGGAACTGGTACTGCGTCTCTACGATATCCTTGCTACTACCCAACGGCTACGGGTAGATGTGTCCGCATTCTATGACGATGTTTGGGTTCCCCTCTATGACCCCAGTGCGATGGTCGAAAATATGCCTGACGTTGCTACTGCGGTTACGGGCGCTTACGATCTGTTAGTTTCTGTAGACTGTAATAACAATTATGAAACCCTGGTTAAGCAGATTACCAATGAGGTGAATACAATCAAGCGGGATGCTCTGGTTCCCTATGTCATCGCTAATGATAGTAAGGTGACTAATACTCGCCAGCTTTACCAAAAACTACTGATTGATATCCAGATGGATAGCGTTGCCGAAACTTCTCGGATTAAAGAAGCAACGGCTGCTGTTCAACTTTATATGCATCGGTACTTTATGAACCTTGAGGATATTGACCTGGATGCCAGCGACCAACAGGAAATGCGCAAAATTCTCAAGGAACGGTGGGAATGGCTGCAAAATTACCGCGTCTGGGAAGCGAATCGTAAAGTATTCCTCTACCCAGAGAACTACATTCGTCCAGAGTTGCGAGATACAGATTATAAATCTGCTGCCTTTAAAGCCCTAGAGGCTAGTCTCAACCAGGGAGAACTTACGGAAGAATTCATCGAAGAAGCCTATTTCAACTACCTTGATTCTTATACAGAAGTCTCTCAGCTAACCATTGCTGGGGGCTATGTTTACGACGACTCTAGCGATAAGGTTGTAGTCCTCTTTGGCAAAACCCGTGAACCCAGGCGCTACTACTATCGCTTTGGCAGGTTTGTGGGTGGTGATAGCGCCGCTGCTATCTGGGAACCTTGGAAAGAACTAGACATTACAATAGAGGCCACTCGTGTCGAGCCAGTGTTTGCTTTTAATCGCGTATTTGTTTTCTGGGCTGTGGTGACAGAAAGTTCGGAAGATCCCGCCTCGGCTATTATCACCACCAGTAGCCAAGACGAAGACGGCAATCAAGAGGTGTCATCTTCGGGCAATAGCGAACAGGAAATCAAAGTTTACTACTCCTTCTACAACCTCAACAAGCGCTGGAGCCAGCCACAACTACTGCAAACCAGCTTTGAAGAGACTATGGAGACGTATGAGGCCAAATTCACTGATGACGATAATGAGAGCACAACCTATTATATGACCGATCTCAAGACATCTCTGTACATTTCCAATGTGGAGATTTTTGTTGAAAATTCCAGCAAGTTAGAGGGTTACGACTACGAAAATATCTTCATCCGCGTGCAATACTCCGTGAGTGATACCTATGATGCCGATGCCCCTCAAGGTCCCTACAATCGAGGCTATAAGCTGACGCCAGAACTGTATTCCCAAGAAGAAGCACCGCTGGAGGTCGCTAATACTGGTCAAACACTCTTTGAAGATTTGTTTGAGGAGGGGAGTATTGAAGCAGATAATGTGGTGATGCTGAACAACAGTGATAACTCTGTGGATGGACCTTGGTTTGCCTATAACCATAAGGGCTGTAGTTTTCTGGTTAAGCCCTCTCCAGATGCAATAGTTGAAACCGACTTGAAAGACCTACGTGATGACACCCCATTCCAACAAATTCCTTCAGGTACTCAGATCACTGCTGCAGTTCAGGTATTTGAAGATGGCGACATCTACTACTTCCTAGACAATGAAACCTATCTGATTGTTTCTGTTGATGGTATTGTTGTTCAAAATGCCCAGACGATCAGTAGTCGCTGGGGTATAGATGAAAGCACTTCCAATCCGATGCAACTTCAGGGAAATGTTGATTCGGCCCATGTGGACAGTGACGGCGTTACCTATCTGACCCTGGATGGGGAGGTTTACAAGTACAATGGTTCGTCTTTTTTAACTTTGACGAGCGCAAAGGAGGACTTATTAGAAGAGCTTAATAACTTGGGCCTTAGCTGGAGCAGTGTTGATGCTGCATTTACTGATAATAATGGTGTTACCTTCTGGTTCAATAATGAAACCGGTACTATCTTGCGTCGCGATTCTGAGACAATAAAAACCATGAATGAGGTTTTTGGCCTATCTGGCTCCTCTATTGGACTTGTCAGTAGTATCTTCGCTGCTGTGGTTTTTGACAATACCTTATTTATCCTTGACAACACTGATGATACTTACAGAATTTACAGCAGTAATGGCACCAGAACTTTAGTAGAGGGAATCACAGCGAAGTCATTAATCAAATCTATATTTGATCGTGACGATGAAACAGAAATCAAACCCGTCGCGCTCATCAAAATAGATGATGGCCTGTGGATGATTGACGCTCAAGGAGGCAGCTTCTATGTAAAAGATTTCCCGGAAAACTTTACAGGGCAAAAAATTCCTGGTGTATTTGGTGGCATCTTTAATGATGATGACGACTTGAGCAGTTTAGTGGCTGGATTTGATTACACTGACAGCACAGGAACGACTACTTATAGCCTTCTCTTCTTTAGTGGTCAAAACTCCAGCACCGCCCAAGCTTGGAGCAAGTCTTCCTCAGAGACTGTTTATCTTCCGGAATTAGGGGTGGATTTTGGTAGTGGGACTTATATCTATAACACCAATGTCAATGTTACAGCAGCTTTCACTACTGCGTATGACAACACTGGAGAGAAATACATTATAATCATCACTGATTCCAATACCTATCATCGTTTTACGAATGACAAAAGCCCCCAGGATATTCTTGATGCGCTGGCAGGTGGAACAAGTGGAACAATTGGAACAAGTGGTAATGTAACGGATCTCAAACTGTCTGACTATCTTCGTGACTCTGCCAGTTTAAATGAGATTGAGGCCGTTGATGCTGCCTTGATTGGAACTGGAGAAGTGGGCACAGCGGACAAACTCTACCTATTCTGTGGTGCAAACTATTTCCGTTATTCCCTAAATGGGACTACTGGTGAGTTTAATTCTACTCCTGATGCAAACTACCCTCAAACCATACTCAACAATAATGAGGGGCTGCCTTCTGAATGGGAAAAAATTGATGCAGCCTTTACATTCTCAGAAAAGGATGAGAATGACAACATCACTACTTCGACTACTTATCTGTTTAACAACGCGAACCAGCAGTATTATCGGAGTGATACGGGTGATATACTCACAACTGTTGGTGTGTGGGGGGCTACTAACTTCACCACCTTGCAGAGCGAACAGCGAGTAGATGCTGCTTTTGTGGCAGGTGAATCTCTCTATTTGATTAACGGGAGTGAATATTACAGGTACTTGTTGAATGTTGAATCAAGCACCATTCAAAATTTTGTCGAGCCCGACTATCCCAAGACTTTTTATAGTGTTCCTGAAGTTTCTTTTGGCAGACCAAAGGCTAGTTTGGTTGAGGTTGATGCGGTTTTTGTTCTCAATAATTATATCTACCTATTCTCGGGCAAAAACTACTATCGCATTGAAGCTGATGACATTGAAGCGAATCAAAAGAATTACACCGATCTAGGCAGCCCATTACCGATAGTAGACAATTGGGGTAATATGCCATGGGAGATTCGGCATTATGGCATAACTGCTGCTTTAAACTATACTGATAGTAGCGATAACAAGAAGCTTTGTTTGATTAAAGATGATACCTATCTAGGCTATACCCTAGAACAAGATCAAGCTGAACCTTATGAACTCGAAAATGTAAGTTATGAGGTCATCCGTTTAACCTCTAGTACCGCAGAACAACTCAACCAAATCCTGTTTGCTGGAGAGATTAGCGACTTTCTACAGATGTCTACCCAGGAGATTAATGAATCTCCCACTATCAGCACTGAGGCTTCCAGTCCAAGTAACATTCAGATGAATGGTAATCGCTTTAAGTCGGAGCCAATCAACACCCATCTCGACTTCAACAGTGCAAATGGTCTGTACTACTGGGAACTCTTCTTCCATGCACCCTTCCTGATTGCACAAACCCTCAACGCTGACCAGAAGTTTGAAGAGGCGAAAAAGTGGTACGAATATATTTTCGACCCCACAGAAGTGTCAGATTACTGGAAATTCTTGCCTTTCCTCGCAGTCGATCCTGATGCTCTAATAGCAAGCCTGGAGAAGGACCTAGATGCCTTTGAGTCTCTCACAGACGCAGCCACGGTATCAGCAGCTCGTAATGCCCTAGAAGCTCTGGCAACCGATCTTGCTGATTATCAAAATGTCTTCCTTGGTAAAACCAACCTTGATGACGAGTTTGAGGCTTCCCTTGATATCGTAGTGAATACTATTAATGAAGCTTATTCTGAGGATGAGTCTGTATTGGCTAATATTGAAGCCTGGACCAGCTACGAGGCTCTAAAAGGAGCTATTGATGGACTTGATACCAGCAGCGATACTCTCCTGGAAACCTGGCAGAGCGAAATGCAGGAAGTGGTGGAAATCATCAAAAAACTCGAATATCGCCTAACCCTGATGAGCAATTACAGTGCCCAGCTAGCAATATACCTGGACGATCCCTTCGATCCTCATGCCATTGCTGCTCTGCGTCCCATTGCCTACCGGAAAGCGATCGTTATGCGCTATATCGATAATCTCCTTGATTGGGGAGATATGCTCTTCCGTCAGTACACCCGCGAGAGTATCAATGAGGCGCGAATGCTCTATATCCTTGCCTACGACATCTTGGGTGAAAAACCAGAGAGTATTGGTCGGGTAGTGCTGGAGGATACCACAACCTATGACGGCTTGGCTGAGAATGGAGGCTACTTCAACAGCGACGATTACGACTTCCTCTATGAGCTAGAAAATACAAACGCCAACGGTGATATCGTGGAACCAGAGGGTCTCAGCTTTGCAGCCACTCAGTTTGATACCATCACCAACCCCTACTTCTACCTCAAGGAAAATGAACTGTTTACAGAATATTGGACGCGGGTAGAAGACCGACTCGCTAAGATTCGCGCTTGCCTAAATATTGATGGGGTTGCCCAACCATTACCTTTATTCCAGCCGCCTATTGATCCTATGGCATTGGTGAATGCAGTTGCCGGAGGAGGTAGTATTGCTGGAGCTGCTGCCATGGCAATGGGGGCAGCTAATGTGCCGGATTACCGTTTTAGTTCCATGATGGCAAAAGCTCGTGATTTAGTGGGCAAGCTGAAAGGTTTGGGTGATGCTCTCCTGTCTGCTTTGGAGAAGAAAGATACAGAAGAACTTAGTTTGCTGCAAAACAAACAGGAGTCCGTTATCCATGGCATGATGACCTATATCAAAGAAGAGCACATTTTGGAAGCAAAAGATTCCCTGAGTAACCTAGAGGAAAGTCTAACCAGTGCAGAGGAACAAAAGAGTCACTATAAAGATCTGATTAAGACGGGTTATTTACCTGAGGAGGAGACTCAAATTGGCATGATGTTGACTGCTGCTTCAGTTCACGGTTCGGTGGTTTTAGGCAAGATTACCAGTGGTCTGTCCTATCTGCTTGGACAAAACACTATAGGTGTTTTCAGCTTAGGGTTTACTTACGGTGGTGGAAACATAGGTGATATGTTAGGCAAGTTTGGGGAATCCACTGAATCGGTCGCTGAAGGATTTAGTATGGGTGGTGAAGTTGCTGGCATAAAGGCTCAGTTCAAGCGTTCTGAGGAAGACTGGATACTGCAAAAGAAAATGGCTAGTAGCGAAATAGAACAAATTAAACATCAAATTGAGGCTCAAAAACATAGCATCACTGTGGCAGAACAGGAGTTGCTGGTTCACCAGAAGGAGATCGAAAATCTGGAAGCGATCGCTAAGTTTATGAATAGTAAGTTCTCGAATTTGGAACTATATAATTGGATGAGTGGTAAGATTTCGGGTCTGTTTTACCAAACTTATAAACTTGCCCATGATTATGCCAAAAAAGCGGAACAAGCGTTTATTTTTGAGCATGGAATCAAGGCGGGTGAGGTGAACTATATCGGCGGAATGTATTGGGATAGCATGAAGAAAGGATTGCTGTCTGGGGCGCAGCTTGAGCTGGATCTAGACCGCATGGAAAAGGCTTACATGGAAATGAATAGCCGTCCTCTGGAAATCACTAAGAATATTTCGCTGCTGGAAACTGACCCGATGGCTTTATTGGCTCTCAAAACTAAGGGTGTCTGTACTTTCCGCTTGAGCGAGGAGTTGTTTGATTATGATTTCCCTGGTCATTACAGGCGCCAGATTAAAACTATCTCCCTTGCTTTTGATATCGGGGAAGGTCAAAGTGTTAATGCAACCTTAACTCAACTGGGTCACAAGCTGGTGATGGATACGGATATCAAGGCGGTGAAACACTTGATTAACCCTTCCAATGAAGCTACCACGAATGTGCGGGCTAACTGGCGGGCTAATCAACAGGTGGCGCTATCCCATGTGGATCAGTACACGGAAAATAATGGTATGTTCCAGTTGAATTTTGGGGATGAGCGTTACCTTCCTTTTGAGGGGACGGGAGCTGTGTCTAACTGGCGCTTGGAACTCAATGGCATGAAAGGGTCTTACAATCCTGCGGATCTCCTGGATGTTACTATTAAGCTGCGCTATACTGCGAAGCAAGGGGGTAGTCGTTTTGCCAATGAGGTGAAAGGGGTTCTCAAGCCTTATCATGCTACTAGCTTCTTTGATTTGGCTTATAATTTCCCGGATCAATGGGAGGCGCTCACTGCTGGTGATGTTGATCAGGTCGAGATTGATTTTACCCGCAGTATGTTCCCTAATATGATGAGTAGTAAGATTATTGGGTTGTTCATACGTTATGAGTATGAAGGGGGTAGCAGTGGGGCTATCTTTACTATCAACGACAATCTGCAAGTGCCAAATAATACTTATCTGCAACCTAATATCTTGAGTGTGGGGCAGAAAGGGACTACTTGGAGGTTTGCTCTGAAGGGCGATCGTAGTACCTTGAAGAATGCGGAGATGATCTTGGTTTATAAGGCTAAGGTTTAGGAGAGTGAACAGTTATCAGTGAACAGTTATCAAGATAGCTAAAAGCTGATAGCTGTATTCTCTCAATCCCTTGCTAGGGTGATGGGTTGATATAGAATCTGGTTAAACAGTCGTCATTGCGACGATAGGAAGCAATCTCCTAAACCCTTGAGATTGCTATCCGTTCCGGAATGCTGCGCAAACCTTCCACGGAGTGTAAGTCGCAATGACGTATGTTCAATAATTGATAATTACCTCTCCCTAAAAGGAAGAGGATTGAATAAAAGGAAAATTTTTTCTTATTTCCCCTTTCAAGGGGAGGCTTTAAACCTAAATTATTTAATTATTTATATCATGTCCGGGTAATTAGTGATAAAAAAACTTGTTCCTCCTGAATATAATAGTTTTCATAAGGCGTGCAGTACATCAATGATCCCCCTAAATCCCCCTTAAAAAGGGGGACTTCCAGTTCCCCCCTTGAAAAGGGGGGTTAGGGGGGTGCTCCTGAGTCCTCTCTCGTTATTTATAACTATTCAACCTGACATCATATTAATTACAGGACTTACGCAAATTGACCTTTAAAGCACCATCTGTAGGGGCGAATGGCATTCGCCCTCGCTATATGTAGAGTCCCTGCGTAAGTCCTGAATTATTAATTCTTCGGTAATTATTCGGATTTTAGAATTTAGGATAAGATTATGTCACCAAGCAAAAAGCAGATAGATAGGCAAAATGCCATCAAGAGTCCAGGTAGAAATCCTCCGAATAGTCGCTCCCAGAAACGTCGCTCATCGGATGGAGGTAATGCCAATGTCGAAGGCCGACAAAAACGGGCAAATACCTTGGTAAGTCGGGATTCTTCCTCTCCGACGGTGGGTAAACCCCCTGGGTTACGGGGAAAAGATGCCAGTCGGGATGTGAGCCGGACTCAACTCAAACCGGATCAGGATGGTAAACCTACATATCACCTGGGCAAAGGTCGTATGCTTTATCCGGTAACCCAAGGGGGAGAAACTAAATATTTTCCCATTGAAAGAGATGCCAGCGATGCTGAAAAAGACTCTGGAGCATTTATTAAGGATGATGACATTAGCAAGGCACCAGTGAATAAACTGGCAAAACCAGGGGAGGCTAGGTTCCAAACCACCAGAGATATTGCTAGGGGACGAACTCTATTTGCCACGACTACTGTGGATAAAGACGGGAAAACTGTGGTAGAATATCTGCCAAAACGAGATGAAGCTACTGCCCAGGAGTTGAGTCAGGGGAAATATGTTCAGAATGAGGCGGTGGAGAAAGATTCGATCGCCAAAAAGGTTTTGGACATACCTCCCTCGTATCACTTTGGGAGAGGGCGGAATCTGTTTGCGGTGGAAACTGCCGATGGGAGAAAATATGTTCCGAAAAAGGGTGATGCGACTGCTGAGGAACTGGCTGCTGGTTTATATGTAGATGATGATGCCATCAGTAGCAAAGCTCCCCTCGGTGCAGCTAATGCCATGAGTAATAAGGCCCCAAGAATTGATCTTGGTAAGAGGCGTAAACTTTATGGGGTAATTACTCCTGATGGTAAAACTCGTTATCTGCCTATGGAAAGTGAGGCTAGCGATCGCGAAAAGCTCAGTGGGTATTTTATTCCCGATAAGGTGGTGGAAGACCACGAACGGAAACGCCGTCGCACTGCCATGAAGGACGACTCTGCTGACCTGGCTTTACGTCGTGCCCAACGAGCCCAGAAACTTGCTGGTGGGGTAACCCGGAGCAATATTGATACGCCTCCGAGACCGGTGCGTGAAGCTAAGGATGGGACGGAACTCTGGGATGGTTTTAGTCTCCCGGAGGTGAGTCGAGATAAACAACGGGAAACTTTGTCGAAACTGCGTCCCAGATATGACTTGGGGAAAGGACGGATGCTCTATCCGACGGAAATGGCGAATGGTAAAATAGCCTATCTGCCCCTGGCACGGGATGCAAGTCCACAAGAGAGGGTACGGGGTTTTTATGCAGCCTTTGTTCCCTTGGAACCTTTGGAACAGTTTTTGGAGCGGGATGATATTATTGATGATATCGCACCCCAAAAGTTTGAGACGGAGGAGGGCGAGGTGCTAGCTTATGCCGAGGCGGATATTAAAAGAGCCTTTGAAGAAGCTCCCCAATTAGTGTTGCGATCGGCTCAGTTTGTGAGTGATGTGGCTCGGGATACTCCTGAGTTGCAGCAGCAGTTTAGTTAGGTGTAAGTTGATTCTAGTACACACATCTTATATGCTCGAATCCCTACACAATGGCGTAAGGAAGGCAGGGTGGCGGTTTGTACAAATGTGGAATGGTTTCGGACCCATGGGTAAGTTTTCCTAATCCACGCACCGATGCTACCGGAACAAGATCAAATTACAATTCCATGAAAATAAGAACATTTAATTATATGGAGGTTTAACCGAAATGGACTCGCCCCGAAGTAATAATAATAAGAAGATGTCTTTTACTCAGCAATCTAATGACATGAACCGTCCGAGAACCTCGTCGATGCAAAAGAGCAGCCAGCAGACTCAAGACCCAAATAATTCAAGTCCTGACTCTTTGGTAGAAGATATGAGTCAATCAATAGACACAGATCAGAAATCCTCGGGTGATGAGGTCTCAAACGACGAAGAGAGCCAGATATCGGGCTCGGATTTATCCAAAGACAATGGAAGCTCTAGAAAAAGAAAAAGACGAAATTCTGGAATATTGCCGACAGGAGATGATACGGCAATAACAACCGATCCCAACCTACAAGCAACACAAAAGTCATCGTCGGTTCCCGCTGACAACCTCAACCTTGTCATGGACAATTTGACTGACTTGGATAAAGCACGGATAAATGAATATCGAGTTGAGATTGTCAATTCGGGTAATGCTGAAGATGCTTGGTACCGGGTGTTGAACGTAATGGCTGTAGCCGAATGGGATCGTTTGAAAGTTTTTGCCCTCGAGCAGTTGCTGGACGAGGCATTGAATGGAAATCAGGCGACGGTGCAAGACTCAAACAATGATGAGAAAGAAAGCGAACTTGCAGGAGACCGAGATTTGATAGAAGAAATCGAAAAAAGGGTAAGACCATTAGTGGATTTGCTAAGACGAGGACAAGAAATTCCCCAAGCGCTCAGGACGCATCACCGTGAGTATGATAATTTTTCACCTGAAATAAATCGAGGGTTCCCGCATGCACGTGCTTTCCAGGAATGGGGACCTAAAGTTAGGCCACTACCTGTATTAGCTCAGCGGATGACGTCTGAAAATACATTTAAAAATAACAGGGAGGCGCTTCAGCAAGTAAAAGAGTTGAAGAAAGCCGGAAAAAAGGTGATGTTAATCATGGGAGAAGCACATAGTCGTGTTGAGACGTTGCGAGCCCACTACTCAGTGGCAGTCAAGGGGCTGAGTGAAATTGAGAAGAAAGCTTATGAAAAGATAAAGAAAACAATAATAGACACTTTAAAAGGTGATCTTGAGGAGGAATCGGGAGAGAAGGAAGACAAAGAGAAAGATGATCTTGAGGAGGCATCGGGAGGGTTGGATGACACTGTATACCCATGGGAATATACGGAGAATGATGATTTAGAGACAAGGATCAGCGCGGACTTATTCTGGGATAGTATGATATTGGAGATGCTCAGCTTATTGAGAGATGGCAGCTTTGATCCCCTCCGAAGGGCGGAAGAGTTGGATCAAGCTCTCCCACAAACTATGGTTGAGAAGGAGGTTGCGATCTTTGGTAAGATGGGGTCGGAATTGTTTAGTTGGCTACGGGGAAGCGTGACAGAAGAACAATGGACGGCGATCGGCGATGCGCAAACAAAACTGTTTGAGAAGATGTCAAAGGCTATTTATCTGCTGCAAAGAGGAGATCAGGATGCCGTTGGGCTGAATTTTTCAGAAACAAACGATAATAAAGAGGTAAGGGGGTATGTGGAAAATGTGACACACATTCAAGGATTATCCCCAGTTGAATCGAGTACTCTGAAATGGTCTGATCATTTCCGGCAGACGGTTAAACCGAGTAATGATCAGCCTGATCCGGTGGTACTAAGGTCAGAGTACTCACTTATGTTAGTCCAAAGAAATTTAGACTTAGCGGGTCAACTGGTGGATCGAATGGATAACGAACAGGAGGTCAAAATGATGGTAATGTTCACCGGAGAAGAACATTTACATGATACCGCCGAAGCCACTCATGCGATCCACAGTGCAAAATTATCGTTGCGAAATCAGTTGGTAGGTGTAAATCAGGACCCAGCAATGGACGCAAAAGTGAGAGAAGAAAGGGATAATGCGGGTGTGGAAATGTTATTCAAGCCTAGAGGTGCAGGGATTGAGACAAACGGTTCTGATGCGAACGTGAGGCACGTGATCATCATGCCGAGTATAATTGATCCGGAAACGAGCAGGAGACTGTACAGCATAATGAATGATATTGAATACAGGTGATGAATCAGTTGTCCGGCCAACTCGGGTTAAGCCTGGTAGGGTGCGTTAGGCCCCGCCGCAACGCACCGCATCATCTATCAAAACCCCAACCGACAAAGAAGACAACAACCCACCCAACCCACTTATAACCCAACGCAACCAATGGGTAAGGTAAGACTCAATGCGAACATATTCCGCACCCTGCGCGTATTGCCGAGTCACCTTATCCATCATCCAAGTCAATTCAAAATTCAAAATTAGAAATTCAAAAAAAATCAGAGCAATTTTGAATTTCCAACTCATAATTTTGAATTAGCATTGTCATTCAATCCCAATTTTCAGAGCGATCGCCCTCGAGGAAAGTAGGTTGGGTTGAAGGATTAAACCCAACACCGTTAAAACTAATACCTACCTTATTGTTGGGTATCCCTGGCGCTCAACCCAACCTACCCAAGTCTTTGAATCCCAATTAATAGAGCGATCGCCCTCGAGGAAAGTAGGTTGGGTTGAAGGATGAAACCCAACACCGTTAAAACTAATACCTACCTTATTGTTGGGTATCCCTGGCGCTCAACCCAACCTACCCAAGTCTTTGAATCCCAATTAATAGAGCGATCGCCCTTTAGTCAGCGTCAGCTTAAGTCCTATAAACTATAAGAATTGATAATTGATAATGGGTAATTGATAATTACAAGAAGGTTAAAACCGTTACGGAATTGAATATTGGGAAATTCAAGAGCACTTTTTTTCCCCTATCCAAGGGGAGGCTTCAAGGCGCGAATTAATTAATTATTAATAATTAATAATTCGGGAAAAGTTGTTGTTGGGTTTCGGTTCCTCAACCCAACCTACGCTTATTGTACTTTATTCATTTTGAATTTTGAATTTTGAATTTTGAATTTGACTTAATCTAGAAATTGTTTACAAAGAGCTATATAGTTGGAGGTCTCACTGTCTTCGCCGTACATATCAGTAGAATATTGAAAGTAAGTCAAAGCCTGAGCATATTCTTTTATTTTATAGCATAGTTTAGCAATTAAGTTAGCCAAATCTCGATCCTCGCCCAATGGAAAATAGAGATGCCACACTTGCTCAATAGCCTCTGCGATCGCTACTTTTTCCTGAGCAGTGAAACTGGGAGCTAGTTCCATCAAGCGGGGGATATAGCGGGCAAATTGGTGACTATCATAATAGCTCAAACGCAAATAGGCCAGGATTGCTTCTAAGTTCATCTGATCGATGGTTTGTCGGGCGTGTTTGGTAATGGTGAAAAAGTCATCCGGGCCAAAAGTTTGGACATGGCGATTATAAGCACCCTGGGTTTCTAAATAACGACTGGCTCCATCGCACATAATTAGACAAACGACACATATACTGTTATGCTTAACGGCAGGCATCAGGGCGATACCCCCATTTTGCTCACAGAAGTCTTGTAAAATGGGATAGTTAACGCTGAGGGAAAAGCAACCGTGGTGTTGTATAGGTTGAGGAGGAGCATTGCCTTGGAGGTGGCCGAGATCGGCGTAGCCTTTGTCAGCAGAGAGGAGTAATAGTCCCTGTTGTGATAAGTTTTGCAACCTTTGCAGGCACATTAGTCCGGCGGAGGGAAAGATTAGGTGGGTATTGGTAAGGGTGTTTTGGTAGTGAGTGAACAGAGATCTAAATTGAGGCGCGAGTTCGGAGGGAGCAGTGGTTTGGTAGTCGTAGTACAGATGTAAATGTTGGAGTAGCTCAGAAGCATTCAAGCTTTGAGGATCTACATCAGAGTATAGGGAGACAAGACATTCTTGGATTTTGTTACCATTGATATAGTACAGGTCTTGGGGAATGCTGTCGAAGAAATAATTAGCGATCGCCACAAGAGGGCGTTGGAGAGTTTGGGCAGAGAGAATATCACCACTATATTGCAAAGTGAGTTGGTCGGAATGATTGATGTCAAACAGAGCTATGTCTAAGACACCCTGTTTAAACCAGGCTTGAAAGCGGGGGTGTTGAGACCATTGCTGGAGATTACTTGGGGCAAAGTCGGTTAAGATATAGCGGAAGTTGCTGAGAGGAATACGAGCTTGTTGGCAAAGGTGAGTGAGGCGAGTCAGGAAATGGAAAGCAAAACGACCTGAACCTGCCCCTAATTCGCAGATGAAAAAGGGTTGTTTGCTGGAGACCAGATGATTTTGATCCTGCCAACAGGCTAAGACAATTTCGGCGTAGCTGTTAGCTATAGTCGGGTTACTGGTGATGTAGTGGGGAACTTCCCCTGTTCGCCAAGCGTCTATACCTCGTCGGTTAAAGTAATCTCGCTGTAATTCCCAGAGCAAAGATTGGGAAAAACGTTGCTGTTTCGCCAGACAGAAACCAGATCGATCTGGTTCAAAGTCTTCTTGTACATAGAAATTGGCTGATTGTGGTGTTGATTGTTTGGGTAGAGATAATTTTATGTTTTTTGGTGTTTGTTTCCTTTTTTTTGTTTTACCCATGTCTTTCCGTTTTTTGGATTAGTTGGCCCGTCACAAAAATAGTTTATCTCAACGTTGGTTGAAGACCCGCGCTCTCCCGCAGGGGAGCACAGAGATGGGAAAACCAATCAATGTTGCGGTTTCACACGTGATATGCTAAAATGTGAGTCTTGAATAAGTAAACAGTTTTCTGGACAGTAATTAGCCATACTCAAATTTTCAAAGTTTGGACTTGAGTATCGGTCAAAGATTGTTTAAAATATGACTCATATAATGAAAAAAAATCCATTGGGGTCGGTCTATTTGCGTTAGTAGACCGACTTTTTTGAGCATCAAATATGGTTGATGGCTACCATCAATATTGACATAAAAACCAACTAAAAAAGGAGGTGTGGGTGAGCGTTGGCGGAGCAAGTGCGGCAGCTATATCGCTCACCCACACCCTTAATAAGAAGAATTATTATTATGAGAAAAACATTCCATTTTTTCAAGGGAGTCATATCTTTTACTCCACAATTCTTTTGAGGCGCTTGTCACCCCGTAAGGGGAAAAGGTCTGATAGTTTCAAATTTTTGATCTATTTTTTGATTTTTTATTAATGATATAGGATTGCTATATAGAGGTTGATTTAAAATTATAAAAAGTGCAACTTAAATGTATATAAATTTTTATATTTGTATCCATCGACTTTTTTGATAAAATTTTAACTTTTATTGGCATATATCAAGCAAATATAACTTTTGTAAAATATTGTTATAGAAATCATCTAACATTTTTAAAACAGTCCAAAATAATTAGTATAGGTTTCTTGTCTTTATGTGTTTAAAACTTACAGACAAGAGAAACACATCTAAAGTTTTAGATGAAAACATCAAGAAAATTTTAAGAGAAAATTATGAAAATTGAAGAATTTTTGGCGCGTTATGCCTCTGGAGAAAGAAATTTTCGGGATATTGATTTATTTAGATCCGAGCTTAGTAATGTGAATTTAGCTGGTGTGAGTTTGTTTCGTGCTAATTTATTCCGGGCTAATTTATTTAGAGCAAATTTAATTGGCGCTAATCTGTACAATGCTACTTTGATTGGTGCTAATTTGTATTGTGCAAATCTGAGTGGGGCAAATCTGAGTGGGGCGAACCTGACTCGTGCAGATTTGAGTGGGGCAGATTTGAGTGGGGCAGATTTGAGTGCTGCTGACTTGAGTGGGGCAATTTTGAGTTATGCTAATCTCAGTTATGCTGATATGAGTCGCGCTAATTTACAGAAAGCAATTTTAATTGATACAAATTTGAGTCATGCTAATTTAAGTGGTGCTGACCTCAAGAATACCCAGATAAATGGGGTTAATGTGAAGGATACTCGATTTTCTCTTGGTGTTGGACTATCTGCACAGATGAAGAGAGAGCTGAAACAGCAAGGTGCAATTGTTGAAGATTTGCCTGGGGAACCTCATGCGAGTAGATTGTTTGCTGCTCGGTAGCTTGAAAGTAGGGAGTAGGGAGTCAACCCACCCCTCGCCCCTCCCAACCCACCCCTAACCCCTCCCAGGAGGGGAGGGGAAGTCAGGAGCTAGAAAAAAAGGTAGTCCTGCATAGTAATGGTAGGTAGAGATAAGGAAGACAGGACTTACGCAAATTAACTTTAAAAATGCCATATGTAGGGGCGTTTGCGGAGCATGACCTTAGGAAATGGCATTCGCCCTCACTAGATTTAGTTTCCGTGCAGTCCTGGAAGACTTAGAACGGGAGCAAGATGCTCCCACTGGCTATACCATGAAAAAAATAATTAGATACTAATACCATTACAATGCACCAACTACCGAAAAAAATAATAGAGGAAATAAGGTGAAAATTTGCCTCCAGATTCCCGATCTCCCCAAATTCCCCTCCTGGGAGGGGTTAGGGGTGGGTCTCCACGCTCCCTCTATAAATAACTAAACGCCTATTTTTTAACCTCTTTCACACCATCCTTAACATAACTTGCCTTACCATTACCATTACCATTTCCATTTCCGTTAGTATAACCATTGCCATTGCCATTACCATTAGAAAAACCATTCATCTCATAACCCCCTGCCAATTCTTCAACAGATTTATGAAATAAACGTGACTGCAAACCTTTCGCCATCACATAAAATATCGGCACTACATACAAACTCAAGATTGTAGAAAGCAACATACCACCCATAACCGACATTCCAATTGAAACCCTACTCGCAGCACCTGCACCAGAAGCAAAAGCTAATGGCATTACCCCGAAAATGGTAGAAAACGCTGTCATTAAAATTGGACGAAATCGCAAACGGGATGCTTCAACTGCCGCCTTAGTAATAGACATACCATCTGCCAACAACTGATTAGCAAATTCCACAATCAAAATTGAGTTTTTCGTTGCCAAACCAATCAACATAATCAACCCAATTCGACTATAAACATTAATCTCCAACTGCGCTAACCATAACGCTCCAAAAGCACCCAACAAAGATAACGGTACTGCCAACAAAATCACTACCGGGTCAATATAACTCTCAAATTGAGCTGCCAAAGTCAAGAAAATAAAGATCATTGCCAAGCCAAAAATAAACGCCGTCGCTTCACCAGCATCTCTAAACTGCGCTGAATCACCTTTTAAATCAGTTCGCATATCAGCAGGTAAAATCCGGTCTGCCAAGTCGTCCAACGCTTGTAACGCCTCACCCAGACTCACCCCTGGAGCAGGACTTCCTTGAATAGTTGCCGAACGAAATCTATTAAAATGATTAATCTGAGGAGGAGTGGTTGTTGTACTTACCTTCACCACATTACTCAAAGGTATCATTACTCCTGACTCAGTCCGCACATACAAATCATCAATATTTTGTAAACTATTACGAAACTGTTTCTCAGCTCGCACAATTACATCATAACGTTGATTTCCTTGGGTAAAGTTAGTAATATCTTCCCCTCCCATCATTATTTGCAATGTTCGCGCAATATCCTCTACCGACACGCCTAAATTAGATGCCTGAGCGCGGTCAATTTCTACCGATATCTCCGGTTTATTAATTTTCAAATCTGTATCAATATTATTCAACTGGGGTAACTGTTGCGCTTCAGTGGTAAATTCTTCAGATACTCGCGCTAATTCTTCTAAATCATTTCCCTGCAACACAAATTCTACTGGTTGACTACGACCTCTACCAGGCAAAGAACCAGGGTTAATGGGAAATACTCGTCCATCAGTAATGGGAGCAAATGCTCCAAACAACCGTTTAACAATTTCTTGCTGTGCTGACTCTGGTTTCTTGCGTTCTGACCATGGTTTGAGGTTGGTGAAAGCAAAAGCTCGGTTAGCTTGGGCAGAACGACCAAATCCCACAATACTGAAATAACCTCTCATTTCAGGGACTTGAGAGAGTTTATCTTCTACTTGACGCATGACATTATCGGTATATTGAACACTTACACCTTCTGGTGCAGAAACAGATACAAATACTCGCCCCCGGTCTTCTGTGGGCAAAAATCCTTGGGGCAATTGTTGAAATAGCCAAAAGATTAACCAGAAAGAAAGGACAAATCCTAAAATTATTAATGGTTTCATTCTCATCAATAGACGCAATGAGCGATCGTATATTGCTGAGATGCGACTTAGAGCATAATCAAATAAATCTAGGGGAATAGCAACCACGCGGGAAAGGAATTTTTTATGTTCTTTTGGCTCGTGTCTTTTTAAGATTCGCCCTGATAAGGTTGGTGCTAAAGTCAAAGCGACGAAGGTGGATAATACGACTGAGACTGCAATAGTTAGAGCAAATTCATTAAATATTTGCCCCGCAGAACCTCCAGAAAATCCGACTGGTAAGAAGACGGCAATTAATACAACGGTGGTGGCAATGACGGCAAATACTACTTCGCTCACTCCTAACATGGCTGCTTGCATGGGAGTTTTGCCTTCTTCTTGAATATATCGAACTATATTTTCTAAGACAACAATGGTGTCATCTACTACTAAACCTGTTGATAGTGTGAGAGCAAATAGGGTGAGGGTGTTGATGGAAAATCCCATGAAAAACATTACCCCAAAGGCACCAATGAGAGAAACGGGAATGGTAATAGTAGGAATGAGAGTTGCTCGCCAATCTCTCAAAAACGCATAGATAACTAAGACAACTAAACAAATTGCTAAAAATAAGCTTTTCCAAACTTCTTTGATGGCAACTTCCACAAATGTTGAGTAGTCAACGCTGATGTAGTATTCCATTCCTTCTGGGAAGTCTTTGGATAATTCTTTCATCCTGGTTTTAACGCCGTTGGCAACTTCTATGATATTTGCCCCGGATAGTTTACTGATACCAAGACCTACTGCAGGTTTACCATTATAACGGGCAAGGGTGCGGTCGTTCTGTGCTCCAATTTCTGCTCTACCAATGTCCCTGAGTCTGGTGAGAGAATTATCATCATTTCGTCTGATGATTAGATTTTTATATTCTTCTGTAGTTTGCAGACGACCAAAAGTCCGAATTGGGTATTCGGTTAATTTCCCTTCTATTCTCCCACTGGGAATTTCTACGTTTTGTCGTCTAAGTGCTTGCTCTACATCTAATGCCGTAATATTTCGGGCAGCCATTTTTTTGGGGTCTAACCATAGTCGCATAGCGTAGCGACGTTCGCCACCGATCAAAATACTACCCACTCCGTTGACAGTTTCTAAGACATTTTTGATGAATTTATCGGCGTAGTTGCTTAACTCTAAGGAGGTGTATTTTTCCCCAGTTAAAGCAATCCAAATAATTCGTTCATCATCGCTACTTCGTTTAGAAACTACTGGCGCATCAACTTCATCGGGAAGTCTTCTCATAGCACGGGAAACTCGACTACGAACATCTTGAGCTGCTGCTTCTAGGTCGCGGTCTAGTTCAAATTCAACATTTATGGAACTTGAACCTTCTCTGGTGCTGGAGGTCAAAGTTTTGACTCCTTCGACACCGTTAATTTCTGCTTCGAGAATTTCTGTTACTTCTGTTTCTACTACTTCTGGGTTAGCTCCTGGGTAGCTAGTTTGCACGCTAACTACTGGAGGCTCAATAGTCGGAAATTCTTGCACTGGTAGACGAGTGTAACCTACTAATCCAATCAGGATAATTAGTAGGGAACAGACCGAGGCAAATACTGGTTTTTTGATGAAAAAATTGGTAAACATTAATTCTCAAGTCAAAAGTTAAAAGTTAGAAGTCAAAAGTAATATTTTGATTGTCATTTTATCTCAAGTCAAAAGTCAAAAGTAATATTTTGACTGTCATTAAATGGTAAAATATGATGACCAGAAAATTGGGTTTAAAGCCTACCCCTTTTAGGGAAACTTTTAAATTTGTTTTTCTTTGATAAATATGTTATCATATTGTTAGTTTAAAAGTCAGGTTATGAAAGCTAGATTTAAGTATCGTATCTATCCAACACCGGGACAAAAATACCGAGAGCGCAAAGCTATTTGGTTGTGTCCGTGTGGTTTGGAATGATAGTCTAGCTTCCTGCCTGTGAAAAGTATAAATTAGGAGAAAAGAAACCTAATAATTATCAACTACAAAAACAGTTGATCACTCAATCGAAAAAGACTGAAGACAGAGAATGGTTATCAGAAGTTTCTGCTATACCATTGCAGCAATCTTTAAATGATTTAAACCGTAGGGGCGAACGGCCGAAAGCTTGCGCATAACTATCGTTAACGCCCCTACAAACTTTTTCAGTTCGACAAAAGACCAGAAAAAAGGTAAATCTGTTAAACCTCCTAAATTCATGCATTAGAAAGTCCAACCAAACTGCTAGATTTACATGCATGAGGCTTTAAAATTGGTCAACACAAACTACTGTTCCATCATCAGTAACAGTAATCAAAGATTGTAGGGGGCGATTTCCTGCGGAATGCTGCGCAAACGCGAATCGCCCCTACTAGATATTTCTTGAGTTTTGTAGTAGAAATACAACCAGAAACCTTACCTCAAACTGATAATTCAGTAGGTATATATTTAGGCATTTCTAGCATTGCTAAATCTAGCAATGGTACAAAGGTTGATACTCCTAAAACACTCAAAAAACGAATTAAGAAGTAGCCTCTTTCAGAGGAGCTTTCCTATCGGAATACTACGCAAACGCTAACGAAAGTTAAGTAAGTTATTATCTAATAAAACTAAAGGGTCTAAAAGATATGAAAAAGCAGAGGCTAAAGTGGCTAAGTTTTCCTACGGAATGCTACGCAAACATGGTAAACTGAAAGATACAAGAATTGATTTTCTGCATAAATTATCTACTGAAATAATTCGTGAAAACCAAACAGTTATCCAAAAGCTAATAGCTAGTTAATACATTAATTAATTTCATTATGACTAAATTTTCTTGGACTAAACAATGGTATCCAGTAACTCCCATAGATTATCTAGAAACCTCTAATCCAACTCCAATAACTTTACTTGGTAAAAGATTAGTAATTTGGCAGGATAAACAGGAAAAATGGATAGCAATGGATGATACTTGCCCCCATAAATTAGCACAGTTATCTTTAGGAAGTATTGATAAGAATGGAGACCTAATATGTCGGCATCATGGTTGGTGTTTTGATGGAACAGGTAAATGTACAAATATTCCAATGTTGAGTGAAGAAAAAGCTCTAGAAACAGCTTGTAATAGTAAGCGATAGAACTCCGTTCCGCTGACGCGATCGCAAGTAACTATATATCCTACTCAAGTGTTACAAGGATTACTTTGGGTATGGCCAGATAATAGTTCTACTGCTATTGAAGATTCTATTTTAAAACAACCTGCTGTGATGCCAGAAGATAAAGTTGATAACTCTTCAATAGATTGGTTTATGTCAGAAGTTCCCTATAGCTATACTGTCTCTATTGAAAGTAGTTTAGACCCTTCTCACGCCCAATTTTTGCATGAAGGAATTGCAGGTTTTTCTCCAGAAAAAGCTATTCCTATCCAACGTTTTAAAGTATTCGGAGAAATTTCTGCTGAAGATGGTTTTACCTTAAAACATTCTGGTTATAATGTTTTTAACAAAGATATGGATGCTACGCGTAAATTCATTCCTCCCTGTTCTAATACAACAATATATGAATTTACTCATGGCAAATCTGCTTTGTTTATATTATATTTTGTACCAACAAAACCAGGTTATTGTAAACATATTGGTACGTTTATTTTTGATGCCGCTCCCCAAAAACGTAACTTGTGGTTTGAACTCCTACCAAAGTATTTACAAACAGGATTAAAACACTTATCTAGCTATAAGTTAAGTGACCAAGATATATCAATGTTAGACTTTCGGCCTATCAGCGAATCAACAGAGAATAAAACTTGGCAAAAATCCTATTTCATGCCTTCATTAGCTGATGTTGGTATAGTTACTTTTCGCAAATGGTTAGATGAATTTGCGGGGGGAAAACCTGAATGGCAAGGAATGACAGAAACACCTTTTCTAGAATTAAATGATGAACAATTATATGATCGTTGGCACAGACATACAAAGTATTGCCCTAGTTGTCGGCAATCTCTAATTTTGATAGACAAAATCAAAGACTTTTGTCAAAATTTTACAGCAGTTTTAGCAATTTTAGCTTTATTTTTAATCGCAATTAATCTGTCAGTAAAAATTATTTTGGTACCAGTATTACTGAGTATATTGAGTTTAATTTGCTCTTATAAATTAGACTCCATAAGACAGGGTTTTCTGACCAGTATTCCCAAAACAGGTTTACCTGTGGTCAAATTATATTAGGACTCTTCATTAATGGATAATTGATAATGGATAATTGATAATTACCAGGGAGTGGAGGAGTAGGGCAGCAGGGGGAGTAATCTTTTTGCCCTTGTTTGCCATACATTTATATATCCGAAATATCGGTTCAATGCCAATTACATAATTTTTTCTAGTATTATTAGTAGAAAGCTAGCAATTTTTAATTATTGATGAAAGAAATAATCAACAATATTTTAACTCACCTGGGTGAAGTAAAATTACCGAGTCCGTCATATTTTGATAACCTCAAAACTTACACTGTCACAAAAGTATCAGATGCCGACACTTTTGATGTTATTTCTGATGAAGATAACCAGGAAATGACTGTGCGTTTTGTTTATATTGATACTCCAGAAACTCGTAAAGGTTGGGGAGATTCACAGGTGGAAAAAATGAATAGTAAAAATGAAAATCCACTATATCGTAGTCAATTTGAATGGGGAGAAAAAGGCAAAGATAGACTCCAAGAATTAGTTGAAACAAGTGGCAATAAAGTCAAAGTTAAAGTTACTGGAGAAGAAAAACGACCAGGGCGATCGCCACGTTGTTTTGGTGAAGTTTATTTATTAGATGGTACTTTTGTACAGTATATTTTAGTGCAGGAAGGCTTGAGTCGAATTTATTATGATTATATTAGCGAATGTCCAAGAGACACTGCAATAATGTTGTTATTAGCAGAAGCGGATGCTCAGATAAATAAACGTGGAATATGGCAAGAATCTCAGGCAGAATTTATTCCACCTTGGGTATTTCGTTCTCTGAAGAAAAAACAAAGGTCTTTTCTGAGAGATATGAGTCAAGATGTGAAGGAAGGTACAATTACTGAAGCCGATCTTGAAGCTAAATTTCAACTAAAATTACAGGAGCAAGACCAAATTTTATTAACTCTTTTTGAAGACTTGAAAAATGGTGTAATTACTCAGCCTGAGTTTGAAGATAAAGTTCAAGAACAAGCTAACAATTTATTTGCAAAATAATTAATTTTGACCAAATATTAACATTCTTGAAAAAGTTTTTGTTTGTAGTTGGGCTTTAGCCCTTACCGAATAATGAATAATGAATAATGAATAATTATTCTGGTTTAAAGCCTCGCCTTTTAAGGGGAAAAAAGCGGTCGTTTGCGGAGCAGTCCGTTAGGATGGGATGGCGTTTTGCTCTGCAACATATAAAGCGGAGTGGCTCTGTCAAGAGCGGGTCTCCTCGCCATATCCAATCGACCAAGAGAAGAAATAATATTTCCTTATATTTAATCCTCTCAGTTTTAACCAGAGGTAATTATCAATTATCCATTATCCATTATTAAACCCCTTACTAAGGGCAAGGGTAGATTGTTTAACCTACATTTTTAATCTAGACAAGCTACTACTATTTTTTGAACTGTTGACTTCCGCAAAACTAAATAATTAGGTCAGTAATTTTTGAGAATTAGAACTACCTAATTTTCTGATTTTTCTGGTCAGTTGTAAAGTTACTAATGTCAAGACACTCCACTGACCAATAATTGCAATTAACATTGATGCAATAGATGTAGAATTATATGAAATGGAAGACCAAGGAAAAGTTGAAAATAGCCATAAATTTGAATTACTATGAGGTGTAATTGACAGTAATAATAAAGCAATAGGTGGCAAAGAAATTAAGCTGCCTAATATTCCTACTGCCCAAATGACTGGCTTTTTGACTTTCATCAACAATACAAATTGAGCGATCGCTGCATAAATTAAAATTAAATTTAGGCTCAGAATTAAAGTTAAAATAGCTCGTAATTTAATTTCATTGTCATGCCAAAGTAAAATCCATGAACTCCAAATTAAACCAGTAATAACTAGGTTGATTCCTATCGCTACTAAAGCCGGACTTTTTTCACCCAAAATTAAATCTTGCTTTAAACTAATAGATAATCCTTTGACAATTGCAGTTTCATCATTATTAACTTTTTGATGTCTGTATCTTGCCCAATCTTGAATATTTTGTCGCTGAGGTGATAAAAAAGTAATGACCAACAAAAACCATATCAAGTTAATAGTAAACAATAAAAACATTGATTTTTCTAAATCAACAAAATCACTTGATTCTTTACCTGGATATTCTAGAAAAAACAGTAGCAAATAAATCTGGAAACATCCCATTAACCAATAACTTTGTTTTTTACTAATAACTGTAGCACTAGGATTTTTGTAAAGACGATTTACAGCTTTCCAAGTCCAGTAAATCCCCAAAATAAAGCCGAAAACTATTAGACTGATAATTCTTTGATACTTAATGTTAGTTATCAAAAAAAAGTTATCTATATAGTCATCACTAATAGCTATAACAATAAACCCAAATATCCCGACAATCGTAGTAGCTAGCCAAGCTTGAGTACCTCCTAAAAAAACAAAAATGAGTGAGGCATTGTAGAAAAAACAACAAGCTGTAATTACAACTCCATAAAAGCCAAAAAACCAAGATAAAGATAAGCCTGATGAAATAATAGCCCACAAATGTAAAGGTAGAGAAATAGCTACTGCTAGGTAAATTAAAATTGGTACTCCTAATAGTTTACCGAGCAAAATATTATGACTAGGTTTGGGGGTGAGACAAATAAAATTGAGGGTCCCAAGACGTTTTTCTTTCCCTAAATCAGCTACTAACATATAGATACCGCCAAGTAACATTAAAGCCAACAAAATCCAACTAAAAGTTTTAGATACATCTAGCCACCAAGTTGACCAGTCAATAGCAATACAATTATAATAATTTCCTCCTATTGTTATACAATATTTGTTATAGCTAAGAACATTTTCGCCATGTTTTTCAGGAAGGTTTGCTAGAAAAACCATCATTACTATGAATTGGCACAGGAGAGATGCAGAAATGGCGATCGCTACATTTCTAGTTTTAAGGCGACCTTTAATTTCTCGGAATAATTGAGGATTCCAGTTAAATAAATTGTCTAATGGTTTAGATAACATAATTTATAACTCCAATAAGAAATTTTCTATGGTGAATTATTCAATTTTTTTGACCTGTCAATAATTTCTGAGAATCAGATGCACCTAATTTTTGAATTTTTCTAGTTAGTAGGAAAGTAGCTGATATCAAGACACTCCACTGACCAATAATTGCTATTAACATTGGTTTAATAGCTAAAGAATCTTGGCCAATAGAAAGCCAAGGAAAAGTAGATAATAACCACAAATTAGGAGACTGAACGGGGTGAGCTATAAATATTATTAGTACCAAAGGTTGGAGAAAAATCAAACTACCTAGTATTCCTATTGCCCAAATAGCAGGTTTTTTGACTTTTATTAGCAAGATAAATTGAGCGGTCGCTGCATAAATTAAAATTAAGTTAAAGCTCAAAATTAAGGTCAAAATAGCTGATAGTTTAATCGTGTTATCTTGCCAAAGTAAAATCCAGGAAATCCCCATTACTGCTGTAATAACTAGATTAATTCCTATTGCTACTAAAGCGGGACTTTTTTCACTCCAAATTAAATCTTGTTTTAAACTAATAGCTGCTCCTTTGACAATTGTAGTTTCATCATTATTAACTTGTTGATGTCTATATCTTGCCCAATCTTGTATGCTTTGTCGTTGAGGTGACAACATGGCAATCACTAACAAAAACCAAAACAAATTCACAGTACAGAAAACAATTAGGTATTCTTCTGCAACGTAAGCTAAGTTGCGAATATTTGCCACTAAAAAAAACAGCAGTAGATAGACTTGGAAACATCCTATTAACCAATAGCTTTGTTTTTTGCTAATAACTGTAGCATTAGGATTTCTGTAACGACGATTTACAGCTTGCCAAATCCAGTAGTTTGCCAAAATTACACCTGAAATAATTATCGCACCACCTATTAGTAGAAGATTCATTTGATAAGTAGCAATAATATTGGGAATATCATCAGTGTACAGTTGCATAATAAGGATAAAAGGGAACAAGAATATGCCTGTTATGGCAGCAGCTAACCAAGCTTGAGTAACTCCTAGAAACACAAAAAATACTGAGGCATTGTAGAAAAAAAAACAAGCTGCTACTAAAGCTCCATAGAATCCAAACAACCAATCTAAAGGCAAATCAGATGATATATTTGCCCACAAATGTAGGGGCAAAGAAATAGCTCCTGCTAGGTAAATTAAAATTGGTACTCCTAATAGTTTGCCGAGCAAAATTTTCTGACTTGATTGAGGACTAAGACGAATAAAATTAAGAGTACCAAGACGTTGTTCTTTTGCTAGGTCTGCTACTAACATATAGACACCTCCAATTAACATTAAAGTAAGCAAAATCGAACTCAAAGTTATGAAGATACCTGCCCACCAATGAGACCAATCAATATCCGTACAATATGGGCTTTCTTCAATACAATATTGTACGAACATTGGTGGAAGCATTTCTCGAAAAACCATCATTACTATGAATTGAGATATGAGAGATGCAGAGATGGCGATCGCTACATTTCTAACTTTGAGGCGACCTTTAATTTCTCTGAATAATTGCGGGTTCCAATTCAATAAATTGGCTAATGGTTTAGATGGCATAATTAATTACTCCAATGAAATAAAGCAGGACTTATGCAGGAACTCTACATATAGTGAGGGCGAATACCATTCGCCCCTACGACTGTGAAATGGTATTACTTTTTGAGTTAACTAGCTTGCTGATGTCCGAGCTTGAGAAAAATTGCTTCCAGGTCTTCTTGAGTACAATGGAAATCTGTGACTGGGATATTAGCAAGAATGAGCGTTCGCAACAAAGTAGCAGAATCTTCAGGAGTTCCCGAAAACTGAACTTGTAATTGCTGAGTTTCCGGCAAAACTTCCCACCCTTCAGCAAAGGGAAAATTTTTAATTTCAGTAATCAACTCTGATAACCCACTCATCACAGAAATCAAAATTTGCTGAGTGCTAAGACGTTGATAAAGTTCTTTGAGAGAAGCACTTTCTACCAAATAACCTAATTCCATTATTCCCACAGAAGAGCAAAGGTCTGCCAAGTCACTCAAAACATGAGAAGAAATGACTATTGTCATCCCTGCTTCCTGCAAAGCTTTGATAATTTGGCGAAACTGCATCCTGGCAATGGGGTCTAAACCAGAAACAGGTTCATCCAATAACAAAAGTAGAGGTTCGTGGATAATAGTTCTACCTAAACTAAGACGTTGTTTCATACCCCGCGATAGAGTAGAAATTATACTATTCCGTTTATTTAACAGTTGTACTAATTCCAAGACCGCAAAAAGTCGGCGCGAACGGTGGGGTTCCCGCAAATTGTAAAGTCTGGCAAAATAGTCGAGATAATTCCACACGGTCAAGTCATCATATACGGGAAAATCATCTGGTAGAAAACCGAGGCGTTGTTTGAGAGTGGGGTTGGTGTGGTCACGCCTGAGACGTTCTCCATTTATATATATTTCCCCTACTGTGGGTTCTTCAGCAGTAGCTAACATTCTTAATAGGGTGGTTTTGCCTGCCCCATTAGGTCCAATCAGTCCATAAACTTCCCCGGTAGCTACCTGTAAATGGAGGTCATTGACTGCTATATGGCGATCGAATTGTTTAGTAAGGCCACGAGTTTCAATTGCTAGTTCTTGTAGCATAACTGTTAAACAGAAAAAGGTAGGTTAAATGGGTGAGTTGAAACTACCCTAGCCTATGTCTACAGGATGTAGCATTAGGATTTCGCAATGTTTAGGCACATTTTCATAGTATTGGATGCTTTGCATTGAAAACATGAGTGGGATAAGCTTTTGAGCTAACATCCCTCAATAACAAATTAGGGTGGGAATGGGTCATTAATATCATGTTCCCCCGGAGGGGGAGCTACGCTAACGGTTGAATACTTATAATATCTGTGGACCGAAGGCAGGAGGCAGAGGGCAGAAGCGGTGCGACCCCGCGACGACGCCAGCTCGCTTGCGGAACGCCGACCAAGAGAGGGAAAGAGCAAGGTTAGAAGGCAGAAGGTTTTTTATAACTGATTATCCGAACATGATATAACTTATTGATTTGCGTTGGCGGAGCCTAGCGGTAGCTATATCGCCTCCTACCGCATACTATAACTCTAAATACTTACTCAAATTTTCCCCTTTCTATGTGCTACATTTTGTTGTGCAGAATGTAGCTTTTATATCATGTCCGGATAATAGCGTGATCAAAAAACTTTCTCCTTCTCTTCTCCTTTCTTCCCTCCTGACTCCTGACTGCCCCTCCTGGGAGGGGCTAGGGGTGGGTTGACTCCTGACTCCTCCGTCATTTATTTATAACTGTTCAACCGGACATGATATTATGGCTCCTTCAGAAATCTCTCAACTCTTGCACAATAGATAAAATAGCTCAAAAACTACAACGTTGGAGTTTTTTTGATGAGTCTATTCTATTGCTAGAGTGAGGTCAAAGCCAGAAGCTACCTTTGGTGGCTATAGCTTAAGACAAGCTGCCAGTAGGGAAAAAAGCTTAAAGACTTTTAACTCTTCTAATCTCTGTTTCTCCCACCAAGCCTCATCGTGAGAAAGTTCGTATTCCAGATTTCTCTTAAATTCCTCTTTATCAAAGTTATTACCGAGTAAAGAATCGCCAAATGCCATAAAATCTGCCAGAAGTTGCTTTTGCCAATCGTGTTTTATCGTTGTTTTGCTTATGGCTCGTATACCTCCAACAAAGGCATCTAAAGCTGCATTATCCATTACTACAACTGGCATAATTCCCCAAGGAAGATGACCCTCTGGTGTATTGGCAGGAGTATAAACAACCTGGCTAGTAGAAATCCAAACCTTCTGGACGCGCCAACCAACGCGATCGCCAAATATTTGTGGCTCTTTTTGACATTCATTGAAGATTCTTTTCTGGACACTAAACCCAAAATGTCCATCGCTGTACTCTACCCACAGGCGATCTATAATTTCTATAACTTGGCAAGGAAAGTTTTGAATTTGCTTGTCGGTAAGGAAGCTTTCTTTTTCTCCTTTGACTGCCTTGAGAACAATTTTTCTAGTTATCTCATTTGCCTGTCGCCATCTTCCTGATGCCAGCAAATTTTTCAAGTAAATGTAGTCTTCCTGGGAAAGTTCTTTGGGGAGCGTAGGAATAGAATTTGGAGTTGATTCAACAGCCTCATCTTGACCTTGAACAGGAGTATCATTTTCCTTTGAATCTGTAGATGTATAAGCTTCTGTTTGAAGTTGTTGAGAAATAGCAAGAGGCATTTTCGGCCAAATATGTTTTAAAGCTTCTATGGAAATAGCAAGTCCTTCCGCTCCATCTTTCTCCATATTGGTAGCTATACCCAATACATAACCAGTTTCCACATCAACTACAGGTGCTCCACTATAACCTTGACGGAGGCGATCGCTTTGATTTATTAACAACTGCCAAGCTATAACCTTTTGATTATTTTGGGTTAGGAAACTTTTTTTGCCCAAAACTCCATCAAGAATTTGGAGACTTCTTTTTTTCTCTGCACCATAGAGATAGTGACCTGCTATCTGAAATTTTCTATTTTTTCCCTGGGATAAATTTATCAGCTGAAATGGTGAGATATTATTGAGATTTTCAACTCGCAAAACTGCCAAATCAAAACCCGTAATATTTCCTATTGCCACAACTTTTGCCTGAATATTATTCACCAATACACTTTCTTTACCACCCACATCATTAACAACATGAGCGCAGGTTAACAAATAAGTTGAACTTTGTTCTTTATAAAAAGGAAATCCAGTACCAATAACATTTGCTTTTCTCTCATTAGTACTGGTAATTAAAACAATAGATTTTTCTAGATCTAGCTGTCTACTCATTTTCTGATTGTTTAGGTTTCAAGACTAATTTTACTTTTAAATTTCCACCAGCTTTTGCTTTAGTAATATATAGATTACTTTCTCCCTCAAAATTAAAACTTACTTCCACTTCAGCTTGTTGAATTTCCATATCTTTATTAATAGACATCTCCAGAAAAGAGGGAACAGGGAACAGGTAACAGGGAACCCACCCCTAACCCCTCCCAAGAGGGGAATAATTGATAATTTATGGATAATAATTGATTTTATTTTTGATTTTTACCAGATGTCTAATATGTGGGAATTGTTATTGCTGAAGTTGTGCTTTTTCCATGACAGACTTAATATAATCCGTTTTTCCTGTTGTGTATGCTTCTCGATCGCTTGAAAAGCGTTGAGCAAGATTACGTTTTAATTTTGCATAGCGTGCTGCTTCATCTGGATGCTGACAAAGATAGTCTCGAAATATTAAACATTCCCATAATATGCTGTCTGCTTCGACGATATGAACATGATGAGTGCGTGGACCGTTAGCTGGCAGACCTTTGACAAAAAACATCCGCCCTGGATCGGGATTATCAAACCAATATTCATACCGCAAGAGTTTTAACTGAGGAATAGCTATTTGTTTTGCTTCTTCAAGTGAAGAAACTTCAATCAATAAATCAATAATAGGTTTTGCAGCTAAACCTGGTACTGATGTGCTGCCAAAATGTTCGATACGATGAATAAGAGATTCTCCTAGAAGTTCACGAATGTGTGTAGCTTCTTGCTGAAACATAAATTTCCAGTCTGGATTATATTCGACGATAATAATTTCATCCATTTATCTATAAAATAGTTCAATGTTTATTGCTGAATTTAACTACTATTATATGTCAGCATATTTCAATAATTATTAGGATAATATATATATAGATATAAAAAAATATTTATATCAAATCCGCTTAATTGGACATAAAAAAAATTATCCAATTATCATAACTACGCTCATCTTGTCTTATCTTTCTTCTCCTGAATTCTGAATTGCAGAATTGCTGAATTCTAAAGACTTAACCATTCTATGGCTGTTTAACCGGATTTGATATTATTGACTAAAGCTATGAATATTAATAATTCCCCAAAACAAGCATTTGAATATTTAGCAAAAGATGACTATAGTCAGGCAATAAATTTATATGAAACTTGCATCCAAATTAATCCAACTATTAAGTCAAATTATTGGTATTTGGGATTAGCTTTACTTTTGCAAGGTGAAGAAGTTGCTGCTCAAACTGTTTGGTTATCGGCAATGACGGAGGCAACTCCAGATGAATTTGATGTCTGGATTAGGGAGTTAATTGAAATCTTAGAAACTACAGCAATTCAATACCTTAATTCGGGAAAGTTACAACTGGCAGAAAAAATTTATTGGCAAATTATTGAAGTTAATAATACTGAAGCAGAAACTTATTATAATTTGGGCAATGCTATTGCTTATCAAGGCAGAGAAGAAGAGGCAATAGAATGTTGGCAAAAAGCAGTCGAGCTGCGACCAGATTTTTTAGCTGCTTATCAAAATTTGGCAAGTTTATTTCAGAGACTCAGAGAATTTCAGAAAGCTATCTCTTATTATTTAAAGATGCTGGAAATTCAGCCCAAAAGTCTCGAAATTTATGAAAATTTGGGGTTGTGTTTTTCTGCAATGAATCAATTAGAAGAAGCAAAAAATTGTTTCGAGTTATGTCTAAAAATTCAAACAGACTATTCACCTGCTTGGGGAAATTGGGGAATTATTCTGTTAAAACAGGGGAAACTGGAAGAAGCGATCGATCGATTAAAAATGGCTGTTGAAACACAACCAAGTTTTATTCAAGCTTATCTAAATTTCGATGGAAAAATTACCTCTCATGCCAACTTATTCAATGCTTTACAAGATCGCCAGGATGCTGAAATTTATTTGGAGTTAGGTAAAATTTTAGTTGCCAAGAAAGGTTTTCAATTAGTAGTGAAAGACCAAATATTAGATATCGGTTATTTATGTCTGCAAAAAGCTAGGCAAATCAAACCAGAATTAGGGGTAAAAATTGATAGTATTCTCAATCAAAAACAACAACCTACAGCTAATCTTCAGCAAAAAATTTCTCAAGTAAAACCCCCTACAGGATTTTACGAATCAACTTGGGAATGGGCAGTTACTCAAGATTTAGAAACAAGTAACTATATCAATATTTATCCTGAAAATTTCCTACAACTTAAACCACCCATTACACCAGATAACTCAGTACATTTTAGTTTTAGATTTGGCAATCAAATTAAATTACCTGCAACATTTGTAGCAATTATTCCAGAGGGCAGATTTTGGATAGATGAAACGAATTTTAAAACTGCCATTATTACATCAAAAAATCCAGAAAACCAAGAAAGTAAAATATTAGGAGATGTCTCGCCAAAATTTCCTATTCTCAGCCCAGACTCCCCAGAAAATCATCCCAGTAAACATTCTATTTTTTCCTTGAAAACTTTACCTCCGATTCAAAATATTGAAGGCACAGTAGCAGTTTTATCCGGAATATTTAATAATAACTACTTTCACTGGATGTTTGATATTTTGCCCAGAATTAAATTATTGCGTCAGAGTCGAATAAATTTTAACGACATAGATAAATTTTTAATTAACTATCAACTTCCATTCCAGCAAGAAACCTTAAAAATGCTAGATATTCCTGAAGCAAAAATCATCGATACTGAAAAAAATCAACATATTCAAGCCACAAAATTAATCGTTCCTTCTTTTCCTGGTTCTGTTGCTTGGATGCCAAAATGGGCTTGTAATTTTCTCAGAAAAGAATTTTTGCCACCTTCAGAAAGCGCTGAAAAAATAGACCGGATATATATCAGTCGTAAACAAGCAAATAATCGCCGAATTATTAACGAAAATGAAATTATTAATTTATTGACCAAATTCGGGTTTCAAAGTATAACTTTAGAATCAATGTCTGTTACAGCACAAGCATCATTATTAGCTAATGCCAAGGTAGTAATTTCTCCTCATGGCGGTGGTTTAACAAACTTAGTATTTTGTCATCCCGGAACCAAAGTAATCGAAATATTTTCCCCTAACTATATATATTCTTGTTATTGGTTAATCTCTAACTTAGTCGGTTTAGAATATTACTATTTATTAGGAGAAAATCCCCTCGGTTTTTCCTTCCATGAACTTCTTTCACAAAACCATCGTTTAGAAGATATTTTTGTTAATATAAATCATTTGTTAGAATTGATGAAATTTGTAGGAATAGTGCCGCTACGCGGAAATTAAAAGTTAAAAGTATTGATAACTGATAACTGAATTTTGCCCCCCTAGCCCCCCAACTTTGGGGGGAACAAGAGTCAACAAGAGTCAATTTGCTTCTAAAAGTCCTCCAATTTTGGGGGATGCGCGGGGGCTTGGATGTCGCAAATACAGAAAAATAATTGATTTAATTTTTTATTATTAGAGATGTATAATAAACATCTCCTAAACAGAATATCAGCATACTAATTAACAACTATGAACAAATTTTGGAGTATTATAGCTATTATTTTTAGCTCTATTAGTTGTCAAATTTTTATCCATAATTTAGTTGCACCAAAACCTATTATTTTTTCGCAAAATTTAGCTAGAGCTAGTCAGAAAAACAGTGGGTTTAACTGCAACGCAGCTAAACAAAATATAGGAGACAATAGAGAATTTTGTATAAGTTATGAAATTGTAGAAAATACTATTCATAAATACAGAAAAATTGGAGCTATTGTAGAATTAGAAGGTCTAAATTTACCCCGCCCAAAAGTAACAGGTAAAGCAACTATCCCTTTACAATTTTTAGCAGGAGGAAAAGCCTTTACTGTAACAGCAACTCTGGGAAAAAAATCCGGTAATTTCTTATTAGATACTGGTGCTTCTACTTCTATTATTGCCACAGAAACTGTAAAAGAATTAGGTTTAATAGGAAAACCAGTACCGGAAGAGCTTTTAACTTATGCCGTAGCAGGAGATGAATGCCTAGAAATGAAAGCTAATTTGCATAGTTTACCTGTGTTAAAAATTGATAATGTCAAAGTAGAAGGATTAACAGTTTTAGAGTTTACTACTACTGTCATGCCAGAGAGATTATCGGGAGTTTTAGGAATGGATATTTTGAGTAATTTTGATGTAGAAATTCATCCTCAAACTCAAGAATTAAAATTATTGCCTCCGACTCCAATACCTACTGAAAATATTGATGATGCTATTCCACTTAAAACTAAATTAGGAGTGATGTTAGCTGAGGTAGAAATTAATGGCAAAGGTCCGTTTATTTTTATGTTAGATACGGGGGCAGAAAGTATTTTTATTTCTCAAAAATTAGCTAATCAGTTAAATATTTCTGCTGCTGAGAGACAGGAAATTCGAGTGCAAGGTTTTTGTGGTATAGAAATGGCAGAATATGCCTCTTTAACTAAAGTAAAAATGGGAAATTATCAACTCACAAATTTAGAAACAGTAATTTTGTCTTCCCCTGTATTGAAATTATTAGAAGTTGATGGAATTTTAGGGCAAAACTTTTTGAACAATTATCAGCAATATTGGCGGTTTAGTAACAAAAATTCCCAGAATTTTCCCATAAAGGGAAGTTTATTATTGATTCCTTTTGACTAACCTTGACTTACTACTTATATCATGTCTGGTTGAATACTTATTATTAAGATAGTAGGTGAGCGGCGGAGTAGGGGAGTAGGGAAAATAGAAAGATTTACTGTTTAAGCAACAGGATAAGTTTTTTCCAGATCGCTCTTATCCAGACATGAGATTACAGCACTTTTTAAGATGGTTATTTCAGTTATCAGTACCTTTACAATAAGGAAGCTTGACATCAGGAATATTCTTTTTTTTATCCTCTTAAAAGGGGAAGCTTTTGACCACATTTTTTCTGTAAGGTACAGTTATAAGACTATTTATTCCTATATTCCCTGTTTCCTGTTTGTTCCCTATTCCCTGCTATAGACTGATTTTTTAGCTTTTCCAATCCTGGTAAACGTGTAGTAAAACAACTACCTTTTCCTAACTGACTATTTACAGTAATTAAACCGTCATGCTTTTGAGCAATTGTTTGGGCGATCGCTAACCCTAATCCAAATTTCTTCGCTTTATAAGAACGAGATTTTTCAGCCCGCCAAAATCGCTCAAAAATCTTTTCGAGATATTCTGGAGCAATACCGATACCATTATCTTGTACTTTAATAATTAAATTAGAACCCGCAATTTTAGCTGTAATTTCAACCATGCCCCGTGAAGGTGTATAGTAAATAGCATTCTTAATTAGATTAGTAAAAAGCTGTATTAAGAGGACTTTGTCCCCTCGTAAGTACAAGTTTCCAGCAATTTGAGATGTAAAATCAATTTTTTTTTGGAGAGCGTAAGGCTTGTAGAATAGAACTAATTTTGACAAAATAGAACTTAAATTGATCGGTTCCCAATCAGGTTGAGTTACTTTATCAGTACGGGCTAAAATTAGTAATCTTTCTGTAAGCCAAGTCATTTGATTAGCAGCACTGCCAATCATTTGAAACTTTTCCACATCTTTAGAACGTATCCCTTCTGAATATTTCAGTGCAACTGCAGCATTAGTTTTAATTGCCATTAGAGGACTACGAAGTTCGTGGGAAGCATCAGAAGTAAATTGTTGTAGTCTTTGAAAATTTTCTTCAATAGGTTGCATCGCCTGACGAGTTAACCAGATACCACCAAAACCACTTAAAACCAGAGCTACTAAAACCCCGCCACCTAACCCCAAATCTAACCTGCGAGTAATGCTTTGCACCTCCGTTAATGATTCACTAACTCGAACGTAACCGACAAATTTGCCACTTGCATCATCATTCACAGGTGTAGTCAACCCTTGAGCAGGGTAGGGAGAAGTTTGTTTCTGAAGAGACTGGTTGATATCTAGGGGTAAAGTTAAGGGATATTCTCCTTGTTGAGCTAGCAGTTCGCCTTCTACATCAAACCATTGTACTCCTTGATTTTGTCCCGCTATAACTTCGTCATCATCAGTTTCTACCTCTCCATCCTCAATATCAATTCCAGTTGCTGCTGCTCTTGCTAGAGTATTGAGTCTATCAATAAGTTGTTGATTTATACTGTAGGCAAAAGTGATACGAACAGTAATGGCAAAGGCAGTTAAAATAATTGTTAGTACGATTAAATTAGAAAGTAATAATTGATAGCGAATTTTCTGAAACATAATTGGTTAGATCATTTCACAGAAGTTATAAGTCGTAGGGGCGAATGGCCATTCGCCCCTACAAAAATCAAAAGTCATGTATTAAGATTTTATCAGCTCAAAACTTTGATGCTACAGTAATTTACGGAAGTTATTTAATATTTAAAGGAGCGAAACTATTTGTGACTTACTTAATAAGACTAATATCATACATTAACTCAGCAACACCTTTTTATTATAGTTAAATTTTGTATTAAGACAATCATTAAACTTTGAAAATTACGGATAATAGTGTTAAACAAAGCTGATCGTACAGCTTATTAAAATTACCAATAATATAAGAAAAAAATGAAAATTTTGCTGGTTGAAGATGATGACCGAATTGCTAAACCTTTAGCAGAAGATTTAAGACATCAGTGTCATGCTGTAGATATAGCCTTTGATGGTATAGAAGGTTGGAATTACATTCAATCTACTAATTATGACATTGTTTTATTGGATTTAATGCTACCTAAATTAGATGGAATTACTCTCTGTAAACGTGTACGCTCTGCTAGTTGTAACGCTCTAATTTTGATGCTAACCGCAAAAGATACAACCACTGATAAAATAATCGGACTTGATGCAGGAGCTGATGATTATTTAGTTAAACCTTTTGAAATTGAAGAATTAGCCGCACGAATTAGAGCTTTATCTCGCCGGACTAGAGAAACTAAACCATCAATTCTTAGTTATGGTAAATTACAACTCGATCCTAGTATTTGTGAAGTTACTTATGAGGGAAAAATTATTTCTTTAACCCATAAAGAATATATGATATTAGAACTATTTTTAAGAAAGCCCCATCAAATTTTAACTCGTTCTGCAATACTAGAAAAACTGTGGGAATTTGACAAAATGATTGAAGTGGAAGAGAGAACTGTCAAAACTCATGTTAATAATTTACGACATAAACTTAAAGCAGCCGGAATGTCAAAAAAATGGTTGGAAACTGTTTATGGTACTGGAGGCTATCGTCTTATTGATTGAAGAATTTCAGCAATAGGAATTTTTGCTCATTCAAAACAGTCATTGCTTTTATTGCGTATGTCGCAATAGGAATTTTTGCTCATTCAAAACAGTCATTGCTTTTATTGCGTATGTCGCAATAGGAATTTTTGCTCATTCAAAACAGTCATTGCTTTTATTGCGTATGTCGCAATAGGAATTTTTGCTCATTCAAAACAGTCATTGCTTTTATTGCGTATGTCGCAATAGGAATTTTTGCTCAGTCGAAACAGTCATTGCTTTTATTGCGTATGTCGCAATAGGAATTTTTGCTCAGTCGAAACAGTCATTGCTTTTATTGCGTATGTCGCAATAGGAATTTTTGCCGATCTAATATTGTTGAGATGATTAAAAGTAAAGGCTAGTAAATCTTTTCCAGTTCTTGACATTCTCCAACTATAAATATCTTGTCAGGCTAAAAGTTCAGCTTTAAAAACACACAAGTGCCATAGCTTTTACCATTGGCCGGGCAACAAAGCCACATTCTTATATAAATATTGGAGATAAAAAAATGTCAGAACTTTTTCTTCCAGATTTCGACCAAGCAGAATTTCAGCCTGGTGCTGCTATTGATAATTCTTACTTTCCCTTAACTCCAGGAACAATTTTGGCCTATGGAGCAGAGGTTGAGGATGATGAAATGGATGATGATGAAATGGATGATGATGAGGATGATGATGAGGACGATGATGATGAGGACGATGATGATGAGGACGATGATGACGAGGATGATGATGATTTCTTAGAGAGTAATCAAGTCATTGTTACCTATGATACGAAGGAAATTGAGGGAGTAGAAACTGTAGTTGTTCGTGACGTTGCTTGGGATGAAGGAGTCTTAGTCGAAGATACCTTTGACTGGTATGCTCAAGACACTGAAGGTAACGTTTGGTATATGGGTGAAATTGCCACTAACTATGAATATGATGATAATGGCAATCTAATTGGAACCAATAATGATGGGTCTTGGGAAGCAGGAGTTGATGGAGCATTAGCTGGTTTCCTGATGGAAGCTAATCCTGAAATTGGCGACAACTACTATCAAGAATTTGCCCCCGATATTGCTATAGACCAAGCTGAAGTGGTCAGTCTGAATGAATCAATTGAAATAGATTTAGACGACTACGAAAACGTTTTGAAAACTCTCGAATTCACCGAACTCGAACCTGATGCTTTTGAGTTCAAATATTATGCTCCTGGTGTTGGGCAAATTCTGGCGGAAGAAGGAATTACAGAAGAGGGAGGAGAGCCAGAACTTTCTCCAGAATTGGTAGGAATTTCAACTCTGGCACAAGCCACACTTCCAGCTTTACCAACAGCCAATTTTGAGTCTAGTGCCGAAATTAACAACCCCTACTTTCCCTTGAAACCTGGAAGTATTTATATTTATGAGGGCGAAGAAACTGACTCAGATACTGGTGAGTTGGAGGTTGAGCAAGAGATTTTCTTTGTCACAAATCAAACAAAAGAAATTCTTGGTGTCACTACTCGGGTAGTTGAGGAAAAGGTATTTGAGAATGGTTTGCTGAGTGAGGAGGAATTAGCTTACTACGCCCAAGATACAGATGGTAATGTATGGCTAATGGGTGAAGATGAAATTGAGTATGAATATGACGAACAAGGTCAACTAATTTCAACGGAGGAAGATTCTTGGCAAGCAGGACAAGAAGAAAATCTACCAGGCTATGTAATGGTGGCTAGTCCTCAAGTCGGTGATGCTTATTACGAGCAGTTTCAAATTGGTGAGGAAGAAGAGCAAGCGGAGGTTGTTAGTGCTGATGCTTCTGTCTCAACTAATTTTGGTAACTATAATAATGTTGTGCAAATTCGGGAGTTTTCAGAATTAGATCCTGATGAATTTGAATTCAGTTACTATGCTCCTGGTGTAGGTCAAGTGCTGGAGGAGGAAGTTGACGAAGATGGAGAAGTTGAACTTTCCTCTGCTCTCGTCGAAAGGCAAAATATTGGTGCAATACAATTGCCAGATATTGATAGTGTCATCAATGGAACTAACCAAGGTGAAACATTGGTTGGTACAGATAATAACGACTTAATTACCGCTCTAGAAGGTAATGATATAGTTATCGGGGAAATGGGTGATGATGTTATTTTTGGCAACGAAGGAAATGATATTCTTCGTGGCGACCAACACCAGAGTGCTGCTGGTGGTAACGATATTGTCTATGGTGGAGCTGGCAACGACCGTATTAGTGGTAATGCTGGTAACGATTTATTGATAGGAGAACGGGGCGAAGATAAAATTTGGGGTAATGACGGTAATGACACTTTAGAAGGTCGTCGTGGCTTCGATATTTTACTTGGCGGTAGTGGTGATGATGTATTGAATGGTGGTCAAGGTCGCGATCGCCTGAATGGTGGTCCGGGAAACGATACTCTCATAGGTGGCGCGAGTATTGACCGCTATATTTTTAATACAAATCAGGCATTTGATTCAAATGATTTAGGAGTAGATGCGATCGCTGATTTTGATTCAGAGCGAGATATTATACTCTTAGATGTGGGGACTTTCGATGCTATTGAGAGTGGAGCGAGTTTTGATAATGTATTTGCTACTGTCACGGATGATGGTGCTGCTGAGACTGCCGACGCTGTGATTGTTTACAATACAAATAATGGCAATTTATTCTATAACCAGAATGGTAGTGAGCCAGGTTTAGGCAGTGGAGGTTTATTCGTTAATCTTGAAGGTCAACCTGAACTTAGTGCTGATAATTTTGTCTTTAGGTTATAGCCTTTCTAGTAGTAATAGGGTGGGCAAATACAATTATTCATAATCAATAAAAAATAACCGTGATATTTGCCCATCTTGATAAATTTTCCAAAGACATAATAACCTACATTCCGCACTTCAAAATGTAGCCTTAAAGAAGGAGACAGGAGACAGGAAACAGGAGACAGAATTTTAGAAGAAAATCATAGCTATCGCGATCAAGCCAACAATTAAGTAAGTATTGATGCTTAATTATTTACTCGGAATTTAATGAACGAAAAAAGTAATTGAGATGAAATGCAAAGTATAAATACTTACTAAGCTACAGATTTTTATACTATAGCAATGTGCACTGGCATATTTACAAATTACAAGAACTGTCCAATAGCTAAAAGTCTTACAATATCGGTTTTTTATTCCTCTAGATGAGCTGTTGCTTTCCGGAGCTGTTGCCTGCGCACAGCGCTATACTTTTAATGTTACGCTCTTGACGTGGGGAATGTGGGATAATAAATCTAGCTGTTACATACCCGACTTTATCTACTATTAAAAATTAAGATTTATTCTTTTAGCAATTCTCAAACATTTATAAAAAGTAGCAATTAAGAATACTTCAGCAAAAATTTTAAATATTTCCTCAATACTCCTGAGCCATTCCCTTTGCATTTCTTGAGTTTCATTCAAAAAATTAGACGTTTCTTGACCTTGGGTGAAAAAATCTAGAGCAATAGAAAAACAAGCTAAAATCAAAGCAATTTTAAAATAACTAAAAGCCTCTCGATACTGATAAAACTCCTGACGAAAATAATAAATTACCAACAAACCAATAATCCCATAAATCACAATAATTACATCGTCAATACTATCAGTCAAAGCGGTTTCCTGAATTTGAAATATCCAATGAATAAATTTATCTAACCTTTCATGGATTTGAATTAGTTCATCCAAAGTGAAAAACACAAAACCAAAAGTCAAAAACTGCCAAAGTCTTTGATAATTATGTTCAGACTGAGATACCTCTTTTCTACCAATTCTTAAACGATAAATTTTCCAGTTAATTCCAGCAATAATTAATAACTGAATACCCGATAACCAATTAATCAAAGACCCCTCATCAAAATATCGATATGGTCCTTTATCCAATAGTATTGCCCGGAAGATAACAGCAGCGATCGCCACAAAATTCACAAATAATGCGATCGATAATATTTTTTTAGTAGAAAATCCTGACATTAAAATTATTAATAGGAGGGAACAGGGAACAGGGGATAGGGGGAAATAACTGATAATTTCTGTACGGTAATTGATTTTATTTTGGATTTTTGGAGATGTCTATTATTCAGATTGTATTACCTGAGTAAGTGTTCTATATCACTAGCAAAACTTTATCAGGACTTACGCAAAGACACTGTGTATAGAGTCCAGTAACTATTGGACAATAGTTATGAGTACTATATATAGCGTATCTGCGTAAGTCCTATTTATATTATATCCGTTCAATAACACGAGCAAACTCCGCCCGTGCTGAGGCAAACAAAAAACTTTCTCTTCCTTCCCCTTCTTATACCTTAATTTATCAGGACTTACGCAAAGGCACTATTTATAGAGTCCAACTACTATTGGACAATAGTTTTGAGCGCTATATATAGCGTATCTGCGTAAGTCCTATTTATTTCTGCTTCTAACTACTCCTAAAATTCTGACTCCTGACTCCTGACTCCTGACTCCTGACTGATAATTTAAACTTATGTTATGATTAGATATAAATATTAATATTTTTTTCAATATTTATTTACAAAGGTTTACAAAGTTTAGTAATATAGAATTGACCAAAGGTAAGTATTTGTTCTCACTGTTATGGCAACTCAATTTCCCTGGCTGACCACCATAGTCCTACTGCCACTTCTGGCTGCCCTACTCATCCCCGTCATCCCCGATAAAAACGGAAAAACCATGAGATGGTACGCCCTCGGTGTAGGAATTATAGATTTTGCACTGATGTGCTACGCCTTCTGGAATAACTACAATGCCAGCGACTCAGCTTTTCAACTCGTAGAAAAATATGCCTGGCTCCCTCAGATAGGTCTAAGTTGGGCAGTATCAGTAGACGGTTTATCCATGCCACTGGTACTTTTAGCTGGCCTGGTAACAACACTTTCAATATTCTCAGCGTGGCAAGTAGACTACAAGCCACGTCTTTTTTATTTTCTAATGCTGCTGCTATACTCCGCCCAGATAGGAGTATTTGTAGCCCAAGACATGATGCTACTGTTTATTATGTGGGAACTAGAGCTAGTTCCTGTCTACCTGCTAATTTCCATCTGGGGTGGCCAAAAGCGTCGCTACGCTGCAACAAAATTCTTGCTCTATACAGCAGCCGCTTCTATATTTATTCTAGTGGCAGCCTTGGGAATGGCCCTATACGGTGGCGGCAATATTACCTTCGACATGGTGGAACTAGGTCTGAGAGATTATCCACTGACCCTAGAGCTTCTACTTTACGCAGGATTATTAATCGCTTTTGGAGTCAAATTGGCCATTTTCCCTCTACATACATGGCTACCTGATGCTCACGGCGAAGCTTCTTCACCTGTATCAATGGTTCTGGCAGGTGTATTGCTCAAAATGGGTGGATATGGATTAATTCGCCTCAACTTAGAAATGCTCTCTGATGCTCATGTTTACTTTGCTCCGGTACTAGCAATACTTGGTGTCGTTAATATTGTCTATGGCGGGTTGAACTCTTTCGGTCAGTCTAATATGAAGCGCCGTTTGGCTTATTCATCTGTTGCTCACATGGGGTTTGTTTTGTTAGGTATTGCTTCCTTCACTGACTTGGGTGTGAGTGGCGCTTTACTACAGATGATTTCCCACGGTTTAATTGCTGCGGTGTTATTCTTCCTCGCGGGTATAACTTACGATCGCCTCCACACTCTGAAGTTGGAAGAAATGGGTGGTCTTGGACAAGTTATGCCAAAAGTATTTGCTCTATTTACTATTAGTGCCATGGCATCTTTAGCACTTCCTGGAATGAGTGGGTTTGCTAGCGAGCTAATGGTATTTGTCGGAGTAACTAGCAGTGATGTTTATAGTTCGACTTTCCGGACTGTAACAGTTTTCCTCGCAGCAGTTGGTTTGATTTTGACACCTATTTATCTGCTTTCCATGTTGCGTCAAATGTTCTACAGTACTGGTCAAGCACCTACTTGTATCCTCAAAGATACTCCTTATGAAAATGAAATTTTAGATGAAGCAGTTTGCTACGGTACTAATTGTGTGTTACCTGCCAATGCTGTCTATACTGATGCCAGACCACGAGAAGTAGCGATCGCTGCTTGTTTCTTGGTTTTGATTATTGGTATTGGTTTATATCCTAAAATGGCAACTCGGATGTACGATGCGAAAACAGTGGCAGTAAATAGTCAGGTTCGTCAATCATACACTTTTGCTAAAGCTAATCCTCAACTCTTTGCAAAAGGACCATTATTCCCCAAGATGCCTGAGTCTGAAGTATTGTCAATTTCCGGTGTCTTCAAATAATATAGCGATCGCCAATTAGCTTTTAGCTTGGTTTCAAACAATTACTTTTAGTTAGTTTAAAGTAGGGATGTTGCATACAATATCCCTACTTTTTTTTGTCAAGTAGAAACACGAAAAAAAATAAAATGGCTAAAAAAAATAAAATAGCTAAAAGAAATAAGGTGACTACGAGAAAATGCCCAAACTGCAAAAATAAATTTCAACTACCACCTCTATCTTTTCCTTTCATGTTGCCACCAACAGATAAAGATTATGAGTGGGTAGACAGTAGTCAAACACTTATTTGCCCCCATTGCAATGCGAATCTAATAGTATGGGCTCGCCAATATATTTATGAAGATAAACAAGATATAGGTGAATTAAAATTGCATTAAAATTCTCCTCACTCAAAAATTTTTAGCGTTGAATGAATAATTATTAACTATCAACTCTTAATTATTAATTATTCATTATTCATTATTCATTATTCCGTAATGGTTAGCGATCGCCAGTTATAAATTTAAACAATTTATTCAGAAAGTTTGTAAAATATATCACAGTAAAATATCAATTTTTCTTGTAAAAACCTACAATTCAACCCACTAGAGAAAATTTCATATTTTCTTACAATTCTAGTATTAACTGTAGCTATATAATATATAAGTATTTTTAGTAAATTCTTACAGCTTATAGTTAACTAAAGCATCAGTAATACCAGAGGAGAAACAAGATGAAAAATCGAGATTGGTTTTTGACTGAAGACGGTCAATGTCAACCTTGTGAAACTGTAAATGAATGGAAATTATTAAGAGAAAATTATCGGTTGTATAGATTCTTAACAGAACTAGAAGATACCTTAAAAGATGCCACAGATGAAGCGAGTTCTCTACAGAAAATTCGACTTTTAGTTCGACAATTTATTACTAATTCATATTGGCTGCAAAGCCAGGAGCCAGAACCTTGCGAAAAAACAGGAACTTCCGTTATTTTATTATATGATGAGTTAGGATTTCCCTTAACAGTACAAACAGTAAAATTCATGCCAGGCACAATTTCAACAATTCATAATCATGGTACCTGGGGAATAGTAGCAGTATTAAAAGGCCAGGAAAAAAATACTTTTTGGAAACGTAATCCTGACCCAGAAAATAAATATAAAATTGAAAGAGTAGGAGAAAAAATATTACAACCAGGAGACTTAATTAGTTTCACTTCTAATGCTATTCATAATATAGAAGTAATCGGAGATGAACCTACATTTACTTTTAATATTTATGGTGAAACAAAATCTTCTGAAAGGTTTGAGTTTGACCCAGTTGCACAAACAGCTAAGAAATTCTGAACAGGGAATTAGGAAGAAGGGAATTAGGAAGAAGGGAGATGGGGAGATAGGGAGATGGGGAGAGCTGTGAATAGGAAAGAAAACGAAATACATCCTCTTTCTTTTAATTGGAGCTGAGGTAATAACAGCTAACATAATTAGGTAATAATTTCTAGCAAATTATCAACTATTGCAGTATCTTCAAAAATATAGAGATTAAAATTCCTGAGAAGATAGCCTTCTTCCAATTTTGTCATTTCTTTCACAATAATATAATCATAATTTGTAAAACTTTAACTATAAGAAGTAGATTATAAATTTGAGCAGAAGTTAATGTATTGAAAAGCAATAAACAAAATACAGGACTTACAAATGAGGTACGAAAAACTAGAATTTGAGATTGCTTTCTGTTCCGTAATGCTGTGCAAACCATGTCGGTTGCTTCGGACGAAAAAAAGAGGGCGAATGCCATTCGCCCCTACGACTCGAAAAAAAGAGGGCGAATGCCATTCGCCCCTACGACTCGAAAAAAAGAGGGCGAATGCCATTCGCCCCTACGACTCGAAAAAAAGAGGGCGAATGCCATTCGCCCCTACGACTTTTGATTTATAACTTGGAAAACTAATGTCTAATCCTCTCCTTTCGCTCAACTATGAACCTGCCATCCAAGCTTTAGGTGGTGACTATTATGATGAAGTACTTGCTGCTGAATTTCCCCAACATATTTTGCGGTTTCGTAATGATAAATTGCTGCCTAAAATAGGACTAACTTCTGAAGATGTTAAGGATGAGCATTTTATTGAAGCTTTTGGTAAATTTCATTGTGTCGGACCTTTTTTAGCTCTACGTTATCACGGTTATCAATTTGGTGAATATAATCCTTATTTAGGAGATGGTAGGGGTTTTCTTTATGGTCAAGTGCGTGGGGTAAATGGTGAATTATATGATTTTGGCACAAAGGGTTCTGGTAGAACACCTTATTCTCGCAGTGCTGATGGTAGACTGACTCTCAAGGGGGGGGTCAGAGAGGTATTAGCTGCCGAAATGTTACATCGTCATGGGGTTCGTACTTCTCGATGTTTTAGTTTGATTGAAACTGGGGAAGGGTTATGGCGTGGAGATGAACCTTCTCCTACTCGCTCGTCGGTGATGGTACGTTTTAGTAGTTCTCATATCCGGTTTGGTACTTTTGAAAGGTTGTATTTTTTCAAACGTCCCGACTTAACTAAAAAGCTATTAGATCATGTAATTGATTATTATTATTCTGAATTTAAAGAACAGAGTGATCACTATTCTTTATTCTACTCAGAATTAGTAAAAAGAGTTGCGAAATTAGTAGCTCAATGGATGGCTGCGGGATTTTGTCATGGTGTATTAAACACTGATAATATGTCAATTACTGGGGAAAGTTTTGATTATGGTCCTTATGCTTTTATTCCCACTTATGACCCCAAATTTACAGCAGCTTATTTTGATTATTCTGGTCTTTACCGTTACAGTCATCAACCATTAGTTTGTAAGTCAAATTTACACTTACTTCAAGACGCATTAGCTGCAGTTATTGACCGAGAAAATATGAGGGCAAGCTTAGATGAGTTTGATGATGTTTATCTGCTTGAATATCGGAAATTAATGATTAATAGGTTAGGGTTTGAGGAGTTGCCAGAAACAGATGCAGAAAAGTTACTTCAACTAACTATTAAACTGTTGGAAGATTCTCAGGTTGGCTATCACGATTTCTTTTTAGGATTGAGAAAAGAATTTTCTCTACATTGGCGTGATGATGTTAATCAAATTTTTGCTGATTTTGAACAATCAGAATTAATTGAGCCATGGCGACAATATTATTATCATTTATTACAGACTTATTCTAATGATGAGTTAAAAGCAATGGCGGAAAGGTTGAAACAATATAATCCTCAACAAAGTTTAATTAGACCTATTATTGAATCAGTATGGGAATCCATTACAGTAGAGGATAATTGGCAGCCATTTTATGATTTACTGAAGCAAATATGTGAATAAAATTTATTATAGCGCTTTTGCCGATTTCTGAACCACATCGTTACAACAAAAATAGTGCTTTTAAGAGTTCAGTTTTGAACTGCTTAATAATCCCCGCACTTTACGGCAGGGAGTATCAAAATCTTAATTTTGCACTAAAGTCTCACTATTACCGAATTATTAATAATTAATAATTAATAATTAAATAATGCTGGTTTAAAGCCTCCCCTTTTATATCAAATCCGGTAGCATCGGTGTTATTCAGTATTGAAAGAACTGTAGGGGCGAATGGCCATTCGCCCTTACACATTGTATGACGATCAACAGAATTATATTACTCCGAAGCCAACGGATTTGATATTACAGCGCTTTTCAAATTGATGAACCACATCTTCACACATTAAACCTTGTAGGGACGTTCCATGGAACGTCCCTACTGTGGTCTACCCAGATGAAAAACGCTGTAAGGGGAAAAAAAAGAAATAATATCTCCTGATATTCAATTCCGTAACGGTTAAAACCCGAGGTAATTATCAATTATCCATTAATGAAGAGGTCTATGGTGCAAGCCAGGGGAAGGGATCGGCTGGCTCAAACATCGCCGAAACTTCCCCGACGAGGATCGGATGACCTTTCAATTCCAACTTCATCGTTTCTGCGTCCTCCTGAAGGTTTAGCTTATCCATCTCTACCCAGAAAACATTTGGGCTGATACTGGATTCAAAATAGTAAGTGAGGCTCTTCTGATCCGAGACCGTCCGCCAAATGGTACTGGATATGTTTGGCTGAGACTCGTCGGTAATACCCAGTGGCACAGAAGCGTTGCGGATGACGCTGAACGCTGCGGCAACAGCCTCGCGCGGATCGTTAAATTCCGGCACGGCACCTAAGTAATAGCTAGCGCGGGCAAACCGATCCGAAGCGCGGTTGGTGCCAGGCAGGAAAGTCAGACCTCCGATCTGCTTCCAATAAGCATTGAGCGGAATCTGATCGTCATATATAGGCGAGTTGGTCATCACGTCGTATTCCGCCCCATGATGGATAACTAGCTTGCCATCAATGTATTCAAAGATTGCTGAGTCCCCAGTCGCGTCAGACAGGGACAGATGCACGCTGGTGCTGCCGCCATTGGGCAAATCTGCTGCAATAATCCGGAATGGTTCGGCACTCAGTCCTTCGACTGCCTCGGCGACGTTGGCATAATTATCCAAGGCGTATTGGCCCCAGGCTCCAACTGACAAGGCTGGCTTACCGTCGAGATTGCCGTAATCCGCTTCTGCCAAATAAAGGACATTGGCAACCAGACCTTCTTCGTTCATGCCGTCGGTGGTAGCGATATCGTAGCCCGAAGTAGTGATACTGCCATATTTCGAGACCCAGTCGATCGAGTCTGGTCCAACCTCACCATTACGTTTCATCCCCTTGGGAAATGCCCATAAATCGCTCTCAAGGTCTTCAAACCAGTCCATGGTGCGCCCGGTAACTATCCGGGCGTCACCGGCTTTGTAGACAGCCCGGGTGCAAGCCTGAGCAGCCGGGGCCACTGTAATTGCCAGGATGGCAATCAATACAGCCAATACTGCTACCAGTTTCTTAGTCATAAATCAATCATAGTAAAAGTGAAATTACCAGACCAACTTTATCATATCAATACTATTTTTACAAATGAATAATTAGACACCTGGTGGAAATTAAAAAGAAAATCAATTATTCTCCATAAATTGTCAATTATTCCCCTCCTAGGATGGGTTAGGGGTGGGTTCCCTGTTCCCTGTTCCCTTAATCAGAACTAAAAGCAAAATCCAAAACCTA
>NZ_JAAHGH010000199.1 GCF_010672525.1 Okeania sp. SIO2B3 | reverse complement strand
TACTACTGTTTATTTGTCAATATTTACATTGTAGCATATTATATGTGAAACCACAACATTGATTGGTTTTCATCCCGACGCTCCCCTGCGGGAGAGCACGGGTCTTCAACCAACATTGAGATAAAAATGAAGCATAATACTTTCCTGTCGGTGTTTTGGTGATTGTTACGGTTTTAAGTTGTCCATCAAATAGTCTTTGACATCCTCCCGAAGTTGCGCTTACGCGACAACTTGGGATTCCCTAGCATCGCTGATAGGCTCTTTCTGCTGCCTCTTGACAGAGGAGGTGCGCTAACATAGCACTTGCCTCCAAGGCCGAAACTCTTTTCGGTCTAAAGGCGCGCTCTACAGACTGACACTCTCTTTAAAATGATTTCACACGAAATATAGGTAAAAGTATAACACAATAAAATCGCGTATTGGATGCTACGCAGTTTATTTATTGGTAGGACATTCATCTCTAACCTTTAGAGGATTAGGAAATTCTGCCCGAAATTCTGTTAAAATGGTACAGTGAATCATCCAAAATTGAGTGACCATTAATCGCTTATGGACTATGTCAGATAATTCTGGTTTGTTGATGACTAATAATACTGCTGCTATTAAGGCCACCAGTAATTATATTTACCAAACGATTGTTTCCATTCAACAACAACATCCAGAATGGATAAATGCAAAGTACAGGAACATTCCTTGGCATCATTCCAAGTATAAATCTACTTTGACTGATAAGTTGACAAAAGGGCTTTTTTATGCTGTAGTCAATGAAGATTTACAACTTAAAGTCATAAATTATCTTCAAATTATTCTGACTCCCGAGTTTATTAATTCCGAGCGATATAATGCTTTAATTTCTCAGATAGATAGACTGATTTATCCAGAAATAAATATCATTTCATCAGACAAAATTACTAATTCTCAGATTCCTGATTTCTCTACAAATGGAACTAAGTTAGTCAAGTCTGGTATGGCGATTTTATTGTTAGATGTAGAAAATTTACACCTTGATATTGAAACAGAAAAAATCCTTGTAGATATCTGCAATTATCCGATTCAAATTAAGGTTGCTTTTGCTAATTGGCGTAGTATGGGAAAAAAAGATGAAGAATTTCATCAACGTGGTTATCAATTAATTCATGTTCCTCCTGGAAAAGATAGTGCTGATTTGAAAATGGCAACTGTAGGTGCTTCTATTTTTGTCAATTATCCCACAGCTAAGGAGGTTTTAGTTTGTTCTTCTGATCGAGGATTAACTCATCTGGGTACTACTCTTCAATCTCATGGATTAACTGTGTATCAAGTACGGAAATATAAAAACAAAATTACTGTTTTAAATAGTCAAACTGGGGAATCACAAGTATATGCTATTTCGGTTCCAGACATACCTACTATAGACGCATTTATTATTCAATTACAGGAGTTAATCAGGTCGGAATCAGAAAAAATCGGACTACAATGGATTAAATTTTCGAGAATTTCTGCGTTGTATAAAGAAACTTATAAACTCAATCTTAAAGATGTAGTTGTGAATCACTTTCCTGACCAAAAGTCTAGGCAAATATTTGTTAATTATCCAGCTTATTTTGCAATTCATCAACCGTCGGAAAAATCCCAAACTTATGTCAGTATTTTTAATTTGTTTAAACCGGAACAAAAAAGTTTAACTACTTCTACAGATAATGGCGAAGTACCTACCAATATTACGGATATTGCTGAGATTACTTCTCAGGAAATCATGGAAAAAGTATTAGTAAAAATTGTGAGTAAATTAATTGATGGATCTCCAAATAATTATGTTCCTATTTCTAATCTCGGCAGTGAGTTTCACCGACTATATGGTAGACCAATTACCAAAACTATTAAGCGGTTTCAACCAAGTAAAAAGTTTCCCAAATATTTGGAGCTGTGTAGTTCGCTGAAGTTGCATCAATCTGAAGAAGGTCGTTGGTTTGTAAGCTTGAGATAAGGGTGCATCTCAATGCATGAATAAAGCCAAAAATTTATCGCTTTTAGGCAACAGCTCATCTGGCAACAGGAAACAGCTCATCTGGCAACAGGGAATAGATATGAGATGCACCCTGAAATAAAGTCGAAAATCAAAAGTTATAGATGAAACTTACTGATTATGGCTATATTATAAAAATATATGTAAAGAAATGTAAAGAAAAAGTTAATGCAGGACAAAGTTGTTGTAATTGTGGGTGCTACTGGTGGTATAGGTTCAGTAGTGGCAGAAAAACTGGCAAACTCTGGTGCTAGCTTAGTCTTAGCTGCCAGAGATAGCAGTAGATTAGATAGTTTAGCCTCTCAACTATCTACTACCCAAATTATTACTGTACCAACAAATATTACTAACCCAGAGGAAGTAGAAACTCTGATGGAAAAAACTTCCAGCCATTTTGGCAAAATTGATGTTTTAATCAATGCAGCAGGAGCAGGTATTCTCAAACAATGGAACAAAATTGAACCTGCTGACCTAGATATTATGCTTGACCTGAATTTGAAAGGTAGCTTTTATACTTGTCAAGCTGCTGCCAATGTAATGAAAAGACAAAAATCAGGCCATATATGCAATGTGATTGGTATTCTAGGCAAACATTCAATGGCCATGGGTACTGTATATTGTGCTTCTAAGTTTGGTTTGGTGGGTTTGAGTAAATGTATGGCGGATGAGTTACGACGCTATGGGATTAAAGTGACTCTTTTCTATTTCGGAGGAGTAAATACACCTTTCTGGGATAATGTTAGCCTAAAGGTCGATCGCTCAAAAATGCTCAGTTCTGAAACTGCTGCTGATGCAATTATGTTTGCTCTGAATGCAGAACCCCAAGCTATACCAATGGAAATTAATATTCAGCCAGACAGTCATTTATTTTTCTAAAGCAGAACTTACCGAATAATTAATAACTAATAATTATTAATTAAATAATTCAGCTTACTCTGCCTCCCCTTTCAAGGGGAAAAAAGCGGTCGAGAGATGGCGAGGTCTCCTCGCCATATCTAATCGACCAAGAGAAGAAATAATATTTCCTGATATTCAATTCCGTAACGGTTTTAACCAGAGGTAATTATCCATTATGCATTATGCATGATCCATTAGATATCTCCAGAAAAGAGGGAATAGGGAATAGGGAATAGGGAATAGGGGGAAAGAACTGATAATTTCTGTACGATAATTGGTTTTATTTTTTATTTTTGGAGATGCCTATTAATTAAGCATTTTTCCAACCAAAACACTATATATACCATAGTGCTATAGTTTTTATCTACTACATATAGTGCCTTTGCGTAAGTCCTTTCAACAATTAATAATTAATAATTATTAATTATTACCTCTCCTGGAAAAGAAGAGGTAAGACTCAAAGGAAAATTAATTCATTGTTTCTCCTTTAAAGGAGAGGCTTTATACCTTAATTTTTGGGTAAAGAAAAGAATTTAGGCTCATCAGTAATAAAGGTTGGTTATGGAATTCGATCACATTCATTTCTATGTTGAAAATGCAATGGAGTCACGAGATTGGTTTATTGAAAAATTAGGCTTTAAAGCGATCGCCTCTCAAACCACTCAACATACTCATAAGGAAATTATCAACAGAGGTCGAGTATATTTTGCCCTATCCTCTCCCATTACATCAGAAAATTTTGTTGCTGATTTTCTCAGGACACATCCTCCCGGAGTAGGTGATGTCGCTTTTCGGGTTCGAGACCTTAACTCAGTTGTGGCCAAAGCAGCAGCGAATGGAGCAGAAGTTTTACAACCTATTCAGCAAGACTTACAGGGTTTGAAATGGGCAAAAATTTCTGGATGGGGAGATATAAGTCATACTCTAGTTGAAAAAATTGATGATGCACAAATTTTACACCCTACTTCTCAACTCCCTACAGATATTGTAACTATTGACCATGTAGTTTTGAATGTGGCTGAGGATAATTTACAATCTGCTCTCGACTGGTATCATCAAATTCTAGAATTTCAACCCCAGCAAAGCTTTGAAATTCAGACAGATAAATCTGCTTTACGCAGTCAAGTGATGGTTGACCCAGATGGTGGAGTGAAATTTCCTATTAATGAACCTGCATCTGCTAATTCTCAAGTCCAAGAATTTTTAGATGCTAATCATGGCGCGGGGATACAACATATTGCTTTAAGGACAGAGAATATTTTGGAGGTGATAGGAGATTTGCGATCGCGTGGTTTGGGTTTTTTGCGGGTTCCGGCAACATATTACTCTCAACTGCAAAAAAAAGCACTAGGTTATTTACCGGAAGTTGACTGGCAAAAAGTTCAAGATTATCAAATTTTGGTAGACTGGGAGGAAATGAGGCCAGAAGCAATGTTACTGCAAATTTTCACCAAACCCATTTTTCCTCAACCAACTGTATTTTTTGAGTTTATTGAACGCAGGGTTGCTTGGGTGAATGGTAAACAAATGCAAGCTCAAGGTTTTGGTGAAGGAAATTTTCAAGCTTTATTTGAAGCTGTAGAGAGAGAGCAAATGAAGCGAAGTAGTTTGGGCAAAAATTAAGAGTATTGGACTGAAGTAGTTTGCTAATTAGGGTTTGCGCTCAAAAGTCTTTTAGTAGTGAGGGGTAGGAGACAGGAGACAACCCACCCACAGGCCCCTCCCAGGAGGGGAGAAGTGGGAATGAGCGAGGAGGTAGGAGTAAGAATTGTCCCAAGATTGTTCGGCCCTTAGCTTGACCAAAATCCTAAGTTTTTGAACCATTACCACTTCAAACCTCGCACTTTTTGATACTTAAAGAGGCACTTACCTTTATCTATAAAGACTTTTAGATTTAATCAGCAAGCCCTAATTATTTTCAAATAGGAAATAGGGAATAGGGAATAGGGAGAAATATTTGAATATTTATATCATGTCCGGTTGAGCATATAAATTAAATGACAAAGGACTCACGAGGACCGAGTCAGGAGTCAGGAGGTAATACCAAATTGATAAATGTTTGCTACAAATAGCTAGGATATTTCGGTAGTGCCTGTGCGAAAGTGTGGGAATGCTCAGATGAATATAGTCCCATAATTGTGGAAATAATTATGGAATGTCCTCTGTGTGGTGATCATCAACCCCATAAGCACGGAAAAACAAGTATTGGAA
>NZ_JAAHGH010000198.1 GCF_010672525.1 Okeania sp. SIO2B3 | reverse complement strand
GGCGTAGATCGAAGGTTCGTGTCACCAGGTGCAACGTTGTAAAGTTTTGTAAAGAAAACGTATCCGCGTGTTGGCAACTGCCTGAGCGCAAACAACTACACAATTGCACTACCTAGAAACATTCCAAGGGGGTGCAAGTCGTTCATTGAACGCCCGTCTCAGCAGACGCAAATAATCCTGCTTCACTCAATCTGGATCTGTCTGTAGTCAAAGTCCTACAAAGATTACCCTACTTATTTTTTTTTAGTATAGGGAGTACCACAATTGGGACAAAATTTATGCTTAAAAGACATTAAAGGTTCCTGGCATTTTTGACAAGAATTCAATAAATTATTGCCACAAATTAAACAATATTTAGCACGAGAAAGAGTCCAAACTGGATCTGGAGTTGTACCACCTTTCCAACAATGAGGACAAAACTGTTTTTTCTGAATCCCTTCAACAGATTTCCCATTTAATACCGCCTCCAAAAATTCTTCTGGAATATCTAAAGCAATAGCTAATCCTTTCTTGGTCTTACTATTTAAACGTTTAGTTAAACCCCTTTCCAACTTACCTAAACTTTGCAGATGAATACCAGCAGCTTCTGCCAACTCTTGCTGAGAGATATTAGCACTTTCCCTCAGTCTTCTCAGATACTCGCCCACCGTTTCTTCTGGTTTTGGGGTTTTTGATGAATCAAAAATATACATAAAAATTTAATAATAATCCTGTTTAATAGTCACTCATTAAGAACAAGAAAAAGAACAATTAATATCTCTTTATGTGTGACTAAAACTCTAGCTCAAGTTACCACTGAATTTATTTATAGAGACAGCTTATCTAACTCGACAAAATTATCTTATGAAGTAACTTTAATGCCCTTACTAGAAAAATTCGGTAGTTACCCCATTGAAATTATTAATAGAAAACTAATTGAAGATTATCTAACCTCCTTAACTCATTTATCTTATACAACCCATAACCGTCATCAAACAATTATACAATCTTTATTAAACTTTGCCGTACAAAAAGGTTATATTAAAGCTAATCCAGCCACGGGGATACAACAACAAAAACCGAATCGTTCCAAAGGCGAACATCAGGATGATAGTGTAATTCGTTATTTAACCAATGAGCAACTAGAAACCTTATATCAATTAGTTGAACCGGATATTCGTCTACATACTATTGTGAGACTTCTGCATCGCACAGGTGCAAGAATCAGTGAATTATTATCCTTGAATTTAGAAGATATTAACCGAGATAATTATAAATTTCAAGTCGTAGGTAAAGGCAATAAAAAACGTTGGTGTTTTTATAGTAAAGATGCTGCTATTCTTTTAGAAAAGTATATCCAATATTATCGACACAAACCTCATGCAGCTCTATTTACAGCAAGACATCCCTTAACCGAAATTATTACCCGATTATCCTACCATCGAGTTTATAGCTTATGGAAAGAAGTAACCAATCAAAGTCATCTATTAGCAGGAGTGAGGCTACATGATTTACGCCATACCTTTGCCACAGAAAGAGTTGGTTTAATGGGGATTGAGGAACTACGAGCCTTAATGGGTCATTCTCACATTCAAACTACTCTAAAGTATCAAAAAGTTACATCATTAAGAGCAGAACAAGTTGCTCAAAACGCTTTACAAATACTATTAAAAAATGACTGATAAGTATATATTTAATATATATTAATGCGACAAAATTTTCCCATAATAAAAGAGTATTACTAATACTCTTTCTCTGAAAAGTGAGTGTTGAGCGCGTGTATCTCAAGTGTAAAATGTAGCTACAAGTATTATGTAGTATAGCTTAGAGCAAAGTTTGTCCGCGCGCCCGTTCCCTCAAAAACTATTCACTCCACGTTGCAGAGTACCGTCAGACTCATTATTATCTCTAGTTTCTGATCGCCACAGAAGAATTGCTCAACTGAGCAATCCTTTCTTTGAGGTCTAGCTTGAATGTACCATAAGGATTAACATGACTAAAAATCAAAGGTGTAATAGCCCGTAAATCTGTCTCCGTCAACCTTTTAGACCAATGTGGCTCTGCCAATACACTCTGAATCATCAAGGTATTCACATACACCAAACAATTTTGTAATAAATGCAAAGATAATACTGATAATTCCTGAGTTTCTAAACGATTAGAAGCAAATTCACCTCCTTTGCCGTAGAAAATAAAATCATTCACCCCATTCCATCTCTCCACAACATTTAAACCTTCATTTATTTCCCTTCGTACTGCTTCTTTTTCAAGATATTCACACAAAAAAATTGTTTTAATAACTCTTCCTAATTCTATTAAAGCTAAATAAGTTGGATGTTTGAAAGAATTTTTTCTAAAACGTTTTAAAATTGCTTCTGTTTCTGCCGTTCCTAATCTCAAGGCTGTGGCATATTTTACCATTTGGTCATACTGAGTCCGAATTAAATCCCAATTAATAGGACGGGTAAGAATTGGTTGTAAATTAGGATAAGCTTCTGGCTGGCCAACATGAGGACGATACAACTTTTGTACCTTAATTCGCTTTAATCGTGGCATTAATTGAAATCCTAACAAATGGGTAAAAGCAAAAGCTATCTCACTTTGTCCGTGACTATCCACATAGTTTTTCTCAACTTCCATACTAGAGCAATGACGTAAAACACCTTCAATCATTGCAGCCACCTCGCTTGAAGAACAAGTTTTTAGTTGGGAATAAATGCAGGCTGAGTTTTTCTCAACGTGCCAATAAATCATCACTCCTCGACCTCTATAACGGAGGTGGTATTGGTTCATTAAATTCTGTTCCCATGCTCCAAAATGTTTACTGTCACTGGCACAAGTTGTGGTTCCTTCTCCCCAAATCTGTGGTAAACGAATCTCAAAGATACCATTAATAACTTCAGCAATGGCACTGCGTAATTGTTCTTTATGAATATAGCGACGGCGCACATAGAGTAAGTCTTGATAGTTTTCGCCATTGATACCTGTATTAATGCGTTTCAATCCTGTATTTGTTCCCATGCCATAGAGACAAAGCAGTAATCTCTTTTGTAGCGTTTCTCTATCAATAATTTCCCGCGTTCCCATGCTCTTGAAGTTCCGAGTAAAGTTAACCCTTAAATCTGTTTCTTTGAGAATGTCTAATAAACTGGTTTGATGCCAAATACGATTGATTTCTCCTTTTAGTTGTTTGAGGTTTAGAGGTTCATTTACTGCAGGGAATGGGCTAAGTCTAATTAAACCTTGATTTTTTCCGACAATATTAACATCTGGGTTATCAGGCATTCCTTTGTCTAATTTTTCTAAGGAGTCAGCCATTTTTTGTTGTAGGTTACGGACGAAGGTTTCTACATCTTCTGGTAAGGTTAAAGCTTGATAATAAACTTGACGATGTTGTTCAAAATCTGTAGGTAAATCTTCATCAGGATTTCGATAGCGATATGCTCCTGTTACCCAGATTTCTTTACAGGATAATCTTTCTCGAAGGGTTTGTAAAACACTGATTTCGTAATTAATGCGGTTAATGCGTTCTTTTCCATCTTCCTCTTTTTCTAAAAGGATTTCTTTCCAACCACTTTTTAACACTCCATCAATGGGTATGTTTTCTCCATTTTCATAGTATCTAGCTTTACTTTGAGCGTATTTCTTGAGTAGCTCTATTGCTTGAATTACGGGGCGATGAATGTCGTTGTTGGAGCGAAATTCTAAGGTCTCTAGGAGTAGGGGAATCATCCGGCGGTAGTGGTTGGCAAAGGATGCACGGATGACGGTGTGAACCTTTTGACGATAAGCTATACCTGTAGATTTATATTCTTTGACTAAATTTTGGAGGGTTTGTTGGGGTACTATTGGATAAATAACTTTTTCAATAACTCCAGTAGGTTTAGCTACTGCTACTTCTGCAATACGGAAGAGTATATTCTGTTTTCCTGTAACTTGCTTGAAGTCTTCTATTAGTTGAGTATGTATACGTTTTTCGGCTCTGACACTAATACGATGGATAATTTGAATGAGTAATTCTATTAGATTATCGGTGATTTCTTGACTACGTTGAATGCAGAAAGCTGCCATGAGTGTGTAGCGAATAGCGGGGGGATGTTGGCGTAAAAGGTATGGGGTTTCTGTTGCTGCTCGTTGACGATAGGTTTTTACTAGCTTGGGTGAAATTCCGGTGAATAAATCAGTGGGTAAGCCTATTTTCTGAATGAGTCTGAGCTTTTCTATTTCAGTTAAAAAACTCCCTAAACCTACTGGGCCTGGGTCAGTTTTGAGAAAAGCGAAATCTGATGTTTGAAATTTTTTGGGGTCGGTGTTATCTTCTTGGACATCTGACTCTTCTGTGGTTAAGAGTATATCAATTTGAGAGATTACTTCTTGGGATAGTTGAGAGTAAATTTGATGACAAAAGTTGGTTTCATGTTGAGTAATGGCACTGCGAATTAAACGATCTATTCTTCCTGATGTTGGAGGTTCGATTTGTAATTCTCTCCATTTTTGATAGACTTGTTCCATCAGAGATTCAAATCTTTGTTCCGTTGGTAAGATTTCTATTACCAACCATTCAGCCATTTGTTCTGAATCAGCAACTGTGGCTACTCTAAAATTAAATAAACGACGAATTTCAACTCGATGCGCTTTAGCTGAACGTCCTTGCCAATCATAATCGGAGTATAAACTTTCAGATACATCAATTTGACGGGCTATGTAAGAGATAATAGCTTGAGGGATGGATGACTGAGAATCAGGGAAACGAGCAAAAAGTTGAAAATGTTTCAATAGTAGTGCAAAACCAATCTGATTTCCACCTAATTTGTTTTTGACCAGTTTGAGTTCTTGGGGAACAAGTGTCCAATTTTCAATTAATTCTTCTTCTTCCCAATGTTGTTTGACCATCCAATTCTTCTCTACTATTTACCGTTTCTTGAGTAAACATAGGAGAAAAGGTAGTTTGACCCTCATAAATTCATCTTTATTGCAGATTTGGTGCATTTTCAAATGCTTATAAGCAATGCCAGCCAAACTTAATTAATAGACGAAGGTGGAAAGTCAATTTCATCTTTTGCGCTCAGACAGTTGCCAACACGCAGGTACGTTTTCTTTACAAAACTTTACAACGTTGCACCTGGTGACACGAACCTTCGATCTACGCC
>NZ_JAAHGH010000197.1 GCF_010672525.1 Okeania sp. SIO2B3 | reverse complement strand
GGGTCTGCTACTACTTCAATAGTTAATGAGTCCTCACCTAAGTCTACTACCCGCGCCCGAAAAATATTTGCAATCTCAACCAATAAGCGAGCGCATATTTTTAGTAGCATTAATCTTGAGTAACATTCACTCTCGTTCCACACAGGGAATGGCAGTAATATATTGTACTTTCAAAGCATTACAGCGCTTTTCAAGTTGATGAACCACATCTTCACAAACAAAACCACAGTAGGGACGTTCCATGGAACGTCCCTACTGTAGTCTACCGTGCAGGAAAACCGCTGTAACTAGCTATCAGCTATTAGCGCTTCAGCGCTTCAGCCTCAAAATTTGCGCATACATATAATTCTGTTTGGGGAGCACTCCAGACCGAAAAGCTTGGGTTCAAATCCCCGCGCGAGCTTGTCGCTTAATTTTAGGAGGTGTAATATCAAATCCGGTAGCATCGGTGTAATTAGATGGGGAGATGGGGAGATGGGGAGATGGGGACCCACCCCTCGCCCCTCCGGTGGAGGGGAAAATCGAGAAATATTTGGTAATGGTTGAAGATGGAACATTTTTTACGTGCCGAATTAAACGAATTTGATATATAGCGCTGTGCTGCCTTGCAACAGCTGCGGAAGGGGGAATAAATTGCCGATAATATAAGACTTTTAGCTATTTGGCCTCTCCTACAATTTGTAAATATACCAGCGCTCATTGCTATCAGGACTTACGCAAATACACTATTTATAGAGTCCAGTAACTATTGGACAATAGTTACAAGTACTATATATAGCGTATCTGCGTAAGTCCTAGCTATAAAACATCCCCAGAACCCAAATGGGTTCTATAGCAGTAGTGGTGGATGGTGGCTAAAATGCTCACCTAACCTTTACCAAAATCATACAATGCACCACTACCATAAAATCAATTCAGATCAAACTAGAGATTTATACAAAAGAAAAATCACTGCTATTCAAATCCATATTTCTAACATTCTTGACAATACCAACCAAATCATCATTATTGTAAATAGCAGTTCCTTTTGGCAATCCAGGAACATTTTCTTCTAATGTATAGTCACCAATACTTCCAGATAGTTGAATTTGATCGCCTTGAGCACCATTGAAAGTTTCAATCCGAGCATAATCGTTGACACCATTTCCAGTGTAGTACACTTGACTATTATCACCCAAGATAAATAGATCAGCATCGGCATTCCCCCGCAAAATATCTATCTGATTATAACCAGGTTGAGCAGAAGTTATATCTACTCCTGTAAGAGTATCCATACCTTTTCCACCATTGATCTTATCGTTTCCAAGACCACCATTGAGTATATCGTTTCCAGAACCACCATTGATCTTATCGTTTCCAAGACCACCATTGAGTATATCGTCACCTTTGCGTCCAGTAAGTACATCATTGCCACCTTCACCGTAGATCGCATCATTATCTACTGTGCCACGTAGATTATCGTTGTTGTCACTTCCATAGATAGTATTGAAGTTATCTGGTTCAGTGGGAGTTTCATCCACATTACTTACATTAATAGTTAACTGTTGCTCAAAACTTTCACCCCCATCATCAGTAGTTCGCACAGTAATATTATGATTCGCAATACTTTCAAAATCTAACCCAGAACCATCAGCAACTACTATTTGGTCTCCATCTAGAGCAAAACGACCATCAGCATTATCTAACAATTGATAACTGTGAGTATCCCCAGCATCAGGGTCATCAGTAGTTAAGTTACCCACCACTGTATTATTGTCACTATTTTCAGCAATAGAATTGTTATCTATTTCTACTGCTGTGGGAGCACTATTGGTGGGAGTAGATGGAGGTAAATTGTCACTAACTACATCTTGTTTGACGTTTTCGGAACCAACAGTAACTTGATAAGTGGCCGTATCATCTGCCTGACCATCCCCATCAAGATCCCCAGAGAAGGTAACATCGTAAGTCGCATTTGGACTTACATCTAAACTATAACCACCTGAGTTCCAAGTTGTTGTCGTAAAAGTATTAGCACTATTTTCTGTATCAACCGCTGTAACTGTTATTCCGCCTATTCCTTCACCAACTGTATAGAAATCGTCATCAGTAACTGCATCAGTGTAGGCAACACCTGTGATAAATGGGCCGCCCGCTGCAGAATAGGCAAAGTTTTGGGCACTCATCACTGCATTATAAGTTCTGCCACCAGAAGTAAACGGGCCTTGTAGTGAAGAAATTCCGATTTCCCGGAAGTTAGGGTTCATCAGACTTACACGATGTCCTCTGTGACGGTAGTCTTTGTCAATAAACAAGTTTTCGTAGTTTTTCCTCACAAGTCCGGTGAAGTCTACAAAACCTGTTGTTCCAAACCAAGCAAGGTTTTCCCCATTACCAGAAGAACCTGTGAATGTGTAGCCCGCAGCTTGCATACGTTGTCTGGAGTTTGTACCACCTTCTCCTCTGTGTTGAAACTTGTTCTCATCTAGTAACCATTGAGCGTGACCTTCAGTAGCAGTATTCAGGTTGAGATTAAATGCTAGAGGTTGTTTTGCATCAGTGGAAATTGTATCTCGTGCGCGAACTCCTTGATTTAGGTCTCCATCTCTTCCATTTATTCCATCTAGATAACGATCTGCTTCTGCTTGAGGATTTGCTCGACCTCTGTTGATCAATTCGAGCATATATTGGTCTTGAGCGGAAGGAACTGTATTAGCCATGGTTTGTTGTGTTGTAAATTTCCACTGCAGTACTTGAAAAATCGGGATTATTTCCCTTGTCAATTCAAGTTTTTAGTAATTAAATATTGCTCGAAAAGTTAGCCAAATCATGTAGTTTAAATTCAGAATTAATTGAACAGGACTTAACTACTTGCTTTGTGTTTTAAGAACAAGGGATTATTTAATTTACTATCTAGTTTTACATGGAACTTTGTAAAGTTCCGGGAGTAATTTTACCAGATCAAAAAGTTAGTATTTTTGTCTTAAGTGAAAACACTAATTCTTAATTTTTTTTTAAGCTCAAAATCGTATTTTGAGCAATCTTACCGTGGGATATCTTTGAGGAAATTGTTAGTCAATCTATTTAATGAACAAAAAAAATATTCAAATCGCAAAAAAAGTAATTTTTTCTAATGAGGTTGCACTCAAAAAAGGAGTAATCACTTAAGATAGGATATTTAATTGAAAACAATTAGGATTAGAACGAAAATTAAATCAGTAAAATATCAAGGTAAGTTAGGTTTTGAAAGAGAAAAGTAGTAGTCTTAGAAATGAGATAAAAGCTTCAATTACCATTCCCTATCCTATCGGATTAACCCTTTCCTTATTAACATCCTAGAAAATACTTATATTTTTACTTCCAAAGCTCTCAGTTTTAGGAACTCAGTATTAACTCCAGACTCACGAGTTAAAGCAATTTTACCTGTTCTAGCAATTTCACGGATACCATATTTAGCAAGCATTTGGACAATAGCAACCATTTTTCCTGGGTCTGCTACTACTTCAATAGTTAATGAGTCCTCACCTAAGTCTACTACCCGCGCCCGAAAAATATTTGCAATCTCAACCAATAAGCGAGCGCATATTTTTAGTAGCATTAATCTTGAGTAACATTAACTCTCTTTCCACACAGGGAATGGCAGTAATATCTTGTACTTTCAAAACATTAACTAGCTATCAGCTATTAGCGCTTCAGCGCTTCAGCCTCAAAATTTGCGCATACATATAATTCTGTTTGGGGAGCACTCCAGACCGAAAAGCTTGGGTTCAAATCCCCGCGCGAGCTTGTCGCTTAATTTTAGGAGGTGTAATATCAAATCCGGTAGCATCGGTGTAATTAGATGGGGAGATGGGGAGATGGGGAGATGGGGACCCACCCCTCGCCCCTCCGGTGGAGGGGAAAATCGAGAAATATTTGGTAATGGTTGAAGATGGAACATTTTTTACGTGCCGAATTAAACGAATTTGATATATAGCGCTGTGCTGCCTTGCAACAGCTGCGGAAGGGGGAATAAATTGCCGATAATATAAGACTTTTAGCTATTTGGCTCTCCTACAATTTGTAAATATACCAGCGCTCATTGCTATAAAACATCCCCAGAACCCAAATTGGTTCTATAGCAGTAGTGGTGGATGGTGGCTAAAATGTTCACCTAACCTTTACCAAAATCATACAATGCACCACTACCATAAAATCAATTCAGGCCAAATTAGAGGTTTATACAAAAGAAAAATCACTGCTATTCAAATCCATATTTCTAACATTATTGACAATACCAACCAAATCATCATTATTGTAAATAGCAGTTCCTTTTGGCAATCCAGGAACATTTTCTTCTAATGTATAGTCACCAATACTTCCAGATAGTTGAATTTGATCGCCTTCAGCACTATTGAAAGTATCGATCCGAGCATAATCGTTTATACCATTTCCAGTGTAGTACACTTGACTATTATCACCCAAGATAAATAGATCAGCATCGGCATTCCCCCGCAAAATATCTATCTGATTATAACCAGGTTGAGCAGAAGTTATATCTACTCCTGTAAGAGTATCCATACCTCTTCCACCATTGAGGATATCGTTACCAGAACCACCATTGAGGATATCGTCACCATTTCCACCATTAATTTCGTCATTTCCACTGTCGCCATTGAGCAGATCGTCACCTTTGCGTCCAGTAAGTACATCATTGCCACCTTCACCGTAGATCGCATCATTATCTACTGTGCCACGTAGATTATCGTTGTTGTCACTTCCATAGATAGTATTGAAGTTCTCAGGTTCAGTGGGAGTCTCATCCACATCAGTTACATTAATAGTCAACTGTTGCTCAAAACTTTCACCCCCAGCATCAGTAGTTCGCACAGTAATATTATGATTCGCAATACTTTCAAAATCTAACCCAGAACCATCAGCAACTACTATTTGGTCTCCATCTAGAGCAAAACGACCATCAGCATTATCTAACAATTGATAACTGTGAGTATCACCAGCATCCGGGTCATCAGTAGTTAAGTTACCCACCACTGTATTATTGTCACTATTTTCAGCAATAGAATTGTTATCTATTTCTACTGCTGTGGGAGCACTATTGGTGGGAGTAGATGGAGGTAAATTGTCGCTAACTACATCTTGTTTGACGTTTTCGGAACCAACAGTAACTTGATAAGTGGCCGTATCATCTGCCTGACCATCCCCATCAAGATCCCCAGAGAAGGTAACATCGTAAGTCGCATTTGGACTTACAT
>NZ_JAAHGH010000196.1 GCF_010672525.1 Okeania sp. SIO2B3 | reverse complement strand
TACTCCTAGAGCTAGCTGATAAGGAAGCTAAGGCAACTATTGAAGCTTTTGAGAAAAAAGCAGAACGAGAACGATACTTAGAGCAACGTAAGCTAGAGAGACAAGCTCACCCTAGCCTCAGCACTGCTGACTCTTTAGCCGATATCCTAGAGCTGGACATTTTGCCTCGTTTATCCACTGAAGATATTTATGATTGGGGTGGCCACAACTTCAAAAAACATGGTAAAAAGTTAGTTGGCTTCTGTCCTCAGCACGGAGGTAGTAGCGGTACAGCTTTTCAAGTTAACCCGGCCGATAACTCTTGGTATTGTCATGGCTGTCAAGAAGGAGGCCACGCAGTACAATATCGACATTTTGCTAATGGTGGTCATGGTACACCTAAAGGCAAGGATTTTATAGAGATAGTTGAAGAGTTAGCTGATGATGCTGGTGTCACCTTACCTGAGTGGCAACCACCACAACAAAAACAGCAAAACAAAACCATCCCAAAGCTAGAATGGTGGCAGAAGTGTGGGCTACCTAGAGAAGCTAATAATTTAGCAAAGTTTGTTCGTTGGAGATTCGGTAAAATAGCTTGGCGATTCTTCAAACGCACTGGAGAATTACCAGCCAACCCGCAATTAAATAAAAATCCTGATGAACAAAAACTAGCAACACAAATCATTGCAGAACACACCACAGCCATCACTTTATGGACCCCACTCCTAAAACTAGGCACACCATACATTAACTACACAGGCCCAGGAAGCATACCTACTTACTCCGAATATCAGAAATTATTGGAGACTGAGAACTGGTTAATCAAAGAACCCAATATTAAATTTGATTTGAGAGTATGGGGAGATACTCCTGCAAGAGAAGCGTACGCCAAAGGATGGAATTTAATACTAGACAAACATGGCTGTGGAGAAGGGAAATCTCATGTTTACGGCGCTCTGAGAGCAGATAAACTAGAAGGAATAGAACGGACAGTGTTTGCAGCAACAAACCATCGTAACCCCACAGTTGAGAGTGTTGAGCATCGTAAAGACTTGATAGCCAAACACAACGGGTTAACCTATGATAATACCAAACATACACCATTAGGCAACCCCTACCAAACAGCAACACCAAAAGGCCAAACCCCTGATATTAAACCCCCGTGTGTCGAACACAAACTATTTAATACAGCTTATGAATTACAATTAAATGCTTTCTCTGGAAAAGGTAGCAAAGTCTGTAAGACTTGTCCATTATTGGCTTCTGGCTGTGATTACCTAGAAGAAAGACGCAATACTCTAGGTACAGAAAAAGTCAAAGATGAAGACGACAATGTTATAGGAGAAGTCCTTAACTATCCTGATATTAGAGCTGACTTAAACGGACTCAACAAATTTGATGTACCTACAGCTTTAATAATAGATGAGATAGACCAAACATTAGAATCCTCCAAACCCGTACACATAACTAAGGATGCGATCGCCAGAGGAAACATGAAACTGGCATCCTTAGAAAATCAGAAATTAGCTAAAGTTCTACAGGAAATATGTCAGGAAATTTATGCTCTTATAGATAACTATGAACCTGCCAATAAACATGGGTCTGACCATTTCCAAGTAATGGAAAAACTCGCCTCCCTTAGCATTCCTAAAAATGAATGGTTATCATCAGAAAAAAAATATCAGCAATATTTGACTTATATTGCTAAAGATAAATTCAATTGCCTCATTGAGAAAATCTACGGCCCAGAAATAGTAGACCATAAAATAGACTTATGGGGAGAACCCGAATATACATATAAAGCAAACCACGACCCCATCACCAGAGAAATAACAACAGTAGAAGAAAAACCAACAGGAGAAATATTACCCACCATACCTTCTCTTGACAACTTAATAGCAGAATGCCAAAAACTGCTGAAAACTAATTTTGATGAAATTATAGATTCAGGAATGACTCCTGGTGAAAAAACAGAAGCATTAGAACTAAACCATACCTTAGACTTTTTATCTCCTATTCTCAAAGCTATCAATGGATATAGAAAAGTCAGTCTAAGCTTGAACAAAAACTGTCTAACAATAACAAAACCTTGGTACAGACACCAAGACATTATTAAGTCAGCAGCAGTCGTGACATTCCTAGACACAACCCAAGACGTTGCAGATTTAAGGCGTAATCTCAACCTGGACAAAGACGAACCCATATTAGTCTTTTCTAGCCCTGAAAAAGACCACAGCAACTTAACCCTTAAATTTATAACTGACTTTGGTCATGCCAGCAATCAACGCCGGAGCGGGTCTCAATACACCGAAACTGAACGCATAGCAGCATTTATTAATCAAATAGTTGAAAATCACAAAAGTGAAAAAATCGGCTTGATAGACTATAAAGCTCATGCCTACTCCCACAAATTGCCAGACAACATTGTGAAAGTCGGCCACTGGGGGAATGATAGTCGAGGGTCTAATCAATTTTTAGACTGCACTACTATGATAGCCATCGGCGACTACACCGAAAATCTCGGTGCCCTAGCTGCTAAGTGGCAGTGCATGACTGGTCAAATTGTCACCCCTAGCAAATTAACAGGAGATTACGGTCGTCATGTCAAACGCCGTAGGATAGCTGATTTGGAGCAAGTAATAGGTCGCCCCCGTGCCACTAACCGCCCTGACGAACAGATCGTTATCTACTTACCCGGAAAATGGACTTCGGATGAAATTTCAGCGATCGCCTCCAGACTGCCAGGAGTAAATATAGAACAAGTGGCCACTTATGATGTATGTCCTAAAGCAGCGCAGAAAGGAGAACAGGTCAACAGAAAAATCATTGATACCATGTGGGAATTAGCAAAAGTTGGCCAAAATTTCACTCAAGAAAAGGTAGCTCAAATAGTAGGACTGTCGCGAAGTAGGGTTTCTCAAGTCTGCCTCGACCTACTACCAACAAGTTTTGTGCGGTTCAAAAAAATGTTAGTTTTGCTTTGGAATACCTTAAACAGAACTAACAATCCTAAAAAAGCGTTATCTGAGCTACCGGAGGAAATCAGGTGGTTTGTCTCAGAATGGCTCCCTGACTTTCCCTATTTTGTCCAGCAAGGTGAGACCCTAGAGGAAATGGCCGAAAATATCGAGATAGTCGTCAAGACTTACGGCCAATATATCCTAGAGTATGTATCGGTTGATACAATTATTGACTTAATAAAATTATTTATGGCCCCGATGCCGATTAGTTTTTGGGAGGAGTTGCGTACGCAAGTGGAACCGATACCGATACTGATCGAGAATTAATCAAAAAAACTGAAAAATTGACCCCACTTTTGTAGTGGGGAAGGCGGAGCTATGCTTAATCATCGCTATACCAAGCGGGTTCATTGTAGTGGCGCATACGAGTGGTTTTTTTTGTAGAGATGACGTGTTCTGGATCGTCATCTATATATTCATCGTTCTGGGAACATCTCAAATATCTATATGTATCTTGTTCAACCGCTAACTCCTCATATTCATCGTCAGGCATTCTCTCCAGCAGCTCAAGACAAGATTTAATCCTAGTTTCTATTTGGGAATTTATTATGTTTTGATAACCATTTTCTCTCAGCTTGTTTCTTAGTTCAATTAATCTGTTTAAATATGCAAAACAAGCAAGAGCATTGAAGGAACTATCCTCAGAATTAGGATTGTTGATTTCTTCTTCTAACAGTTGTTCAATTTGTGATAATAATTGTTGAATTGATACGATATCCTTGTGAGCTTCAAAGCTGGATATCCTATTATTATTGACGCTGTATATCCTATTATTGACGCTAGATATATTATTTTTAGCTAGCCTTCTATTCTTTTTTTGAATCCTATTTTTCTTCTTACCCATTTGTCAGTATCCCTTTATATTTTGCCTATATATATACTATCATAAATTGATAAATGGTTGACGATTAGTAAGGGGTGATAATAAAATAAATAAACTTAAAAAAAAAGTAAAAAATGGCGTTTATTATTGACAAATTTTATTGAAATAAAAGCGTGAAACATATACAGAAACAGTAGATTATTAATTGTAACTTTTTAAATCAATAGCATAGGAATTTTTCTCCTAAAGCTGTCTTTTAAAGATTGTAACATATACCACTAAAAAATGTTATAATTATGGTGTACAGCAGAATTATAAAAATGTTAGTAAATATAAAATCTGTACATCATTATTTGATAATGTTAATAATTAATTAGGAGAAAACTACTATGAAATTTGTTAGTCCTAAGATAGATTATGCTTTTAAAAAAATCTTCGGCTCGCAACAAAGTCAAGATATCTTAATTAGCTTTCTCAATGCCATAATTTATGGGGGGGAAAAAAATATTCAGTCTTTGACAATTGTTAATCCTTTTAATCCTGGTCAATTGCTCAGTTTAAAAGATACATATTTGGATGTAAAAGCTGTTTTAGTAGATGGTTCTATAGTAGTTATTGAAATGCAAGTAGCACGAATGACTGCTTTTAACAAACGGGTAGCTTATAACTTAGCTAATACTTGTGCCAATCAGTTAGAAACAGAAGAAGATTGTCTCCTACTAAATCCGGCGATCGCTGTGACTATTACAGATTTTATTTTGTTTAAAGATACTGAGGATGTTATCAATGAATTCGTGTTTCAGGATAAGAAAAAAAAAATTGAATGTCTAGAAGAAGAATTACGACTATTTTTTGTAGAATTACCCAAGTTTAAGAAAAGTTTGTCTGAGTTAGATAGTTTAAGTGATAAGTGGATTTATTTTCTCAAAGGTGCTAGCCGTTTAGATGAGATACCGGAGAATTTAAGAGAAGTGTCGGAAATAGAAAAGGCTTTAAATGTTGCTAATAAAATTAACATGACAGCGGAAGAGTTAGACATAGTTGAGCGTCGAGGAATAGCAATGCAAGATGAGAGAGGACGGATAACTTATGCGGAACAACAAGGGGAACAAAGAGGGGAACAAAAAGGCCAACAAAAAGGGAGAGCGCAATTAATAATACGTCAACTTAAAAAGCGTTTTGGAGAAATTCCAGAGGCAATAATTAGTCAAATTGAGGATTTATCAGTTGAAGATTTGGATAATTTAGGGGAAGATTTTTTAGATTTCAATAATTTGGAAGATTTGTTGAGTTGGTTGCAGTGAATTTCTCCGAATCTTGTCGCAGATAGTAAATAGCGTTCTCGATCGCACACGCAAAAACCAAACTTCTTGTATCCCTAATTGTTGATAAAACTAGAGATATTAGTAGAGTTTTTTGTATGAACGCACGC
>NZ_JAAHGH010000195.1 GCF_010672525.1 Okeania sp. SIO2B3 | reverse complement strand
CCATCTCCCCTACTCCCCCCCTCCCCCACTCCCCCACTCCCCTACTCCCCCACTCCCCTACTCCCCTACTCCCAACAATAATGAACCTGGCATCGCTTTTTTGATCCAGTCTGTAATTATAATTTGTTCGCGATCGCATGATTCAATTACCTCACCATTTAAGTTACGAAATACTATTTCTTCTGGAATCTCTATTTCTTCCCCAGTAGGTACAATTATTTTCTCCACTTGAGAAACAGCAAAAGCTCGCAAAGAGTGAAACACAACATAATTGCCACTCTCTCCTGCTAAAACCTCAGCTAAACCAACTTCTTGTCGATACTGAATTAACTTATGCTTAGACTTCATCCGAGAAAATATAGAAGTAGTGCGGTTGGCATTAAAAAAAGGCGATCGCGTAGGTCTTGGCCAATTTTTGCGCAAAGAAATGGGGTCAGTTAAAATCTGACTACAAATTTGCTCAACATCTACTGCTACATCAGCATCTTTCCCCAAATGTCGCAAGTCTAAACAGACAGTATGCAGACCTGCTTCCTGTAAGCGATCGAGTTTCTCCAGAATAAACTGGTCTTTATCCAAAAACATAAACGTACCATGCACCGTTTCCAAAGTAGGGAAAGGTCGGTTATTACTATCTTCCGATGATACTGTAGTCTCCAGGCGTACTTTTTCCTTAGACTCAGAGTCTAATAAATGTGGAGATAGTAGGGAACGTGGGGAATAAAACAACAAAATTTGCCCCACTCCCAAAACTTCGCAACCGATAGGAAGAGTTTGGCAATATTCAATAAGTTTTTGTTCTGGCAGTTCAATGGATAGTATTAAACGTTCCAAGGAGTCAGAAAAAATCTCGCACCAACCCCTTAATGCTTCCAAATTGTGATTACCTGTTTCCACAACAAATTGTAGCGCTATAGTTGGATAATGAATTTTCAACCACCAGGCAGCACCTGGATCGCAAACCCGAACTGCCTCAAACTTGCTCAAGTCCCACTGAGTCAGTTGTTCGCAAATTCTATTCATCACCTGTTCTGGCATCAGAATATCCCACACTAACACCGGGCGTAAACCAAATTCTACTGCTGTTGATGCTAAAGACTGTACCTGTTGTTGTGAGAGTTGCCCCTGTTTGGCAAGTAGGGTAGGTTGTAGTAAAATTTCTTGCAAGTTAGGGGCGTTGACGCACCTTTTTAAATCTTTGATGGATGAAACAAATGTATTAAATTGCATCTTTTTTAGGAGATAGAAATGATTAGTTGTTGTTTTCTATATCCTAATTTAATTTGATGAGAAACAGGATATTTTTTGACATCTTAATTTATTTGTCAATTAATCCTTTTATTTCCAGATAATCAATAATTAAATAAGTTGTTGTTTTGTTTGGGTCGTAAAGTTCATCGAATGGTTCTTTAACACCTTTTTGACTTTGATATTTTGCTAATTTTGTTGCAGTTTCTCTACAGTTATTATTAGGAGTTCTGTTTTTTTCTAGTTTACCAATAACTTTTAAAAGCTCTTGAATAATTTGACAGTATTCTTTTCTGGTCTCTATTTCCTTTGTTTGATTGCTAGGAATTTCCTGTGTATACATTGGGTCAAATGTTCTATCCGGAGGAAGGCTTCTAGCATAATCATCTATTTTAGCTATTTTACCAAAAAAGCTTTTATCTATTTTTACAGAATCTGCAAGTTGAGCTTCCAAAGTAATAATTGTTTTGTTTTTGCTATCAATTGTTTTGTTTTTGCTATCAATTGTGTTTTTTAGTTCTTGAATCTCTCCATCTTTTGCCTCCAGTTCAGATTCTTGGTCTAGGTATTTCTTGATTTCAGCCAAATTATTGTTTTCCTCTGTTAAATTCTTTATTTGATTCTTTAAGTTCTGAATTGTATCATTGGGAAAAATAATTTCCGGCCTCCCAAATGCTAATACTGCCGGACATAATCCTTCTATTAAAACTGCAATAAATAAAGGACCGAGAAATTTATCCTTTACTTTAATTTTTTCTGTAATTCCTCCCAAAGCAATTAAACCAGAAATCACAAACAAAAATAGAAATGAGGCAAACAGAGCGATTACCATCACTTTTTGATATTCTGGTTGTTCTTTTTGTTTTCGATCTTCTGGTGGATTATTTTCTTGTGTTTGAGCTATCAAGTAAGTTTTCTTTTGTCCTGAAAATGAAATAGGTAAAGTTGATTGTTGATTTTGATAATTGATGATTTCAACTTGATTATAGTGGTGTTTGTTTCTGAGGTTGTCTTTCTCAATAATTATGGGCGGGCAATCAGAAGTGACCATCAAAAAAGTTGAAATTAATAAATAAATTGATTTCATTTTATTGACGGGAAATTGCTAACTTTTACTTCCATGGTAATTTGTATAACATCTTGATGAGAAGTGGTAAGTAATAATTATTCATAATTACCCAGAAAAAAAATTATATGGCCACTAATATAAAATAGTCAATCTATGAGGTTAGTTAATCAGTTCTATCCATAGATTTAACCTCTGTGCATTTATACCTTTTTGTCTTTTGAAACGATGAAAATATTGACATTAGTTATTTGGAAAAATTTACCTTTTTATAAGTGAATTTAGTCTTCTTAAATCTAAAAGCATTGACTGATATTGGCTTGAGCCTTTTTAGAGTCCCAAAAAGTGCCCTTGTTTGAGCTCTTCATGCTCAAAAAGTTAGCATAAAAGGCAGACAAGAACAGAAAAACTGAGAGACAATTCTTACTCGTACCTCCTTGCTCATTCCCCATTTCTCCTGTCTCCCCCTCCCCTCCTGGGAGGGGTTAGGGGTGGGTTGGGAGGGGGAGGGGCTAGGGGTGGGTTGTCTCCTGTCTTCCCCTCCACCGTCGGGGCCCGCGGGTGGGTTGTCTCCTACAAAGAGCAAAAAGACTTTATGGGCGCAAACCCTAAGTATTCAACCGAACATCATATAAGTCAGAGCGCTCCTTTTCCAAAGGCAGTTTACTAACGCTCTGACTGGCGATCGCTCAATGGAAAGTCAATGGAGGTACTCCAACACCCAGAGAGCTTACCAACTTTGAAAAACTTCTCGTGGCCAAAGGTACTCCGTCATTAATTTATTTGAGCTATCCATAATAACGATCGCCTGTAATTGTGACTTATTATTTCCTTCTTTTATTCCCAAATTCCATACCTGAATCTTGACATTTTCAAAAATAAAATCATTACTTATTTAGCTTTCTAATCATTTTCATCACTTCCTGATAATCCTCTTTTTTTCCTTGCTGTTGATAAAGTTCGGCTGCTTTATTAAAGTCATTTATTGCCTCTGGATATTTTTTGGTAAAATAACGAAGTATACCGCGATTATAATAAGTTTTAGCATCTTTTGGTTCCAGCTTAATTGCTTCTGTATAATCATCTATTGCCTGCGGATAATCCCCTATTTCATAATTAGAAATGCCTCGATTATTATAAGCATCTGCATAATCTGGATTAATCTTAATTGCCTCAGTAAAATCTGCTATCGCCCCATCAAAGTCCTTCATTTCATAAAGACAAATACCTCGATTATTATAGGCATCAGCATCTTTAGGATGAGATTTTATGACTGTAGTAAAATCTGCTATCGCCTCCTGATAATTTCCCATGACAGAGTGAAGACTTCCTCGGTTGTGACAAGCGTTCGGATCGCTTGGATCGATTTTGATCGCAGCAGTAAAATCAGCCAGTGCTTTCTGATAATCTTCTAAATGTGAATAGGCAACACCTCTTTCATTATAACAGGTATAAGTTTGATAGGGATCGATATTAAATGTGAGTGCTTCAGTAAAATCTGCTATCGCCTCCTGATAATTTCCCTGTTGAGACTTGAGCTTACCTCGCTGGTAGTAAATATCGGCTCGATTAAGTCGAAGTGCTTCAGTTAAATTAGCGATGGTTTCTTGAGGATCTTTTTCTTCCGGCAGAATTTGTTTTTGCTTGTAGCGAGTATGACTATCTTTCAAATTAGAAATATCATTTTTTGATGTGAGTGGCAAAGCATCCTTCAAAATTGCTGGTGGAGATGTTTTGGTCTCCGTCTCTGGTGTTTGTGCTAAAGTTTCTTCTACTGATGTTGGTGGAGATGTTTCCAATTTTCTAATCATTTTCATCACTTTCTGATAATCTTCGTTTTTTCCTTGTTGTTGATAAAGTTCGGCTGCTTTATTAAAGTCATTTATTGCCTCTGGATATTTTTTGGTAAAATAACGAAGTATACCGCGATTATAATAAATTTTAGCATCTTTTGGTTCCAGCTTAATTGCTTCTGTATAATCATCTATTGCCTGCGGATAATCCCCTATTTCATAATTAGAAATGCCTCGATTATTATAAGCATCTGCATAATCTGGATTAATCTTAATTGCCTCAGTAAAATCTGCTATCGCCCCATCAAAGTCCTTCATTTCATAAAGACAAATACCTCGATTATTATAGGCATCAGCATCTTTAGGATGAGATTTTATGACTGTAGTAAAATCTGCTATCGCCTCCTGATAATTTCCCATGACAGAGTGAAGACTTCCTCGGTTGTGACAAGCGTTCGGATCGCTTGGATCGATTTTGATCGCAGCAGTAAAATCAGCCAGTGCTTTCTGATAATCTTCTAAATGTGAATAGGCAACACCTCTTTCATTATAACAGGTATAAGTTTGATAGGGATCGATATTAAATGTGAGTGCTTCAGTAAAATCTGCTATCGCCTCCTGATAATTTCCCTGTTGAGACTTTAGCTTACCTAGCTGGTAGTAAATATCGGCTGGATTAAGTCGAAGTGCTTCAGTTAAATTAGCGATGGTTTCTTGAGGATCTTTTTCTTCCGGCAGAATTTGTTTTTGCTTGTAGCGAGCATCACTATCTTTCAAATTAGAAATATCATTTTTTGATGTGAGTGGCAAAGCATCCTTCAAAATTGCTGGTGAAGATGTTTCGGTCTCCGTCTCTGGTGTTTGTGCTAAAGTTTCTTCTACTGATGCTGGTGGAGATGTTTTGGTCTCCGTCTCTGGTGTTTGTGCTAAAGTTTCTTCTACTGATGCTGGTGGAGATGTTTTGGTCTCCGTCTCTGGTGTTTGTGCTAAAGTTTCTTCTACTGATGCTGGTGGAGATGTTTCGTTCTCCGTCTCTGGTGTTTGTGCTAAAGTTTCTTCTACTGATGCTGGTGGAGATGTTTCGTTCTCCGTCTCTGGTGTTTGTGCTAAAGTTTCTTCTACTGATGCTGGTGGAGATGTTTCGTTCTCCGT
>NZ_JAAHGH010000194.1 GCF_010672525.1 Okeania sp. SIO2B3 | reverse complement strand
ACTATTTCTTCTACCGTCGGGTCAACATATATGCCTATTTGTGTTTCTGGGGTGATGCCTAGATTTAATAGATGGTGGGCTAGTTGGTTGGCTTTTTGGTTGAGTTGGCTGTAGGTTAGTTGTTGGTGTTCAAATCTTAAGGCTACTGCTTCTGGGTTCTTTTCGACAACTTTCTCAAATAACTGGTGGATACATTTATCTTTTGGATAATCTGTTTTACTATTGGTCCATTCTTGCAGTACTTGGTCTAGCTCTGCCTCTCTCATTAATGGCAACTGGCTAATAGGTTGCTCTGGAGTCTCTAATGCTGCTGACAGTAAATTTTCATAATGTGACAGCATACGACTAATTGTTTCTGCCTCAAACAAGTCTCTGTTATAGAAACAGAATCCTTTGATTTCTTCTCCTACTGGCCAAAGATGTAATTCTAAGTCCATCCTCACTGACATCTCAACTCCAGCTCCTTCATACCAACCTACTTCTAAGTTAGGTAAGCTGAAGGATGGTTTGAATGTTTCCTCCTGCTGCACCACAAACATTACCTGAAACAAGGGGTTTTGCGATAAAGAGCGTTCCGGCTGCAACTCTTCTACCAATTTATCAAAGGGTATGTCTTGGTGACTATAAGCTTCTAGGGTTGTTTGTTTGACTCGGTTTAAAACTTCTGTAAAACTAGGGTCTCCTTCCAGGTCTGTATACATCACTAGGGAGTTGACAAAGAATCCAATCAACCCTTCTATTTCACTGCGGTTGCGGTTGGCTATAGCGGAACCTACTGCTATACTCTGTTGACCACTGTAACGAGACAGTAATACTTTAAAGGCTGCTAACAGGGTAATAAATAGTGAGGTTCCCTGCTTTTGGGTGAGTTGTTTAACTTTTGGTGTTAGTGCTGCTGGTATGTTGATGGGTATACCTGTCCCATTAAAAGTTTGAACAGCGGGTCGGGGATGGTCTGTTGGTAGCTGTAGTTGAGGTAAGTCTTGCAGCTTTTGCTTCCAGTAACTTAGTTGGTTTTCGAGGGTTTCACCTTGTAAGTAGTTATTTTGCCACACTGCAAAGTCTGCATATTGTATGGGCAAATCTGGTAATGGGGATGGTTTGTCTTGCAGTATGGCAGTGTAAATAACCGAGAGTTCTTTGGGTAATACTGTCATTGACCAGCCATCGGTTACTATGTGATGTAATGTGATTTGCAGTATGTGTTCTGTTGTTCCTAGTTGATATAAATGAGCGCGTATGGGAGGGTCTACTTCTAGATTGAATGTTTGTTCATTTTCTTGTTGGAGTAGTTGTTGGAGTTTGGTCGTTTGCTCAGATGGTGTTAACTCACTTAGGTCTTTTAATGGTAGTTCTAGTTCAAAGGAAGGTTGAATTATTTGTACTGGTGCGCCATTGATTTCACTAAAGGTGGTTCTCAGGGTTTCATGGCGAGCTATGATTTGGTTGAGACTTTTTTGTAGGACTACATAGTCTAGTTTTCCTACTAGATGCATGGTTAATGGCACATTGTAAGCGTTGCCAACCAAGCCCATTTTTTCTAGGAACCATAGCCTTTTTTGTGCGAATGATAATGGGATCGCCTGTTCTCTAGAAATTGGTTGAATCGAACTAGCTACAGATTCCTGAGTTATTTGTACTTCCCGAAGAAACTCTAAAATTTCTGTTTTGCGCTCCACCATCTTCTGTTTCAGTTCTGGTGTCATTACTCCTTTAGGAGAACGATAGCCAAGTTTATTTTTGTCTATCCAAAGTTTTACACCTAAATTTCGCAGGTAAGAGACAAATTCAACTGTTTTCATAACAATTCCTCCTCATATTCTTCCTCTGTTTCAGAAATTAATGCAGTCTGATCTTGAGCAAGCTGACGTAGCACTTCAATATGTTGAGCTATGCCAGCAATAGTTGGTGACTCAAATAGACGCTGTAAAGTCAGTTCCATCTCAAAAGCTTGACGCAAGCGAGAAATAACCTGAGTAGCCAAAAGAGAATTCCCTCCCAACTCAAAGAAATTATCATCAACTCCTACCTGGGACACCCCAAGCAAATCCTGCCAAATTTGAGCAATTTGACGCTCTATGTCATTTCTCGGCTTGACTTTTTCTTGAGTAGAGCGACCCAAATTACTCTCAGAAAGTAAACCTACATCAATTTCCCCAGTCTCAGTCAAAGGCATTTGTGGCAACTCCACTAAAGCACAACTACTAGGTTTACCCACCGCATCCTGTACCTGACGATCTAGAGAACTTACATTTGGCTTACCTTTACCATTAGTAGTAAAGTAAGCTGTTAATTGTTGCAGACTATCCGAAGTAGAAGTCAGCCTTCTGATATTAAGATTACTACCATCCAAACCCACCATTAAGTAGGGTTGCTTATGGCATAAACCTGCTAACATTGAAGACATACCTTGTGAAATACTCATATCAGAATAACCTTGAGCGCGAGTGAGATATTTCATTTGGTATCCCTTGCTCATACCAGTTTCTGACCATGTTGTCCAAGCAAAACAATAACTATCTAACCCTCCTTGATAGCGCTGGTAATTAGTCAAATTCTCTAGGAAACTGTTAGAACTTGCGTAAGCACCAACTGTTGCACCACCAAAGACACCTGTAGCAGACGAAAAGTTGATAAACAGAGTATTAGGTTGTTTTTGTACCAGTTGATGTAATACCCAAGCACCCCGAACTTTAGGATTAAGCAAAGTTGCCAAATTCTGTTTTGTTTCCTCTTTCAGTAAACTTTCATGGTAACTTCCTGCCAAATGAATCACCCCATCGAGTTTTTGAGTGTTCCATCCAGACAAGGTTTGCTCTACTACCTCCTGCACTGCTGTAATATTGCAGATATCCACCCCTAGGTATATCACCTCACCACCTAGTTTTTGTAATTGTTGGTAAGCTTCGATTTTCTCTGCTAGTTTACCTCCTTGTTGTAAATGGGTTTCCCAACTGTTGTTATCTGGTAGGGCGGTACGACCTAACAGCAATAGTTTCGCCTGATAATGTTCCAGGAGATACTTGGCAATTTCCACCCCTACTCCTCCTAAACCTCCACTGATCAGGTAAGTGCCTTCTGCTTTGAATGGTAATGGTTGTTTAGATAAAGAAGGTAGGTCGATTTTCTCCAGACCTGATACCCAACGCTCTCCATCTCGATAAGCCACTTCTGAATCTTTGGCATCAATAGTTAGTTCCTCAAGTATCAGAACGCTATTGACTTCTAATGATTCTTGTGGTACATCTAGATGCCGACAATGCCAGTGGGGGTTTTCCTGGGGAATAGTTTTCAACAATCCTGGTACTGTTGCTTTTTGATATGCAATGGCTTCTTTGGGATTCAGAGACTGACTCTGACTGGCAACATAAAGCAGTCGTACTGGATTATCTTTACTTTGACTACCAAAAGTTTGTAGGAGGAATAACAGACTGTAAATACCTGTTTTTTGTGCTGTTTCTAGAGTTTCTGTATCGGTAATTTCGAGACTATATTTATCATAATGCCACAGGTGAATAATTGCTCCGATTTGGAGATTTTCTGCTGCTATAGATTGGTGAAGTTTTTGATAGTCTTCTAGAACATCGGGAGCGATTATATAGTGATTTTCATTGATTTTTTTGAAGGTTTCTCCTTGTTCTATCTGCACATAAGGCTGAGAATTTTTGTCTAATTTTTGGCAGATTTTTTGACCTAATCCTAACTTATCTAGAAATACTAAAATTACTCCTATTTGGGCTAGTTTGTGTAGTTGATTATTTCCTTGTTTTCGTCGCCATGTTTTTTGATAAAACCAATCAGGAATTGTGTTGTTATTTTCGGTAATTAAATCTATCCGTTTATTAATTTCAAGAAATTCTCCTGTGGCAAATTTTTGACTGAGTTGAGTTCGTTGAATTTTACCGATAGCCGTTTTGGGAATTAATTCTTTGTCTAGGGGAATTAAATAATCTGGATTAATTCCCATACGTTTGACTACTTGTTCTCTGATGGTTTTTAATAAAGCCAATAACTCTGTATCTTCTGTTTTTTCACTATGGAAAAATATGGCTAGTTTATCGGTATTGCTGTTAGTTTCTCTGACTGCACAAGCTGCGGTGTAAGAAACTTCTATTCCTGGTAATTCTTCTACTGCCGATTCGATTTCATGGCTATAGTAGTTTAAACCGTTGATAATAATTACGTCTTTTTGTCTGCCGGTAATTGTTAAACTTCCGTTCTTGAGAAACCCTAAATCTCCAGTGTTAAACCAACCATCTGTGGTAAAAGCTTCTTTATTTGCCGTGGGATTTTGATAGTAACCTAATGTAACTGATGCTCCTTTAACTTGCACGCGCCCAATAGTTTCTTCTGAGACTATCTGGTTTTGATTATCCACTATTCTGATGGCAAACCCTGGAATGGGAGAACCTACTTCTACAAATTTATCTGCATCGTCTGTTGAGTCTAAGGTAAAGTTATGAGAATAGGCTACACCAGATGCCGTTTCTGACATCCCCCAAGCTGGGTGCATAGCTGTTTTTGGTAATTTCCATTTACTCAGTAGTTTGACAAACTTTCTGGCGGTTTTGGCGACAACTGCTTCACCTCCATTGAGTACGAATTTCATGGAAGATAAATCCCATATTGACTTAGTGCTTGATTTATCGGAATAGTCTAATTCTTCTAAACTCTGATTGACTAATTCGTAAGCAAAGTTAGGTGCCCAAGTAATTGTCGTCCGATATTCAGAAATTAAATCTAACCACCGTGTGGGTGCTTGTAATATCCTCTGGGTTGGTACATGAATTTGCTGACATCCCAAATACACATCCCTGACATGAAACATCACAATTCCACCTACATGGTCTAGAGGAAACCAATTCAAGGAAATATCTTCACAAGTAAAATCGTTAATCTTTGCTGTTGCTGCACTACGACTTAATAAACTACTATGACTTTGCATGACAGCTTTAGGCATCCCTGTGCTGCCTGATGTTAGCAGTAAAATTGCTACATCCTCTGGTTGAGAGCTATGTAAGTTGCTGTCTGGTTCACCTTCGCGCAATTTATCTATGGTTTGTAGCTCGAAGTTACCTAAATTCATACGTTGAGACCACCCACGCACTGATGGAGCTGACTTGGCATCTGTGAGTACCAAAGGTTGCCCTAACAAAGCCCAAGTATTTTGCAGTTTGGTCAGACTACTGTGGGATTGGTCATAACTTGGTGGTATTGATACTGGTACTGGTACAAACCCTCCTAACACACAACCCCAAAATGCACTGATAAAGTCTTGATTTGATTCTAACTGAAATATTACTTTGTCTTCAGGTTTCAACCCTAACTGCCTTAACCCTCCTAATATTCTTTGAGCTTCTTGCCACAACTCATTATAAGTTTGAGTTCTGACTTCCCCATCTGAGTGAATGTAGATCAGACTACTATCTGCGTGCTTTTGTGCTGCTTGTTCTAATGCTTGTGCTAATGTAGTTGGTGCATTTGCTGCCCACTTTATTGTTTCTCCTTCACTGATGGCTGGTTTTTCTGATGTTGATTTTGTCTGTAATTCTGTTGTGGGAATTGACTTTTCTTGTGTGGGAGTTGCACCATTATTAGGCAGTTTTATTTGTTCTGATGGCAGTAAGTCTGATATATGCAATGGTGGTAAATGTGGTATTTTCTGTTGCACTACTACTGCTACTTGTTCTATTTCTGGTACTGCCTTTAGTTGTGTTTCCCATTGTTGCACTAAGTTATCGTCAATTACTG
>NZ_JAAHGH010000193.1 GCF_010672525.1 Okeania sp. SIO2B3 | reverse complement strand
AAAGTGGAATATTGATTGTGTAGTTTTGTCAAAATCTGCTCATGCCATTGTGCATAGTTGGTTGGCTGGTTCTATCTATCCAATAGGAGTAAGTGAGCAAGAAAAAAAAGGTAGTAAATATCCTAATGTATTTCAAAGAGTTTTTCATCTGTATGCCCGTTTTATCGGCTTACTTCTATATCTCTTGAGGTAGGATTTATAAGAGTCCGAATCCTACCTGAAATCTGAGTATTAAATCTACAGAAAAATTAGTTGGTGGTGCTAGGAGGTTAGACCATGTTCAGGAGCTAAGAGAAAACAAAAATATTTTTATCTCGCCGAGCAGTATAGCGATCGCTATGATAATATTTGTGATCTGCTAGCAATACGACGTGCTTCTAGCCGATCGACATTCAGAAAATCAGCAAAGCGACCTTCTGTAATTAGACCAAGGTCTAGTGCTTCAATGGCCAGATGTTGGTAATGAATGGGTGTTATATTAGTGCGTTGGGGAATTGCTTCTAAACCTAGTTCTTCTTGTACCTTTCTAACTATTAAACCACGACCGCGCAATCTCTCCCAAGTCCCAGAAGGTAGAAGTTCCATTTCTTCTAACCGATAAGTAAGAGTTTTTGCAGAAACACCATAATAATGAGCTAGAATAAATAGATTAGTCGGCATAAACTTTTGATTTTTATTTGCATGGCACATATCATTGAACCGCTTCAGTAAACCACTCGTTGGCATCAGGAAATACTTCGGGAAAGCTTCAGCAAGTTGCTCACTTTCTGGCATTTTTTGATATTGCCTCTCAATTAAGCCAATCATAGACTTACGTCGGTTGGCTAGAAAATGTAGATATCCATGTGCTAGAGACCAACGTCTTCTTTCTTCAGGATGATTAGCATTAATTGCCATACATCCACCAAGCTTTTCATCGTAAGTATAGACCCCCGAATATTTTGATGGCATCTTCAAGTAGAAAATGCGCAGTCCGACACTCTGCTCCAAGGTATCCCGAAGTAAAGGAATAGGTCCATCTCCAAGTCCTAGTCGCTGACGTTCTTCAAGTGCAATAGCTTCGGCAGTACGCTCTATTGGCATCCCACTCACTTCATACTCACGAGGATAGTTTTGTGGAAGTGGTGCATTCATAATTTCCTCAAGCTCTAGATAATTTTGACAAAATTTCTCCAATTCCTGAATAAAAGATTCAATCTGAGATTTTTCTACTTCATTTTGCCGATAAGCTTTCCGGAACTGAACCGGAAAAGGTTTAACTACTGGACGTTCGCGCACAAAATCACTGACGGATATTCCATAGGTACGAGCAAGTTTAATTAGTTCGGTTGCCTTCAGACGGCGTTCTCCTTTTTCAATAGCCACCATCGTAGTCCTTGCAGCATTAATGACTTTCGCAGCCGACTCTTGAGTCATACCGCATTTATTACGAAGCTCACGGAGGCGTTCTCCCAACTGCCGTAGATCGATGTTGTCAAGGACATTGTTAGTTAGGATATTGTTCATAAATTTTACTACTTGTGTAAGGGTAAGATGTTAGAATAGAGTTCAGTTTGTAGACATAAAATTATTAAGTTATTAAATTATAAATTATGAAGTATTTCAGTGAAAAAATTGACTATTTAAATAAGCTTTTTGAAGTTGAATTTATCAATTAAAAAGTTAGCTTTAACAATATTGCCTGGATTTATAAAAGTTGTGAAATTGAAATAAATATACACGGTAATAGATATTTTTGGTATGTCTTAGTCAATAACCAGATTAGCAAGGGTTTGATTCAAAGGTTTAAGTTCAGCTCGAAACTTATTCGTTTTGAAAATATACCTATCGTACAGAGCAAAGTAGTAATTAATCTTGATGATAGTGATGAAACTGTAATTAATAAAATTCGTAGACAAGTTGACTGGAAATTAGCCAAAATAAATGTAAATATTATTTTAGGAAATCCTAAAAGTTTTGAATATTTAGAGAGAACCTACTTAGAAGAAAATTTATTCGATTTGTGGTATGAAGAAAATGCAAAAGATTTAGATGAAATATTCTCAATTACAGGAGCAGACAAAGAAGTTAATTTCAATAGAGAGGATGAAATAGAAAAAAATTACATGAAATGGTTTTCAAGTATATCAAGTTCAATTTATAAATTTAGTTAATATATGGAATTTAGACTAACTGTGGAGATGCTTAAAACAAAAAAAAAAGGTTGCTTCAACGACCTTTATGGTGAGTTTATATTGGTAAATATAAACTCAATTTACTACCCCTATAATTACTCACCGAAAAAAAATTTTAGGCGCTTTGCTGTTGACCATTGGTATCGATTTATCAAGCAAAGATTACACGCTAACATTACCTGCACTCAGTACACCCCATCAATGTAAAAGATGGAGTGAGAAACATGCCATTACTAACTTGGCAACTATGGCTGTCTAGAGATATAGTTGAAGAACATCATCTTCCGTAGGCATTTGCCTCAGAAAAATTTAAGCCCTGGAAGGGTTGCACAATCAATGTTAGGACTTTTGGTCGAGATGGGAACACCTGCTAAAACTCCCAAACCTCGTGGAAAATCCACTGGTTGGAAAACAGGTAAAGTCAGAAGCAAAAAAACCCGTTATCCTGTAGTAAAAAAATGCAAAAGTCCCACAAAAAAAGCCAAAAATCAGAAAACTTAGACTCAATTTTTGGTTAATTTGCCTTCTTGTTTAACCCAAAACAATCTTGGGAAATTTTTTCGTAGTCTAAACTCCAGATCTGAGGCAGATTCTCAAAAATATTGAAATATATATAAATAATAGAGAATATTTAGACTCAACAAATACTCCCTAACTTATTTCCTGAATATGATTGAGAATACTTTTTGCCACAACCTCACCTAACTTGACAGGAACAGCATTGCCAATTAAACGCCCTATTTTGGTAAAAGCAAATGATTCATTAGGAGGAAAAAATTGGTATTTTTCAGGAAAAGTTTGCAATAATGCCGCTTCCCTCAGAGTTATTGCCCTGTCTTGTTCGGGGTGTCCAAATCGACCATTGCCAAAACCAAAGCACTGAGTCGTTATAGTTGGACTAGGACTATCCCACTCCATCCTACCGTAAACTGATGGATATGACTTACCACTACTCTTAGTATGACATTTAGCAATCAAATCTTCAGGCCAATCTCGCCAACTTCCCCCTGGTTTAGAAGCACGGATACGACGGAGATTTAGCGCTGAAAGTTTACTGCATTGATGAAGTGGGTCAATTTTGGATGATTCACCAGTCTTCAGAGGTTCTAGATGATAAATAGTCTTTCTTACCGTTTCATAATTATCGCGATCGCGAGTAGGAGGAATTAGCTCTAGTGAGCCAAACTTCGAGGCAAAAAATACTAACCGTCTACGAGTTTGAGGTACACCGTAATCTTGGCAGTTAACCTCATAGAAGGTGATAAAGTATTTTAACCTTTTGAGTTTAGTAATAAATTTCTCAAAAACTTGGTATTGTTGTAACTGTGGCACATTTTCCATAGTTACAATATCTGGCATACATTCCTTAACAATACGAGCAAAATCATCAAGAAGTTTCCATTTTGAAGAGTTATAGAACGACCTTCCGCTGTCGCGAAGGTCATAGCGTCTTGAATAATTAGAAAAAGGTTGGCATGGAGCGCATCCAGCTATAACTTTAAGATGACCTTCTGGAAAATGTTTTGCTAAATCGACACCCTTAATATTTTCAACACTTTTTAGTATAAACTTGGCTTGATGGTTATACTCATAAGGAAACTGACATACCGGGTCAATATCATAACCAACATTTACAGCAAGACCAGCTTTTCGCAGACCGTGAGTTAGACCACCAGCTCCGCAAAATAGGTCTACTGCAGAAATCCTAACCATTATTTACCTCTACAAATTTTACAAAGGAAGACTCAAGGGGGGGTATAAACCCCCGAACAAAGCTAGAAATCAGCCCCAACCAATAATTTCTCTTGCCGTTCTCCGCTGATGATTTGCTGGATTTCGGGAGCTGACAGGCCATCCAAGCACTGCATCTTGCCAGTACTTTGAGGATCGACAAATTTGCCAGAATCGTCCAATGTTGCACAAAGCTGTTCTATTGAATTGTCTTCCTTTGCCCGTTCTCGCCAACTCCACTCAATAGAGTAATAATTGATGGGCTTAACAACTCCGGTATCATCGGGTTTTTGCCCGGAGTGTTTTTTGAAAGAGGCGATAAATACTCCCTCAGCAGCTTCGACCCCTTGACATTGTAATTTGGTTACTAAATTTAAGAAGCTACTCAGCGAGCGCGTTTTTTGATATGTAACCATAAGGCACTCCCGGAATATCTCAGGGCTAGTTCCGGAGTTTTCAGCAATCATAAATATCTGTCCCCAAAGTGTATGTTTTGTTTGGCCAAGAGTGCCAAACCACTTGGAGAATTTAAGGATGCTACATTCTAATTTATTACCTAGAGCCTCTTCTCCTAGCTTCCACTGACCCTCTTGACAGTTACAGCGAAGGTTGGGAATGTCGTCTGCAACTAGAATTGCATTTTCTGGCTTAGTTCCGAATACATTAAGTGTTGTTGTCATTGTTATATAATTTCCTTAACTATTGATTTTTAATGGATAGGGGCGTTTTTGTTGACATTTTTGCTATCATCCTTAAAGCTGCTCCCACTGCTTCAGTCAAACTGCTAGTTTTCTCAGAAGGGTGTAGCGCCCAATTGATAGAAAAGCTGGTGTAATATTCATTGTCACGCCAACGCTTTATGTAGCAATACTTTTCCTTACTTCGAGATACTTTGCACTGACCATCATCATCAGTTTTATAGGCTTTAAAGCCATCCGGTAAGTAATTTGCTACCTTTGAGCCTATCCTGATTTCCTTGGGATGACGTATATATTCAGTATCCAAGAGCTCCTGCCAAATCTTATCAAAATACGGCTTTATATGGTCTGGAGTAGTACAAGAGAAGGACATATAAATCTGGTGACGATATACTAATTGGATATATTTACCGTGGTAATCATTCCGGTGGTATCCAAAATAATGCCCGTTGATGTACCCGTAATTGGGGTGTAAATCTTTTGACCACTGGATACTAAGATGCAGGTCTGGTCTGATTTTTGGATGTAAGATGTGTTTTGGTTTGATGAGCTGGTAGTAAATATCCTCATCACACATAAACCTTTCTAGCTCTAAATCATACTTTGCCAGTTCGTTTATCAGTGTGGGTGTGATGTTTAGATGGCTACCGAGATGATGACAAGCCCCTACCTCAGTTCCATAATGCCAAACCTTTAGAATCAATTCGTTATGTTCGACTCGAAACCCTTCTAATTGTTCAATCTCAACTTTGATTTTGTCTAACCAGCTTGGATCATCATCATCGTACAAAAAGCTAAAGTCAAAATCATCTGGGATGTAGTCATCCAAGGTATCCGCCCCGTCTAGGGAGGAGGCGGAATTATTACACGCCTCAGATGACTTGATTATTTTTTTAGGTTCAGTCCTTTGGAGAATATCGTGTATCCGCTTGCTGGAATATATACATTTTTACCATCCCAGACAACGTGTACTGTTCCATCTTCTTTGACGAAATTAACCTCAACAGTTTTACCGTTAGCGATGCTGTCTTTGGTATGCACTTCAATGATGTCGCCTGCTTCTACGCTTGGTTTGGATGCTGGCTCCTCTGGCAGTTTTCCACTTTCGGGACCATTCTGCTTTGGGGCGGGTTGTAGTCCTGTGAAGTTATTATTGGCTATTTCCAGGGCTGTAGGTTGCTCTGGTTCTGGTTGTGCTTCTAATGCAGCTTCTAACTTAATCACAAGGTCAGTCGGGCAAGGTTTTTGAGACTTTGCATCTACTCCTTTAAGCGATCGCTTATCTACTATCTTGAATGTGTCATGTTTTACTAAGTAGATAACCCGCTTGGAATCCTCTACTTGCTTGCCATATAAGTAAAAACCTACATACCGGGCTATTTCTAGCTTCCCTAGAGCGTTGTGCCAACCAACTAAGTCAAAGGGTAAGGCAGCTCGCTTGGAATCCGCGACGACGTTGATGCACTTTATGAGATTCCGCTCGGCATGGGTGCAGCTTTCCCAAATCT
>NZ_JAAHGH010000192.1 GCF_010672525.1 Okeania sp. SIO2B3 | reverse complement strand
GGAGGAGCTACGAATTGCGGAAACTCGTGCGCGGACGTGGAGGGAAGCGTTAGACTACCGCCAAGGAAGCAGCACCCTGTGTTAGCGGCAGCTATGCGAAGCAAAACGTCAACCCGCCGAGGAGCTACGGCTTAGTAGGAATCCCCGCGCCTTTAGGCCGGGGAGGATGTCAACTTAGCTATAAAATACCGATGCTACCGGACATGATATCAGATGAAAAATTTTTTATATCGAACCCGAGCGGATTTGATATCATCACTTTATTCAGATAATCACTTACTTTATTGTTTCGATTGACTGTAATATTAAGCAGAACTACCATATCTAGTAGGGGCGTTAACGATAGTTATGTGCAAGCAAACGGCCGGAAAGCCCCTACATATGATGTATGATTTAATATTTTGCGTCAGTCCTGATTACCTAATAACCTAATATTACTTCTTACTTACCGTAAACACGATTTAATAACCACCAGGTTCTTCTTCATATTCTGGCATCTTAGCTTTTTGAGGAATATTTACACGAGGTGCTTGATAGGGTTTTGGAGCCTCATCATCAGCCCAGGCATCTTTTTCTATATCTTCGTCATATTCATATTCTGCAGCAGGTTTATATTCTTTCTTTTCATATTTCTCCTCTTCATACTCATATCCATCTGACTCTCCCCAATTATCTTCTTCATACTCATCATAAGTAGGAGCTTGTCTTTCCTGAGGGGCTGCTGGTGGTGCAACAACTGCTTCTGTCTGATAATAATCTTCATAAACTGCCTCTCGCTCTAGCTGACGTGGAGGGGGAGCCATTTCTTCTTCATAGTAGTCATCATAAACAGGTTCAGGTTCAACTACTCTAGGTCTTCTGGGTTCCGGTTCTGCCCAATCTTCATCCCATGCTTCTTGAGTTGACGGTGCTACTGTACGAATAGGTTCCTGAGTAGCTGGTTGTCCTGTTCCTAATTGATTATCAGGTTTCACAGTGGGAGGATAATATAATCCATCTTCCTCTTTTTGCCAAGGTGCTTCTCCTAAACCTAAACGTTCTAATAATCCAACTGTTAACTGTTTGAGTTTCTCTTCAGAACCTTCAAATACAATCAGGCGATTTGGCCCACTGCTCACAATTTCATCAATTGATAGTTCATAAGTACTAATAACTTGCTCTGGAATTTGGGGTATACCAATAGAAGCAATAATCAATGACAAAACTTTGCCATCTGTAGTATCAAACTTGAAACCTCTAACTCTACCTAAAAGTTCACCATTTTCTGTCAGAACTTCGCTATTAATTAGACTGCTATAGGCTTCAGGATCAATATCTTCTTCCACCACTTCTTCGTCATCTACCAAGATAACATCGCCTATTTCACGGATATTTTCGAGAAACATAAACTTAGGTATTCCAGCTACGGCTAATATATTGTCCCGTAGTCCAATAGCTACTACCTCCCGCCGATCAACGTCTACCCATAACTGGCTTACTACTCCTAGCCGCTTACCTTTATCACGAGTGATTATTTGAGTTCCTAACAGATCGGAGCGTTGCCAAATTTGTTCAAATGTCATTATTGTTTAATCCCGATTCTTAATAATAAGTCAAAAGTAGGGGCGAATGGCATTCGCCCGTACAAAAGTCAAATAACAAATCAAAAGTCAAAAGTCAAAAATTAAAAGTTAAGAGAAATTAATAATTTTTACATTGTAATTTATCAATAAAGAATTTAGTCAGACTGAGGCAGTATTATAATAAGTCAAAAGTCAAAAGTTAAAATAAATTACCGAAAAGCGACGTTGAAAGCCCCCGTGTTTTAACCGGGGGATGAAAACAAGCGAGTCGTTTAGACTAGACAGCTTTAGTTGTCCTATACTATTATCTTAATATACAAAAGTTTAGACAAAAGTAAGCAGAAGGCTAGGGTTAAACTTAAGCCGACTGTGTAGGGGCACAATGAAATTGTCCCCAGAGAGCGTATTTCAGCTAAGAAAAAACGAAGCAACAAGGATTTATCGGTGTTGCGTAGTATTAACTTAGAATCCCCTCGGCAACAGCTACGGGGAGTAGTCAATAATCTCTATTCTCTATATTGTAATTTATCGGTCTTGAATCCACAGAAGCTTATTCTCACTCCTGTCTCCTGTCTCCTGTCTCCTGACTCCTTCTTCAAATAGATTTAAGACCTAGTCATTTTAATCCCTAAAACTTGGGTATGAGCTCCCCTAGCTTGGGTAACACCGATAGTATGCTGGGATGATTCCATCATTGGCCTCCGTAGACTAACAACAATAAATTGAGCTTGTTTTGCCTGTTTTTCAATCATTTTAGCTAATCGTTCCACATTTGCCCCATCAAGAAACATATCCACTTCATCAAAGGCATAAAAAGGAGATGGACGGTAACGCTGTAGGGCAAATATAAAGCTTAAAGCTGTCAAAGATTTTTCTCCCCCAGACATAGAGGCTAATCTTTGCACTGGTTTTCCTTTGGGGTGGGCTACTAAATTTAACCCACTATTGAATGGGTCTTCTGTATCATCTAACTGTAGATAACCATCTCCTTCAGAAAGTTGGGCAAAAATGGTCTGAAAATTTTCATTCACAGCATTGAAAGCCTCAAAAAATGAACGTTGTCTCAAAGTGGTAAAGTTTTCTATTCTTAACAACAGCTCCGTGCGCTCTCCTTCCAGAGTCGATAATTTTTGACTTAGCTCTTCTAAACGTTTTTGGGTTTGGTCATATTCTTCTAGGGCCAACATATTTACAGGTTCTAGGGCCTGAAGTTGTTTCTGTAGCGATCGCACCTCCTTATCTAATTCTCCTATTTTAATATTTTCCGGCACTTCTGGCACTTGTTCGGGTAATTCTGCCTTTTGTTCTTCTAACTGAGTCCGCAAAGTCACTAACTGTTCCCGACGTCCCTCCTGAGATTCTTGCAGTTTTTGTAGTTGCCATTCTAATTGCTGTTTAGCTAAATAAAGTTCTCGCAGACTTGCCTCTGCTTGGTCTCGTTTTTGTTTTTCTGTGCCTAATTTTTCTTCTACTTTGGCCATACCTGCTTTAATTTCAGCAATTTGCTCGTCCACAACCGATAATTGACTATCTATATCTTTAATATTTTCCCTAGCTGCTAATTCTTGCTCTTGATATTCTGACTGCCGACGAGAAATAGCTTCTACCTTTTCTTGTAAAAGCCTTTGTTGATTTTCCAACTCCTGAAGTTGTTGTTGGGCAGTTCGCCAAGCACCCTCCCGCTCTTGCAATACAGTTTCCTGAGACCTAATCATCCCCTGCATTTGTTGCCACTCACTGTGAGTATGAGATTTTTCCAACTCAGCCAAAGTTTGCTTTAACTCTGTTAATTGGACTTCTCTGGCTGGAATTTCTTGGTCTAGGAATGTTAATCTGGTTTGAGCATTGGCTAGTTCTCGATTATTTTTCTCTAATTGTCCTTGCCCTTGCTCCTGTTGTCTGCTCAATTTTTGCAATTCTGACTCAATTTGCTCCACTTTGAGCTGAGTTTCTCTAAAATACTGCTTCCCTTCCATCAAAGCTTGCGCCCGCTCCTTTACATCCTCCTTTCTCTGAGAAATCTCTACCTGACAGCGCTCCAAAACAATATCTATTTCCTGGAGGCGCTGACGATGAACATCCATTTCCCCTATTTCTGCCGACTCATTACCATCAACCGTGCCAAAATGCAAGCTACCAGAACGACGGGACACACTTCCCCCAGTCATCGCCCCACTGGTCTCCAATATTTCCCCATCCAGAGTAACTATTCGATGTTTACCCAAATACTTCCGAGCATTTGCCAAAGTATCAAATACCACTGTAGAGCCAAACACATAGGCAAAAATATTTTGATAACGAGAGTCACAGTCAATCAAATTCACCGCATAATCAATAAACCCCGCTGCCCCCCAACGCAAACTATTATCTCGGTTGAGGCGAGGAGGGCGAATTTTATTCAAAGGTAAAAACGTCATTCTCCCAGCTCTTTGTCGCTTCAAAAATTCAATCCCGGCAGCTCCCACCCCATCATTTTCTACCACCATATTTCCCAGACGTCCTCCGGCAGCAATTTCTAAAGCCAACTGATATTTTGGTTCAACTCTCCCCAGTTGTGCCACTAACCCACAAATGCCAGAAATACCAGACTGTTGCAGCATTTTTGTGGCATAAGTTCCGGAAGCTTCTTGAACTGCCTGTTGTTGGGCTTCTAATTTATCTAGTTTCCGCTGTCTTTCCCTTTGTTCTTGGAGGAGGCGAGTTTGAGTATCTTGTTGAATTTGCAGGTCTTGCTCTACTGCTGCTAATTGTTTGGTCAAGGATTCTACTTGATAATTGGCGGTTTCTCTTGACTCTTTTATCTTTTTATGGTAAGCATTTTGATTTTCTATTTCTCCCGCCAGGGCAGCCATAGACTCTTGCTGTTCTTGAATTTGCTTTTCTAACTGATGTATTTGTTCCCTAACTCTTGCTTGTTCAGTCAGTTGGGGGTTGAGAGTTTGCTGTAGAGTTTCAATTTGATAATGAAGTTGGGCTTGTTCTTGTATCCAAGCTTCGGCAGTAGAGGCAATGGCACTAGCTGACTCTCGTTGTTGGTTAAGGGTTTCCCGTGCTTGGTTGCGAGTGGACTCTAGAGATTCGACTTCTTGAGCTTGAACAATTTTGTTTGTGGCTAATATTTCCTGATTTTGTTGATGTTTCTGTATTTCTTGTTGGAGTTGGCTGAGGTTCTTGATGGTTTGCTCAATTGTAGTTTCTAATTCTTTATGCTTTTGTTTTAGTTGACGGCGGTCAGCTTCTTGGGTGGCAAGAGTTGATTGTAAGGCCAACAGTTCTTCTTCCCCCAAAGCTTTAACTTGGACATTGAGTTGGTCTAGTTCAGTTTGGGCCTGTTGAATTTCGGTTTGTTTGGTTTGAATATTTTGGTTAATTTCCGTAGCAGAGCGATCGCCTGATTCTATATTTTCTCTAAGTTTCCATTCTTGTTTTTGTAGATTTTGCCATTTGAGAATTGTTTGCCAGAGACTCTTTTGTTCCAGTTGACCCCGCAATTCTTGATATTTTTGAGCTTTTACACAGTCTTGGGAAAGACGGTCACATTGTTTTTGCAGTTCTTTTTCCACAATGCGACTTTTTTCTTCTTGTTCTTTCACCAAATCTAATTTATCTTTGGCCAGGGTAATTTTTCTATCAAATTGAGCTACTCCTGCCATTTCATCAATAATTTCCCGACGTTCGCGAGACTTCATAGAAATAATACTGGTTACGTCACCCTGAAGCACAACGTTATATCCCTCGGCGTAGACGCGGAGTTGATTTAGTTGTTCGTGGAGTTCGGTCAGGGTGCATGGTTGACCATTCATATAATAAGTGGAGGTATAAGTCCCTTGTTTAGTTACTCGGAGGCGGCGGGAAATACTCCACTCACTTAAAGAATGAAAAGATGAAGCTATCTCAAATGGATCGTCAGACTCTGGAGTATTTGCTCCATTTTCTATTACTTCTGGTGGATTTTCTGTAGTTATTTGGGTTTCTGACTGTGAAGGTTCGAGGTCTTCGTAGCCATTTAGACTTGTTTCTACATCTTCTAAATCAAAGGTGACTTTAACAATAGTTTCGACAGTTTTGCGTCCTGCCAATTTGTTATTAACTAAGTCTGGTAGGCGTTCAGCTCTCATACCTTTGGAAGTTGATAGGCCCAGACAGAATAGGAGTGCGTCGAGAATGTTGGATTTGCCCGAACCATTAGGCCCAGAAACCACAGTAAATCCGGGCAGCAACGGAATAGTAGTAGTGCCACCGAAAGATTTAAAGTTAGTTAGTTCCAGACGTTTGATATGAACCATGAAGGCCAGTTGTTGAACTGGATAGATTTAGGGCTTTTAATTATTCTAGACATTATAGACAGGACTTGAGATTTGTGGAATGGGCATCTTGCCCGTTCGAGATATTTTGCCGTTCGAGATATTTTGCCGTTCGAGATATTTTGCCCGTTCGAGATATTTTGCCGTTCGAGATATTTTGCCGTTCGAGATATTTTGCCGTTCGAGATATTTTGCCGTTCGAGATATTTTGCCGTTCGAGATATTTTGCCGTTCGAGATATTTTGCCGTTCGAGATATTTTGCCGTTCGA
>NZ_JAAHGH010000191.1 GCF_010672525.1 Okeania sp. SIO2B3 | reverse complement strand
CGGAGCATTCCGTCAGGAAAAAGCGCAGCTTCCCGAAGGGTGGGATAGCTCCTAAAACTGCGCCATATCCAATGGACCAAGAGAATAAATAATATTTCCTTATATTCAATTCCGTAACGGTTTTAACCAGAGATAATTATCAATTATCAATTATCAATTAATTAAGCACCTTTTACTCACCCTAAATACCCTGAAACAATTGCCTGAATTAAAACTCATAAATTATTTGCTAAACTCACATCTACGGCTGAAAATTTATTCTAAAAATCACCCACTCTCCTTCTCTAGCTACAATATTTCCTTCAATATCTCCATGCCATTTAACCCTAGTCAAAATATATTTAGCCCCATATTTTTTCCCCACATTAACTAATTCTTTCCCCGTCTGTTGTGGAAACAAAATTTCCATCGCTCCCACGGCTAATTTATCATTCAAAGGTACGCCAAAAACGTCTTCCATTCGATTTTTCCACTCCCTAATTCCGCTATCTGTTTGAGGAAAATGTTTAAAGTCAACAATAACTGCCCTCTCAGAAAAAAACTGAAAATTTGACACAAACGGAGGGATTAAAATTATGTCATCTTTATCGCTAATCTGTCTAAATCTTAAAGCTAGTTTCGCCACTTCATCTTGAGGAACCCTGTTAAATTTTACCTGTTGTTGAAATACCTCTAAAAATTTTCCTGGCAATGCCTCAAATAATCCTAAAACAAATACTAAAGTTGTGACTCCAGCCAAACTATAAGTAATTAAATATTTCCGAGCGATATAGCTGCCGCTAGGCTCCGCCAACGCTAAATCAACTTCATCCAAAATAAGCGGAAATATTAACACCAAAAATAAACCCAATTTTGCCAATAAATGATGAAAACTTGAATCTATCGGTGGCTGCCATAAGAAAAATATTAATCCAGCTAAAACTATTAACCAGACTACTAACTTGTAACTCCAGTTCTCCCAAAAAAACAATCCCAACGATAATAGAAAAAAGCAAATTCCTTGATACGGCACAGGCAGAATTAGAGATATTATCAATAGTAAACCAACTCCTAAATTACCCTGTTGATATAAGTGATCGCTCAAAATACCCACAGCAATAAATATCATCAACTGAGCAAAAGGAACAGTTCGCGCTAACTGCAACTTAGCAAATAAAGCTAGTGGATAAACTTCGACAAAAATATAACCCAAAAACAAAGCAAAAATTGACTCTGCAATAATTAGGTAAAACTTCCATTTATCAAGACATCTTACATTAGTAAAAATTAAATCTTTTTTCCTTCCTGTTATCTCTTCTATCTTGCCTTTTCCCGACTTCTGCAAAAAATTTTCTGATTTAGCAAAATCAACTTTGTGAATACACAAACATCCACCCAAAATAAAACAGATAAAATCCAGCCTAATTTTCCAATTCCAATAACCAGGAATAATATGATGAGGATTTCTTACCCAACCGTAGATCAAAACAAATTCTTCATTACTAAATTTATCAGTGCTAGTCGTTCCAGTTAATAACATTGGCAGATAAACTAAACTTGCAAACCCAAATAAAATAATTAACGGCAAAACGACTTGCTTCAACTGCCGACTTTTTATCGCCTCAATAAACATAATAGGTATCATCATTATTCCAGGCAAAACGCCAATTAAAAATTGTAAAATTGAAGCGATACCGAAAAATAAATAACCAATTATCCATCTTTGCCGAAAACAGAAATAAATCCCCCAAACCGTTAAACTCATAGCAAAAGTTGCAGGTATAGGAGTTTTAGGAAAAAGTTCTAAATATCCAACTAAAGTGTAGGCAGTTAAACTTAAAAAAATTAAAATTGCTGCGGATAGCTTGGAACGAGTAAAGATTTTACTAATTGCAGATAAGCCACAGATAAAGCTAATAAATGAAATTAGATAATAAATAAAGTATGTGAGGGAAATACTATCAATAAATTTGCTGAGAAAATAAACTAAATATTGATAGTAATATCTGGGAGTAAATTTCAACATTTCCTGAACATAGTAATCATTAATATATAGTTCAGGATTCAACATTGATTTAATTTGAGGAACATGGGTATAATGATTTCCCACAGGAAAAGTGTATCCTCTGGTGATGAATGAACCGAGAATTATAAAAGTAAATAGAGATAAGGTAAAGTGCCAACTATATTTTTTAAGATGCCACATTTGTTATTGAAGAAGTAAGAGGGAAGAAGGAAGAAGGAAGAAGGAAAATCCATAAAATCCTAAGCATTTCCTCCGGAATGCTGCGCAAACAGCCGTCAGCTATTAGTTAGTCTCTTAAGTCCGCAGTTCGGACTTCAGCTATTAATATTGGGAAAGTTCAATAATGGATAATTGATAATTACCTCTCCCTAAAAGGAAGAGGATTGAATAAAAGGAAATTTTTTTCTTGTTTCTCCTATTAAAAATATTGTTTACTTAAGTCCTGTAAAACTTTTATTTTACTCCCTTTGAAAACTATAAATGACTAATAGCATTATGCTATTTAGTACTACTAGAAAATCTAGTTAACACCTAACACCTATCACCTAACATCTAACACCTTCTTTTTCAGAATTTTGATGGTTTCGATGTTCTTCTAAACCTCGCTCAATTAACTTGCCCACCAACCAAGACACAGAACGTTCATCCTCTTTTGCCCATTCCTCTAACTCTTTTTTCCACTCTGGAGGAATATAAGCTACAACTCTATCTAAATCTGTTTTTCCGCCCATTTTTAACACCTAATACTTATTTTTCTGATATTAAGCATACAAATAATTGACTAACTTGTGTTGTGCTATGCCTTGCTATACTACAATAAGCTAGTCAAGTCTAGCAAATACATCTTCATATCTGGTCATGTATCGGAAAAACTTAACCATTATTAATCAAACATTTCGTGAAGCTCATACAAAAACCTATGGAATTGTATTACTCTTCACCAGAGAATTAGAAAAAATGCGCCGAGTAGGGAAAGTAGCAGCAAATTTACTCAATTATCTTGAGCAAATGGTACAACCAGGAGCTGATTGCTAGTATCAATATCTATGGCAATTTCCAGCAATAACTGACACTCAAGATGGGGATTTTTTTGACTTAGCCAAAAAAATAGTTGACAATGTGCTTGGAGGTGATTTGATTGTACGTCAAAAAATTTGAATTAAAACTCAGTAACCAAGAGCGCTCAAAAATGGCTCAATGTGCTGGCCCGTGCTCGTTTCGTTTACAACTATGGCCTCAGTATGGTTAATGGAACTTCTGCCATGACCAAAGTTAACAAACGTGGTCAGAAAGTTAGCTTGAGTTACACATTACGCATTTTAGAAGCTAAAAAAGTCTTTACTAACTATGTAAAAAAGCAACCAGAATATGCCTGGGCAAATAATTATTCGTCTCGCATTTACCAAAGCGCTTTTCAACATCAGACAAAAAACTTTCAGCCCAATTTGAAAATACTGTCACTGTCACAGAAGAAGGGGTAGAAATTCTCACGTTAAATTAATTGAAAAAACAAATTTTCTGTATAAATAAATTATGGATGTCTTGTTATGAAATGAAGGCTTAAGACCTAAAATAATATAGTTAAACTAGCATAGATTTCTTTAAGTACATTAATATTATATAGTTTAAAAAAAATTGAATGCCTTTCCCACCAGAAAGTCCTTGCCTAAATATAGCGATCGCCCGCCTGAATATCCCAGAAGCTAATCATTTTGCCACCTGGGTAATGCAGGCTCCTTTTCAGCGTGGATATGTCCACCACGATCAAATTTGGCCAGAAACCTTGTCACAAGCTTGGGAGGCTTGGTTAGAAGTATTCTCTCCCCAAAGTTTACCTGCTATTCCGATCGGCACACCTCAACCAGCTTTAGCATCAACTCCAAATATTCATCCTGCCCCTGCTTCCAATGTCAAAATTAATCGTACCAGTCGCCTGATGCAAAATTTGGGTATTAGCCTGTGGCAGTGGCTATTTCAAGGAGAAATCGCTCAAAGTCTCCACCAAAGTCAAGGTATTGCCATTGGCCAAGAACTGCCCTTACAGGTAAGATTGGATATTCGCGCACCCGAATTAATTGCCCTACCCTGGGAAATCATGCAACCAGGAATCTCTTTACCTGCCTTTTCTCTAAGTAGGGAAATTTTGTTTAGTCGTACTACCAGTGATGTTCACTCCTTACCTCCTCTCCCACCTTCCCCATATTTGAATATTCTGCTGGTGATTGGGGAAAGTGCGCCTCAAGGACAATCACCTGTAGCTGAAGACCATCAATTTTCTACTTTGTCCAAATTAGAACTAGAAGAAGAAGCACTTCGACTAACTGAGGTTTTAAAACCCCGTGAGATTACAAACCAAAATTTACATAGAGTTAATTCTATTATTCCTTGCAAAGTTGATACATTGATTCAACCGACTCCAGAAGAATTAATTTCTCATCTAGATAAAAAAATTTATAATGTACTTTTTTATGCTGGCCATGGTAAACCAGGCCCAGATGGCGGTTGGTTATTTTTAGCACCTGACACTACTCTTAATGGTACTGAGCTAGCACAAGTTCTGGTTCGTAATGGAGTAACCTTGGCAGTATTCAATGCTTGCTGGGGAGCACAACCAGCTACAGACATATCTTCTGGTCAAATACAGGCAATAGCGCGCAGTAGTCTAGCAGAAGTATTAATTCATCATGGAGTACCAGCAGTTTTAGGAATGCGAGATGAAATTGCTGATGGAGAAGCTTTGAGTTTTATTCAAGTTTTTGCGCAATGCTTGAGAGAGGGAATGTTGATAGATCAAGCAGTAGCTGTGGCTAGGCAACAGTTATTAACTCTCTATAGATTTAATCAACCAGCTTGGACTTTACCAGTATTATATATGCACCCAGAGTTCAATGGTCAATTAATTCAAGTTTTCGATGAGTTGGTAACTCAACTACCTACTAACTCTCCAACTTGGATTAGTAGTTCAACTTCTAGGGCTTTTTTACGTTCTCAAGACAATAATGGTCAGGTTTGGCCTATTTGGCCTGGTACGATCGCGGTCGGACGTTCTCAGGAAAATGATGTGGTGATTTTTGAGCGGTGGGTTTCCCAAAAACACGCTGAAATTTTTTCTCGTTGTTTTCCAAGCGAACAGGTTCAACCCATTTATTTCTTAAAAGATATTTCTCGTTTTGGTACTTTAATTTATCAGTCTGGTGATTGGCAAAGAATTCATCGTGATGAGGTTGCCATAACATCAGGAACACTGCTAAAATTTGGCAGTTCTCAAGGTCAAGCTTTTGAGTTTGTAATTGAAGCAACAAAAGATTTTAGCTAGTTAATCTAAGTTAGAATTGCGGAACTAGCTAGATTGCTTTTGTAGCTGATTAAGTAGGAAATAACAATATTGCTAATTACCTACTTCTATTTTAATAATAGAAGATGAATTATTTTTACTAAGGAATAAAATTATGAATAATCAGCCTTCCCGCTCTCAGTTTTCTGCTAATAATTCTACCCAAGTAGAATTGGATTTATTAAATTCGATAGTTCTTGATGATATTGCCTATCCTTGGAATCCAGAAGCAGCAGAATCAGATACTTATTTTGATTCTCTTGAACAGGAACTACCATTATCTGATTTACTAACCGATCTGGAAATTACTTCCGGTTGCAAACATTTTTATAGTCAAACTGATCGACTGTTTTCTGTAATTGATATCCAGAATTCCTTATTTGAGAAGTTTTCAGGTCTTGCTCCCAAGAATTTACTCAACAAGTTAGGCAAGATTGCTGTTAATATTGTCGATCAGGTGAATAGTTTAGGGTCTATTCTATCTCTGTCAGACCAATTGGTACATTGTGTCAGCGAAGTTTTACCCGGTTGGGATTTGGAAGATTTGGAAGTAATGGCGCGTCCTCTAGCTTATTCTATGCGTGGTAGTCAAAATGATGCAGTAGAAAATACTTTGGCAACAATCCAATCTACTTCTTGGTCTGATTTGTCAGAAGTTGAACAAGCACGATTGAGTTTAGCGATCGCGCTCTATGCTATATCTGAAGCTAATAATTAATTTTTATCTCCCCAATTTAATATTTTAATAATAAATAGCGAATAGCGGTTTTTAGTTTTTTAATGCTCAATATTTACTGACGAGCAACTGAACTGAGAACCGCTAAATTTTTTTCTAACGGATATATAGCGCTGTTCGCTATATTGGAAATTTTTAACTCATCAAGGTTCGAGTAATTTAACAGAGCAACAAGCAGTAATGCGTCCGGTATTTCAACTCCTGAAAAAATACCAAATAATCCTCATAGCAGATAGAGAATTCCACAG
>NZ_JAAHGH010000190.1 GCF_010672525.1 Okeania sp. SIO2B3 | reverse complement strand
CTTTCAAAGCAAGGGGGCATTGCAGTAGGGGTTGTTTCTTTCATAGAATAGCGATCGCGGGAGACGTAAAATTATTGATTTACAAGCATTATAGCCTAATTTGGCCAGTTAAGTTGTGTAAGTCCCACTAGTTTCCTACTCACTTATTTATAAGTATTCAATCGGACATGATATATATTGTCAAATTATTTTTTAAATAAAGTAAATAAGGGAAAATCATACTATTTGAGACACTCAATTATGGGATTGATCGACTAGACCTGTTGTAGAAGTTGAATATTTTTAATCTCTACATTTTTTATGTTTCTGTTCTCTGGTCTCGACTTATGTAAGAAGTCTACTTTTTAGTAAGCTTTATTGAAGTCATATCATGTCCGAAGGCAATCGTTTGTGTAAACCCAAGGGTGAATATATACAGGAAATTTAAGTTTTTTCGGGCTTTTAAGCCTTCTTCCTTCTTCCTTCTTCCTTCTTCCTTCTTCCTTCTTCCTTCTTCCTTCTTCCTTACCTTCGCGCTTACAATACCATAGCCTGAATTATTACTAGAGTTTAGACTAATTAAAGCTGACTGGAAACTTGCCCAGGGAGAATAGTGACATAGGCCAACTAGACTGAAACTATTTCTGAATCAGCATTGCAACGACTTTTAAGTCAATTATCCACAGCCTGTGCTATGGGTTAATTATGCCCAGGCAAGACTTTTTGAATAGTTTGAATAATGTTGGCCTTACCCTTGCTTCGCCAAAATAGAAAAATAATCAAGAGCATCGAAAACATCTGCACCCTTAATATTGCCCAAGGGTTCTGAGTTCCAAGTCTTCATTGCTTGTGAGCAGATTATATCATGTCCGGTAGCATCGGTATTGTATAGCAAAAGTAGGCAACAGCTCATCTGGCAGGAAGGTTATTGAGCAAGAAAAAAACTTAAATTTCCTGTAGATATTCATGCTAACTTTTACACAAACGATATCAAACGATATCAACGGACATGATATTATTTGAAAATTCGAGGTTTTAATCTCGAAGATACCCGCCTTCAAGATTCTGAAGCTTTGAGTCGGTTGTTTGCTCTACTAACTTAACTATTGCTTTATTTTGGGCAGATCTTACTGGTCATTGATTCACAAACACCAGCTAATCACTATCAAAAAACATGGATGTAAAGCCAAGAGTATTTTTCGTTATAGTTTTGACCATCTCCGTCATTTTCTGCTGAACTTGGAGCAATCTGAATCCACTTTTTACCGTGCTCTTAAATTTTTCTCCTGTACTTAGGCGTTTGACATAAAATCGTGAATACCAAATTTGTAAATGTTTGCGACAAAGCCTGTCCCTAGTTAAGTTGTTCCTAAAAATCACAATCCTGTAAGATTATTTTATCAGACCAAATTGTTATAAGTTAAGTGATATTAATTTTGTTTACAATCAATTCATAAATCCTCAATCAATACTTGGTTTACCTCATTTTTATATACACATCAAACCAGAGGTCAGGCTTCTTAAAATTTCACGCCACATCAAAGATATTTTGGCAAAAATCAAATTAACCCTAGTCCCTATAAGCAAAACTAAGTAATCATAAATTACTGACTCTCTTCCAACTAACTTAAGGTTGCCTCGACAAATTACCAAATACAAAAATAGATAAAATATATCACTAAATTTAGCTCTAGTAAGCTACAGACTTCAATAGCTAAAAAGTCCCATGATTTTCCTGTGAAAATTTATGTGCACAATTATCCAATTAGATACAACGCCTTATCAGTTCTCAGTTATCAGTACCTCCGGCAATAGGGAGGTGATGAAGAAGCATAATTTTCTTTTTTATACCCTTAATAATTGGAGGCTTGAAACCTTATTTTTTTGTCAGCTTATTTGGAGAGTCAACTAAAAATATAGATTTTTTATTTTAATTTTTACCTCTAGACAAAGAATCAATTAGGGAGAATCCGGGAATTATGACGATATTTATATATTAACTAGGTGATTATTTTAGAGGTAAAATTAATCTCCAATCCTAGTCAATTACAATTCCTCGGCTTCTCCATTCCACTTATTCTTCTATCTGTGAGCCATTACCATTAGTCTCATCGACTTTCTCATCTTCTACTTGAATCAAATGAATGTGTTTATATCCTAGCTTTATTTCAAATTCATCTCCTGGTTTTAATCCCATAGATGTAGTATAAGTTGCTCCTATGACAATTTGGCCATTTCTATGAACACTAACTCGATAAGTTGGTTCTCTACCACGCCCATCTTTACTACCGTCAGGATCTAAATCAACTCCTTTTGCTGCTAGAACTGCATCATAAAAATCTGTGAGATTAACACGAGTTTCTTCATTTTTTGTAACTGTGTAATATCCACAACGTTTAGCAGTTTCCCTTCGTGGTAAGTGAGCAAATTCTTTTACCTTTTGAAGTAAAGTTTTTCCGGTTAATGGAGTTTCTGGATTGTCAACCATAGTTCTTAATAATTCTCCTTCTGTTTATAATATAGTAAATCAATTTTACTGAAAATTGTTAAGCTTATTAAAAATATATCCTGAAATTTATCAATTGTGCAAAAAAAAAATTTTACTAATCCTTAAGGCCACTAATATTTGAGTAGATAATCTAGATTTCCATAGTGTGGAACTTAAGCATTCTTGTTACTCTGAAATTCTCTCCTAATTTTCAAGAGTTCTTACTCTATTAGGTTTATTTTTGTACAAAATTATTTGAGGAGGGAGGAGGAAAGAAAAATGTTACGGATATAAGGTAAATTATCTAATCAGTTTACTTAATTTACCAGCCGGATTTTTTGAAAATGAATCTGTAATTCTAAGTATCTGGATATCTGGAATTTTCTCTACAAAGTGATGGCCTAAGTTTGAATAGTAATTTAAAATATTTGCTAAAATTGTATTGATTGATAACAATTTTAATAGGTAGTAGTTAGGCGATCGTGTTAATTGGTGGATATAGTGACTTTCTTATAGAACCCATTGGTATCTTTGTCAATATTAAGTTTTTTTTATAAAAGTCTGGAGTAAGGGAGATGTGGGTTGGGCAATATGGGAAAATTAAATTTGAGGGCTGATTTTTTCATAAAAACTAATACTTAAAAGACTTGCTAATGGTAATGATATAGATATCATATAATTTATGATTGAATACTGATAACTCACATTCGACACTTCAGAATGTAGCATAAAAAGATACATGAATCATCATCAGAATTTTAGCCAACAAATTAATTGTATGGAACATAAAAAAGTGAGGGTTAGAGTATAGTTGTTGAACCAGGGAGTTCTCTTGCCAGCAAAAAACAAAGGAGCAACTATACTCCCGTCGAGAGCATCAATCAATTTTCCTGTAGCAGGTAGTGCGTTCGCGGAGCGTTGCGTTACTCTGTATCGCATCAAATCAAAATCACTGATAATATTTTTGGCAAGCAGAGGGTAAAAAATCTAAAATCCAACTCCTACCTGGTAAGGATTCAGGTGAGAGCGATCGCTTCGGTGGTAACAGTAGGCTAACTTCTGGAAATATTATAGGCTTGACAAAAAATTAAACTACCCTACAGTAAAGACATGAGTCAATCAGTTCCACCCCTAATTCCAGAAAAACTTAGGCAGTGTGTCAATTGAAGATTTAAACGTCAAGGGTATGTTAGCCAATCATAAGCTAGCGAAAATCAGTTAGCAGATAGTGATTTTATGAATTTCACCAGACAGCTTAAATACAAATGTCAATGGTACGGTTGCAATCTAGTAGTAGTTGATAGATTCTTTCCATCTTCTAAGACTTGTTCTAATTGCGGTCACGTTCAAGATCTGCCCTTGCATCTGAGAACTTATAACTGCCCAGATTGTAGGTTGTCAATCTTATTGAGATTTAAACGCCAGTATAAATTTAAGAAATGCGGTCGGCTCGACCGTGAATGCTTGTGCATGAATGCCTGTGGATGAGTAACCGCCGACGGCCTCACTTGTTTGCGCAGCATTCCGCAGGAAAGCAGGAAGTAAACATCGACTTGTCACGTTATGTGACGCTTTGTATCAGTTTTATAGAGCAGTTAACCCTCAAATAATGGAACGACAAAGCAGGTTATGAAGCAGGTAAACTGTTACGCAGTCTGAAACTAAAGGCTGACCAATGGTGGTATTTCCTGCAAGAGCCGGAAGTTCCGCCTGATAATCATCTGGCAGAGCGGTCATTAAGGCTGGCCATTACCAAGCGAAAGGTAAGTGGTGGCTCTAGAAGCATGGAGCGATTTCAACAGACAGCCAATTTATTGACTGTGGTACAAACCTGTCGTCGTCAGGGACACTCTGTCATTGATTTCTTTGAGCAATCTTTAATAGCGATCGCTCCGCGTTGCGTTACTCTGTATCGCATGTTATGATAACTCATCAGTTCTGTCTCTTATTCCCATCTGTTAATACCGGAATTACTACCTCATGTCCTGACTTTACGGTAGTTGAATTTTTTGTCAAGCGAGCGAATATTTCCAAAAGTTAGCCTACTGTTATCACCGAAGCGATCGCTCTCACCTGAATCCTTACCTTGAAGTTACTAAACACTATAAGTAATTCTACTTAATTAAATAGATAAATGTTTTGTAGTCTGTTGTAATACAATTTGAAGTGCGGAATGTGGATTAGAACTACATTATTTACTAAGAAAAAGTTTATGGTATCTCGATCTAAAAATTAATACTCAAATAATAATTCTTTATATTTAGTATGGCCAATTGATCGTAATCACATCACTAATTAATAAAATTTGATATAGTATAAAATTTTTTATAAACTACCTTCCCAATGCTCAAAAAAACAAAAACTATAAAACAAAACGTTAAATATCACCAAAATTAAAATTTAGTACTAAAATGCAGCAAAAGTTAAAATTTTTGCTACTAAAATTACTTAGGAGTTAATATTATGAATGAATCAGCACCTGTGCCAATAGGAATTGTAGGTGCTTCCGGCTATGGCGGGGTGCAACTTGTTAAGCTGCTTGAGGATCATCCAAAAGCTGAGGTTGTATACTTGGGGGGTGACAGCAGTGCGGGGAAACCTTTTTCTTCAATCTACCCTCACTTGGAGCATTCTGTAGATTTAATTGTAGAGCCAATAGATTTGGACAAGATAGCCAGTAAATGTCAGGTAGTCTTCCTTTCTCTTCCCAATGGTTTAGCTTGGAAGATGGCACCAACTCTGTTGGAAAAGGGATGTAAAGTATTGGACTTATCGGCTGACTATCGATTTTCTAATTTAGAGACTTATCAATCTTGGTATGGTGGAGAACGTACAGATAAACAAATAGCTGCAACTGCTGTCTACGGTTTACCAGAATTGTATCGCGATCGCATTGCTAATGCTCAACTTATAGGTTGTCCTGGTTGCTATGTTACGGCTAGTCTTTTAGCACTTTCTCCACTATTTAAACAGGGTTTGATAGTACCGGATACTGCAATTATTGATGCGAAGTCGGGGACTTCTGGAGGTGGTCGGAAAGCTGCTATTAATATGTTACTAGCTGAGGCGGATAATTCTATCGGTGCTTATGGAGTTGCTAGTCATCGACATACTCCAGAGATTGAACAAATTTGTGGTAATTTGGCTGGTTATGATGTGAAGGTGCAATTTACTCCCCATTTGATGCCAATGGTACGGGGAATATTAGCTACAGTTTATGGTACTCTCCGAGATCCTGGGTTAGTACGAGAAGATTTGCTGACTATTTACAATGCTTTTTATCGTAATTGCCCTTGGGTGAAAGTGTTACCTAGTGGTACTTATCCTCAAACTAAATGGGCTTGTGGGACTAATCTCTGTTATCTTGGTATTGAGGTGGATCACCGTACTGATAGAGTGATTATTATGTCAGCTATTGATAATTTGATTAAAGGTCAAGCTGGTCAGGGTATTCAGTGTATGAATTTGATGATGGGTTGGGAAGAAACTCTGGGATTACCTCAGTTGAGTTTTTATCCCTAATAGTTTCAAGAAGGAAGAAGGAAGAAGGGAGAAGTGGATGGGGACTCAAACCCTAACCAATTCTAAATATTTTGTAGACGGCAACGAAAGAGTTGGTGTTTGACAGAGATCGATGATGAACCTGAGACACAGAAAAGCTTTTTCCACTTTTCCCGGCTATAGAATTGTTTGTTTTGTGTCTATCCATACCCAAGTTTGTTTCTGGCAGTTAGTTAGTTTTTGGTGGTTTTATGCCACCTACTACCTGACTGCTAATTTCTCAACTTAAACTTTCTGCTATAGGCGTAGATCGAAGGTTCGTGTCACCAGGTGCAACGTTGTAAAGTTTTGTAAAGAAAACGTACCTGCGTGTTGGCAACTGTCTGAGCGCAAAAGATGAAATTGACTTTCCACCTTCGTCTATTAATT
>NZ_JAAHGH010000019.1:50303-106493 GCF_010672525.1 Okeania sp. SIO2B3 | reverse complement strand
AGAGCTGATTTATAAAGTAAATATTAAGAGGATAAATGCTTTACAGTGTAAGGGTTCGACACTATCTAAGCCCCTAGGGCATAATTTTCCGCCAACCCATGCTAGAAAGGAGTTTTAACTCAGTTTATAAATCAGCTCTAAAACTTATTTTGTCTTTAAATATTAATGGCTAAAATGAAATTTAAAATATTAATAACAACCCTATTATTTTCACTAGCTTTTGCTACACCCGTAGTGGCATATACAAAGTGGCAAGTACGAATTTTAAAACGTTCAAATGAATGTTTTTTCTGCAATCTTTCCGATATAAATCTCAGTGATTCTAATTATAAAAAAATGAACGTGACTGGTTCTGTACTACAAAATGCTAACTTCTCTGGTACAAATCTTGAAAAAGCCAACTTTACCAACACAGATTTAACAGGGGCAAAATTCGAGAGCGCCAACTTACAAGAAGCTAACTTACAAAGGTCTATCCTCAAATCTACTAACTTTTGGGGGGCAAATCTTCAAGAGGCCAATTTACGCGGAGCAGACCTCACAGAAGCCATTTTTTGGAATGCCGATTTAAGAGGAGCAGATTTGCGGGACACTGATATTAGTAATGCTAGCTTCATCGATGCCCAGCTCAACGGTGCAATCTTACCTGATGGCAGCGTATATCAATACAAATAGGCGTTAACTACCTCAACTTGCTACTCAGCAAATTTTTTTGAGATGCCTTCGTTTGTGGATCATTCCGGAACGGAAAGGAGATTTCAACTCCTCCGAGGGCCATCCGGCTGCCCAGAAGCCGGAGATTTTTACCCAGAGCTATCAAAGCTGAAGCGCTAAAAGCTGATAGCTAGTTAACTTTTGTACTCTTTACCCTTACAATCTTAAAACATTGTAAATATTTTCAATTTTAGCTCACCCTTTTATTAATTACCCTTAAAAACTATGGCTATTGGCTACCTCGCCTTTGTTCTTCATGCCCATCTACCTTTTGTCAGACATCCAGAAAGTGATTATGTCCTAGAAGAAGAGTGGCTCTTTGAAGCAATAACCGAAACTTATGTCCCCCTGATACAAATGTTTGAGGGATTAAAACGAGATGGTGTGGACTTTAAAATTACTATGAGTCTCACACCACCTTTGGTGTCTATGCTACGAGACCCACTATTACAAGAACGCTATGAACATCACTTAAGCTTACTTGAAGAATTAGTAGAAAAAGAATATGACCACAATCTCCATAACGGTCATATCCGCTACCTTGCAGAACATTACGCTACTCACTTCAATAATGTTCGAGAACTCTGGGAACGTTACGACTGCGACTTAATTTCTGCATTTAAACAGTTTCAAGACAGCAATAACCTAGAAATTATTACCTGTGGAGCTACTCATGGTTACTTTCCACTGATGAAAATGTATCCGGAGGCAGTCTGGGCACAAATAGAAGTTGCTTGTCAAGATTATGAAGCAAATTTTGGCCGTCGTCCCAGAGGGATTTGGGTGCCAGAATGTGCCTATTATGAAGGTCTAGAGCGAATGTTGGCGGATGCTGGTATACGTTACTTTTTAACAGATAGTCACGGTGTACTATACGCTCGACCACGGCCCAGATTTGGTAGTTATGCTCCTATCTTTACAGAAACAGGAGTGGCTGTTTTTTCTAGAGACCATGAATCTTCTCAACAGGTTTGGTCTTCCCAAGTAGGGTATCCAGGAGACTCAGAGTATCGAGAATTTTATAAAGATTTAGGTTGGGAAGCAGAATATGAATATATTAAACCTTATATTATGCCTAATGGCCAGAGGAAGAATACTGGTATTAAATATCACAAAATTACAGGTCGTGGCTTGGGATTAGGAGATAAACAACTTTACGACCCATACTGGGCCAGGGAAAAAGCTGCGGAACACGCTGGCAATTTTATGTTTAATCGGGAACGCCAGGTTGAGCATCTATACCATATTATGGAGCAACTCCCGATTATTGTTTCTCCCTACGATGCTGAGTTGTTTGGTCACTGGTGGTATGAAGGACCTTGGTTTTTGGATTTCCTCTTCCGTAAAACTTGGTATGACCAAAGTACCTATCGGATGATTCATTTAGCAGATTATTTGCAGAAACACCCAGAACATCAAGTTTGTCTTCCAGCACAGTCTAGCTGGGGATATAAGGGTTTCCATGAATATTGGCTCAATAATACTAACTCTTGGATTTATCCTCATCTACATACTACTACAGAGCGAATGATTGAGTTGGGTGGACGAACACCAGCAGATGAGTTGGAGTTGCGGGCGTTAAATCAAGCGGCCAGAGAACTTTTGCTGGCTCAATCTTCTGATTGGGCTTTTATTATGAGTACGGGTACTATGGTTTCTTATGCTGTGCGGAGAACAAGATCCCATTTGATGCGTTTTAATAAGCTCTATGAAGAGATTCTACAGGGAAAGATTGACTCAGGTTGGTTGGAAAAGCTGGAGGCGATCGACAATATTTTTCCTCAAATCAACTATCGAGTGTACAAACCGCTTTTTCAGTAAGAGGGAATAGGGAGTAGGGAGTAGGGGGAAATAACGAAGTCAGAAGTCAGAAGTCAGAAGTTAGAAGTTAACCCACCCCTAACCCCCTCCCAGGAGGGGAATTTGGTGAGATGGGGAAATTCTTATATTTGCACAATTAGGACTTATACAATTTTCCAAAAATAATGTTACGAATAATTTGGCTGATTAAAAGATTTTATAGGAGATGTCCCTTTGACTAAAAAGATAAGTTCCGACCTAAAAAATGATATTGAAGCCATTCATTCTGACTCCTAAATCCTGACTCCTGACTCCTGACGTCCCCTCCCCTCCTGGGAGGGGTTAGGGGTGGGTTGACTCCTAAGAAATATCCTAGCTATTTGTAGCAAACATTTATCAATTTGGTATTACGCACGGGCACTAAATCCAGTGAGGGCGAATGCCATTTGCTAACGCAAAACTCCGAATTGCGCCCCTACATATTGCGTTTTAAAGGTGAATTTGCGTAAGTCCTGACAATTAAATGTATTTCATATCCATATAAATATTCTCTATAAATATTCTCTGACGACAATTAATTAGCCCTACTCTTCTAAACCTTTCCTTCTGCCTTCTACCTTATTGCACCAAAACGCTACATATATCAATTTAATATATTCAAACTCTACATATAGCGTTTATAAATAATAAAGATAAAGATTTGTAAATAATTAGCATTTTGTAGCAACAGTTACAGAATTTTTAGTTAATATAAAAATGTAAGGGAAAAAAGCTTCCCAAACATGAGTTAAATAATCAAGGGAGAAAATCTAAAGATGTTTACTGAACCTCAAGCACGCTCTTTAATGGTACGTCATCACCATCTGGTAAAAAATCGTCAACAGTCAATGCTAAACAGAGTAGCTGTAGAAGTGGGCTTAGAAAATAGTAACTATTGGAGCCATATTCAAGGAAAAGTACAGCCTAGCTTTAGGAAAAATTATGAGCGTGGTCATGCTTCGATGAGCTAATTTATTTTCTTTCTTGCCACCTCCATTAATCTTTAACAAACAACAGTTAATTAAACAGAAACAGGAGAATTAAAAATATGTATGTAGAACATCAAGCTCGTGCTTTAATGATGCGTCATCACAACCTAATTAAAAATCGTCAACAGTCGATGCTGAACCGCACCGCAACAGAAGTGGGTGTAGAAGCAGATAATTACTGGGGAAATATTCAAGGAAAACCACATCCTAGTTTTGTTACTACTTATGACCGTAGTCATGCTTCCATGAGTTAGAGTGAAAATCAAAAGTCAGCAATAGGAGAATTAAAAATATGTATGTAGAACATCAAGCTCGTGCTTTAATGATGCGTCATCACAACCTAATTAAAAATCGTCAACAGTCGATGCTGAACCGCACCGCAACAGAAGTGGGTGTAGAAGCAGATAATTACTGGGGAAATATTCAAGGAAAACCACATCCTAGTTTTGTCACTACTTATGACCGTAGTCATGCTTCCATGAGTTAGGAATATTTTCTGAATAACTGAATAATGTTTTTGACTCAAGAGTCGCAGCTTCCCTATCTGAGATACCCATCAAAGGAAGTTGCGACTGATTTTTTTATCTTCAATAGACATCTGGTAAAAATCAAAAATAAAATCAATTCTTATCCATAAATTATCAATTATTCTTCCCTGTTCCCTGTTCCCTGTTCTACCAATTTGAAAAAAGAATGCTACAAAAAGGTAGATATTGATCGGATATGCTTAAAAATAGCTGCTTCAGTTCATTTAAGATAGTTATCCATATCTTTTTTTCCCTTTTTTTCAATATTTACCCCTTCTTCCTTCTTCCCTCTTCCTTCTTTCTTAACTTCTACAATTTGTAACAAACATTTATCAAATTGGTATTCCCTCTTTTGGAGGAGATGTCTAATTGAAAATCTAGATTTTTGATGAAGTTTAGTCTATAATACCCCCTCAGTAATTTATAATTTCCAGTCAGTTATCAAATAAAGGAAAGAAACAATGTCAGACTGGCAAATGATCGATGGTGGGGTAACAGCTCCCAAAGGATATCGAGCAACAGGAATTACTGCGGGGTTAAAACCCTCCGGAGCACCAGACTTGGCCTTGATTTTGTCAGATGTAGACTCGATCGCAGCTGGAGTCTTCACGACAAGTCAAGTACGAGCTGCTTGTGTGGACTACTGTCGGCAACAGCTAGAAGCTAAACCAAGTGCTAGGGCAATTTTGTGTAATTCTGGACAAGCAAATGCTGGTACTGGAAGTTTAGGTTGGCAGGATGTTGTGGAAAGTGCGGAAGCATTGGGTTTAGCGCTCAATATTTCTCCAGAGTCAATTTTACTAGCTTCTACTGGAGTTATTGGCAAACGAATTAAAATGGATGCTCTCAAAGCAGCAATTCCCGAGTTAGTCTCTACAGTTTCTACCGAAGGGGGAGAAGCAGCAGCAAAAGCTATTGTTACTACAGATTTAGTTACAAAGTCAATTGCTCTGGAAACTCAAATGGGCGATCGCCCGGTGCGTATTGGTGGTATTGCCAAAGGTTCTGGTATGATCCATCCGAATATGGCAACAATGTTGTCGTTTGTAACTTGTGATGCAGCGGTTTCTCCTCCATTATGGCAAGAGATGTTAACTAGAGCAGTTAATCGTAGTTTTAATCAGATTACTGTTGATGGGGATACGAGTACCAATGATACAGTAATTGCCTTGACAAATGGTCAATCTCGCACCTCTGCTATTACTAATGTGGGGGCGGAGGCGGAAAAGTTGGAGGCTATGTTGACAGAGGTTTGTGTCTATTTGGCAAAAGCGGTAGCTCGTGATGGAGAGGGTGCAACTTGTCTGATGGAAGTTCAGGTTACAGGAACGTCTGATGAAGCATCTGCGAATAAAATTGCTAAGACTATTGCAGGTTCTTCTCTTGTAAAATCAGCTATTTTTGGTCGCGACCCGAACTGGGGAAGAATTGCCGGAGCTGCTGGTCGCGCTGGAGTGAAGTTTGAGCAGGAGCAGTTACAGATAAAGTTGGGAGACTTTTTGATGATGGAAAATGGTCAACCTTTAGATTTTGACCGAGCTGCTGCTAGCGAGTATTTGAAGCAGAGAGCAGCAGGGAAATATCTCAAGGATGATACTGTGTTAATTTCTGTCAAAGTTGGGGATGGTGTTGGTAGTGGGAAAGCTTGGGGATGTGACCTGAGTTATGATTATGTGAAAATTAACGCTGAGTACACTACCTAGTAATTAGGGTTTGCTGAAAAAGTATTATGAGTGAGGTTAGGAGACAGGAGACAGGAGACAGGAGACAGGAGACAGGAGACAACCCACCCCTAACCCCTCCCCCTCCCAGGAGGCAGGGTCTATTTATTGTCACGCCTAGAAAAAAGGAAGAGGGGGGAGAGGGGGAAGAGGGCAGGGTCTATTTATTGTCACGCCTAGAAAAAAGGAAGAGGGGGGAGAGGGGGAAGAGGGGGAAGAGGGGGGAGAGGGGGAAGAGGGCAGGGTCTATTTATTGTCACGCCTAGAAAAAAGGAAGAGGGGGGAGAGGGGGGAGAGGGGGAAGAGGGGGAAGCATAGGAACTCAAAAAAATATAGGGTTGTAAATATTCTCGCTACGACAATGAATTAGCCCTGCCTCCCAGGAGGGGAAGACAGGAGAAATGGTTCGGGAGCAAGGAGGTAGGAGTAACAATTGTCAATTTGGGATTTTTCTGCCCAACTATGCGCCTAAAATACGAGCTATGCATGAGCATGAAGAGCTGAAAAATTTGCACTATTAATATTATTTATGAAAAAATATGACTGGATGCGATGGCTTTTTGAGTTGTTTTTGAGGAGCGATCGCTTCCTAATTTTATTTATTCCTAGCTAGTTTTTTTTGCTGCTAAGTTTGGTGCTTGGGCAAAAGAGTTAATCAAGTTTTGAATGTTATTAATATTATTTGTCCAAATTCCTATTTCTTCATGGCAGTTATCAGTATTTCCTGGTTTTGAACAGAGAATATTGGCACTTGTAATTACGGCAAATTTATAATCACAAACCCAAATTTTGGCATGAGTGCCTATTAGTTTCAGTTGAAAATTTTCGGGGTATAATTGTTTAAGTTTTTGTAGTTCTTTCATACCATCGTATTTCCAAATATTGGCAGGATTTAATTGCCAACAACCATTACCAGGAATAATAATATTACCAATATCTTGTTGCCATCCCCAATTAATTTGTATTTTTACTTTGCGTTTAAGGGTATTTTGAAATTCTTGAATCAGATGATTATTGAGGCTATAACGAGTTAGCCAAGGGCAAACAATAATAATTTTTTCTTGTGCTTGGTGGAGGGTTTTTAGGAGTAGGTAACGATGTTGATTTTTACCTTGGATGAGTTCTTGGCAGTTAAAGGGGTCGGTATTTTTTCCGTGAGAGTTAGTGGTTATAAACATTTGGATATTTCCTATTCATTTAAGGTATGAAACTATTGTGCTGAGAATTTCATTATTTGTCGGTAAGATAAGTTAAGAAGTTTAGTAACCTGACTAAGTAAGAAAAAGTCAGGATAAGTATTCAGCCGTCAGCTATCAGCTATCAGCTATTTTTTAGTTTTAGATAAAAGCTTTGTTAATTAAGTCAGAATTAAATCTAACTACAAAAGCTGACTTTAAAGTCTATATTAATTTCAACCCTCTGTTTAAGGTTGGGATATCATGGCTGAGAGCTGACAGCTAATAGCTGTTTGCGCAGCATTCCGCAGGAAATGCTTACAGTATTCAGCCGTCAGCTATCAGCTATCAGCTATTTTTTAGTTTTAGATAAAAGCTTTATTAATTAAGTCAGAATTAAATCTAACTACAAAAGCTGACTTTAAAGTCTATATTAATTTCAACCCTCTGTTTAAGGTTGGGATATCATGGCTGAGAGCTGACAGCTAATAGCTGTTTGCGCAGCATTCCGCAGAAAATGCTTACAAGTTAGGTTAAACTAAAAAGTAAGTTTTATAAGTAAAATAATGATGAATGAACAAGAAGCATTAGAAATTGTTAATGAGGCAATTTTTCAAAATAAACAAAGAAAATTAAAGTATATTGAAGAACTTATTTTTAAGGGTTCTTTACAAAAATATACTTACGACAAAATAGCAGAAAATAATGATTATGATGTGCAGTATATTAAAAATGAAGGTGCTGCTTTTTGGCGTTTACTATCAAAAATATTGGGAGAAAAGGTTAGTAAAAATAATTTTTTGGGAGCCTTAGAAAGACGACAAGATTGCTCTGCAAAGTTACCACTCTCTCTTTCTTCAAACAACTCTTTACCTCAAGAGTTCACTACAGAAATAAATGTTCCAAAAAAACCTGATTTTGTGGGGCGAGAAGAAGCGATCGCTCACCTTAATACTCTTATTACTGGTCGAGGTGCAAAGGTTATTGGTATTTATGGCAAGGGAGGTATTGGAAAAACAACTCTTGCTCGTGAATATTTGCAAGTTCAAATAATCAAAATTTTAGAGCTTAATGTTGGGATGGATACTGAATATATTACTTCTGTCAAAAGTTGGGTAAAACGTCAAATAAACCAACAATTTAAACAGAAGGCTAAAAAAAAATTTATTGATATGCTGGAGCAACTAAAATATTTACTTCAGAATGAAAAAGAAAAAGTAGGAATATTAATTGATAACTTAGAAACTGCTCTTGATGAAAAGGGAAAGTTTAAACAAGAGCATCGTGATTATATTGAATTAATCACAAGAGTTTTAAATCATCCCACTGTTAATGCCATTACATTAATTACTTGTCGTGAAGAGATTAATGAGGCAAAATTAAGTTTTGTCGAATCATACTTACTGCCAGAATTAAGTGAGTTAGCATGGCGGGAATTTTTCAGCATATTTGAAATTAATATAAATACTCTTGCTTTAAGTGAAATTCACACAGCTTATGGTGGAAATGCTTTAGCAATGAAAGTTCTTACCCATCCAATAAAAACATATTATGGTGGTAGCTTACAGAATTATTGGCTGGATAATAAACAATTTTTATTAAAGGGGCAAATTAAGGATTTAATTGCTAGTCAGTTTGACCGTTTATTTGAACATGACCGTCATGCTTATAATCTTCTTTGTCGTTTAGGAATTTATCCTTATCGAGAGATTCCTAGAGTACAAAAAATTGGGCTTTCTTGTTTACTTTGGGATGTCAAAGAATCAGGAACTATGCAGGCAATTGAATCTTTACAAAGACGATATTTAATAGAGTTTGAAGCGGGAGAATATTGGCTACATCCAGTTATTAGGGCAGAATCTCTGACAAGATTAGATGCTCTGGATAATACTCTTCTTTTGATGAAGGAAGAAATTGATAAATTATTGGTAAGAGATGAGAAATTCCAGCATTTTTTAGAATGGCTAAGAGAAGTTACTCTTCTCGATTCAGATTTTACCCCATTAGATTTTAGAGCTTTTTATCTTTGTCTTGAATATGTGTACAGTTTCAGAATTTTCTATCAAGATGAATTTTTGGAACTAGCTAATTTTTTTGGTATCCCTTCTATGGAAGAAATTGGAGAAGTATTCTTTAACTTTATTACTTCCACTGATGTTAGTAAGATTGAAGAAGAAATGAAAGTAGTTTATGAAATACATGAATATCTACTATACGACCTTTTAATTGACAAAAGTTTATACGATATACTTAAACTTGGCAGGTGTTCGAGCTTCGATCCTAAAAATTATTTAGCAAGTGAAATTGATTATTTGACTGGAGATGGACAGTATATTGATGTAGAACTAAAACAAGCATTACAGAAATTAAAATCCGAATTGCCAGACCCAAATCAAAAAGAAGAACTGTTTGATGCTTGGTGGAAAACTAATAGTAAAAATTGGGCTGAAAAACTAAGAAAAGTAATGATTGAATATCGTGAAATTGGTCACGACTGGCAATTTAGTTTGCATGACTGCTTACTTTTGAAGGAATATTATCATGCAAATGTTTTACTTTTATATTGCCTCTACTATTGTGATTATCATTTAACTAATTCTGTGCGAAATAAAATTAAAGATGAATTATTTTTACCCATAGCTGAAATCGAAAAAAGGAAAGAGTAAAAATCACAGATAAAACCTAAGCAGTAGACACAACTATTGCCACGAAAAAACCCCTGGTTCAAATTACTGCAAAAAAATCCAATATAAACAATAGTAAAAAATATCATACAGCTTCCAAAAAAGTACAAAATACTGTCAGGAAATTACTCAAATACCATTATTCCTATTTAATTAAAAATATCAAATATATTGAACTTAAATTAAACCAGGAGTATAGTAAAACTTAAGCATTCAGCCATCAGCTATCAGCTAGCCTCCTATGGTCGGAACTACGTTATCAGCTATGAGTTGTTAGCTCATTATCAGCTCAAAATAGGAATTAGTCTCCAAGGAAAATTAAAACTTATAAAAAAAATGTCTTCAGCTAACCTTAGTAATACCATTTATCAAAAACTTTTCTACATTTTGTTGAGCAGGGGACTCACCCCTCGCCCCTCCCAGGAGGGGAAATAGGGGAGTGGGGGAGTAGGGGAGAAGTAAAAAGTAAGAATAATTAACATTAACTGGGCTATTTTTAGCAAAAAAGTGATTATATCTGTTTTGATTAATTAATAACTGAAGTCTTACCCAAGTATAGCGTTACTTTTAGGAATTGGTATAATTTATTGAATATGTTCATGTATCTGTTTGCGCAGCATGACAAACGGAAATGTTGAATGCTGAATGCTGAATTTTATAAGTTTTAAAACTACAATAAAAATATTTTAATTTAGAGTAGCAGTTTTCATGATCTAAAACTTAGGATAGCTGTCAATAGGTGCTAATCCAGATTATAATGTTTATAAATAAATTATAAGAATCAATTAATTTTCAATATTTAACTATGACTAAAGCTATTTTTCAGCCTCCAAAATTGCGCAGAGAAGAACTTGAAGAAGGTGAACGTCGGGCAACTTGGTTAGAATTATTTTTTGACCTTGTTTTTGTCGTAGCGATCGCTCAATTAGCTCATGATTTGCATGAAGATTATTCCATTGTTGGTTTAGTCAAACTTGCAGTTTTATTTATTCCTGTTTGGTGGTGCTGGATAGGAGCAACTTTTTATGACACTCGCTTTGATAATGATGGTTTAGTAGATCGTTTCATCACTTTACTCGAAATGGCAATCATTGCGATGATGGCAGTTAATATACATCATGCTTTAGACTCTTCTGCTATTGGTTTTGCTCTTACTTATATAGCATTTAGGAGTGTTTTAATCTGTCAATATCTCCATGCAGGATATCATATTCCAGAAGCACGAGGATTAACTAATTGGTATTCTCTGGGATTTGGCAGCAGTATTATTTTATGGTTAATTTCGCTGTTTCTTCCTACTCCTTGGCGTTTTTTATGTTGGAGCATAGGTTTAGTAATCGATTTTGCTACTCCTTTAACAGCTGGCAAAAAAGTTGTTAAAGTTCCCCCAGATTTATCTCATACTACGGAAAGAATTGGCTTATTTACTATTATTGTTTTGGGAGAATCTATTGTAGCAGTAGTTGCTGGAGTTTCTGGAATAGAATGGAATTTGTCTTCTATTATTGTTGGTTTACTAGGTTTATCTATTACTTTTAGTTTTTGGTGGATGTACTTTGATACTATAGATAATTCTCCTTTGTATGCTATGAAACAAGGCAAAATGAATATTGCTCTTACTTGGCTTTATTCTCATTTGCCTTTAACTATTGGTTTAACAGCTACAGGAGTAGGTGTGGAAAAAATGATTCACGGTTTAGCTCACGATCCTGTAAGTATAGAAAAAGCTTTATTCTGTTTTTCTGTAGCTTTATGTCTATTAATTCTAGGAGTAATTCATTGGACAAGTTGCAATATCGGACAAACTAAATGTACAAAAATTTTGACCTTTTATCGCCTTGGAGGAGCAGCATTTATTATTGTTATTGCTACTTCTGCTAATTTACTTTCGTCTTTAACTATCATTATGTTAGTTGCTTTTGCCTGTCTAATTCAAATTGTGTTTGATATTTTCAATACTTGCGTTGAACCAAAAAGTTAAACAGTTTTAGTTTAGTTGATTTGCCTTTCTTGGGTTGAGCAGAAATTAATTAGATATCTTCAGAAAAGAGGGAGTAGGAAGTAGGCAGTAGAGAACCCACCCCTTGCCCCTCCCCCGACCGTGGAGGGGAAAGAATTGATAATTTCTGTGTGATAATTGATTTGATTTTTTATTATCGGAAATGTCTATTAGCTATGCAAGACCAAAACTCAAAAGTTTTCCTATATATCCTTTTTGATAGGGTGATAGAATGGTAACTAAATATAGAATTTATACATCACGAGATTTTTCCTTCTCTCCTAGATAACTAAAGCCTTCTTTATTCTTTCTTTTTTATTCTACTATATCTGAGATTCTCAACCCACAAGAAACAGATAAGTTCCTGATTAAAGTGATGTATATGTAGGACTCTATTTCTGGGTCAGAATAGCTTATGCAAAACAGGAAGCTTACAGGAAAGTTAGCCTATAATATTGGAGTAAAACTTAAGATGCCTTTCAATAGATGGTAATTCATATCTTAATATATTGAAAGATTATCAAGTTTATTTACACCTCTTCATTGGTAGAATATAATGATAATATTAATATTTTTAAACTATTGAAATAATGTTAATTGATCCAAATTATCTGTTTTGAAAAAAAAGGGAAATAGTATAGTCAATTAACTATGTTTGATATAATTTCTGTGCAATCAGGAAACAAATACTTAAAATTATATTCATTAAATTAGATTAACGAGAATGATTATGAATCAAAAATTTAACCTGGTTTTATTTTTCTTGACATTAACAATAATAGCGCCTTTGCATTTACCAATGGTAATAGCACAAACTACTCAAGTACAAAATAATTCTAATAAGAATGGGGAAAAAGATGTTGATGATACATTTGATAAATCAGATGAAGACCCACCAGGAATTGGAAACAATGGTACTACCAGATGGAACAGATGGGAAAAAGCTTTTGAAAATGTATTTAATCAATCAGATGAAGACCCACCAGTAGATATTAAAGATGGCACTACCAGAGGTAGCAGCTTATGTTTAGTTTCTCCTGGTCTAATAGAGGTAGAAGGAAAAATTTGGAACACTCGCCCTATATTTATTTGGCAAGGACAATTAAGCAGAATTGAAATTCATCCCTCTAATAACGAGGAGGTTTTATGGACTTTTGATATTCAAGAAAATGAAGAAATAGTTGATTATTCTGGGGAAGAATTAGAACCTGGTAGTACTTATCGTTGGAGAATATTTGATAGTACAAATTCTATTGCTGGTATGCAACAAAGAACTTTTAGCATTATAGATGTAGAAGAACATGAAGCTATTACTCAAGATTTAGCAAAACTCGATCAAGATTTAAACAAACAAGGAGCTACAAAAGAAGCGATCGCTTTTGCTAAAGTTCAATTTTTTGCTGAACGTAATTTATGGTCTGACGCTTTATCAGAAGTATTTAAAGTTAAGAAACCTTCTATAGAATTACAAGATTTTCGTAGCAATATTTTGCAGCGTTTGTGTCAAGGGGAGGAAAATTAAATCCATTGAAGAAGGAAGAAGGAAGAAGGAAGAAGGAAGAAGGAAAAATCTTGTTTTATCTGAGTTTTAAGCTTTACTTCCCTACTCCCCTGCTCCTAATGGGACTTACCGAATTATTAATAATTAAATAATTAAATAATTCAGGGTTAAAGTCTCCCCTTTTAAAGGGAAAAAAAAGACAATATTCCTTATATTCAATCCTCTCGGTTTTAACCAGAGGTAATTATCAATTATCCATTATCCATTAATGAACCACACAGATCAAATTATACATCGCCTGTAGGGGCGAACGGCCGTTCGCCCCTACTAGATATGGTAGTTCTTCGTAAGTCCTGATATAGAATCCGGTTATATAGTATATGTTGATAATTCTATAATTACTTCAATATTTAATCTCCCCCACTCCCCTACTCCCAACTATACAATAACTATTCAACCGGGTTCTATATGATATATACTTTCAAACTCCAGGCACTCTAAAATGAGTAAACCAAAGAATTTAATCTAAACTATGAACCTAATTTTATACAGTAAACCAGGTTGCCATCTTTGCGAAGGACTCCAAGAAAAACTCGAAGAAATACTGAAAGACCCTGAAAACCCCTGTAAATTCGACTTAGAGATTAGAGACATTACCACCCGTGATGATTGGTTTCAAGCATATCAATATGAAGTACCCGTGCTTTCCGTCTGCGAGGCGGATACCACAACTGAAAAATTCATACCACGTCCCTCTCCCAGAATGTCAGTGAGAAAATTGCAGCAAATGTTACAAAAATATCTTTCAACAATGAATAATTAATAATTAATAATTAATAATTACCTCTCATTGAAAAGAAGAGGATTGACTAAAAGGAAAATTTTTTCTCCTTTAAATGAGAGGCTTTATACCTTAATTATTCTGTAAACTTGTGATATGGATAACCAAAAAATCCTGTTGGTAAAAAGCCCTAAATCTTAGTAAAAAACTATAGGAATTCCTAACATGAAATTGAGAGAATTATTAGCAAAAATTCCCAGTATTTCCCTTGGCAATAATCATCCTGCATTAGAGACAGAAATCACAGGTTTAGCCACAAATTCTCATGCTTGCCAGACAGGGGATTTATTTTTAGGAATGCCAGGTACCCGTGTCGATGGAGGAGAATTTTGGGAAAGCGCGATCGCTAATGGTGCAGTGGCAGCTTTAGTATCTCAACAAGCAGCTCAAAAACACCAAGCTAAAAATAAATGTGTAATCCCAGTTGCCGACATGACTCAAATTTGTCCGGAAGTTGCTACAGCATTCTATGACTATCCAGGGCAAAAAATGAAGATGGTAGGTATTACTGGCACCAACGGTAAAACAACCACTACCCACTTAGTAGAATTTCTCCTCAATAACGCTCAACTACCAACTGCTTTATTTGGCACCCTCTACGCTCGTTGGCCTGGTTTTGAGGAAACTGCAACTCACACCACACCTTTTCCAGTGGAATTGCAAAAACAACTGGCGCAAGCAGTAGCAGCAGGTAGCAAATATGGAGTTATGGAAGTTAGTTCCCACTCTCTACATCAAAAACGTGTTTGGGGTTGTAGTTTTGAGGTGGCAGTATTTACCAATTTGACTCAAGATCATCTCGACTATCACAAAGATATGGATGATTACTTTGAGGCAAAAGCGCTACTGTTTAGCTCAGACTATCTCAAGGGTCGCGCTATAGTTAACGCTGATGACCCCTACGGTAAAAAGTTAATTGCCAGAATGAAACCGGAGCAAGTTTGGAGCTATAGCACCAGCAACACTTCCGCCGATCTGTGGGCTTCAGACTTGGAATATCAACCCACTGGAGTTAAAGGAATTCTGCATACTCCCCAAGGTGAAATTCCTTTTAGTTTGCCCTTGGTAGGACAGTATAATTTATCTAATATGTTGGCAGCAGTGGGAACAGCTTTACATTTGGGTTTAGATTTGGCGATGGTGGTTGCTCAGTTATCAGAATTTCCTGGTGTTCCTGGTAGGATGGAAAAGGTAGAGGTTAGTAACGAGCAAGATGTCAGCGTCATAGTTGACTATGCTCATACTCCCGATAGTTTAGAGAATTTATTAAAAGCAGCACGACCATTTATTCCCGGTCGCATGATTTGTGTATTTGGTTGTGGAGGCGATCGCGACCGTACTAAAAGGCCCAAAATGGGTAAAATAGCTGCCGAATTATCAGACTTAGCTGTAGTGACATCTGATAACCCCCGCACTGAAGACCCGGAAAAAATATTACAGGATATTTTAGAAGGAATATCTCCAGAAGTTAAGCCTTTAGTAATAGGCGATCGCTCCCAAGCTATTCATACTGCCATTATGGAAGCAAAACCTGGAGATGGGGTATTAATAGCAGGAAAAGGTCACGAAGATTATCAAATTTTGGGAACAGAAAAAATCCATTTTGATGACCGGGAGCAAGCAAGGGATGCTTTGAAAGATAAGTGTGGTTTAAGTTAAAATTAAAGTAGACCGGGGTTGGGTTTTGCGCTTCGCTTAGAGATTGTCTGAGAAGCCTCATTTGCTACATCAAAGCCCCCTAAATCCCCCAAAATTGGGGGACTTTGAGAAGCAAATTGACTCTTGTTCCCCCCAGAATTGGGGGGCTAGGGGGGCAAAATTTGGTTCTGGTCTACGCCCCCTAAATCCCCCAAAATTGGGGGACTTTTACCAGCTAATGAATTTTTGTTCCCCCCAATTCTGGGGGGCTAGGGGGGCAAAATTTGGTTCTGGTCTACGCCCCCTAAATCCCCCAAAATTGGGGGACTTTTACCAGCTAATAAATTCTTGTTCCCCCCAGAATTGGGGGGCTAGGGGGGCAAAATTCATCACCAGCCTTCTGTTTGTAAGATTTTGAGGTCTTCCTGAAATTCTGCTACGTCGTAATGGACACAAATTCCACGATCGCTGATTAATTTCTGAAATTGCATTCGGTGTATTCCCAATAATTCACTGGCTTTACCTAAACTGATTTTTTCTTGTTGAAAAAGCATCATTACAATTTCTACTAATAGTTCATCTTCTGACAAGCCACTTGCTTGTACAATTTGATCTGGTATTAATAAACTCATTTTATCCGGATATGATATTACTAGCTTCGTTTGGATCTAATATTATCAATGTTTATAGTTGTTTCAGAACCACCAAAAACATTAATTTGGCTAGTATTATCACCACCAGCAGTATTAATATCACATCCTGCTCGAATATTCTCCTGAACTTCTGACTTAACCTCTTCCAACCCACCATCCGGTAAACCTTTTCCCCCACGCAATAATGCTACGGGAAAATTTGTTGCTTGGTGTAACTCGAATATGGGGGTTTGTGTTTTGCCTAGTTGTTTAGCACTTTCGGGAACGGTTTTGTCTAAATAATTCATTAGGTGGGAAACTTTGACCTCTTTATCTCCTGGTTGGTTGCCTCTACCATTTAATGCTTCCAAAAAGTGGTATGTGTAAATGCTCATTGCTTCATCAGGGCGTATCCATGATAGCTGCTCTTCTGTACATGATGTAAATACTGCTCGCCCTTTGCCTTTTCTTAATTCGTCTCTTAAGTTTTTAGGAAGGATGGTTTGACTCAGGTTAGCAGGTAGTTTGAGTCGGGGCTGCTCTTTGGCTGTTGCCATTCCTTGGGCGTGACAACTATCTATAATTACTAATAGTTTTTTAGCAGGTATTTGGCTGAGGATATTGTTAAATGTTTCAGCGGGGACAGCCGAATTAATGTCAAAAACAAGAGCTGAAACGTCGAAGTCAAGAGGATCGGTATCGTGAGGTATTAAGTAATATTTTCCAGTTGATTCATCCAACGCACCATGACCGGAATAATAGACTAATATTGTTGCTTCTGGGTCGTTTTTTGCTTGTTGTTGGAGCCAGTTTAAGTTGTCTAAAATGTTTTGTTTTGTTGCTTGTTCATTGCAGAGGAAGCGGAGATGATTTTCATTGTCAATGTAACCACATGATTCGGGTTTTATGAGGAATGATTTGATGGCTTGAACGTCTTTAACTGTGACGGGAAGTGACCAGTTGGGGTATTTGCAGTCGCCGACTCCTATTAGTAGGGCGTAGTTGTGAGAAAGTGTGTTAGACATGGGTATTTTGGGGGTTGGTTTGTAGTATTGAAGGCGTTGTTGGATGGTTTCAATGGCTTCGATAATTTCGATAATTTCAGTTTCAGATATAATTTGTTTGACAAAACTATCATTTCTTAGTTTTTTTGTTAACTCAATAATTGTATTTTCCGAGCCAATTTTACCTAGAATATCTGCTGCAGTTTCACGCACATCAGAGTTTGAGTCTTCTAGGAGTGGAATTAATTCGGTACCTGAACTTAAATAACCCAAAGCCTCTACTGCACTCCTACGCACATCAGAATCTGAGCTTTCTAGTAGTTTAATTAATCCAGGAATCACGGAAGGTGATTCGATGTCCATCAAAGTATCTACAACTCTATAGTAAACATCTGGCTCCGTATCTTCTTGTTCTTCTAAAATTTTAATTAAAATAGGAATCATTACTTTATTTAACTTTGTAATAGCTGCTTCTGAAACTATTTTCTTTGAAGCATCGGCAACCTCAAATACTACATCTGTGTCATATTTGTTTAAGATTAAGATTTTAATTAAAACTTCAATTGCTAATTCTGAACCAATTTTACTCAAATTATTTATTACACCCGATATTATATCTATGTATTCTATTATGTCTTCTGGATATTCTATGTCTTCTAGAGGTTTAATTGACCCATGAATTGCAATTTCCGATTCAATAATTTCAGCTAAAGCATCTGCTATGCTAGAAGGGAAAATTGAACTGGAGTATTCGTATTCGTATTTTAAGAATATAATTAAGCCACGAATAGCACTTTTAGGATCAATTTCATCTTGATAATATGTACAACTCATGGGATAATCATAGTCGTAGTCTATGTATTCTGAATGTTTAATTGAATTAAAAATCACGCTTTTAGAGCCAATTTTTTCTATAATATATGCTGCAGTTTCATGCAAGTCTGCCTTTGAATTTTCTAATAGTTTAGTCAACTCAAAAATCACAGTTTCTTCGCCTATTTCACCCAGAGTATTTGCTACAGTTTCACGCACTCCAGAGTCTGAGTTTTCTAAGAGTTTAATTAACTCCGGAATTGCAGTTTCCGAGTTAATTTCACCCAGAGCTTCTGCTGCACTATGACGCACACCAGAGTCTGAGTTTTCTAAAAGTTTAATTAGCTCTGGAATTGCAGTTTCCGAGTTAATTTCACCCAGAGCTTCTGCTGCACTATGACGCACACCAGAGTCTGAGTTTTCTAAAAGTTTAATTAGCTCTGGAATTGCAGTTTCCGAGCCAATTTTACCCAAAGCTTCTGCTGCACTATGACGCACACTATAGTCTGAGTCTTCTAATAGTTTAATTAACTCCGGAATTGCAGTTTCCGAGCCAATTTTACCCAGAGCATCTGCTGCTCTCATACGCACATTAGAGTCTGAGTCTTCTAATAATTTAACCAACCCCGGAACAGCAGCATCCGACTTTGTTAATGCTGCCAACTCTACCTTCAACAACACAGGCAACTCCAACCGCTCAACCTCCACAAAAACCAGCTCCTGAAACCTCCTTTGCACATCTCCCACCAACCTCGCCCCCAAAAACCAATCTACCTCCAACGCCAACCTTACCACCCGCACCGCCAACACCTCATCCTCCACCAACCCCAACATCAACGCCACTACTTCCGTGTACTTCAAATAATTCAAATAATCCCACTGCAACTCATAGTCACTCAAACCAGACAACTGCCACAACAACCTTTCCGCCGCATAATACTCCTGCAACAATTGATGGCGAAACGAAATCTGACCATCATCTCCCACCTGAATCAAATGATGCTCCAATAAATCCTCCAACCAACGCATCGCACAGTCAGTCGGAGCTACCACCTCCCCTCGCAAAAACTCCGTCAACACCTCCTCAGCTTTTGGGCGAGAAATAGCAACCATAATCTCAGTTTTCGACTCCCCATTCGTCATCACCCACGCCAACTCCTGCAATAACCTATCCCACCAACGTCGAGAACTTTCATCAACCGGAACATCTTGCTTCAGACGACCACTATAAGTCTGAGTAAAACTCCGAAACACCAACCCCAGATTTGCAGGTATTACCTTGTTATAGTCAAACACCGAACACAACATCAACAAAAACATCGGAGTTTCCCCCAACTCCCGCAACCTCCCCTGCAACTGCTGCCATAATTTTTCACCATGCTCAGGCAAATAAGCACAGACAAACTCCCGCATTTGAGATTCCGTCAGAGGTTGCATTTCCAACCTTTTCTCAATCCCTAAATCTCCCCCCAGACTCAAATCTCGCGTGGTAAACACCATAGCAGTTTGGGGGTAGTCTTGCCGAAATATTCTTACCTGTTGTCGTGCCGCTTCCGATGCCATCTCGTTAAACCCATCGAATAGCAGCAAAAATTCACCTTGACGGAGCAAAGTTTCTAGAGTTGCTGTATCTATATTTATGGTGGGGTGGTGTTTGTGGATAAATGCTTGAATTCTGGAAAGTATAGAAGTTTGACTGTAGCGGAGTTCGATGAGGATGGGAATTTTGGGTTTATCCCCCCCAACCCCCCTTTGTAAGGGGGGAGTATCTCTTCTTATTTCCCCTTCTCTTATTTCCCCCCTTTCCAAGGGGGGACTAAGGGGGGATTCTTCTTTGGGACTAAGGGGGGATATCAACTTTGTTGCCTCCTCCAACAACAACCTGGCCAAAGCAGTTGATTTTCCCGACCCCGGCCGCCCCACCAACAACACATGATTTGGAGCATATTTGCGCAAACCCTCCAAAACCGTCAACCGTTCAATTTTCTTTTCTGGACGTTCCCTCTGTTTTTCCTCTGACTCAACAGTTTGTACCATCAAAGCCAAATCCAACAGTGGAGAAATATTTTGCCGCTGCTCAAGAGACTTTTTTCCCCTCACATCCGTCAGAGTATAAACCTCCCACCATTTGGCGTAGCCCCGACAAATTGATTCTAGATAGGGTCTCCAATTAATCATAAATCAAAAGTTACCGGAAATAATATTCATTATACTACTACGAAATTAGAAGTTAGAGGGCGATCGGTAGTAACAGTACGGATTTGTACGCTAAGGCTAAAACTCTTAATAGAATTGAATTTTAGACCCCCAATTTTCAGGTAAATTTCACATTCCATAAACTTCAGGACTTATATCATGTCCGGTTGAATAATTAGACTTTGGTGGTAAGGAAGGCAGAGGGCAGAGGGCAGAAGGCAGAAGGCAGAAGGCAGAAGGGTTTATTCCAATTTTAACCTAATTCTATACACAAACGATGCTACCGGACATGATATTACGCAGGGACTCTACATATAGCAAGGGCGAATGCCATTCGCCCCTACAGATTATCCGGACATGATATTAATCAGGGTTTTAAGAATTCTCACAGCAGCTCAAATTGTCAAACACGTTAGTTTTTCTACCAAAACTAACGATCGCCCAATTACTTCAATATTTAATCTCCCCTCCTCCCCTACTTAGTATCATTACTTATAAATTAGAAGCACGAATTGCCGCACCAATTAATCCCACTTGAGGGTTTAACACAATATGAACAGGTACTTTTTCTAACAATGGTCTCATCCGTCCCTTATGATGAAAAGCTTCCATGAAAGCACCTGACTTCATCAGTGGTAGGATTTTAGCAGCGATACCACCTGCTATATATAAACCACTATAGGGTAAAAGTTTCAATGCTAAATTACCTGCTTCCGCTCCATAAGCTGCCACAAAAAGCTCTAAAACTTTCTCGCACAAGCGATCGCTCTTTTCCAAGGCAGCTTTCCCAATAACTGCACCTGGATCTACTGTAATTTCACTTGAGCCTATTTCTGTTTCCCACTTTCTTAGTACTTCTGCTATTTCAGGAGATTCAGCAGCAGATTTGCGATCGCGTAAAAATTGATAAATTGACACAATTCCCATGCCTGAAACTACCCTTTCTACAGACACTCGGTCTATATTATGCTTTGCTAACAAATATTTTAATAGATCAAATTCTAACTCAGAGCGTGGTGCAAAATCTGTATGACCCCCCTCTGTGGCGTAAACCCTAACTGTTCCTCCTCCTCGAATTAAAAAGCATTCTCCTAATCCCGTACCTGCACCAATTACAGCTATTGGAGTATCACTTTGAGGTTCGCCAGCTTGTAAAGTCTCTAAATCATTGTCAGTTAAACCTAAAATTCCATAACCCACTGCTTCAAAATCGTTGATCAGGCTAACTTGGGATACCCCTAATTCTTTTTCTAGCAATTTAGCATCCAGCATCCAAGGTAGGTTAGTTAATTTAACAGTATTATTGACGACCGGACCTGCGATCGCAAAACAAGCTTTTTCTGGTTGGAATTGCTGTCCCAATTTCTCATTTGCTTCTGCCAAAAATTTTTGTACAATAGGTACTAAATCTGGAAAATCGTGACTGGAGTAACGATTCTCATAGAGGCTCTGAAATTCCACGGCCGCCTTTGATTCTTCTCGTTTAGCCTCTACCAGTTGTAGTATTGTTTTAGTACCACCAATGTCACCAGCTAGTAGCAATGTCATAGATTATATCCTCCTGAACAACTGTTTAGTTTTTATTATCATATCTTGTTCAGTCTAGTAGTTCAGTCCAGTAGGGTGCGTTATTTTTATGTAATTTAACCAATCAGGACTTACGCAAATTTACCTTGAAAGCACCATCTGTAGGGGCGCAATTCGGCAGCTATACGGAACGCAAATGGCATTTGCTAGTGCAAACGAATGGCGCACTAGCTATCTGTAGAGTCCCTGCGTAAGTCCTGCCAATGTTAAAAAAGTCTGATATCATGTCTCTTTACAGCGGTTTTCATTTCCGTAGACCACAGTAGGGACGTTCCATGGAACGTCCCTACTGGGTTGTGATTGTGAAGATGTGGTTCATCAATATGAAAAGCGCTGTAAATAACCACAATAAAAAATTTAGAGAGCAGGGAGTAGGGAGTAGGGAACAAGGGGAATTTTGAAGAATATTCTCTCTCAAGAGAAGAAAATTTTGATTATGGCTAATTTGATATAACTTCTAACTTCTAACTTCTGACTTCTCCCGCACTCAAGAAAATATAGAAAAGTTTTTGATAAATGGTATAATTGTTGACTGCTAATTTCTAACTTCTGACTTCTAACTTCTAACTTCTGACTTCTCGAAGGGGGTTGACAATTTGTATACTTAAAGTTAAGATTAAGAGTTATGGTGTTGGCATGAAGCACCTCGAAAAATGAATAGCAGTGCATATGCAAGCAGATTCCAGTTCGCTGTCACCCCACTGCTTGGGTTAATGCGGATTAGTTGGAAACTTTGTCTCCACGCTCCTTTTTAGCAATTTCTAAGTAATTATACTTATTACCCATGTTCAAACCTGAATAAAACTGAATAAAACTGAACTTTTTCCTGAATAAACCTGAATTTTTTTCCTGAATAAACCTGAATAAAACGGTATTTATTTTGCTGGAGATTAAGGTGATAATACTCTAGGTACAGCAAAAGTAACTATCAACCCAACAAATGTTATGACGATGTGGTTCATCAATCTGAAAAGCGCTGTAAATGAAATTTCATGGATAAATGGTATTATATCAAATCGGGTAGCATCGGTGTAATGAGATGGGGGACCCACCCCTAACCAAACCCACCCCCGCCCCTCCCAGGAGGGGAGCCTGGAGGGGTATGTGGGGAGATGGGGGGATGGAGACCCACCCCTAACCAAACCCACCCCCGCCCCTCCCAGGAGGGGAGCCTGGAGGGGAAAATCGAGAAATATTTGGTAATGGTTGAAGATGGAACATTTTTTACGTGCCGAATTAAACGGATTTGATATTAGCTAAAGTTCGTTATTCTGATAGGGGTTACAATTGGGCAATTAGCATTCTAATGTTTTTTAATTTGCTTCTCCGATTAAAGTAAAAGCTGCCCAATTTTTGACTTCGGGAAATTTTTTTAGAGTTGTTAACATCGCCTTTCGTAAAGCTTCTGCTTTATTTCCACTAACATCTAATTGACGATAAAATTCGACCATTAATAATTGGGTGGCATCGTCTGGAACTTTCCATAAAGAGACAATAATACTAGGGGTTCCTGCTGCTAAAAAAGAACGAGATAATCCGATTACTCCATCTCCTGTAATTTCTCCACGACCTGTATCGCAAGCACTTAAAACTACTAATTCTGCATTCAAATTTAGTTCTAAAATTTCATAATAAGTAAGGAAACCATCATTATTTTTGTCGGGAGTAAGTGCTAATGCTCCAGGTATTCCTAATTTTCTAATATCTGTCAGTAAACCATGAGTTGCTATATGAATTACTCGTGAATTTTCCATTTGTTTTTTGACTAAGCTTTCTGTTGCTTGTTTACCAATTATTGCTTGAGTTTCTAGAAAATTAGCTATTTGTTTTGCTTCAGTTTCGGCACCTACTAAAGGTTCTAATGGTTGCTCATTTAGTTTAGGCATGGAGGGGTTTCCTACTACTAAATCACTTTGATTATTATTTCTAGGTAAGCCAACTATTAAATATTTTTGTGGATTTGCTTTTTGATTTTTAGCCTGTTGTTTGTGGGTTAATTCTAATATTTGGATTGCTGGTGCAGTCAGAATAGTATGTTTTTCTATTAAGTATTTTTCTCTCTCGTCTATCAACGCAACAAAGGGAACTAAAAATAATTCTTTTTGAGGTATAAATATTACTGATTCTTCGGCATTAGTGGGAAGAATATCTGCTATGGGTTCAATTAATAATTTGTGTAGTTTTTTGAGTTGAATTTGTGGTTGGTATGGTTCAACTAAAAGCGCCCGACGAGTATCTATAATTAGGTCGGTTAAACTGTTATTTTCTAGAACAGATTTCAACTCTATTTGACGAAATACTATTTTACCAGTTGGTTGAATTACCCAAATATAAAGTTGTTCTTCAATGATGGAATATTCAACTATTGTTGCAGTTTGTTCGGCAGCTATTTGTTGAATTTCTTTGAAGGTTGGTGGCTCAATGTTTGCTTGAGTAATAGCTTGTGAAGAGAGACGGTCAAATAATAGTTCTACAAATGCTCGGGCACGACCTCGTTCGGCAATTTCTAAAGCATCTTTGATTTTATTTTGTTGAACTAAGACTTTCTGTAATTGGTTATAAGTATCTATTTGAGTTTCAAATAATGATACTTTCAATAAATCTTTACCACCTAGTTTTTTTCTGATTGATTCTTTGACTTTTATTGCCGAACGTAAATTTTTTTCTGCTTGTTTTAAATCTCCTTTTGCCACATAAGTTATACCTAAACTTTTGAAGGCTTCTGATTCTCCATAAATTTCCTTAATGTCTTGAGAGATGGTTAACTGTTCCTGAAAATAACTAATTGCTTTGTCATAGTTTCCTAAAGCTAAATAATTTTGACCTAGTTGGTTAAAGGAGGCAGCTTTTGTATAAATATCGCTTGTATTAGTAACTATATTCTCAAAAAATTCTATTGCTTGATCATGTTTTCCAAAAACAGTATAAAGACCTCCAATATAGAATGCTTTTCTCCCCAGTGCTGCACTTTGCTTATAGTATTCAATGGCTTTTTTGTAATTTTTTTGAAAATAGTAAATATCCCCAATTCCTTCTAAAGCACGAGCTTGAATATCTGTATCTTTAATTTCTTTTCCTCTGGCTAAATATTGCTTTTGATACTCAAGACTTTTATGATAAATTCCTAAATATAAGTAAGGCTTTGATATGTCATATAATCTGGCTGTCGCTGCGTAATCATCATCAATTTCTTCAGCTAATTCAAAACTTTGCTGATAATAATCAATGGCATTAACATAATCATTTAACCAATAATAAGCCCATCCTACACTAGATAAAACTTGTACTTGCCCAGATTTATCTCCAATTTCCTGATAGATTTTCAGAGATTTTTTAGCTGTTTCTAAACCTTTTTGATATTGATGAGCATTACTGACTAAATTATCTGCTTCTAACCTTAGTCTTTCAGCTTCTGCTTTGCGAGAATTTACTTGTCGCAGGCGATCGCTATCTACACATTCATTCCAGGAGCGGTCGTAAACTACATAATTTACACAATATTGATTATTTTTTATCTCTAAAATTTGAGCTAAATGCCATTGCTTATTCCACAAAACTTCTACATATTCATTGACTGAATAATCTCTATTTGTTTGGGTAAATTCTGAATTATGTTGTTCTAGATTAGTATTAGTATTTCGACGATAACCTTGCAGTAGTAGTCTTTCTGCATCAATTTTTCTAGGGTCTGCAATGCGAATACGAACTCTATCAATACACTCATCCCAGGAGCGGTCATTGCCTACATAAGTTATACAATATTGATTATTTTTTATCTCTAAAATCTTTGCTAAATGCCATTCATTTTGCCATAAAACTTCTATATATTGATTTAGCCTCAGTCTTTCTTCTGTAGAATTTTTATATTCAATAGGACGAAGGCGATCGCTACCTAAACATTCATCCCAGGAATCATCATAAGTAGGATAAGTAATACAATATTGATTATTTTTTATCTCTAAAATTTTTCCGAGATACCATTCTCCTTCCCAAAGCACTTCTACATAATCCTCTACCTGATAATTTTGTGCTAATAAAATAGGTTGATTAATTGATGATTTTTCTGCTATTTCTCTAGATTTAATATTGGGTTGATTATTGGCTAAATATTGTGGCGGTTTTGATAGTACATTTTGCCAATTTTTAGGTAATTTAAATTTTTCAGATGCCTGAGCTTTTTCAGGAATAATCAAACTGGAAAATATTGAGAATTTTACTAATATTATGACTAATAATTTGCTGATTTTTTGATAATTTTGAATCATAATGTATGGGATTTTTATACTGATGAAATACAGTAATCAACTCTCTCAAATTAAACACTGAGAGAAAAATCAAAAAGCTGAATACTTACCTAAGTACTATAAATTAATGAAAATATAGTAGTCGAAGCAAAGGCAGCAGACATATCAAAAGCTTAGAGGATATCTGAAAAGTTTTTTGATACTGAATTTTGCCCCCCGAGCAAGCCAACTTTGGGGGGAACAAGAGTCAATTTGCTTGCTCTAGTCCCCCTTTATTAATCCCCCTCCCGTCCCCCGCAGGATCGGGGGAGGCCAGAAGATGCTGCGCTTTTTGTTAAATGGGGGATGCGCGGGGGCGAGCGATGTAGCGAATGGGAATTCTCAGACAACCTCTTAAAACCCAGACAAAACAAGATTTTTCCTTCTTTCTTCTTTCTTCTTTCTTCTTTCTTCTTCCTTCTTCTGCTATAAAACTGAAAGAGGCTAAAACTAGCTCCAAAGGAAATAATTATTCCCTTCAATTCTAGTTTTAACCTCTTTATTTAAGACTCAGCAAAAGTACAATTAGCGTTTTATATTCGCTAAACTCCAAAAATGCTAGGCATAAGAGACTGGTACAAGGAATTTTCAATAACTAATTATTAATTATTAATTATTAATTATTAATTATTACATTAACTGAGGTTCCAAAAGTCGAGTTAGGCGAGTTTTTTGGTAACTGGTCATAAAAGCATCTAATGTCCGTAGAAAATCTTCCCGTGCCTGAAAATGATCCACTCGAGTCACTATTTGGCCATTTTCAAATAAGATTAGGGTAGGCAAGGTTCTGAGTTGATATTTACTAGCAAGCTTTAAACTTTCATCAGCATTCACCCCCACCAGCTTTAAGCGGCCATTCCACTCAGACTGAAATTGAATTAATTGGGGGACAATCATTTTACACAGGCCACACCAAGGTGCCCAAAAATTTACTAAAACTGGGTTAGAAGTATCTAACACCTCTTTTTTAAAAGTTTTTTCGTTAACTGACAAAAGCATGGCTGATCGATGTGACATTAAATTAAATTTTTATATCCTGGGATCATGCTACCAGTCTACGCTCCCAGTTGCACGGATGAGTAGTGGATGAGCTTGCCAAAGTAAAAAAATAAAAATAGCTACTCCCACATAGGCCCATCGGAAAAACTCCTGTAACTGTAGAGTTTGACGTCCTTGAATAATAGCCACAAAAGGCATAACCGATGTGCGAAACTTTAACTTTTCAAAAGATTCACCAAAACGCTGTTGAAGTCGTCGATCCCCATGCCATACACCGAACAAATGATGGAGTATGAGGCCAAAAGAGGTGACTAGGGTAAAACTTGTCCCTAACCAAAGAGTATGGGCAATACACCAAATTACTTGGCCTACCATTTGCGGATGGCGGGTGATCCGAATAATCCCTGTTTCATAGAGATGGACTTGGGGTTTTTGAATTGCAGCAATTTCTAAAAGGTTGAATGTAGAGGGATAGAGAAAGATAAATGAAATTGCTGATAGTGTCCAGACTATAGGCTTAACTATGGGGACACCTTGCAGTTGCCACAACTGTAACCCATCGTAACGGTGGTTGAAAAAGTAAATAATCAGAATTACTGCTAGTGGCAGACTTACCAGGGCAAATAAGATGCGATAGGGTCTAGGACCAATTTTGGTTTCGGCCCACAGTCGGAGGGCTGCTAAACCACTATGAGCGATCGCAAAACTTAGCAGTAACCCCAACATAATAAAATGGCTAGGGGTTAACCAATCATTAGACATGGGTACTATGGGAAATTGATAATAAAAGTTAACTTTTGGAGGAATCGTCCCGCAGTATGCTGAAGGGACGTAATGCCAATCCCTGGAATGGGGAAGCAAATGCGGTGAGTTTGGAGTTTGATTTTCTCAAATTATTGATTCCCTAACTGAGGAATTTGGAAATCAAAGGTCTTCAACTCTCAACCTCTGTCTTAAGGACTTTTGTCCCTGATTCAGTTTAATCTAAACAGGACAATCAGAGCTTGATTAACGAACAAGATTGAAGATATGGGGTATGGAGTTAACGAAGTCAGAAGTCAGAAGTCAACCCACCCGCGGGCCCCGACCGTGGAGGGGAAGTAGGGGCGAATGGCCATTTGCCCGTACAGAAGTTAACCCACCCCTAACCCCTCCCAGGAGGGGAGGTAGGGGATTTGAGAAAAGCTCCAAAAACCCGATCGCCTTAAAAGGCGGGGTTGCGCGACCCAATCCTGTTTGATAATTGTAATTTCTTCCTGATTTAATAAAATTAAGTAACTTAAATGAAAACCAATTTAAGACAGAAAAACACTCTAAATTCAAGCTTGTTAAAATTTTCCCACTCTCTACTTGCTCTGGAAATACCTAACGAATCAAATCAAAGGCCATTAAGTAATTTGCCCATTTGCTAACCCTTTGGGCGTTAATTCTCTCAATTTCTTTTTCCTTTAACAATATGTCTGAGCTTCCTTTCACCCTAGACCAATTACGCATTCTCAAGGCGATCGCTGCTGAAGGTAGTTTTAAACGAGCTGCCGATAGTTTGTTTGTTTCTCAACCAGCGGTTAGTTTACAGGTACAAAATTTAGAGCGACAGTTGAATGTACCTTTATTTGACCGGGGTGGCCGCCGGGCACAATTAACTGAAGCTGGTCATTTGCTACTTACTTACGGTGAGAAAATATTATCTTTGTGTCAAGAAACTTGCCGAGCTATTGAGGATTTACAAAACCTTCAGGGTGGTACTTTAATTGTTGGTGCTTCTCAAACTACTGGTACTTATTTACTACCCCGAATGATTGGGATGTTTAGACAAAAATATCCTGATGTGGCTGTGCAGTTACACGTTCATTCTACTCGTCGTACCGCTTGGAGTGTGGCTAATGGACAAATAGATTTAGCTATTGTTGGGGGTGAAGTTCCTCCAGAGTTACAGGAGTCTTTGGAAGTTATACCTTATGCTGAGGATGAGTTGGCTTTAATTTTGCCTGTTTCTCATTCTTTGGCAGAAAAGGAGACTATTCAAAAGGATGATTTGTATCACTTAAATTTTATTACTCTAGATTCTCAATCTACTATTCGCAAGGTTATTGACCTGGTATTATCCCGTAGTGGTATTGATACTCGCCGTCTGAAAGTGGAGATGGAATTAAATTCAATTGAGGCAATTAAGAATGCTGTTCAATCTGGTTTAGGAGTAGCTTTTGTTTCTGTTTCAGCTATTGAGAAGGAGTTACAAATTGGGGTTTTGACTACGGCTAAAATAGATCAGATAGTTGTTAATAGAATATTATCGGTTATTTATAATCCTAATCGCTACCGCTCTAAAGCTGCTGAGGCTTTTAGTAAGGAAATTTTACCTTTGTTTTCTAGTCTAAATTTTAGTCCAGATAAGATTAAACCTTTATCTAAAGAAATACAGCCTATAGAGATAGTAACAAATAATGTTAGTGATACTTGAAGATCAACTATTAATTGAGAATTTTTGAATCAGTTATCATTATAGAAGAAGAGTCAGCAAATTTTTCTCGCAATCAAGATTAATTGACTCGAGTATATTTTATCTAATGTTGGCATTTATACCCGCGCTCTCCCGTAGGGGAGCGTCGGGATGAATGCCAACCCGTGCTATAATAAAATTACTTAATATTAGTAACACGCCAAAAACATTGAAGTCCAGATACAAGTACCGTATCTATCCAAACCACATTCAAATAACCAAATTAAATCAACTATTTGGTTGTTGTAGATATGTTTGGAATAGCACATTAGCACATTGCAATCAACTATACTCTAACAGCCAAAATAAACCTAGCTATGTAGACTTAACTAAACAATTCATAACTCAAGCATGCGCAAGAATTAGTTTGGTTAAAAGAAGTCGCATCTACTCCATTACAACAGTCTCTCAAGGATTTAGACCAAGCTTACAAAAACTTTTTTGATGGTTGCAAGGGTAAACGAAAAGGGATTAAGGTTAAGCCTCCAAAGTTTAAGTCTAAAAAATCTAGGCAATCTGCAAGATTTGTAGGTGATAATTACAAAATTGGTCAAGATAAAATTTACTTACCAAAAGTAGGTAAGATTAAAGAAGAAAAAATTAATTTAGCTGTACAAATAGCACTAAATCGTTCTGAAGAAACTGTTTATGAACCACTCGTAATTAAATTTGTAAACAAAAAAAATAATAATTTTTCTACTTATTTTTTACTGAATTTTCAAACTTTAATTCTGGCTCAATCCCATCTACTTAGAGAAGTAAATAATGAGTTATCTCGCTACAAAAGTTCTGCTAAAAATTATTTGATTCAGCTAAAACATAAACAGCAAAAACTCCAACAACATACGGCAGCATTACAAACGCAAAAACAAGAAATTTTGGCTAGACACAAGTTATTAGAAATACAGCAAAATGACCTAATTAGTCAATCAAAACAAATTCATAACCTGAACCACAGACTGAAGGAAATTACTGGTTTTATTTCTCAGGAAGGAAAAAAAGCATTTTATGCAACATTTGAAGGAGTACAAAAAATTAACAAAAATATGGATGAAATTTTCAATATTGGTCATTTGTTTACCAATGAACTCAAACTAATTAACTCTACATCCCATCAAATTGAAACAGTTAGTAAGCAAGCAAAACACTTGGCAATACAAGCTGCCATTGTTGCTGGTCATTCAAATTCTGAACTTGGTGGTTTTAGTCATATTACTAACGAGATTGGAAAATTGGTGAATGAAACTTCACAAGCAGGTCGTCAAATGAATTTAGTAGCTAATAACTTAATGATGAAAATTTCTGAACTTAACAATTTAGCTGAAACTGGTAAACAAACAGCTCAGTCTCTAGTAGAAAATAATCAACGTTCTGAGATAACATTAGATGAGTTAGAAAAATTAATTCAACAACCAAACTTGGATCGAGCAGCAGTAAATTTGCCTCCTGTTACACCAGGTAGCAAAGGTACTGATATTTCTCAAGAAAATCTGTATCAAGATAAAAATACAGTCAATAACTATAAAGAAAAGTTTGAGGAGAAAAATACAGATATTTCTGAATTGCAAATGCAAATATTGAATAACAAAAAAGATAAAGAAAAATTGATACAACAAATTCGTTCTACTTTAAATAAAAAAAAAATTGATATTTAGTGAGATTGAGTTGACAAAAAAATAACTAACTTGATAGAAGATGTAGCCATTCTAAATGAATCTTCAACAATTAATCATTACCTCTCCTTAAAATAAAAAGCTTCAAACTTTACCGAAAAATTCAGGTATAAAGCCTCTCCATTCATGGATAAAAAAGAAAAAATCCTTTGATCCAATCCTCTTTATTTATAAGAAGAGGTAATTCTAAATTCTTAATTCTAAATTCTTAATTCTTGAACCCTGTTTATTGATTTGAAATTTTCTAGAATAACTAAAGTATAACTTCTATAGTTAATGAACAAGATGCAAATTATTGTTACTCCAAATCACTTTCTTTATCAAGATTTACAACTATATCATCTTCACCTTCGAGGTATTGGTAATCAAGCTACTGGATATTTATATTGCAAAAATAATGAAACTATTAGTAGAGCTACCTCTATGGATAAAATTCAGTTAGAAGGACTTTGTAAGATTAAACAAGTTATTGCTCTACGGCAGCGAGCAGTTATAGATATTGCACCTATTCTAGAAGCACATAACTGGGAGATAATGCCTATTTCAGAAAATCAAACTAATAACTAACTAATAACTAATAGATATATTATTTCATTTCCCTTTTCCATGTATCCAATCATTAATCATTTGAGGACAACTAGCTAAAGACTCTGCTAAGGATGCAAACTCTACCAAAGGTAACGGACGATGAAATACATAACCTTGAAGTTCATCGCACTGATTTTTAACTAAAAAAGCCAATTCTTCTTCGGTCTCAACTCCTTCAGCAATAACTCGCATATTTAGTTTGTGAGCCATCGAAATAATTGCTGATATAATAACTTGGTTAGTAGGATTACTATGAATTTTACTAATAAAATTTTGATTGATTTTTATACTATCAATGGGGAATTTTTGCAGATAACTTAAGGAAGAATAACCTGTACCAAAATCATCTATAGAAATTTGAATACCTAAACTTTTTAAACCATGTAAACATCGTACAGCCTTTGTTTCATTTGTAATCAAAACACTTTCATTAAAATCTAACTCGAGATAATTAGGAGCTAGACCGCTATTTAAGAGAACTTTAACTAATCTTTGACGTAAATCTAATTGATTTAACTGGCAAGCAGATATATTGACTCCTACTCGTATTTTTCCTAACCCAATATCCTGCAAAGCTTTAACATTTTCACAAGCAGTCTTCAACACAAATTCACCTATTGGTTCAATTAATCCTGTTTCTTCTGCTAGGGGTAAAAATTGTTGTGGTAATATTATAGAACCATCAGATTTTTGCCAGCGCAGTAGAGCTTCAGCACCTACAATTTTTCCTGTTTTTAAATTAATTATTGGTTGGTAGTAAATCTTAAATTGTTTACTTGATAGTGCCGAATGTAAATCATTCTCTAACTGCAAAGTATTGCTGTTTTGATCTTTACCTATTTCATTATCAAAATAATATTTATTATTGCCCTGTTTTCTGGCATATTCCATGGTCTTTCTGGCTTTTAAAAGTAATTGCCCCAGTTGTTCTCCATCAATAGGATAAAGAGCAATTCCAGCATTAGCACTCATCAAAAATTTTTGTTGTTTTAATACATAAGGTTCGACAAATTGCTGTAGGATATTTTGAATTATACCTGTAATTTTTATCTTCTGATGAAGTGATTCTAAGATAATCACTAATTCATCTGTATTTAAGCGAGCTATAACGCTGTTTTTACCAATAAATTTATTGAGCCTTTCAACTATATTTGTCATCAATAAATCACTCCAATCATGTCCTAAATCATCAATGCGCTTGAAGCGATTTATACCTAAACAAATTACAGGAAGAGTTGGTATAAAATTTTGTTCTTTTCCAGAATATTGTGTTTTTGAATTTGTGATGTTATTAATAATTTTATCAAATTTCTCTGATAATAACAGCCGATTACTTAAAATATTTGAATTTTCTCGATCGCTTAACTTATTAAGTTGATTTTTTACCGTTTCAATTTGCTGAATGTACCGTGACTCTACAGCTTGTTCACTTTGATATTTCTGAAGGGCAATCTCAATTGTAGTTTTTAATGATTGAGGTTTAAATGGCTTAACTAGATATCCATAAGGTTCGGTTAACTTTGCCCGTCCTAATGTATTATCATCTGCATAAGCAGTCATATAAACAACAGGTATTTTTAATTGAGAGCGAATATATCCAGCAGCTTCAATGCCATCCATATCCCCTTGAAGCATGATATCCATTAGTACTAAATTAGGATGTTTTTTTGTTGCAGTTTGAATAGCTTCTTCACCAGAGTCTACAATTCCAATTACTTCATATCCTAATTTACGAAGATTTCTTGCAATATTTTCCGCAACAATAAGTTCATCTTCAATAACTAAAATTTTTGTGGTAGAGATGGGATCTTTAACAGAATTTTGAGTAATATCCATCGCATTTTACCTGCATAAGTTGGATAATTTGATTGTACATACTATTATACTAATTATCAAAAATCATGTTCTAAAAAGGAGTTTTAAAAATTATACCTAATAGGAGATGATTAGATCCTAAAAATTATCTATATATATCATTTTTTTCTTTATTTACTCTTTACTTTTCCTTCTTTCTTATCTTTAATATGGCATTATTTTATTAAATTTATATTATACTACTAATCTAAATTCTGCACAACGAAGTATAGTACATGAAGCTTTGAAAGAATAGTAAGCTCAAATCCGGTAGCATTGGCATAATTCAATATTTAGTAATAAAAGTCAATATTGTAGGGGTAAACGGCCGTTTGCCCATACTAATGTCAAGAATTATATTACTCAGAAGCCAACTGATTTGATATATTGTCCGCGCCCTAATTGCGTAGTGCTACACATATAGTAAACAAAAACTATAATACTATAGTATATAGAACCCATTTGAGAGCTATTTAAAAAGAGATTGGTAGATAGGGAAGTGGCGAGTATTTTTCAATCTTTTTCCTATATTCCTTCCCTCCATATTCCTTTTCTGACTCGGTCTTCCTAATGGTACTTAGACATTTTCTGGGATAAAAAATGCCTAAAAGTCAGTCTATACAAGGGAATTATGTCGATACCTTAAAAATGGCTAAAATCCTTAATTACCAAAGATTTATGCCTTTTTGACGTAAAAACCTGTACCTGTCTATGTTTGAGTCTATTTTCTACTTCTGTTTTGTGTAATATCATGTCCGGATCATAGCGTGATAGAACTCCGTTCCGCTTACGCGACCAAAAAACCTTTTCCCTTCTAACCTTTTCTTTCCTCTCTTGGTCAGCATTCCCTTGCGACTATCGTCGTCGCGGGGTCTGACCGCTTCTGCCTCCTGCCTTTTGCCTTACCTCTAATCTGAGAGTAATTCATGTTTGACTTGATAAATAGTTTTTCCTATTTTCACTGCTAATATTTTTAATAAATTCCAGACTAACATAGCACAGGCTATGTGATTTTTTTGAATATCGCGCTCGACGACATTGACAAAATTCGCTTGCCTTTAACTGCTTAATCTCTCTGTGAAATTCTTCAATTTTCCATCTAGTTTGAGATTCAAATTCTACAGCATAAGAGCGAAGATTGACTTAAGTCATTAGTGACAATATATTCTGTTCTGTTGGTAGAAACATTAGCCCGTATGGAACTTAACTTTTTGACCTCAAAGGAATTCCTTTGACTTTAATTATTTTACCTGATATTTTTTCTGAGGAGTTCCAACTTAATTCTCCTATGTTTTTATATTTTTCACTCGCGACCAGTATCATCTACGCGCGCGATTTATTTTTAAGGGACAGTAATAAGTTTTTTTCAAATTATCTATCAATCCCATTAACCTTTGTGTTCCATACCAACTATCCATTAATACAGTCTTAAATGGTAATTTTTTGTATCCACTCAATATGATGGGGTAGGCAATTATGATAGCTGCCAAGACCAAGAATCGCGATCGATAATATCGGCCCAATCACAAAAAAGAATAAAGTATAAAGAATAATCACAGGAGAATAAAGTTGGTGATAAAATATGAAATATGAGACAAAAAAATGATAGCCAAAAATTAGTATAGCAAGTCCTGCAAACAATTAACCCTACAGAAATTGCAGAAAAATCCTTGTCTCAAACAGTAGAGGTATTACTGAACCTGATAGAGCAATTACAGACACAACTCCAAGAGTTACAAGAAGAAAACCAACGTTTAAAAGACGAAAACAACCGTCTGAAGGGAGAACAACAACAGCCCAAAATCAAAGCCAAAAAACCAAGAGAATTTTCTCACAACTACTCATCAGAAAAAGAACGAAAGCTACCTCAAAACCATTCTAAAGTCCATAAAAAATCTCAGCTCAAAATAGATAGAGAAGAAATATTAGAGTATCCGATGGAATTACTGCCCATTGATGCACAGTTTAAAGGTTACGAAGAAGTAATTATTCAAGATATTACCTTGGGAACTGATAACGTATTATTCCGGAAACAAAAATACTACTCACCTTCAGCGGGAAAAACTTATTTGGCAGAATTACCACCAGGTTATGAAGGAGAATTTGGTCCTGGAATCAAAAGCTTAATCATAAGTTTGTACTATGGGGGGAATATGACCCAAGGCAAACTGTTAGAGTTTTTAGAGGATATGGGCATTTCCATTTCAGCAGGGCATTTGTCCAATCTGTTAATCAAAAACCAGTCTTTTTTTGAGACAGAAAAAAGCGAAATTTATGAAGCAGGACTATTGAGCAGTCCCTGGCAGCACTTTGACCAAACAGCAGCCCGTGTGGGAGGAGTCAACTATACGACGAATGTAGTGTGTAACCCTCTTTATACAGTCTACTTTACTACTGCTAACAAAGATAGATTAAGTGTACTTCAAGGTTTACTTAACGGACAAGAACTAGAATTTATTATCAACCCCCTGACCTTCTTGCTGTTGGAGACCTTACATATACCAGATAAGTGGGTTGACTCCTAAGTAATGCACGATTAATATCATACACTAATTCAGCAACGCCGAAAAGTTATTAATTACTTCCACTAATTCTTGCGGTCGATCGACTAAAGCATCTGGCTGATAATCGGATAATACTTCTCTAGAATTAAATCCCCAAGTCACTGCTATTACTTTAACTTTAGCTTTTTTGGAAGCACTAATATCTCTAACCTCATCTCCAATATAAACAATCTCTTCTGGTTGAATATTCTCCGTTTTTAGATATTGTTTAATAACCTTATCTTTGCCAAAAAGTGTTGGGGCTGAAATTATAAAATCAAAGATTAATAAATCATATTTTTGCAAGACAAACTCTACATTTTTCTGACTATTAGAAGTAATTATTCCCAGTTGATAACCTTGCTGTTTCAGTGCAAATAAAATTTCTTTAATACCAGAAAACAACCTGACATTGTTAATTTTTTTTTGAAATTCTGCTCTAATTCTTCTCAATAAAAAAGGTAATTTAAAAATAGATATTCCTGACTGAGTAATCACTTGTAGAGGGCTTAATTTTTCTATTTCTGGAATTTCTTCCTTCTTCGCTTGTTTATATCCAAATTCAACTGATAAATCATTTGTAATTGCAAAAATCAGATCGAAAGTATCTGCTAATGTACCATCAAAATCAAAAATAACTATTTTTATCATTATTATATAACAATTACTAATTGCTTTCTGATTCTATCATTAAAAAGCGTTTCAGTACGGAATGCTGCGCAAACAGCAGTTCAGCAGTTCAGCGGTCAGCTTTGCGAGAAGGGGATGCGCCACCCCTCCTAAAATTAAACGACTTGCTCGCGTGTCGGGGATGTTTTACTCAAGCTTTTCCGTTTCGGAATACTTCTGCAAACAGATACCATTATCTATGCACAAATTTTTAGTCTGATAGCTAGTTATATCATGTCCGGTTGAACAGTTATAGAACCCATTTGAGAGCTATATAATTATGGTAGTAAAGTCTTTTCGTGCATCAATTTTGAGGAAAAATCATCAGCAAGGAGTGTTGAATTTTTTGTATTATTTCTCCCCACATCTTCCCTGTTCCCTGTTCGCTGTTCCCTCCTGTCTTCCCCTCCTGGGAGGGACCCGCGGGTGGGTTGACTCCTAAGTAATGCGCGATTAATATCATACACGCGCTTCAGCAACGCCCATTAAAGATTAGCACGAGCATTTCGTCGCAGCATTTCTGGCTTAATACGTCGTAGCGCAGAAGCTGGAAACTTATTATCCCAATCTTGTTCAGATATTTCTGCTAGTTCTGTTAACTTAGGAGTGACATTACCAGGATAAGGTTGAAAATCATCAATATTTGTCTTTTGAGCAAATCGTTCATTCCAAGGACAAACATCCTGACAAATATCACAACCTGCGACCCACCCTTTTAAATTTGATTTAATATGTTCGGGTAGTTCAGCATTTCTATTTTCTATAGTATGATAAGCAATACAAAGATTTGCATCAACAACAAAAGGCTCTACGATCGCATTAGTCGGACAAGCTTCCAGACAACGAGTGCAACTACCACAATGTTGAGTGTGAGGGCGATCGCTTGTCAACTCTAGGTTAGTTAGCACTTCCCCCAAAAATACCCATGAACCATATTCTCTAGTAATTAGATTACCATTTTTTGCTACCCAACCTAAACCTGCTTGTTGTGCCAATGGCTTTTCTGGCACTGGACCTGTATCTGCATAATACCTGGTTAAAATTTCCTTTTCTTGCTCTTGCAACCAGTTAGTCAGAGCTTTTAACTTTTGGTGCATGACTTTATGATAATCCCTACCCCACCCATAGCGAGAAATTTTACCTATTTCAGAATTTTCAGAATGTTGATGTGGCGTGTAATAGTTGAGAGCAACACAAATAATAGATTCGACCTCTGGCATAACTAGCTTCAAATTTTGACGTTTGGGGTTAGCCATCCATCTTAAGTCTGCTTGATAACCTTTGTTCAACCATGCCTGCAATCTTTCAGTGTCTGAACTTAAATCATTTATTGAAGCTATCCCTACCTTGTGAAATCCTACTTCTAAGGCTTTCTGTTTGATTTGACTCATGCTAAGTGCAGATTTCATTGATACTAGCTAGATTTGTAAAATTTGTATTAATTTTTAATATTTTAAATACCTTAATTGGTAACATATATTGACAAAACTGTATAATAATTTAGAATAAAAGCACTATTAATTTTAAATTATACTTTGTTTTGAAACTTGTCAATTTTATTTGCATCTATTAACAAAAAGTTACATAATGCCAAGCAAGAAGGCAGAGATTTACAAGGCCATTTTATTTGAGGTTGGCGAACATAAATATAAATCTCTAAATTGCAGACATGACATATACTGCTGAATCTACAATGAAAATTTTTATCTGTAGTAACCCTAGGACTGTTGTTGAAACTACAGCTCAGTTTAATGCTCTCAGTATTGATGAGCAACTGGCATTACTCTGGAACATCTACACCAAAATTAGACGCTCTGTTACACCTGCAACTTCCGGTGCAGCACGCCTACAGTTGGCTGAAGGTCTGCTGAATGAAATTAAATATATGTTTCACGAAGAACAATTAGGAGCCATTCGTGACTTAGCTGCTAGCAAAAATAACCCTATTTCTCGTGCTTATGGTATACTAAGTGCCAATACTAAGCTAGCTTTCTGGTATCAACTAACGGAGTCCATTGAAGAAGGCGATATAGTTCCAATGCCTACTTTTCATCAGCTCTCGGTTTCTGGCTCTCAAGTATTGACCTCTATAGAAGTATTAGATTTTGGTCAACAAATTACTGTATTACGCAATGTTGTAGCGAATATGGGTGTAGATCCTTTAGCTTAATTTTTTAGTAACATTCCCGAAACCGAATCTAATACCAAATCTCAACAAGTTTGCTATATATCTTTAGTAATGGGGAGTAGGGGAGTAGGGGAGATGGTAATCAAACCGTAAAACCCTCTGATATTGGGCAGTACAAAACAAAGAATTACTGGTATTGAAAAGCAAGTAGTTACTCGCTACTTTATCTAATACCAAGAAACTTTTAATCACGATAATTTTGAAAGTACAGCAGTCGCCATTACTGTATTTGACTTATGAAATAGCTGCAACAATAATCAAACTTCTTCTTTCTTCCTTCTGCGTTTGCAGCAAGTCTATTTACTGCTAATAGCTCACTTAATGATCCTTTTCAAGATCCTATTATTTAGTAGGAGTGCGATCGCTTCCTCTCTTCAGGAAGAAGCTAAAGTTATACCCACTTATCCTCAAGTAGGAGTGAACCAAGAGCTTGATGAAAGCGAAGTAGAAGTTTAAGTCAGGGAAACTAAACTTCTTGATTTTAGGTGAATTTCACTGGGGAAATTTATTTTGAACCGTCAGTAGGAGTAAATAATTGCTCTTAGTTTCAAGCTGTTAGCTTCTCCACAAAAGTTGTTAAAAAGCATTCAGCTTAAATCTATACAGGACTTACACAAATTGACCTTTAAAGCACCATCTGTAGAGTCCCTGCGTAAGTCCTGTTATACTGAAACGGAGAGAAATGCAATTTAAGAGGCGTTGAAATCCCTTTGAAATTATTCGGCACTTATAAACCGGGGATTTCAACCCAAACTGATACCTGAAAGCTCTTAGCCCAGAGCTAGTTAAATTTGCGTCCTCAAACTAGATTTCATGTTAGATGATTCATTTCAAGCTGTAGTGGATACTTGCAATGAACGAGCTAACATTTGTTGTCCTAGTTCTATATGACTAGAAGCACACTTCCAGTCTGGATGACTTGTCATTAATAAACTTTCTAAAGTTTCTTTGTCAAATAGATGCCATACTAGCGATTTATTAAAATAGCATTCGACTGCATAGCAGTTTTGACTAATACAGTAAATATAACAAGTTTCGGAAGCTCTCTCAATTTTTATATGTGCCCCTGGTTCTAGATCACGAAATTGAAATATATTTTGTTTAAATTCATCTGTAGAAGACACTGTAAAACCAGGAATTACAGCCGTTAGTGTTTTTTCTCCATTAATATGAATCCAATAATTACGAGTGGGATCGATTCTTTCTAGCCAAGGAGATTCGTCATCTAGACGATAACGAGGAGCTAAAGGAAAAAACATATTCATATAACAAACCTAATATATATATTTTAATTGTATCTAAATAAACCTTATTTTTATCTTGCGGTAGAGTATAGTTAGATGCAACCAAACTTAACAAAACTTATCAGATTTATCATATAAATATAATAGTTATCGCCATCTGTTTTCAGTTGTGTAATACCATGTTCGGATGATTAGTTATAAAAGACCTCTTCACTTCACACTTTGCTCTCTTCCTTCTGCCTTCTACCTTCTCTGTGCCAAAGTATAAGTGTTTAACCGAACATGATATAATACAAATTTCATCAAATATTGCTACTATCCTGGAACAGGAAACAGGGAATAGGGAAAATACTTAAGGATCAACCTATGAAATAAACAGGAAAAAAGTAAATAAATATTGATAATATATCTTAATTTTATACTAGGTACTTTGACTTATCTCCACAAATTAATCTTGATCAAAGAAAAAGCCTGACAACTTTTATCTATTTAGTTGCATTATTTTAGGTTGCAATTCCGATAAATCTAACCCAGAAAAAGTAGTTAATCTTAACTTCCATCAGCAATATTTTAATCAAAATTAAAATGTAATATTAATGAAGCAACTGCTTTATGGTACTTTTTTATCTTTTCAGTGGCGAGTTTAATACCCCACCGTCAACGGGGATGCTGAAAATTGTTTGGGGTGATAAGACACGAAGTGGCCGATCGTTGACTATCCATAAGCAATTAGACCTTCTGCCTTCTTCAAGGTACTTTTTCTGGTATATTTGCTTGTAATTTTAGGCAGTTTCTACCATCTATCTGTAATGTATAATCTACACGATCCATTAATCTATTCATAATCAACCATCCATAACCACTTTCTTGTTTAGCTTCTGGTGTTGGTGGGTTATACTCTCCTATACTATAACCTTGACCATAGTCCCAGATTTCTAAAGCAATACCACCGTCTTTGGCTTCTAAGCGTATTAATACTGGTAAGTTTGGTTGGTCTTTATGAGCATGACGAATCACATTGGAGTAAGCTTCTGCCAGGACCAAGCGTAAACGGTTGGATTGACGAGGCCAATCAATATGTTCTCCTAGCTCTACTTCTAAACTGCTCAATAACCAATGTTCGACAATAGTCAAAAAGCGTAAGTCGCTTGGCACCTGAAGCTCGGTTTTCATAAATTCACAGAACCTCCAGAGATAGTATAGTTTGGTCATCTTCTTGAACTTGATTATTAGCTCGGATATAAGCTAATAAGCTATTTAGGTCTATTTGGCTTTTGTGCTGTTTTAAAAGTTGCCATAAACCTTCTTGTTGCAGCATTACACGAGTTTGTTCCTCACTATCAGTAGCCTCTTGAACTACTGTAGCTTCAGTGATGCCATCACTGGTCAGTAGGAAAACATCTCCTGAATTTAAGTTTATAGTACCTGCTTTTCCTTTCCATATTGGCAATATTCCCAGGGGAATACCACGTTCCTTGAGGAAATTTGGTTTTACCTCATCAGAATCCTGATTTTTTACAGTTAGCAGGGCAGTTTGAGACCAAACCAAGGGATATATATGGCCAGCATTAGCATAAGCCAATAATCCTGTTTCTGGTGTATAACGGGCTAAAACCATTGTAATGAAGCAATTGTTACTAATCAGGTCGTCACAGAGACCAATATTAAGATTTTGCATGATTTCGTAAGGGTCTGGGGGATTTTCTTGAGAAAGTTCTCGTCGCATCACAGATATAGCACTTGCCATGAATAAAGCAGCGGGTACTCCCTTACCAGAAACATCTCCCAGTGCCAACCAGATGTCACCTTGAGAATGGGTATAAACTTCAAAGAAATCTCCTCCTACTTCTCTGGCAGGATAGCAGCAAGCTTGTATCCTTAATTTTTCAAATTCTGGCCAACTTTGAGGTAATAGGTTGCTCTGTATCTGACGAGCTACCTCTAGCTCATTACGCATTTGTTCTGCAAGTTCTCTGGTGCGTTGATAGAGTTTGGCCTGAGATAATGCTAATGCTCCTTGCTCCAGGACACTTTCTATCAATTCTATATCTTCTGAAGACCAGAATTTACTGCTGTTTTGTTGATAAAGAGCTAAAACTGCTAGTAACTCTTGTTGATAAATCAGGGGGATTATTAATTTACAAATGCTTTTATCTGAACTTTCTTCTAATTGGGTTTGACGATTTGTTACTACTTCCAAAAATTTTTCTGGAGCGAAAGGGAAGTTATTTTGGGTAATTTCAGGGTTTTGATAAGAAAAAGATTCAGACATTAAGCGATCGCCTTCTACTGGCCATAACTTGCCTTCTGTTGCGTCAAAAGTCTGTCCCACTGTTTGAATGATTGTCGATAACATACTAGAGTAATCCAATGATTCTCTAATAGCACTCATTACTTCATTTAACATAGACTCTCGTCGCAAAGCACGAGTTAGAGCATTGGTACGTTGCGTGACAATTTTGTAGGTTTCTGAAGCTTGTTGTACTACAGCTTTGAGTTCTTCAGGATTCCAAGGTTTTGTAATATACTTAAATACTTTTCCTGAGTTAATTGCTTCTACTAAGTCTTCTACATCTGTATAGCCTGTCAGTAGAATCCTAACTGTATTTGGATATTTTTCTAATGTTCTGCCTAAAAACTCTGTACCATTCATTTCTGGCATTCTTTGGTCAGAGATAATAAGTGCCATTTCTCCTTCATCTTCCAAGACTTTCATGGCACTGAAGGCACTATCTGCTTTATATACTTTAAAGTCTCGCCGAAACGTCCTGTACAACAAATCTAGGTTGTCTGGTTCGTCATCGACTACCATCAATTTTAATTTCCCCTCTCCCCGACTCATGCTATGCCTTACTCCCAGACAATTTTTCAAATTTTATACTCTCCGGTTGGCCTTGAGAGTTTCCTAATTTATTAATCTATATATTTAATATTTAGGATAAATAGCCTTGAGTTAAATTTTATGAATTTGGGTTTCATTTCTTCTCTGGCCATAAACTTCCAAGAAAAACTCATTTTGAGTATATTTTATACTTAGTTCTAGATATAGATTATTCCAACAAATGTCTCATTTACTAAATATTATTCAATAATAAATTTAATTATAATTCAGTTTGTTTTTGCTAATTATTTATGTATTTTTATACTTAGATTAACCAATTTTTTCTGCCAATCTAAGTTTAGCAGAACGTGCCCGTGGATTTAATGTTATTTCATTATCTTGGGCTTGGATGGGCTTTTTTGTCAATACTTGCAAAACAGATGAACTTCTTAAACTATGTTTAACTAAACGATCCTCTAAACTATGAAAACTAATAATTCCGATTCTACCTCCTGGTTTGAGCCAGTTAGGAGCATTCTCTAGAAAAGTTTCTAGGGCAGTAAGTTCTTGATTTACTTGTATTCTTAAAGCCTGAAAAACACGAGTCGCTGGGTGTATCCTACCATAACGGTATTTGCGAGGTACACAGTGGGCGATCGCTTCTGCCAATTCGGTTGTTGTTTCAAAAGGACGATGTTCTACTATTTTTCTAGCAATACGTCGTGACAAACGTTCTTCTCCATAGGTATAAAAAATATTTGCTAATTTGGCTTCTTCCCAAGAATTAACTATTTCGGCTGCGGTCAGAGATTGTTGTTGGTTCATCCGCATATCCAATTTAGCTTGATGCCGGAAACTGAAACCTCGTTCTGGGGTATCTAATTGTACAGAGCTTACACCCAAGTCTGCTATTATACCATCAAATTCAAGATTTTTTGGCTCATAATCAGCAAAATTTCCATGCCAATATTGAATATTGGAGTTTTCAGAGGCCAACAAAGTTTGACAATAGGCGATCGCTTGTTCATCTTGGTCAATCGCTACTACTTTAACATCTGAGGCCGTAGCTAAAATTGACTTGGTATGGCCACCAAATCCTACTGTTGCATCTAAGTAAAGACCTCCTGGAGATATTGTCAAACCTTGGATTAATTCGGCACTGAGAACAGGTATATGGTTCATCAAGTCTGAAGTTTACAATAAAAATTGACTAATTAGTTTGTAAATTACGCATTTTTGATTTAAAACACTACTTATAGTGTGGCACTATAGTTTTGATCTAGTATATATAGTGTCTCAGGGTAAGTAAAATTATATCTGGTTCAAGTAACTGACTATCCCTATCAGAGAATATTGAAAGAGTTCGAGCCGCTATAATTTTTAATTTAGCGGTGAGATGAATTTCAACCAGCTAATTAATTGAGCGGTAGCGAATCAATATAGCATTAGTTATAATACAATACAGTTTAGTTAAAGATTTTTTTTGGCACTTTTGTAACCTCAAAAGCTTATCTAATGGTTTCATGCCTTATGAGTTTTGGTCTTATCTGTTTGCGCAGCATAACCTAGGAAACCGTATTGAATTATAATATAGATAGTTATTAACTTTTTATTTTTCATCTTTGATTACCTTAATGATTACTTGAATTTACCAATACAAACTTAAGCTAAACAAACAACAAGAAACCGAAATAAACCAGATTCTTGATGTTTTTCATTAATGGATAATTGATAATTACCTCGGGTTTTAACCGTTACGGAATTGAATATCAGGAGATATTATTTCTTCTCTTGGTCGATGGTCGGACAGCTCCGAGACCTCGCCATCCCTCGACCGTTTTTTTTCTCCTTAAAAGGGGAGGCTTCAAGGCGCGAATTATTTAATAATTAATAATTAATAATTAATAATTCGGTAAAAGTTTGTATAATTATGCTTTAAGAGAGCGTAAAGATTGGTTAAGTTCTAGAAAATCACAAATTAATAGTTGCTCAATCCTAACTGAATATATTATCTCTGCTGATACTCCTTATCCTAATTACCGAATAATTAAGGTTTAAAGCCTCTCCTTTAAAGGAGAAACAATGAATTAATTTTCCTTTTATTCAATCCTATCCGTTTTAGGGAGAGGTAATTATCAATTATCCATTATCAATTATCAATTATTGAAAATTATCAAGCTAAAAGCCTAACAATGGCTAAGAAAACTAATCCTAGATTAAGGTTAGTTTCGGCTAAGAGCCGACATGAAAATGTTCAGGTTTTGCAACAAACTTTAAAGACTTTAGAACGAGCATTTTATGAGATGAAGTCTCTTGGTAAAGGCTTCCCTAGATTTAAGAAAAGGATGAGGAGTTTTGTCTTTCCTGCAATGCTGAAAAATTGTTTAAGCAATAGCAGAGTTAAACTACCTCAATTGGGCTGGGTTAAGATTAAACAAAGTAGACCATACCCAAATAATTTCCAAGCTAAACAAGCTAGGATAATCAAAAAAGCTACTGGTTATTATTTGATGATTAATTTTACTTCATCAGAGTCAGTACCAGAAAATATCGTAGGCAATAAGTCATTAGGTATTGATGCAGGAATAGAAAGTTTTGTCGCTACTTCCACTGGCAAATTAATCAAATCTCCTAAATTTTTGCTCTTGTCAACTACGGTAGGGGCGGATGGCCATTTGCCCCTACAATTACTGCAAAGAAGACTTAAGAAGAAAAAAATAGGTTCAAATAATTGGTTAAAACTTCAGAAAAAAATAGCTATATTACATGAAAAGATAGCTAACAATAGACAAGATTGGCATTTCAAACTAGCTCATCAACTTTGCGACTGGGCAGATAATATTTTTGTTGAAGATATTAACTTCAAATCTTGGTCTAGAGGTATTGTTAGAAAACAGTCTTTAGATTCTGGTATCGGTCAATTTATTAATGAAATATTACCTTATATATGCTGGAAAAGAGGTAAGTATTACGCCAAAGTTGACAAAAATTATACTTCCCAAGAATGTCCTAAATGCGGGCAGATAGAAAAGAAAAAACTTTCTGTTTGCGTAGCATTCCGCAGGAATAGAAAGCATAATTGCAGCCATTGTAATTATCAAGAAAATCGCGATGTAGCTGCTGCACCCACCCCCATCCCCTCCCGGGAGGGGAGCAAGAGGGGTGGGTGAAGATTGATAGCGGTAGGGCATACCGTTAAAGAAAAGCGCACCGCCTGCGAGTCAACGGTTTCCGAGGGCGTAAAGACGGAGCAAGAAAGCTTGGGTCAATTGTCTCTCAGGGGTACAACTCAAATTGTTTGATTTGTTATCTAGTTAAGAGTTCTTGTTCCCGTAGCGTTGCGCCAGCAAAGCAAAAATCACCCATTATAATCTTTTATAATCTTTGATTTAATATGTAACAAAACATAAATACAGGCAATAATAATAACATTTAGCCTAAACCCGTTTATGGTCTAAAAATTAGGCTGAAATAAAAACAGGTCACTATGGAGAAGAGTCAACATGAGCAAAATTGAAACTAGAACCGAACCCATGGTTATCAACATGGGACCCCACCATCCCTCAATGCACGGGGTATTGCGGTTAATTGTCACCTTAGATGGAGAAGATGTAGTTGACTGTGAACCTGTGATTGGCTATTTACACAGGGGCATGGAAAAGATTGCCGAAAACCGCACTAATACAATGTTTGTCCCTTATGTGAGTCGTTGGGATTATGCTGCGGGAATGTTTAACGAGGCCGTAACGGTCAATGCTCCGGAACAATTGGCCGATATTGAAGTCCCCAAAAGGGCTAGCTATATCCGGGTAATTATGCTGGAACTAAACCGGATTGCTAATCACCTTTTGTGGCTTGGCCCATTCTTGGCTGATGTTGGTGCCCAAACTCCTTTCTTCTACATTTTCCGGGAACGGGAAATGATTTATGACTTGTGGGAAGCTGCTACAGGTTATCGGATGGTGAATAATAACTACTTCCGTATTGGTGGGGTAGCTGCCGACTTACCTTACGGTTGGGTAGATAAGTGCGAAGACTTTTGCGATTATTTTTTGCCAAAGGTTGATGAGTATGAACGTTTAATTACTAATAATCCTATTTTCCGTCGTCGGATTACGGGATTAGGTGTGATTAGTAGGGAAGAGGCGATTAATTGGGGGCTTTCTGGTCCAATGTTGCGTGCTTCAGGTGTGAAATGGGACTTACGGAAGGTTGACCACTATGAATGTTACGACGATTTTGACTGGGATGTTCATTGGGAAACTGATGGAGATTGTTTGGCCCGATATTTTGTGCGTATTCGGGAAATGCGGGAGTCTGTTAAGATTATTCGTCAAGCGATCGAGGGACTTCCTGGGGGACCTTACGAAAATCTCGAAGCAAAACGGATGGCTGGAGGGCCTAAGTCTGAGTGGAATGGTTTTGATTATCAATTTTTAGGTAAGAAAATAGCTCCGACTTTTAAGATTCCTGAAGGCGAACATTATGTCCGGATTGAAAGTGGTAAGGGAGAGATTGGGATTTATATTATTGGTGATAATAGTCCTTTCCCTTGGCGTTTTAAAATTCGGGCTGCTGATTTTGTGAATTTGCAGGTTTTTCCTCATATTTTGCAAGGTGCAAAGGTGGCTGATATTGTGGCTATTTTGGGTAGTATTGACATTATTATGGGGTCTGTAGATCGATAAGTAAAGTCTAGAAGTCATGCATCGAGTGTGTAATTCTGAAGTCTCCTACAAGGGGTACAAGGGGTATAAAGTGTGGAAGTAATTCCGCACACCGCCTCTCCAGGATGTAAGACACACTCAAGACAGGCAAAAGTTAAAAGTAAGAAAATTGTATGAGAAGCCAAAAGTCAGAAAGATTTATTGATTTTCTGCTTTTGGTTTTTTTAAAGAAGGAAAATGATGATTTTTCTCTGCTATTGGTTATGTGAGTATCTCTTCTATATATATTCAGTAGCGAAGTGCTGTTGTGAGGTTGAATAAAAAATCATGTACAAGGGCATATTACACCCAATAATTACATAGTATCATGATTTTTTTCGGGATGCAAGGGGAAAAGCCTTACTGATTTTTTTGAGCTTCATAAAATGCAGATTAATCATCCGTGTATCCGTAAACAAATCCTGGTCTGGCTGATGGGGTGAAAAATTTTCCGCTCATTAGTTCTTTGTCTTGAGAGCTTCACAGAATGAAGATTTGTCTCTGCTTTGGTTTCAATGATATGTAGGCTACTCCTAACTGACTCAGCCCTCCTGACTCCTTGAGACAGTCATGCGTATTTGTTGTAAAAATTTTAGTACTTCATATAATTATAGAATTATCAACATAAACTTTTTCTGGAGGTTTTATAATAGAAAAATGAAGAGAATACTTGCATTTATCTATGGAATATTTTGTTATCTAATATCATTAATAACTTTGACCTACAGCGTTGGTTTTATCGGGAATTTAATAGTTCCAAAAACCCTTGATTCATCTTCAGATGGAACTCTAATTAACGGGATATTAATTGATGTTTCATTAATTGCTTTGTTCGGCATTCAGCATAGTCTAATGGCTCGTCAAAATTTCAAGAAATGGTGGACAAAAATAATTCCACATCCGATTGAACGTAGCACTTATACATTGATGGCAAGTCTGGCATTATTATTGTTATTTTGGCAATGGCATTCTCTCGGTGGAATTATTTGGAATATACAAACTCCGATAGTTTCTAATATTATTTATGGAATTTTTGCTTTGGGGTGGTTAATTGTATTAATCAGCACTTTTATGATTAACCATTTTGATTTATTTGGATTACGACAAGTATATTTATATTTGCGCGGTCAGGAATATGAATATTTAGGATTTAGAACTCCAGGGTTTTACAAATATGTTCGTCATCCGATTATGTTGGGTTTTGTTATTGTTTTTTGGGCAACTCCAACTATGACATTTTCTCATTTGATTTTTGCCTTGGGTACAACAATTTATACGTTAGTGGGAATTAAATTAGAAGAGGTAGACATGATTTCTATTTATGGAGATTTATATCAGGAATATCGGCAAAAAGTTTCTATGTTAATTCCTATCCCCAGGATAAAATTAACTGAGGAGAAGGCTCAGGAATAATTTTGAAGAAGGAAGAAGGAGGAAGAAAGAAGGAAGAAGGGAAAGATAATATAGCGTATTTCATATTAGTAAGGTACATTAAGGGTATTTCATATTAGTAAGGCACATCAGTCTTATAAGGTATGGAACCATTAGAGCAGCTCTTGAGGTTATGGAACTGGCAAAAAAAATCCTTAACTGAATTGTATTTTACTATAAACTTATCTTACTTCTTCCTTCTTCCTTCTTACTTCTTACTTCTTCCTGAAATTATGAATCAACCACAAATAACTATCAACAACAGTAACGAAAATTTGTGCAAAATTATCCGTCAAAGCATTTCTGAATCTCCAAAAAAACGGATTACCTTTGCCCAATATATGGATTTAGTTTTGTACCATTCCCAATATGGTTATTATGCAAGTCATCCTGTGAATATTGGCAAACAAGGAGATTTTTTAACATCTTCTCATTGGAGTGCAGATTTTGGAGAATTATTGGCAGAACAATTTGTGCAAATGTGGGATATTCTCAATCGACCCAATAACTTCACTCTGGTAGAAATGGGTGCTGGTCAGGGAATTTTAGCAGAGCAAGTTTTAGGATATTTAAAACAAAAATATTTAGATTTTTTCCAAACAATAGAATATGTGATTATTGAAAAGTCTGAAGTTTTAAAAGAAGAGCAAAAACAAAGGTTATACTCATATAAAGTCAGGTGGTGTAATTGGGATGAAATTTCTCATAGTTCAATTATGGGGTGTTTATTTTCTAATGAATTAGTGGATGCTTTTCCAGTACATAAAATTATCATAGAAGATCGGGAAATTCGAGAAGTTTATGTAAGCTCTGACTCAGATGGAAAATTTATAGAAATAAGTGGTGAAACTTCTACTCCTAGAATTGCTGAATATTTTAATTTAGTGGGTATAGATTTACTTGCATTTCCAGATGTAGAAGGTTATCAAACTGAAGTTAATTTACAAGCTTTGGATTGGATAAATACTGTTGCGTCTAAGCTACAAAAGGGATATTTGTTAACTATTGATTATGGTTATCAAGCAGCACGTTATTATAATCCCACTCGCAGACAAGGAACTCTACAATGTTATTCTCAACATCATCGAAATAATGACTTATATTGGAATATTGGGCAACAAGATATTACGGCTCATGTGGATTTTACTGCATTGGAAAAACAGGGAATTTTGTCAGGATTGGAAAATCTAGGTTTTACTCAACAGGCTTTATTTTTAATGGCGTTAGGTTTAGGAGATAGATTAAATGAATTATCAAATAATCAAGGATTTTCTATTCAGGAAGTTTTGCGGCGTAGGGAAGTATTACATTCATTAATAGACCCAATGGGGTTGGGAAATTTTGGAGTTTTAGTACAGAGTAAGGGTTTAAGTGAGGAGGAAAAAAAGGAGATTTTGAAAGGTTTAAGTATACCTGCGATGGGATAGATTTAAGCTGGTAGTTCTACACAGTAATGTTTTAATAGTAAATCTTGAATTATGTAAATATCATTAAATATCATTGATTTTTTTGAGAGTAGAAATGATCTAAATTTTCACCCTTACTATTACTATGCAAAACTACCCTAAGTTAAATATTTTCAAGAGGTATTTCCGGCCAAATCTTTCTTAAAGCTTCTATAGATATTGCTGCTCCTTGCTCTCCATCTTTTTCTATATTAGTAGCGACACCTAAAACTAAACCTGTTTCTGAGTCAACAACGAGTGCACCACTGTAACCTCGTCGTAGTCGTTCTTTTTGTATTTGTAATTTCCAAACAGTGGCTTTTTCTGTAGATTGAACTACCATGGTTTTTTGAGAAGTTTCTATCATTCCTTCGACCGTCTGACGCAACATTTTTTTTTCTTCACCATAAAGATAATTACCGCAGATTTTAATGTTTAAATTTTTTTCTGTTTGTGAAGATAAAATAGTTAATTTTAATAAGGGAATATGGTCAATCTCTGCTACTCGCAAAACTGCTAAATCAAAGTTTCTAATATCTCCTATTGCTACAATTTCTGCGGGAATATTATTTACTAATACATTATTTTCACCCCCCATATCTTCAACAACATGAGCGCAGGTAAGTAGATAAGTAAAATTTTGTTCTCGATGAAAAGCAAATCCAGTGCCAATCAAAGTTGCTTTTTTATCATAAGAACTTGTAATTAAAACAATAGATTCTTCAAAAGGTATTTTTTCTCGCCATTGTTTAATCCTACTTTTGCCTGATTCAGTTACATCTTTGGTTTTAGTTAACCGTTCAGTAAATTCGAGAGTTATTTTCAGTATTTCATAACCACTAAAACCTGAAAATTTTTCTGATAAAATATCTATTAATTCCTTCTTTTGTTCCTCAGAAATAATGTTATTAGATGGAGGTTGCTTGACAGGAAAATACTTTGGGAAGATAGTTTCGTAAAAATCTTTTAACTAAGGACGAAAACCCATTTTACAAGTGATTCTAGATTTAACAACTCTTGAAAAAGTTGGCAAGGAGCGTTGAGATCGATGATTTAGATTGGTATGATTGAGCAGAAATTGCCTTAGTTTTGCTCAGAACTCAGATTTTACTCCTTTGCCTGATCAAAAAATTAAAGTTACTAAATCCTTGGTTTGATGAACAGGGTTTGGAACTTTGTCTTGTCAGGTGCAAGATGTGAGTATAGTTTTCAGCTACCTTGTCACCCCGTGAGACCTCTTGGTAATTTGTCAAAAAAATTAGATGCGTTAGCCCTGGTCTAAACTCCAGTAGATAACGGGTTCGGAGTAAGATAGACATTTGTCTATCTTACCATATACTGTCATCTCCCCCGATTTTTTTCACTCTCCAGCTTGCTTGTCACCCCGTGAGGATTTTTGCTTGTGCTTGCTCAATGCAGGCTATCAACTTGGGAGCGAAAACCTGAACGTGAGGTTCAGCTATCATTGAGACGTGGTCACCTGGAACCTGATAAATATCTACCGGTCCAGCAGAAAAACCGCTCCATCCAAAATCCTCAGTACTCATACTTTCAGGACGAGGAGATTCAAATAGCTCTTTACCTAAAATATTGACAAGTTTTGAGCTGCTAACTGGCCCCAATTCACTGCGAAACAGAGTAATTTGAGTAGGGTAAATTTCCTTTGGAAAATAAGAACACAGGAAATGGGTCTTAATAACTCGGATATAACCACGAAGTTGTTTAATCCCAGTTCCGGGAGGGAAAACATTAATTTGTTGCAATTTCTCGTAGACGTAATTCAATTGCTCATCGGGAGTGAGTCCTTCAATTGCTTCATAGTATACCTCTAGCTCCTTCCCAAATATGATGCCTAGAGTTTCGGTAATTGCAATTAGCCATATAGCATCGTTCCAAGCAATATCCAGACTTGCTAGCTTATTTTCAGGTTCCGGTGCAGTACTATCTAGAATAGCTAGTAGAGCCACTTTTTGCCCCTGTTTTTGTAACTGTTGAGCCATTTCAAAAGCGACCTTAGCACCGAAAGAATGACCACCCAACAGATAAGGACCTTGAGGTTGAATTGATTGTATTTCTTTGATATTGTAGGCAGCCATGTCTTCAACTCGCGTGTAAGGTGCTGATTCTCCATCAAGACCAACGGCTTGCAAACCATAAAATGGTTGGTCTGAACCTAAATAGCGAGCCAAGTAAGAAAAGTACATGACGTTGCCACCCGCTCCAGGTACACAGAAGAAAGGTCGTTTAGAACCATTAGGTTGAATGGGTACAAGAGGAGACCAAGAAAAAGAATCTGTTGACTGACGGAGAATATTTGCGAGTTGTTCTATTGTCTGAGCTTGGAATAGGATTGCTAGGGGTATATTTTTACCAAAATGTTTCTCAACCTGAGACATCAAACGGACAGCGATGAGGGAATGACCGCCAAGTTCAAAGAAGTTGTCTTGAACCCCTATAGGATGAACATTCAGAACTTCTGACCAGATTTTTGCTAGTTGACTTTCTATAGTATCACGAGGTAGAACAAATTCTCCTTCTAATCTTGCTTCTGGTGTTGGCAAAGCCTTACGGTCTACCTTACCATTAGGAGTAAGTGGTAGTTGTGACAAAACCACATATCCAGAAGGAATCATATACTCTGGCAACCGCTCCAACAAATACTGTTTCCACTGCGGTATCAGTTGTTTGGCACTTTCAGAAACCAAGGGATTATTGCAATAACGATACCAATTTCCCTCTGGCAACAATTTTTGAGTTAGAGGTGTTAACACGATCGCCTCTGCTGCCAAGGTACTCTTCACCAAAACTGCATCCATAAATCCTTGTCCCTTCACAGACCAACACAATTCTAGAGAATACCCTAAAGACTCACTCAGTTGATATAGTTGTTCTAGATCGATGCCATTGACTGATTCCAACTGCAACTTTTGTCTTAACTGCTGCACATTCAGTTTTACGGAAACCTGTGATAGCCAATCTACCGCAGCTATATCAGTTGCCACTCGATCATTAGCTAAACCACTAAAACAAATAGCTTCTGGTTGATTTTGCCCTAGATATGCTTCTATATCTGGAACCGACATACCAGTTCCATTCTCTACAGGTGCTCTGATCACAGATTCTGGCTTTGCTTCTATATGTAACAGCACATGATAGCGATATTTATTCAGCTCATTGTTTTCCCTTCCCCTCTGTAAACGTATCTGTACATGAGTTATTTCTGGATATTTGTCTTTGAGACCGACAAACAACTCCGGTGATACTAACAACTCCTTCTCCTGTAGCATCACTTTATCTATCCGTTGCCTTAGTTGTTTGACTGATAGGGAAGGGGTCGCCTTGTGCAGTTGCACCGAGGCATGAAATGCCTTCATTAATGGGAAACTGCGGATATCTCCTAAGAAAATCACCCCTCCTGGTTTGACGATCCTGATACTATTTTCTATTATTTGCAATAAATATTCCACACTCGGAAAATACTGCACAATAGAACTCAACAACACCACATCGAAACTATCATCAACTATCTCAGTCATACTTTCTGCTGCTTTCTGTGCCAAGGTGACATGAGCGTATTTGTCCGGTTGCTGTTCTATTTGTTTTCTGATGTAGTCCAGTGAAGCATTTGAAATATCTGTACCATAATAGCTTTGTGTGTGTGGTGCGATTTGAAATAGTAGCATTCCTGTACCACAACCAATTTCACAGACAGTTTGTGGTTTTTGGGCTAACACTTGAGTAATGATGTCCCCTGACCAGTCTCGCATTTGTGTTTCTGGTATTGGTTCGTTATCATAACTACTGCGCCAACCAGAAATATTGAACAGTGGGTCTGTGATTGCATTTGCCTCTAAATCAATTTGTTGGTTGAATATCTCTTGCCAACTACTGAGTTGAGTTTCTAACAGTTCTGAGTTATCACTACTAAGATTTTCCACCTCCGGCACAATATAAGCAAATAAACGTTGCTCACCTACTTCCTCTTCCCTGGCTATCACCACAGTTTCCTTCACTGTGGGATTTTGACGCATAACCGTTTCAATTTCCCCAATCTCAATCCTAAAACCCCTAATTTTCACCTGATGGTCCAGCCTACCCAGATATTCTATCTGACCATCACACAAATACCGAGCACTATCTCCTGTTTTATAGACCTTAGCATCAGGCGACTCACTAAATGGATGAGCAATAAATTTTTCCTCAGTTAATTGTGGTTGATTTAAGTAACCTCGTGCCAACCCAACTCCGGCCAGATACAACTCTCCTGCCACACCCACAGGTACAGGTTGCTTTTTATCATCTAAAATATAAGTTTGAGTATTAGCAATAGGGCGACCAATAGTAGGTGAGACACCTAAAGCCATCAGAGCAAAAGTAGAATAAGTTGTATCCTCACTTGGTCCATAGAGATTGTACACAGCCTTTATCGTAGACTGTTGATACAAAGCATCCACCAATTGCTGATCTAAGGGTTCCCCAGCTAAATTAACTGTAGCTACACCAGATGGAATACCATTACTTCTGATTAATTCCCTCGCTGCAGAAGGCACAGTATTAATCAACCTCACCTGTTCTGCCGCCGGCATACTCGGCAAATACAAAGCGTTCTCGGCCAAGATTACCTTTCCACCACAACTTAAAGGCACAAACAACTCAAACACAGACAGGTCAAAACAAATGGAAGTTGAAGCTAACACTCCTGATAATTGTTCATGGTCGAATACTGTTTGAGTCCAAGACACCAGACACACTGGACTACGATGTTCAATCGCTACACCTTTTGGTCTGCCTGTAGAACCCGATGTAAACAACACATAAGCCAAGTTCTGGGGTTTAACATCACTCACTGGATTAGTTGATGGGTTAGCAGTGACTTCCAAATGTTTATCTATCAATATTACAGATGTTTCAGTTGCTGGTAACTGAGACTGAGACTGAGAATCAGTTAATAGCAGATGTAACTGAGCCTGTTCTTTGATTTGACTCAACCGTGAACGAGGATAGTTGGGGTCTAATGGCACATAAGCACCACCTGCCTTGAGAATTGCTAATAACCCTACCACCATTTCTACTGAACGCTGAACACATATACCCACTAGCACTTCTGGAGCTACTCCCAACCTTTGTAGCTCATGTGCCAGTTGATTAGCTTTGCTATTCAACTGAGAATATGTCAATTCTTGTTCTTCAAACACCAATGCTACTGCTTCTGGAGTTTTCTCTACCTGAGCTGCAAATAACTCATGGATACATTTATTTGTAGGGTAATCTATCTGAGTCTTGTTCCAACCCACTAACAACTGTTGCCGTTCTGTTGCACTCAATATTGGTAATAGATTAATTGGTTGCTCTGGAGTTTCTACTGCTGCTGATAATATGTTTTCAT
>NZ_JAAHGH010000019.1:29918-50203 GCF_010672525.1 Okeania sp. SIO2B3 | reverse complement strand
GTAGGGTAATCTATCTGAGTCTTGTTCCAACCCACTAACAACTGTTGCCGTTCTGTTGCACTCAATATTGGTAATAGATTAATTGGTTGCTCTGGAGTTTCTACTGCTGCTGATAATATGTTTTCATAATGAGTTAACATTCGCTTGATGGTGTCGGCTGCAAACAGGTCTCGATTATAAGCGCAGTATCCATTTATTTCCTCTCCTTCTTGCCACAGATGTAATTCTAAGTCTACTCGCACTGTTACTTCAGTCTCTGACCCTTTATACCAACCCACTTCTAAGTTGGGCAGACTGAAGGATGGATTAATTAACTCGCTCTGCTGTAGGGCAAACATCACCTGGAATAAGGGATTATGAGACAGGGAACGTTCGGGTTGCAATTCTTCTACCAGTTTCTCAAAGGGTAGGTCTTGATGAGCATAAGCTTCGATTGCTGTTTGTCGCACTCGCTTTAATACTTCTGTGAAACTCGGGGACCCTCCCAGGTCTGTGTACATCACCAGGGAGTTGACAAAGAAACCAATTAAGTCTTCGATTTCACTGCGGTTACGATTAGCTATTAGGGAACCTACAGAAATGCTATCTTGACCACTGTAACGATGGAGTAAGACTTTAAACCCTGCTAATAGGGTCATAAATAGGGTTACTCCCTGTTGTTGGGTGAGTTGTTTTAATTTTGATGTGAGTGATGGGGATAGAGTTACTGATTGACTTGCTCCTTTGAAGGTTTCGATGGCTGGTCGGGGATAATCTATGGGTAGTTGTAGTTTGGGTAATCCAAGGAGTTTTTGTTTCCAGTAGTCTAGTTGTGTTTGTAGGGTTGTACCTTGTAGATGTTGTCGCTGCCACAGGGCAAAATCTGCGTATTGTATGGGTAATTGTGGTAATGGGGATGGCTGGTTTTGTAATGCTGCGGTGTAATGAGCTGATAGTTCTTTGGCCAAGACTGTGAGTGACCAACCATCGGAGGCGATGTGATGTAATGTTACTTGGAGTATGTGTTCAGTTGCTCCTAGTTTCAGGAGTAAGACTTGGATGGGGAAGTCCTGTTCTAAGTCGAATTGTTGTTGACGTGCTGATAAGAGAAAATGTTGTAGTTGTGTGGTTGTTTGTGAGGGTGTTAAATTACTCAGGTCTTGTGTGGGAAGTTCGAGTTCAAAAGGTGGTTGGATGACTTGTGTTGGGATACCATTGATTTGTGCAAATTTGGTTCTGAGGGTTTCATGGCGAGTGATGATTTGATTGATACTTTCTTTGAGGGCAGCAAAGTCTAATTTTCCTTCTAAACTTAAGGTCAAGGATACATTGTAAGCATTACGACTTACCCCTGTTTTTTCGATAAACCAGAGCCTTTGTTGGGCAAATGATAATGGTAGGGTGTTGCTGTCTCGCTTAATTGGTTTGATAGAGTTTTCATCAGTATTAGTACCTTGTTGAGCTTGACGCAGAAGTATTAGTATTTCCGCCTTCCGCTCAACCAACTCAGCTCGTAGAATAGATGTCATCTTTCCTTTTGGAGCACTGTATTGTAGGCGTTCTTTCTCAACCCAAAGCTTAACCCCTAGATCGCTAAGTTCAGACAATAATTGCTTAGTAGTTTTCATAGTTCACCTCTTTCCTCATCCTCTTGTTTAACAGAAGTTTCTCCAGCATTTGGGAGAACATTTTGTACAACTATCAATAATGTCTCTATTTCCTCTGCCAAACTTGCGATATCTGGCTTCTCGAACAGTTTATCCTGGGGTAACTCCACTGACAATATTTTTCTGATCCGAGATAGAACTTGAGCTCCTAATAAGGAATCTCCACCCAATTCAAAAAAGTCATCGTAGATACCTACCTCTTCTATGCCAAAATATTCTTGCCAAATATCAGCAATGGTTTGCTCTATTTTATTCCGAGGAGCAATATAGTTACTCTTCAATTCAGGTCGTGAATGCTTTTGTTTAAAAACGTTTTCCGTTTTTGAATCAACTGTTGTAGTAAAAGCTGAAGGTGTAGTTGCTACTGAGTCAACTTGAGCCACTATAATATTTTGATGAGCAACCGGAATATCCGGGAAAACATCCACCTTGACAAACCCATGAGTGTGTAAATGTTCTTGCCACTGCTCCTTGGATAAAAAAGGATTTCCTTGATTGCGTTGTCCATCTGCCACAGGATTCATTAAGAAACCATCAAAAACACAAAACTCAAGAAATGGTTGAGTTATTTCCCAGAGAATTAAAATCCCACCAGGAGCCAAAAGAGAATGAACATTATTAAGAGATTCTCCTACATTCTGGGTTGCATGCAACACATTGAAAGCTATTACTACATCAAAGCTGTGATTGGAGTACCCTTGAGTATTAGGAGCCTTCTCAATATCCAGGGTAGAATATTCAACAAAAGGATAAGCTTCAAACTCCTGTTGAGCTTTGCGTATAAAGTAAAGACCAGCATCGGTAAAAACATAGTTGGTTTGATTGACTGGTAAGATTGGTAATACTTCTCTAGTAGCACCACCCGTACCACCTCCAACTTCCAATATTCTCAGATTGACAGATGGTGGTAAAAATTTTACTATTTGTTCAATGCTAGCTCGCATTATGGCACTGAAATAATCCATCCATAAGGGTTTTTGTGGAACTTTTTGCCAAAAAGATGTTAAAAGTTCCTTGGGTTCTTTTTCCCCTTTAAAAAAGCAGACTAGGTTTTCGATATAAGTATCTATGTTTTCTGCCAGAAAATGTTCTGGCAATTTGTCACTTAATCCTTGTTCTCCTAACAGTTTATGAATAAAGTCTTCAGAACCAGGTATCAAATCAGTAAAAAGTTCCTGTTCTTGTTTGAGTTTGCCTCTCTCTACCAGCACTGTTAACCATTGAGACAACAATTGCTGATAATACGGTGTAATCTGACATTTTTCTAATAATTGCTCCAGAGAATACTTGTCAGAAGGATTGCTAAAAGCACCTAAACCCCTGAGAACTGAATTCATCAATTCAGTGCATAAACTCTCTAACTGTTCTTGGAAGTCAAGATCGATTGATTGTTCCACTTCTAAAAGACCAGCACTTGCATGACTGCTACCTTCCTCAATCAGTGATTTCCAAAGTTCTCCTGCTATAGATATAGGTTGTTCTGATAAATTTGCCGATTTTGGTGCTTCTATCCAATAGCGCTGCTTTTCAAAAGGATAGGTAGGTAAGGGTAGGCGATGTCGCTGTTCATGGGTAGAAAATCTTGACCAATCTATCTCAAGACCATGAAGCCAAAGTTGACCTAATGTCTTCAATAAGAAAGCTACATCAGATTGAGAGTCTTGAGGATGGCGAACTGAAGACAGAATTACTTGCTCTTTAACCCCAGTATACCGTTTTGCTAATGTTGTCAATGTGCGCCCTGGTCCCACTTCTAATAAGATATTATTTGCTTCTGTCAATAACTCTTGGAGACCATCAGCAAAACGGACTGTTTGTCGTAAATGCTTACCCCAATATTCAGGGTCAGTTGCTTGCTCTGCTGTAATCCAAGTACCTGTAACATTAGAAATGTAAGGAATTTGTGGAGGATGCAAAGATAGTTGTTTGACATACTTTATAAATGGCTCTATAACTGGCTCCATCATTGAGGAATGAAAAGCATGGGAGGTATGGAGACGACGAGATTCTACTCCTTTTTCTAATAACTGCTGTTCCAGGGTATCGATCGCCTCGGTTGGACCAGAAATAACACATTGAGATAACCCGTTGCATACAGCTAGGGACAGTTGATTACCTAGAAGAGTTTGGCACTCCTGTTCTGAAAGAGATACAGCCAGCATTGCTCCTGGTGGCTGTTGTTGCATGAGTTTACCCCGTGTAGCCACTAGAGCTAAGACATCTTCCAAAGAAAACACACCAGCTAGAGTTGCTGCCACATATTCTCCAATGCTATGACCAATCATTCCTTGAGGAGACACACCCCACTCTTGCCATAAAATTGCCAAAGCATAAGAAACCACAAAAATTGCTGACTGAGCGATCGCCGTATCTTGAAGTTTGGATGTTGCTGGTGTCTCTTGTCCTTCTGGATAAAGGATGTAGCGCAGGTCAATTCCTAAGTGAGGGATGAGCAATTCTGAGCAAATATCTACCTGAGCGCGGAATGTTGGTTCTGTTTGGTATAATTCCCAGGCCATATTTACATATTGCGATCCTTGACCTGAAAACATGAACACTACAGGTCGCTCGGTTGGTTCTTCGTAGTGAGTTAAAACCAATTGGTTTTCTGAGTCCGAAAGTGCTTTCAGAGCATCATCTATCTCTTGGCAGACTAAAATCCGGCGATGGGCAAATGCTGTACGACCTACTTGCAGAGTATAAGCAACATCAGCAATATTAATTTCTGGATGCTGTTTCAAGTGTGTAACCAGGTTGCTAGTTGCCGTTTCTAAAGCTGAATTTGTTTTAGCAGAAAGCATCAACAATTGCCTAGGTCGAGATTTTGAGGATTCTTCTAAAGTAGGAGCTTCTTCAAGAACAGCATGAACATTTGTACCACCAATACCAAAAGAACTTACTCCAGCACGACGGGGTGTTCCATTTGTCTTCCATTCCGAAAGAGTAGTGTTAACGTAGAAAGGGCTATTAGAAAAATCAATATTAGGATTTGGTGTTTCAAAATTTAGGCTAGGTGGCAACTGCTTATATTTTAGAGCTAAAGCAGTTTTGATTAAACCAGCAACTCCCGCTGCTGCATCTAGATGTCCAATGTTAGTTTTCAGCGAACCAATTCCACAAAAGCCTTTTTTTTCTGTATTCTCCTGAAAGACTTTTGCTAAAGCTGCAATTTCAATCGGGTCTCCCAGAGGAGTTCCTGTTCCGTGAGCTTCTATGTAAGTAATTGTCTCAGGGTCAATTCCAGCTATTGACTGTGCTTCAGAAATAACTGCTGCTTGACCTTCTACACTAGGAGCAGTATAACCAACTTTAGACGAACCATCATTGTTGACAGCAGAACCCTTGATCGTAGCATAAATATAGTCCCCAGATGCGACCGCATCTTCTAATCTTTTCAAAACTACAATCCCCAAACCATTACCACCTACGGTTCCTTTAGCATTGGCATCAAAGGCTCGGCAGTGTCCATCGGGAGACTGAACCATCCCTTCTTCATATAAATAACCTGTTTTGTGGGGAACGAAAATTGAAACACCACCTGCTAAAGCCATGTCACATTCACCATTAAGTAAACTTTGGCAAGCTAGATGCACTGCAACTAAAGAAGTAGAACAGGCAGTTTGCACAGTCATACTCGGTCCGGTTAAATTGAGTTTGTAAGACACTCGTGTTGACAAAAAACCAGGACTACTTGCCATAGAAAATTGGAAAGTTTTCCCTGGTTCTGAAGTTTGAAAATGGGGATAAATATTGTTACGCTCGTAACTGTTATCACTGATACCTGCATAAACTCCAATTAAACCAGAGTAAGTTTGTGAATCATAACCAGCAACTTCTAGAGCTTCAGAAGCACATTCTAGAAATAGGCGCTGTTGTGGGTCGATAATTTCAGCTTCTCTGGGGTTATAACCAAAGAAACGAGCATCAAACTTATCAATATCTGAAATTACAGCCCCTGCTCTGACATAATTCGTATTTTTGAACCATGAGGAGTCTATACCCTCCTGTAGTAGTTCCTGTTCAGAGAAAAAAGAAATTGATTCGACACCCTCTTGTAAATTTTTCCAGAAAGTATCAATATCTTTAGCGTTGGGGAAGCGACCAGATATACCGATAATAGCGATCGCTGAACTATCAATATTTGTAGTAGTCATTTGATTCATAGTTAGTCCTTTATTTACCTTGATTTATTTTGACGATGTTGTTGTCTTTGTTGTCTTTGTTCCTGTTGCTGTTTCATTGAAGCTTTCCTAGCGCTTCGTTTACTCTTTGATTGGTCAGTAGTTGGAGAATCATGTACTTGTTCCTTTTTCAACTTGTTAATTAAGTGTTTTGACAAAGTAGAGATAGTTGGATACTGAAACAGTTCAACTATTGATGTTTTTTGTGTATATATTTCTTGTAATTTTGTCAGAACCTGCATTAGAAGTAATGAATGACCTCCAAGTTCAAAGAAATTATCATAAATTCCTACTTTTTCTACCTTCAGCACTTCTTGCCAGATATTGGCAATTTGCCGCTCTGTCTCCGTCTGAGGCATAACATAAGCTGTTGATAAATATTTATCAACAGTTTCAGGAACAGGCAAAGCCTTACGGTCTACCTTACCATTAGGAGTAAGTGGTAGTTGTGACAACACCACATACTCAGAAGGCACCATATACTCTGGCAACCGCTCCAACAAATACTGCTTCCATTGTGGTATCAGTTGCTGACCATTCTCATAAACCAAAGATTTATGCTCGCTAACTTGAGTTTGTATTAGCTGTTGGTCTTCACTACTAAGGTTTTCAACTTCCGGGACAATATAAGCCCACAAACGTTTGTCCCCTGATTGCTCTGACCTCGCTACCACCACAGTTTCCTTCACTGTCTTATTTTGACGCAGAACTGTTTCAATTTCCCCAATCTCAATCCTAAAACCGCGAATTTTCACCTGATGGTCTACCCTACCCAAATATTCTATCTGACCATCACACAAATACCTGGCTAAATCTCCTGTTTTATACACCTTCCCATCACCAGACTCACTAAATGGGTTAGCAATGAATTTTTCCTCAGTTAATTCCGGTTGATTTAAGTACCCTCGTGCCAACCCGGACCCCGCCAGATGCAATTCTCCTACCACACCCACTGGTACAGGCTCCCCCGTGGAATCTAAAATATAAGCTTTAGTATTACCAATTGGCCTACCTATCGTCGGTGACACACCTGTTTCCATCAAAGCAAAAGTAGAATAAGTTGTATCCTCACTTGGTCCATAAAGATTATAAACAGCTTTAATAGTAGACTGTTGATACAAAGCATCCACCAATTGCTGGTCTAAAGGTTCTCCTGCTAAATTCACTGTAGTTACACTAGATGGAATACCATTACTTCTCATTAACTCCCTGGCCGCAGAAGGCACAGTATTAATTAACCTCACCTGTTCTGCTGCCTCGATACTCGGCAAATACAAAGCATTTAATGCCAAGATTACCTTTCCACCACAACTTAAAGGCACAAACAACTCAAACACAGACAGGTCAAAACAAATGGAAGTTGAAGCTAACACTCCTGATAACTCCTCATTCGTAAATACTGTTTTCGCCCAATAACATAGAGACACTGCACTACTATGTTCAATCCCTACACCTTTAGGTATCCCTGTTGAACCTGACGTAAACAACACATAAGCTAAATTATCAGGTTTGACATCACTCACTGGATTCATGGATGGATTAACACTCACTTCCAAATGTTTATCAATCAAAATCACAGATGTTTCAGTAGCTGGTAACTGAGACTGAGACTGAGAATCACTTAACAGCAGATGCAACTGAGCCTGTTTTAAGATTTGACTCAACCGCGAACGGGGATAGTTTGGGTCTAATGGCACATAAGCACCACCTGCTTTCATTATTGCTAATAACCCTACCACCATTTCTACTGAACGCTGAACACATATTCCCACTAGCACTTCTGGAGCTACTCCCAACCTTTGTAGTTCATGTGCCAGTTGATTGGCTTTTCTATTCAACTGAGAATATGTCAATTCTTGTTCTTCAAACACCAATGCTACTGCTTCTGGAGTTTTCTCTACCTGAGCTGCAAACAACTCATGGATACATTTATCAGTAGGGTAATCTATCTGAGTCTTGTTCCAACCCACTAACAACTGTTGCCGTTCTGTTGCACTCAATATTGGTAATAGATTAATTGGTTGCTCTGGAGTTTCTACTGCTGCTGATAATATGTTTTCATAATGAGTTAACATTCGCTTGATGGTGTCGGCTGCAAACAGGTCTCGATTATAAGCGCAGTATCCATTTATTTCCTCTCCTTCTTGCCACAGATGTAATTCTAAGTCTACTCGCACTGTTACTTCAGTCTCTGACCCTTTATACCAACCCACTTCTAAGTTGGGCAGACTGAAGGATGGATTAATTAACTCGCTCTGCTGTAGGGCAAACATCACCTGGAATAAGGGATTATGAGACAGGGAACGTTCGGGTTGCAATTCTTCTACCAGTTTCTCAAAGGGTAGGTCTTGATGAGCATAAGCTTCGATTGCTGTTTGTCGCACTCGCTTTAATACTTCTGTGAAACTCGGGGACCCTCCCAGGTCTGTGTACATCACCAGGGAGTTGACAAAGAAACCAATTAAGTCTTCGATTTCACTGCGGTTACGATTAGCTATTAGGGAACCTACAGAAATGCTATCTTGACCGCTATAACGATGGAGTAATACTTTAAACCCTGCTAATAGGGTCATAAATAGGGTTACTCCCTGTTGTTGGGTGAGTTGTTTTAATTTTGATGTGAGTGATGGGGATAGAGTTAGCGCGCAACTTGCTCCTTTGAAGGTTTCGATGGCTGGTCGGGGATAATCTATGGGTAGTTGTAGTTTGGGTAACCCAAGGAGTTTTTGTTTCCAGTAGTCTAGTTGTGTTTGTAGGGTTGTACCTTGTAGATGTTGTCGCTGCCACAGGGCAAAATCTGCGTATTGTATGGGTAATTGTGGTAATGGGGATGGTTGGTGTTCTAATGCTGCGGTGTAATGAGCTGATAGTTCTTTGGCTAATACGGTTAGTGACCAACCATCGGAGGCGATGTGATGTAATGTGACTTGGAGTATGTGTTCAGTTGCTCCTAGTTTCAGGAGTAAGACTTGGATGGGGAAGTCTTGTTCTAAGTCGAATTGTTGTTGACGTGCTGATAAGAGAAAATGTTGTAGTTGTGTGGTTGTTTGTGAGGGTGTTAAATTACTCAGGTCTTTTGTGGGAAGAGAGAGTTCAAAGGGTGGTTTGATGATTTGTGTCGGGATACCATTGATTTGTGCAAATTTGGTTCTGAGGGTTTCATGGCGAGCGATGATTTGATTGATACTTTGTTTGAGGGCAGCAAAGTCTAATTTTCCTTCTAAATGTAAGGCTAATGGCATATTATAGGCATTACGACTTAACCCTGTTTTTTCCAAAAACCAGAGCCTTTGTTGGGCAAATGATAGGGGTAGGGGGCGATCGCTCTGTTCTCTTGGTTTAATAACTGTCGTCTCAATACCCTGAGTCTGGCCTAAAGATATCTCTATTTCTTTGGCTAAACTTTCAATGTCTGGCTTCTCAAACAGATTTTGTAGGGGTAACTCCACATTAAAAGTTTCTCTCACACGATACACGACTTGAGTCGCTAGCAGGGAATGTCCCCCCAAATCAAAGAAGTTGTCATGTATTCCCACCCTTTCTATTCCCAGAACCTTAGCCCAAATTTCGGCTAATGTTTTCTGTGTATCGTTCTCAGGAGCTACAAATTCCGTTGATCGACTATAGGCTAAATCTGGTGCTGGCAATGCCTTACGGTCTATCTTACCATTAGGAGTTAATGGTATTTGTGACAATACCACATACCCAGAAGGTAGCATATACTCTGGCAACCGCTCCGCCAAATGCTCCTTCAACTGTGGTATCAGTTGTTTAGCACTCTCAGAAGCTAAAGGATTATTCCCATAACTATACCAGTTGTTAATCCCTAGCACTGATTTTTGAGTTAGTGGTGTTAACACTATTCTCTCTGCTGCTAAGGAACTTCGCACAAAAACTGCATCCATATATCCTTGTTTCTCATGGGAAGACCAACACAACTCTAGAGAATATCCCAAATCATCGCTCAGTTGATGTAGATGTTCTGGGTCAATACCATTAACTGTTTCTGACTGTAACTTTTGTTTTAACTGCTGCACATTCAGTTTAGCCTCTGTCTGTGATAGCAAATCTATTGCTGCCACATCATTTGCTACTCGGTTATTAGTTAAACTACTCAAGCAAATTGCGTCCGGTTGCTGTTGTCGCAGATATCCCTCAATATCTTGCACAGACATACCTATTCCATTCTCTATTGGCGGTTCAATAACTGATGTTGGTTTTGCTTCTTTATGCAACAACACACTATAGCGATATTTATTCAGTTCATTGTATTCTCTTCCCCTCTGTAAACGTATCTGTACATGAGTTATTTCTGGATATTTGTCTTTGATAGCAACAAATAACTCCGGTGACACCAACAACTCAGTTTCCTGCTGCATTTGTCGATCTATCTGTTGCATCAATTGTTGCATCGAAAGCGATGGAGTTGCTTGATAGAGTTGTACTGAGGTGTGAAATGCCCTCATTAAATCAAAATTACGAATATCCCCCAGGAAAATCATCCCTCCAGGTTTGACTACTCGGATACTTTTCTCTATTACCTGCAACAAATATTCTACATTTGGAAAATACTGGACAATAGAACTGAGAATTACTACATCAAAGCTGTCATCAGCTATCTCTGCCATATCTTCAGCTCGTTTCTGAGCTAAGGCGACATGAGCATATTTGTCAGGTTCCTGTTCTATTTGTTTTTTGATATACTCTAATGACACATTGGAGATATCCGTACCATAATAATATTCTGTATGGGGTGCTATTTGAAATAGTAGCAACCCTGTACCACAACCTATTTCCCACACTCGTTGAGGTTTATGTGCTAAGACTTGACTAACGATATCCCCAGCCCATAAACGCATTTGTGATTCTTGCATAGGTTGGTTATCATAACTACTGCGCCAACCTCCTATATAGAATAGAGGATCTTTGACCTCACTTAACTCTGAATCAATATGTTGGTTGAATATTTTTTGCCAACTACTGATGTGAACATCCAAAACTTGTGGGGAAGTGTTAGTTGTGTCAGTTTCAGCAAATAACCTTTGATAAAAAGGAGTTTGCTGGAACAGTTGTTTCCAATGATATGAGATGTATTCAAAATCAATATTTTCTCCTTCTTTCTTAAGAAGACTCCCCCGGATAGCATAATCTGGATTCAGATTATTTTCGCAAAGCATTCTGCTACAAACAGCTTCAATTACATCCCCCTGATTCACCTCAATTCCTGGCTCAAACACCGGAAAATAAACTGGTAACCAGCAATGCTCATGTTTGAGAATATCTATAGACTCACCCTCAATAGTGTGTAAATTTAACCACACCAGAAAACCATCTAATCTCCCTGATTTTTCTATCCTTAGCTTAATTGGATGAGTAAATTCTGTGTCTACAGATTTAGTAAAGTCTAAATCCTCAAATACACCTTCATTGGAAAGCACGTTTGCTGGTGGAAATCCTTTAATAGAGACTCGCAAATCAAAAGGATACCCAACTTGTTCAAATATTTTCTGGGTATAATAACCAGAAACCTTTGTAAATTTTGGTTGCTCTAGTAATTCATCTGGAAGCGTGACTGCTGCAATTTTAGTGACACTTCTTTCAGGAATCATCGCACCATCTGGTTTCAAAAACCTTCTAGCATTATTAATAATTACCGCAGCTCCTTCACATCCACCGATCGCTCCCACAATTTCAGAAACACATACATCTGCTAACTCTGGTAGGTTAGCTGTCATCGCATTTCCTTGTATGATTTCAATTTGTTTTGATAATCCTAACTTTTCCACACAAGCAGTAGCTAACTGACTGGTTTCCTTGTCTCTCTCAATGGCATAGATTTTCTTGGCTCCCGCTTCTGCACAAAATCTTGCCAAAATCGCATCCTTACCTGTACCAATTTCTACAACTACACGATCTTTAACAAGTTGATTAATTGCTACTTGGTAACTCTCGTTGCGACGATGGTCATTAGTCATAGCATAATACAATAACTCATCGTAAACATAGTATTCTGCTATTGATGGCCAGAGTTCTATTCCCTTCTGAAGTTGGATATTTTGTTCAAAACCTTGTTCTGGAACAAAATATGCCACCAACCGCTTATTCCCTGGGGTGTCTTCCCTTTCCATTACCACAGCTTGTTGGACTTGGGGATGAATCCTCAGAACTGATTCAATTTCTCCCTGCTCAATTCGGAAACCTCGTATTTTCACCTGGTTGTCTATCCGACCGAGAAACTCAATATTTCCATCAGGCAAGTAACGACCTAAATCTCCTGTTTTGTAAAGCCTCTCGTCTGGGGAACTGCTGAAAGGATGGGCAATAAATTTTTCCTCTGTTAATTGAGTTTGGTTGTGGTAACCTCGCGCTAAACCTACACTCCCAATATGTATTTCCCCCGCTACCCCTATGGGAACTGGTTGGAGATAGGGGTCTAAAATATAGATTTGAGTGTTAGCAATGGGACGACCAATTGAAAGCTTTTGCCGACTATTATCAACTTGAGCGATCGTGGCACACACTGTAGATTCTGTTGGACCATAAGCATTAAAGAAAGAACGCCCTACAGACCATTCCGTGGCTAACTCAGTCGGACAAGCTTCTCCTGCCACAATTAGATGACTGAGGTTTGGTAAATCTGACCTCGGTAAAACTTCCAGAGCTGATGGTGGTAGAGTAACATGAGTAATTCTTTGATTAGCTAGGGTGTCCCATAAATCCTGTCCAGGCATCAAGGATTCTGTTGTTGCCAATACTAATGTGGCTCCAGAAGTCAGAGCTACAAAAATTTCTGCAACTGAAGCATCGAAACTAAAGGAAGCAAATTGTAAAACACGACTTTTGGGCTGAACCTCAAACTGATTTATTTGTGCCCAAGCAAGATTAGGAATTCCCTGATGAGTTAGTAATACTCCTTTAGGTTTTCCAGTAGAACCAGAAGTATAGATTGTATAAGCTAAGTTTTTGCCCTGTACTTCACCGATGGGATTTTCCGAATTGTATGCAGTAATTTCCTGCTCATCCCGATCTAAACAAACAACCTGTAATTGATGCTCTGGCAAAGACCCCAATAGAGACTCTTGAGTAAGCAATATTGATACAGCAGCATTTTCTAACATATATGCTAGTCGATGGCTAGGATATTTGGGATCAATAGGTACATAAGCTCCTCCAGCTTTAAGTATTCCTAACAATCCCACTATCATTAATAGCGATCGCTCTACACATAAACCTACCAAAACCTCTGGCTTAACTCCCAACTTCTGCAAGTAATGGGCTAATTGATTGGCTTTGGCGTTTAATTGAGAGTATGTTAGTTGTTGTTCTTCAAAGACTACTGCTACAGCATCTGGTGTTTTCTCTACAACGCTCTCAAATAACTGATGAATACATTTATCTTTTGGATAATCTGTTTGAGTATTGTTCCATTCACTCAAAATTTGCTGGAGTTCTACCTCTGTCATAATTGGCAGTAGATTAATTTGTTTCTCTGGAGTTTCAACTACTGCTGACAACAAGTTTTGATAATGAGAGAGAAGTCTGTTGATGGTTTCGCTAGCAAACAAGTCCTGATTATAAGCACAGAATCCTTGAATTTCTTCTCCTACTTGCCACAGGTGTAACTCTAAATCCACCCTGACGCTCATCTCACCCCCTATCCCTTCATACCAACCCACCTCTAAATTGGGTAGGTTAAAGGATGGTTGCAAGATTTCACTCTGATTAAGGGCAAACGCCACCTGAAATAAGGGATTTTGGGATAGGGAACGTTCCGGTTGTAACTCTTCCACCAACTTCTCAAAAGGCAAGTCTTGGTGACCATAAGCTTCGATAGCTGTCTCTTTAACTCTACTTAATACTTCTGTGAAACTTGACTCCCCTGCCAATTCTGTATACATCACTAGGGCATTAACAAAAAAACCAATTAACCCTTCGATTTCACGGTGATTCCGGTTAGCTATAGGTACACCTATGGAAATATTCTCCTGACCACTGTAACGATGCAATAATACTTTGAATCCCGCCAACAGAGTCATAAATAGAGTCACGCCCTGCTGTTGGCTGAGTTGTTCGATCTTTGATGTCAGTGCTGCTGATATCTTTATGGGTATACTAGCTCCATTGAAGGTTTCGACTGCAGGTCGGGGATAATCTGTAGGCAATTGTAGTTGCGATAAGTCTTGCAGTTTTTGCTTCCAGTAGTTGAGTTGACTTTCAAGGGTTTCACCTTGTAAATAATTCCGCTGCCAGACAGCAAAATCAGCATATTGTATAGGCAACTCTGGTAATGAGGATGGTTGGTTTTCTACTGCTGCAGTATAATGGGCTGATAATTCTTTTGTTAACACAGTTACTGACCAGCCATCGGAGGCAATATGATGCAATGTGACTTGGAGTATATGCTCTTTTGCTCCTAGTTGCAGCAGCAAAGCTCTGATGGGTGGGTCAACTTCTAAATCGAATAGTTGTTCATTTTCTGTTTGCAGTAAATATTCCAGTTGTGTAGCTTGTTGGGATGGTGTTAACTGACTCAGGTCTTTTTTGGGTAACTCTAATTCAAAAGAGGGTCGAATTATTTGTACTGGTGTACCATTAATTTCCGTAAAAGTAGTTCTCAGGGCTTCGTGGCGAGCGATCGTTTCGTTGAGGCTTTTTTGTAGAGCAACACAGTCTAATTCACCTACTAAATGTAGAGCTAATGGCATATTGTAAGCATTGCTACTCAACCCAGTTTTTTCGATAAACCAGAGCCTTTGTTGAGCGAATGATAATGGTGGGGGATTAGTGCTGTCCTCCCTCCGTGTAATAGCTGCCGTCTCAACACCTCTATATACCTCTAACTCTTGGGCTAAACTAGCTATATCTGGCTTTTCAAATAGACTCTGTAAAGGTAACTCAATTGATAATATCTGTCGCACACGAGACACAACTTGAGTCGCTAGCAGGGAATGTCCCCCCAATTCAAAGAAGTTGTCATGTATTCCTACCTGTTTAATACCCAATACTCCTGCAAAAATTTCTGCCAATGCTTTCTCCATAGGAGTCTCAGGGGCTACAAATTCCGTTGACACAGTACTTGATACTTCAGGTGCAGGTAATGCTTTACGGTCTACCTTGCCATTAGGAGTCAGTGGTAGTTGTGACAACACCATATATCCAGAAGGCATCATATACTCTGGTAACTTCGACTCCAGATACTGCCTCAACTCTGGTATCAGTTGTTTCCCTATCTGTGAAGCCAAAGGATTATTCCCATAACCATACCAATTCTCTTCACCCAGTAATTGTTGAGTTAGTGGTGTTAACACCATCCCCCTTGCTGCTAAGTCAGAACGCACAAATACAGCATCCATACATCCATCATTGTCTTGTGCAGACCAACACAACTCTAGAGAATACCCTAAAGAAGCACCTAGTTGACGTAGCTGTTCTGGATCAATACCATTAACTGGCTCATCTTCTAACTTTTGTCTCAACTGTTGCACATTATTAAGTTGTGATTCTACCTGTGACAGCAACTCCACTCCCCTCAGATCGTGCCCAACTCTGTTATTCACTAAACTGGTCAAACATATTGCTTCTGGCTGATGTTGTTTTAGGTATGCTTCTATGTCTGCAACAGACATACTATTTCCATTCTCCACCGGAGCTTCAATTATTGATTCTGGGTTTGCTTCTATATGTAACAGCACATTATAACGATATTTATTCAGTTCATTGACTTCTGTTCCTCTCTGTAAACGTATCTGTACATGAGATATCTCTTTATATTTTTCTTTGAGTGCCACAAACAACTCCGGTGATACCAATAACTCGGTCTCCTGCTGCATCACTCTATCTATCTGTTGCTTCAATTTCTCTATTGACAGAGATGGGGTAGCTTTGTAAATCTGTACCGAACCGTGAAATGCCTCCATTAAATTGTGACTCCGGATATCCCCTAGAAAAATCATTCCTCCCGGCTTGACCACCCTGATACTATTCTCTATTACTTGCAACAAATATTCCACACTTGGAAAATACTGTACTATAGAACTCAGTACCACTACATCAAAGCTATTCTCAGCCACATCAGCCATATCTTCCGCTCGTCTTTGAGCTAGGGTAACATGACCATATTTTTCTGGTTGTTGTTCTATTTGTTTTTGAATATAATCCAATGAAGCCTGAGAAATATCCGTGCCATAATACTCCTGTGTGTGCGGTGCTATCTGAAATAACAGCATTCCTGTTCCACACCCTACTTCCCATACTCTTTCTGGTTTAGATGCCAACACTTGACTCACAATATCTGCCGCCCACACCCGCATTTGTCTCACTGGTATTGGCTGTCCATCGTAGTTACTAATCCAACCTCTGGTATTAAATAGGGGGTCTGTGACTTTACTTAGCTCACTGTAAATTCGTTCGTTGAATATTTCTTGCCAACTGTCTACTTGAGTGCCTGATAATTCTGGGTTAGTGTCATTACTGGTTTCATTTTCGGGTACTATGTATGCAACTAAACGTTTATCTCCTGGCTTGTCTTCCCTAGCTATTACCACTGTTTCTTTAACTTTCAAGTAAGAATTGAGAACAGCTTCTATTTCTCCGGTTTCGATGCGGTATCCTCTAATTTTTACCTGGTGGTCTATTCTACCTAAAAATTCGATATTGCCATCAGCTAAGTAACGTACCAAATCTCCTGTTTTGTATAATTTACCTTTTGACTTTTCAAAGGGGTTGGCAATGAATTTCTCGGCTGTTAACTCAGGGCGTTTATGGTAGCCTGTTGCGAGTCCGTCACCACCGATGTGTAGTTCTCCTGGCACTCCTATGGGTACTGGTTGTAAATGTGAGTCGAGAACGTATACTTGAGTATTTGATATTGGCCGACCTATGGGGACTGACTTTTCTAATTTACTGCTAGCTTTGACTGGGAAACAGCAAGTAAATGTAGTATTTTCCGTTGGACCGTAACCGTTAATTAGTTGACACCCCTCTAGTTTTGCTACCACCTTTTGCACAGATGTTAGTGGTAAGACATCTCCTCCTGCTAAGAGTTGCTTGAGCGATGCTAAATCTTCCACTTGCTCTTCTACCATCATCTGGAATAACCCTGCTGTCAGCCACATAGTTGTGACTTGGTGTTCCCTGACAGCAGCTCCAATCTCGGTTAGGGAAGGTTTATGGGGTGGCATTATAACTAATGTTCCTCCATTGAGAAGACTGCCCCAGATTTCAAATGTGGCTGCATCAAAAGATATAGGTGCTAGTTGTAGGTAGATGTCTTGTGGAGTGAAACTGACATAATTGGTATTTTTTACCAATCGCACTACCCCTCGGTGTCTGATATTAACTCCTTTGGGTTGACCAGTTGACCCAGAGGTATACATCATGTATGCCTGGTGATCTGGTGTTATTGATACAGTTAGATTTGATGAAAGTTCAGTAGTAAAATCTGTTGTATTAGTATCGAGACAAACTACTTGAGCGATCGTCTGAGGTAGTTGATTTCGCCATTTTTCTTGAGTCAAGAGTATAGAGAGTTGGGCATCTTCAATCAAATAATTAAGGCGCGTTCGAGGATAACTGGGGTCTAGTGGTACATAAACTCCACCAACTTTGAGAATAGCTAATATTCCTATGATCATCTCCACAGAACGCTCTACACAGATACCTACTAGAGTTTCTGGAACTACTCCCAATTTTTGCAAATAATGTGCTAGTTGATTCGCTTTGCCATTTAATTGGGAGTAAGTAAGCTTTTGTTCTTCAAATACTACTGCTATTGCATCAGGCGTTTGCTCCACCTGAGCTACAAATAACTCATGAATACATTTCTCTGGGTAATATGTTTTAGTATTATTCCACGTCACCAACAACTGCTGCTCTTCTGATGCACTCATCATCGGCAGTAAACTAATTGGTTGTTCTGGAGTTTCAATAGCTGCGTATAACAAATTTTGATAATGTGACAGCATCCTGCTAATGGTTTCAGCAGCAAACAAGTCCCGGTTATACGCACAGAATCCTTTGATTTCCTCTCCTTCAACCCATAAATGTAACTCCATATCCATCCGCACTGTTATTTCTGCTCCATCCCCTTGATACCAACCCACTTCTAAGTTGGGCAGACTAAAGGATGGATTTGCTAGCTCACTTTCTAGAAGTGCAAAGGATACGCGGAACAAGGGATTATGAGACAGAGAACGTTCTGGTTGCAACTCGGCCACCAGTTTCTCAAAGGGTACGTCTTGGTGAGCATAAGCTTCTAGAGATGTTTGTCTCACTCTTTTTAATACTTCTGTGAAGCTTGCTTCCCCTCCCAGGTCTGTGTACATAACTAAGGAGTTAACAAAAAAACCGATTAACCCTTCGATTTCTCTGCGTTTGCGGTTAGCTATGGGTACACCTACAGCAATATCCTCTTGACCACTGTAACGATGCAGTAAGACTTTAAACCCTGCTAACAGGGTCATAAATAGAGTTGCTCCTTGTTCTTGACTGACTTGTTTTAATTTTGAGGTCAGTAATGGAGGTAGATTGAAAGATTGACTTGCTCCATTGAAGGTTTCGACTACAGGTCGGGGATAGTCTGTAGGTAGTTGTAGTTGGGGTAATTCTTTGAGCTTTTGCTTCCAGTAGTCTAATTCTGTTTGTAGGGATTCACCTTGTAGATATTCCTGCTGCCAGACAGCAAAATCAGCATATTGTATGGGTAATTCTGGGGCGGAGGACGGCTGATCTTCTACTGCTGCTGTGTAATGAGCTGATAGTTCCTGAGCAAATACTGTTAGGGACCAACCATCAGAAGCAATATGATGTAATGTGACTTGGAGTATATGTTCAGTAGCTCCCAGTTGTAGAAGTAGGACTCTGATGGGTGGGTCAACTTCTAAATTAAACTGTTTTTCATTTTCTGCTTGCAGACACTGTTGCAGTTGTGTAGTTTGCTCGGGTTTGGCTAACCCACTCAGGTCTTGTTGAGGTAGCTCTAATTCAAAGGGAGGTCTAATTACTTGTACAGGTGTACCATTAATTTCCGCAAAGTTAGTTCTTAGAGTTTCATGGCGAGCAACAATTTCATTGAGACTTTTTTGTAGAGCCACAAGGTCTAATTTACCCACCAAATGTAAGGTCAAAGGCATATTGTAAGCATTACCACTTAACCCTGTTTTTTCAATAAACCATAGCCTTCGTTGAGCGAATGATAATGGTAATTCTTGATTTCTTGGTACAGGTTGAATAGATTTGACAGTTTTAGAATTAACCTGTTTTAGAAAAGCAATAATCTCTGTTTTTTTCTCCTTAATTTGCTGTAATAATTCAGGAGTCATCGTTCCTTGAGGAGCATTGTAACGCAAACGCTCATCTTCTATCCATAACTTAATTTGAAGATGACGAAGTTCAGCTAAAAATTCTTGTATCTCGGTATTTTTGTGATTCATTTTATCTAAAAGTTTCCTTTCATTTGGTTATCAAAATAGCTGCTTTATCAAACTGATAAAAGCCTCACAAAAAGTTACTTGCTTAAAGTTTACTTCTTGCTTCCATCGGAACTGTTATTACTTAGATTTCTCCTGATTCTGAATTATCATTATTATTTAGTGAACTAGAAGCAGAATTAGCCCAAATCATATTATCAACTAAAACACTTAATTCTTTGATATTAGCTGCTTCAAATAAATTTATTAAAGGCAATTCTATCTCAAAATTATCATCAATTCGAGCCAGAACTTTAGTAGCCATCAAAGAATGTCCCCCCAAATCAAAAAAGTTGTCATGTATTCCCACTTTTTCTATCCCCAATACCTGTCCCCATATTTGCGCTAACCCCTTCTGTGTTTTCGTCTCTGGTGCTACAAACTCTGTTGACACACTACTACTTACATCTACTGCTGCTAATGCCTTTCTATCTACCTTTCCATTGGCCGTCAATGCCATTTCTGATAACACCACATACCCTGAAGGTAGCATATATTCTGGCAACCGCTCCGACAAATATTCCTTCCACTTTGGTATCAGTCCTTTCGATATCTCATAACCTAAAGGATTATTCCCATAATTCTGCCAATTTACCTCTCTCACTGATTTTTGAGTTAGCGGTGTTAACACTATCTCCTCTGCTGCTAATGCTCTTCGCACAAACACTGCATCCATTCTCCCTTTGACTCCCGACCCTGACCAACACAACTCTAAAGCATATCCCCTCACCTCACTTAGTTTATATAACTCTTCTGGGTCTATTCCTTTCACTGCTTGGGACTCTAATTTTTTTCTTAATTGTTGCACATTCTCTTTTTTCTCGGCTTTTGACAACAATTCTACTGCTGCTACATCCCTTTCTACTCTCTTATTCACTAATTGACTCCACCCTATTGCTTCGGGTTTCTCCTCTGTTAGCTTCTGTTCTATCTCTGCTACTGACATCCCTTCTCCATTCTCTATTCCTACTTCTATTACTTCTTTGTCTTTC
>NZ_JAAHGH010000019.1:0-29818 GCF_010672525.1 Okeania sp. SIO2B3 | reverse complement strand
TCTCTTATTCACTAATTGACTCCACCCTATTGCTTCGGGTTTCTCCTCTGTTAGCTTCTGTTCTATCTCTGCTACTGACATCCCTTCTCCATTCTCTATTCCTACTTCTATTACTTCTTTGTCTTTCCCTTCTGCTTTTTTATGCAGCACTACACTATATCTATATTTAGATAGTTCATTGTGTTCGCTTCCCCTCTGTAAACGTATCTGTACATGGCTGATTTCTTCTTTTTCTTCTTTTAGGGCTACAAATAATTCTGGTGATACTAACAGTTCCATTTCCTGTTGCATCACTCGCTCTAGCTGTTGCTTGATTTTTTCTGCTGATACTGATGGGGTGGCTTGATACATTTGTACTGATGTGTGAAATTCTTTTCTTAATTCTAAGTTCCTTACATCCCATAGGATTATTACTCCTCCTGGTTTGACTCTTTTTAGACTTTCTTCTATTACTTGCAATAAATACTCTACACTGGGAAAGTATTGTACTATCGAATTTAGTAAGACTACGTCTACACTGTTTTCGGCTACACCTTCGAGGGCTTCTGCTTGTTTTTGAGCTAGGGTTACATGATTATATTTTTCTGGTTCAAGCTCTATTTGTTTTTGAATATATTCTAGTGATACTTTTGATATGTCTGTGCCATAATATGATTTGGTTTTTGGTGCAATACCCAGTAATAACATTCCTGTTTTACATCCTATTTCACATACTGTTTCTGGTTTGGACTTTAATACTTGAGTTACTATATCTGCTGCCCATTCTTCCATTTGTTCTACTGGTATGGCTTGGTTGTTATAACTACTTTGCCATCCTGATATGTTGAATTTTGGGTCTTTGATTTCACTTGCTTTTATTTCTTGGGGTTGATTGAAGATCTCTGACCAACTTTTGAGTTGGGTTTCTATTAGCTTTTGTTTTTCAGCAACGCTTGTTTCTGTTTTGGGTACTACATATGCTAATAGACGTTTTTCTCCTGGTTTTTCTTCTTTGGCTACTACTACTGCTTCAGTTATTTTGCTATTTTCATTGAGTAATGCTTCTATTTCTCCTGTTTCTATCCTAAATCCTCGGATTTTTACTTGATTGTCTATTCTCCCTAAGTATTCTATTTCTCCTGTGGGTAAGTATCTGGCTTGGTCTCCTGTTTTGTAGATTCTGGCGTTTTTTTCTTCACTACAGGGGTGGGGTATGAATTTTTCTGCTGTTAGTTTTTCTTGGTTTCGGTAGCCTCGTGCTAATCCTGCTCCTCCTATGTGCAGTTCTCCTGCTACTCCTATTGCTACTGGTTGTTGGTTTTTGTCTAGGATGTACATTTGAGTGTTGTTTATGGGTTGCCCTATTGATTTTATTGATGAGTTGTTGTTAATTTTTTTGATTGATGACCAGATTGTTGTTTCTGTTGGTCCGTACATATTCCAGATTTCGGCTCCTGTTTGTTGGAGGGACTTCCCTAGTTTTTCTGAGATTGCTTCTCCTCCACACAGGATTTTCATTTTTTTTCCTCTCCCTGACCATCCGGCATTGATTAACATTTGCCAGGTTGCTGGTGTTCCTTGCATGATTGTTGCTTCTGATTTTTCTATGGCTTTTAATAGTTTTCGCCCGTCTTTTGCTGTTTCTTTTGTGACTATTTCTACTGTTGCTCCTGCGATTAATGGCAGGTATAGTTCTAATCCTGCTATGTCAAAACTTATTGTTGTTACTGCTAGTAGTTTTTCTGATGGTTCTATCCCTGGTGAGTCCTCCATTGATTTCAGGAAGTTTGTGAGTGAGCGGTGTTCTATTTCTACTCCTTTGGGTTTTCCTGTTGAGCCTGATGTATAGATTACATAGGCTAGATGATTGGGGTGGACTTGGCTTTGGATGTTGTTTGTTTGATTTTTATACTCTATTTCTATTTCTTGGTCTATGGTGATGATTTTTTGTTGCTTGAATAGTTCTTTTCCTAGTTTTTCTGTGATTTGGCTTGTTGTTACTAATAGTTCTACTTGGGAGTCGGCTAGCATATAGTTGATTCTCTGTGCTGGGTAGTTGGGGTCTATTGGTACATATGCTCCTCCTGCTTTGAGTATTCCTAATAAACCGATTACCATTTCTATTGAACGTTCTATGCTTATTCCTACTAGCACTTCTGCTTTTACTCCTAAGGAGCGCAGTTTCTGTGCTAGTTGGTTGGCTTTTTGGTTGAGCCCTGAGTATGTTAGTTTTTGCTCTTCAAATATTATTGCTGTTGATTGGGGTTGTTGTTGTACTATTTTTTCAAATAGTTCATGGATACATTTGTCTGGGGTGGCGCTTTGGGTTTGGTTCCAGGTAACTAATAACTGCTGTGTTTCTTTGGGGTTCATTATTGGCAGTTGATAGATTGGTTGCTCTGGTGTCTCTACTGCTGCTGATAATATGTTTTCGTAATGTGACAGCATCCTACTTATTGTTTCTGCCTCAAACAAGTCTCGGTTATAGGCGCAGAATGCTTTTATATTCTCTCCTTCTGGCCACATATGTAATTCTAAGTCCATTCTGACCGTCATCTCAGCCGCTTCCCCTTCATACCAACCTACCTCTAAATTAGGGAGGCTGAAGGATGGTTTCAAGACTTCACTCTGCTGAAGGGCAAACGACACCTGAAACAAAGGGTGTTGGGATAGAGAACGTTCCGGTTGTAACTCAGCTACCAGTTTCTCAAAGGGTAAGTCTTGATGAGCATAAGCTTCTAGAGATGTCTGTCTTACTCTTTTTAATACTTCTGTGAAACTTGGTTCCCCTCCCAAGTCCGTGTACATAACTAAGGAGTTAACAAAAAATCCGATTAACCCTTCTATTTCTCTACGGTTACGGTTGGCTATGGGTACACCTACGGCAATGCTATCTTGACCACTGTAACGATACAGTAATACTTTAAACCCTGCTAATAGGGTCATAAACAGAGTCACTCCCTGTTGTTTGCTGAGTTGCTTTAATTTTGATGTCAGTGTCGCTGATAGGTTGAATTCTTGACCAGCACCTTGAAAAGTTTCTCTGGCAGGTCGAGGATAATCTGTGGGCAGTTGTAGTTGTGGTAATCCTTTCAGCTTTTGCTTCCAGTAGCCTAATTGTGTTTGTAGGGTTTCACCTTGTAAGTAGTCCCGCTGCCAGACAGCAAAATCAGCATATTGTATGGGTAACTCTGGTAATGAGGATGGTTGATTTTCTACTGCTGCAGTGTAATGAACTGATAATTCCTTAGTAAATACGGTCAGTGACCAGCCATCGGAGGCAATATGATGTAATGTAACTTGGAGTATATGCTCTTTTGCTCCTAGTTGCAACAGTAAAGCTCTGATGGGTAGATCTTGTTCTAAATCAAACTGTTTTTCATTTTCTGTTTTCAGTAAATGTTGCAGTTGTGTAGCTTGTTGGGATAGTGTTAACTGACTCAGGTCTTGTTGAGGTAGCTCTAATTCAAATGGGGGTCTAATTACTTGTACTGGTGTGCCATTGATTTCCGCAAAGTTGGTTCTCAGAGTTTCGTGGCGATTGATGATTTGGTTGAGACTTTGTTGTAGAGCAACCAAGTCTAATTGACCCACTAAATGTATGGTTAACGGCTGATTGTAAGCATTTTCACTTAACCCTGTTTTTTCGATAAACCAGAGCCTTTGTTGGGCGAATGATAATGGTGGGAGATTACCATTTTGCTTCCTTGGTGTAATGGCTACTGCTTCAATACCTTCGGTTTGAGCTAGAGAAATATCTAATTCTTTGGCCAGACTAGCCACATCAGAACTCTCAAATAGGCTTTGCAGGGGTAACTCCACATTAAGAATATTACGCACACGAGACACAACTTGAGTCGCTAACAGGGAATGTCCTCCCAAATCAAAGAAGTTGTCATATATTCCCACCTTTTCTATTCCCAGAACTTCTACCAAAATTTCTGCCAATGCCTTCTCAGTATTGGTCTGAGGAGCTACAAACTCCCTTAACAAACTACTTGTCAAATCTGGTGCAGGCAATGCCTTACGATCTACTTTACCATTCGGTGTTAGTGGCAGTTGCGACAATACTACATATCCAGAAGGTATCATATACTCTGGCAACCTCGACTCTAGATACTTCCTCAAATCTGGTATCACTTGTTTCCCTATCTGTGAAGCCAAAGGATTGTTTCCGTAACTATGCCAGTTACCCCCTACCACTGATTTTTGAGTCAGCGGTGTTAACACCATCTCCTCTGCTGCTAACTCAGACCGCACAAACACTGCATCCATCAATTCTGCACCACCCTCTGCTGCCCAACACAACTCTAGGGAATATCCTAAAGATGCACTCAGTTCATATAACCTTTCTGGGTTAATGCCATTGACTGCTTTTTCCTGTGACTTTTGCTGCAACTGCTGTACATTCTTGATTTCCTCCATTGTTGATAGTAACTCTATCTCATGCACATCATTTACCACTCTGCTATTGGTTAAACTACTAAAGCAAATTAACTCAGGCTGCTTTTGTTGCAGATAGATTTCCATATCTTCATAACTCATACCTAACCCACTTTCTACCGGAGGAGCGATCGCTGTTGCAGGTTTTTCGTCTATATGTAATAACACACTATAGCGATATTTATTTAGTTCGTTATATTCGCTTCCTCTCTGTAAGCGTATCTGTACATGAGATATCTCTTTATATTTTTCTTTGAGAGCTACAAACAACTCCGGTGATACCAATAACTCTGTCTCCTGCTGCATCACTCTGTCTATCTGTTGCTTCAGTTTTTTGATTGACAGGGATGGTGTAGCTTTGTACATCTGTACCGAGGTATGAAATGCTTCCCTCAACTTTTGATTCCGGATATCCCCTAGAAAAATCATTCCTCCAGGCTTGACTACTCTGATACTATTCTCTATTACTTGCAACAAATATTCCACACTCGGAAAATACTGTACTATAGAACTCAGTAACACTACATCAAAGCTATTCTCAGCCACATCTGCCATATCTTCGGCTCGTTTTTGAGCTAGGGTAACATGACCATATTTTTCTGGTTGTTGTTCTATTTGTTTTTGAATATAATCCAGTGAAGCCTGAGAAATATCCGTGCCGTAATACCCCTTTGTGTGCGGTGCTATCTGAAATAACAGCATTCCTGTACCACAGCCTACTTCCCATACTATTTCGGGTTTAGATGCCAAAACTTGACTCACAATATCTCCCGCCCACACTCGCATTTGCTGCACTGGTATTAGTTGTCCATCATAGTTGCTTAACCAACCTCTGTTATTAAATAGGGGGTCTGTGATTTCACTTAATTGAGTATAAACTTGTTCATTAAATATTTCTTGCCAACTGTCTACTTGAGTGCCTGATAATTCTGGGTTATTGTCGTTATTGGTTTCAGTTTCGGGTACTATGTATGCAACTAAACGTTTGTCTCCTGGCTTGTCTTCCCTAACTATTACAACTGTTTCTTTTACTTCCGAGTTTTGATGGATAACAGCTTCTATTTCTCCGGTTTCGATGCGGAATCCTCGGATTTTTACCTGGTGGTCTATTCTACCTAAAAATTCAATATTGCCATCAGTTAGGTAACGTACCAAATCTCCTGTCTTGTATAATTTTGTGGCTTTTGAGCTGTCAAAGGGGTTAAGGATGAATTTCTCTGCTGTGAGTTGAGGACGGTTGTGGTAGCCTGTTGCTAGTCCGTCACCACCGATGTGTAGTTCTCCTGGCACTCCTATGGGTACTGGTTGTAATTGGGAGTCAAGGATGTATACTTTGATGTTAGATATCGGCCTACCAATAGGTGGTGAAATACTGCCTCCTTGACCAGAAACTACCAACCCAGAGGTAGTAACAACTGTATTCTCTGTTGGACCATAGTTATTAAATACACGGAATGGTAAGGCTGCCGATGGATAGCTGTGCAGCTTGTCTCCACCTGTGAGTACAGTTCTCAATTCTGTTTCTGGAGGCCATTCTAAGGAACACAAATTTTCCAATAGAGGTGTAGGCACAAAACTAATCGTTATTTTCTCTGAGACTAGCCAATCTCTCAGTGCTTCTGGAGACAGACGAGTTTCCGAGTTGACTAAGTGTAAGCAAGCACCTGCACTCAGGTAAGGCCATATTTCCCAGACAGAGGCATCAAAGGCTACTTCAGCTATTTGAGATGCTCTGTCTGAAAACTTGACTTCAAAAGTACGTTGATGCCAGAAAACTAGATTTAACAATCCTTGATGGGGAATACTTACTCCCTTTGGTTGACCTGTGGAACCTGAAGTATAGATAACGTAAGCTAACTCAGTAGCTGTTACTTGATTTACTAAATTTTGCCTACTATGTTGATTAATAATCTCTTCATCTGTATCCAAACAAATTATTTGAGTTGCTGTTTTTGTGAGATTATTTAGCCATTTTTCTTGAGTCAATAGTATGGATATTTGGGAGTCAGAGATTATGTAATTAAGCCGCGATCGAGGATAACTGGGGTCTAGTGGTACATAAACTCCTCCAGCTTTAAGTATGGCTAATATTCCTACGAGCATCTCTACTGAACGCTCTACACAGATACCCACTAGCACTTCTGCTTTGACTCCCAATGAGTGCAAATAATGTGCTAGTTGATTCGCTTTGTTGTTTAACTGAGAGTAAGTAAGCTTTTGTTCTTCAAATATTACTGCTATTGCATCAGGGTTTTGTTCCGCCTGAGTTTCAAATAACTCATGGATACATTTGTCAGTAGGGTAATCTGTTTTCGTTTCATTCCACGCCACCAACAACTGCTGCTGTTCTGATGCACTCATTATCGGCAGTAAACTAATTGGTTGTTCTGGAGTTTCAATAGCTGCAGATAACAAATTTTGATAATGTGACAGCATCCTGCTAATGGTTTCAGCAGCAAACAAGTCCCGGTTATAGGCACATAATCCTTTAATTTCTTCACCTTCCTGCCATAGGTACAATTCCAAGTCCATCCGCACAGTCATTTCCGCTCCAACCTCTTGATACCAAGCAACTTCTAAGTTTGGTAGACTAAAGGATGGATTTGCTACTTCACTCTGCTGAAGGTCAAAGGATACCCGGAACAAGGGATTATGAGAAAGAGAACGTTCTGGTTGCAACTCGGCTACCAGTTTCTCAAAGGGTACATCTTGATGAGCATAAGCTTCTAGAGATGTTTGTCTCACTCTTTTTAATACTTCTGTGAAACTTGGTTCCCCTCCCAGTTCTGTGTACATGACTAAAGCGTTAACAAAAAAACCGATTAACCCTTCTATTTCACTACGTTTGCGGTTGGCTATGGGTACACCTACAGCAATACTATCTTGACCACTGTAACGATGCAGTAATACTTTAAACCCTGCTAACAGGGTCATAAATAGAGTTGCTCCTTGTTGTTGGCTGACTTGTTTTAGTTTTGATGTTAGTGCTGCTGATATCTTGATGGGTATACTTGTGCCATTAAAGGTTTCGACTGCAGGTCGGGGATAGTCTGTAGGCAGTTGTAGTTGGGGTAATTCTTTGAGCTTTTGCTTCCAGTATTCTAATTCTGTTTGTAGGGTAGTATCTTGTAGATATTCCTGCTGCCAGACAGCAAAATCAGCATATTGTATAGGTAATTCTGGTAATGAGGATGGTTGATGTTTTACTGCTGCTGTGTAATGAGCTGATAGTTCCTGAGCAAATACTGTTAGGGACCAACCATCAGTGGCAATATGATGTAGTGTGACTTGGAGTATATGTTCTTTTGCTCCTAGTTGCAGCAGCAGAACTCTAATAGGTGGGTCAACTTCTAAATTAAACCGTTTTTCATTTTCTGTTTGCAGACACTGTTGCAGTTGTCTAGTTTGCTGGGGTTTGGCTAACCCACTCAGGTCTTGTTGAGGTAGTTCTAATTCAAAGGGGGGTCTAATTACTTGTACAGGTGTACCATTAATTTCCGCAAAGTTAGTTCTGAGGGTTTCATGGCGAGCAACAATTTCATTGAGACTTTTTTGTAGGGCAACAAGGTCTAATTGACCCACTAAATGTAAGGTCAAAGGCATATTGTAAGCATTGCCACTCAACCCTGTTTTTTCAATAAACCAGAGCCTTTGTTGGGAGAATGATAATGGTAACTGTGTGTCCCTTGGAATCGGTTTTATGGAGCTAGCTATAGATTGCTGGGTTGTCTGTGCTTCTCCCAGCAATTCTAAAATTTCTGCTTTACGCTCTGCAATTTCTTGACGTAGCACTGATGTTAAAACCCCAGGAGCAGCATTACAGCGAAGCTTTCCTCCATCAATAGCAAATTTTACACCTAGACTACGAAGATAAGATAAGAATTCAACTGTTTCAGTAAGTTTCAAAATACCACCTCCTCACTATCAATTTCTGAGTTTTGTAAATCTTGTTCAGCCCATTGAATGGTTTCAATATATTCTGCTAATTTAGCTACCACTGGTAATTCAAATAGAATCCTTAAAGGTAATTCTACCCCAAAAACCTGTGGTATTCGAGCCAGAACTTTAGTAGCCATCAAAGAATGTCCCCCCAAATCAAAAAAGTTGTCATGTATTCCCACTTTTTCTATGCCCAATACCTGCCCCCATATTTGCGCTAACCCCTTCTGGGTTTTCGTCTCTGGTGCTACAAACTCTGTTGACACACTACTACTGCTGACATCTACTGCTGCTAATGCCTTTCTGTCTACCTTTCCATTGGCCGTCAATGGCATTTCTGACAACACCACATACCCTGAAGGTAGCATATATTCTGGCAACCTCTCCGACAGATACTCCTTCCACTTTGGTATCAGTCCTTTCGAGATCTCATAACCTAAAGGATTATTTCCATAATTCTGCCAGTTTACCTCAATCACTGATTTTTGAGTTAGTGGTGTTAACACTATCCCCTCTGCTGCTAATGCTCTTCGCACAAACACTGCATCCATTTTCCCTTTGACTCCAGACCCTGACCAACACAACTCTAAAGCATATCCCATTTCCTCGCTTAGTTTATATAACTCTTCTGGGTCTATTCCTTTGACTGGTTGCGACTCTAATTTTTGTCTTAACTGTTGCACATTTTCTTTTTTCTCGGCTTTTGACAATAATTCTACTGCTGCTACATCTTTCTCTATTCTCTTATTCACTAATTGACTCCACCCTATTGCTTCGGGTTTCTCCTCTGTTAGCTTCTGTTCTATCTCTGCTACTGACATCCCTTCTCCATTCTCTATTCCTACTTCTATTACTTCTTTGTCTTTCCCTTCTGCTTTTTTATGCAGCACTACACTATATCTATATTTAGATAGTTCATTGTGTTCGCTTCCCCTCTGTAAACGTATCTGTACATGGCTGATTTCTTCTTTTTCTTCTTTTAGGGCTACAAATAATTCTGGTGATACTAACAGTTCCATTTCCTGTTGCATCACTCGCTCTAGCTGTTGCTTGATTTTTTCTGCTGATACTGATGGGGTGGCTTGATACATTTGTACTGATGTGTGAAATTCTTTTCTTAATTCTAAGTTCCTTACATCCCATAGGATTATTACTCCTCCTGGTTTGACTCTTTTTAGACTTTCTTCTATTACTTGCAATAAATACTCTACACTGGGAAAGTATTGTACTATCGAATTTAGTAAGACTACGTCTACACTGTTTTCGGCTACACCTTCGAGGGCTTCTGCTTGTTTTTGAGCTAGGGTTACATGATTATATTTTTCTGGTTCAAGCTCTATTTGTTTTTGAATATATTCTAGTGATACTTTTGATATGTCTGTGCCATAATATGATTTGGTTTTTGGTGCAATACCCAGTAATAACATTCCTGTTTTACATCCTATTTCACATACTGTTTCTGGTTTGGACTTTAATACTTGAGTTACTATATCTGCTGCCCATTCTTCCATTTGTTCTACTGGTATGGCTTGGTTGTTATAACTACTTTGCCATCCTGATATGTTGAATTTTGGGTCTTTGATTTCACTTGCTTTTATTTCTTGGGGTTGATTGAAGATCTCTGACCAACTTTTGAGTTGGGTTTCTATTAGCTTTTGTTTTTCAGCAACGCTTGTTTCTGTTTTGGGTACTACATATGCTAATAGACGTTTTTCTCCTGGTTTTTCTTCTTTGGCTACTACTACTGCTTCAGTTATTTTGCTATTTTCATTGAGTAATGCTTCTATTTCTCCTGTTTCTATCCTAAATCCTCGGATTTTTACTTGATTGTCTATTCTCCCTAAGTATTCTATTTCTCCTGTGGGTAAGTATCTGGCTTGGTCTCCTGTTTTGTAGATTCTGGCGTTTTTTTCTTCACTACAGGGGTGGGGTATGAATTTTTCTGCTGTTAGTTTTTCTTGGTTTCGGTAGCCTCGTGCTAATCCTGCTCCTCCTATGTGCAGTTCTCCTGCTACTCCTATTGCTACTGGTTGTTGGTTTTTGTCTAGGATGTACATTTGAGTGTTGTTTATGGGTTGCCCTATTGATTTTATTGATGAGTTGTTGTTAATTTTTTTGATTGATGACCAGATTGTTGTTTCTGTTGGTCCGTACATATTCCAGATTTCGGCTCCTGTTTGTTGGAGGGACTTCCCTAGTTTTTCTGAGATTGCTTCTCCTCCACACAGGATTTTCATTTTTTTTCCTCTCCCTGACCATCCGGCATTGATTAACATTTGCCAGGTTGCTGGTGTTCCTTGCATGATTGTTGCTTCTGATTTTTCTATGGCTTTTAATAGTTTTCGCCCGTCTTTTGCTGTTTCTTTTGTGACTATTTCTACTGTTGCTCCTGCGATTAATGGCAGGTATAGTTCTAATCCTGCTATGTCAAAACTTATTGTTGTTACTGCTAGTAGTTTTTCTGATGGTTCTATCCCTGGTGAGTCCTCCATTGATTTCAGGAAGTTTGTGAGTGAGCGGTGTTCTATTTCTACTCCTTTGGGTTTTCCTGTTGAGCCTGATGTATAGATTACATAGGCTAGATGATTGGGGTGGACTTGGCTTTGGATGTTGTTTGTTTGATTTTTATACTCTATTTCTATTTCTTGGTCTATGGTGATGATTTTTTGTTGCTTGAATAGTTCTTTTCCTAGTTTTTCTGTGATTTGGCTTGTTGTTACTAATAGTTCTACTTGGGAGTCGGCTAGCATATAGTTGATTCTCTGTGCTGGGTAGTTGGGGTCTATTGGTACATATGCTCCTCCTGCTTTGAGTATTCCTAATAAACCGATTACCATTTCTATTGAACGTTCTATGCTTATTCCTACTAGCACTTCTGCTTTTACTCCTAAGGAGCGCAGTTTCTGTGCTAGTTGGTTGGCTTTTTGGTTGAGCCCTGAGTATGTTAGTTTTTGCTCTTCAAATATTATTGCTGTTGATTGGGGTTGTTGTTGTACTATTTTTTCAAATAGTTCATGGATACATTTGTCTGGGGTGGCGCTTTGGGTTTGGTTCCAGGTAACTAATAACTGCTGTGTTTCTTTGGGGTTCATTATTGGCAGTTGATAGATTGGTTGCTCTGGTGTCTCTACTGCTGCTGATAATATGTTTTCGTAATGTGATAGCATCCTACTTATTGTTTCTGCCTCAAATAAGTCTCGGTTGTAGGCGCAGAATGCTTTTATATTCTCTCCTTCTGGCCATAAATGTAATTCTAGGTCCATTCGTACTGTCATCTCCACTTCTTCCACTGGAGATAAAATCATCTCTAAATTCGGCAGACTAAAACTTGATACAAATGAATTCGTTTGATGGACAGCAAACATTACTTGAAATAGAGGGTGATGCTGCAAAGAACGTTGTGGTTGTAATTCTTCTACCAATTTTTCAAAAGGTATGTCTTGGTGAGCATAAGCCTCTAGCGCTGTCTGTCGTACTTTGTTTAATACTTCTAAAAAACTTGCTTCCCCTTCAATTTCTGTGTACATGACCAGGGAGTTAACAAAAAAACCAATTAACCCTTCTATTTCTCTACGGTTACGGTTAGCTATAGGAGACCCCACTGTAATACCCTGTTGACCACTGTAACGATACAGTAATACTTTAAACCCAGCTAACAGAGTTATGAACATAGTAAAACCATGCTGTTGGCTGAGTCTGTTCAATTTTGCCGTTAGTGCTGCTGATAAGCTAAAGGTTTTTTCCCCACCTCGAAAAGTTTCTTTGGCAGGTCTGGAATAGTCTGTAGGCAGTTGCAGTTGTTGTAGTTCCTTAAGTTTTTCCTTCCAGTAATCTATTTGTCTCTGGATCGTCGTTCCTTGCAACCACTGCCGTTGCCATACTGCAAAATCTACATACTGCACTGGCAATTCAGGCAGTTGGGAAGGTTTACCTGTAACTACCCCTTGGTAAAAAGCCGCAAGTTCTTGAGCAAATATTCCTACTGACCAGCCATCTGTGGCAATGTGATGTAACATAACTAGCAGGATATGCTCCTTTTCTCCCAACTTGAACAATTTCCCTCGTATTGGTGGTTCTTGTTCGAGATTAAACAGTTGCTGATTTTCCTGTTGGAGTAACTGTTGGAGTTGATTTTTTTGTTGAGATGATGTTAACCCACTCAAGTCTACTTCTGGAAGTTCTAATTCAAATGGAGATTGGATTACCTGTACAGGTGTATCGTTTATTTCCTTAAATGTAGTTCTGAGAGTTTCGTGACGAATAATAAGCTGGTTAAGGCTCTGCTGTAAAGCTATTGGCTGTAGTTTACCTTTTAAATGTAGTGTCAATGGTACGTTATAAGCATGGCTTAGAATACCAAGTTTTTCTTGCAACCATAATCGTTGTTGAGCAAACGATAATGGCTGATAATTACCATTTCTTTCAATTGGCTTAATTGGGGGTTGCTTAATGTTTTTCTCTTGATTAGACCTCTCCAAAAAATTGATAATCTCTTGCTTATACTCAGTTAACTGAGTGCGTATATCTGATGTCAAAACTCCCTCTGGAGCTTTACAGCGCAAGCGTCCATCCTCAAGCCATAATTTGACATCTCGATTAGCCAACTCTGATAAAAACTTTTCTAATGTTTTCACAGTTCGATTTCCTCCCAGTTTTCTTGCTCATTAGAAACATTTTGTAGTTGTTCAGCTAAAGATAAATTACCATTGCCCAGATCATCAATGGAACTACTTAATTGATCTACAGTCGGACTTTCAAACAATCTACTTAAAGGCAACTCCACGTTAAAAGTTTCTCGCACCCGGGACACTACTTGAGTCATCTTCAGGGAATCACCTTTTAACTCAAAAAAGTTGTCGTGGACACCCACACTAGATATTCCCAGTACCTCCTGGAATATAAGTACAAGTTGACGCTCTGTCTCATTCCTGGGTTTCGTTCGTTGACCAACTCCACTACCCATCAACTGACTTCGGTCAATTTCTCCAGTCTCAGTCAGAGGTATTTGTTCGAGTTGCACCCACTGACAATGAGTGGACAAACCAAAGCGATCGGGTACAAACCACTTTGATAATTGTATCTTATTATTGTTCGTTGTCAAGTATCCCGTTAATTGTTGTAAACTATCACATTCCCCTCCATAATCTTGAATTAGATGTTTACTACCATCCAAACCGACCAGTAAATTATTTTCACCATGATACAAAGCTGCTAACAGAGAATACATTCCTTGTAATGGCGAAATACTATAGAAACCCTTAGCTTGACTCAATTCCTTCATCTGATAACCATGACTCATACCTGTTTCATCCCACATACTCCATGCCAAACAATAGCTGCGCAGATTACTATGAGTTTTTTGGTAATTACAGAAAGCCATTTGAAAACTATTAGCTGCTGCATAAGCACCCACACTCATCCCCCCAAAGAAACCATTCACTGATGCAAAATGAATAAACAAACCATCCGCATTATCTTTCAATAATTGATGTAACACCCAACTTCCTAGAACTTTCGGGCGCAACACTCTGGCCACACTTTCTTGAGTTTCTGTCAATAGCAGTTGCTCATGGAAAACTCCTGCTAAATGAATTACTCCATCTAATTTTCTTCCCCATTCTGATACCGCCTCTTTTACTACCTGTTGTAACTGCTCTAAATTACAAATATCTACTGCTTCATAAGTGACTGTACCCAATTCCTGCAACTGTTGATATGCCGACATTTTGTCTGAATTTGATGCCGATAGAGGTGTTCTACCTACTAATATTAGTTTGGCCTGATAATTCTCTAACAGATATTTGGCAATTTCTCTACCTATTCCTCCTAAACCCCCACTCAGTAGATAAATACCACCTTGTTGAAAAGGTAATTTTTGTTGAGGTGTTGATGGCAGATTTACTGTTTCTATACCAGAGACTAAGCGTTTTCCTTCTCGATATGCTATTTCTAATTCTGGGGAAACATTACACAATTCTTGCCAAATATAACTGCTATTTATTTCGATATCAGCAATCGATAAATCAAGGTGACGACAGCTTAACCACGGCATTTCTTGGGGAATAGTTTTAAGTAACCCTAATACCGTAGCTTTTTCACAAGCTATTTTGTCTGTTTCTAGTATTAATTGACTGTAACTGCTGACATATAATAACTGTACCTGATGTTGTCTACCTTGAAATTCTTCTACGGTTTTAATTAAATTAAATAAACTAAAAAATCCCTGATAACTTAACTTTTCTATGCTTTCTATTTCTACTATTTTTTCCGTATATTCCTGATATTCAAACAGGTTAATTATCCTTATTATTGGTAATTTTATAGCGGTTATTGATTCCAGTAATTGTTGATAATGTTGTGGATTATCTGGTGCAATAAAATAGTGATTATCATTGATTTTTTTGAACTCTGAACTTGCCTCAATTTTCAGACAATATCGATCATTTTGCTGTAATTTATCCCACAACAAATTACCTAATCCTAAACCATCTACAAAAATAAGAGTAATGCCTGTATCAGTCGGATATTTACCAAATATTACTTCTTTCTGTCGCCAAACTGAGCGATAAAACCATCTTGGGATTGTGTTATTATTTTTTTGTAATATATCAACTCGCTTCTGGATAGACTGAAACTCACCAGCTTCAAAACGTTGTTTTAATTGTGTACGCTGAATTTTCCCTATAGCTGTTTTAGGAATTTTTTCTGGCTCTACAGGGATAAGATAATCTGGATTAATACCAATAGATTTTACTACAACTGAGCGAATTTCTTGGAGCAGCTCTATCAAATCATTATCTTCTGTTTTTTGAGTGCTGAAAAATATAGCTAATTTGTCTGTATCTTGTTGATACTCTCGAATAGCACAAGCTGCGGTATAAGAAACTTCTATTCCTGCTAATTCTTCGACAACCGCTTCTATTTCATGACTGTAATAATTCAAACCGTTGATAATAATAACATCTTTTTGTCGTCCAGTAATTGTTAATTGCCCAGCTTTGAGAAATCCTAAATCTCCTGTATTAAACCAGCCATCTTTTGTAAAAGCTTCCTTTGTTGCCACTGGATTTTGATAATAACCAGACGTTACTGATACTCCTTGTATTTGTACACTGCCAATTTCACTTTCTCTTACCAATTGGTCTTGATTATCTACAATTCTGATTTTTGTTCCCGGTGTAGGAGCACCTACTTCCACAAATTTTTGCTCATTTGTTGTTGACTCCAATAAAAAGTTATGAGAGTATGCGACCCCTGAAGATGTCTCCGACATTCCCCAAGCAGGGTGCATTGCTTGAGCTGGTAGATGATAGGGAATCAGTAATTCTAAAAATATTCTGGCGCTTTTGGCAGCGATCGCCTCCCCTCCATTCAGGAGAAATTTGAGGGAAGATAAATTCCATTTTTGCTCTACTGTTTTTCCCTGTTTTGAGAGCTTTTCAATTTGCTCAACAACTAATCCATAAGCAAAATTTGGTGCCCAAGTTATCGTCACTCCATACTCAGAAATCCAATCTAACCACTTCGTAGGTGCTTCCAATACAACTTCTATTGGAGCTTGAATTTGTTGACATCCTAAATAAACATCCCTCAGATGAAACATCACTATTCCTCCCACATGGTCTAGGGGAAACCAGTTTAAGGAAATATCTTCAGATGTAAAGTTGTTCATTTGGGAAGTCGCAGCACTACGACTCAACAAACTGCGATGACTTTGCATCACTGCTTTTGGCATTCCTGTACTACCAGAAGTCAGCAGCAATACGGCTAAATTTTCTGGCTTACTTTTGTACCAATTCCGGTCGGGTTCGCACTTTTGCAAAGTTTCCAGTGTTTCTAGTTTCAAGTCTTCCAAATTCCATCCTTGAAACAATTTCTGAATTTTTGGTGCTAACTGACTATCTGTCAATACCAATGGTTTACCCAATATCTGCCAGCTATTTTGTAATTTACTCAGAGTGGTGTTTGGTTGGTCATAACTACGGGCAATTGATACTGGTACTGGTATAAATCCTCCTAACACACACCCCCAAAACGCCCTGATAAAATCTTGATTTTTGGAGAGTTGAAAAATTACTTTGTCTTGGGGTTGAAGACCAATTTTTCTCAATCCTGCTAAAATCTTTTCTGCGTCTCTAAGTAAGTCTGCATAGGATTGAATTGACTCTAAACCATCAGAGTTAATATAAATCAATCCCCTTTCTGAATCCTGTTGGGCTGCTCTTTGTAGAGCTTCTGCTAGGGTTTGTGGTGCATTATCTGAAAAAATCAACTGACCCCCGTCACTCAATGCTGGTACAGCTACTGTTAACTCTTCTGATGGGGTTCCCTCCTCTACTATCAATGGAACTGCTGCTGTGGTTACTGATGGCTTGACTGTAGTTATGGCTTCAGGAATTAGGTCTAATATATGAAATGGTGGAGATACTTTGCCTTGCTTAGGTCCTACTACTACTGCTGCTTGTTTTATTTGTGGATGCGACTGCAGTTTTTCTTCCCAACTTTCTATTAAGTTGGAGTCTATTACTTCTAAAGACTCTAAAGCTTTTTCGTCTATTTTTCCTGATGCTGTTAGAGGTAATGTTGATACTTGTACATAAGCATCTGGTTGCAGATGGCGACCTGGTAACAGATGTTTTACCTCAGTCCGGAGCAATTCAGGAGATATAGTTTTTGATACTTCTATATAAGCTATTATCTGTTGGTTGCGCACTAATATATAGCAGTCTTTTACTTCAGGATGCGATCGCAAGACAACTTCAATTTCTTGTAGATTAATTCTGTTGCCTTTAACTTTTCTGATTCTCGTGATGTCACCTTTCCATTCTATAAACCCGTTTGACAGTCTACGTCCCCATTGTTGGGTTTTCTGTAACAGACCTAGTTGAGGGTGTTGATAGATATCTCTGGAATCTTGGGCAAGAAGGGATGTAGAAATATATATTTCTCCTTCGACTCCAGGAGGAACCATTTGTTGGTGAGCATCTAGGATATAAATAGGTAAATTATTATGTAACAAATTCGGAGGAATACGGTTGTTTTGATACCCACAAAATTCTAATAATTGTTGTTTTTCTGCTGCTGTTAATAGTGACAGTTGAGCAATTTTTTGTTCTGGATCTGTAATAATAGCTTCTAACAAAGTTTGGAAATGAATCAACCAACGCTCGACCGTAGTATCATCAAATAAATCCAAATTGTAATCTAAATTGAATAACAATTCATTTTCTGTTTCCGTAATATCTAGAACAATATCGTAAGGAACAAACTTTTTAGGAATAGGTATCAACCTAGTTTTCAATCCTGATATATTTGACAAAGCCCAAATTCTGTCTAAGTTAAATAAAGTTGATACCAAAATCGGTCTACTCGGGTCTCTTTCCAGATTAAGTTTAGTTAGTAATTTCGGGAATGGATAATCTTGATTTTGATAATCGTTTAATAAAATACTCCTTGTTCTTATTAAAAATTCTGAGAAGGATAGAGACTCATCAATACTACTCCGAATGGGCAACACATTATTACAATAGCCAATCATATTTTGACTGCCTTCCAAACCACGCCCCCTGGCTGCAGTACCTACTATAATTTCCTCATCACCTGTCAGTTTGCTTAGTAAAATATTATAGGTTGCTAGCAAAGTCATAAACAAAGTACAACCCTTCTGTTTACTAAATGTTTTTATTCCTGCAAAAAAGTTACCATCTAACTTAAGAGTTTGCCTACTACCTCTATAAGTCATTATTGACGGACGTGGGCGATCTGTTGGCAAATTCAGAATAGGAATTGAGGTAGAAAATTTATCTAACCAGTAAGATTCACTTACTGCCATTTCCTCTGTTTTGCTAATGTTGTTTTGCCACTTTACATATTCCCTAAATTGCATCGGTGGCTCTAGTTGACATACTTTTTCTTCACATTCAGCTGCATAAAAAGTTACTATCTCTTTGAGAATTATTTCTGTAGACAAACCATCATTAATAATATGATGAATTCTTAATACTAACCGATGTAATTTTTCTTCTATTTTAAGAATATAACCTCGTAACAGCGGAGGTTGACTCAGATTGAAAGGTTTTTGAATCTCTTCCTCTAACCATTCAGTTATTTTAGATTCGCGATCGCTATCTGACAAACTTGAGAAATCAATCAAGGGAACCTGGATTTTTACCTCCGGTAAAACTTCCTGAAAATCTCCTTCAGAAGATATTTTTGTCCGTAGAGCTTCATGACGTTCTACAATCTTTTTGATTGCTTGCTCCATTGCATTGATATTAAATATTCCCTCCAACTGTAGACACACTTGGTCAATATAAGCTTGTCTACTATTTTCCTCAACTTGGTCTAAAAACCAAAATTGTTTTTGAGCTTCAGTCAGAGGTACAACTACTGGTTCCCCCCTTGGAGTTTCCTGAAATTCAATTGATACATCTCTTACTCGCTCAATTTTTTTGACATCGGTTTCAGTAGTTGACTGATTCTTTTTTTGGAAAAAACCCCCCAGGCGCATTTCTGATACGCTCTGTTTGACAACAGAAATAATATCATCAATATCTTGCTCCGTATGAGCTGTAGAAAGAAAACAAACTCTCCCTTCCCATATATAAAGACCTTTTTTTATTAGATGATGAATCAGTATTTCCACTTCTATTGGTTGAAATATATAGCTCTCATTATCCGATGAAACAAATTGAAATAGAGATGCAAAATATATCAGCTTAAGTGGTAAATCTTCTTGTTGAAAGTAAGTATTTAGTGTTTCTACAAGCTTTAAAGTACGTTGATTGAGATTTTCTTGTAGTGATGCTCCTTCCCTTTGCAAATGCTCCAGCACTGCTTTTGCTGTAGCCATCGCTAAAGGATTTTTGTTGAAAGTACCACCAAAGAATGTCTGTAGTTTCTTAGGATAGGAATCATCTCCGTAGTTCCACTGACCACCATCAAGGCCGTCCATATACTCACCTTTACCAGCAATAATTCCTATTGGTACACCACCACCGACACACTTACCATAGGCAACAATGTCTGCTTCAATATCAAACCAAGCCTGCGCCCCTCCTGGATGAATACGAAAGCCAGTAATTACCTCATCAAAAACTAGAGCAATACCTGCTTGTTTAGTAAACTCTCTTAGTTCCTGAAGAAACTCTTTTGGTTGTAAACTTAGTCGGCGACTTTGTACTGGTTCTACCAAAACAGCAGCTAATTTATGGCCATTAGCTCTAATAATATCTAGAGATTTACTTGCTCCATAATCTAGGACAATAACATCATCAACCATATTTTGCAATACCCCTGGTGATACAGGAACAGCTCTATGATTGTTGTCTAGATTAGTCGGCGCAACGGCTAAAACTCCATCTGAATGACCGTGATAAGAATTAGTAAACATAACAATCTTATCTCGACCCGTAGTTAGACGTGCTAAACGTACTGCTGTCATCATTGCTTCTGTACCGGAGTTACAGAATGCAACTCGCTCCATACCTGTGAGTTGTTGAATTAACTGTGCTACTTCCCCTACAAATTTTGCTTGCGGACCAACTTGTACCCCTTGACTTAACCAATTTTGGATAGCTTCACTGATAAATTGTGGCTTATGACCAAACAGATGTACACCAAATCCCAAGGAGATGTCTATATACTCATTGCCGTCAACATCCCACATCCTAGACCCATTAGCTGATTCTCCAACTATGGGATATCTCATCTCTTTCAGTTCCATTATCCATCTGGCTGTAGCTCTTTTATCAGCGAGGACTGGACGATAACGTTGGGCCGTTTCTTGAGATTTTTGAGTTTTCCTTGTGTAAGTAGTAATAAATTCATCTAAGTAGCTCTGTTGCTGTTTGTTCAAAGCTGCTTTACGTTTGTTCAAGGCTACTTTCCTGGAAGTATTTGTCCCAGATATCTTTTCCTTGATTTTATTTGACTCTGCTTGAGCAATAATCACTGCTTCTTTAGATAAAGCTGTTGATATTTCCCCAGTCTTAGGAACAGTGACAACTTCCGCAAAACCACTTTCACTCAGTAACTGCTCCCACTTGGAGCGACTTAGTAAAGGTGAATCAGGGCGTAAGTCTAAATCATTGAATTTCTGCCATCCACCTAATAACCCAAAGATTAAATCTAACCATCTCTGAGGAGTCGTCTTTTCCCACAACACTAACATTCCCCCTGGTGCTAATAGTTGCTGCACATGGGATAAAGTCTCACTCATAGAAGTAGTTGCATGAAGCACATTAGCAGCAATAATCACATCGTAACTGTGAGACTCAAATCCTTGATTTGTTGGGTTTTTTTCAATATCTAGAGTTTGATAACGTACATAAGAATAATCTCGGAATTTTTCTTTAGCTCTGACATTGAAAAATCCTCCTATATCCGTAAACACATATTCGCTTTGATTGGGATTAAGATGAGGCAGAATATAACTTGTAGTTCCTCCAGTACCTGCACCTATCTCCAAAAATCTGACTCCATGATTTTCTGGTAACTTCTCTATAGCTGTAGCGATCGCCCCTTGAACGATATTATTCATCACCTGAGATGGAGGAGATTCTTGATATAGTTTGGTTGCGGCAGTTAAATCTCCTTCTGGAAAAACCAGTTGCAATGGATTTAATTTACCTTGCAGTACCCCACTCAGTTGGGAAGCACAACGATCGAGTAGGGTAAGTTCAGCTTGAGCATTGGGATATTGACTCAACAACTTCTGACTTTTCTCTTCTGGGTTAGCTCCCTCTAGAGTTTGCACCATTTGCCATTGTTGTTGGGTTGAGTGCAAGATTCCCTCTTCTGCTAGGATTTCTAACAGACGCTTGAACAATCGCTGCTGGTCACTAACTACACCTAAACTTTGGACCACTGATTCTGTAGAAAAACTTTCTCCTGGTTGGTAAGACCAGCCCATTTCTTGTAGTGCCTGCACTATATAATCTACACTTAAATTTTCTAACTCAGTTGGTATTTCCCCGTAACTATCCAAATCTGCCTGAACTATTAATTCTGGAATAATTTTATTGAGTTGCTGTTCAATTTCTACTGGTGTTCTTAAATAATCACTAGGTGATAACTGACCAAAGCTGACTCTTGAAACCTCTTGACTAGGTTGAACAGATGGCTTGGTCAACCCTCGCTTCATTTCTACTTTAGAGGCAGAAGATTCTCTGTCAAATCTCTGATGAGACTGTCCATTGTTCGGGACAGAAATCTGGTTTGTATAGTCGATCTTTCCCTGCAAAACTTCTAACTGCTGGGACATAATCTGGGACATAACCTGGAGTTGCTGCTGCATAATTCTTTCTAGAGCAGTCGAGTCTCCTGGTATTTCTGGCTTAACAGGGGGTGATTCTATTTTATCTTTAACTGTCTGTAATAATGATCTTTCTTCTGGCTGTGATAAAGCCTGCCATTGATCTTGCCTCTCTACAGTATCTTCTCCCAACTCTGGTAATAACTTCTCATCTATGTATTTCGCCAAAGCATCTACTGTTGTTAATTCTTCAAAAAATTGGCGGATTGTGATCTTGATCCCATAATTTTTTTCTATCTTTCTTCCTGCTGCCATCAGAGTTAGTGAATCTGCTCCCATTTCTAATAAGTTATTAGAACTATCTACTTGAGATGGCTCAAATCCTAATTCTTGGGCAATTATCTCACACAATTCTTGTATGATTTTTTCTTGTCGCCTGGATCTTACTGCTGTTTTTTTTCTCCGCATAAAGTCATATTTCTCCTGAATCAATTCTTTTGACTCTATATACTCCTGATTTTCTTCATTCAAGAGATTTTGTGTTTCAGTTAAACCATTTTTTTGAATATCAAGCCAATATCGTTGTTTCTGGAATGGATAAGTGGGTAATGCTACTTTCCTGCCAGCATAGTTTTGTTCAAACCCTGACCAATCCACTTTGATTCCTTGCACATACAACTGCCCCAAGCTCTCTAACATTTGTTGCAATTCTGCTTTTGGTGGGCGTAAGGAAGGAAACCATAGTCCCTCATCCTCTGGCAAACATTGACGACCCATCCCCAGTAGAATCGGTCTAGGTCCAATTTCTATAAATAACTCAGACCCTTCCTGATGCAAAGTTTTCATGCTCTCAGCAAAACGCACTGGCTTTAAGACATGATCTACCCAATACTCAGCCTTAGTTATTTCCAAATCAACTTTTTGGCCATTAACATTAGATATCAGTGGTATCTGAGGTTGACTATAGGTTACTTGTTTAGCTATAACCTCAAATTCGGCCAACATTGGTTCCATCAAATGAGAGTGAAAAGCATGGGATACCTCTAATTTTTTGGTTTTAATTCCGATAGCTTCTAATTTACTACAAATCGCTGCGATAAATTCACTTTTACCAGAAATTACTATACTTTCTGGTCCATTAATGGCTGCTATGACCACTTGGGAATTATAGTTCTCTATAACCTTTGTTACTTGAGATTCTGATGCCATCACAGAAACCATTCCACCACCAGAAGGCAACTGCTGCATTAACCGCCCCCGCATAGCAATTAATTTCAGTCCATCTTCTAAACTGAATACTCCTGCTACTGTTGCTGCTACATATTCGCCCACGCTGTGCCCCATCACTACATTTGGTTTTATTCCCCAAGATTCCCATAACTTGAACAAAGAGTATTCAATAGCAAACAAAGCAGGTTGAGTATAAGCGGTTTGATCTATTAAAGATGAACTTGACTTTTGTACATTTTTAGGATAGAGAATTTCTAAGAGCGAATGTTCTAGATAGGGGCTTAGGATTTGGTCACATTCCTCTAAAGCTTGACGGAATGTCGGCTGAGTTTCATATAGTTTTCTTCCCATATTCACATACTGGGAACCTTGACCTGTAAATAGGAAGGCTAATTTAGGAACGCTACTATCATTGGGTAGTTTTCCTGAAAATACTCCGACGACTTCCTCCCCTGCTTTGTGTTGTAGAAGTTTTTTCCTTAATTCCTGTAGGTTACTAGCAATGACTCCTAGTCGATGATTAAACTGAGCTCGCCCAGTGTTAGCTGTATAACATACATCTGCCAGTTCTAATCCTGGATTGGTTTCCAGATAATTCTGATAACTCCTGACTAAATCTCCCAGAGCTGTTTGAGTTTTCGCTGAAAGCGTTAATAGATGAACGTCCTGTTCTAAATCATCTTCACTTCTGACTTCTGTAGGTACTTCCTCCAGAATAACGTGAGCATTTGTGCCACTGAAACCAAAAGAACTTACCGCTCCTACACAACTGTCTTCTCCATCATATTTTTCCCATGCCTTACCCTCCATCGGAATCATACCAGGAATCCCGGCTAAACTCATATAAGGATTCAGCTCCCTCAAATGTAAATGAGGTGGTATATACTTATTTTGCAGTGACAACACCACCTTAATTAACCCGGCAATACCTGCTGCTGCTTCAGTATGACCAATATTTGTCTTCACTGAACTGATCGTTAAAGGGCGTTCCGAACCACGATTTTCTCCATACACCACTTCCAGAGCCTTAATTTCTACTGGGTCCCCCAAAGAAGTACCCGTACCATGAGCTTCTACATAAGACACTTGATTAGCTGATATTCCCGCTACAGACAAGGCTTTCTGAATCACCGCTTCTTGAGCTGATTGATTTGGTGCAGTCATTCCATTGCTAGCACCATCCTGATTAATTGCTGTACCCCTAACCACTGCTAAAATTGGGTCTCTATCTGCTATGGCCTGTTTCAATGACTTGAGAACTACCACTCCACACCCTTCACTCCGTACATAACCATTGGCTGTAGCATCAAAAGTCTTACAACGTCCATCAGGCGATAACATTCCTGCTTGAGAGAAACTAATACTCAACTCAGGAGACAACAATAAATTCACCCCTGATGCTAGAGCTAATTCACATTCACCATTGCGTATACTTTGACAAGCTAAATGAACAGCACTTAGAGATGATGAACAGGCCGTATCTACTGTTATAGCTGGACCATTTAATTTCAAAAAGTAGGATAATCTTCCCGCACCTATAGCAGTAGAACTACCTGTAGCAAAATAGATGTTTAAATCTTGCTCCTGATTATGTTTGTACTGTAGCTGTTCATAATCATGAAAACCTATACCTACAAATACTCCTGTTTCTGTTCCCGAAAGAGATTTTGGATTAATACCAGCATTTTCTAATGCCTTCCAGTTTTCTTCTAGTAATATACGTTGTTGTGGATCTATATATTTAGCTTCACGGGGCGAAATATGGAAAAACTCTGCATCAAATTTGTCAACTTCGGAAATAAAACCACCATAACGACTGGATATTTTTCCTGGTTGATTTTGATCAGAATTAAAATATTTTTCAATATCCCAACGAGTTGGAGGTACTTCCGTAATTGCATCAATCCCATCACGCAGTAATGACCAATACTTTTGGGGGCTATCGGCATCTCCGGGAAATCGACAAGCCATACCAATAATTGCTATCCCGTTTTCTAATTGAGCAGCCGAAAAACCTGAATCAGTTTTTTCGGCTTTTGACTCTAGTTGTGCGATTTTTGGCAAGAACTCAGAAATATTCTTTTGTTTAGCTGGTGTTTCTCCTTTAAAATAACTAGCGATCGCCTTTGGAGTTCCATATTTAAAGAAGAAGTTCGGCTCGATTTTTACTTCCAGTTTTTTCTCCAATAAATATTTCAGTTCTAACAGTTCCAAAGATTCGATTCCCATTTCCATCAGTGGGCGATCTGAATCAAAAGAGCGTTTCTTATTCATTACTGTCCGAACACAACCAGCCACAACTTCATCTACATCTACATCTATTTCTACTTTTTCCTGCTGATTTTTTTCAACTCCTACACCATCAAAACGTTGACGATTATGGATATCGTATTCTATCAGAACACCATAACCTTTGTTCTCTATATCCTTGGGCCTATAACCAGGAAGAACTTTTTGAATTTTTGCCCCATGTATCTGATGAAAGCGCAATATCTGGTCTACCAGTAGCCCTGAATCATTTTTTTTGTGGATATATTCTGTCATTGGCATTGGGAAATAGTCTGGATAATTACGACAACGAGTTACTCCCACAACCCTTTCCACACCACCCATCACAGCACAATACTGAAGCATCCATTCCAGTAATTGGTCCCCTAACCCTTGGTTTTGCAACTCTGGCAAAATATTTGTAGCTAGTAATTGTATCACTACTCCTGATTCAGTATGTAATGATGGCACTTCTACAAAAGTTCTATTCTCCAAAACTTCAGTCTGAACAATCTTTTGAGAATAAATAGCTCCAACAATCTTTTCCTCAATTTCTAAAATAAATTGCCCTTGTGGAAAATTCAAAATCCGCCTCTGAATTTCTTCACTGTCAACCCGGAGATTTTCTGACCAACACAATTCCTCTAGTACTATTAGCTCTGGTAAATCCTTAATTGTAGGATGGCGCAACTTGTAAGGCTTTTTCTCAAAACAATTTAAGGTGATACGACTAAATGGAAAATTCTGAGGATATCGTTTCGAGAACTCCCACTTGGGGAATAAACCTACTTCAGCAGCACAACTGAGAAACACTTCAGCTTCTACCAAATGTTGACTTGAGAAAGCTTGTAAAGCATCAAAATGCAGGTTATTACTACTGTCTAAAAATTTGTTTACTACTTCTGGTTCTAAACAATGAACTTCCAGAATCATCATCCCATGTTTAGTAACCACAGAAGACCATCTTTCCAGATGTTCTACCAAGCTTTGTATCATAATCTGGGCCGGAATTAAACCGCCGTCTGAATCTACATAAACCCCTGAGTAAGAAAGTTGGCCCCGCCTTTTTGCTGCTTCTAAATTTTTGGGAGGAATAAATGGACGATCGTGGTCTAAAAAGGAGCGAATGTGGAGAATTTTTTCTGGATCGTCAATTCCCTGAGTTCTTAAGTCGGATATCATTTGTTGTGGGTTTCCAATATCCCCCTTCATTAGCAAGTTAGGAATATCTGCTAAAGTTAATGCAGATTCTTGCAACGATGCTTGGTTATAATCTACTCCAATCATCTGCACTGGATATTTGTCTAGCACTTTTCCTCTAGCAGATTTTGTACTAATTACTTGATAAACCCGTTTGAGTAGTGTGCCATCCCCACAACCCATGTCTACAATATAGTTTGGTTGTTCGTAATAGGGTAATTGATTAAAAATACTCAGAATTAATTCGTCTACATCAGCAAAAAACTTCTGGTGTTGAAAACCACTGCTCATTACGTTCAATTTTCGATCGATGTGACTTTCACTTCCTTGTTCGTCTCTACAAAATACTGTTTGACTTTTTCCAAATAATACGTCTGAAATCTGCAACAACATGGGAGTATAGGAAGCGGTAACTCCCGTAATTAGTATTCTCTCTACTATAAATTTACCCAGGGCTGTTAAGTATAATTTATTTTCATCGTCCGTTGATTTTTCATTTTGTTTGTGGACAATGACAGAACTTTTCTCTGCCCATCCTTTCGCTATAAACCATGTTGATAATTCTTTTCGTATTTGAGGACTTACACTAGAGAATAAGGGCTTTTTTTCCTGGTCTACTGCTAATAATTTATGCTTGTGAAGTGCTAGCATTATTGGTATTATTAGAGCCCCATCTAAGAAATCTGCAATTGTTTGATCATTAATATGCCACTGCTGTTGAGAAAGCTCTATCCAATTTTTGAGGACATCAGGCTTTTCTTTTCCTCGTAAGTATGATTCTATGGGTAGGTTGTATAGATCTAATATTTCTTCAGGAATGGACAAGTACCCTTGAGAATTGTCTGTGAGGGAGTATTCTCCAAGTTCATTTTTTGATAGCCAACCTAGGGATTGCATCATTCTTAATGCTACTTGCAGATGACCTGTGTTTGCTCTTAGGGTTTTAGCTATTTGCTGGTGGGTTATTTTTTTTTGTTTGATTAATTCAAATAATCCCTTTTCTCTACAGGCTAAAATTACAGGAATAGATACAAAGCCGTGTTCGTAACGATTAATTAACTCTAGCATTTTTTTAATTTTTCCCTTATTATATCATACTAAATATGGGTAGTGCATCAAAAAAGTGTGGGAATGATAAGATGACTATTGTTCCTAATAGTTTAGCCAAGAGTAGTTGGTTAAGTTTTTGATTTCTGTTGTCATTGTTGACAGAGTCCGACACCTTTGAACTAGAATCTCTTCCATTTCTTCTATAACTTTCAAAATGTGGCCTTGGCAAATCAAGAGATGAAACTTTAAGAGGGTATCGGCTTTGTTGCATGAAAGTAGCGATCGCAGGAACTCCCTTATTGGAATTGATCTAGATTTGAACTTTGTAGCTTTTGGGCTTACCCGTTTGAATCATGCGGTTGAGCATGGCACATTGTATGGACCACTCTACTGCTTGATTATCGAATTTTCGTCGTCGCAACTGCCCTCCAAACATCACTTTGAGCCTAAACATTGTAGTTTATGATAGGGAACGTCGATGATAGCCACTTTCACGTTTCCATTTCTTGCGTCCTACTTTTCTTATTCTTCTGAGATTTTCATCTCTGGGATGAGGTTTAGATTTACAGTTGCCATGTTGACCTATTACTGCATTTTTCCTGGGTGGAATTGTTGCTTTTGCTCCTCGTTGCCTGGCTTTCTCATAACACTTATACTTATCATAGGCTCCATCTCCTGAGACTTGGCCTATTTCACCATCTACTCCATCTAACAGGTCAGAAAATACTTGGTCATCACTTACATCATTGGTAGTCACTAACCCATTCACTATCTCCCCTGTGGCCTCATTTACCCCTAGATGTAATTTACGCCATGTACGCCGTTTACTGACACCATGAACTCTTGTTTTCCATTCACCCTCTCCATAAACTTTCACTCCTGTAGAATCTACTACCAGATAAATGGCCTGAGATCGTTGGTATAACTGACAGTTGAACATTCAGTTTTGGCAAGCGACGGGATACAGTGCTATGGAAAGGTAGCTGGTAAATCTAAGTCCATTAATTGAAATATAGATTCCACAAAACATAAGCGTCTGTCCTCCGGCCAGACCAAACAATGATTGTATAGTCACCATAAATTCAATGGCTGTATCACTATATGTATTTGATGCTCCCCTAAGTCCAGTTTTTTGTTGGTTTACCCACTGCTCTACTACTTCATCATAAGCGCCAAAATGTGAGACTCCCTCTCTGTTTTAGGGAAGCATCATATTCAGACCAGTTGCTGAGGAGGTACTTGGACTTGGACTTACTCATATCTACCCTTAGTGTAGTTTTTTTCTGCCACGCATATTTTTTTTACCCTATTTCCTTTCTTTGTGCAACAAAGCCTTTTTAGGCTTAAAAGCCAGTTCTCTAATGCCTTTTGACCTCCTTCTGTAATAAAAACTCTTATTTTAATTCAACAATGAGTTTGAGATATTTGTCAAGAGAGTGAAAAAAATCGGGGGAGATGACAGTTGTGTTATACCTGTAGCAGCCAGCAATGTGCGATTCGTTTCTAGGAGAATAAATAGCCTAGAGTGTCGGTTTAACAAAAATCTAGAATCTTAGGGCGTGTCATCAATCAAGAAGGTTGACAAAATTGGTATTTTATGATGTATGGATATCGTCGCGATCGCTATGCTAATAAAATGACTGAGGCTACCTGTAGGAATTCCCCCCAGGAAGTTAACTGAACGTTGATCATATCTAGTCGCGATATAGCTGCCGCCACCATCCTCCGCCAACGCGAGGGTACTGTTTGAGTTTAGCAAAGAAATTTTCGATTCATAGACGTGCTTTGTACAATATCTCATTTCCTGTGACAGCTTTCTTTCCGGTTTTTCGTAAGGTGGAATCACTACTTCTATTCCTCTGTTGCTTAAAGGTTCAATTACTCGCTCCTGAGCATCATAAGCGTAATTCAGCCAAAACTGCTTGAGCTTCTACAACTGGTAAGAGAATATCTGCTCCATCTAAGTCGCATGCTTGGCCCGGAGTTAAAAAAAATGGGTAGGATTACCGAGAGCATCTACTACTCCATGTATCTTGGTACTCAACCCTCCTTTGCTACGGCCAATGTCTTCTTGTTCTGCACTACTGTCCTTCGCTCCAGCACTATGTTGATGAGCACGGACAATAGTGGCATCAATCATCGCATATTCGGACTTCTGCAATCATTTTGAAGTGTGGCCTAGCTGCTCTAGTATTTGTGCCATCCCATCATTGAAATTACCCACCAGCGCACCACCACAACGCGATGCCATTTCTGTCCCTACCTGCCCATAAAAAGACTCTAGAGAACTGGTAAGTTGGTCGAGCGCATTCCCGACATTGCTTGCTTCGTTTTTAATTCTGAATATTTGAGCCATATTAGCTGTGGCTTTAGAAGAATCGTATTTAGGTGCGGGAACAATATTAGCTACTGGCTCAGATTGAGAATAGGAAGCCCATACTTGCTGCTTGAAAT
>NZ_JAAHGH010000189.1 GCF_010672525.1 Okeania sp. SIO2B3 | reverse complement strand
ATTTAGACGCTTAAGTAAAGATTATGAGGTGTATTCAGATATAAGTGAAGCCATGATTTATGGCTCTTTAATTCACCTTATGGTTAGGCGACTAGCTAACTTAAGATTTACTTTATAAATCAGCTCTTAGAACGGAGTTTCCAGAACAAATCAACAAAGCTTATTTCAAAGCTGTTTTTTGGAGTGAATCATACTTTATTGCTAGCTGTGGTGGTGTAAGTGTTTCAGTGCTAAAAAAATACATAGAAAATCAGGACGAACCACATAAATAACGCCCGGCTTTCCCATCCCTCCGCTCCCCCGAAGGAGAGCGCGGGACTTCCCGCCGGGGGAGTTAAAGCCAAGAATAAATTAGGTAGAGCACATCTAAAGGTTTCACGCAGACGTAACGACTGGGTTTGTAAGTTAGCTCAGTGCGTCATACAGTCTAACGACTTGGTAGCGATAGAAAACCTACGGGTGCGTAACATGATTAAAAACCACAAGCTAGCAAAATCAATAGCAGATGCAGCATGGTACAGATTTAGAGAATGGTTAGAATATTTTGGCAGTATTTATGGGATACCTGTAATTGCAGTAGAACCTGCTTATACATCTCAAAACTTTTCTAACTGCGGTGAAACTGTTGTCAAAACTCTCAGCACCAGAACTCATCAATGTCCACATTGTGGTTATGAAGTAGATAGGGACGTTAGCGTAGCTCCTCCGTAGGAGGCAAATGCTGCAATTAATATCCTCCAAGCAGCACTAAAACAATTATTAACTACCCTGGGGCACAGGGAAAGTCACGCCTCCGGAGAGAACGACCTCTGCTTGCTTGAGGAAACTCAGGCAAGTAAGTTGACTCGACGAAAGAGGAAAGTCTCACAGTGATGTGGGAATCTCCGTCGCTTAAGCACGGAGAGGATGTCAATTGCCAAGATTAATTATTTCAAATCGCCTATAATTTTTTATTAAAAATCATTAATTTAGCAAAATCATTTTAGTCATTAATTAAAGGTAATGAAAATTTTTTTCTACCTTTCTAAATTCCCGACTCCTAACTCCTAACTCCTGACTCCTGACTCCTGACTCCTAACTCCTGACTCCTGACTCCTGACTCCTAATTAATATCCACTATTCAACAATACCAATAAATCTCTCAAATTAAATCACTCAAATTTGATGACTGAGAAAGGTCGTCAATAGCTAAAATGAAATATAATTCTGAAATTTTTTGATAATTATGAGTGTAGTTAGCCAAGTTATTCTCAAAGCAGACGATGAATTACGTTACCCCAGTAGTGGGGAACTTCAAGCCATAAATACTTTTTTAAAAACAGGCGAGCAGCGCGTGCGTATTGCTAGCGTGCTTTCTGAAAATGAGAAAAAAATTGTGGACAAAGCTAGTCAAGAGTTGTGGCGCAGGCGTCCAGATTTTATTGCCCCTGGTGGTAATGCTTTTGGTCAACGTGAGCGTGCTTTGTGCCTCCGGGATTATGGTTGGTACTTGCGTTTGATTACTTATGGAGTACTAGCTGGTGATAAAGATCCAATTGAAAGTATTGGTTTGATTGGTGTTCGGGAAATGTACAACTCATTGGGTGTACCTGTTCCTGGAATGGTAGAGTCAATCCGTTGTTTGAAGGAAGCTTCTCTTGCTTTACTTGATGATGAAGATGTTCAGGAAGCTGCTCCTTACTTTGACTATATCATTCAGGCCATGTCTTAAAAAGCTTTTCCTGACGGAATGCTCCGCAAACAGCAGTTCAGCAATCAGCGGTCAGCTTTTTAGAAGGGGATTTAAACCCCTCCTAAAATTAAATGACTTGCTCGCGTGTCGGGGATGTTTGACCCAAGCTTGGACGTTCCTGAATGCTCCACAAACAGATACTTAATTCTATGCACAAATTTTTAGGCTAATAGCTGATAGCTAATAGCTGATAGCTAGTTAAGTTTTTTTTGTTTTTTGTAGCTTTCATTCCCATCTAAGAAACTCTTGGATGGGTTCAATTTTTATAGTAGAAATTTCCTCCAAAACAGAGAGTAGGGGGAAAGAATTGATAACTTTTATTAGCAAACTGTTACATTTTCCCGATCCATTATTTCCAAATTTCAGTCCTTTCCTCTTCCTTCCTTCTTCCTTCTTCCTTCTTCCTTCTTCCCTCTTCCCTCTTCAAATTACACCACCAGCGATCGCCACTAAAATTAATACCCCAAAAGCTAATCTATACCAAACAAATATCCATGTATCTTTAGTTTGTAAGTATTTAATCAACCAAGCAATTGCTATGTAAGAAAAAATTATTGCGGATATAATTCCAGCAATAGTAGGTACTAAACCCACACCCCCAAAACCTTCATCCAATAGAGTCTTCAGTTCAACTAAACCTGCTAAAGTAATCGCTGGAAGACCCAATAAAAAAGAAAATTTTGCTGCTGTAGCCCTTTCTAATCCCATAAATAGGCCACCTGTAATAGTTGAGCCAGAGCGAGATACTCCGGGGACTAATGCCAATGCTTGAGCTAATCCCATGAGTATGCCATCTTTAATATCTAGTTGCTCAAAATTACGTTTTCGAGTGCCAATTTTCTCTGCTATTCCTAATAATAAAGCCATAACTATTGAAGCAATAGCGATCGCCACTGTACTGCGCAAGACCGAGTTATCAAAATCTGGAACAAATATTTTGATTAGTAAGCCAAAAAATACTATTGGTATGGTTCCCAGTGCTATTCCAACTGCCATGCGGAAATCTGGAGACTGGTAGTCGGATGTGACTATAGATTTATATGCACCGACCGCAATCTTTGTCAAGTCCTGCCAAAAATACCAAACAACTGAAAAAATACTGCCCAATTGAATCACAGCGGTAAAAGCCACACCAGGGTCTCCCCAACCCAGGGCGACAGGAACAATCTTGAGGTGAGCTGTACTACTAATGGGTAAAAATTCTGTTAACCCTTGTACCATACCTAGAATAACTGCTTGAAAAATATTCATTTGTGAGAGCTGCTCGGAGGTGGAAGTGGGGTCCAAAGGTAATGACTGGCCTACTTTTTCTAGAGAGATAAAAATTAGGGCGCTGACAATGACAGCAAATAAGAATTTCATTCAGTAGGGTTTTTAGTACAACTATGGCTTGATTATAGCATCAGAAGTATTGCCACTTTTTTGAGTTTTCACTCCTCAAAACTCTTTAATTTATAGGATTTTTGTTTATTATTAACTCTTCCTAAAAAATCCCCTAGGAGGGGATAAAATAGCTATTATTATAAAAATGCCCCAGGAGGGGATAATAAATATGTATGATATATTAAATTACATAAAGTTAAGTAAAAAATATTAAAAAAACCTTGTTGAATAATACTTTATTTGCTAGAGTCACAATGCTTTACCCAGAAAAATTGGGGACAAATTCATTTTTCTTTTTTTCTGAAAAAATTAGAATCAGCCAAAAATGGGCTGTGTTTTGTACTGCCGTATTTCTAGTGTCAGTGCCAGTATTTTTTCAAGCTCCAATGGTACGTCAACTACCTTGGTTAAGTTTGGCGATGACAGGTTTCTGGTTATGGCTAAGTTTAAAACTACTTAAAGATAGAGATACCCATATATGGGGCGATCTATTATTGGGATTTACTTGGAGTTGGTTAACAGGCTCAATATACTGGGGTTGGCTACGACAAGAACCACTCCTCCATTTACCAGTTGAGGCGATATGTGTACCTTTTGCTTTATGGTGTTTGGCACACAAAAGAGAAATGATAGGTAACTGTTTTTACCTTGGTTCTCTACTAGGTACAGCAGTTACAGACGGATACTTCTACATAACTGGCCTTATTCCTTATTGGCGACGATTAATGATAGTTGAACCAGATATGGCCTTAGAAGTATTCCAAGATGCTTTAACTCAAGTACGTACTTCCTGGGGAATAATTTGGATATTTGTTTTAGTGGGAATTCTATTGCTTTTTGGTCTTGTACCTTTGCAATCAAGAAAGTTATACTTTTGGGCGTTTGGAGCAGCAGTATTAAGTACAATTTTAGTGGACAGTATATTTCTATTAGCTGCTTGTTTAGCCTAATATAAGTAAGATAGTCAGAGGGGGTGCAGTAGAAGAAGAACTCAGTAATAATCCTGTAGAAACCTATGCTATTTTAGGGGCAATCAGTTTATTACTGATATATTTAGTGCTTAACCAAAAGAGAATTCACACAAGTTTAGAGCTTGTGTTACCATGAGTGCCACTGTCGTGACTTTGCAACCTCCTCATATACTCCTTCGTACCGAAGCAGGCGATCGCTACCTACCTCTAGTAGGAAATAATTGTTGGACTATTGGTAGAGGTAGAGATAACACTTTTGTCCTGACTGATAAATGGATATCCCGCAACCATGCAATGATACAGCAGATGGACAAAGGAGATTTTTATCTGATAGATTTAGGCAGTCGTAATGGCTCTTTCGTAAATAGTCGTCGTGTTAGTATTCCTGTAATTTTAAAGGATTCTGATCGTTTACTATTTGGTCAAACAGAACTAGAATTTAACTGTCCAGACCTAGTAATAGATACAGAGTCGAGTATAAGTGGTGATTCTCAAGATTTTACAGCTACCTTGCATGTTCGTCGTCTAATATCAGTTATGGTAATGGATATCCGAGATTTTACAGTGTTGACTAGAAAACTGGACGAGAGAGTATTGTCTGAAGTGATTGGTAGTTGGTTTAGGCAAGCAGGGGATATTATCAGGAAGAATGGAAGTTGGGTGGATAAATATATTGGTGATGCGATTATGGCTGTTTGGTTTCATGGGGCTGAGGGAGTTAATAGTGCAGAAATGATTCGTATTTTTCAAGCTCTCAAAGATTTATATGAAGTAACAAGAGAATTAAGTAGGACATACCCTTTACCGTTTCCTTTAAGAGTAGGAGCAGGAATAAATACAGGTTATGCAATGGTGAGTAATGCTGGTAGTAGTGAACGCTCGGACTATACTGCTTTGGGAGATACTGTAAATGCAGCATTTCGCCTAGAATCATCTACTAAAGAAATTGGTATGGATATTGCTTTGGGAGAAGGTACTTATCAATATATTTGCGATTTAGAAAATGTGCATCAAATATTTAAGCAGTATCAAGTAAATCTGAAAGGCTATGATAGTCCAACTATTACTTATGGTGGTACTTTTAATAATCTCAACACTTTTTTGGGCAAAAAATTGTTCTCTGCAAAAAATCAAAATCTGTTTTAGATCAAATCAAGCATAGCTTTTCACAGATACATTTCACGGTTTTTTAATCCATTATAGATAGATATGATTCGTCAGGCAAAAGCTGAGATTGTAGATGTGCCAAATTTATAAACTCAAGAAAAAACTTTATAGTTTAATATTGCACAAGACTTCTTAGAATGGGACATATCAGCCGATCATTAACATCAAAAGTCTTGGAATTAACTGCAACACAGCATGATAAGATAACTGAGGGAAAAAGCAAAAGTAGCTGTATGCTAAACTCAACCTTCTATAAAAATCATAATGTAGCTGCTGCAAAAGTAATTGGAAATAGAGGGTTAATAACTGTGGGGCTAACTACTGAAGCCGAATAATTGGACAAAGTTGGAAAAATCTTAATAAATCTTGAAAACCTGCTGATTATCTGCTACTGTATCTTAAACCCTTCTAAATTATTAAATACTTTTTTTCATGGTTTACCAGTTCCAATGAAATCCTTTAAAACTAAGTTAAAACTTAACAATTACCAAAAAACAATACTTGCCAAACACGCAGGAGTTGCACGTCATGCCTATAATTGGGGATTAGCAACTTGCATAAAAGAGTACGAAGAAACTAAAAAACGCCCCAGCGCCATCACCCTGCATAAGCGTTTAGTAGCCGAAGTCAAATCAATTAATCCCTGGTACTATGAGGTATCTAAATGTGCCCCACAACAAGCATTAAGAGATTTAGAAAGGGCATTTAAAAACTTTTTAACTATTCCTAAACGTGGTTTTCCGGTCTTTAAGAAAAAAGGTAGAAAAGACAGTTTTTATTTAGAAGGTAGTATTAAGATTATTCAAGGGAACTACATACAATTACCCAGAATAGGAGTAGTAAAAACTTATGAAATCTTACCGAATTGCAGAGTAAAAAATGTGAGAATATCAAAACGTGCAGATAGTTGGTACATCAGTTTTAAATATAATTTTGAACAAGATCCAAAAGAAAAAGTAGGAGAAACTATAGGTGTAGACATAGGCATAAATATATTAGCAACCTGTTCTGATGGCAGTAAATTTGCTAATGTCAAAGCCTATAGACAAGCCAAAAAACAATTAGTTCGTCATCAACGTGCAGTTAGCAAAAAAGTTATTGGTTCCAAAAACAGACGCAAAGCAGTAAAAAAACTAGCAAAGGTTCACAAGAAAGTCGCCGATATTAGAGCAGACGCACTACATAAACTCACAACATGGTTAGCTAAAAACCACAGCACCATAGTAATTG
>NZ_JAAHGH010000188.1 GCF_010672525.1 Okeania sp. SIO2B3 | reverse complement strand
TTATTGAATTGATGACTATTCTTTAATATAGCAAAGTTCAAATTAAACTTAAGTATACAGTAAAAACTATAGTGCTATAGTAAAAATGACTATTATTGGAACTAGAGAAGCAGCTTTTTTATTGGGTATCTGTTGCCAACGAGTTAGAGTTTTACTTTCTCAAAACAGAATTAAAGGCGCTTACAAACATAATGGATTTTGGCGAATTCCTCTTTATGGCAAGATGCCTATCGTTATACCAGGTTCTAGAGGACCTAAAGGTGTATGGTGTCATAGAAAGCGAGAAAACCCGACGATCATTCATGTAAATCAACATATAATTAAAGCAAATATCGACATAATCAAAGAAAATCCTCAAGTGTCTATTGAGGACTTGATACCTGTAGTCTCTTTGAAGCAAACAAATCACAACGATATGGGACATCAAATGGAAATTAATGGTCCGTGTCGTATAGTTTATAAACCACTAGAACCATTGCGCTGTGGAGCTCATTTGTGGATTGAGACATATCATCCGGTGCAGTTTGTGGATACTCAGTTTAAACCTGTGGCTGCTAGGCAACCTTACAAAAATATCAAGGGTAAATTACAAAAAAATGCAGTTTCTTAAGTCAATTTTTTTAAGCTGTTAATATCTGTTATGCTGTTAAAGATAATTCTGGAAATGTGGGTTATGTAATCTGTTCAGCACCTCTCATACCATTTATCAAAAGTCCTGCTACATCTCCTTGAAAGTAGAGAGTAGGGAGTAAGGAGTAGGGTTAAAAGAAATAATATATATTGATTTAATACCGATAATCGTTACAAACATTACTGAAGGATTATTATTATTTAATAGCTGAAGTTCCATCGGAAGTATACAATTATTTTTTGTAATTGGTATAAATTGAGTTTGTCTATACTGAGCATTGTTATCCAGATAAAAAACAAAGACAGTCAGAACTTTGGGATTTCCTAAATATGCTCTTGAGGCAATAGCTAAATAATCTACAATCCAGTATTCATATAAGATCTGGTTATACAGTAATCGCACCATTCAATGAAGTCAAAAGTCATGCATTCAAAAGTTAGATTTGATCTAAAATCAGGTTATATGGAATCCGGATAATTAGTTGATGAAAAACTTTGTACCTTCTGACCTTATTCTTTCCCTTTCCGTTTGTCATGCTACGCAAACAGCATAGCTGCTTTCCTTCTGTAGATACGATAAGTATTTAACCGGATTCTATATCAGTAATTCTTAAACTTTTATATTCATCTAATTTATCTACATAGTCATCTTCCCAGTTTGTAGCAGTAACTTCTACTGCTAATTGAATCGGCATTTCTAAGGCATTATAATTCAGAGCGATTGGAACGCCAAATAGTTCGATAGGACTACCAAATATTTTAATTTCTCCTCATTAAACTTAGAATGGAAACTACTTTGTATCTAAGGGAAGGTTTTGGAATAGATTATATTAGGAAATAGAATTGAATCAGCTTATTCTAGGCATAAGGTGATTTTTTGTAAATTATTTTTGATAATTGGTATATCTTTAATATTCTAGAAATAGAGATTAGGAAAAACTTTGATTCATCTAGCCCTCAACCCAAGATTATCTCCCCATTTTAGATATTGTATTAGTCGGAAAATGCCTTATGGTGTACCATGTCATCTGAATGTCAGTTGTATTTCATCCTAAGCTACTAGAAATATAGTTCTAGAATCAGAGATAAAGAAAACAAACATAAAAAATATAAATTGTTAATATAAGGCCAAAAAACTACTATGAGACTTGATGAAGCAGTAGAATTTGCAGAAAATCCTGAACCCCGCTGTCCTTGTGTCCTACTATTGGACACCTCCGCATCAATGACAGGCACACCTATTCAAGCTTTGAATGAGGGACTAGAAACTTTTAGAGATAATTTAATTACCGATGACTTAGCTAAAAAACGAGTAGAGGTGGCAATTATTTCCTTTGATAACCAAATAAAAATTGTGCAAGAGTTTATCACTGCAGACCAATTTGAAAACCCGGTATTAACAGCTCAAGGACAAACTTATATGGGTACAGCTATTAACAAGGCGCTGGATATGATTGCAGCTCGGAAATTAGAATATCGGAATAATGGCATCACTTACTATCGACCTTGGATTTTTTTGATTACTGATGGAGAACCTCAAGGTGAATCAGAAAAAGTTGTTAAGGAAGCAGCAGAGCGCATTAGACAAGAAGAAGATAACAAGCACGTTGCCTTTTTTGCAGTGGGTGTAGAAGGGGCAAATATGGATAAGCTTGGAGAAATTGTACTCAGAACACCGCTAAAACTGAGAGGACTTGACTTTCGAGAAATGTTTATTTGGTTATCTGCCAGTATGCAGCAGGTTTCCCACTCTAAAGTTGACGAACAAGTGGCTCTGCCTCCTCCTGGATGGGGAACAGTTTAAAGAAGCACTTCAGCGGTCAGCGGTCAGCGGTCAGCAGATTTTTACCGATAAATTGTGGTCTAAAGTCTCCCCTTTTAAGGGGATAAAAAAAGAGAATACCGTATTTTTTTGCCTCCTTATTGCAGAGGTACTGATAACTGATATCAGAAGTCAGAAGTTAACCCACCCCTAACCCCTCCCAGGAGGGGAAGTAGGGGATGCGTGAGCAACTCTCCAAAAATATTGCGCCTTAAAAGGCGGAGTATTAGACCGATGTTATTTTGATAAAAGCTGAAGCGCTGATAGCAAATTAATTATAGAAGAAGGTGTGAGAGCAATTAGTACCTAAAGTAGATAGTACAACACCTAATATCTTGCACAAATGAAATAAGGAAAGTTATCAAAAATTAGGTTATGTCAATAGAAGAACAAAATCATTGGCGAGTGGTATCGGTGTCAGTGGCAGGTACGAGTCACAAAAAACGTGGACAACCATGTCAGGATGCAAATTATTGGGAAATTTTGCCGGGAGGTATTTTAGTTGCAGCAGTTGCTGATGGTGCTGGTTCATCTAATTTTGGGGAGGTAGGGGCAAAAATAGCTGTCAGTGCTGCAGTAGAAACTATTTCTCAACAGAATTTGCTGTCTAAAGATAATAATATTGATTGGCAGTATAAATTAATTGATGCTTTGAGAGCCGCGAGAACAGCAGTTTTGGCTGAGTCTCAAGTGAGGAAGGTTGAAGCACGGGAGTTTGCTACAACTTTAATTTTGGTGGTGGCGACACCAGAGTTTGCTATTGCTGCTCAGGTGGGAGATGGTGCGGCAGTAGTGGGAGATGGTGAGGAAAATATTTTTCCGCTGACTGCTCCTCAAAGTGGAGAATATATTAATGAGACAACTTTTTTGATTTCAGAGCAAGGTGTGGAAACTGCTCAAGTGAAGATTTGGCAGGGAAAACCAGTGAATTTGGCAATTTTTTCGGATGGGTTGCAGATGCTAGCTTTGAAGATGCCAAAGGGGTTGCCTCATTGTCCGTTTTTTGCACCATTGTTTAAGTTTATGACTGTGGTGACAGATGAACAAGAGGCGACTAAACAATTGGAGGAATTTTTGCGATCGCCTAAAGTAACTGGTAGAACTGATGATGATTTAACTTTGTTGTTGGCACGGCTTCATTAATTGATAATGGATAATTGATAATTGATAATTAGGGTTTGCTGATTAAATTTAAAAGCATTGACGGATAAAGGTTTTAGCCTTTTTGGAGCGAAAAAAGTGCTAGCTTTTTGGTATAAAAAGTTCAAAAAGTTAGTATTGAGGACAAACAAAGGCAGAAAAATCAAGGGATAACTCTTCTTCCTACCTCCTCTATAATTCCCATTCCTCCTGACTCCTGTCTCCTACCCCTACCACTCATACTTTAGAGGATATCTGAAAAGTTGTTTAATACTGAATTTTGCCTCCCTAGCCCCCCAATTCTGGGGGGAACAAGAATCCATTAGCTGGTAAAAGTCCCCCAATGCGCGGGGGATGCGCGGGGGCGAGTGATGTAGCAAATGAGACTTCTCAGACAACCTCTTATTCAGCAAACCCTAATTATAAGGTTAGGACAGATCAAAAGCTTAAAACTCAGGCAACGCAATATTTTTCCTTTCTTCTTTTGCTATATCATGTCCACTGGAACGCTTTTGTGTAAACCCAAAGTTGAATATTTACAGGAAATTTAAATTTTTTTCAAGCTTTTAAGCCTTCTTCCCTCTTCCCTCTTCCTTCTTCCTTATAATTCAAAACTTAAATTTATCACCCAAATAATACTGACGTACTAAGGGATTATTATAAAGTTCTTCTGCTGTTCCAGATGCCAAGATTTGTCCATCGCGCATAATATAGGCTCGATCAGTAATTTCTAGAGTTTCTCTAACATTATGGTCGGTAATCAGAATACCCATTTTTCGTTCTCTTAATTTGGCAACAATCTTTTGAATTTCAGAAACGGCAATTGGGTCTACTCCAGCAAATGGTTCATCTAAAAACAAAAATCTTAGTCCATCTTTGCTAGAGGCCAAAGCTCTTGCTAGTTCTGTTCGCCTCCGTTCTCCACCAGAAACTTGTGAACCTAAAGTAGAAGCAACTTTTTCTAAACGAAACTCATATAATAGAGAATCTAATAACTTTTTCCACTGGCGACGAGGAATTTTTGTTTGTTCCAAGACTAGGAGAATATTATCTCTAACACTAAGGTTGCGAAAAATGCTTGGTTCCTGAGCTAGATAGCCAATACCCAATTTTGCTCTCTTGTGAATTGGTAGAGTTGTAATATCTAAATCATTTAAAAAGACAGTGCCAAGGGAGGGTTTTTCTATACCTGTAGCGATATAAAATGTAGTGGTTTTACCTGCACCATTAGGACCGAGTAGGCCAACAATTTCTCCTTGAGCAATGAATAGATTAACTCGACTAACTATGGCACGTTTACCATAGTTTTTGTGAATATTCTCAAGAACAATTTTCATATTTGTGTTAAAAGCTAGCTTTCCAAGATTAACTAAGTTGTAGAAACAGAAGATATCTTAACAATTCCAGGCTGCTTAAATATACACAAAATATCATTTTTGTCAATCATATCATTACCTGTACAAAATTCATTTACAGCATTTTTCATTTAAGTAGACTACAAAATTTGTAATTTTTAGTAGGGAATAGGGAGTAGAACAATGCTTTGGCCACTGTAGTCTATCTATGTGAAAACCCTATAATAGTTCATAAAAATATGGTCAAATATGACATATCCTTATTTTGCAGGTGTTATTCTGACGCTCGTGTTAGCGCAGCTCCTCCGGAGGAGGCACTACAACACCCTCGCGTCCCATAGTCAAAGACATTTGGGACTGCTTTTTTCATTATGTTTAGAGAACCATTGACATCAGCATTGATTAATCTTTTACTGGCGGTACGATACAAACCTCTTTGTCTTGATGCAGTCGCTCATGGGGGAAACCCCCAAGACCGCGCTGCATCGCTTTATTCTTTTTCCTGAGAAAGTGACTTGATTTTTCTCACCTTCTAAGTACACTGGAATCAAATCATTATCTATAAAACTTGCTTTTGAGGTGTAAGATTCTTCTGTAATAATTACATTTATCCCTACCATCTTGGCTTTATAAGATAACATTTCTATTAATTTGTTATAGGGAACAGATACAAAATATGAAATATTTCTTTTCCCTAGATTTATCTTCTGTTTCCAGTCTTCATTCTGCCCTATTATCAATGTTCCTATTTTCTGATTAATCAGGGTATTAATAATTAAACGAGATGATTTATGAAGATAATCGTTGATTTTAAATTCTCTTTTATTACAAAGTTTTTTCAGTCTCAGACTTGATTGATTTTCTTTGAGTTGAGATTGTAAGGAACTCTTAACTTTGTTGTAGTATTGATTGATAGATTTTAAAGGTCTGCCATTTATCAAGAGCGGTTTAATTCCGGCTTGATTAAAGGTTTCGGCTGTCGCCGACATGAAAATGTAGCTAAGTTGTTTAATCCTATATCAATACTGGCACAACGATTTTTCTCTAGCTCGTATTGTTTTTCGCATTTCTCATAAATGACCTCAATTACATAATGATTAAGTCTAGGAATGAGACGAACTTGTTTAATTTGTGAAGTAGGTACTAATGTTTTTAGATAAATCCCTGTATAAGTAGGATTAATAATTCCTTGTTTTAATTGCTTCTTGCTGATGGCTTGTGTGGTATAAACTACAATATTTCTTCCCTTTACTTTATTTTTATATCCAGGAAGACGAGGACGAGATTTAAACTTTGATGGGTTCTTTAGATCAACTTCGTTTGCTGCTAAAAAGCTTTTCCAGTTTCTATCTAAAATCATCAAGATTTGTTGAGATACTTTAGCTGGTATTGCTTGATAATCTGATTGAGTAGAGAGTGTTTTTTGCAGGTCGTAATAGTGACGATAATTATTTTCAAATATGAAAGATTGACGAACTAAATAATTGCCGTAGTTATAAAGATTTTTCGACAAGAAACATAGTCTGTCAATTTCATCATAAAACCGATGATTTTTTTGAA
>NZ_JAAHGH010000187.1 GCF_010672525.1 Okeania sp. SIO2B3 | reverse complement strand
TGGGATGTGAAAATCAACTGTCAGTTTCCTGACTTTCTAGGTTTGATGCTCTACTGTTGTGTATGTCGCAATAGTCATTCTTTACAATTAATTTTTCGATTCTTGATTTGCTAACAATTTTTCTATGACTAGAGGAAATTTCCGGTAGAGATAGAGTCAAATATTTTCTGGGATGTGGAAATCAACTGTCAGTTTCCTGACTTTCTAGGTTTGATGCTCTACTGTTGTGTATGTCGCAATAGTCATTCTTTACAATTAATTTTTCGATTCTTGATTTACTAAAAATTTTTTTGTGACTAGAGGAAATTCTGGGTAAAGAGATTAGAGTCCGATATTTTCTGAGATGTAGAAATCAGCTCTCAGTTGCCTTGCTGTCTATTTTATTTTCTAGTCCGGAAATAAACAAATACATTAGATATTAGTAATAAAGTAAAACTGCAAAAGAAAAGCTAAGTTGCGATAAATGTTTTTTGGCCGAAAACATTATTTTACTGCAACTTAGCTTGGTTATTAACAGGAAAAAATCAATGAAAAATACGAATCACAACAACAAAGGTTGGATTCTAGAAAAGCTAGTATTGCCTTTGATTACGTCTGTAACTGTATGTTTACTAACTTCATCAACTACATCAGTTGAAATAGAGATACGTGATGTACCAGTGAAGTTTGAGGTAAGGAGGGAAAGCTTATTGAAATAATAGACTAATCTTTTACTAAAGTAAGTCCATAATTAGCATTTGAGGGTGTACTTCTAATAAAGGTACACCCATTTATTATGTGATTTTGTTGACTCGTATTTGTTACAGACATATCAAATTTTCCCGAATTTTTATAAATCGCAATACTATCATTAATACTCATTCATACGGAAAGTATACTGAAACTTCCGGACTAATAACTAATAAATTTTCTGTGAGTCGAAAAATTCTGGGTAGAGAGATAAAGTCAAATATTTTCTGAGATGCAGAAATCAACTCAGAGTTGCTTTGCAGTCTAGGTTTGATGTTCTACTATTGCGTATGTCGCAACAGTCATATTTTACAATTATTTTTTCGATTCTTGATTTACTAATAATTTTTCTGTGACTAGAGGAAATTCCGGGTAGGGAGAAATATAGTCAAATATTTTCTGGCAGTGAAAATCAACTCTGAGTTACCTTGCTCTCTAGGCTTAATTTCTACTATTGCGACATACGCAACAGTCATTTTTAAAATTATTTTTTCGATTCTTGATTTACTAACAATTTTTCTGTGACTAGAGGAAATTTCCGCTAGAGATAGAGTCAAATATTTTCTGGGATGTGGAAATCAACTCTGAGTTGCTTTGCAGTCTAGGTTTGATGTTCTACTGTTGCGTATGTCGCAATAGTGAAATTTTACAATTATTTTTTCGATTCTTGATTTACTAACAATTTTTCTGTGATTAGAGGAAATTTCCTCTAGAGATAGAGTCAAATATTTTCTGGGATGTAGAAATCAACTCTGAGTTGCTTTGCAGTCTAGGTTTGATGTTCTACTGTTGCGTATGTCGCAATAGTGAAATTTTACAATTATTTTTTTGATTCTTGATTTACTAACAATTTTTCTGTGACTAGAGGAAATTCTGGGTATGGAGATAGTCAAATTCTTACTTTTGACTTGAGCTAACTTTTGACTTTTGACTTTTGACTTTTGACTTCAGTGAAACGACAGCCATATTGTTACAATATTTAACAACCTTTATAAAAAAAATCTAAAATTTTATGAATCTGGAAACAATATCATCTGCTACCCAAAAAGAATATTTGAATTCACATACTAAGAAATTAGACACATTAGAAATAGAGGCAATGCCAGTGACAAATATAGATATGGTTAAGTCTCAAGATTATTCAAAACCAGTAGAAAGTAATGCTCTACGCTATGACCCAGAAGCAATTACAGCCTTATACAGTAAACGCCCTTTGCCAGTGTGGAAAAGGCGCATCAGTGTTTTATGGACTTTTTTATCATTTGCTTTTAGCTTGTGGTTGGACAAAATTACAGGTAATGCCACTAAAAATGAACTAAAACGGGCAATTAGGTTAAGAGAAATTTTGACAAATCTTGGTCCGGCTTTTATTAAGGTGGGACAAGCGCTATCTACTCGACCAGATTTAGCTTCTCCCATATATTTAGAAGAGTTGGCTAAGTTACAAGACCAATTACCCCCTTTTCCTAATGAATTAGCCTATCGTTTTATAGAAGAAGAATTAGGTTTCCCTCCAGAAGAAATTTATGCAGAATTAACACCTAATCCTATTGCAGCAGCTTCCCTTGGACAAGTTTATAAAGGCAAACTTAAAACAGGCGAACAAGTAGCGGTAAAAGTACAACGTCCTGGTTTAGCGGAAAATATTGCTTTAGACATTTATATATTAAGAACACTAGCTATTTGGGCACATAAAAGTATTAAGCGACTCCGCAGTGACTTAGTAGCTATTATGGATGAGTTTGGGAATCGAATATTTGAGGAAATGGACTACACTCAAGAGGGTCGTAATGCGGAAAAATTTAAGCAACTCTACGGTCATCTTCCAGATATTTATGTTCCTAAAATTTATTGGCAATATACGGGTCGTCGTGTATTAACAATGGAGTGGATAACGGGTACTAAATTAACTAATTTGGAAGCTGTAAAAGCTAAAAATATTGATGCCAAATATCTGATAGAAATTGGCGTGCAATGTTCTTTGAGACAGTTATTAGAACATGGTTTTTTTCATGCTGACCCTCATCCTGGTAATTTATTGGCTAGTCCAGAAGGTAAGTTGGTTTATCTAGATTTTGGCATGATGAGTGAGGTTAAACCTTATCAGCGATATGGTTTATTAGAAGCTGTTGTACATTTGGTAAATCGTGATTTTGAAGCTTTGGCTCAGGATTATATTAAGCTAGAATTTTTGACTCCTGATACTGATGTAACTCCGATTATTCCTGCTTTAGCTGGTGTGTTTAATAATGCTCTTGGTGCTAGTGTGGCAGAACTTAATTTTAAGAGTATTACAGACCAATTATCAGCTTTAATGTATGAGTATCCATTTACTGTGCCTGCTTATTATGCTTTGATTATTCGTTCTTTGGTGACTTTGGAAGGTATTGCGATTAATGTCGATCCTAATTTTAAGGTATTGAGTAAAGCTTATCCTTATGTGGCGAAACGTTTACTAACTGACCCTGCTCCTGAGTTAAGAACTTCTCTGAAAGATTTACTTTTTAAGGATGGTGATTTTCGTTGGAATAGATTGGAAAATCTATTAAGAAATGCGAGTAATAGTGATGATTATGATATTAGCAAGGTATTAGACCAAGCTCTAGATTTCTTATTGTCTGAACGTGGTGATTTTATTCGGGTGCGTTTAGTTGAAGAGTTGATTAATAGTCTTGACTTAGCATCCAGAAATACTTTTTCTAATGTGAGAAATAGAGTGGGTGAATTGTTGGGTATGAAGGAAGAAAAACCGACCAGAATTACATCTACAAATTCTCCAGAAGAAAAAAGAGCAGAGCATATTCAACGTATTTGGCAAATTATTCAAGATACTCCTGGTTTTGATGCTATGCAGTTGGCGCAGTTGGTGCCAAGTTTATTAGCTAAACCAGAAATGCAAAAGATGGGGCAAGAAGTTGCAAGTGGTTTGACTCAACGGGCGATCGCTCGTTTGATTCGTCAAGTATTATTATCTCCAGAGCATTCTAATGGTAATGGTAATGGTCATCAACCAGATACTAAACCTCAACTTTCTTTGCCTATTCCAAGGTAAGTTGATTAATTATTTAATAGTTAATTATTATTAGTTGTTAGTAGGAAAAGTTTCTACTGGCAACTAATTTTTTTATCAAAAAATGGAGACTTGATTGAGCAATAATACCAAATTGATAAATTTTTGCTACAAATAATTTTCTAGGTTTTAGGTGGTAGATGTTAGGTACTAGATGCTAGGTTTTAGGTTTTAGGTGGATTATTATAGCCAGTTTATTTGTAAAATTATTTTTTCAATTTGGTATTATACCAAATTTAATTTAATTAGGGCTTGCTGATTAACTGTCAAAGCCTTTATCTGTCAACACTTGATAATTTTTAGAGTTAAAAAAGGTGCAAGTTTTTTGGTCTAAAAAGCTAAAAAAATTAGAGTTTTGAGTAGATAAGGATAGAAAAATAAAGGGATATTTCTTCCTCCTAAATCCTCTAAATTATGAATTATGAATTATGAATTATAAATTATAAATCCTGAATTATATCCTCAACTATAAGACTTTTTTAGCAAACCCTAATTAGGGCTTGCCGATTAAATATAAAAGTCTTTATAGACAAAGGTTTTAGCCTTTTTAAGTATCAAAAAATGCGAGGTTTTAGGTGGTAATGGTTCAAAAATGAGTGAATTTTGTTCAAGAGTTGAGCAGAAAAATCAAGGGACGATTCTTCCTACTATTTCCTCTATAGTTTCCATTTCTCCTGTCTCCTGTCTCCTGTCTCCTACCCGAGTAAAAAGACTTTATTCAGCAAACCCTAATTAGTATCTTTCTGAAGAGGGGAAGGCAAAAGGCAGAAGGATTAAAAAAGAGTTGGAAAAAGTATCTTGATCATAACTAGACTTAGTATAACATTTAAACTCCACTATACAGTAGATAAATTATATTATAGGGAATTCAACAAATTGAAAATGAACATTTATCAAAAATCATTCAAGCTAATTTTAGCGGGAAATACAAACATTGCTGCAATGATTAACGCTATTATTAGAGCTACCCTTCAAGCGCGAAATGATACCAAAAATAGCGATTTAACTTTTCGTCAAGTACACATTTTTCATTCTGAACAATCATTACAAGCTTTGACAACTTCAGTAGGTTGGCAAGAAGCTTTAAGCAACTATAAAATTTCTTCCACAAGTTTAGTACATCATGTCACAAAAATAGAAGATTCTAATGTTGATAGATTCAGGGATCTTGTAGAGCAACTACGAACAATTGTTAACCCTCTTGATAATCCACAAAACTATATTGACTTGACAGGTGGTATTTCATCTCTTAAGTCTATACTTGCTGTTTTTGGTTATGTACTTGATATAGAAAATATTTATTCGTTGGAAATAGATTTCTCTAAAGATCCAGATACTAGAAAAAAGCAAGCTAGTCTTTTTTACCATGAATTAGAAAAAGCAGAGGTAAGTATAAAATATAGTAAGTTTCCGCCGATAAGGGAGTTTGATACTTTCGGAAAATTAAATTATACAGAGGTTTTACGCCACCGTTCAAATATTAATGATCTTGTAAATTGCCTAACAAAATTATTACCTTCTGGAGTTGATATTGAACATTTACGAGAATCACTTTTATCTGGAGTAAATTCTCGTCTAATTGGCGAAGTAACTGAAGAAACCTATAGTTATCGTCATTCTATTTTTTCTTCCTCTGCTGGAGTTGAAGAAGTCGCAAATATCATTTTAACGATTATAAAAAGTGCTGATTTGGAAAACAAAACACTAGGAAAAAAGTTAGATGAAGTGCGGGATGTTTTTTCTCAAAATCCAAAATACTTCGTTAAGACTGAAACATTAGAATATATCACTAGACTAATCACCTCCGTACGAAATGATATTGCTCATCCTTGTTCAGAAAATAGTTATTCAAAGGATATAATAGCTATTCAATCTCGCTTGTCTTCTCAATTAGCATTTGCATTTCTACAATTTACCACTAAAACACTAAGTTCTTTTCTAGATCAAAATGGTCAACTTGTAAATGTTCAAATTCTAGAAACCCCAACAGATAAAAATCAGACAATTTTTTATTTTGGGTTCGATGGTGATTTTACAGGTGACTATTTAAAAATGGCGTTTGAACAATCAAATGAAGATGAAGTAAGACAGCGAAGTCATATAGTACATGAAGTTATTGGAGAGTTGAAAAAGTTAATCTACAAAGCAACAAAAGATCACAAAAGCGTACTTTTTGCCGAAGGAGACAATATTCTCTTTAAAGCACCTTATCAGGCAAGTTTACTAAACGATTTACAGAGAATTTACAAAGAGAAAACTGGATTAACTGGCACTATCGGATACGGTAAAACATTACCTGAAGTTGCTTTAGCAATGCGTCTAGCTAAAGCTCAAGGTGGAGGTAACATTATGGGTATAGCTTTAAAAAATTAGAAATAGAGAATTAGCAAAAATCAACAATAACCTAAATTTTTATTATTAATATAATGTCAAGCAGCAAGTGTATTATAATTCAATTTTTTTACATTTTTATCTAACTATTTCATATATAACAATCCTAAATAGGTTGTGAAAAATTTAATTGTAGTTAATAGCTATTAGACATTTATAAAAAAAGATAAAGATATAGACTTTTTGCAAGAGTAGGAAACAGGGAATAGGGAATAAATTTTCAATCCAAAGATAGGAAAAATGATTTTGTAAGTGATTTTTACTTCTCTCGATAACTGTCAAATAAAGAGCAAGTTTATTTTCTGTAGGTATCTATTAAAAATCCTTTATATTCTGACTCGCTGACCAAAAAATCAGGTCTCAAGCCTCCCCTTTCAAGGGGATGAAAAAAAATAAACTTCAATATTTCAAGCCTCTGACTTTAGGCAGAGGTACTGATAACTGATAACTGATAACTGATAACTGAAA
>NZ_JAAHGH010000186.1 GCF_010672525.1 Okeania sp. SIO2B3 | reverse complement strand
ATAGACACCATATTCACTCTCTCCATTTTTTATGATTTTGCTCAACTATATATAGCTATTCTTTTGCCAAACAATAATGTGTAGCGACAAAAACGCCGTAACCATCTTGTTATTTATATTCTTCTTTAATTATATCTAGATTCATTGATTTTAAACCATCATTTATTTTATCATAAATATCCTGTTTAATGTCGTGAAGAGACTGATATTTGAAGTACTTAAGTTCAAAACTTCTATAAGGCAGTCTGAATATATTTACTTGCCTTAAAATCACTATTTTAAAAATGTTCAAGAATGAATATGATATTTTACAGTCTATAAATATCATATAATAATCTTGTCTTTCTCCAATATTTGAGGCCGTTATCCTCCAATCTATCCAATGAAAACTACTCTTAAACAGTCTTTCTATATAATTTTCAATTGCCATACATTTTGCTGATTTATACATTTTTATCCTTTTTTGACTTTTTTTACATCTTTTTCTAAACTTTTAACTCATATTTATGAAGTAGCTTGAGTTATGACTAAATTTACTTACCATGATTATGACAAAAATACTAAAAGCTGCAAAGTTTGTGGACGAGTATTTGGGAGTAAGCCAAGAACAAATAATTGCCCTGGTGTGCCTGTGAGAAAACGCAAAGAGGGCGAGGATTTTGAAGTAAATCTCTACAGCATTAATCGCAGACTCAAAGATAATGCAAAACCTATAGCATATGCTGATTATAATGATTTTAGTCAGAGCAAGCGCAGAGATTACAGCAACTACCTCTACAGCCTAAAAGATACAGAAATCGTAGACCCCCTACTCCCGCCAGCTTACGAATCTTCTGCAAATATCCCCAAGGAATTGAATGCTATTTCTGAAGTTGAGATGAGGCAAAAGAAGCTAGAGCCGAAACAAGGGGCTGAACCTGTTGCTGTGACTCGTGAGTGGAAGAAAGAAGACGGCGAGTTCTATCGCTATTGGCTTTATTATTACAATGAATGCGATACACAACCTGGAGACAGTCTTTGCTACATTACAAAAGGCAGGTTGAAGTCAGAATATTCTCTTTCTGATGGATGGTTGAATAAATTAGGTAAGCCTGATTTATTCCTAGAAAATCCACATTATCATCGTTCACCAATGATGAAGCTATATAAAATTTCCAGGGTGCGAGATTTTCTTAAAGCTAATGCTGAAGAATATGCAGAATGGTTAGTAAAGCGTGATAAATTTGTAATTAATTCTAAGCGTCTTGCTGAAAAACGCAAAATCGCTAAAGAAAGGCGATCGCATCAAAACGAACTCTGCTTGAAATGTCAATCTTCCACTTTCTTAGATGATGGAATTTTTTGTGCAGTTCATCCCATGGGCTTGCCTGAAGGTGTGCCGGAAGATAATTATTGTCCTGATTACTTTTACTTTGCAGATTACAGCGCTTTCGAGGACAGTGAGGCATAGTAGCATTGACATACTCCCCGGCGTAAGCGCACGGGGGTTCTCCTGAAACCAGGATTCTTGGTTCAATGAGTCCACTTAAACTAAACACCTTACGGCATCTAGTCCAGAGATGGTTCTCACGCCTGCGCGTTCGCTCTATTTCAAGAGCCTGTGGACCTATGCCCTACGGTACAGTTTAAACCTTAAAAAAACTTTGGTTCTCTGATACTTGTTGCTTAGAGCTTTTCCATGCACAAGCATTCCTGTACAAAACCCCCTAGCTCTAGTTTTCAAGGTGCAAACGCTACAAGGAACGGTAGCTATAGGTTTTTAGAGCGGTTGAATACCTTTCCGCTTTTTTAAGCATAACATAAAGTCCCCCTTTTAGGGGGAGGCTTTAAACCCAATTTTTCGGTAAAACTTTTTATCCTCCCCAGCAAGTATAAATGGCTGGGGTAGAAGCTGAGTATAAGCGTTCGTTCATACAAAAAAACTCTACTAATATCTCTAGTTTTATCAACAATTAGGGATACAAGAAGTCTGGTTTTGGCGTGTGCGATCAAAGAGCGCTGATATATCCCTACTGTAGTTCAAGATCGTTCCTTTCAGTAATTAACAATTAACAATTAACAATTAATAATTACCTGTTCTGAATAATTAACAAACAATTAATAATTAATAATTATCACTCGTCGTTGCATTGATAATTAATAAGAGAGTCTCTGACTTGACATACGTTTTTTCAGCAATTAATAATTAACAATTAACAATTAATAATTACCTCTTCTTAAAACGGATAGGATTGACTCAAAGGATTTTTTTTGATTTTATCCCCTTAAAAGGGGAGGCTTCAAGGCGTGAATTGTTGAATGAATAATTATGAACTATCAACTATTAATTATCAACTATTAATTATTAATTATTAATTATTAATTATCAACTATTAATTATTAATTATTAATTATTAATTATTCATTATTAATTATTAATTATTCATTATTCATTATTCATTATTCGGTAACCAACTCAACAAATCTTCCAAATTATTAAAGTCTAAAAAATCTTCCCCTAAATTATCCAAATTTGCCACAGATAAATCTTCAATTTGACTAATTATTTCCTCCGAAACTTCTCCAAAACGCTTTTTAATTAAACGTATTATTAATTGCGCTCTCCCTCTTTGTTGGCCTTTTTGTTCCCCTCTTTGTTCTCCTCTTTGTTCTCCTCTTTGCTCCCCTTGTTGTTCCGCATAAGTTATCCGTCCTCTCTCATCTTGCATTGCTATTCCTCGACGCTCAACTATGTCTAACTCCTCCGCTGTCATGTTAATTTTATTAGCAATATTTAAAGCCTTTTCTATTTCAGAAACTTCCCCTAAATTCTCTGGAATACTATCCAATCTGGTAGCCTCTTTCAGAAAATAAATCCATTTATCACTCAAACTATGTAACTCAGACAAATTTTTCTTAAACTTGGGTAATTCTACAAAAAATAGTCGTAATTCTTCTTCTAGACATTCAATTTTTTTTTTCTTATCCTGAAACACGAATTCATTGATAACATTCTCAGTATCTTTAAACAAAATAAAATCTGTAATAGTCACAGCGATCGCCGGATTTAGTAGAGGATAATCTTCTCCTGTTTCTAATTGATTTGCATAAGCTTTAGCTAGGTTATAAGCTACTCGTTTATTAAAACCAGCCATTCTAGCAACCTGCATTTCAACTATATTTAAAAGGAGTCCCGCATTATAATCTTTGATTTAGTGCCGGGAGGAATTTATAATAAATGCTAATATCTGTTTACTTATTATTATTTCACCTTTTGACGTATAATAAGGCTATGAAACAGATAACGACTATATCCTGTAAATTGAAGGTCAAGCCAGAGTTAGCAAAAGAGATAGAAAAAACTTTGGTAAAATATGCAAATGCTTGTCAGTTTGTTCACGAAAATAGTGACAAAAAATTGACAAATAATGTAGCAATGCAAGCCTTGATGTACGATACAGTTAGAGAAAAGTTTCAGTTGTCAGCACAAACAACAATTCATTCAATAAGACGAGTATGTTCTAATAGAAAAACTTCTATTACTAATCATTTTAAAAAGGAGTTAACTTTTAGTCCAACATCAGTAGATTATGATAGCAGAACATTTAGTTTAGATACAAAGAAATGGATTGTTAGTTTAAAACTACTGAGTAAAAGAACTAAAATTGAATTATTGATAGGTAATTATCAACGTGGAATATTAAAAGGTAGTAAGTCTAAATCGGCTGTATTGACTAAAAGAAAAGATGGTAGTTACTATATTAATATTCATATTAATAACATTGCTCCTGAACCAACAGATACAGATAAAGTAATTGGTATTGATTTGGGTAGAACAGATATTGCAACAACATCGTCAGGGGAATCATGGTCAGGTAAAGACATAACAAGCAAGAGAAATCACTATTCTAGAATGAGAGCAGTTTTACAACAAAAAGCAACGAAAGGCACTCGTAGTAGTCGTCGTAGATGTCGGCAATTACAGAAACGGTTATCGGGCCAAGAACGACGCTTTCAAAAACATATTAACCACGAAATAACAACTTCTTTAGTTAGAAAAGCAGCGACTAAGAAGGCAGCAATTGCGATAGAAGATTTAACTAATATTAGAGCTAGAACTAATCAACAACGTAGAACTAAGAAAGAAAGAAGATTGTCTAATAATTGGGCATTTTATCAGTTTCGGATGCTCTTAACTTACAAATGCGTTTTGAATGGAGTAAAGCTAATATTAGTTAATCCAGCATATACCAGTCAAACTTGCCACAAATGTTTACATATTCATCCTACAAAAGGTAAATCATATAGGAATGGTAAGAATTATCATTGCAATCATTGTGGATGGACAGGTGATGCTGATTATAATGGTGCCAAAAATATAGCTGCTTTGGGGTTGACTGTAAACCAACCTGGAGGTTCCTGGCTATCTTGTGAAGTTAGTAGTTCTGATTTTGTACCCAGACAACTAACTATATGGGATATGCTAGAGGGCTACGAAAAGCCAGCATCATAATCTTTGATTTGATGTTTGGTAGTTTACTCACTACAACAGAACCATCAACTAAAACAGCTTTTACATCCAAATAAGTATCTTTTAATGAAATTATTTGACCAGGATTAAAAGGATTAACAATTGTCAAAGACTGAATAATTTTTTTCCCTCCATAAATTATGGCATTGAGAAAGCTAATTAAGATATCTTGACTTTGTTGCGAACCGAAGATTTTTTTAAAAGCATAATCTATCTTAGGACTAACAAATTTCATAGTATTTTTCTCCTAATTAATAATTAACATTGTAAAATAGTGATGTACGGATTTTATATTGACTGCCATCTTTATTTGTCTGCTATACACCAGAATTATAACATTTAAAGGTGGAATATGTTACGATTTTTTAGAGACAGCTTGAGGAGAGAATGTCCGACAATATCAATTAGATAATTAACAATTAATAGTCCACTGTTTCAGGATATATCTACTACTAATTTAGTAATTAAAATCATAAATAGTTAATGTCAATATAAAGTACACTTAGATTTACGAATGGTGCCATCCATGTCTAGAGTGGTAAAGGCATCTTCACTTTTATTTGATTAGTTCTTAGATTTTTTGTTACACTATATAAATAGTATAAAATAGAACAAGTCCTATTAAAAATAGGATGGATAGTACTATTAGTAGTAGCAAATAGCTAGTAAAATCTAATGGCGTGTGCGATCGCCTTATATTTTGGAGATGAACCTGTAGGATTGATATCAGTCAACACAAATAGGAGTAAATTATGGGCAAACAAGCTAAGTTGAGTGCAGCAAGAAAACGCCAAAAATGTAACTCAGAAGGTATAAATATTAAGGATTTAGTGAGCAAAACTTTAAAAAACAATTGGCAAGGAGCTTTAGCAGTTTTTCGACCAGAAAATTTAATATATGTGCAAGCAGCTATATGTCAGTTAGATTTGGAAATCAAACAAAAAGTATCATGGGGAGTAAGCATCATAAAGAAAGAAAATAATTATTTCACATTACCTGATTACCCTAATTTTTTTGAACATGACTTAGACTTAAACACTGTTGATGAAATATTAGTAGTGCAAATTCAACCAATTCAAAAAGGATATTTTTGTAGTTATGGTAGTGTCACTGAAGCCAATAATAAGCTAGAAGTTTGGGGAACAGTTCCTGGGGCTTTAAAATCACATCTAATCAGTGTTTTTCCTAAGCATGAAGACCAAAAAGCTATGAATATAGCTTATATTTTTAGTCAACTTTGTTTGAGGACTTGTCCTAATTATTGGGATGAAAATATTACAGACTTATCTATAAGTCATCAGTTAGAAAAAATTTATAATAATTGTACAAATGGTAACAAAGAACTACCAGATGACCTAAATCTCTCTACCTGGGGAAGTTTTTACGATCTAGCACACACCAACCCACTTACAAAGAGTTGTTCCGAGCTGATTTTGAAAGGAAATCCTTAGTTAAAGAGAACTTCAGCTATTATTTCAAAATCATGGGAAAACCAGTTGCAAATATCTTTGTTGAGTAACTTTTCAGCAATTAACAATTTTCATGTGACGAGGTGCCAAAACAATTAATAATTAGCTCTCCCATATAGGAGAGGATGTTCTTCAAAAATCTGAAAAACCCCAGAAGCAACTTCTCAATTAGTTCTCACCGCGCGTGAATCTCCATTGCTATTTCACAGATAATTAAACCTACCTACTTACTATATAAATAAATCGGATTTACAAGAGGGGCTAAACATGGTTAACATTGAAGAAGCTATCGAAGAAATTTTAAAAAACAAGGACAAAACAGCTACTCAATTATTAAATGAATATCGGAGCAAATTCAATTTAAACGAGAAAAGATATCAGGAGCTTTTGGTAATAGCTACAACCGAATCAATTATGACATCCTTACTACAGGAAGTCATTGCACTCAAGCTTTACGACCGGGATCATTACTATGACCGAGCTCGGATTTTATTTTATTCGGGATTGTTAGAAGAGGATAATATCAAAATCAAAGAAGCTGGAAAAATACTTTATGAAAATGAAGGAATGGAAGGGATGTACGATAATTTATTATGGTCTTTTGTGCCCAAATCTTGGCATCGCTATGTCGATATCTTATGGAATGGAATAGGACAATGGCGGAGTTAAAACTGTACAAGTTGCCAGACAAACTCCGCGCTGTTTCCACTTACTCCTGATTCATAGCTGCTGCTTTGACTATAGGTTTGTCAAAGCAAAGCTAACCTACTTACAGTAGGTGCTTAATTTTGAGCTAATTTGGGCCAATTAAATCGGTATTGGTTCCGGTGGTGCTAGGGCTTGCTCAAAAATTTCCTGATACTCTTGGGGCAAATACGGTATTAACCCCAGGATAAAATCCAAAATAGTATCAAGTGATACATAATTCAGGAGATTCAGATTATATTCATCTTTAATTATGTCCAGAGTTGAGATGGCTTCAGCAGGGATACCCTCATTTTTAAGGAGTTCCTGCACTTCTAAAGGGAAAAAAGTCTCCGCTGCCCACCTGGCATCCTCTGGTAACGCATCCAAAGTCATTTGGGGATTATTCCACCTCCTATAAAAAGTATTATTTAGGCACTGGAATAATTGTAAAGCGCGTTTATAACCTCCTAATTTCTTGAATATCTTACTAACCCATCCTTGACTACATCCCATCTCCTT
>NZ_JAAHGH010000185.1 GCF_010672525.1 Okeania sp. SIO2B3 | reverse complement strand
TTTTTTTCACCAGATGTTTAATAGACCACCATTAGACATAGGAGTAGAAATTACACATATAGATCATTTTTTGTGTATTTTTTCAGAAATTTTCTTCCCTTTTTCCTACTTCTGCAAAAAGTCTATTCTTTTTCACCAGATGTTTAATAGACGACCATTAGACATAGGAGTAAAAATTATACCAATTTTATGAATGTTTGCTACAAATAGTTAGACTATTTCTTAGGAGTCAACCCACCCCCAACCCCTCCCAGGAGGGGAAGTCAGGAGGACAGAGTCGTATGGGAATAGCTTCAATGCCAGTTTTGAGCTAAGAAATTCTATTTTTTGTCAAAGGGAGACCTCCTGTAAAATATTTTTCTCATGCTTATTATTCGAACACATTCTTTTTTCAAAATGGTATTACACATATAGATCATTTTTTGTGTTTTTTTTCAGAAATTTTCTTCCCTTTTTCCTACTTCTACAAAAAGTCTATTTTTTTCACCAGATGTTTAATAGACGACCATTATAAATAGGAGTGGAAATTACACATATAGATCATTTTTTGTGTCTTTTTTCAGAAATTTTCTTCCCTGTTGCCTGTTGCCTGTTCCCTGTTGCCTACTTATGTAAAAAGTCTATTTTTTTCGCCAGATGTCTATTACAATGCACCACCAGAAATTTTGTTTGTTTACCCCACTTTTTTCTTCAAATTAATCCTACTTTTCTCAGAGCTTTTTCTGCCGCCCGTTTTTCAGCTTCTTGTTTACGATGACCTTTTCCAACGCCATATAACTTTCCCCTAACTCTAACTTCAGCAGTGAATATTTTGGCATGGTCTGGACCTTCTCCATTATTAGATTCATATTTAGGATTTTCTCCAAATTTTTCCAGTGCCCACTGTTGAAATTTACCTTTAGTATCTACTAAATCATCTGTTTGTGCATCACTTTCTGAATCTGGAAAAATTATTTCATCTGCAACAGGTTGAAAAAGTTTTTTCACAAAAGGGCGAACTTTCGTCAAAGTTGAATCTAGAAAAAAGGCTCCAATTATTGCTTCAAAAGTGTCACTAAGTAAAGCCGGGTTTTGACGACCTCCATCTTTTTCTGCTCCCTTACCAAGCCGCATTAATTCACCTATTTCTAGTTGAGTTGCAAATTTTGCCAATTGTTTTTCATCTACTAAAAGTGAACGGAGACGAGTAAGTTCTTTAGGTTTTAAATCATATTCTTCTTTATAACGTCTATAGAGTAGTTCTCCCACTAGGAAACCTAACACAGCATCGCCCAGAAATTCGAGACTTTCGTTATCTTCTTCTCCAGAATTTTCATTTAAAAAAGAGCGGTGGGTTAGAGCTTGTTTTAGAAGTTCAGGATTTTTAAATTCAGGTAGTTTCTTTGTCATTTTCAAATATTGTATTTATTGAGATTCGTCTATATTAATCCTTCTTGTTTCAATTTAGCTAGGGCATTTTCAGAAGCAAGTTTTTCTGTATCTTTTTTACTATCTCCTTCACCTTGAAAATACTTTATATTATCCACAAATACTTGAGACAAAAAAATAGGTTGATCCTCTAAACCACCGCATTTATTAGATTCATATCTAGGAATTTTTTGAAATTTTTTTAATGCCCACTGTTGAAATTTAGCTTTAGTATCGGTTTTGTTGCATGAAAGTATATAGCTGCCGCACTTGCTCTGCATATGTACAACAATAACGTGCGGAAACTACTGTAACTATTGTCCAATAAATAAATAGTCATCATTGCCAAACAAAGCGATATAGCTGCCGCTAGGCTCCGCCAACGCTCATCACTAGAGTAATAACTATTGTCCAATAGATAAATAGTCATCATTGCCAAACAAAGCGATATAGCTGCCGCTAGGCTCCGCCAACGCTCATCACCAGAGTAATAACTATTGTCCAATAGATAAATAGTCATCATTGCCAAAGAGAGTGATATAACTGCCGAATGGATGTTAAGAACGCTAATTTCATGCAACAAAGCCTTTAGTATCTACTAAATCATTGTCTGGAAAAATTATTTCATCTGCAACGGGTTGAAAAATTTTGTTCACAAAAGGGCGAACTTTCGTCAAAGTTGAATCTAGAAAAAAGGCTCCAATTATTGCTTCAAAAGTGTCACTAAGTAAAGCCGGGTTTTGACGACCTCCATCTTTTTCTGCTCCCTTACCAAGCCGCATTAATTCACCTATTTCTAGTTGAGTTGCAAATTTTGCCAATTGTTTTTCATCTAATAATTAATAATTAATAATTAACAATTACCTATCCTTGAAAAGAAGAAGATTGACTGTTAAGGAAAATTTTTTCTTCTCTTGGTCGATTGGATATGGCGAGGAGACCTCGCCATCCCTCGACCGCTTTTTTCTCCTTTAAAAGAGAGGCTTTAAATCTTAATTATTCGGTAAATTGGCAAAAGTTTGAAAATATCGCACAAGATAAGAATTGACACTAATACGAACATTTTGATAATCCCAATGTAATTAGACTAATAATCGAACTAAACCAATTTTAGGTTTAAGCTGAAATCTTATTATGTTGTACCGAAATAATTAAATTACGGTAGATAAGGCTACAACTTACACTTACATTAAAAAAAATAGCATGGTAGTAAGTGAATATCAACAAATAGAAATCTCCAGAAAAGAGGGAACACCGGAGCTGGAAACAGAGATAAATAATTGACAATTTATGGATAATAATTGATTTTTTGAAATTTCTGGAGATGTCTAATAGTATTTTTTTTACACGCTCTTGTCTGCTTATAACAGGAGTTCTAATACTTCCTGTTTTTGATTTTTTCTACATTTTCTACTTCTGCTGCATTGATGGTTTTAAGTAGTTGAATAATACTGTCAAGTGCTATATCTACTTTTTTCTTGGGAAATGGAAAAAAATGGGCACAATTATTACGAATATCTAGAAGTTTTTTTACTTTTGATTTACTCATTTCTGTTCCTTGACTTAAATCATATTTAAAGATATTATCCCACAGTTTATAGATTAGCTTTAGTTGCAGAGATACATCTTTACGCAAAGCTTCATCTAAGTTGCGTTTGTTTAATCCTTGCTGATTTTTTAAGATATTTTTTGCTTCTTTCAACCAATTATCTAAGTAGTATTCTCGCATTCTTTCTTCAATATATGGATATAAAGCTTGAGCTAAAAGCTTTAAAGATTTATAGATTAAATCACCATAATTATCTATGGAAGACTGCTTTTTTGTAATCATTTTACTGATATTTCCTTTGGGTTGTTTGCGAACAACAGCATCGGAACATCAGATATCTATCACTAATAGTGAAATAGTGAGTTACTCAAAAAAACTCCCTTATCTAGATATAAATTCCCCAAAAAATAGAAGTCAAGAGTGACAACTAATATCTCTTTTAACTCACTAATAATATTGGGATATTTTTCTACAGGGAATTTCAGAAAATGAGTATTACTCAAACTAAATAAACACTATATAAGTGGTACTAGCTTCAGCTAATGTCTCATAAATGGTAGAGTACATATATGTACTAACTCGTATATCTGAAGTTTGTAGTGTAGTAATCTGTAGTAAATCTTGATGCTTGTAGATATTTAGTTCTTTGGGGGTTGGTGATTTGAGGTATGAAATCAGTAATTTAGATAAATTAAGAGTAATTCTTTGAGTGGCAAGATTAGATATTGTCTTTACGTTAGATTAACCGAAAAGTACTTTTCTTTCTCCTGACTCCTGATTCCTAAGTAATTCAAATTAATGTTATACATGCGTTTCACCAACGCTGTCCTTTGTACTACTAACTTAGCAAACAGCTATTTATACTAAAGATTAATTACAAATCGAGATATACCAGTGAGTATATACGCCTACCACCGATGAGACAGCAGCCAACAACAGACTATAGACACTAATATTCTATGTTATTTTCTTGAGTATAGCAAAGACATAAAATTATTGTCAATAGTTTTGATATTTATTTTTTGGACGCTACATATAGCAAGGGCGTTTTGCTCCGCAACATATAAAGCGGAGCTTGGCGTTAGCCAATGCCATTTGCTTTGCATAACTATCGTTAACGCCCCTACTTTCGTGAAACGGTATCAGGGACTCCCTCTAGCAAACTCACTTCTTTTCTACTCAGATAAAAGACCTCTTACAAAAGTTTTAATTAAATCAATTCAAGATATCAAATCAACAACTTCATCTCCCTATTCCCTATTACCTATTCCCTGACTTTTGCAAGTCTAAAGAAGCTTTACAACCAAAAGGATAGGGTGAATTATAAGTAGTAGAACGCTTACCAAATATTGTATAACGATTATCTCGAATCTGTTCATAAAAGCGATCGCCCATCCATTTTGCTCCTGGTAAACCGCGATATGCTGCCACAAAAACATCCCCCACAGGCAAAAGTCGCCCTATTTCTTCCGCTGCATCACTACCTTGCCATCGACGTTCCGGTGCATTACCATCAATCAAAATCATACCCATTTCACAATCTTGAGCAGTAATACCAAATTGATTGAGTTTTTCTAAATCTTGCATCGGAATGTACTCAAATAGCTCACCTTTATCTATACTTTCCAACACCTGCACCAAAGTTACACATAAATTGCAGTTGCCGTCATAAATTACAATATAACTCATACGTTTTAGTTTGATTTTAAATACAACCAAAATTGTAACACCAAATTAAAGCTCTACAGGTGCTTCCCCACCTAACCTTTCTTCTAATAAAAATCTAAGTATAGACTGAGTAAGCAAAACCAAACCTAATCTAGCTTGCGCTAACTTCGGTTTTTTCACCTTCACCTCACCCCAAATACGACAATGACTGTAAAAATTTTGAAAAGCTACACTAATAGCATCAGCTACTTTTTGCCAATTTATAGGTTTTTTGCTGCTAGAAACACAATAGATACGATCCAGAGTAGAAGCAATTTGAGCAATTAATTGGTATTCAGAATTATGTGAAAATTGTAATTGCCCATTCGGTTGTTGCCAGGGTATAGGTTGAGAAATTTGGAACAGCAAAAATTGACCGCTGGCATCTGGGCCCGCAGGAGTAAGATTAATTAAGCGATCGCGTATACCCATCCGCAATAACGAACAACAACGAGCATGACTATACTGAATTGGAAACAAATTTGTGCTTTTTAAAGATTTATCGTCAACACCAACCCGTAATTTTTGTTGCTCAAAATTCAGGGGAAAAGAAGTTAGATAATCTAACCAATTAGCGAGACTCAAATCAGTTAAATAAAAGTAAATTATCCCAGATGAAATTACCTCAAACTCAAAATTTTCTGTATATTTCTTAGTGTCAGTATTAACTATTTCTCTACAATATTTAACTAACTCAGTCGCAATATATATCGCTGGTTGTTGGCAAACCGAAGCTAATTTCAAAGCGATCGCTGACTTGTATACAATTGCTCCATTATTTATAGTTTGATTAATTGGAATTACTTCCTTCTTTTCCCAAACTTTTAATGTCTTTTCATACCTGCAAGACAATTTCCATTGCTCCTGGTATAAATTTATAGCTTTTTGTAAAATCTGTATAAAATTACACTTGAATGATAATTTTTTCAATATTATTACCACCTCAAATAAATAAAATTTCTCTTGAATATTCAGAATTAGATGTGTTTTTTGCTACACTAATACTAAGGGTAAAACTGGTATAAGCAGACAGATAAAAATCTGCTTCTATTCCTTTTTCCAAAAAGACTTAAACTTCAGGCCAATTATTACTACAAGTAAAGTACCAATGCAACTATCATCACATCCAGACCTACCAGAAATGTCACTGAATATGGAACCCAGCAGCACTTCCGCACCTAGCAGTAGGCCATTTCTTACTTGGCAACTAATTATAGATTGGGCAGAAGAACACTACCGTAGTAGAGCTTTTAGCAAAGATGAACGTATTCCTGCCCGTCCAGGTTTGCTGTATCTAGTACAAAAAGGGTCAATTCGTTTAGTAGGTAATGCCCACATTAGTGCCAGTCGCAATAAGTCTAGCAAGTCAAAAACGAGTAATATTTCAGACGAAGCTTTCCTTGGATTTGTTGGTGCTGGTCAACCATTTGAACTGATAGCTCAGTCACCATTTACACTTCAAGCTTATGCTCATGCAGAGCAAACAACTGTGCTTTGGATGTATTGGCATGACTTAGATAATTGGCCTCACTTTCGTAGAGAAGTCCTAGATGCCTTTAGATACCAACATCAACGGAAGCTTCTGTGGCTAAGTACCTTAGGTCAACGTCGCACTATTGACAGATTATTCGGATTTCTGACACTATTAATTGAAGAATATGGGGAACCATGGATCGCCCAAGATAAACCAGAAGTAACAAGTGGTTATTATTTGCCTTGGCCTTTGACCCATGCTCAAATTGGCAGTGCTATTGGTTCAACCCGCGTAACTGTAACTCGTCTAATGGGTAAATTACGTCAGCAAGGCTTAATATTTATCCAGAATGATAATCTGATTTGTTTGCCAACACAGTCTGAACAGTCACAATAGTTAAAGAATTTTTGGGTAGTTAGTTCTGGGCAATTATTAAACTTGGATACTAATACATATCCAACCATCAATTGCTATTTTGGATATTATAATATTATGCTTAAATAGATAATGCTATCTATTAATCTAATTTAGTTAGTCTTAATTATCAGATCAAATGATTTGATTGTCATTGCTTATTACTCTATCCCTCTGATGCTAATTTCTGTTCAACGAAGGAATTTTTCTTTTCTTTATTATCTTCTGACAATTAAGTATTTTGATACTTGCCTGTAGCAGAATTTATTTATTCACAGTGTGGATATAGAAATAGCAAATATGAAGAACTGCAACAGTAAAGTAAATAGTTGAATATTATGCGTAAAGACTTTACTACACTAAAGTGAAGCACATTATCGCAGTATAATTATTAGCTCCAACTAATATATTTATCACGTTCAAGCAGATGGAATTTGACTTTTGGTACTTCCAGCAAACCAAAATTAGAAATATTGAGTCCTTTTAATTAAGCATTATAAAAACTCCTCTTCAGTCTCCCTACCCTCCTCCTTGCCAAATAATTTATACCATTTATCAAAAACTTTTCTACATTTTCTTGAGTAGGGGACTTACCCCTAACCCCTCTCAAGAGGCAGGGCTGTTTCAAAGTCTCGTAAGTTAATGATTTAGGGAGAATGAGAGAAATGAGGATAGGGGCATAGGGAAATTTAGCAAAATTTGCCAAAATTTGCTGATTTTTTCAGTGTTGGAGTATC
>NZ_JAAHGH010000184.1 GCF_010672525.1 Okeania sp. SIO2B3 | reverse complement strand
CCAGAACAAAGTTTTTGTGGATTTTTTAAGTTATAAAGCGACAAGTTTAATGAATAGTAACAGTTGAAATACTGTAAATTCATTATCTAGTTTGTGATAACACAGAACTTGGTATTTAATTACAGTTGCTCTAGTTTTATACTTACTTAGTTATTTTGATATATTTTTGACATATGAATATTAACACAATAATTTTAATTATCTGTTCACTTTTTTTTATTAAATTGTTTAGTTTAGTAAATATATTTGTAACGGCTCGCAAACAAAAACGCTTCGGCTCGCAAACAAGGCAATTTTCAGCTGGTAGTGCGTCAAGGAAGTGTGGGAAGGGTGGGAAGTAGAAGGAAAATTGTACCTGTATCTTGTTGGACGTTATGTGGAGAGAGGACGAAAAATATCGCTGCGCGTATAATAATTGGTAGTCCTGCATAGTAATGGTCAAGTATAAGGCGTAAAAATAGAAAAGCTACATTTTAATGCCAACTAATTCTATAATTCTTTTCCTCACGTCACTATTACTACTTCCAAATATTTTTTGTCAAAAAACTGAAAGCTATTTTTAGAAAACTTCAGTCCTCTTAAGACCTTATTGAGTTCATCAATAGTCTTAACAGCAAGTTCTTGATCGTAAAAAGTACCAAGTGTTATAACGTATTCATGATAACCCTCACAAAAGGAAAATCTTGCTTCATAAACTTCAAAACCAGCATCAATACCACATCTAGACGCAGAGAAATATCCATACAAATCTATTTCAACCTCATCAATGTACTTATATTGCGTCAATGGAGACAATTTTTGCTTGTCGAAAGATTGAAAACTATGTCTGGAAAATTTTAATCCTCTTAGAACCGCATTCAGTTGATTCACAATCTTAATAGCAGTCTGCCTGTCGCAACAGGAACAAACTGTCTCAACAAAATTGGTATGAAAGCTGGCGCTAACATAATAAGTTCTATCATTGAGTTGATTTAAATAAAAATATCCATGCAAATCAACCTCATTTTTATTAATTATTATAACCATTAAAATTTATTCAAATCAATTAATAGTAATTTTGTCCCGCAAAATAACTCTATAATTATTTTGACATGAAAGAAATGATAAATCAATAGAATTACTTATAATTGATTGACAATAAGTCTTATATTCAATACAAGTTACATTTTGAACTTCATCATAATCACCATCATTACAATCCCTAATCCCTGTTATTACTTGAAATTCTTTCTGAAAAATTCCACATTCCATACTGCATTGATAATTTACTTTTGCATCATAACAAATATAACCATCGCCACATTCATATTCCTTTACTATTTCTACATTTGTCTCGTTTAAATACTGTATAAATAAAATTTTCACCCCATCTTCTACAGTATCTTGTATTTCTTCGTTAATCAAAAGTTTATCTTTATGATAAAATTCTCTCCCAAATACCATAACTAAATTCAGAATTAACAGAACAAGCATCAGCAACTTAAAAACTGGTCTATTCATACCTTTTTAAATCAGCTAAATTTTTAGTTTTTTAGATATATTTAACAATTAATATTATATCATTTCTTAATAAAAAATATATTTTTATTTAATTAGTTTAGTCATAAAACAACAGTCAAAGGTCACCACGATTTCAGCAACTCCAACTAGGTAAGAATAGTCAAGTAAGATTTAATTTTTAAAAGTTCCTACCTCTCATTTAAAAATTAAATCTTACTTTTGTTTGCTGCTTTTTGCTTTTAATAGAAACTCCTGAATTTCTGGCTGCACCAAATGCTGCATTCGCACTAATAGTTGTTCCATTAGTTGCTTGCCATCCTTTTCCAAAATATGTGCCGACAGTCGCAAAGCTTCTTGAATTAATTTCAAAGTTTTAACTTTCTCATTGTCACCCTCAACCAGATCGTAATCTTCAATTAACGCCTGCACCCCAAACTCAGGATGTTGCACCTTTGCTACCAAGAAATCAAAATTAGTCAGGAGTTTGTAATACTTCTCTAATTGATTTGACTCCACCAAAGTATGAATATTACCCAACATAGCACGTTGACGCGCAGGCGTTGCAGATGCTAATTTTTCAGAAAATTTGCCCACAATATTATTACTCCTGTCTAAAAAACTGTTTGTTAACTCATATTTGCTCAAGTTCTCTACTGAGCCTAAAACTAGGAAAGCTGATATTTAGTGCCAAGTTCTCTAGAATCACAAACTAGATAACGAATTTACGCGATTTCAGGCTTCACTACTTATTAAAAATAGTTAATGAAAGGTGTAGCATACTTTTTTAGGTAAGAGCTTAAAAGTCTTGGCACAAAAGAATTATAGAATTAGTTGGCACTAAAATGCAGCTTCTCTAGTTTTAGCCCAAATAAAAGACAATTATGCAGAGAAAAATTTTAACATTTGCAACAGCTATCTTAATTTTCGCTGTCCAGACGGCAAAGGCTAATGCTAGTGATGTGACTATTTCTATAGATTTCGCCACTCTTTTTAAAAGTTTTCCAGATTTCATTCATGGCAATGGTTTAGATATAGGCTTAACTGTTGAATATGATATTGATGAAGGTGGACTTAATATTGGAGCAAACTATCGAATAGAAGACTTTGGAGCTTGGAATACCAATCCACTAATACCAAATAGTGTGAATCAAGAATTGTATGTTCAAACAGCACTGTATGAAACCGTTACAGCAAATGCAGTATTAGCAACATCTTTGTTTAATTCTCTATTAGATGATGGTTTAGGATTCTATGACACTAGTGTTACTTTATCTCTTATCGGAACTGGAACAATTAATGGAAAACCTTTCTCACTGACTCCTTCTGTAAGCTATAGGGTTGAAGATGAAAAACTTGTAGCATCAGTTTCAGGCACTTACAATTTTGATCTAAGTAATCGGGTTGGATTCACAGTTGGCGATTTGTTCTCTGAGAATACTAGCGGTGAATTAACATTGAGAGCTGATAGATTACTTGAAAATGGTGATTTGGAAATAGATGGAGAAGCAAGATGGAGAGTTAACAATGGAGAATCAAGTTTTAGGTTTGAACTGGATGGACGGTTTACTGGTCTTGATGCTGGAAGAGTATCAGATATATTTGGGATTAGAGAAGAAATAGAAGATATCGGTAAAGAAATTGGAGAAGACGATATTGGCCTAGAAGAATTAGTACCTGCTATTAAATTAGAATTTGGCTTACAACCAAATACAGTAGGAGCTAATAGCTATGATGTAGATGCAAATATAAGAGTTGAGAAAGTTTCTCAAACAGCTCCAGAACCCACATCAGTGTTTGGTCTACTCACCCTCGGAACTTTAGGAGCAGCATCAACCCTTAAGCGAAAACTGAAGTCTTCAAAATCCACAGATAAAGAGTTAGAAAAAGCATCCTAAACTAATTCAGTACAAAAATATTTACTAAAACGGTTACTTCTTCCCCTATTCTGAGAGATGTAACTTTTTTTATACTTCATTTTAAATGATTGATTTTTTCCTACTCCTAGCACAATCCCCTTCTCCAGAATGCCTCCCACAGTATCCTACAACTGTTTCAGGTAAAGAAATCTGCATTTTCCCGCCTCCTCCTGCTTTAGGTTGTGCTGACATCAAGAAAGAATATGGAGAATCTATCATAGTTGTGGAGGTGGAAGGTCGCGAATCAGACCCTCAGCGGTTAGATAGAGATAAAGATGGTGTGGGGTGTGAGTGACTATCGAGTTTCAAAATTGAATAATCAATTACTATTGAAAACTGTACAAAAACCAGTTAACCTTGCTATATTAAACATAACTGAAATTTGTACAAGTCTCAAGGTATGTTAAAAAGTAAAGAGAAAAATCCTAACTATGGTGGCTATAGACCAGGTTCGGGACGTAAAAAGAAAGCTCCTACTAAAGCAATTAGGGTAAGGGAAGATGTAGCTATTGAGCTGGAGATTTTAATCAAGGCTGAAGGAGCTGACTATGTGTTAGACCTGTTGAGGAAACATACAGAGCCACACTTTTTAAGAGCAGCGGAGGAAGTTTTAGCAAAGTTTAACGGCGATACTCCAGGAAAAGCAGACAGAGTGAACATTCCAGAGGATACGTCTCCAATCATTAAGCTTAATTCCGATCAGGAAGCTGCTATAAAATTTCTCAATCAATGGTTTGCCTCAAATGACAAAACCGCAATACTTTCGGGTGCTGGTGGGACTGGAAAAACATTTACGATAGGCTATTGGCTTCAGCAGTTGCCGAATGTAAATTTGCAATGGCCTCAATGGGTACAAAAAAGCTGGAATGAATGGAAGACTAATCAAATCGATGTGTTTGATGGCGAAGCAATTGCTTTTGACTACTGGCTTCAAATGAGGAGTTGGGATTATGACGGGCACAGTGACTGGGAATCCTGGATTTTAGACTGGATGGGAGAAACCGACGAATCTAATGAGATCGAAACAATCTTCCTGGCTCCTACCCATAAAGCCAAGAATGTTCTGAAGCGATCGCTCTCAAACTCCGGCATTAATTCTCCCGAAGTTTACACAGTTGCTCAGGCATTGGGAAAACAACCAATAATAATAGAAAGTGGTTTTGAAGAGTTCCAAATGCAAGATGATATAGATTTAATTACTGCTGCTGAATTAGTAATTGTAGATGAAGCTTCCATGGTGGGAAAAGATGATTATCAAGAAATAATAAATCGGGGTGAAAAAATATTATTTCTGGGAGACAAAGATCAATTGCCTCCTGTCGGCGAGCATGGCGCAATGGCATTTATTAATCCCCCTAGTTGTGAACTTAAGAAGGCAATGAGATACTCTGGTCACATATTAAATGAATGTAATAAATTGAGGGAAGGAGTTCAGCAAAATTTCATTCATCCAATTAAACCCGATGGAGATACAATAGTCAGATTAAAAAGAGTAGAGGCTTTACAAAAAGCTATCGAATTAATGAAAAGTGATTTTTTTCAACAGGACTCTACTTTTGCTCGAATTTTAGCTTTCCGCAACAAGCAGGTTGATAGCAACAATAAATATCTCAAGCCAAAAATATACGACAGAAAAGATGACTATTTTGAGGGATTAAGGTTAATTGCTAACAAACCAGTGCAACGAAAATCAGGGAATGGTAAATGGCAAATCTACTGCAATAATTCAGAAGAGATCAAGGTTTTGTCTGACCCCGAAGTAGTAGAAATTAATGATAAATTATTAGCAGCTATGCCTAACAATTGTCAGGAACTAAAAGGCTTGTATGGTGTGGGAAAAGCGACTATATTTAAGTGTTTATCCGATGGAGGTATTGAGTTTAATTCTATAATTCTTGATGATAAAGCTAATCTTAGAAAGCAGGAATTAATAAGATTAATTCAGGCTAAATACAAACAAACTTTTGCTAAAAATTATAAAGGTGCTTTAGCATTTCTCTATCGTTGGGGTGACGATTTAAAAGATATATTTTCTAGCACTGTGCATAAAAGTCAAGGGTCTACATATAATCACGTTTTTGTTGAGTTGAGTGATATTTTAAGGCCACCTTCTCAGAGAAAAAAAAGTGACCCTGATGACCGTCCCAAACTTCTCTACACTGCTGTATCGAGAGCTTCAGAGAGAGTTTATTTGATTGAATCTTGAAATGTGTATAGATTTCAGTTAGTATTGCTCTTTCTTAACTATCCAGAGTTTAGAGGTCATCTACAGCTAGACTTGCAGCAGCAGTTAATTGTTTTTGTTGATAGCGTTCGAGGATGGCGATCGCTACCGATACCCTTATAATAAGAGGTACTACCAAATCCGGTTTAGTAAGACCATAAATGATTACAGCGCTTTTGCTCATTGATGAACTACATCTTCACACATCAAACCTTGTAGGGATGTTCCATGGAACGTCCCTACTGTGGTCTACCCAAATGAAAACCGCTGTAATAATCTCAACTTTCCTGTTTCAAATAACTATTTGTGGCCGATATGGGTAGAGGATGTCAATATGGTGTTTTCTTGATAGTTTTTAGGAAATTTTTTCTAGCTGTTTCTTTGATTTGTTCTACGCTTATTGGCCTTTAGACTTAAGCCTAAACCTCCAACAGCCAGAAGCCCAAAAATAGTACTGGGTTCAGGAACAGAATGAACGGAAGCAGAACGAACTAAGTAATGGCCAACTGTAGAAAATGAAATTGATTCATTTCTAGCTATCAAAGTATTTGCTTCATAGGCTGGCACGCCGCTAAAAAATAAGAAGTCCAAGTCACCATTTATACGCAACTGGTTATTTGTAGGGTCGCTCAGAAAACCAAGGGTTTCGGGATTATTATCCTGAAAGCTTGTAGCCCCTAATAAATTAATCAAGTCTGTAAAGGGAGTTAGATTTCCTGTTACAACCGTATTTATACCTGGAATGCCTGCATTCAGGACTAGAGTCTCAAATTCGGCAACGTTTGCGTGCCGGAAGCCTTCAAATTCGCCTCCTACACCGAATTCTCCTGCTACATCAATAAAAGTACGATCTTGAGAAAGGTGAACATCAAGCCACTCAAGGTTAGTATCGGTGTCGCGAGTAATTGAGCCAGCTCCAAATACAAAATCGTCAAGCGAGATAAGTGCAGCTTTAACTGGTGCTGACCAAGTAAGACACAAAATTGTACCTATAGCTAATTTACTGAATTTCTTCACAATTTTCTCCTATGAAAAACCTAATATAAATTAGACTTGTCGCTTTATAACCTCAAAAACCCCCAAAAATCTTGTTCTATAAGGATTGTAGCTATTAGCAGCTAAAAAACCTTGAATTATTGCTCTGTCTAGCTTGGAGCGATTTTTTCCCTCTATTTAGCGACAACTCTATTATTAGATTATCAAAGCAGAGCAAAAAATATTCTAAAAGTGGCGTTGCAAATCAGTATTTTTACTATTCTTCATCTAGTAAAATGAGATACTAATTTAGCTTTTATTGCCATGGCCTCTTTTATTGAAGATATTCAATTATTTATACCGGGTTTATTATAACCGGATTTAGTATAATTATTAATTGTTAATTATTAATTGTTTACTCCTCTATTTCTCTTTGACTCTCCAACCAATTTTCTACATCTGCAATAGTTTTCATATCAAAAATTTCCTCCCCTAAAATATCTAATTTTGCCAAAGATAATTGTTGGATTTGACTCTCCACTTCTGGAGAAATTTCTCCTAACATTCGCCGAATTAGACGCAATATTTGTTTGACTGCTTCCTCAATTTTTCCTTCTTCTTTAGCTTCCTGTTTCGCTAAACTAATCTCACCTTTCCTATCCCCAATAAATACTTCTTGTTTATGTAATTCCTCTAATTCCTCATTACTTAGATTGGCTCGGTTAGCAATATTTAACGCAGCTTCGATTTCTGCTACTTCTCCAAGAGAATCAGGAATTACTTCTAAGTTAGTCGCAGATTTAAGGAAATAAATCCATTTATCACTCTCGGTTTCTAACTCTGATAATTCTTTGTTAAATTTGGGTAACTCTAAAAATATTAGTTTTAACTCGTCTCGATAGTTAAATGAATCTTTCTCCTCCTTGAATCTAAATTTGTTAATCATTTTTTTTGCTTCTTTAAATAGCACAAAATCTGTAATAGTCAAAGCAATAAAGGGTTTTAAAGTTCGATATCCTTCCCCAGTATCTAGCTGGTTACCATAAGCTTTAGCTAAGTTATAAATTACTCTTTTTTCAAATGCTTCAACGTTCAATACCTGCATCTCAATTATGACTGTAGAGCCATTATCTAATACAGCTCTAACATCTAGATAAGTATCTTTAAGAGTTTGAGTAATGCCTG
>NZ_JAAHGH010000183.1 GCF_010672525.1 Okeania sp. SIO2B3 | reverse complement strand
AGAGGCTTCAAGGCGCGAATTATTTAATTATTAATTATTAATTATTCGGTAAAAATCAAAAATCAAATCAATTATTATCCATAAATTATCAATTATTTCTTTCTGTTGCCTGTTGCCAGATGAGCTGTTGCCTCTTTTCTGGAGATCTCTAATGGGACTTTCATAAATCTATTTCATGGAGGAATTAGTTCAGTCATATCATGTCCGCTGGTATCGGAGCCTGTAAACCCAAGAGTGAATATCTACAGGAAATTTAAGTTTTTTCTTGCTCTTAAGTATTCCTGCCAGATGAGCTGTTGCCAGATGAGCTGTTGCCTACCTTTGCTATACAAGACCGATGCTACCAGAGATGATATCAGAGAGACATTTTCTTGATTGAAATAGTTTTAACCAATCGAATATCATCTAATAGGAAGAGAAATAATAAACTCCGTGCCTTCACCCAATTTTGACTTACAGGTAATTGTCCCCTCATGTTTTTCCGTGATAATTTGCTTGGCGATCGCCATCCCCAGTCCAGTTCCCTTGCTGACCTCATTGTTGGTAAATCCCTGCTCAAAAATCTGGGCTTGGGTCTCGGGTTCCATACCACAGCCATTATCTTGAATGCAAACCTGAACCTGCTCATATCCTAGCATTTTCGTCTCAATTGTGATCCGATTCAGGTCAGCTTTGATTTCAGCAAAAGTTTTGCCTTTATTGGCTTCATCAATGGCATCAATGGCGTTAGCAAGCAGATGCAGAAAAACCTGATTAAGCTGTCCTGGAAAACAATAAATTTCAGGAATATCACCGTAATTCTTCACGATTTCTATTGCTTGCCGTTCTTCGTTGCTTTTAGTGCGGTGCTTGAGAATGATCAAGGTTCTATCTATCCCATCATGCAAATTAAATTCAACTTTGTGGTCTCGATCGTCGCGAAAAAAAGTTCTCAGACTATTGCTAACTTCACAGAGGCGATCAAGGCCTAAGTCCATTGAATTAATGAGTTTGGGTAGATCTTCACGAACCAACTCCAAATCCACTGCTTCGAGTTCATCTTGAATATGGGTTCCATTCCTGGGGCATTCTTGCAGTAGAAAATCAATTAGACCAAATAACTTCTGCACGTAAGTCCTAGCAAGCTCAATATTCACCTTGATGAAGTCTGTTGGATTATTGATTTGATGGACAATTCCTGCCATTAATTCGTCCAAAAATGCCATTTTTTCAGCTTGAATTAACTGAAGTTGTGTGGTTTTTATCTGGTGATATTGGACTTGTAAATCTTGATTGCTCCGGAGTAATTTTTGGTTTTTATCAGTCAGTTGTATGGTCTGGTGATAAAGCCGTTGCCGGAGATGATAGATTTCAATATGGGTAGCAATACGAACTAAAATTTCTTCGCGTTGGAATGGCTTGGTAATATAGTCAATACCCCCAACATCAAATGCTTTGACTTTATCTAAAGCCCGATCAAGTGCACTGATAAAAATAATGGGAATATCTTGGGTTTCCGAACACGATTTAATTGCTTGACAAAGGGCGTAACCGTCCATGTCTGGCATCATCACATCGAGTACAATCAAATCTGGTTGGGGCGTTTGTATCACTAACTCTAGAGCCTTTTTGCCATTTTTTGCTGCCACAATTGCATAATCATTTTTGAGAATTTCCAGCAGAATATAGATGTTTTGGGGATCGTCGTCAACGATCAACACTTTAGATTTTGCTAGATTTGTTTGAGTATGGCCGATCATAGGGTTGAACTTACTATTTTTGACGATTTTTTTCTACTCTGTATAGATACAAAAGCAAAGGCAAGTTAAGTGCCTGAATTTGTTATGGATCTATTTGTGCGATTAAATCTTGGAGTTGTATTAGCGCGGCATCCGTATCAAAATCAAAGACCGCTTTTTGCAGCAGTTGAATTCCAACACTATATGGCGTTCCTTGGGTGGCTTCATTTAAATCTTTGAGTTGTTCAAATCCTGCTGCAATATCGTTTTGCAAAAGATTTTCCAGTTCTTGAAGACGATTCTTCAGAACTTGCGATTCTATCGGATCGGCTTGAGCGATCGCACCTGTAGAAATATCGACAGATGGCTCTAGCTTCCCGAGGGAATTCATCACGACTGCAAAGCATTGGCTGAAGGTTTGCATTAAATATGGCAGTGCTTCGGTTCGGGAATTGTTCTGCAAAGATTTCTCTAGGGCAGAAGCAGCTACAAACAAATCTTTGGCTCCGATATTGCCTGCGGTGCCTTTGATAGTATGAACTTGATTCCGAGCGGTAGTGTAGTCTGTCGCCGTGATTGTAGCTTGGATATTTGCTAGGGTATTTTGGTTCTGTTCGCGAAACTGCCACAAAATATGGCGGTAGGCATTGATATTTCCCCCAATACGATGAACGCCTGCTTCGACATCAACCCCCGCCAAAACAAGTGACTCCTCGGCAGCAAGTGCCAAAGGAGAGGAAGAGATTGCATCAGGAACGGTAAGTTGTGCCGTCGTGTTGCCGTCTATTTCTTCATTAGGCGGTTTTAGCCAACGGTTAAGGGTTTGAAAAACATGATTAGGATCGATGGGTTTTGTGATATGATCGTTCATGCCTGCTTGTAGACTCAAGTCGCGATCGCCAATCATGGCATGGGCTGTCATGGCAATGACGGTCAAATCAGCAAAGCGCTTACTATCAGGACAATCCGATTTACCCAAGGCTCGGATACGTCGTGTGGCTTCAAGACCATCCATGTCTGGCATTTGAATATCCATCAACACTGCATCGTAATGATTGTGTTGCACAGCTGCCAATGCCTCCAGACCATTATTTGCGGTATCAATACTCGCACCCGCTCCTATCAATAGTTCTCGGGCGATTTGCTGATTGATTTCGTTGTCTTCCACCAGCAATATCTTATAGCCCGAAAGAGAATCACAATCTACAGCAACAGAGAAGTCGCAAGCAATATTGTTCCCAGATTTCGCAACAACATCAGAGCAGAAAGTCTTCACAAGAGTATCGTAGAGCGCCGAACGATTGACGGGCTTTGATAAACAATCCTCAGCACCCACTTGTTCGGCACGCTGCTTTATATCCATTTGCCCGTGGCCGGTAATGAGCAGAATCCGAGGCTGGTGGAACAGTGGAGCAGCACGGATGCGTTGAATCAACTCAATACCATCGATCCCGTCGGACATCTGCCAGTCTGTCACCACCAATTGATAGGAGTTCTCGGTCACTTGCAGAGCTTCTAGTGCTTCTTTTCCAGAAGCAACGGTGTCAACCTGTAGAGAAAATGATTGCAAAAGCTCCTGGAGAATGTTGCGCGCTGCCGGACTATCATCGACGATCAACGCTTTTATACCTTTTAGTCCTGCGGGTGGGGTGAAATTTACCAGGGTAGTTGATGCTGTTTCAAACACTGCCCAGAATTTAAAGTTGCTGCCTTTACCGAGCTGGCTTTCCACCCAAATCTCACCGTCCATCAAGTTGACCAAGCGTTTGCAAATGGCTAAACCCAAGCCAGTTCCCCCATATTTACGCGTGGTCGAGTCATCTGCTTGACTGAAGCGGCGAAACAGTCCCTTGCACTGGTCTTGGGTAAGGCCGATCCCCGTGTCCCGAACGGAAAACTCCACCTTAACGCCATCGTCTCGATATTCTCGCAAAACAAGCTGAACAATCACCTGGCCAACTTCCGTAAATTTGACAGCATTACTGATCAGGTTCAGAAGTAGTTGCTCTAATCGCAGTGGATCGCCCTTTAGAGAATTTGGGATCTCTGGATCTATACCGATCAAGAATTCGAGACCTTTTTGTTCTGCGCGTAAGCTGACTAGATTGGATACATTTTGCAGAACTGCGTCAAGCTCAAAATCTATTTTTTCTAGTGCTAGCTTCCCTGCTTCAATTTTTGAAAAATCAAGAATATCGTTAATCAGGCGCAGGAGGGATTTACCGGAGCTTTGGATTTTCTGCATATAGTCAGTCTGTTGACTATTGAGGTCTGTCTGCAATGCCAAGTGACTCAAACCCAAAATCGCATTCATCGGGGTTCTAATTTCGTGGCTCATTACTGCCAAAAAATTGCTTTTTGCCGCGTTGGCCGATTCGGCTAACTCGCGCGCATCTTCTAGCTGCCTGGCTCGTGCCTGTTCCGTTTCTCGCAGCTGATCGAGTTCGAGCAATTCATATTTAAATAGGTTCAGGATGCTTAAGATGCCATCGAATTCCAAGTCGTAGCGACCTTGCTCGATTTCGTAGTCTCCCTGACGCGAGCGCAGATATTCCACTGCTAAAGTTATTTTCTGTAAGGGTTGAAGAATTGAATTGCGAACGTAGAAAATCAAAAGCAACACCAGAGTAATACCTGCTATGATCGTAAACACGGTCATGATATTGAGGAATGTCACTAAGCGGTTGAGGGAGTTTTTACTTTTCTCAACTTGTTCCCGAGCAGTTTCCGAGAGACTTTCTAGCAATTTTTCGGCTTCTTGGTAGTTGCGACGCTCCAAGTTTTCGATGGTTTGGAGGGCCTGTTCGCGATTATTTCCTTGGTAGGTCTTGAGAATACTTTCTCCTTCTGTTTTCAGCTCGTTAAAGAGACGATAGATCTCTTTGAGCTTAATTGTTTCCTGTTTTTTTTGCTCCAGAGCACGGAGATTTTCAAAGGTAATTTCAAAATCCAGAGCATACTCAAAAAACTCCCGTTTGGCATCCGGATCGTTAAGGATGAAGCGGTTCAAGGCTGCCAGCATATTGCCAGCGAGTTCTGACAGTTCCAGATAGTAACGGACTCCTGGAAGGTCATCGCGCACCACCTGCTCGAAACTCTTAGATTTTCCAGCATCAGCCAGTTCTTCCTCTTTGAGCTGCTGCAAAAGCTTTTCCATGGGTGCACCTACATTTTTCAGTAGGGTACTGATGCGCTGACTGGCTTTGCGATCAGCACTGGGATCGTAGCCCCTAAACACTTTTTTCTCTGATTCTTGCCGGAAATCTTCAATCAGTCTGTCCAAGCGGTCCCAGTCTCGCTTACGAGTGTTGCGAATTTTGATGGAAACGCTATCTCTAAATTCTAGCAACTCACTATAGTTTTTGAAGTATTCTTGTTCTTCTTCTTCCTCGCCAAGAACGTACTCTAACAAATTACCACTCATAGCACCTAATTCTTCAAGCATACTAATGGTGCCTACCGCTTTGGGAACCTCTACTTCTAGAACTTGCTGGGTGGATTTTTTGACTTGGTAACTAAAAAATAGAACGGCAATAGAAACGCCACTAATCACCATAAATATTAAGAAGAAGATAAAGTTTAGCCGAACGACAACGGAACGCTTCTTTTTCAATACTTGTTCTTGTAATCTTGCCAAATAACTGGGAGATGTTGGCTGGGTAAGGTTCGGATAAATTGCTTTTGTCATGAGAGTCCAATTTAATCAATAACTGCTTTAGCGGTCGTTAAGTTGAGGTTTTTGGCAATGGTATATTATACCAAATTATCAATATTTGCTACAAATAGATAGGATATTTCTTAGAGGTCAGGAGTCAGGAGTCAGGAGTCAGAATGAATGACTTCAATACCATTTTTTGATCATAAGTTCTCTTTTTAATCAAAAGGACATCTCCTATAAATTATTTTGATTACCCTTATTATTCGTAACATTCTTTTTTTAAATTGGTATTATACCTCTGGGGCTATCAACAGTATTAAAATAATTAGACAAAGTGAGACACAATTAGACATTTACTGTGATACACTAGATTTATGTCTAACTTATTAACTATATATGAAACAGCAGAACTGCGCTTAAGTGCCAACAAAAACAATAATTATGAAATCCTTTAAAACTAAGCTTAAACTTAACAATCAGCAAAAAACAATACTTGCCAAACACGCAGGTGTTGCTCGTCATGCTTATAATTGGGGGTTGGCCACTTGCATAAAAGAGTACGAAGAAACGAAAAAACGCCCAAGCGCCATCACCCTGCATAAGCGTTTAGTAGCTGAAGTAAAATCAATTAATCCTTGGTATTATGAGGTGTCTAAATGTGCCCCAAGGGCAAGCATTAAGAGATTTAGACAGAGCATTTAAAAACTTTCTAACTATTCCGAGCCGTGGATTTCCAACCTTTAAGAAAAAAGGTAGAAAAGACAGCTTTTATTTAGAAGGAAGTATTAAGATTATTCAAGGAAACTACATACAACTACCAAGAATAGGAATAGTAAAAACTTATGAAATTTTACCCTCATACAGAGTAAAAAACGTCACCATCGCCTCTTTCAGAGGAGCTTCGCTAACAAAAAAAGCAGATAGTTGGTACATCAGTTTCAAGTACAATTTTGAACCATACCCAACAGAAAAAATTGGAGAAACTATAGGTGTAGATATAGGCATAAATACATTAGCAACTTGTTCTGAGGGCAGTAAATTTACTAATGTCAAAGCCTACAAGCAAGCCAAAAAACAATTAGTTCGTCATCAACGTGCAGTCAGTAAAAAAGTTATTGGTTCCCAAAACAGACGCAAAGCAGTAAAAAAACTAGCAAAACTCCACAAAAAAGTAGCCGATATCAGAGCAGATGCACTACATAAACTCACAACATGGTTGGCTAAAAACCACAGCACCATAGTAATAGAAGATTTGAATGTAAGTGGAATGCTCAAAAATCACAACCCACCCCTCTAGCTCCCCTCCCGGGAGGGGATGGGGGTGGGTGCTGATTGTGGCTTTTATGAGTTTAAACGTCAACTTACATACAAATGTGAATGGTACGGCAGTAAATTAGTCATAGCTGATAGATTTTATCCAAGTTCTCAAATATGTTCAAACTGTGGTCATCAACAGAAAATGCCGTTAAACTTGAGAACTTATGAGTGTAGTCAATGCGGTTTTGAAACTGACAGAGATTTTAATGCTGCTGTAAACCTGAAAAACTATGTGAATTAGTAGCTTGAGAACAAGAGCGAATTTAAGCCTGTGGAGAAGATAAGTTGCAGACTGCGGTCAGTGGTCTTCTGTGTTTGCGCAGCATTCCGTAGGAAAACAGGAAGCTAGCTCCAAAGCTCATGCGATAGCTTACGCTTAACCGGAGGTTATCATGTATGGGTAAGTTTGGGTAAGTTTAGTAGAACGGAAATTAAAATTTAACAACCTTTAGGAATTTCAGTTTAATTATCGGAGATGAGTAGTCCTGCATGGTAATGGTGAGGATATATATTTTTGGCGTTGCTGAAGCGCGTGTATGATATTAATCCTAATTACTTAGGAGTCAACCCACCCGCGGGCCCCTCCCAGGAGACAGGGCTGTTTGATTCTCGATAGACACGGAGACGCACCAGACACACCAGACACGGGGATGGAGGCTTTTAAGCGGCGTTGAACCAAATATTCTCTCAGAGCAAAAAGGACGCTTATTGGCGCTCAAAATCGGCAAATTTTGGCAAATTTCACTGTTCCACTATCCCCTCATCTCCCACTCTCCCTAAATACTTAATCTACAATACTTTAAAACAGCCCTGCTCCCAGGAGGGGAACGACTGAGTCATATCATGTCCGGTAGCATCGGTATTGTAAAAGGGTAAGAATTCAGAATTTAGAATTTAGAATTTAGAATTCATAAATTTGGGATGAAAGCTTTATTATTCTTGGAATTAAGGGTATTAATCCCGAAACAACTTAAATTTCCTGTAGATATTCACCCTTTGGTTTACACAAACGATACCAGCGGACATGATATTAGGAGAGAAGAAAGAAGAAGAAACCCCGAGTAGAAGGAGAAAGTTTTTTGCTCGCCCTCTTATCCGGGCATGATATCATACCTCAAATCAACAAAGCCATATTTTTT
>NZ_JAAHGH010000182.1 GCF_010672525.1 Okeania sp. SIO2B3 | reverse complement strand
GGAGGAGCTACGAATTGCGGAAACTCGTGCGCGGACGTGGAGGGAAGCGTTAGACTACCGCCAAGGAAGCAGCACCCTGTGTTAGCGGCAGCTATGCGAAGCAAAACGTCAACCCGCCGAGGAGCTATGGCTTAGTAGGAATCCCCGCGCCTTTAGGCCGGGGAGGATGTCAACCTACTCAAGTTTTATGATAATTGGCGATCGCTCTGGGCACAACGCCAGTTCTATGACTAACTAAGTATACCTTTTCCTCAAAAGATACCACTCAGGGGTTCTATAGATATTCGCAGCGATCGCGAATTTCTCAAATCATACCTTAATTCACCAACGCCCATTACCAAATATTTCCCCTATTCTCCTACTCCCCTACTCCCCCACTCCCCACTCCCCCCACTCCCCTACTCCCCTACTCCCCCACTCTTACCTCTCCTTCTCCACGAGGATCTGCTGCTGCTTGCAACATCCCATTTTCATCCAACACAACTACATTTGCATTTCCCCAACCATCACGCATTACAATATTATGTCCTCGCTGTTTCAACTCATTCACTGTTGCTTCACTAAACCCTCCCGTTTCCAAAAGTAATCTATCTGGCAACCATTGATGATGAAAACGAGGTGCAGATACTGCTTCGGCAGCATTCATTTGATGTTCCAACACATTTAAAACTACCTGCAACACTGTAGTAATAATTTTACTTCCTCCTGGAGAACCAGTTGCCATAATTAACCGGCCATCCTGTGTCACAATAGTAGGAGTCATACTAGACAAAGGGGTTTTTCCTGGAGCGATTGCATTTGCCTCACCTCCCACTAAACCATATAAGTTTGGTACTCCTGGAGCCGCAGCAAAGTCATCCATCTCATTATTTAATAATATTCCTGTACCAGTCGCTACTACTCCAGCACCAAACCTACCATTTATTGTATATGTCATACTAACAACTTTGCGCTCTCGATCTACTACAGTCAAATGAGTAGTATCTGGAGACTCCCAAAGATAACGCTCTAGAGTTTCTGGTGATGCGGGTTGTACTTCAGTAGAAGGTCTGACTTTCTGGATATTAATAGCTTGACGTTGCTGTTGAGCATAACTACGACTGGTTAATTCTCTGACAGGTACTTGTACAAAATCTGGATCTCCTAAATATTTGGAGCGATCGGCATAAGCAACCCGCATTGCTTCAGTCAGTAAATGAATAGTATCAGGATTTTTATTGCCCCACTCTTGCAAGTTAGTTTCGCCAACAATATTCAATATTTGCAGTAGATGAACTCCTCCAGATGATGGTGGCGACATGGCACAAATTTCCGCTTGTCGAAAGTTGCCACAGATAGGTTTGCGCCAAATTGGTGTATAATTTTTTAAGTCTTCTAATGTAATTAAACCTCCATTGGCAGCCATATCATTAGCGATCGCTTGAGCAATTTGGCCTGTATAAAAGCTTTGTGGATTTTTCGCAATGGTTTCTAGGGTTTGAGCTTGATCCTTTTGAATTAGTAAATCTCCTGACTGATATGCTTTTCCATCTTTTGTAAATATTTCTCTTGCTGCAGCATTTTTGTTAATGACCTCTAAATGTTTTTCTAATTCATTAACGAAGCGATCGCTTACTTCAAAACCATTCTGAGCATAACTAATAGCTGGTTGTAATAATTGTGACCAAGGTAATTTCCCATAGTTTTTATGAACAGAATACAACCCCGCAACAGTTCCAGGCACTCCTGCTGCCAAATGTCCATCTAGACTTGCTTTTTTGTCTACTTTTCCCTCTGAGTTAAGGTACATATTTTGGGTTGCTGCTTTGGGCGCTCTTTCCCGAAAATCTAATGCTTGAATTTTATACTGTTTCTGAGTTTCAGGATTTTCTGGGGGAATTCCTAATAGCAAGAAACCACCCCCACCAATACCTGCGGAAAATGGCTCTACTACTGAAATAGCGAAGGCAGTAGCAATGGCTGCATCTACTGCATTTCCGCCTTTTTGCAGAATTAATTTTCCTGCTTCACTGGCTAAGGGATGAGCTGATACTACTATACTTTGTTTACTGCGTTTTAATTCTGCTATGGGTGTTACAGATTTTGGAGAGTTTTGAGTACATCCAAATAGTGAAATGGAAATAGTGAGAAAAGTAGATAAGAGTATTTGGCTTTTAGTTTTAAGTAATGAAATTTGAGGCATTTAGCAAGTATATAAGATTTATTTTAATTTATAGCAGAAGGAAGAAGGAAGAAAGAAGAAGGAAAAAGGAAGAAGGAAGAAAACCTTTAGTTATCTAGGCAATAGACATCTCCTATAATAAAAAATCAAATCAATTATCACACATAAATTATCAATTCTTTCCCCTCCTGGGAGGGGGAGGGGCGAGGGGTGGGTTCCCTACTGCCTACTGCCTACTGCCTCTTTTGGTGGAGATGTCTAATTAGTTATCTACCAGAGAAGGAAAAGGCTTGCGTTGTTTGAGTTTTGAGCTTTTGGTATGTCAAAAACCTTTCCTTCGACTGCTATATTCAATTTTTGACCTCTTCTCAATACCAAGACTATCTTCTGCCATGAGATGTGCGACCTATTGGCCGAAAAGTTAGCTAAAATGTTTAGTAGAATAGGCCATCTTATAGAACCCCTGAGTGGTATCTATTTAAAAATAGAGGAGGAGATGGGGAGACGGGGAGATGGGGAGATGGGGAGATAGGGAGATGGGGGGATAGGGGGATAGGGAGATGGGGAGATGGGGGGATAGGGAGATGGGGAGATGGGGGGATAGGGATATCAGAACATTTTTCTACCTACTTGGTGTGCTACCAGGTGCGCTATCGGACGGCGCGGGGTCTCATCCGCTTTTTCCCCTAAACTCCAGTTCCTGAATTTCCACTGGCTCGCTCAGACTGAGGACGGAAGCCAAAAGCACATACCGCCTGTAAAGTTCCCACTCAGGGGTTCTATAGAAATCCAACAGAGCTGTTACGCTGTAAAATAGAATTTAATATTATTCCATAATTCTGTTCCTGATTCAACAATTAATAATTAACAATTATTAGTTATTAATTACCTCTCTTGAAAACGGATGGGATTGGTGAAAAGAATTTTTTGGGTTTATTTATTCTTTAAATTAAGAGGCTTTAAATCTTAGATTCTAAGGAAGAGGGAAGAATCTTGCGTTGTCTGAGTTTTAAGTTTTTGAGACCTCAAATATAGTAATAGCGATTTTTCCAATTGTGACTTAATTCTATAAACGCTACGATGCTACCGCACATGATATTACACTAAAATTGTTCCGTTAGCATCAGAAACTGTTAAAGTTATGCTAGATCTTTTTGTTGCAGAAGTTCCTACAATAAAAGTGAATAATTTTTCAGTTGTTGAACCTAAGTTTTTGTTGTTCTTATATGGAATTAAACATAGTAGCAATCACTGCTTTGCAGTTCAAATTGCCCATCAACTTTTACAACAAGGAATTAATCCTGTTGGACACCTATAAATGGCAAATTATCAACAGTTTATATCTCAATAATAATTAGGAATATTCACTATCCTCATCAAACAATTCTGTATCGAAAGTTTGCAGGACATCATTTAATTCAGCCTCTGAACAAGATGTAATTAAAACATCAAAAACATCTAGCAACTTAGCGGCAGTTTCTCCCAAAGTTGGACTCATTCCCCAAACATCTTGCACCCAATCTTGAGGACGTTCCTTGTCAAAAATTAACCGTTCTAATAATTGCTTTGCTTCTTCTTTTGATACAGGCATAATCATAATTTGAATCAATTAAATTAATCTCAATAATTGTATAACAACCAGGGGTTCAATAACCCATAATATAGTAATCCTAAATCATTCGCGATCATTTTTATTGCTTCGGTGTTTCTGATTCCCTGTTCCCTATTCCTTTGCGTCTGACACCGACGCGGGGTCGCACCGCTATTCCCTAAAATCTACAATATCTCACAACTCAAATAAGATTGCTATATCAAACAAATAAAACTTTTTTAACAATTAATAATTACCACAATATTTATGAATATACCTAATTGGATTACCTTTTCCCGTCTTCTGGGGATACCTTTAATTCTTTACATTCTCAAGACTCCTACTAATCAGAATCTTTGGATATGTCTAGTAATATTTTTAATTGCTTCAGTTACGGATTTTTTAGATGGTTATTTAGCACGAAAACTTAACCAAGTCAGCGACCTAGGTAAATTTTTAGATCCTTTAGCAGATAAATTATTAGTATTAGCACCTTTATTAGCATTAATTGAATTAGGCAAAGTTCCCGCCTGGGGAGTATTTTTAATTTTAGGTAGGGAATTAACTATAGCTGGTTGGCGCGTTAATCAAACAAAAATTTCAGGAGCTAATATTTGGGGAAAATTAAAAACAGTAAGTCAAATTATCGCCATTTCTTTGTTAATCGCTCCCTTACCAAAAGTTTGGGCAACTCCAGCTATAATTATGTTTTGGATAGCTGTGGCTTTAACGATAATTTCAGGAATAATTTACTTATGGCCTTATCAAGAAGTTAGTAATAGTTGAAGAAGGTTTGAAGTGGTAGGTCGTAGGTTTTAGGTTTGAGATGAAAAAAGTTGACCATGCCACCTACAAATATTTACTTAAAGAAGCTTTGATACCAAGGGTGGAAAAAGAATGTTACGAATAATAAGGGCGATTATAAATACACCTACAGGAGATGTCCCTTTGACTAAAAAGATCAGTTCTGACCGAAGAAATAGTATCAAAGCTATTCATTTTGACTGTACATAGTACTACCGATGACTCTTCTACCTGACTCCTAAGAAATAAGCTAATGGTACTTAGACATTTTCTGGGATAAAAATGCCTAAAACTCAGTCTATACAAGGGAATTACATCAATATCTTAAAAATTGCTAAAACCCCTGCTGATTAAGGATGTATGCCTTTTTGGCGTAAAAAACTTTACCTGTCTATGTTTGAACCTATTTTTTACTTCTGTTTTGTGTAAGTCCCACTAACTATTTGTACTCAGGAGTAGTTTAGCTTAAAAATGAGACGTTTTTTCGTCTGAAACTCCCTCAGAGCAAGAAAGCTTTGTCTCAATCTAAAGTTAAATGACTATAAATATTTATTGCCCTTGGTATAAATGCTGAAAAACTGTTCCTCGGTACTACTTATCTACTAGCAATAACTTAATTATTGGTATAACAAAATACAGTTTTTTATACAAAAAAAGTATAAATTACCTGCCCCAAAAATATGTAAATCAACTTAACTTTAATTTTCGTTCCGATCAAATACCCATTAAACCTTTTGAGTCCCATCAAAAATAAGTAAAGAACAACATCGGTTTGTAAAGAGATTGGTAATAATTGTAACTTATTGTGTTTAACTGCTTCTGATATTAGTAGACTTCAGTTACTATTAACTAAATATAAAAGAATAGTTAAGAAAGCATAAGATTGGGAATATATGTGCTTTAGGCTACGTCTAGATTACTAACTGGCCTGTACCAATCTGCCAAAAAGATGATTATTTATACTCATAAGGAGATTCTATGACTCCCACAATGTTGCGTCAGGTTTGGTCTTTAATTGAAAACTCCCAAGCTACAACTTTAATATCCCTAGATGATGCCACCCTGGTTCAGTGGTTAATCAAACAGTTGAAAGCTAGAAATTCCCTAAATCGCAGGGAAGCAGATTTAATTAACGAATATATCCAGTCTCGGCTATCTTTAATTAGGGATTTAGCTGAAGAACGTTTGGGTAGCGAACCTTCACCATCAGTATAGTAAAAGTTCTACAGAAATATAGTTGTATATATTAAAATAATGTCAAATATAAGTAGAAACTATTAAAATAAATATAACTAAGAAAGAATTGGTTAGGACTTATGCTAATGACGAATCTTAGACTAGAAAGCATTTTTTCAACTGTTCCCTATTCCTTGTTCCCTGTTATAGAAAAAAAGTCGAAAGTATTGACTTGAAATCCTCCAGAAGCGATCGCCAAGTTAAACGTTATGGTAGTTTTGAATAGGTTATTTTTCCCAGATCAAAAAAATCATAATCAACTATGAAAAAGTGCTTATCTCTGCTAATAGCAACTGTGTTGATGGTACTACCATTAACAGCGTGCGAAGAAGAAAGTCAACAAGCCACCAGTCGTCTGGATATAGTAAAAGAGCGTGGTAAATTAAACTGTGGGGTAGAAGGAGCTATACCAGGATTTAGCTTTGTAGACCAAAATGGCAACTACTCAGGAATAGATGTGGATGTCTGCAAGGCAGTTGCAGCAGCTTTGTTTAATGATCCAAATGCTGTAGAATATCGTAATCTAGATTCAACTGAGCGTTTCACAGCTCTTAATGGTGGAGAAGTAGATATGCTTTCTCGAAACACTACTTGGACAGTAAGTCGGGATACCACCGTAGGTCTAGAGTTTGCCCCCACAACATTTTATGATGGTCAAGGGATGATGGTCCGTACTGATAGTGGGATTACATCTTTGGAGGGTTTGCAAGGCAAATCAATTTGTGTGGAAGCAGGTACAACAACAGAATTAAACTTAACAGACAATCTCCGTAAACGAAACATTGAAGCTGAGACATTAACATTTCAACAAGCAGACCCTGCTTATGCTGCTTATGCAGAAGGACGTTGTGATGGGATGACTTCCGATAAATCTCAGTTATTGGGTCGTCGTAGTACTCTACCTAATCCAAATACTCATACCATCCTAGATGTTACTATGTCCAAGGAACCTTTGGGTCCTGTGACGAAAAATAATGATTCAGCTTGGTTTGATGTGGTAAAATGGGTAACTTATGCCTTGATAGAAGCAGAAGAGTTAGGTATTACCCAAGCAAATGTAGATGACCTAAAGCAAAATTCTGAGGACCCTACAATCAAACGCTTTTTAGGAGTAGAGGGAGACCTGGGTGAAGGTTTGGGTTTGAGTAATGATTTTGCTTATAGAGTCATTAAGCAAGTAGGCAACTATGGTGAAGTTTATGACCGTAATTTAGGAGCACAATCTCAATTTAAGTTACCTCGCGGTCAAAATAACTTATGGACAAATGATGGGTTACTTTATTCTCCTCCATTCCGCTAAAAATTAATGTAAGCATTCAGTGGTCAGCTAGCCTCCTATCGGAGGAACTTCGTTAACAGCTATCAGCTATGAGTTATTTCATTATCGTACCGAAGGAGGAATTAGTCTCCAAGGAGTGAAATATGTTTGCTCCGCATTCAGACCGAAAGAAAAAGATTATCCGCTAACCTTAGTAATTGCTTGAATGTTTTCATGCATCTGTTTGCGTAGCATTCTGTAGGAAATGCTAATAGCTGAATGCTTACCTAAATAACACGGGAGCATGAAAGCCATCGTCTTTTAAGCGATGGATGAAAGGCGAGGAGTCGGATTTTAATCCGATGTATTTTATTTGACTAAAAAGCCATATTGAAAGCCCCCGTGTTTTAACCGGTGGATGAAAACAACCGAGTCGTTTAGACTAGACAACTAAAGTTGTATTATGCTATTATTACCCACAATAAAATTTCCAATCCCCGTTTCAAATGTACTCTTGTCAGCAAGTTTTAGTAGGTAAAAATCCCGAATTAATTGCTATTTTAAAATTCTTATGTGAACAGTCTCACAAGCTAACTAACATGGGAATATATTATGGTCGGCAATTATTTTTTAAATCTCACAAAACTCTGGGCAAGTTTGAATTGGAAAAGGTCTACAAAAAGAACTATCATTACAAAGTTTTACATCTCTCTTGCAGCACAACAAATATTGAGAACTGTAGCTGAATCATTTAGGTCTTATTATGGTCTTATTATCGCCTATAGTGAAGGAAAAATTTCAGACAGACCAAGGATTCCTAACTACAGAAAAAAAGGGGGAATGGCTACAGTAAGTTACCCCAAGCAAGCATTAAAGCTTAAAGATAATCAAATTAGAATACCACTAGGAAATACCTGTAAACGCT
>NZ_JAAHGH010000181.1 GCF_010672525.1 Okeania sp. SIO2B3 | reverse complement strand
GGAATTGATGAAAACAAGGTTATTTTAGTATTATTAATAATATTAATCAATCGGGGATGCCACAATGTCATATCGATATGCTCAGGGTTCTTCAGGTGAAAGCAAATATAGTGCTACCTATCTTAATTACAAACGAAACTGAAAACAAAAATCATACTGACAAAGACAAATCAGAAATTAATGTATGGGGGTTATTAATAGCTCATCATTGTCGAGAAAATAGAGAGTGGGAAATATCGGAAACCGACTTATTAAGACGCTTGGCAGCTCAGACAGCGATCGCTATTCAACAAGCTCAACTTTATCAACGCTTAGAAAAACTCAATCAAGAATTAGAAGCAATTGCTTATATTGATGATTTAACAGGAGTGTTTAACCGTCGTCATTTTGAGCAAAAATTTGAACAAGAATGGAAAAGGTTGGCGCGGGAGGAAGCTCTCATCTCAATTATTATGTTAGATATAGACTACTTTAAACCTTATAACGATACCTATGGTCATCAACAGGGAGACAAATGTTTGCAACAAGTAGCTAAAGCTATTCAAGCGACAGTCAAACGACCAGGAGATTTTGTTGCTCGATATGGTGGAGAAGAGTTTGTAGTTGTGTTGCCCAATACCCCCATGGAAGGAGCACTTAAGGTGGCAGAAAATATCAGAACAGAAATTGAAGCTTTAAAAATTCCTCATCAAGCTTCAGCAACCAGTCAATGGGTAACAAGTAGCTTAGGAGTTGCAGATAGCAATTGCTCCAAAACATCTAATCCAGAGAGATTGCTAAAAGCAGCAGATACAGCTCTCTACAATGCTAAAACTTCTGGCAGAAACCGCATAGAGATTTATTATGTATGTATGGAAACTCAAGAGAAACAACAGCAAGAAATTAATTTAGTTACACAACTACGAGATGCTCTAAGAGAAAACAGTTTTTGTCTGTTTTCACAAGCAATTTTCCCATTGCATGAAGGAGTACAAGCAAGACTTTATGAAATTTTGCTCAGATTGAGATATCCTTCAGGTAAAATTGTTTCACCAGCTGCTTTCCTACCAGTAGCGGAGCGCTATCATCTAATGCCAAGAATTGACCGTTGGGTCGTAAAAAATCTACTATATTTGCTGTCTTCGCAGAAAATTGATAATTCATACCAAGATTGTATTTTTACTGTTAATCTTTCTGGTGCTAGCATCAACGATAGCAATTTTCTAGAATTTATCGAACATCAATTTGCCTGTTTTGAAGTGCCCCCCCAAAAAATTTGTTTTGAGATTACTGAGACTATAGCTATTACTAATTTAGATAAAGCGGCAAAATTTATTCAGTCTCTCAAACAAGTTGGTTGTAGTTTTGCCTTAGATGATTTTGGCAAAGGAATGTCTTCTCTTTCTTATCTCACAAACTTGCCAGTAGATTATCTCAAGATAGACGGGATGTTGATTAAGAAGATGGAAAAAGATACTGTCACTCAAGGAATAGTAGAAGGTATTCATCATATTGGCAGGGCAATGAATTTAAAAGTAATAGCTGAATATATAGAAACAGAGTCAATTCTCAACAAAGTCAGTAGTTTAGGAATAGATTATGGTCAAGGCTTTTATCTTCACAAACCAAGTCCACTTGAGTTTTCTGTTTAAGAACTATTTAACCCACATTCCGCACTTCAAATTGTCTTATAACAAGTGAATTAATCCTCTCTTTTCTAGAATTTTTCACAGGACAAAGAAATATTAATACTGAAGATTTATCTTTATATCGTTCTGTAAAAGAAGCTCGCCTCGAAGTACAAAAATATAGCGCTGTGCGCAGGCAACAGCTCCGGAAAGCAACAGCTCATCTGGGGGAATAAATTGCCGATAATATAAGACTTTTAGCTATTTTGCCTCTCCTGCAATTTGTAAATATGCCAGCGCTCATTGCTATATATAGAAAACTCAGGCAATAAACAACGACTACCAAAAGTTAGTTGGTTGCCAGTTATTCATCAAAATTTAGCCAAAAAAAGTATTTCTTGGCAACAGTTACGAGGAATTTCAGTAGATATTAAGCGGAAGCAAAATATATGAGGGATGGTTAAAAATAATTATTTACTCTGGAAGAAGGTTGTTAACTGCCTGTAGACATTTCTAGTAAACAAATCAATCTTCTCCGAAACCCTTGTAGGGACTTCCTGTTGAGCGTCCCTACATTGCGGTTAATTAATGTTACTTGATATAATGCATTCTTTAAAATTGTTTCAAATACATTACAGTAAAATTGTATAAAATGCTACTAAAAATACGGTATTTATACTAAAATTAACACAAGCGAGATCAAAGCTAAAACTGTTGTAAATACTTAATTTCAAATCAATTAACCTGATTGGGTGAATTATAATTCACCCGATTGGGTGAATTATAATTTACATCTTTTTTCATATACTGAGAACAGTAAAGAAAAGAAATTATTCGGAAGTCTTAAATTATGAAAAAAGTTTATACAACTACTACAAGTTTAGCGATCGCTGCCTTACTATTAAATGGAGCAGGACAAAGCGCACAGGGTATAGGTTTGACAAGTGGAATGTTTAGCCTATTTCTAGAATGTAATAATGATGGAACAGCTTTATTCTTAGACTCTCAGAATGGATGGCAATACAGTCAAGATGCCATTGGAGACATGACTGACGGCAGCACCTATGATATTACAGGAATGGGAGTTTTCCAAAACGGTAATGAAGTCTTCGTTGCCATTGGCAGTAACTTACCCGGAACAGGCGCAGGTTACGACCGCAACGTCGATCCAATTTTCCACGGTGACTTATTCTTTACCCCAGGTGGTGACAACTTCCAAGACTCCATGGAATCCGGAAATCTCTACGGTATTCACTTCTCTGGTAGTTCAGATTCTGGAGCTCATGCAGGGCTAGGTGTATATCAGAACGTAGCAGCAAAAGGTGTAGGTATGAACAACTTCGGACATCGTACCTACAATAACTATGCTGCCATGGTTGATTCTAGCAGCAGTAACTTCTACGGCGACCTCGGTGTTAATAACTCTTACTTTAACGGCGATGGCACTGGCTACAACGTAATTTCTGGAGGCCAAAAAGTGGAGGACGATGGCTTTGAAATGTTGACCCTCGACGACCTCACTGCAGCCGGACTCGATAGAGACACAGTCAGTGGCAGCGAAATTATAGGCTTTAAATTTAACCTTGATGCCATAGTTCCTCCAGAACCCGCACCACTACCAAAGGATATCGGCACTCTGAAAGGCATTGCTGAAGGATATGGTTTCGACTGGGGTTCCCAAGGTTGGGATGAAGAATTGGCAGTATACGACACAAATATCGCTGAGACACAAGAGCAAGCCAACACTTACCAAGGTCAAGCTGATGACTACCAAGCACAAGCTAATGCTCACCAAACACAGGCAGATATCTATGATACCCGCAGTCAAACTGCAAGTGAAGAAGCCAATAACCTGAAACAAGAGCGTAATGACCGCAACAGTGAACTATGGCGAGCTGCTAGATACAGTCCCGGCGGAGAAGCCAACAATGTAGTTAAAAGAGAGCGCAACGACCGCAACAAAATCCTCAAACAAATTGATGAAGTCAACGAAATCATCGATGAAATTCCTGGACAAATCACTGATGCTACAAATGAACGTGATGCACTAACAACTAAACTGAATGAGGTTCCTAGCGAAGCAGAAGCGATCGCTATAGCTAGGAGAAATCCAAATGGAAACATTGAGCAAGCTTACGAAGCTGTTGCAGAACTTGCCCCCAAAAAAGAAGCTTGGGAAGTATACAAGCAAGAAAATAACTGGGACAATCTGGAATTACCTCAAAAGCTTGCTGTACAAGAAGCCTACGGTGGTGATTGGATAGAACTGCGTGGTGACGGCAGCCCAGCCAAGCAAGAGCAGGAGCTGACTCTGTTTAGCCAGGTTTTAGCCGACTTTGAATCTGAAGTTGAACAAGACCGCCAAGCAGAAATTCAGCAATACCAGACACAAATTAACCAGAAGCAAAACAGTATAGATGACTTGGTAACAGAACTTAATGATGCCCAAGCTCTCAAGCCACAACTGGAGAAAAATCTAGAGAATTTCTACGCAACCAACGACCTGCGCGAGCGACTTGAAGCAGTTAAAGCTAATGCAGAACAGGAACAGGCAGCTATTGAGACTGATGACAGCCTCAATGAGATCCAGAAAGAGGAACTCCGTGCCTTTTACGAAAGCGATATTGCTCGTACCCAAGCACTCATCAATGAAGTTGACAACCCCGAGGTGTCTCTAGATACTCTGTTTGATGGAGCTGACCAATATTTCAATGATGTCTTGAGAGCAGATGCTGAAAATAGCAATCGCCCAATATTTGATGATAATGGCAATCAAGAGGTTTACGGTCCCGATGAGGTAACTGTGCAGATTCCAGATTATGATGAAGACGGTAACATTAGTGGTTACACTACCTATGATGTGGCTGTAGAGGGGACACTGAAAACCGTTGGTACCGAATATGCTCGCCTCAGTGAAGAATCACAACGATTTAACCGTGCCCGCAGAGATCGAAACCGAGTACAAGAGAATAATGAAATTGCCCGCGACAACGAACTTGTTGCCAAGCAAGAAGATATCAACAGTCGCAACCAGGCATTGAACAATCGGAATAACAGTTTAGCACAGCAACAGGAGCAAATCAACCAGAAAGATGAACTGCTCTTGGAAATTGAAACGGAAATAGCTCAAGTTCGCGACGAAGCAATTGCACAGGAAAGACGGGAGCAGATGAGGGAATCTCTAGCTGCTGCTGAAGTAGAAAATCAGAAGGAACAAGAGCTTGAGGAACGTTTCGGTGTGCGGACTCTCGAAAACCCTGGTGGCATTCCTACTTCTCCTGAAGAAGTTATAGGTGCTGAAGAGGTGATAGCTATGGATGTGCCTGAACCGTCTTCAGTCTTGGGTTTAATTGCTGCTATCGGAGGTGGTTTTGCTGCTCTGCGTCGCCATCGCCAAGACTAAATTATAGCAGTCGAAGGGAAGGGAGCAGACATATCAAAGGAAAGGGTGCAGACATATCAAAAGTTTAAAATTCAGACAATGCAATATTTTTCGCTCCTTCGGTCTTTCATTCTTCGTTTTACTATCAGCAGATTTTCTACTCATATAAAATCCGGTTATACAGTTTCTATCCCCATCTACCACAACTATATAATAAGTATTCAACCGGATTTGATATTAGGCAAGGCATTCGGTAGAAATGGAATAAAAATGTACTTTAAGACTGAAATTAATATTTGACTAATTATTATTTTTTTATCAGCGTTTGATTTAATCAGGACTTACGCAAATTGACTGTCAAACCACCATCTGTAGGGGCGAATGGCATTCGCCCTCTCTATATATAGAGTTTCTGCGTAAGTCCTGTTAATAAATTTAGGTTTGTGTGTGATTTTATTCAATCGGAAGGAGAGAGTTATATGATATCTACTCAATTCTCCTTCCTTTTTTGTGTTATATCATGTTCGGATAATTACAGCAGTTTTTAGGGTAATGAGGTACAGTTTTAAGATTAATATTTTTTTCCCTACTCCTTAAAATCCTAAAACAATTACCGATTTATTATTTGGTTTAGCACAATCAGAATTTGGTAGTTTAAGTCCTGGTTATTCTCGGGTAATGATGATTTGTGACTGGATTTATGAAAAGGTAAAATATTTATTTGGCAGTACAAATTCTCAAACTTCAGCTTTTGATACTGCTACGGAAAGGGCGGGTGTTTGTCGTGATTTTGCTCATTTAGGAATTGCTTTTTGTCGGACTTTAAATATTCCGGCTCGTTTTGTTTCTGCTTATGCTTATAATCTTAATCCTCCAGATTTTCATGCTTGTTTTGAAGCTTATTTAGGCGACCGCTGGTATTTGTTTGACCCAACTAAATTGGTATCACTAACAAATATTATTAGAATTAGTACAGGTAGAGATGCTGCTGATGTTTCTTTTGCCACTTTATTTGGCACAGTTGAAATTAATAATCAATATTTATTTGTAGAAGATATTTCTGATGTTCAAGAAAATAAAAAAGTAGATGAATCAGAGGCGATCGCTATTTCTTGAAATAGCAGTCAGCAGTCAGCGGTCAGCTATCAGCTTCTCAAGGTAAAGCCATGTCATCCGTCAAGAAATAAATTTCGGCGTTGCTGAATTAGAAGTATGAATGTGCGATTTTTTGGTTCTGGTAAAGCCCCCTAAATCCCCCAATTTTGGGGGACTTTTAGAGTTTTATTCCCCCCAATTTTGGCTTGCTCGGGGGGCTTGCATCATACCCAGAATCAGCAACAAATTTCTTGGCTAGAAAGCAGAAGTCATCTTTAGATGACTAAAGATAGCTAAGTAGGTAGTTACGAAAAAAAACTAAGTTTTAACCACTCATTATACACCTTGAGAAGCTGATTGCTGATAGCTGACCGCTGAGTGCTATTTCAAAGTCTAATTACCGCTCCAGGTCCAATGGGAATTCCGAAAATAAACCAGATAATAAATAAAGCTGACCAAGATATTAGGAAAGCTAAGGAATAGGGCAGCATTGTAGCAATTAAGGTTCCCATTCCTGTCTTTTGATCGTATCTCTGAGCAAAGGCAACAATTATTGGAAAATAAGGCATTAGAGGCGTAATAATATTAGTTGTAGAATCTCCAATTCGATAAACCATTTGTGTCAATTCTGGTGTATAACCAACTAACATTAACATTGGCACAAATACCGGAGCCATAATATTCCATTTAGCTGATGCAGAACCAATAAATAAATTAATAAAACCACTAACAATTATAAAACTTATGAGCAAAGGCAACCCAGTAAAACCAGTAGCTTTGAGAAAATTTGCACCATTAATAGCTAAGATAATTCCTAAATTACTCCAACCAAAATAAGCGACAAATTGAGCAGCAAAAAATGATAAAGCAATATAATAACCCATTAAACTCATAGCCTGAGTCATACCTTGAGCAATATCTTTATCGCTCTGAATTGTACCTGCTACTTTTCCATAGACAATACCAGGGAGAATAAATCCTACCATTATTATTGGTACAATTCCTTGGAAAAAAGGAGAAGGTATAATAGTTAAAGTTTCTGGGTCGCGCAAAATTCCTTCAGGAGGTAAAACTAATATTAATAAAAGTGCTACGAAAGCCAATAAAGAATATCCAGCCCAACGTAAACCTTTTCGTTCAGCAGCAGTCAATTCTTGAATTTCTTCTTGATTAATTTCCCCATCATATTTACCAAAGCGAGGCTCGACAATTTTATCCGTAATATACCAACCAACTAAAGTAATAACGAATGTAGAAACTACCATAAAATAATAGTTTACTGCTGGATTAACTGTATATTCAGAATTAATTAATTGAGCCGAATTTTCAGTAATTCCTGCTAATAAAGGGTCGATAGTTCCAATTAATAAATTAGCACTATAACCTCCAGCAACTCCGGCAAAAGCAGCAGCTAAACCTACTATTGGATGACGTTTATATGCTAAAAATACTAAAGCAGCAAGAGGGGTTAAAACCACATATCCAGCATCAGATGCAAGATTAGACATTACCCCACAAAAAATAATTGCTGGAGTAATAAATTTTGCCGGAGCAACTAATACTACCTGACGCAGTAGAGCAGAAATTAACCCTGTAGACTCTGCGACTCCTACCCCTAACATTGCTACAAGTACAGTACCCAGGGGAGGGAAATTAACAAAGTTACTCACCGCTTCAGTAATTATTCTACGGATACCTTCAGGAGTAAACAGAGAGACTGCTTGAATAGTTTCTTTAGTGGCAGGATGTACGACAGAGAGATTTGTCAAATTAGCGATCGCGCTAATCAAAATTACTGCTATAGAAAGATAGAAAAATAATGTAATGGGATCTGGCAGTTTATTGCCAACTTTTTCAATAAAAATAAGTATTTGATTAACTATACCCAAGTTTTTAGACTGTTCTGGGGGCGATGTTTCTGTCATTTTGAATGTTTCCTTTTGAGATGAAAAATACAATTTTCCATCATACTATAGGAAGGAAGAAGGA
>NZ_JAAHGH010000180.1 GCF_010672525.1 Okeania sp. SIO2B3 | reverse complement strand
CATTTTTTAGTAAGGGCAATATAATTTTATTTCCAAGGTAATACAGAGATTTTATAGTCTTAATAGGTAGCTATGTATTTTGAGTTTCATACCTAAATTGATTGGTAGCTGTAGGTTGGGTTAAGCACCAGTGCCACCCAACAAAAATTTCTCTAGCAGCACATTTTTTAGTCAGGGCAATATAATTTGATTGAAAAAGTAATAGAGATTTTTTCTAATCTTAATGTGGAGCTATATATACAGCATATTCCACTTTGGTGAAGTAGATCCATCGCAGGCAAGATGCCCGCACTAGAAACGTTTAATTATTAATATTTGTACTTCATATACTTGGAATATGCTGTAACTCTTTGCATAACAATTAGGTACGGCAATTAAAGAAACAAACTTTTGAACAATTCATAAATTATTTGACTCACGGTTGTTAATTTAGTGATTAGTTGTGCCAAGATATTTCGGTTGGGTTTATTCTGCGGATAAGCTCCACTAACGTTCCTCAACCCAACCTACAAAATGTTATGGAAAATTGTGACAAACTTCTATATTTATTATTGGCAATCTAGCGAACATTTATATCATTTTTTTTCTGGGAATTTTTTGATTTTTTTACCTTCCTACTTCTGTCTTTCAAGAAACTTTTGCTTAAGCAAAGCCATAGCTTTAATAAACTGAAGTATTATCCAGTAAATCACAAACCATGAAACTGTAAGACCTGGAATAAATAATAAAATCGTAAACATTCATTCTGGTTGTTTATGTCCTACGTTCAAAAAACATAAAATCCATCCTTCTTGATTTTCTGAACAGTTAATGTCTTCATTCTCTATCAAATGCCCTGGAAGTCCCAAAAGAGATATAAAAAATATAATAAAAATTATCAAAAAAAATGACGTAACACTTCTGGCACGCTCTCTTAGCTCAAGCACCTGTAATTTTTGACCTGCTGATTCTGTACGCATCATTTTTTCAACTATAAATACCATAGAACTATATATAAAACGATATCTAGATCACCAATAATCAACCTTGATCAAAACTAAATTAGGGCTACTAAATAATAGCCTACCAAACATCAAAACTATAGAAAAATAGCTCCAGAAAAAAATCACTAAGCTTGTTAATAGAAATGGTGATGCTAAAACTAAAACTAAGCATAGAAGAATCAAAAAAATATTGGGATTATCTATAGACGAATTAGGTAGAGAAAGTATTATTGCTGAACCAAGACTCCAAATTGATATATAAAAAAATTCCTTCCATTCTTGAGAAATATTAAGATTATTTATAACCTTTTCCTGAAGCTGAGAGTATTTAACCTCCATATTTTGTAGAGAATTTTCTAATGACTTAACTCGACGAAACAACGGTTCTAAACCAACACCTATATTCGATCTTTCCTTCTGTAAATGTAATATCTGAGACCATAATTCAGTAATCTTTTTCTCAAGCTCTAAAGAATTACTTTCCACATTAGAAAACCGCTCTAACCTTTCCCTCAGTAAACTAATTTCTTGAGATAATTCCTGAGCATTTACTTGTTGAGATTCAAAATCTACTAACTTCTGAATAATTATTTGAATTTCCAACTTCGTATCTTCTGCAAACTGGTTGAAATTTTCATTGACTTCCTGTTGTGAATTAACATTATTATTAATTCTTTGCTCTATTTGCTCAGACAAATTTTGTAGAGAATTTTCTAATGACTTAACTCGACGAAACAACGGCTCTAAACCAACACCTATATTCGACCTTTCTTCCTGCAACTCCAATATATGAGATGATAATTCAGCCATTTGTTCATGAAGCTGTGAAGAATTACTTTCCACATTAGAAAGTTCCTCCAACTTTTCCCTGAGTAAACTAATATCTTGAGATAATTTATGAGCATCTACTTGTTGAGATTCAACATCCACTACCATCCGAACAATTTCTTCAATCTCCTGTTTTATACCCGCTACAAATTGTTGAAATTTTTTATTTACTTCCTGTTGTGAATCAAGGGTACTATTAATCCTTTCCTCTATTTGCCCAGGTAAACTTTCTAATGCATTTTCTAATGACTTAACTCGACCAAACAACGACTCTAAATCAACATCTCCATTCAACCTTTCTTCCTGTAACTCCAACATAAAATCAGATAACCGAGAAACTTCTTCCTGAAGGTGAGAGTAATTATTTTCCACATCTTGGGAAAACTGCTCTAACTTTTCTCTAAGCAAACTAATCTCTTGAAATAACTCCTGATAATCTGCTGTTTCAACCTGCAAAACTTCATTAACTTCCTCAGATTCCTCCTCAGTGTCTACCTGCTCAGAATTACCAGAATAATTATGAGATTCCGAACTATCTTTTTTTACACCCCTGATTAAATCCGGAGTAAATTCTATATCATCTAATGGATTACGGTCATTATTTTCCGACATAAAACACCGCGTAAAAATTTGATATTTATTTATATCTTAATATTATAGCTGAGTAGATAGGTTGTATGGTGTTATTTTGCCTGAATAGAAGTTACAAAAAAGAACAAAATGCCTAATCAAAAACTTTCCTTGGAAATATTAGAATCTCTCTATGAAAAATTACAGGAACTATCTGAGTTAACAGCAAAACAAATTGAAATTCTAATAATTAGAATTGTTACCATGAGAATGCCATAATTACTGAGAAAAACTCAAGAGTTTAATCGACTATTAGATGCAATTACTCCAGAACAACTGCATGGTGAAATTGCTCTAGAAGAGGTATTCAACAATTAATAATGAATAATGAATAATAAATAATTACCTCTCCTTGAAAAGAAGAGGATTGACTAATAATGAATTTTTTTTTATTATCCCCTTAAAAGGGGAGGCTTTAAACCACAATTTTTCGGTAAATGAAAAATTATAATAACTCAGATTTGTATACTCCTGAAAAGGGAAATATTGTCTGGATAAACTTTAATCTTCAGTCTGGAAGAGAACAAACTTACCTTCGTCCTGCTTTAGTAGTTTCATCAAGTAGATATAACCGTTTTGTAGGATTAGCTTTAGTATGCTCAATTACTACAAAAATCAAAATATTTATGTTTTAAATAACAATTCCAGAGGGATTATAAATTTCAGGAGTTGTACTAGCAGATCGAATCAAATATTTCGACGATCAAACACGGTGAATAGAGTTTGCTTGTCAAATTCAATATGAGATATTAATGCAAGTAATTATTGCCATAAAATGACAAGATAAATTTAATTTAATCTCAATGAATTCATTGATTTATTTGATGATTTATGAAGTAAAAATATTGAATTTTGTCTTGACCAAAAAATTAGGTCTCCAGCCTACCCTTTTAAGGGTATGAAAAAAAATAAAGTTCAATATTTCAATCCCAATACTTTCCTAGGTCATGCTGCGCAAACAGGCAGAGGTACTGTTTCGCTCCGCGACATGTTTGCGGAGCATTCCGTCAGGAAAAAGCGTAGCTCCTCCTCCGGAGGCTAACTGATAACTTTTAACGTTTGCGTAGCATTCCGTAGGAAAGTTCCTCCGGAGGAGGCTAACTGAAATGACCCCAGTAATTCAAGCAGGTACAGCTTTGGGTGCTTATGAAGTTGTTCATAATGAAAATTAAAACAAAAATCTCATCCCCCATCCTTCCAGGACCAAATATTGTTTTTAATGACACCAAAATTGAGGAAACAATTTGAGTCTTATATCAGTCAATAGTTAGTTAAAGCAAGTTATAAAACCCTGGGATTATCCAATTTACAAACAGCCTCAAATATGACCATTGCCAATCTTTATTATTATTTTAAAATTAGAGACGAATCAGAAACAAAAATGGGAGAAAATATAGTAGCAACATAGACATATTTCTAGAAAATCTTAGCTAAAATCAAAAGTAGAATTAGGAGATAAATATCATGTCAGACCTTGACCGTGGAATAATGAAATTTAAGGGAGCAGATACTCCCAGCGCGATCGCCATTTCTTCCATTCTGATTTTAGGTGCTATAGTCTTGCTCCTTTTGTGGGGACTCAGTACCGCTTATACAGTTGGCTAGTTAAGAGCAATACAAATTATTTAGAGACGCTCCACCAGAACGTCTCTTTAAAATATTTAATTTTTAATAGACATAGGCGTGATAATAAAAAATAAAATCAATTATCGTACTCTTATTCATCAATTCTTTCCCCTTACTCCCTACTCCCTACTCCCTACTCCCTCTTTTCTGAAGATGTCTAATTAAAATCAAATTTATTTAATATAAAGAACTGAGAAAAAATAATTTATGATTTATGCCCTTTATCATAAAATACTGATATAAATAAGGACAAGAATCTCAATAATTAATGATTTGGGATTTTGTCTAACTTGCTGATTCTGTCAATATCATATTAGTTTAATAGAAATTATTTCAGAGAAACCTACTTTGGAGCTATATATTAGATATGACTACTGAAAAAAAAACACATAAACAACAAACTGTAAGCCCTACTATCTTAGCAGGATGTATGGGTTTTATGATGATATGTGCTTGGGCATTTGCAAGTCCAAAAGCTTTTGAAAAACCTACTATTGAAGTTCAATTACCTGAAACTGAAGATGTAGACGAGCAAACAGAAGTTACTCAAGTACAAACAACAGAAACTGAAACAACTCCAACAACTACTCAAACAGAGTCTTTCACTACAACAACACAAACCCCAGAAACAGAAACTGAAACAACTACTGAAACAGAGTCTCCAACTCCCATCACAACTGATACGACAACTACTCAAACAGAGTCTTTTACTACAACAACACAAACCCCAGAAACAGAAACAACTACTAGCTCAGTATCTACTTCTCCATCCGCGACCGTATCACCTACTAATAATACAACTAACTTTATTACTACCTCTGGAGCAGAAACTGCACAACCAACTGCTACATCATCACCCGAAATTGAAACTTCTGCTGCTACTACCAACACATCTACAACATCTCAACCACAAGGTAAGAACTTGAGTCAAAACAAAACTTTAGGTCAAGTAAAATTTGGATTTGATGAATTTGAATTATCTCCCCAAGCAGAGCAAACTATAAATAGTCTCATCTCAGAAATTAAAGAATACGATCCGAATAAAGTTACGATTAGAGTTGAAGGTCATACATCTCAGGTCGGTGGTGCTCAGTTAAATCAAGAAATATCTGAAGACCGAGCAAATGCAGTGGTCGAATATTTGAAACAGCAGAATTTACCATATCAGGTTGTTGGCGAAGGAATGGGATTTTCTCAACCACTCCCTGGTAGCGATCCTGCTGCTGATATTAACCAGCGAACGGTAATTATTTTGACACCTGCTAATTAAAAAGGAAGAAGGAAGAAGGAAGAAGTAAGAAGGAAGAAGTAAGAAGGAAGAAGGAAGAAGGAAGAAGGAAGAAGAAAAAATATTGGTGGTGGTTAGAGAGAGTGTGGGGAGTGTGGGAAGAAATTCAACAATATATATCTTCACCATTACCGAAAAAATCTGGTCTAAAGCTTCCCCTTTTAAGAGGATAGAAAAAGAGAATATTCCCGAACTCAAGTCTCCTTACTGCAGAGGTACTGTTAGCGTAGCTCCTCCGCTAGGAGGCTAACTGATGACAGAAATGACGCTCCCCAGGACAACCAAAATATTGTGTTGTCTGAGTTTTAGAGCTTCTCGATCTGTCCCCGCGCTCTTTCCTTCGACTGCTATACCTTATATCATGTCCGGTTGAATAGTTATAGATCAACGACGGAGGAGTCAGGAGGACCGAGTCAGGACTCAGGAGGGAAGAAAGAAGGAAGAAGCAAGAAAAAAAGAGAAAGTTTTTTGATTGCGTAAGCGGAACGGAGTTCTATCGCGCTCTTATCCGGACATAATATTATTAGGACTTACGGAGATACGCTATATATAGTACTTGTGACTATTGGACAATAGTTACTGGACTCTATATAGCAATGAGCGCTCAGGTACTTACAATGTCCAGTTCAAAGTGCAGTAAGCGAAAAGGTGTACAAAAAATAATGTGTAAATATGCCAGCGCACATTGCTATACATAGTGTCTTTGCGTAAGTCCTGATTATATAGAATCTCCCCTACTCCCTTACTCCGCTACTCCCCCGCTCCTAGGTAATATGCTATATTAAAAGACTGTTCCAAATCAAAATTAATAACTCTGAACTTATAGATTAGATGTCTACAAAACCTACCATTTCATTCTCTCACTTAGGGTGCGAAAAAAACCGTATCGATACCGAACATATCATAGGTTTACTAGCACAAGCAGGTTATCAAGTAGATGCTAACGAAGAATTAGCAGATTATGTAGTAGTCAACACCTGTAGTTTTATTCAAGATGCTAGAGAAGAGTCTGTTCGTACTTTAGTAGAATTAGCAGAAGCTAACAAAAAAATAGTCATCGCAGGTTGTATGGCGCAACACTTCCAAGAAGAATTACTTGCAGAACTGCCAGAAGCAGTAGCACTTGTGGGGACTGGAGATTATCATAAAATAGTTGATGTGATGCAACGAGTAGAAAAAGGCGATCGCGTCACAGAAGTCTCCCCTCAACCAACCTATATCGCCGATGAAACAACCCCACGTTACCGCACCACATCCGAAGGAGTTGCTTATGTACGAATAGCTGAAGGTTGTGATTATCGTTGTGCTTTTTGTATTATTCCTCATCTACGAGGAAATCAGCGATCGCGCACCATAGAATCTATTGTCACCGAAGTTCAACAACTAGCAGACCAAGGGGTAAAAGAAATCATCCTCATCTCCCAAATAACCACTAACTATGGAGTGGATATCTATGGCGAACCCAAACTCGCCGAACTTCTCAGCGCCTTGGGAAAAGTTGATATACCCTGGATTAGAATGCATTATGCCTATCCTACAGGTTTGACTCCCAAAGTAATAGCCGCCATCCAAGAAACTCCCAATATTTTACCCTATCTCGACTTGCCCTTACAACATTCTCATCCTCAAATTTTACGGGCAATGAATAGACCTTGGCAAGGTCAGGTTAATGATGATATAATCGAAAAAATCAAAGCAGCTATGCCTAATGCTGTGTTGCGGACAACTTTTATAGTAGGCTTCCCTGGTGAAACGGAAGAGCATCATACACATTTAGTAGAATTTGTCAAGCGCCACGAGTTCGATCATGTCGGGGTATTTACTTTCTCTCCAGAAGAAGGAACACCCGCCTATAATTTGTCTAATCAGTTGCCTCAAGCGGTGATGGACGCCCGTAGAGAAGAAATTATGCAAGTCCAGCAGCCCATATCAGGGAAACAGAATCAAAAATCAGTGGGACAAGTAGTTGATGTACTGATTGAACAGGAAAATCCCCAGACAGGAGAGTTGATTGGTAGGTCATCGCGGTTTTCTCCAGAAGTTGATGGACTTGTTTATCTCCAAGGTAAGGCCCGTTTGGGTTCAATTGTGCCAGTGATGATTACAGATGCAGATATTTACGACTTGTATGGTTATGTAGACTTAAGTAAATTGAGCAATTAGTAATTCAGTTGAAGTGTAGGGTAAATTTTTAGGAATTGCCAAAGCATCATTAAACACATTAAGTCTGGCAACTTAATGATATTCAGAAGATATATACTATACTAGACCTCTTGTCAAGCTTAGAATCTTAACACATTACAATATATACATCAGAAATTCTTCTTAACTTTGATTGCTTTACAGACTTTATATTTCAGGACTTACGCACAGACACTAAATCTAATGGGGGCGAATGCCATTTCCCCCTACATATGGCGTTTTAAAGGTAAATTTGCGTAAGTCCTGATTTAATACCTTTCTCAGTTTTAATTAACTTCTGCAAAAAGTCTATCATGTCCCAAAACCTCTATATCAATGTACAAAATCTAAAAAATTAAGTTAATTCAAGGAAAATATGTAATAAATGTGGCAAATGTTAAGTCTTTTGTTATTATGTTAATGATTATGAAGATAAAGACGAGCTACCCTAATGTGAGCTGCTAAGTATCATAACATACCTATGACAACTGTAGGTAAAGGGGTGGGGACATGGAAAACCTCAAAATAAAGGTAATTTTTTCCTCCCTTGTCCAACAGGAATTTGATAA
>NZ_JAAHGH010000018.1 GCF_010672525.1 Okeania sp. SIO2B3 | reverse complement strand
AAATCTGTGGCATATTTAAGATCCTCATCTTTTGGAAATGTCAAATACCTGCTCTGTGCATCCGCTGAAAGAGGGTGCTACTTAGCCAGTCTCTCAACTTGCTACTGGGAATCGAACGTTTAGGGTTTCAGAAGCAGGACTGGGGGTTTGCCCCGTGGGGGACTGTTGCTCAAGCAACCGATAGTAGTATAACTCAAAGAATTGTTGATCGTACCTCAAATCCACAATCGTTACAAAAATCTACAAACTTCAGATGACTGGATTGGGCATCTCTCTGCCGGAACATTTAAGATAAGCCCCTTGTCCCAGATGCTGTAGCTTGGGATAACAACTCCGATAATGCGCCTCGCTCACAAACAACCACATAATACGAGTACGCCGATTCTGGGGCGGTGCGGGGCAAGGAGCATAACCATCAGTGTAAATAATCAGACCATCATAATCCCGATGTTCCTCCAGATACGCCAAAACCGGGCTAAAATCTGTCCCGCCCCGTCCCGTTAACTGAACTTCCCTCTGGGCTCGGCGGAAAGTCATCACGTCAGTTGTAATCTCAGCATCAATAGGATACATTTATGATAAGGAAGGAAATGAGGATTTGCGATCTGTAAATACCAATGCCAAGAAAAATTAGGGAGCTAAAAGCACAAATTGCTCGTGAAGGCTTTGTCTATTTGCCCAAACGCGGTAAAGGGAGTCACGAACGATGGAAACATCCTTTACTCAAAAAAACTTTAACGATTCCTGGGAAAGATGGTGGAGATGTTCCCCCTTATTTAGAAAAACAACTAACACAGTTATTAGCTGAATTAGCTGAAATCGAAACACAACAGGAGAACAAACAAGATGATTCAATATAGTATGCTCGTTCAATGGTCTGAGGAGGATCGGCTTTTTTTAGTGACGATTCCAGAGTTTTCCGATCGCGTTGTTATGCCTTGCGCTCATGGGAAAACACGCGGGGAAGCGATTCAGAATGGGGAAGAAGTTATTGATATGTATTTGGAAGCATGGGAGGTTGAAGGAGAATCGATTCCTCAACCCAGTACGCTGAAAAGTGTTGTCAAACACTAGCAGGCTCTCATTGTGTAGCATTAGCTTTCAGATAGGCCCCCTGCCCCAGATGCTGTAGCTTCGGATAACAACTCCGGTAATGCCCCTCGCTCACAAACAACCAGAGAATACGAGTACGTCGATTCTGGGGCGGTGGGGGGCAAGGAGCATAACCATCAGTATAAATAATCAGACCATCATAATCCTGATGTTCCTCCAGATACGCCAAAACCGGGTCAAAATTCGTCCCACCTCGTCCCGTTAACTGAATCTCCCGCTGGGCAAGACGGAACGTCATCACATCGGTTGTAATCTCAGCATCAAATTGAATCACATCGATCGCAGGCACACCATAATTAAAAAAGCGATTCACCACTGAAAACCCCTGCCGTAGCTCCTCCGTTCCCATCGAGCCACTCACATCAATGGCAAAGAGCAAACGGGTGGTAAAGTCACGACGACTGCCCATATAAGCAAACCCATAACGGCGATTCGGTTTCATCCGGGTTAGCCGCCGCTGTTGGCTGAGGATAGACGTGCGAAACTTCCGCAAAACCGCCCGATAGTCCAGCTTGGGGTGCAGATTCGCCAAAATCTGTTCCCGTAACTTGCCCCCAATGCTGCCCCAACTGTCATTCGCTTGAGCCATTTTCACCAGCTCATCCAAGCGATCGCTCAACAATTCATCTCGATCCCACTGGTTAGTATTTTCAACACCGCTAAGGGTTGGATCGGTATAGACCGAGAGGAGATTTGGGGGGCGTTCGCTGGGGTCTGAAGTCGGCTCAGATTCATCTGCCAATTCGGCTTCAAATGATTCAGATTGATCAGAACCAGACGTTCCAGACCCAGGTGCGACATCAGTTCCCCCCTTCCCTGCTCCCGATTCTCCAGAGACTGCTTCCTCCGGACTGGGGGACTGTTGGTCAAGCAATTTGTGGTAGTAAAACTCGAAGAATTGTTGGTCATAGCTGCGATCGCCAAAGACATCCCGCGCCCGAGGAAACGGCAGTTCGGTTTGCAAATATTCCTGGAGCGTTAAATTGCTGGCAGCATAGCTAATCGCGGAGTGAGCTTGGCGGCGACTGTAGGGGTGTTTCAGAAGAATCCGTAGAGCTTCAAAGCGCAGGGTGGCTTTCAGGTGGCGATCGCTCAACTGCTCAATAAAATCCGGATTGTACTCAATCCGGCCTCGTTGAACGCGAATGGTTTGAATGCGTGGCTCAGAGACTAAGGCGTGACTAGTCCAGGTGGCCAGTAACAGTGGCTCAACCAGCAGCCACTTTTCCACAATCCGAGCAATACGGTGACGGGCGATCGGTTTTATTTTCATATCGCAACCTGTCTCATATAGTTTTTGCTGCAAAAATCTCTGCGGCGCTCAGTTGCAATTCCGGGAAAGCCAAAGACTCAATCCTCTCGTTTCCGGTAAACAGCGCTACCTGATACTCCCCATCCACCAGTTGGTAAACAGAGAGAGTCGGTTGTTTGGGATTGCCTATAAACCGCCGACCGCCTAAACCGAGATAATCCACAATCCAGTATTCGGATATACCCATTTGTTCGTATTCCCCGGCCTTCATCAGATAATCATCTTGCCAGTTTGTACTGACAACCTCTATCGCCAGTCCCACAGAATTTCCCTTAATAATCGATTCTTTCTGCCAACGGGGTTCCTTAGCCAGTTGCGCTTTATTGAGGACAATAATGTCAGGTTGGTAACCGGATTCGTCATGGATCGGTTTCAGCAAGCAATCGCCCGGAATTGCGAAAGGTAATTCGTAACGCTTGATGTGAATTCCCAGTTTTCCGATTAAAAAACCGATAATGGCAGAATGTTCTCCAGTTCCTAAAGGTATTTTGACAATTGCTCCATTATGTAGTTCGTATTTATCGGTCGAGTTTTCCGGATACCAGTCAACAAATTCATCGAATGATACGGGTGTTGTTAAAGTTGCAATCATAGTTATTCAGTACGAGAGATTAAGACAAGAAAGGGTTTGGGGAATAGAGAAGGATTTGGGTTCATACCTTGATCGCCTCCAAATACTCCGACAAGAAATCAATCAGATCCATAGATTCAGCGACAAAGCCCATAGCATCGCTAAATTTGGGGCTTTGAACCAGAGAGGAAAAATGAGCGATCGCCTCCTGTTGTTTAGCCTTACGGAGATACTGGAGATATTTTAACAGATTTTTGCGGGCATTATCTGCTTTTGTTTCGGGGCAATGCCCGGTATTCAGCCAGAGTAATACCCGTTCGTTCAAACTGGCAAAGTCCTGAATTTCCATGTCTTTGAGCTGTCTGGAATACTTAGAATATTGCAACAGTAGTTGCTCCGGGCCCAGACCCCGTTGGGTAGCGAGGCTTTGGCGAAAAGCTATACTAGCCCTACTCCCCACCATGCCAGCAATCAGTTTGAAGTGAATCTCTTCCAGCTTTGTATGGTTGTGAACAAAATCCGATACTTTAGCCCAAGCACGGCGATCGGGAGTTTTGATCAGGCCAGCGGTGGCGATCGCCGCATCCGCATCCGGGTTGTCACCATCAAGATACTCCGGATGCTGTTGAATAAATGTCAGCACCCGTGAATCGATATCCTGCCCGGACGCCCAGAGCAGCCAATCTTCCACCGTCGGCACAAACTCGTAGAGATTGAACCGCGACACCAGAGCCGGATCGAGTTCCGTCAGTTGATATTCTTCCCCCGCATTCACTGCCGCAATGACAATACTGCCAGGGGGGAGGGGTTTACCAGCCAAGGTTTTGTTGAGGGTCAGGTCTTGAACCGCCTGCAAAATTTCGGGGCGAGCCCGGTTAAGTTCGTCCAGAAAAAGCACCACCGGGCGATCGGGGTCAGGCCACCAGTAAGGGGGTAAAAACACCGAACGACCTGTTGTCTCATCTTTATGCAACAAGCCAATCAAATCCCCTGGATCGCTCATCTGACCCAAAAAGAAGGGGATTACGGACAGGTTCTGGCGCTGACGATAGAAATGGCTAATAATTTCTGATTTGCCAATACCATGCTTGCCCACCAGGAGGATATTTTGCTCCGGTGGGGTCAGTTCCAGAACTTGATAGAGTTCGCGGGCATCAATACGAATCATTTAATAATTAATAATTAATAATTAATAATTAATAATTAACAATTAACAACTAATACTTGGTGATTTAAAAATGCAAGCTTCATCGCTTGCTAGCCATCCAATTGTTCATTGTACATTGTTATATCATGTTCGGATAATCAGTTATAAATAAAATTTAAGGACTGACAATACCGACTGTACCAAAGAAATACTGAAATTATCAATACTATTACCCAATATTTCCTCTTTTTCTCCTTTCTTCCCTCCTGACTCCTGACTTCCCCTCCTGGGAGGGGTTAGGGGTGGGTTGACTCCTGACTCCTCACAACAGTTATTTATAAGTATTCAACCGAACATGATATTAATTGTTCATTGATATAACTACAAATCCTGATGACGAATCCATTCAGAACGGCGATAACCACGCTTGAGATGGGTTTTGAAGCGAACGCCGCTGTTATAAGTCTCGCGGAGAGCCTGAATTGCAGTGCGCAATTTGGGTAGCACCTCCTTGAACTGGTTAAAGGGAATCAAAATAGCAAAGTAGTCGTTGTCAGACAGACGAATAATCAGCTTGAGCTTAATAGTATCGACTTCGGTAGCAAAATCAAATCCATCTTCCTTGGCTATTTTACGCACCTGAGCCAAGATAGCTTGCACTTTCAAGTCTTTCTGTTTTTGGCGCTTGGCAGCCTGGGCTTTTTGCTGATCAACCCGCTTCAAAAATGCTTTAACCAGGGCAACTACCTCATCAATGTCTGAAACGGGGGCGGGCGATCGCTTGCTATTTAACTCTACCCAGAGCTGTTGCTCCGGAGTCCTGAACAAATGTAAATGGGTCTCATTTCGATACCAGCGATCGCTTGATTCTTCGAGGAGAATACAACAACAGAGGGTGTTGATGGGGGGCTGGTCTCCGTTTGGTCCGGATAGAATATTATTGTAATGGTAACAGTTATCATTCCGCTTTGCGCCAGCGAGAGGCTCAACTCGCGCCAACAAGTCTTCCACCAGTTTTTTTGCCTGTTCGGGGTCAACGCTGAGGGGTTTTTCCCCCGAAATATTTTCCCGGAGGAGCTTTTGCAAACTTCGTGATGTGATGGACATAAGATAAACAACCTTCTTTAGCTAACATTTGATGACAACAGAAATCACAGCTGGTTTAAAACCTCTCCTTTTAAGGGGAAGGAAAAAAGCGGTCGAGGGATGGTGCCATTCGGAGCGGCTCTGATAAGAGCGGGTCTCCTCGCCATATCCATGAGACCAAGAGAAGAAATAATATTTCCTGATATTCAATTCCGTAAAGGTTTTAACCAGAGGTAATTATCAATTATGAATTAATGAATATTCCTAATTTGAGGTTGAGTAGGGTACTACCTCACCCAACCTACAAAAAATTAAAACTATTTAACTGAAATCGTCAGGAATGATACCCAACTCTCGCAGTTTCGCTAGTAAGCGATCGCTTTGTTTTTTGGCTGCTGCTAACTCTTCTTTAACTGCTGCTACCTCTTGTTCGGCATTGGCAGCTCGTTGTTTAGCTACTGTGGCCTCCTCTTTAGCTGCTGCTGCCTCCTGTTTGGCTTTCTCTTCAGGAGTCGGTATCAAATCTCCTTCTGGGGTCATCCACCGCAACCAGAGTCTATCTCTCTCCTTGTAACTTCCCTGCCACAAACCCAGACTGAGTTCTACCTCCGGAAGCAACAAACGTTCCTCACTTAACTCTGCTCTTTGGTAGCGATCGCCTACTAAATGAAACGCCTGCATTTCATCAGTATAGCGACTGAAGGTAAAATAATAAGGAATTTTCAGAATACTCTCGCAAACTTCCCACTTAGTAGGAGGTTTTCCCGGTTCTCCTAGTGTCTCTCCTAAGTCTTCATCTTCTGTACCCGGAGATAATAACTCGACTACTACCAACGGGTTAATTTTTTCGTCCCAAACTACATAACTCAAGCGCATATCCCGTTCTTGATACCACCTTGGCACTCCCACAACTGCAAACCAGTCTGGGCGTTTGTACCATTTAGGATGTTTGACATCGTAATAAAGATTCATATCGGTGCCACAAAACAATTTATCGGGATACCAGTTGCGCGGTTGGAAAGTTTCGCGCAAAAGTTCAGGTTGAAAGTCATGAAATTCGTCTGGCAAACCAGGTTCCTCCGGATTTTCGCTTGGTAAGTCGTACATGGTAGGCAAAGTTTCCTTTGCTGGCAGTTGTGGTTCATTTTGAACGGATATATTTGTCATATTATTGCTCTCGACATAGTTTTTATAGTTTGAAAAGCTACTCTATCTGCGCGTACTTTTTCCCATGATTACATAATAACACACTATGCTTGATAAATGCGAACAGAGTTGAAAATTTTTGATGTACAGGACTTACGCAAATTCACCTTGAAAACGTCAGATGTAGGGGCGAATGGCATTCGCCCTCAATAGCATTGATTTAGTTTCCGTGCGTAAGTCCTGATCAATCTAAAGTCAGCATTATATTTTGGCTGAAAGCGATCGCCCTACAAAAATAAAGCAGATGAGTGAGGGTTTCTCCATTTACTCAAAATAATGATACAATAGGAAGCATTCCCAAAACATTTATGTTCAGAGAATAATATGACAAAATATCCATATCCCCCACTGGTTTTAGAACCAGAACAGTACGACTCCCTACTTCAATTAGCTACTCAAAAACATCTGACACTCTCTGAAGTAGCTGTGGAAGTAGTGCGTCTGGGATTAGAAACTCTTAAACAAAGAAGCGATAGAATCTCTGGTGAAGGCGATCGCCAATCTCAAAAAGCTTTAGAACGTTTAAATTCTCTCCGAGCAGAAATCGAACAAACTCGTGGCATCTATTCGGGCGATCTGGTTGCGGAAGTTAGAACCGAACGAGAAGAGCAGATGGAGAAAATAATTACATGGGAACTATGAAAATTGTACCTCTCTTAAACAAGAGCGATCGCCTCTTCCCAAACAAACGAGATTTTAAGAGCGACCGCGCAGCGTTGCGGATGCAAAATCGCCTTTTATTCAAGACAGTTGAACCCTACTTCCCGTCACGCACCACTTATTTACTCAATGGTAAGTATTCAAACCGATCTTGATATTCATTGAAAAAGGAAGCACCCGCAATAAGAATTAACTCTGTGAGAATTTCACCAATATTTTTGGATGGATCAATGATAAAAATGCCCGGTATGTGGCGACCTTCTGCCAGATGATCTGCCAGATGTTTAGGCATAGATTTTCGATTGTTTGTCACTAAGATGAAATTATGAGTCTCACACCAAATTAAAATCTCTGGATCGAGAGTTCCTCTGGGAGGAGCGTCTGGATCGCCAATCATTCTGACAACAAGATCAGGCGCTTGGCGCACCAGTTGGGTTCGGTAGAGGGGGGCGATATGTTCATCAAGCAAATATTGGATCGTCATACAGTGTTCCCTGACTCAGTATACTCTTGCTGAACATCTGCTTCTGCCTTTAATTGGCGAAACCTCTGCCGTGCAGGAGAAGGATTACGCATTTGCTCTTCCCGTTGTTGGCGGCAAAATTCTAGCCAGTCAGCTAAGTAAGTTCTGACTTCCTCTTTATTGTGTAAATAGTAGAGGATGGTAGCGTAGACATCTTCCAGGGTAATAGTCTCAAATTGTTCAGCAATTTCTTCGGGAGTTTTAGCACGATAAATGTATTCATAGAGAACACTTTCGATACCAATGCGGCTACCTTTGATGCGGATATCATCAGGAGCTAGGAAATTGAAATAGTCTTGAATTTGCATTATTGCTTATTAAAAAATTACGGCATAATCTCAAAAAATTGACAATGCTTAGGTCGAAATAGCTGAAAGTCTCTTCGATCCAAAGTCAAGACTTTCGTAATTTCCAAACATTCTGCTGCAAGGTACTGATAACTGATAACTGATAACTGATAACTGAATAAAACCATCCTGATTTTTCTCTAATTTCTCCTTGTAAAATTTCCTCAGAATTAGTAGCTAAATCTGGGGAAGCAGCAAATAAACCAATTAAAGGTTCGGTTTCTAAGTTCCTATCTTGATGGCTAAATTCTAGATCGGGTTGGGATTGATAATTAGCAGATTTTGTTTGCTGTTTCATTTGAGCTATGATTTTTTCCATTAGCCATATTTTCTCCTCCAAAGATAAGTTATTAATAGCATTTTCTAGCTGAAGCAATTTAGATGAAACCATTATGATTGTTGTGATATAGAAAATAAATTACAATATAATTTTGATGATTATAACACAATGAGATACTGATAACTGATAACTGATAACTGATAACTGAAGCAAGCGGTATACTCCTAAAAAGAAAAAAACAACTCCACGCCGTAATTGGGGGAATTGCTTTTTGGACAAAATGACTAAGGGTTTTCAGGCCAAACCAAGGGGTAGGGAAGGGGATCCTGGACAGTTGAACTTAGACCTAGAGGGGTATCAGGAGGTGTACCAGGTAGACCCGTTGGGAAGTTGGTTTGGCTCAAAGGCTGCTCATACATTTATTACAGCAAATGGGACGGCGATGATGGGGTAAACAAAGGGAGTGTAGAGGATGCTAATATCATCATGTGATATGGAGGAGGTATCAATCAAACCCTTCTTTGTTAACCTTAACCCACCTACCAGTTTTTATTGTATACCTTTATTACTTCCCACCATCCCATATATTCACCAGTACTATAATTCCCAGTCCTTTGATCCACAGTATATCCCCATTTTATATTTTTATCACCATATATTTTCCCACACTTATCCATCACTTCCCCAAATTTTTTCCATTCCCCATTTCCTAAATCACCTCCATATACATCAATTCCAAAACTTCCATATTTTCCCCCCGCCGTAGTATTATCACCTACCATAAATTCTTTATTATCATACAATCCCAATTGCAAACACAATTCAACCAATTGCAATTTTTCATTATTTCCTTCATTATTCGCACTTTTGTCCAACTCTCCCACTAATGCAGGCCCTTCCTTAACAATGTCCCCTGCATAGGCTGGGGTAGCAACACAAAGACCTACCCACAATAACAGAGTGGCTAAAACACAGCTTAGTAACTTTTTCATTACCTAGCTCCTAAATTAAACTTAACTACACTACAAAAACGATCTAACTATTCATTTTATTACCACAGCAATTATAAAAATATTTTATCAAATTCATAATTTTTTTTTTATGCGATGCGCGCTTCCCTCCCCATCTTACACTTCTTTCCTGGAAGACCTCTCCCCCAACCCCTTTCCTACGAGGACAGGGGAGAATATTCCTTCCCTGTGGCATAGGCTTCCTCCAGGGTAATAGTCTCAAATTGTTCAGCAATTTCTTCAGGAGTTTTAGCACGATAAATGTATTCATAGAGAACACTTTCTATACCAATGCGACTACCTTTGATGCGGATATCATCAGGCGCTAGGAAATTGAAATAATCTTGGATTTGCATCGCTCTTTTTATAATTGGTAATGGATAATTAATAATGGATAATGATTAAGAATTTAAACTTTTAGTAACAAGCCAACTTTTTGAATGCAAAAAGTCTTCAATTTAGTACAAAAGTTAGCAATCAAATAATTATCAATTATCCATTATCCATTATCCATTAATCAAAACTACACCGTCTCCGCCGCAGTAGTCTGCACTGCAGGTTGCGGCTGGAACTGGAACATAGAATAAACCACATTCCGACGAATATCCGTCATCATATCCAAAAACAACTCATAACCCTCACTCTTATACTCAATCAACGGATCTTTCTGCCCATAACCCCGCAAACCAACCGACTCCCGCAACGCATCCATCTGCTGCAAATGCTCTCGCCACAAAGTATCAATTTGCTGCAAAATAAAGAACCTTTCCGCATCTCGCATCAAACCACCACGAATCTGATTAACCTGCGCTTCCTTAATATCATAAGCATTCCTTACCTGCTCGTGCATAAAAGTCTTAATATCATCCATCGACAAATCAAACAACTGTTCCGGTGTTAAATCTGCCAACAAATACACAAACTCCTTCACCTTACTTACCAACTTATCCAACTCCCACTCTTCCGAAGGCAACTCAGGATTAATATACGCTTCCACAATATCATCCATAGTTTGCTCCGCATACTTAATCACCTGCTCTTTCAAATCCCTACCTTCCAATACCCGTCGGCGTTCGGCATAAATTGCCCGACGTTGATTATTCATCACCTCGTCATACTCAAACACCTGCTTCCGCATATCATAATAATAAGTCTCCACCTTCTTCTGAGCACCTTCCAACGAACGAGTCAATAACCCAGATTCAATTGGCATATCTTCCTCAACCCCAAACGCTTGCATCATTCCAGCAACACGATCGCCACCAAAAATCCGTAATAAATTATCGTCCAAACTCAAGAAAAATCTAGTCGAACCAGGGTCTCCTTGTCGCCCTGCTCTACCCCGCAACTGATTATCAATACGCCTTGACTCGTGACGCTCAGTACCAATAACGTGCAACCCACCCAGACTGATCACATTATCATGTTCCTTCTCCGTATAACCTTCATATTCTTTGCGAATCAAATTGTACACCTCCCGTAACTTTTGAATTACCGGGTCTTGAGTAGGAGCTTTTTCCGCAGCGATCGCCACTTTATCTTCCACCACCAACTCAGGTAACGCTCTCTCTCCCCACTCTTGCACAGCAAAACTTACTGTATCCTTCAACATCTTTTCAGTTTGTGGCGACAACTTAACTGGAAAAATTTCTGGCGACACTTTCCAGGTTTTCACCTTCTTCTGTTCGCCAAAACCTTTAGCTGAATTTTGCTTTTTAGCACCTGGTACCCGCATCATACCCATACCATCATCTTCTTCCGGTTTAACAACCCTCGGCATCAGATACTCCCGTACTTTCAACCTTGCCATATACTCAGCATTTCCACCCAAAATAATATCAGTACCTCGACCTGCCATATTAGTAGCAATAGTAACTGTACCCTTACCCCCTGCTTGTGCCACAATTTCTGACTCTCGCTCCACATTTTCTGGTTTAGCATTCAGCAACTGATGGGGAATTTTCAGTTGAGCAAGTAACCTAGAAAGTAACTCTGATTTTTCCACACTGGTTGTACCCACCAAAACTGGGCGACCTGCTGTGTGCATTTCCGCACATTCATTAGCGATCGCTTGCCATTTCCCATTTTCTGTTTTATAAACCACATCTGATAAATCTGCTCTACCAGTTGGTCTATTAGTCGGTACAATAGTCACTTGTAGATTATAAATCTTCTCAAATTCCGTTTCTTCTGTTTTTGCCGTTCCCGTCATCCCCGATAATTTCGGATAAAGTAAGAAGAAATTTTGATAAGTAATAGTTGCCAACGTTTGAGTTTCTGGCTGAATATCCACCCTTTCTTTAGCCTCGATCGCCTGATGCAAACCATCACTCCAACGTCGTCCTGGCATTACTCTTCCCGTAAATTCATCAACAATAACTACTTCCTCATCACGAACAATATAGTTAACATCTTTGATAAATAATTCTTTTGCCTTCAAAGCATTAAATACAAAATGTGCCCAAGGATCTTCCGGGTTATATAAATCTTGTACACCCAATAACTGTTCTGCTTGAGCAAAACCCTCATCGCTCAATAACACATTACGAGCTTTTTCATCTACTTCATAATGTTCTTTTTCTTTATCCAAAGCTGCTGCAATTTCTGCTGCTCTAATATACTTTTCACTAGGTCTTTCTACCTGCCCAGAAATAATCAGAGGAGTCCGTGCTTCATCTACTAATACAGAGTCAACTTCGTCAATAGTGCAAAAATTAAATGGACGTTGTACTACCTCATCCATGCTAGTTGCCATATTATCGCGCAAGTAGTCAAATCCAACTTCACTGTTAGTAGCATAAGTAATATCACAAGCATAATTTCTTTTCCGTTCTTCTGGATTCATTCCCTGTTGAATTAACCCCACAGTTAAACCCAGAAACCGATGCACTTGTCCCATCCATTCCGCATCTCGTCTAGCTAAGTAGTCGTTAACCGTAATTACATGGACGCCTTTACCTGCTAGGCCATTTAAGTATGCTGGTAGGGTCGATACAAGAGTTTTACCCTCTCCTGTTTTCATTTCTGCGATTTGGCCTTGATGCAAAATAATGCCCCCCAAAAGTTGGACATCAAAGTGTCGCATACCCAGCACTCGCTTTCCTGCTTCTCGGACTACTGCAAAAGCTTCCGGTAGAATTTCTTCTAATATTTCTTTTTCTTCCTCCTTAGATGTTGCTTTTTCTAGAGCTTGTCTAAATTCTCCTGTTTTAGCCCTTAGCTCTTCATCTGAAAGTTGTTGAATATCTTCTTCGAGAATATTAATCTCTGTCACCCAAGGTTGAAATTTCTTGAGTTTGCGTGCGTTGGGGTCTCCGAGAAGTTTTTTGAACATAGTTGTTATTTAAGTTAAATTCCAATGATTAATTGCCAAAATGGTTATTTTGCCTACCATTTTTTATAAATTTTGTCAAAATATATTTTTGGTTGTTAAAAAATGGGTATGAATTATTTTATATTTTATTTCGTGCCAGTAGCTTTTATATTATTTTTCAACTCATCCCTACTTCCATTATTTTTGACTTTTAATTTTGAGTTTATAATTAATTATCGTAACTACATTTTTTTTGAGTGTTAGTTGACACTCCACGAGGCTTTAACCCCTGGATTCTAAAGGTTGTAAAAACAGGGGATAAATCCACCTGTTTAAACTACTCATCAGTTGAGGGACTGTCATTGACCCCTACCTCTGAATCATCTATACCCATTACAGATACAACTTTCTTAAGATTCATTGGACAAGAAAAACCAAGCCACTGACCAATATTTTGTGAAGCATTCCAATCAGCATTGCACTGATAACCGTCATACCCGATAAAAGTATGTTTAACTCTCTTACCTATCACACCGTTACGATGGTCTGACCTGCTAGTATATGGTGCTGGTACAGACTCTACTGGTACACCTGCTTTTACTGCTTTGTACCTGGTAAACAGCTCTAACTGATAAAATGCCCAATAGTCTCGGTTTTTACTAGCATCTGACTTAGTTTTTTTTCGTTGCTTTGAGCTTTGTCTAATACCTGACAAATCCTCAAACCGCAATCCCATCTTATAGTCTAATGCCAATTTTACTAATTGCTTGGAAATGACATGATTGATGTGAGTTATAATTCTACGTTCACGTCTTTCAATGTCCTTAATTTTTATCAGTTTCTTAGCTTCTTGAAGTTCTTTGCGTAATTTTTGAAATTTACGTCTTAAGCTTTTTACTTGTTTACCAGTCCAAAACTTACCAAAACTATTAGGTAATGCTGCAACTGCAATATTATTTTGCCCTCTATCTACTCCGATCCAATCATTCACTAATCTAGCATCCGGAACATCCATAGATACGGAGATTAGGGCATACCAAATACCTTTTCTCGACTTAGATATTTTCAGAGAACCTAAGAAAGCTTCTCCATTAATAATCTTCTCTAAAGTTTCTTGGTGTGAAGCTGAATGAACTGTTAGAGGTATCCGTTTTCTCTGACCTCGATATAGACTCAAAGAAATAGTAAATAAATCACCTTGACGACTGACATTATATCCTTGATTATTAACTTCTATTGGTAAGCGTTTAAACTTCTTGACCTTGGTTTGAGCACAAGTATTACGAATAGTTTGATTAATCCACATTGAACCTATTTCAACATGGTGAAAATCCTTGCTCGTATACTTGCGACGCTCTGAAGTATCAACTTTTAGTAATGTATTAGCTACTTCAGTATTGAGCAAAGTCAGGCGCTCAAACTCAGCAGCTTTGCAAGCGTTGAGCCGATAAAAAGGTAACTTGAGTGTCAAGGTTAATTTACTCATGGGATATATTATAGAACAATATTATATGGCTGAGTAGGACACTACGAATGGGAATCCCGTGGCTCATGTAACACCTGCGGGGTTAAAATCGCTTGGACCTCATCTTCGTCAGTTAAAAGTCATCCCTGACTTAACTTTGAGGATTTTATAGATGTCCTAACCTATTTGCGTAGTGCTATAGTATCCGGATAATTAGACATCTCCTAATCAGCTAAAATTACTGTATAGTAGACGTTTTAAATACCTAAAATATGACTTCTAACTTCTGTAGGGGCGAATGGCCATTCGCCCCTACTGACTTTTGACTTTTGACTTTACTCAGGCCATTCTGAGTTGAGAGTCCGAAAGTCAAATTTTGTAGCGCTAGGATGACAAGAAACACAACCCTTAATATTCACATTTTGAGGAAGTTCTACTCTGGGATGAAGTGCTTTGAAATAACGAGAACTAGAAATTCTGTAAGGTATTCTTTCCTCTTGCTGTGATTTGGCACGAGAAGATACTTGTAGGTAATTCCAAATAAGTTGACGAGGTGGATCTACAAGAGTAGGGAGTTGTATACCGTAATGTTGATAATCTTCTAGAATTACTTTCCAACTTTCTGTGGGAAGGACTTGAGGTGGTACTGGAATATGACAAGTAGTACAATTCTCTAAATATAATGACAGTCCTAATTGGTGACGTTTGGGAACCACATCAACATTACTCATTAGTTGAGGCTCAATTTGTGAAATAGTTGTTGCAGTAGAAATTTTTGCCATAACTAAACCACAACTTGCACTCCATAAAAATATAAGTAGTAAAAGTAAAAAAACAGATGGTCGTCGTCTACCTTTATGTATGAGATTAGATATTGGCATGAATATAATCTCTAGTGTTAATAGTTCATAAAAATATAGTCAAATATGACATATCCTTATTTTGCAGCTTTTACCTTGACACTCGTGAACTACAACACCACGCCAGTTGCGTGACTGTCGGGGAACCCGCAAGGGCGCACTGGATCCTCTATCCCATAGCTAAAAGCAAAAGGGAGCTGCTTTTTCTTTTCCTCATTTATTTGATTATCTCCCTGATTCAATTTCTACTTGGTCATAATACAGAGGCTTGGACGTAGGTTCTGATGTGTCTAGAGGTAGCGTGTGAGTCCAGGAATTTCACCCTATTAAAATCAGATCGTTGACTCTTGAGGCTATTTGATTTTCTATCATCACAGACATTGTTAGATTATGTCAATAGTCGCCCCAATTTCTGGAGACCATATGACTATATATGACTACATAAGACTATATTTGTGTTGAATGTTTATGATACTTCATTATTTTTTGTTAGTTTAACTAGCTATCAGCTATCAGGCTAAAAAGGTAGTGCATAGATAATGGTATCTAGAAGCTTGGGTTGTTCATTCCCTTTCCGTTCCGGAATGCTCCGCTTTCCGCGCAAAGCTGACCGCTGAACTGCTGAGGTGCTCAACGCTTTTTAAAGAATCGGAATTGTCATACCTTCTTTTGCTACTAACCCATTGGGAAATACTGACTGGAGAGCAACTTGAACTTCATCCAATAAATTATCATGATGAGAAGGGTCGTGTTGAAACATAACTACTTGTTTGACTCCGGCTTTTTTTGCTATTTCCACACCTACTTGCCAAGTAGAATGTCCCCAACCAATTTTAGGAGATTCAGGATTATAGTATTCTTCATTTGTGTAGGTAGCATCATAAATAAGTAAATCAGCTTTACGAGCTAGATGAAGTACATTTTCATCAAAACGATCTTCATAATGTTCTGTATCTGGACAATAAACTACAGTTTTACCCTGCCAACAAATTCTATATCCAATGGCAAAATTTGGATGATTTAGGGGAGCTGTTTCAATCTCAATATCATCAATCCTAATTACATCTCCAGTGCTAAAGTCATAAAACTTCATCTCAGAACCCATTACCTGTAAAGGAATAGGAAAGTTAGGATTTACCATCTGATCGGATAAACATTCCTTAATTGTAGTCCCATCAGGTGCTATGGCCCCATGTATGTGAAACTTATTGAGTGGCATAAATGCAGGAACAAAAAATGGGAATCCTTGAATATGGTCCCAGTGAGTATGACTAAAGAATATATGAGCTTCCACTGGCATTTGCTTCATTAGGTTTAAACCCAATACTCTTAAACCTGTACCTCCATCAAAAATCAAACGTTTTTCCCCTAAGCGCATTTCTACACAGGAGGTATTACCACCATAGCGAACTGTGCTACTACCAGGGGTAGGTATACTACCTCGTACACCCCAGAATTCAACTACAAACTTGGTTTGCAAGGAGGCTGAGTGAGTATCTATCTCCTCAGATTGTGATCTTGGGGCTGAAGGATCTGAAGACTGCATATTTCTGTGTTTCAGACTTGCGGTTAATACGAATCTGTTAAGAAATTCTTAACTGTCAATTGAGATTATTCTAGCAAAATCAGGTACTAATCATTGCTAGTATATCTTGAAAAAGATAATTTGGTATAGAAAGCTTAACTTTAAATCATAAATTTTTATTGTCTAATTTGAAAGAAGTTATAGTTAAATCTTGATAGCTCTTAGCCTCTTGTAAAATCTTTGTATAACTAAACTATTATTATAAATAGCGAGTTAGTAAATAAATATTTAGTAAGCATTTCTTGCGGAATGCTTCCCTACGGGATGCTACGCAAACGCAAACAGCGGTCAGCGCTTCAGCGCTTCAGCTATTAATTCATTGCCTTTATAGCAGGAATTAGTATTGAGAGATTTAAAGAGAATTAAAAGTCTTGGCAAAAAACTAACCTTGACCTTAGTAATGTATATTCATTATTTATAAAACAGCTAAAAGCTGATTGTGAGCTAGCTGAATGCTGACAATATTTATTCAAAAAATTATAACTTTTCAAGTCAACCAATTCCTATGTCAAACTTAGCGAATAATTAAGTTGTAAAGCCTCTTTTTTATTTAAAGGAGAAACAAGAAAAAAAATTCCTTTGAGTCAATCCTAAGTTGTCTAGTCTCAACGACTAGCTCGTTTTCATACCCCGGTTAAAACACCTATGCTTTCAACGGAAGCTATCTGGTAAAAATCCTATCAATTTATACTTTAAGAAAATCACAAACTCTTATCGAAATCATCAGTGTAAATTCAAAATAATTTTTATGAAATATGAGGAATTGCCAATTCCAAAATCGGAAAAATTAGATTTAGTTCAACTTAAAGAGAAAGTATTAACATGGCTTTCCGTTCATGTTCCAGTCTCTAGGGTCAAACATATTCTTAGAGTAGAAAAAATGGCACAGGAGCTAGCAAACTATTATGCTATAAACCAGGAAAAAGCTCAACTAGCAGCATTGATGCACGATCTAGCTAAATATTTTTCTCCCCAAGTATTATTACAAATTGCTAAGTCAGAGAGTTTAGAAATAGATTTAGTATCAGAAGTCTCTCCTCATTTGCTTCATGCTAATGTTAGTGCAATTGTGGCCAAAAAAGAGTTTGGCATCAAGGATAAGGAGATTTTAGCAGCGATCGCTAATCATACATTAGGAGAGCCAGCTATGAATCAGCTAAGTTGCATAATTTTCCTCGCAGATACTTTAGAGCCTGGTAGAGGTGACAATCCAGAGTTACAGCATTTGAGACAACAAAGCCCAAGAAAATCTCTACCAAACAGTTTGGTTAACCTACGATTATACTATAAAGCATTTGCTCGCGACTAATTATTTGATTCACCCAAAAATTATATTAACTAGAAATTGGTTCTTGAAAAAGGCCCAAAACCCCGAGGATGAACAAAAAATGAAGCAGCAATAAAATCAACAAGATTATGACTAATATAAAGGCTAAAAATCAGTCAACAGAAAGATCCAATACAATACATATATACATACTAAGGAAAAGGAAACAGATAATTTAATGTCGAATTACCCCCATATTCAGTCCTTGTCAACCGAATTAAGTCAGACCAATTCAGAACCCGATGGAACCTTAGAGTTGACATCGACAATAGTTAACGCAGCATTAGACCGTAAAGGAGATAACATTGTTGTGATTAAAGTATCAGAAGTATCTTATTTAGCAGACTACTTCGTAATTATCACAGGTTACTCCAATGTTCAAGTCAGAGCTATATCTCAGGCGATCGCCCAAAAGGTAGAACAAGATAGAGAACTTTATCCTCTAGGGGTAGAAGGCCAAAAGGAAAGTTCTTGGATCTTAATGGATTATGGTGATGTCATAGTCCACATATTGAAGCCCGAAGAACGAGAATTCTACAATTTAGAAGCATTTTGGAGTCATGCAGAAAAAATAGATATTTTATCATTACTCAATTAGGAGCAGGCTGTCAATATGAACTACTTATTTGACTGGCATAAAATATATATGAGGAAAAATTGATTTATGACTAGACAGATAATATCTAGGTCTCCAGTTCCCCCAGAACAACAACCAGTCAACGAATACGAAGAACTAAAAAATTCCTGGTTATTTTGTTGGGTAACATTAGAAAGACTTCAGTATATAAAGAAGTTAGTTTGGGTTTGGCTCTGGAGTTGGTTAGTATCAGGCCCAGTGGCCGCAGCAAGTTTTCCCCCAGAGAAATATTTAATGAAGTTTTTACTGAGTGGGTCAGCAGGTGCAAGCTTAATTCTAATTTTGGTATTATTGCGACTTTATTTAGGTTGGAATTATATACGATCGCGTCTTGCTAGTACCACTGTTTTTTATGAAGAGTCGGGTTGGTATGATGGACAAACATGGCTGAAAACATCAGAGGAAATTACGAAGGATAAGTTAATAGTTAATTATCAAGTTCAGCCACTTCTCAAAAGATTACACAAAACTTTTTATAGTTTGCTGTTAATAATTTGTCTCGGTGGAATAATCTGGGCTTCGATCTAAAATTCACCAGAAATAGTTACAAAAAATTATATAGTAATTTCATTTGAGTTGCGTAAAAAAAACTGGTCGCTTTTAGGCAACAGCTCATCTGGCAACAAGTAAGAAGGTTTGCCAGACTTTTTACTATTAGTAAATAACCAATTATTGTTTGACATCTCATTTGAAAACGCTATAGTAATTTTGGTTATTTTGATTGAGGTAGTCAAGTAATTACCGAATAATTAAGGTTTAAAGCCTCTCCTTTAAAGGAGAAAAAAGCGGTCGAGTCTACAGCAAAGTAACAATAATTGTGCTATAATTAGTGTCATCAGGAGTAGCCGTTCAACTCACAAGTCAAGCGTAATTTCCGATTTGTCGGTAAAATCACAGAAGGTAGCTCGGTGAGTACAGAACTGGACAGTACAAAACGGCGGTGGGTCTCATCGTTGCTGCCTGTGGAGGCGCGCGAGAATCCTCAACCAGCAGAAGCAGGAAGCCCTTTTGCGTGAGGGAGGGAAGCCCTCTTGATCGCCCTAGCTTAACGAGGGAGAACGTCACAACAATAAATAAAAATGACAAGGGGAAAAAGAACACAAACTTCGCAACTAGAAGTAAGACTACTCCGAGAAGGTATTCTTGAATCAGTCCACCAAGTTCAGGCCACTGTGTGCGACCATAGAGGTCGGGTTTTGTCCGTGGCCGGAGATGCAGATACTGCCACATTTGTTCGTTCAGCTCTCAAACCATTTCAAGCTTTAGCAGTGACTACTACAGGCACTCTAGAACGTTATGACTTAACCGACTTAGACTTGGCCATTATCTGTAGTTCCCATCAAGGTACAACAGAGCAGGCAAGACAGGTATTTAACGTTTTATGGCGTTGTGATATTGACCCATCAAAGCTCCAATGTCCAACTCCTACCGATAAAAATAGTCCTTTGCAATATAATTGTTCTGGTAAGCACGCAGGTATGTTAGCTGTTTGTCAACAAAGAAATTGGCCGATGGAGTCTTACCTGCAAATGAAACATCCAGTTCAGCAGCTGATTATTAGTAAAGTCGCTGAGTTACTGGCAATGCCTGCAGTAGAATTTATTGGCGCTCGTGATGACTGTGGTGCCCCAACTTATCTGCTGCAACTAAGTCAAATGGCAACTTTGTACGCCAAACTAGCTTCTGGTGATAGTTTGGATCTAGAACGAATTGTCCGGGCGATGACCTATCATCCAGAAATGGTTGGGGGAGAAGGAAGTTTTGATACAGAGTTGATGCGCTTGACGGCAGGAGAACTTGTCAGTAAGTCTGGGGCTGAGGGAGTGCAATGTATTGGTCGGGTAGGTGAAGGGATGGGTTTGGCCATTAAGGTTAATGATGGTGCTAAACGAGCAAAATATGCAGTGGCTATTCATTTGTTAACTCAGATGGGTTGGATAAGTCCAACTATTGCTGAAACTCTAGGGGAAAACTATATGTCCCTCAGTAATGTCAAGCGTTTGGAAGTAATCGGAGAAATGTGTATGGTATAGGTGTTTGGACAGCCCTGAAAAAAATTTGGAAAATATTTTGAGTAAGGGGTTGCAATTTTTATGAGGTTATGGTTATACTTATAAAAGACGACGCGGGATAGAGCAGTCTGGTAGCTCGTCGGGCTCAAGTTATAAGGTAAGACAAACAAATCAAGCAGAAATAGACACCGCTAGTCACTAAGCTTGAATTTATACCTTGTAAGGGGCGGCATACGAAGAAATTTGTATGTGATTACTTGTCAAATTCGGGGAAACCGTTAGCGGGGTAATCCCGAGCCAAGCTCCAAATGAAAGGAGAAGGTGTAGAGACTGGTTGGCAAGTACCCTAGCGGTTCTAGTTTGATAGAAGCTGAGGGTAAAGGGACAGTCCAGACCACAAACTAATTCTCAGAGTTGAGAATTAAGGCAGTGAAAACTGTGGTGGTAAGCATAACCCGAAGGTCGGTGGTTCAAATCCGCCTCCCGCCATAAAAATTAATAATCTGAAACAGGGCAAGGTAAATTTTATAATTCACCTTGCTTCTTCTTTTATAGGTTTCTTTTTGCAACCGATACTATATTAAGAGATCATATAAGTATATATCTGATTTACAAAAAGACAGTAATTACGGGCAAGATTTTATTGACTTGACTAAATATTGTGAACTAACTAAATTAGGTGATGATTTTTTAGAAAAGTTAGCAAAAATTTCTAATGAAACTAATAATTAAACTAACCTATTTATCAAACAATACGGTTCAGTAAAATGTAATAAAGAAAGTAGCGATCGCGACAGCGGAACGGAGTTCTATCGCCTGTTTTATCTATGTCAATATTGATCGTATTTTTGGTGTAGGAATTTATCGTCCTAATTCTTGAGCAGTTTCAATCCATTCTTGCATAATTATTTCTACCTGAATTGCAGTGCTTGTTGATAGGTTTCTCCATCAGCTATACAACCTGGTAATTCTGGAACTTTTGCTATAAATGCTCTTGTTTCTTGACTCCAGTAGAGGATTATTTCGTTGTAGCATTAGCTTAATTTTCTAGATGATATTTGATAGTAATTGCACTAATTTGTTTGACTTAATAGGCTTTTGCTTGTGAGTCTTTAACTAGATATGCGCTCTGATGTTCCCCGATGAATCTGTTTAGCAGCCCTCAGTCCAGATTCTAATGCTCCCTGTAACCATCCTCTGGTAAAAGAGGTATGGTCTCCAGCAAAATAAATTCGTCCTTCACTACGACTAAGTTCATTAAATAATTTTTCCTCTTGGGATTTACTAGGATATGCCCAACCTCCCTTAGACCAAGGATCGTTCATCCAAGAATAACTGATGGAACTCACCTGATAATTAGTAACCCCAGGTATAATCTGTTTCCATTGCTGTAGTAATTGAGCTAATCTAGCATCTGGGTCAAGGGCATCCATCGCTAGAGCCATTTTCCCTTTTAGATAGGAATGCAAAATCCCTGTTTTTCCTGGACTATCCCAAGTAGGCTGCCACAGTTCTTCAGGGCGATCGCTTACAAAACCCCAACCATTTAAACCTTCTGTTTCCCAGAAACGTTCAGGAAATTCTACAAACATTCGAGTAGAAGGGCGATAGTTATAACCCCCAGAAAAAGCAATCTGTTTTAGAGGAGACAGTGGCGGATTAAAATCGATCTGTCCTAGCACTGGCAATGGTACAGTACAAAGCACAAAATCTCCATTGTACTCTAGCCCAGATTTACAAAAAACCCGAACACCTAGAGATGTTTGCTCAATGCGAGTAACCGCATCACCAAGATTAATTTTTTCAGCTAGAGCTGTAGCAAAAGCTTGTGGCAACATATCTGAACCCTTGCTAATCTTAGTAGTTTCAAATATTGGTACTTGTGATAAAGCTTTGGTTAAGTCATCACTAGAAACTAAAGTACGTTTACCATCTTTCAACCTAATGTAAAGCCCTTCTCTTGGATAAAAAGGCTTCAGTTCTAGACCAAAATGTTGAACATAGGCAAGGGTAAGATCGTGAGTTGAAGGGATTCTTGCCGCTCCTGCTTCTACAAAATGTCCTTCACTAAAATCACCGCGCAGGGTTAAAACTCTACCGCCTACTCGATCGCGTGCTTCTAACACTGTCACTTTATGACCAACTGCTGCCAGTTCGTATGCTGCTACCAGACCGGACACCCCTGCTCCTACAACTATTACTTTTTGAGGGGGAAAACCTGATTCTAATCCTCCTGGAGTTCTTGAGTTTCTGGATTTTACTTGAGTACACGCTTTTGTACCAACAAAGGTTAAGCCACTAAGCAATAAAAATTTACGGCGATTAAGTTTCAACATATAGTTACTGTCTAATAATATGTTTTTTAACATATTAAATCGTTATTCTTTGATTAAGTCAATATAACATTTTTGATATTTTTAGTTATACACTGCTAATAAATAATTATACGGTATTTATACAAAACTTGATAAGTAATGGAAGACTAAGCGATCGCGAAGCGGAACGGAGTTCTATCGCTTGTTTTATCTATGTCAATATTAACAGATTTTTTGGTCTAGGAATTTCTCGCCCTAATTCTCGATCAGTTTCTATCCATTCTTGCATAATTATTTCTACATTTTGCAAAGCTTGATAATATATGCTATATAATAAAGTAAATTTTAGTAGTAAAAGATGCCAACTGTTCTTAGGTTTGAAGCATATCGCTTTTACTTCTATAGTCACGAACCAAACGAACCACCACATATTCATGTTGATAGAGATAATCTTTCTGCCAAATTTTGGTTATCTTCTGTATCTCTAGCTAAGAATATTGGGTTTAGTCCTAAAGAGTTAAGAAAAATTCAATCAATTGTCGAAGTTAATCAACAAAATTTTTTGGAGAAATGGGATGAGTATTTCAACACGTCAAGCTGATGAGCGAGTTAAAAATGTACAAATACAAGAGGATACTTTCAGTGTTGAACTGATGGATGGACGTACTATTACTGTTCCTTTAGCTTGGTATCCTCGTCTATTAAAAGCAACTCCCGAACAACTACAAGCATGGGAAATATGTGGTGGTGGTTATGGTATTCATTGGGAAGAAATAGACGAAGATATTAGCACTGAAGGATTATTAAGAGGTGCCCCCGCTCCTGGTAGTCAAGTACGTTCGTTGGTGTAAAAGTAGCAGGTATTTTTGGTTTGGTTATGCTGGCGATCGCTCTTGTTATTAGGAGGGCGATCGCCTACTTATCTACACCAATATTGACTGTATTTTTCATGCAGGAATTTCTCCTCCTAACTTTTGAGCAATTTCTATTTATCCTTTTAAATTATTCATCAACTTCAAATAAAGAACGAGGTAATCCCGACTGACGAATAATAGATTGTAAAGTACCTATTTTTAATTCTTTGTAGTTAGGAATGGGAATAGTAATAGTTGATTCTTCGGTTTGCAATTGCATCATAATATGACTTCCCCGCACTCTTACTTCAAGAAAACCATGTTCTGCCAAAATTTTACAAACTTCCTTTGCCGATAAAACTCTTAATTTAGCCAATTTTTACCTCTACTTGCTGTACAAAAACTTCATTATTTAAGCGACGTTCAATTTCTGAATTATTGGCAGTTTCAAAAAAAAGTTCTAATGCTTCAATTAAATTAGATTTTGCTTCTTCTACTGTGTCACCTTGACTAGCAATATCAAGTTCTGGACATAAGGATACATATCCGTCACCTTCTCGTTCAATAATTATTGTTAGTTGTTTAGTTTGTTTCATTTTATTGGTATTGAATAATAACTGTACAAATTTATTTTAGGCGATCGCGATAGCGGAACGGAGTTCTATCGCCTGTTTTATCTATGGCAATATTGACCGTATTTTTGGTGTAGGAATTTCTCGTCCTAATTCTTGAGCAGTTTCTATCCATTCTTGCATAATTATTTCTACATTTTGCAGTGCTGACTGATAGGTTTCTCCATCAGCAATACAACCTGGTAATTCTGGAAATTCTGCTATAAATTATCTGGTTTTTTGACTCCCGTAGACGATTACTTTTTCTTTGATTAATAACGTTCTGAGAAACCAGGAATAAAAGGGTTGTTCTGATTAGATGTAACTGCTCTGTAATATTTTTCTAATTTTGTCAAAATGTATCTAGCGAGAACTCCATCTTGAGTTTTATTTGTATAATAAATTTCAATACATATATCCTTATTTTTAGAAATGTTTTTTACTAAAATATCAGTTCTTTTAGTCTTTAAGAAAGGATGATTTTGTTCAGAGGAGAAAGATAATTCAGAACAATCTTCAAAGATATCATTTAGCGCTAATGTTAAAGCTCTATTAAAAGGTTGATCGCTTCCCTCTTTCGATATATATTGATTAATATGTGTAAAAACTTGGGCTGCTTTTGCAAGGGCTTCCTGTACTTTTCCACTTCTACGCTTTCCAACTCTTGGCTGCAAGTTTGCTAACTGTAAATATAATGGAGATATCTTCAATGTGCGTTTTGCTTCTGATTTTTGAAACCATTTTTTAGGAACCCCCCAATTTTGAAATTTTTCCCGGTCAATAGGAATTTCTGCATCCTTTGAATAAGCTGATACACAACTTACAAGTGTATTTGTTGGCAAATAAAGAATCTTTGGTTTTAATACCCCTAGAGCTAAGAAAAGCTTTTCTGATGATGGCCATAATTCCTTCATTTCGGTATTGTTTTTGATGTATTCCGATAATTTACTAGGAATAACATTCCAGTTATCATCAACATGATCGTAAGATTTTCTTACAAATTGAGCTACCACGTCTTCAGATTCAGGATAACAAACTACAAACCAAACTTCTGTTGGTCTAGGGATAGTTGCCATTATTTTAGAAATGCGGCCTGTTTTGTTTTCCCATTTTTCTTTAATGTCACGCAAATATGCTCGTATAGTGCGCTTCCCTTCTTGGTATGATTGATATTTATTTTTAATATTGTTTAAGTCATCGTCAGATAACTGAAAGTCATCATAATTTAAGCCATTATTCAAAACGGAAATTGTATTTTTTGCTATAGTCGGATAATTTTCGATAGCAGGACCAGTAAATTCTATAAATGGAAATCTACGATGAAATATTGTGTTTGCAACAGTTAGAGCTACTGCCCTCATTTTATCAATATCTTCCATGTTTGTAACTGGCCAAACTACTAAAATTGGTTTCCTTCTGAGCAAAGGGTTTAAATCACGGAAGAAAGATTTAATATAGTTAGAGTCTTCATCATCCAAAGTTTCTAAGTAATCAATAATTACACAAGTTATTTGCTTATTTGAGCTAGAATAATTTTCTTCTTTTTGAGTTATTTTCTTTAATTCTGCGCATAGCTGCTTGAGTTTAAGTTCTGGTCTGTTAATATCTCCATAATTACTGGCATCAATATGAATTATCTCTCGAATAGGAAGATGACTACGCCAATCTAAAGAACTCAAAAACACTGATTTGCCAATGCCAGAAATTCCATAAAAAAATACCAGATAGCCACTTCTTTTTATATCTGCTACAATCTGAGCAATTTGCTGTTCAAATTTTTCTACTGGTACAATAAACTGTGACATTTTAGCAGTTTCATCGCCTAATATTTCTACTATTTCTTCATAAGTTTCTGGAATATTGAGTTGTTGGCCTTCTATTTGCATTTTTCCTTTTTATTTATGGTAATCTAAACTATTAGATGTAATTGATGAAACCTTTGCTCTACATTTTCTCAAAATTTGAAAGGTAGAATTGTATTTAGTCAATATTGATACAGATTTAATATCTATTTCCGTTTTGAAAAAACAAGAAAGGGCAGACATTTTGTCTGCCCCTAAATTATAACTCTATCTCAAACCTACTATTCTATTCCTTCAATTCTATCCTCCACTTGCTGATACAACTCTCTCAACTTATCCAAATTACTCTCACTTGTCTCCCAATAACCGCGTCCGTTCACTTCTAACAATGTCGTCACCATCTTCCGGAACGAATGCGGATTCAAATTCAACAACCGCTGCTGCATTTGCTCATCCTTTATAAATGTCTCATTCACATCCTCATAAACCCAATTATCAACGGCACCAGCAGTCGCACTCCATCCCATGGTATTCACGAGACGCTTTGACAACTCCCGCACTCCTTCATAACCATGAGACAACATTCCCTCATACCATTTTGGATTCAACATTTTTGTCCGCGCATCCAAACGTACTGTCTCAGATAATGACCGCACCTGAGCATTAGCAGTTGTTGTATCCGCAATATAAGAAGATGGTTTTTTCCCATCATCCCGGAGAGTCGCCACAATTTTTGTCGGATCGGAATCAAAATAATGACTCACATCTGTCAAACTAATTTCGGACGAATCTAAATTCTGGAATGTCGCATCGGCAGTTTTCAATGCTGACTCAAATACTTTCCGGTTATCTTCCATCATTCCGGGGTTATCAGAATTAAAAGCAAAAGACTTACGTTTCAAATACATTTCCTGTAATTCCGACTCATCTTCCCAGGTACTATTTTCCACTGCCAAATTAACATTCGCAGCATAAGAACCGGAAGCATTAGAAAATACCCGCGTTGCAGCTTGACGTAAATTTACTCCTAAATCTTCCGCTTGCTTGAGAGCGTGCTTCCGGACAAAATTCATCTCTTCCGGTTCCTCTGCTTCCGCTGCCATTTTCACAGCTTTATCCAAAAGATTCATTTGATTGATAAATAAATCTCGGAATACACCGGAACAGTTAATCACTACGTCAACACGAGGACGACCTAATTCCTCCAATGGAATTAATTCCAACTTATTCACCCTACCCAAAGCATCAGGTACAGGTTTCACACCTACCATCCACATTACCTGAGCAAGAGATTCACCGTAAGTCTTGATATTGTCAGTTCCCCACAACACAACAGCAATAGTTTCTGGATATTGCCCACCATTCTCTTGCATTTGTCGCGCCAATAAACGGTCAACTACAATTTTTGCCGACTTAACAGCAGCAGCAGTAGGAATAGACTGGGGGTCGAGGGCGTGCATATTTTTACCAGTAGGCAAAACATCCGGGTTCCGAATGGGGTCGCCACCAGGTCCGGGTAAAATATATTCCCCTTCCAACGCTCGCAACAGAGAACCTAACTCGTTATCAGCACAAACCTGTTCTAGGCAAAATTCCAAATATTCAAACAGAGGTTTAATAAGTTCCGCATCAACATCAGGAAAACCTGCCGTTTCCAAAGCTTCTATCCAAGGTACTTTTTTCATCATGTTGAAGAAATTAAGTTTGCTCACCATAGAAACTCGACCATCAGCGTCAGTTTGTTGGTGAACTAATGCAGCTACAGCACTGCGAGTCGCTTCAACAATTTTTTGCAGTAACTCAACATCGGCAAGAATACCTTTATTATTATTTTGATAAAGTTCCTCAATATCGCGGTTGAGACTATTAGCAATAATTCGAGGTAAACCAGTTATCTCTTCCTCTTCTCGGTCTAAACTAGCAATATTTACCAAAGTAGCGATCGCCTCTTCAGAACTAGGAGGTTTTCCAATAATGTGCAAACCACAAGGCAACAACCGGGACTCAATTTCCATCAACCTGCGGTAAACATCCCCAACAATGTTATCTCGTTCTTCAGCGGTCAACTCTTGAGCATCTTTTTCTGGCAGGATAATATCTTGGTCTAAGTTAACCATCCGACACTTATCCATAATAGTGTTGACAATGGGAATACCTCGCCCGCTATCCTTGAGAGTTTGATAGGAACCGATCAACTCGTTCAACTCCTGCAAACCTTTATATAAACCAGCATTTTCCGCAGGGGGAGTTAAGTAAGAAATAGTTTCGGCATAACTACGACGTTTGGCAATAGTCGCCTCACTAGGATTATTCGCTGCATAATAATAGATGTTGGGAGTACTACCAATGAGATTATCTGGATAACAATCTCCAGACATTCCAATTTGCTTCCCAGGCATAAATTCTAGAGAACCGTGAGTACCGAAATGTAGCACTGCGTCAGCTTTCCAAATTTGTTCTAAATAGGTATAGTAAGCAGCAAAACCATGATGAGGACTTGCGGAACGGGAGAACAACAACCGCATGGGGTCGCCTTCATAACCAAATGTTGGTTGTACTCCGATAAAAAGGTTTCCGAAACTTTTACCGTAGATTAATAAATTTTCGCCATCGCTGTTAAGATTTCCTGGTGGGGGTCCCCAGTTTTCATATAAACGTTCGGAGTATGGAGTCAAACGTTCGTATTGTTCGACCGACATCCGGTGAGCAATATTCAACTCCGGACTTTGATATTGAGCAGTAGCATCGTGAATAACTTGCTTCATCAATTCTTCTGCGGAGTCTGGCAAGTCTTGGATATCGTAACCGTTTCCTTTTAGTGCTTTTACTACTTCATAGATAGAACCAAATACATCTAAATATGCAGCAGTACCAACATTTCCTTTATCTGGAGGGAAACTGAAAATAGTAATAGCAACTTTTTTGTCGAGTTTAGGTTTGCGTCTGAGACTTGCCCATTTCATAGCACGTTGAGCAACAGCTTCGATGCGGTCTTGGAGAGCTATTGCTTTTCCAGTTGCTCCATCACGACCAGACATAATAATAGGTTCGATCGCTCCATCTAGTTCTGGAATAGCTATTTGCAAAGCTACTTGTATCGGGTGGAGACCAAGTTCGCTTTCTTCCCATTCTTCGGTAGTTTGGAAAACCAGAGGCAAAGCCACCATATATGGTCTGTTCAACCGTTTCAACGATTCTATCGCTTTCGGATGGTCTTGTCTAGCAGGTCCGCCAACCAGTGCAAAACCTGTTAGAGAAATTACCGTATCTACTAATGGTGTAGGTTCAACTCCTTTAGCTGCAACTTCCCAGAAATAAGCATCGACTGGTTTGGAAAAATCTAACCCTCCGGCAAATACAGGTACAACTCGCGCTCCCATCGCTTCCAACTCTTGCAACATGGCAACATAGTGAGCATCATCTCCCGTAACTAAGTGGGTTCGCTGTAACACTAAACCAACACAAGGAGCAAGGGGATCTTTCAAATCTTCAGAAATATCTTTGCGGTTGTTGTACCAGTTCAGATATTCTTTGACATCCTCAAACATTTTTGGTGCTAGGGGATGCCAGATGCCCATGTCTGGATAAACCACTGGATCGACATATTGCAGAGAACTGTTTTTCTTATCTTTGAAAACATATTTATCTGCCAACATCAGCAGGAAATTTTCCAGGTTTTCTGATGAACCCCCTAACCAATATTGGAAACTGAGCATAAAGTTCCTAGCATCCTGCGCCTTATCAATAGGCATATACTTCAACACTTTCGGCAGAGTTTGCAGCAACTTCAGCATTCCATCTTGGAAAGAAGAACCAGATTTTTCCTTCCGCTTCCGCATAAACTGAGCGATCGCGCTTTTACTCTGGCCTAGTTGTGCCATTGAGAAACTTCCCATTTTATTCAGGCGCATTACTTGTGGCATGGAAGGGAAAACCACAGCAGCGTCCAGCTTGTCTCGGTGGGGGGTTACAGCCTCCACTACTTTTTCGGCCAAGTCTTCAATGAAAATTAGGGAAGCGATAAAGATATTAGCTTCAGAAACTTCTTTTTTAAAATTTTCGTAATTTTGGGGGTCTCGTAATTCTTCTATTAAATAGCCACTTATTTCAATGGCCAAATTAGGATTTTTTTCGTTAATAGAGCGCACCGCTGTTGAGAGAGAACTCTGATATTGTGCTTCTAGAACGATATATACAACTTTTAAGAGCGATCGCCCTTTGAGGTCTTCTGGGACAATGTGGCGAACGGTGGGTTTAACAGATGTGAACATTAAGTATTGCTCCTTGAGGATAATTGCTGATACTTAATGAGTATATTTACCAGAAAACGTTAATAAAAGGTAGAGTAAGGTCTTGATTTGATACAATTCGATAAGAAATTTGAAATTTTTCGTTACATTTATTGACAAAATGGCGAGTATATATTCTGATTTTTGTTTAAAAAAATCACTTTACATTTTGGCATAAATATGATAAGTCCATCTTTTAGCTTTAGATAGAATTGGAATGAGAGAAAATTCTGAAAAAGTCTTTGGATTAACTGGCCATGAACTTAACTATCACATCCTTAACGGATTACAAAATCGGCGACTTAATACATGAGAGCGATCGCACAGTCGTCTATCGCGGAATGTCTAAAGTAGATGGTCAACCAGTGGTGATTAAACTGATGCGCAATCAGTTTCCTTCCTTTAATGAATTAGTTCAGTTTCGCAACCAATACACTATTGCTAGAAATCTCCAAATAAAAGGTATTGTCAAACTATTCACTCTCTTAAGTTATCAGAAGTAGATTCATGAATAAGAGCGCGATAATTAATTTTATTTTTTATTATTGGAAATATCTAATGCTGATTAAAATACTTGGTAACAAAAAAAATCGTCATCAACAAAGATTATCTACAGCACTTGTAGCTTTCTTGTTGCTATTTAATGCAGTGGGTTGTAGTCAAAATAAATTCACCCCGGAAGCCGATCAGGTTCAAACTCCAATAGAAAATACAGATTCAGTAAAACCACAAAGATTTGACGGGATTACCATTACCGTTGCCACCCAGGCAAACCCAATTGCGGTAGGGGTTAAGCGTAGAGCGCGCGAATTTGAAAAACTGACGGGTGCTCAGGTTGATGTGTTTGGGTTTCCTATTAAGGATACTTTTCGATCCATGCAGGAGGAGTTTGTGAACCAAACCAACAAGTATGATGTGGTTGTTTTCTCGCCCAAATGGATGACGGATTTTGTCAAACCTGGATATTTGGAAAATTTAACAGCTCGCGTCGAAGCAGATAGGCAACTGGAATGGGATGATGTTGCACCTTTTTTCCGCAATTTTATTGCCACCTACAAAGACCAAATCTATGGCATTCCTGTGGATGGGGATTTTCACATGGTTTATTATCGCACAGATTTATTGGGAAAGGCAGAGCTTGACTCCCCACGAACCTGGGATGATTATCTCGCTATTGCCAAACAATTTCACGGGCAAGACCTCAATGGTGATGGTATACCAGACTATGGTTCTTGTATGATGAAAAAGCCAAAAGCCTTGAATCCTCTGTTTTTTTGGTCGGTAGCCAGCCCGTTTCTCCAAAGCCAAGGAACAGAAGAAGGTGGATTTTTTGACCCCGAAACTATGAAGCCATTGGTCAATAACCAAGCCTTTGCCAGAGCACTAGATATTTATAAAGAAACAACTAAATACGCACCGTCAAATGAATTAAGCTTGGGTGTGGACGAAGCGAGAGAATTGTTTTTAACTGGACGCTGTGCTTTAACCTTAGATTGGGGGGACATGGGAACATTAGCCATAGATCCAGCCATTTCCCAAATACCTGATAAAGTTGGTGCATCGATATTACCGGGTAGCAAAGAAGTCCTCGATCGCCAGACTGGTAAATTGGTAGCCTGCGATAAATTCACCTGTCCCTATGCCATTGATGGCGTTAACCATGCTCCCTATGGTGCGATGGGTGGATGGGCAGGTGGAATTAATGCAGCGGCCAAACCAGAAGTTAAAGAGGCTGCTTATGCACTGATTTCCTATATGAGCCAACCCGCGCAATCTAATGTTGATGTCACCATTGGGATTACGGGTTTTAATCCTTACCGCATATCACAGTTTACTAACCGTGAACCCTGGTTACAGGTAGGAATGGGGAAAGAAACAGTTAATAAATACTTAGGTGGTATTGCTGTAAGTTTAAAAAATCCCAACATGGTATTAGATTTACGCATCCCAGGAAATGATTTCTACCAAGGAGAAATTTTGGATGCTGCACTCACCAATTTTATGACGGGTAAGATGACTCGCGATGAAACCATGAAACAAATTGAGCGAGAGTGGGAGAAAATCACAAATAAAATGGGGCGAGATTCCCAATTACAATCTTACCGAGACACTTTAGGAATTCAATAACTATGTGGAGAAAGCAATCAATGTTACCTTGGAATTTAAGTATCAAAATTGTTACCAAAAAATTGTGCTTTAAAGCCTCCCCTTTTAAGGGGATAATAAAGAAAAATTTTCATCTGTTTGTCAATCCTCTTCTTTCAAGGAGAGGTAATTATTCATTATTCATTATTCATTATTCATTATTGAAAGACATCTTATGAAAATACTGGGCCACAAAAAATATCCTGATCAGCAAAGATTATCTACAGCACTTGTAGCTTTCCTTTTGCTGTTTAATGCAGTGGGTTGTAGTCAAAACAAGTCCACTCCGGGAACCGATCTGGTTCAAACTCCAATAGAAAATATAGATGCAGTAAAACCACAAAGATTTGACGGGATTACCATTACGGTTGCTACCTACGAGAAACCTCACGGGGTAGGGGTTGAGCGTCGAGCGCGTGAGTTTGAAAAACTAACGGGGGCTCAGGTTAATATGGTTAAATTTCCTCTCCAAGATACTTTTCCATCCATACAGCGGGATTTTGTGAACAAAACCAACAAGTATGATGTGGTTGTTTTCTCTGCCAAATGGATGACGGATTTTGCCAAGCCTGGATATTTGGAAAATTTAACAGCTCGTGTCCAAGCAGATAGCCAACTAGAATGGGATGATATTGCACCCTTTTTCCGCAATTTTATTGCCACCTACAGAGAGCAAATCTATGGGGTTCTTGTGGATGGTGATTTTCACATGGTTTATTATCGCACAGATTTATTTGAAAAGGCGGAACTTGAGTCCCCAAGAACCTGGGATGATTATCTCGCTATTGCCAAACAATTTCACGGGCAAGACCTCAATGGTGATGGTATACCAGACTATGGTTCTTGTATACCTAAAAAGCCAAAAAACGTGAATGATCAGTTTTTTTGGTCTGTAGCAAGTCCGTTTCTCCAAAGTCAAGGAACAGAAGAAGGTGGATTTTTTGACGCTGAAACCATGAAGCCATTAGTCAATAACCAAGCCTTTGCCAGAGCACTAGATATTTATAAAGAAACAACTAAATACGCACCGCCAGAAGAATTAAGCTTAGATTTACAGGGAGCCAGAGCATTGTTCTTAAGTGGACGCTGTGCCCTAACTTTAGATTGGGGCGATACTGGCACATTAGCGATAGATCCAGCCATTTCCCAAATACCTGATCAAGTTGGTGCATCGATATTACCAGGTAGCAAAGAAGTTCTCGATCGCAATACTGGTAAATTAGTAGCCTGTGATAAATTTACCTGTCCCTATGCCATTGATGGCGTTAACCATGCTCCTTATGGTGCGATGGGTGGATGGGTAGGTTCAATTAATGCAGCGGCAAAACCAGAAGTTAAAGATGCTGCTTATGCACTGATTTCCTATATCAGCCAACCCGCACAATCTAATGTTGATGTCACTATTGGGATTACTGGTTTTAATCCTTACCGCATATCACAGTTTACTAATCGTGAAGCCTGGTTAGAAGCAGGAATTGGGGAAGAAGCAGCTAGTAAATACTTGGGTGGTATTTCTGTAAGTTTAAGAAATCCCAACATGGTATTAGATCTACGCATACCAGAAAATGCTCTCTACCAAAGAGAAATTTTGGATACTGCACTCGCCAGTTTTCTAACGGGTAAGATAACTCGCGATGAAACCATGGAACAAATTGAGCGAGAGTGGGAGGAAATTACAAATAAAATGGGGCGAGATTCCCAATTACAAGACTACCGAGACAGTTTAGGAGTCGAGTAATCAATTCAAAAATCAAAAGTCAAAAGTCAAAAGTAAGAATTTTCAAGTTAAAAGCTAATGCACAGTTTTAGATTTTCTCTTTTCCCTCCTTGTCTTCCTTGTCTTCCCTGTCTGGACACAGCCAAAAATAATGCACTATTTTAGGTAAAACGGTCCAGTAGGGTGCGTTAGCGATATCGAATAATCAATTCAAAATTCAAAATTATAACTTCTAGCTAAAGTCAGCTCAATTCAAAAATAATTATGAGTCAAAAGCAATCAATGTTTCGTTGGAATTTAAGTATCAAAATTGTGGCTGCTTATTCAGGCTTAATTGCTCTGATGGCGGGGATACTTACCACTACTCTTTACTGGCAGTTTCGTACAGCTAACCAGCAAGCAATGCGCGATCGCCTATTAGATTTGCTGAGTTTAACAGCGCCAGAAATTGACAGTGACTATCATTCCCTGGTTGTTACACCTAAAGATACTAATAAACCCTTCTACAAGATCAATCTCGAAGAACTCAAAACCGTTCAAGCAGCTAGTAAAGATGTCAACCGCATTTATACCCTGCGTCCCAAAAGCAACGGTCAATTTGCTTTTGTCTTAAATTTAGATTCCACCTCAAAATCATTAATATCTGTGGGACAAATAGCAGAGAATGTAACTCCGATTCTCTCAGCAGAAGGAAATACCCTATCCCAATCAAAGGTTGAAAACGATTTTGTGCAGAATACAGAAGGCAAAAACTTGTTATATGGATATGCACCGATTGAGGATCAATTTGGTCGCCTAGAGGGAATTTTAGCGATCGAATTAGATGCTACTTCAATCCTGCAATCTGAAAAAATTGCTGCTGGAATCGCTTTAGGACTTTTCCTGATAATTTTAGCATTGACGGTTGTTATGGTGCGGTGGTTAGCGCGGTCGCTCATTGTCGATCGAACCCTCCGCTTAAATGATGCGGCTAAAAAACTTGCAGATGGAGAATGGGATCAATCTTTATTAACTGAGAGTGATGATGAATTGGGAGAATTAGCTAATTCTTTTAATTACATGGCGGGGCAGCTACAAAACTCATTCCAAAAACTGGAAGAATACTCCCAAACTCTAGAACAAAAAGTCAAAGAACGAACTGTGGAACTAGAGCAAGCAAAATTAATCGCAGATTCTGCCAACCAAGCCAAAAGCACTTTCATTGCCAACATGAGCCACGAATTACGCTCTCCTCTCAACGCTATTCTTGGTTTTGCTCAAATTATGACTCGCTCGCAAACCCTGGGGCGCGAACATCAAGAAAATGTTGGCATTGTTTATCGTAGTGGCGAACATCTCTTAAGTCTAATTAACAACATTCTCGACCTTTCTAAAATTGAAGCAGGTAAAACTACTCTCAATCCGAAAAACTTCGACCTTCACCGTCTGCTAGATGACATTGATGATATGTTTAAAATCAAAGCGGAGGAAAAAAATCTCTACTTACTCATGGAGTATGAACCCGATCTGCTACGCTATGTCCGTACCGATCAAATTAAATTGCGCCAAGTGTTGATTAATTTGATTAACAACGGCCTCAAATTCACTCAATATGGTGGGGTTTCTATTCGAGCTTCCAATCTGAAAACTAATAGTCAAGATCAAGTGTTAGATGCTAATTCCTCTACACTTCATTTTGAAATTGAAGATTCAGGAGCGGGAATTGCTCAAGAAGAATTAGAACATCTTTTTCAAGCCTTTAGCCAAACCAAAACCGGAAAACAAGCTCAGGAAGGAACGGGTTTAGGATTATCTATCAGCTACCAATTTGTGCGTTTGATGGGAGGCGACATCAAAGTTAAAAGTGTCGTGGGGCAAGGCACAACTTTCCTATTTGATATTCAAGTTACTGAAGTAGCAGCCAGCGATATTGCCACACACCAGCCATCTCGGCGAGTTATTGCTCTAGAAGCTAATCAACCCAAATATCGTATTCTCATCGTTGATGATAAACCTATCAATCGTAAATTATTAATAAAACTACTTTCTCCCTTGGGATTTGAACTTCAAGAGGCAAGTAACGGTCAAGAAGCTGTTGATATATGGGATAAATGGGAACCACACTTAATCTGGATGGATATGCGGATGCCAGTGATGGATGGTTACGCTGCCAGCCAAATTATTAAATCTCACCTCAAAGGTCAAGCAACAGCAATTATTGCCTTGACAGCCAGCGTCCTAGAAGAAGAAAAAGCGGTAGTCATGTCCGCAGGATGCGATGATTTCTTGAGAAAACCTTTTCGAGAGGAAGAAATTTTTAAGGCGATGAATAGACATATTGGTGTCAAATATGTATATGAAGATTTAATTCCAGAAAATACGGCCAAAATATCAACAAAAGAGGTTTTAACCCCAGAGGTAATGGCAGAAATTCCCACTGAAATTTTAGCCCAACTTGAAGAGGCAGTGATCTGTTCTGATGAGGACTTAATTGCCATGCTAATCAAACAAATTGCTACTCATAATGATGCTTTGGCTCTGGCACTAAAAACTTCTCTGCATAACTTTGAGTATGAAAAAGTGTTGAGCTTAATTTCAGCAACAAAAATAGGCGGGGAGTAGTTAAAATGAATTATACCCAAGAGCAAATCATTGTTATTGATGATACCCCAGCCAATTTACATGTACTTAGCAGTCTGTTAAAGGAAAATGGCTATTTGGTGCGATCGTTTCCTAGTGGAAAATTGGCTTTAGCATTTATTGAAAAATTTTCTCCTAGTTTGATTTTGCTGGATATTAAAATGCCAAATATGGACGGGTACGAAGTTTGTCAACATCTCAAAGCCAACGAATTGACTTGCGATATTCCAGTGATTTTTATTAGTGCTTTAGATGAAGTAATGGATAAACTCAAAGCTTTTACTGTGGGAGGAGTGGATTATATTACGAAACCATTTCAAGCCGAGGAAGTTTTAGCTCGCATTTCTACTCATTTAGAACTCACTCGCCTGCAAAAACTTCTGAAACAAGAAAATTATATGCAAGCTCAACAACTAGCAGAACAAAATAGACAACTCCAGCAGGTGAATCAGGAATTAGAAAAAGCTAATAAGGAACTGAATAAAAAATACGATGAACTCAAACAAGCCCAACTCACTATTATTCAAAGCGAGAAAATGGCTACCTTGGGGAATCTCGTGGCGGGAGTAGCCCACGAAATTAACAATCCCGTGGGGTTTATTTCTGGTAACTTAGATTGCGCCACTGAATACATTCAAAATTTAATTGATTTATTGCAGCTTTATCAACAAGGATTAGATTGGAAGAGCGAAACAACTCAAGATAAAATTGAGGAGATAGAATTAGATTATCTGATAGAAGATTTGCCAGAAATGCTCGAATCAATGAGACAAGGAACTAATCGCATTACCGAGATTAGCAAATCTATGAAAACCTTTTCTCGTAGTGATACAATAGCGAAAGTTCCATTTAACATCCATGATGGCATAGATAGCACTTTATTAATTCTCAGACACCGACTCAAAGCTAATGAACTTCGCCCAGAAATAAAAGTAGTAAAAAACTATGGAAATTTGCCAGAAATAAACTGCTATCCCGGACAACTAAATCAAGTATTTATGAATTTAATTGCTAATGCTATTGATGCTTTGGAAGAAGGTAATTCTGGGAAAAATTTTCAGGAAATCAAAGCATCACCAAATCAGATTACTATTACCACGGAAATTGAGGATGAAAAACAACAGGCAATTATCCGCATAGGAGATAATGGTATAGGTATGAGTGAGGAGGTGAAAAAGAAAATATTCGAGCATTTATTTACAACCAAAGTAGTAGGAAAAGGAACGGGATTAGGTTTATCAATTTCTCGGCAAATAGTAGAAGAAAAACATGGAGGTAAAATTACTTGTACTTCGGAATTAGGAATAGGAACTGAGTTTGTCATTACTTTGGCTCAAAAATAAGGTAGAGTCAGGCGAAAGCAAGTTTTCAAACCTTTTAGCTATAGTTATAGTTAGTCGCTTTTTTTGTTAATAGAGCGCACCGCTGTAGATAGAGAACTCTGATATTGTGCTTCTAAAAAAATATATACAACTTTTAAGAGCGATCGCCCTTTAAGGTCTTCTGGGACAATGTGGCGAACGGTAGGTTTAACAGATGTGAACATTAAGTATTGCTCCTTGAGGATAATTGCTGATACTTAATGAGTATATGTACCAGAAAATGTGAAAAAAAGGTAGAGAAAAGTTGGAATTTGATACAATTCTATAAGAAATTTGAAATCTTTCGTTACATTTGTTGACAAAATGTCGAGTATATCCTTTTGGTTTTTGTTAATAAAAGTTAAGGGGATTTGTATAGAAAATAATTTGGGATGAGGGTATAAATTTTCAATTACCTGATGATGAGAGATAGGATGTTTAATTAGTTTTGCTTATGAATTTAATAAGACAGGAGTTATATGATGTTCGGTTGAATGGTTATAAATAACGAGGAAGAAATCAGAAGTCAGGAGGGCAAAAGAAGAAGCTTTTTTATCACTAATTATCCGGATGTAATATTACACCTTTTGGATTAATATCTAAGGTTGTAGCGATAGGTAATTGCGATAGAACTCCGTTCCGCTACGCGATCGCTGATGCTACAATTTTAAGAAACTTTTCACAATTACCATTTTCATATCTTGAGATATGATCGCATTAGTCTAGCTTGAGAATAGGAATTTATGCTCACCTTTGTGGAGACATACTTCTAAGTTTTATTCCTCGGGATGATATAGGCTTTAAAATTTATGGTTGGAATTAATGGATTTCTCGAATTTGCTTTGTGTTTCATATATTCTTAGGAATTTTTATTCCTTTCCTCTTGATTTGGTTGATAGGTACAACTTATAAAAAACGTAGTAAATGAGAACTATGAAAAATACGAAAATAATTAGTATACTTGGTGCTGGTACCATGTTAATCTCGGTTTTTGCTATTGGGTGTAAAGATTCGACTTCATATCAGACATCTCCCCCTGTTGTTGATATAACACCAGAGCCGACAGCTACCCCTGTTGTTAATCCAACATCATATCCGACACCTCCCCCTGTTGATTATACAAAATCAGATCAGACACCTCCCCGTATTGTTGATAGAACAATTGTAATTAGCCCTGGTTTTGGTGATCCAAAAATTAAATTTGGTTATCTTAATGATGAAGAATCAGAATATGATTATGAAAACAACTGTAACGAAGGCAGAACAAACATAACTCCTAACAGAGAGCCAGATCACATAGCAATATTAAAAGATGACTTTGATAAGTCCATCATCACAGTAAAAGTAAAAACTTTAGAAGAGGTAAATCCTTGGATTCTTATTAAAGCTGTAGGAGAAGAAAACATAATTTGTGAGCAAGATGATGAATCTGATTTAACATATTTTAGTCATCAAGCCACTGATACAATCAAAGCAGGTATTTATATGGTTTGGATAGGAGATACAGAAGAAAATAATGATAAAATACTATATAAAGTAGAAGTGACTGAAGAGCCGACTCTCGAAGTAATATTATCTCCAGTTGAATAGTTATAATTAAAGTTTGTAGTTGGTCTTGAGCCAGAACTTTAGATAGGGCTGAGACCTTTACTACAAACCAGATGCTTTTTTATCACTGATTATCCGGACATGATATAATTTATAGTGCTTTTCAGATTGATAAACCACATCGTCACAACAAAACCCTGTAGGGGCGAACGGCCGTTTTGCTAACGCAAAGCTCCGCTTTTCATGTCGGCGACAGTCGAAACGCTGGCGCGGCGACATGAAACGCCTCTACTGTGGTCTACCCAAATTAAAACCTCTGTAATAGCCTATCCCAGATGCTAAAGCTTATCCCAAAAGTTTTTCAGGTTGCTTGTCATCCCTTAGAAAATTTATACTTTTTTGGCTTGTCTCCAATGATATTTATAAACTTTTCTAAGAAACTTCTTCTCTTCTAAGGGAAGATTATCTGGAAGATAATCTGGCGAGTTTAGCTCATATTTTTTTTCGTAATATTCGACAAACTTTTTATTAGTCTTGGCCAGAAGTTGTTTGAATTCATTATCACTTACACTTATAAAATGTTTTCGGAGCAAACTATTTAATTGAATAATTCCCCGATTATCATCAGTAGTCTTATACTTTCTCAAAAGTGATAATTCGTATAATTTATCACATAGGGGTTTGACTTCTGAAAGCTCCAAATCCCAAATTATTGCGATAACAGAGAAAGGAATATCTAAATCTGCTGAAAAGATAAATAAGGAGTGAAAGTATTCTTTTTCTTTTTTATTAAGCTTAAAACTTTGCTTTATATTGTTTGTTTGAAAACTTTCCCTTGCAAACAATTGACCGCCCTCATTATCCTGCCACCACCGATTTTCTTCCTCACCATTCGCTGGCTGCGAAATCAAATAAACCAAATCTTCACGCTTAATTTCTACAAGCGCTTCTGGAAGTTCGTCAAAGCGACTGCGATTTTCCAGCCACTCTAGGATTTTTTCACATTCACTACCCGCTGGCCAACGATTCTGGTCTCGGGGAGGAATCTCAAAGTACAAAGCAAGGTCTTTATGACTGTCACCAAGTTTCGTGCAAAATTTAAACTTATTTACCATTTTGTGCAACTATGGAGTCTGAAATTTCTACTAAATTGACATTACAGGACTAAAACTATGAAATCATATCAACTAAATCTTCACGCTCAATTTCTATTAGCGCTTCTGGAAGTTCGTCAAAGCGACTGCGATTTTCCAGCCATTCTAGGATTTTTTCACATTCACTACCCGCTGGCCAACGATTCTGGTCTTGAGGAGGAATCTCAAAGTACAAAGCAAGGTTTCTATAACTGTCGCCAAGTTTTTGGCAAAATCTATATTTGCTCTTAATTTTTGGTTGTCCTGAAGATTTATCTGTTTTTTCCATTGTTTTTACCTCTCTATAACCACTAGACAACTGCTTAGGAGTTCCAGACTTTTCAGATGCTTCCGAGGGAAATCCAAACAATTGACCGCCTTCATTATCCTGCCAGCGCAGATAAAGCACCGGGCGATACCACTGATTTCCTTCCACACCCATCGCTCCCCGCCCCTGACTCACCGCCACCGCTAGAGAATTTTTCTGTCCCAGGGAACGATAAAACTGTTCCGTAAATTTAGTCGCACTGTCAACCATCACAGAATACTGCATTGCCACCACCGCAGGCACCCGATGAGCAATCAGATTTTGAGCAGCACCATTAAATATCGACTCTCCCGCTATTACCCTTCCTGAATGACAAGCACTCAATACCACTAGCACCACTCCCCCTGTTTGACTGTCGCCGTCACTCAAACCAAACTGATGCAGCAGAGTACCCAATTCTCTAGCACTAATATAATCAGCATCTCCATCCTCATCCTCAAACACCAAATATCCTTGAGCTGAAGGCAACTCAGTCCCACACTTTCGGCATTGTTGCGCTTTCGTTCCTGCATTCATCGCCCCACATTCAGGGTTAGGACAAGGTTTACCGAACAAACCATGTCCGTCAAAATGCAGTACATGGGGTGCTTTATCCCCTGGATGTTCGGTGAGATAAGTTCTTAATTCATCAAAAGTCGCTTCCTTCAGTTGTTCCAGAGAAATATCTCCCCTCTCACTAGCAGTTTTAAACCCCTTAAGAATAGCTTTTTGTTCCTTCTTAGAAAGCATTCCCAGGTTAAGTTCTGCATCAGACGCTCCAGAGGAAACCAATAAAACATTCAGTTTTTCTGCTGTGGGTAAACTAGGAGGAACCGCTTGATAGGCAATATATCGGGAAAACTCAACTTGGTGATGACAGAGAAAATATTTATTGTACAATAGTTCCCAAGGATAATCTGCTAGTCGTGTTTTCTGCACCACATCCGCTTCCAGTTTCAACCGCACCACCAGTTTAGTAGATTTAGACTCAGCTAAAGTGATAGACTGCTGCAAGAGTTGTTCTACTCTACTACCTTGAGGAAACAGAGCGTTATAGAGTGCTTGACCAATGTTAACCAAATAATTAGGATGGAAAGTCGAGCGATCGCTCCCTAAAATTCCCGCTTTTATCATCCATTCCTGTTCGCCCTCTGCTGAAAAAGACTCAGAGTTGAAACTAGAAATATCCAAAGTTCTAATAACAGTAGTGCGCCAGTCGCGTTCGACATCCAAAAAAGGTAATGATGACTTACTTTCTCCCTCACCCGCAGGAGACTGAGTGACTATTACTTTAAACTCAGTGGGGTTGTCAAGAGGTGAGAGATATAACTCCAGAAGTTCCATAGGTCTATTTGTTTCCTCTTATTATTCAAGCGGTTGACCTTTAGTAGTAGCCTTAACATTTTTTTCCAACAGTTCTGACCAACGTTCCGGATGCTGCTTTTTATAAAAGGCCAAAAGCTGTTCTCTATTCAAAAGAGGAGATAATTTGACCTTAACTTTCTGGACATCATCGCGACTGCCACCGCCTCCCATTTCCAGAACATATATTTTAATTCCTGCTTTTCCTTCTTTTTTCACTGTCACCTGTAATTCCAATTCCACAGAATCAACTGCAAAAATAGGAATATCTGTTTCGCTATCTGGCGACTCGGTAAGTAATTCCTGTTTGACTTGTTGAATCAACTCCGCTACTCCAATGGAATTTTCGTTACTCATATTTTTTTTGTAGATTGATTGACGAGGATATTTTCTTATACAGTAAGAGGTTTTCCTCATCCGGATTTTATCCAAGCTGGGGTTTTATGGTTCCTTAGTCTACCTGATAGAAACCATTTGGTATGTATGCGATCGCCAACCTCCTAAGCATCAGTCGGATAAAACAAAGATTAGTCTTAACAGCAAATTCCAAACATAAGAAGTACAGATATTAATAATTAAATATTCCCAGGCATCTTGCCCGCAATAATGTACCTCATAACAGTGGAAAGTGCTGTATAACAAATATTTATGCAGTTTAGAATAGCAATCCTAAATAAATTGTGAAAAAAAACTGTAGGGAGGTTTTGCTGACGCAAAGCTCCGCTAACGCTGCGCGACATGAAACGCATTTTTGTTATGCAAGGTCTCTACTGGGTTATCATTTTTTCTATATGGTTCATTGACCTAAAAACTGCTGTCAGATAAAACTATCAAATCAAAGGAGCGATCGCTATGACTATGACTATTGCCAAGTGGACAGTTGCCGAATATCATCAAATGATTGCAGCAGGAATATTAGTGGAACGCTGTGTGGAATTATTGAATGGAGAAATTGTATAAATCGCACCAGAGGGAGAATTTCATGCTTATACCAGTGATGAAGCAGCAGAATATTTGATATATCTGTTGGGGGAACGCGCTAAAGTCCGTCAAGGTAAACCTATTACTTTACCACAAAATAATTCTGAGCCTGAACCAGATATTGCAATTGTACAACGTTTAGGTAGAAATTATCGCGAACATCACCCCTATCCAGAAAATATATTTTGGTTGATATAATATTCTAATTCTACTTTGAGTAAAGATTTGGAGGTGAAAAGTAAGATTTATGCTGCGGTAGGTATTCCAGAATATTGGGTAATTAATTTGCAAAATTGGGAAGTTGTGGTATTTCGTTCTCCTACTAATACAGGTTATAATTCCCAAGAAATTTTGAGTCAGGGGGTAATTGTAACGTTGGGGTCTAGGGAACTGGAGGTTTCAGTCGAGAGATTATTTGGGGAGTAGTTTGGGAGGCGATCGCTTCCCAACTTTAGGGAATGTTTTTTTCCATTCAAAACTTTGTACTGTCCAGTTAACTAGAATAATTTAGGAAAAGTCAAGGAATTGTTCGCAATGCTTTAGCCAAAGCATCGTTATTTTCCCTGAGACCTTCATAGAAAAATAACACTTCTCCATTAACCCCTAAAGAACGATTATAAGCGATCGCCTCCAAAAGATAATCTACACTAATTCGATAAGAGCCAATTTTAATTAAAATCCCTGGAAACAACTTGCTTAATTGACTACAAGTAAACTGCTGTTTCACTAACTGTTGCACAAGAGATTTGTAACTAGCAAAGTCACGACGGTAAAGTTGAGGGTGAATAATATCGACAATTCCTTGATTTATCCAAGTGGGGTAGTCTTGTAAATATTCATTCAAACTCCACTTGTAAAAACTGGGAGCCATTGAAACTAAAAGTTCAGGCTTAATTGCTTTCACTTCCCGATGTAAACGAGTTAAAAAATTTGTCAAAATATCTGCACGCCATTGTAACCATTTGTGATGTTTATGGTTTCGGGGTGGATGACAAGAAAATTGCTGACGATAACGTTCCACTGTTTTAGCATCATAGCCACCTTCTGAAGGAAATGCTGGCATTCGGTCGTCTCCCTGGATGCCATCAATGTCATAATTTTTCACAACTTCCAATACTAGATCTATCAGAAAATTCTGCACTTGCTCATCCAAAGCATTCATCCACTCAAAACCATTTTTTACCAATAAATTCCCCTTGCAGTCACGAGCTGCCCATTCTGGTTTTTTTGCTAGAAGTAACCCTCCATTTTGTTTGTAAGAGCTGACAAACCCGTATTCAAACCAAGGAATAATTTTAATACCGACTCGCCGTGCTTCTATAATTACTTCTGCTAAGGGGTCGCGGTCTTTGTATTGCGGGTCTATCTTTCTACCAAAAATTCTCTGCATCAGTTGACTGGGGTAGAGAGTAAATGCTTTATTCCAGACCACCGGAAATACAACATTAAATCCTGTTTCAGCAAGAAAGTCCATTGCTTCTGCGATATTATCTCTGGAATGGAGGACTTTACTATCAACATTTGTGAGCCAGATACCGCGTAATATCATGTTTGGTTGAATAGTTATTATTTGGTTGAATAGTTATTATATAGTTGGGAGTAGGGAGTAGGGGAGATTGAAGTAATTTATAGAATTATCAACATATATTATATAACCGGATTTTATATAATTCCATAAATTGAAGTAAGGGAGTGCGTCACGAAAAGCTTGGGTTGCTTATCTCCTTTCCGTTCCAGAATGCTCTGCAAACGCCCAAAGCTGACCGCTGAACTGCTGAAGTGTTAAACGCTTTTTAACAGTTACTTCTTAATCATTCTTAATGTAAATTCCGATCCATTCATTTTAATCTATAGAAATAGGCAATAAATTTCTAAATTTCTGTAGGAATTGATACGCCAAGTTGTATAATTTAGTATTGGTAAGGAAAATTTAACATGAGTGTAAACCTAGCAACTCAATTGCGTGAAGGAACCAAAAAATCTCATACAGATGCAGAAAACGTAGGTTTTGTCAAGTGTTTTTTAAAAGGTGTTGTAGAAAAGAAGTCCTACCGGAATTTAGTTAAGAATCTTTACTTTGTTTATTCCGCAATGGAAGAGGAGATGCAACGCCACCAGGAACATCCAATCCTTTCCCAGGTTTATTTTGCAGAGCTAAACCGTAAACAGAGTTTAGAGAAAGACCTACAGTTTTATTATGGTGCTGGTTGGCGCGATCAAGTTGCTCCTTCTGCTGCGGGTGAAGCTTATGTACAGAGAATTAGAGAAATTTCAGAAAAAGAACCAGAATTGTTAGTAGCTCACTCCTATACTCGCTACTTGGGAGATTTGTCTGGCGGTCAAATTCTCAAGAAAATTGCCCAGAGAGGTATGAATTTAATTGATGGGGAAGGTACTGCTTTCTATGAGTTCCCAGAAATTTCTGATGAGAAAGCATTTAAGAATATGTATCGTCAGAGGATGAATGATTTACCAATCGATCAGGCAACCGCAGATAGAATGGTTAATGAGGCGAATGCAGCTTTTGACATGAACATGAAAATGTTCAATGAACTAGAAGGTAATTTAATCAAGGCGATCGGTATCTTGTTGTTCAATACTTTAACTAGAAGACGTAGTTCAGGTAGTACAGAGTTAGCTACTGCTGCTGAATAATAACGGTTCATTGGTTAATATTTCTATCTTAGTAGAAAGAATACTTTTAAGTTGTATTTTAAATGTTGGGGGTTTGATGGCTGCATGTGCACTCACCAAGTCTCCAACATTTTGCTTTTGAACAGGAGTCTGGAGAGGCATCTTATATCAAATCTGGTTGAACACTTATTATATAGGGTTTGCGCTTCACTAGTCTTATGGGTGAGGGTAGGGGACAGCTATACTGGAGACAACCCACCCGCGGGCCCCTCCCAGGAGGGGAGGGGAAGACAGGAGAAAAGGGAATGAACGAGGAGGTCGGAGTAAGAATTGTCCCTTGATTGTTCTGCCCAACTATGCCCCTAAAATACGCTCCTTTTTGAGCGTGAAGAGCTGAAACAGGCGCACTTTTTACAAGCCCCAAAAAGGCACTTACCTTTATCTGTCAATACTTTTAGATTTAATCACCAAGCCCTATATAGTTGGGGGGAGTAGGGAACCCACCCCTAATATAGAATCTGGTTGAATAGTTATTGTATAGCTGGGAGTAGGGGAGTGGGGGAGATTAAAGGCTTGAAGTAATATAGAATTATCAACATATACTATTATATAATAACCGGATTCTATATAACCCCTCCCAGGAGGGGAATGTGGGGCTAGGGGGAGATTGAAGGCTTGAAGTATAGTTATAAACATATACTATATAACCGGATTCTATATTATACCGTTTCACTAAAGTCAAAAGTAAAAAATAAGAAGTCAGAAGTCAGAAGTCAGAAGTCAGAAGTAATATTTTACAGCAGATTCCGTGGTATATGAAGTACAGAGATTAACAATTAAGAGATTAACAATTAAATGAATGCAAGTGCGGGCAAGATGCCCGCGACGGGTGTACCTCACGCTTAGTAGAATCTGCTGTAAGTACTTAAAACTTCCATTATACAGTAATTTCAGCTTATTATTTTACTTCATCAGTTACCAACTATTTGTGACATTTTTGAAGTGAATTGGTATTAGTAACATTTATCAAAAACTTTTCTAAATTTTCTTGAGCGGGGGAGTCGGGAAGTGGGAGAATGGAGGGTGTGGCTTTCTCCCTCCACACTCCCCACCCTATGAATCAATTACACAACGTGGCTGGATTTGATATGATGTGCCATATTTTGAAATCCTCCCGACGTTGGGCTATGGGACAATGCGGGATTCCTAACCATCGCGCTCTTAGGGCTTTCTGCTGCCTCTTGCAGAGGAGCTGCCCTAACAATGCACCCGCCTCCAAGGTCGAACCTCTTTCCGGTCTTACGGTCGCTCCACAGTACGTCGCCAATCCGACGGCTCCCCTAGACACTGCTAGCCTAGTAGCCTTAAATTAACTATTATAGCACACGCTGTGAGAAAACAGCAACATTGATTGGTTTTTCTTCCGGAATGCTGCGCAAATATCCCGACGCTCCCGTAACCCGAGAGCGGGGGTCTTCAACCAAAGTTGAGATAAATCTGAAAAATTGCATTTTTTGGACTTATTAGGTTAATTTGCGATAATTGTTGTAGCAGTTAAACTGGTAATGTAGCTACACAAAAATTAGGAGGATTTTTAATATGGCATTTTATAAGATTCTTATAGTTGATGATGACCAGGCAATCAGAACCTTAGTTCATCGTTTTTTAACTAAGCAAGAATATCAAGTAGAGTCTGCACAAGATGGTACAACCGCTTTTGTTGTATTTAAAGAATTTCAACCAGACTTAGTTGTTTTAGATATAAATCTACCAGATACTACTGGTTTTCAGCTTTGTCAGGAAATGCAGAGTTACAATGATGTATTAGTACTGATGTTGAGCAGTCTATGTGATGAAGAAGCTAAAGTTCTAGCTTTTCAGTTAGGTGCTGACGGTTATCTCACAAAACCATTTAGTTTAGTAGAATTAAATGCTCGTATTAGAGCAATGTTTAAACGTCAAAGATTACCCTCTAATAAAAATTTCGATCAGCTTGTATTTGGGGATTTAGTAATAAATAATACTACTAGAGAAGTAAAATTCAAGAATAAAATTGTTTCTTTAACTAACAAACAATTTGATTTATTATTTTTGATGGCTAATCGACCAGGCTATGTTTGGAAACGCTTAGAATTGTTGGTTAAAGTATTTGACAGTGAAAATCAAGTATTTGACAGTGAAGATCCTATTTGGATTGGAAGTAAAAACGTTTGTGATGTACATATTAGTCAAATTCGTAAAAAAATTAAAGGCTGTGGTTGTAATTTTGAGTATATAAAAACTATTTTTAAAGTTGGTTATAAGTTTGAAGTGCCAGGCAAAGATGATTTGATACAGGAATAACTAAATTCTTTCTATTATGTTTCCTTGGTAATATTCCAAATAAATTGCTAATATTCCATATAATAGTTCTTAATGATTTTCATTAATAAGCAACTGTAATTATCATACCTAACTTATACCAATTCACTCACTTTAAAGATGTCACAAATAGTTTAGCTCCTTTAAATGTTAAATAATTTCCTGAAATTACTTTAGCATCAAAATTTTGAGCTGATAAAATCTTAATGCATGACTTTTGACTTATAACTTCCGTGAAACGGTATTACAACCTACTGCCTTCCCACATTCCCAATAACTGTGCTTCACTCAACTGCTCGATCCCCAACTTTTCGGCTTTTTGTAACTTAGAACCTGGATCTTTTCCTACCACAACAAAATCAGTCTTAGAACTCACCGTACTCGTCACTTTACCACCAGCAGTTTCAATCAAACTTTTTGCCTCATCCCGCTTCAAGGTTGGTAAAGTTCCCGTTAACACAAAAGTTTTACCTGCTAAAAATGCACTTTGCTCTTTTGCCACATTGCCTGTATCTGTTCTTACCTCCATGGTCACTCCACCATTATTCAGACGTTTCACCAATTCTTGATTAGCTGATACCTGAAACCACTGTTCAACTGATTGAGCAATTTCTGGACCAATTCCATAGACTGCTTCAATATCTGTCGCCTTTGCTTGTGCCAACTGTCCTACACTAGAAAACTTCTGAGTTAATAACTCTGCATTCACGCTACCCACATGACGAATACCTAAACCATAAAGCACCCGCGCCCAAGATTTGCTTTTAGAAGTAGCGATCGCATCCACCAATTTACTAGCAGATTTTTGTCCCATGCGTTCGAGGGAAGTCAAACTTTCGACTTTCAAATCATATAGATCCCCTACTGACTCAACTAAACCACTATTTACCAACTGCTGTACCAATTTTTCCCCCAAACCATTAATATCCAGAGCGCCCCTAGAGGCCCAATGTACCAAGGAACCCCGAAGAATAGCGGGACATGAAGCGTTGATACACCTCGTTACTGCCTCATCGGTAGGTTTGACAACAGGTTGACCGCATTCTGGACAGTGGGTAGGCATTTGAAATAGTTGGGCATTTGTGGGACGTAGTTCTGGCAAAACTCGTACTACTTCTGGAATAATTTCTCCAGCTTTGCGGACTATTACTGTGTCTCCAATATGTAAATTTAGTTCCGCGAGGCGATCGCTATTATGCAGGGAAGCTCTTTGTACGGTTGTACCTGCTAACTGGACAGGTTTTAATTCTGCCACAGGGGTAAGTGCCCCAGTGCGGCCTACTTGAATTGTGACTGCTTCGACAATAGTCGGGACTTCTTCAGCAGGATATTTAAGAGCGATCGCCCACCGAGGAAATTTTTGAGTAAATCCTAATTTTTTTTGTATTGGCAAAGAATTAAGTTTAACTACAACTCCATCGGTTAAATAGGGCAATTTTTTTCGTTCGGTATCCCAATATTGATAGTATTTTTGAACATCATTTAAAGATGAACAAATTTGACGATTAGGATTAACTTTAAAGCCTAATTTTTGTAGTAATTCTAAATATTGCCATTGGGTAGAAAATTGAGATAATTCTGAATTAATTTCCGAGTTTATATAAAGTGTATAAGCGAAAAAATCTAGTCGGCGTTGAGCAACTATTTTTGAATCTAACTGTCGCAAAGTACCTGCTGCTGAATTACGAGGATTAGCAAATGGTGGTTCTCCTATTTTTTCTCTTTCTGCGTTGATACTTTCAAATACATTAATTGATAAAAAAGCCTCACCTCGAACTTCTATTATTGAGGGTGGATTATCTATTTTTAGTTTTAAGGGAATACTTTTAATTGTTTTGACATTTTGAGTAATATCTTCTCCTCTAATTCCATCTCCACGAGTAGCACCTCTGACTAATAAACCATTTTCATAAGTTAGAGCTAAAGCAGAACCATCAATTTTGAGTTCACAAACATAATCTACCGTATCAGAATGGGGGTCGATTTCTATTTGACGTTGCCAACGTTCTTGCCAATTTTTTAATTCCTCAATATTAAAAGCATTTTCCAGACTATAAAGAGGAATATTATGCTCAATTGATATAAATTTAGTTGCTGGTTTTTCTCCCACTCTTTGGGTAGGACTATCTGGAACAATTAATTGAGGATATTGGGTTTCTAATTCTTGTAATTCTCGAATTAGGCGATCATAAACAGTATCTTCCATAATAGGGTTATCAAGGACATAGTAAGCATAGCCAGCTTCTTGAAGTTTATGCCTCAATTGTTGAGCACGCTGCTCTAATTCTGGTGTTAACTTTGCCATCTTTTTTCTCCTTATATCATGTATCTTTAAAATACCCACAAAAAAAAATTAAGGGAACAGGGAACAGGGAATAGGCAACAGGGAAAACTTTTTTATTATGGCTAATTAATGACACTTGATATTAGAGCCAATTTTGATCGTATTCTCAATTTTAGGGAATAGGGAATAGGGAATAGGCAACAGGAAAAAATTTATCAGAGAAAACTTTTTTATTATGGCTAATTAATGCCACTTGATATTAGAGCCAATTTTGATCGTATTCTCAATTTTAGGGAATAGGGAATAGGGAATAGGCAACAGGAAAAAATTTATCAGAGAAAACTTTTTTATTATGGCTAATTAATGACACTTGATCTTAGAGCCAATTTTGATCGTATTCTCAATTTTAGGGAATAGGGAATAGGGAATAGGCAACAGGGAAAAATTGACCGGGGAAAACTTTTTTATTATGGCTAATTAATGACACTTGATATTAGAGCCAATTTTGATCATATTCTCAATTTTAGGGAATAGGGAATAGGGAATAGGCAACAGGCAACAGGGAACAATTTATCAGAATCATGTCCGAATAATTAGTGATAATTAGCCATCGAAAAACTTTTTCCTTTTCCTCCTCTTCCTTCTTCCTTCTTCCTTCTTCCTTCTTCCTTCTTCTTTTTTCATACCTTAATTCAGCAATACCGAACTTTATAGCAGTGACTTACTATCGCCAAAACTAACTCAAATAACATCAAATTTGAATCACATAGGTTAATTATATTGATTGATAGTTTGTTTGTAAAAATCCTGTTTTTTCTAGTTATAAATTCAAGCCTAAAAAATCACTGAATTTCTTTTTCTTAACTGGTGTTGTTCTTGAAATATCTCCATTCGTGTAACTGTTATTCTGAGCATCTAGTAATTTTGTACCATTCGTTTTTTCCTTTGGTTCATGTTCTACCTGAAACACATTTGCATAAAGGTTAGCAATAATTTGTTTGCCACTTTGAGTCAATTCTAAATAATTAATAGCTGCCGGAATATAAGGATAAACCCCATCCCAATAAAATTTTGCATAGCTACGTCTTAGATCCGCTGGAGATTTATAACCCAAAACTTTATTAGTGCCAACCTCTTCAAATTCATAGAATAAAGCACTAATTTTCAGCAAATAATTAGGGTCACTTAATTGACCGATTAAATCTGCTGCTCTTGATAATCCAGAAAAATTATTTCTATCTTGATGAGTTTCTGCCTTAGGAATAGGAAAACGAGTTAGTTCAATATTACGTTTAATTTGATCTGCATCAATTAGTCGATGACCACCAAAACGTTCATCTATTACTAATTTACCTCGATCCACATGATAAGGAGTAAGACTAGCTGAAGTAGCACCATCTGCCAAAGAAACCATTCCATCATTTATTCCTGTAGCATACAAACTTAATAATTCTTGGTCCTCTCGGCAAACTCCTTTAACATAACCAATATCGTGGCACAATAATGAAATAATATAATGTAACCAATCTTCAGGAGACACCCCACCTTCACGAATATGCTTACCCCGCAAAATTTCTTGCCCAACAAGAGTAACCAACATTGTATGTTCAACATTGTGATATAAAGCATCACAGTTAGCAATATTTTCCAGAGCCATATTTCCTGCCCAGGCAATAATTTCTGGATAGTTTGGCTTAAAACCACCATAAGTACGATGGTAGCCTGCTTGTAACTCTTTTACGAAAGCATTTATTAATATTTCTGTTGCATTTAACATTATATTTATTTGCACTCCAGTATTAAGTATTATTCTAATAGCTCGATCTATGTCATTAGCTATTAATTTGTCAATTCATAAATTCATGATTCACTAGCTTTTCTCATTACTTGCAAGTCTGAATACCAAAAAATAATTTTTTTAGTTTTGATTGTTATTATCTACTTAGTTTAAAATTAGCAGAAATCTATGACTTCGCCAAGATAATTTCTCAAATAAGGACATTGAGATTCATCAGAAATAGGAATAGACCTTTAGAAGAGTCCTTTAAACTTATAATATAGGCAAACTTAATTGATTCAATAAGGGAGTAACTATTAGACATCTCCAGAAAAGTGGCAACAGGCAACAGCTCCGGAAGGCAACAGGTAACCCACCCCTAACCCCTCCTGGGAGGGGAATAATTGATAATTTATGGATAAGAATTGATTTTATTTTTTATTTTTACCAGATGTCTATTAACAACACCTCAGACTTCTATATAATACTAAATCCAGTTTATTGAGTATCCTTTTATATACATGGGGAGACAGGGTATAGGGAAGATGAGGAGAGGGTTAAATCTTATAATCCTTAAAATATCTTTAATAATCGGATTTGGTATAAACTAGAATGAATCACAAGACACAAGACAGGAGTAAGAATAAATTAGTGGGCAATCAAACTTAAGACCAGCAAATATGATGACTTATTTGCTGAAGGTCTTAGATGCATAGGAATTAAAAATCACGACTCCTGACTAGTAAATCTCGCCAATCTGAAAGTACCCCAATATCCTCTTTAAAAAATCACTTTAATTATGACCAGGTTTATTAGGCTCTGACAAAAATAACCAAGCAATTCTTTTAGGGTTGCACATTATGGAATAATATTGCCAAAAATTAGTTTAAACTTTGACAGGACTTACGCAAGGACACTATATATAGTGTTAATCTTTAAAGCTCTCTCTAGATTTGCGGTCTAAACTCCATTTCCCTTGGCGATATAGCTGTCGCACTTGCTCCGCCAACACCTGAGCCACAAAATTATCATTAACTGAAAAATTAGATTGAGTATATTGTAGGTTCTCTGGTATGATTATAATTTCAAATAAAATATATTTTTATGAATAGTTTTTAATAGACTTCAATTATATAAAATATTGTCAGTATCTAATAAGTAGTCAGAAAAATTACACTCTGACAAACCTGGCTGACAATCTAGAAAAAGTTAGCCACGATAGCGTAGCTTTGCGTCAGCAATCAAATTAATCGTTACTTGAAAAATATTGATTTAGGAACAGAAATGTTGTGGGAAAATGTCAGAGAAGAAATTGTAACTACTGAAGATGGTTATTTAATTTTTGATGACAGGGTTCTGAATAAAAAGTATTCCCATGCATATTGAGCTTGTTCGGCGTCAGTATAGTGGTAACGAACATAGGGTAGTGCGTGGAATAGGAATAGTTAATTGTTGATATTTTAATCCTCAAATAGAACGTTTCTGGATAGTAGATTATAGGATTTATAAAGAGCGAAAGTGATGAAAAGAGTAAAATAGATCATGTAGAAGATATGATGATTGATGTAGTAAAAAAGAAGAAAATACCAGTAAAAACAGTATTAATGGATAGCTGGTATCCAACCAAAAGACTCATGGCCTTAATAGATAACTTAGGTAAAGTTTACTATTGCCCGTTAAAAAGCAACCGTTTAGTAGACGATACAGGGAGTGTAAAAAAATATCAAAAACTGGAAGAATTAACATCGAATGAGGAGGAATTAGTCTATACGAAAAATTATTAAGATTAAAGGTTTTCCGATAGATAAAAAAGTCAGATCCCATACGGGCTACTCTTTCTACAAATACCAACAGAATATATTGTTACTAATTACCTCAGTCATCAGAGTACAGATGACGTTGAGTTTGAAATTCGCGCCTAGATGGAAAATAGAGGAGTTTCATAGAGAAATTAAACAACTAACAGGGCTTGAGTTTTGGATTGGGTCGTCGGGCAAAAATCCCAAAGAATCATATTGCTTGTACCATGTTAGTCTGGAATCATTTGAAAAAAATGGCAAAGATTTTGGGGATAACTATTTATCATCTGAAACATCAATTATTATCCAAATATAAGCGTATCTGAACTTAAATATCCTACAATTAAAATGACAGTTATTTAGGTTTTTATTGACAAAGGATAAAACTAAAAATGTTAGGCGATCGCTATAATTTTTATAAGAGTTAGCGGAGCTTTGCGTCAGCAATCGCTCTATTTGACATACGCTATATATAGTGTCTTTGCGTAAGTCCTGTTTGACTAAAAACAACCTAATATTAATTATTCTAGCAATTGATTAATCCAAAATCCAATTCAATCTAAAATCATTAGTCACTGTGGAATGCCATTATTTTGAATAGTGTATTTGTCAAATATTATCCCTATTAACTATTACTGAACAGGCGAATAAAAATATAATTAATAGATTATGTATAGCAAGGAACACTGGCTCCAGAAACAGTGGTAAAAACATTTCCCTGTCTAAAAATCATTATCATATCAAATCTGCTTATACAGTTATCTCACTTTCTACTTCCATTAAATACAGACATAAAATGCCGGAATATCCCAAGATTTTTCCCACTCTCATCCTGACTTTCTCACTACTTTCTCCTGACTCCTGACTCCTGAATTATACGATAACTAATTATCCACATATTATATCACTTTATGTCCTAACCTATCTATTCTATACTATTACTATAAATATAAATAATAATTCACAAAGAAGTTATTCGGTAAAGTTTTATGGTCACGGCAACAGAAGAAGACCTTTTTAACGGTGTAATCGATCCAGTTGATTTTTTTGGGCCTTTGATTGATGAATCAATGCCAGGAGGAGGTAACGATCCGAATGGAGGTGGTAATAGCAATGGCGGTAGTAATGGCACAAGCACCGATGGAAGTGGGAGTTCTGGAAATCAATTTAATGAAATTCTCGGTACAGAAGAGGAAGAGAGTATCAACGGTACAGCAGGAGCAGACCTGATTATGGGAATGGGAGGTCGAGATTCTATAGAAGGTAGAGGGGGAGGAGATAGAATTTTTGGAGAGGGAGATGATGATACTTTACTCGGAGGTGCAGGTAATGATTCTCTACTCGGCGGTCAACAACAGGATTCTATTCTAGGTGGTGATGGTAGCGACACATTGTGGGGCGGTAGGAGTAATGACTCTCTATTTGGTGAAGAAAATGAAGATACACTTTATGGTAATAGAGGCAATGACTGTCTTTTTGGTGGTTTAGAAGATGATAGCCTCTTGGGAGGTAAAGAAGATGATTCTCTAGATGGAGGTGAAGGTGATGATACTCTAGTAGGCGAGCGCGACTCTGATACTTTAACAGGAGGAACAGGAGAAGATTTATTTGCTATTAGTGAAAACACAGGTGGTCTTAATCCATCAGATGCAGATATTATTACAGACTATAACCCTGAAGAAGACGATCAAATTGGATTAATTAATGGTTTGGAGCGTAGTGACATAGAATTTGAGACAACTGTTGTGGGTGGAGAAAATAGTGTAGCTATTAGGTTGAGGGATGATGAAGAAGATTATCTGGCAATAGTGCTGAATGTTGCAGAAGGCGATCTTGACTTTACTATTATCTAAGGAAGGCAGAAGGGAAAGAAAGGTTCAAAGAGAGAAGGTTTTTTATGACTAATTATCCGGACATGATATGATATCATGCTTCTTTAAATATCCATAAATAAAATTTATTAGGGATTAGGGAGTAGGGAGTAGGGAGTAGGGGGAAATTTGATAGATTCTCAAGATAATTGATGAAGATCATTAATATTTACGTCTAATTAGGGTTTGCTGATTAAATCTAAAAGCATTGACATATAAAGGTTGAGCGCATTTTTTAGTTAAAAAAAAGTCCAAGCTTAATGGTCATAATGGTTCAAAAAATTAGCATTTTAGGCGCATAGTTGCGCAGGATAATCAAGGGATGATTCTTCCTCCTACCTCCTCTATAATTCCCATTTCTCCCCTCCTGGGAGGGGTTAGGGATGGGTTCTCCTGTCTTCTTCTCCTGGGAGCAGGGCTGTTTCAAAGTATTGTAGATAACGATGAGCGGGAGAACGAGAGTAATGGGCATAGTTAAACAATGAAATTTGCCAAAATTTGCCGATTTTTCAGCCAATAAGCCCCTTTAAGCTCTGAGAGTATATTTGGTTCAACGCCGCTTAAAAGCCTTCATCCCCGTGTCTCCGTGTCTCCGTGTCCCCGTGTCTATCGAGAATGAAACAGCCCTACCTCCTGGGAGGGGTTAGGGGTGGGTGGTCTCCTGTCTCCTACCCTTACCCATAAAACTTTTTCAGCAAACCCTAATTAATGAGACCTGATATAAAACCAAAGAATAACGAAAAATTATGGGTGGAATAACAATATAATGCAAGGCTTTCTCAACCTCAATAAACCATCTGGTATGACTTCCCATGACTGTGTAGCAAAAGTAAGAAAGTTACTACGCCTCAAGCGTGTTGGCCATGGAGGAACTCTCGATCCTGCTGCTACTGGTGTTTTACCTATTGCTGTGGGAAAAGCAACTAGATTATTACAGTTTCTACGCTCAGAAAAAGCTTATTGTGGCACAGTCAAATTTGGTGTCATTACGACCACTGATGATTTAGAGGGAGAAATTGTTAAATCTACACTAGCGCCACAGTTAACATTGTCTGATATAGAAGCGGTGCTGCCAAATTTCTTAGGAAAAATTGAACAAATTCCTCCTAGTTACAGTGCAATACAGGTAGAAGGAAAGCGACTTTATGATTTAGCTCGTCAGGGAAAAACTGTTGAAATTCCGACTCGGGTTGTAGAAGTGTCTAGTTTAGAAATTATTGACTGGCGAAGTGGAGATTTTCCTGAGCTAGATTTAGCGATCGCTTGTGGTGCTGGAACTTATATTCGGGCGATCGCTCGCGATCTAGGTGCAGTTTTAAATACTGGGGGAACTTTAGCTACTTTAACTCGTACAGAAAGTAGTGGCTTTTCTTTGAAAGATAGTCTTACTTTTGAGGATATAGAAACTCAACTGCAACAAAAAACATTTAACCTCTTATCATCAGAAGTAGCATTAGCACATTTACCAGCAATAGTTTTAGTTATTGAGGATGCCAAAAGATGGTGTCAAGGTCAACGTTTACCTTATCAGAAAAAATGGGAAATAGAAGACGAAAAAACTGAAAATCCTCTGCGAGTATACAATATTGAAGGCGTCTTTCTCGGTATTGGGCAGTTAATCAAATCCGAAGAAAATTTATTATTAGCACCTCAAGTTGTAATTCTTGAATAAGAAGGAAGAGGGAAGAGGGAAGAAGGAAAAATCTAGCTTTTTATAACAGAAGGAAGAAAGAAGAGGGAAGAAGGAAGAAGGGAAAATCTAGCTTTGTCTGAGTTTTTAGGTTTTCATATATCTGCTTATAGCAGAAGGAAGAAAGAACAAGAAACAAGGAACAAGGAACAATTTAGCTTTGTTTGAGTTTTTAGTTTTTCATCTGTGCCCTTTCCTTCCACTGCTATACCAATTTTTTTTAAATTATATCATGTCCGGATAATAGCGTGATAGAACTCCGTTCCGCTTACGCGACCAAAAAACTTTCTCCTTCTTCTGTTGTTCTTCCTCTTCCTTCTTCTTTCTTCCCTCCTGACTCGGTCCTTCCCCTCCCTTTCTGGGAGGATTTAGGGGTGGGTTGACTCCTGAGGACTGACTCCTCCGTAGTTATTTATTTTATAACTGTTCAACCGGACACGATATTAGACCAATTTGATAACTGTTTGCTACAAATAGTTAGGCTATTTCTTAGAATTCAGTAGTCAGGAGTCAGGAGTCAGAATAAATAGCTTTGATATCATTTTTTAGGTTGTAATTTATCTTTTTAGTCAAAAGGACATCTCTAAAAAAGTCTTTTTATTACTCAAATTATTCGTAACATTCTTTTTTGAAAATGGTATTAGACCTCTTGCATAAAGTAAGCATTCAGCCGTCAGCTATCAGCCATCAGCTATTGCTTTTAGTTTTAGATAAAAGCTTTACTAATTGAGCCAGAATTTATACTTACGTCTAAAAGCTGACTTTAAAGCCTATATTCATTAAAACCCCGTTATGAGAGCTGACAGCTAATAGCTGAATGCTTACTGCATAAATCATATCAAATCCGGGGGAATTGGACATAAAAAAAATCTCCAATCGTCATAAATACTAAATCAAAGTAATTCTCTCAGCAGGGAATAAGAGGGAGTTTTAAGTTGTAGAAAGTTTTTTTGTCACGCTCTTATCCGGACATGATATTAGATCAAAAAATCACGAGTTTACCTAACTTATCTGAATTAAGAAAATTCAAAATTTCAATTTTATAGATAAAAAGTCTGAAAATATTACTTTTATTGCCCGTCTTTTGTAGACATTATATTGGCAGATAAAATATATTCAGACTCACACCAATACGACCTAATGATTTAGTAAAAATTCAAAGGATTGCCTTAAAGATTTAATATCTCCCACTCTTGCCACTAAAAGATTTTCCTCCCCAGCATCTTTTAAGCGAGAATTCCAATACTGAATACTATCAGCGTTATTCATCCAAAAGTTAATCACTGTTTCGACAACTTTATCTACTCTCCAACCACGATTAGTAGAAACATTTTCTACAGATTTTATAAACACATCTAAAGAACACTGACGGTTTCCGAGATATTCTACAGTTAAGTTTTTTTCTACTTGCAGTTTTTGTTGGTGATTAAAAAAATGTAAGATTGGAGAAATACCTAAAAGTTCAAAAGTATACTGCATTTCTATGTTTCCTCTCTAATTATTTTTGATATTATAACTATATTTTAGACAGATTCAAGTTAGCAGTCTTTCAAGGTGAGTGCTAATTTTTTGACCTCTAACTAATAATTAATTAGATGCAAAACCTTGACTTTATGCTTGAATTTGTCCTCAAAATATAATGGCGTATTTTTAGCACTCACGATCAAAGATTGCTAATAGTTTACCTAGTTAAATTTTGTAGTTTGACACACTTCTTATTTAGATAATACTAATTTATTCAACCAGTTTTTGTCAAATTATTTACATTTAAAACGACATTTTATTTACATAAATTTACATTATTTGATTTTGACTTTTTTTCTATTAGTCGTCCTATTTAGATTGTATGGAAAATCTCTGCAAATTAGAGAACAGAAAAAACTGGTAATAATCTCAGACTTTATTATTATTTATAATTAATTTAGAACCTTTTACGAATCCTGCCCAGATTGCTATTATGTACTGTAGTAAGATTTGATGACTGTAGCGATCGAAAAATATCTCTAACTTGATTACCAGTTGGTTTATTGCTCAAAAATATTCTTACAGCTTAATTAAATAGAAATGCTATATTAATAGATTGTGATTTATAAATATCTAGCGACCGTAATACCGCAAGAAAGTAAATACTAGAAGGTTAGTGCATTGTTTCCCTTCGCGATACGTTTGCGCAGAATGACAAACGGAAAAAGCACAGCTCCTCTGTAATATCAAATCCGTTTAATTGGACATAAAAAAATTCTCCAATCGTCATAACTACGCTCATCCTTTTCATTAATGGATAATGGATAATTGATAATTACCTCGGGTTTTAACCGCTACGGAATTGAAGATCAGGAAATATTATTTCTTCTCTTGGTCGATTGGATATGGCGAGGAGACCTCCCCATCCCTCGACCGCTTTTTTCCCCTTAAAAGAGGAGGCTTCAAGGCGCGAATTATTTAATTATTAATTATTAATTATTAATTATTCGGTAATATCTCTCATCCTATACGTCGCCAATCCGACGGCTCCCCTGCCTGACTCCTGACTTCCCCTCCACAGTCGGGGGAGGGGTGAGGGGTGGGTTGACTCCTCCTAGCTTAACCAAGCTATAGCTATAACTGTTTAACCGGATTTGATATAAAGAGGCAGCAGAAACCTAAATCGTGAGGTTTGGGAATTCTTAACCATAGCGTAGTCATCCTTTAAGAAGGATTTCAATAAATCCGGTCATCTGATTAAAACTAGAGAAGTTAGAAAAAAGAGAGCATCTTTGATAGTTACCTTAACCTCAGTCAAATTCTAATAACTAAATCTGAAGACAGAGGTACCTCAAAGATGTAAGATCGAGATTAGAAAACCTAATTTTGATCGACTACTGTAGTTAACAAAGAGAGGAATTGCTTTGAGTCAGCATCCCAATGGTATACCAGCACACGGTGGCCATCTGATTAATCGGATTGCCACACCAGCAGAACGACAAGAGTTCATGGAAAAAGCTGAAAGCTTACCACAAGTAAAACTAGATAAACGAGCACTTTCAGACTTAGTGATGATAGCTATAGGAGGTTTTAGTCCTCTAAATGGCTTTATGGAAGCGGCAGACTATGAAACTGTAGTTACTGATATGCGTCTTCAAAATGGTCTACCTTGGAGTATACCAGTCACTCTACCAGTCTCAGAAGAAGTAGCAGATTCAATCAAAGAAGGAAGTTGGGTGCGTCTTGATTCTCCCGATGGAGAATTTGTAGGAGTTTTAGAATTAACTCAAAAGTTTCGCTACAACAAAGCCCATGAAGCAATTAATGTTTATCGTACAGACGAAATAAAACATCCAGGAGTAAAAGTTCTCTATGATGCTGGCCCCGTTAACTTGGCAGGTCCAGTATGGTTATTAGAACGTCATCCTCACCCATTATTTCCCAAATATCAAATCGATCCGGCCGAGTCCAGAAAACTATTTCTAGAAAGAGATTGGAAAACAGTAGTAGGTTTCCAAACTCGTAACCCCATTCACCGTGCCCATGAATATATTCAAAAGTGTGCTTTAGAAACAGTAGATGGTTTATTTCTACATCCTTTAGTAGGTGCGACCAAATCGGACGATATTCCTGCTGATGTCCGGATGCGTTGCTACGAGATTATGTTTGAGAAATACTTTCCTCAAAACCGAGTAATTATGGCCATTAATCCCTCAGCTATGCGTTATGCTGGCCCAAGGGAAGCAATTTTTCATGCTTTAGTCCGGAAAAACTATGGTTGTACCCATTTCATCGTTGGTCGAGATCATGCCGGGGTAGGAGATTATTACGGTACTTATGATGCTCAATATATCTTTGATGAGTTTGAACCCGGAGAGTTAGATATTGTGCCAATGAAGTTTGAGCACGCTTTCTACTGTACTCGTACTAAAGGTATGGCCACAAGCAAAACAAGTCCAAGTTTGCCAGAAGAACGAATTCATCTATCAGGAACAAAAGTACGAGAAATGTTACGCCGGGGTGAGTTACCACCACCAGAATTTTCACGACCAGAAGTCGCAGAAGAGTTGGCTAAGGCAATGAAAGCATCTAGCTGATATTAGCAGAAATTTTTCTGGTACACTCCTTATATTATGACGCATAATTGTACCAGAATTTGGAGGTAGGTTGAAAAAGCTATACAAAAAGTCAGCTTTTCAACCGCCCCTCAAAATAGGGGTAAATACAGAAGGGGAAAACTTATCTAAAGTTTATCAAACTTACTCATAACTATAGCTATTAAACTAAAATGAGTAAGTTTGTTCAGTTGTCTATCCATTGAGTCGTTATCAGCTACAATTAAGATATGAAGCTAGTTGAACGTCATGTTATTACCAAATCGCACTATTTGTGGTCAGCTTGTGACCACAAGGCTTTTTTGTCAAAAAATCTATTCAATTTAGCCAATTACCATTATCGCCAACATTTCTTTTCCTATCAAAAGAAATTAAATTTTAATCAACTGTATCACAAGGAATAAAGGGTTTGCCGTTTAACCCTGTGGTGGTCGATCCACTACGAACAACTAAGCTTTCAGGCTTTTGATTAAGTTTGAGTAAGTTTAGTTGAGCGGTCAAGTTATCTATATTAAATTTACTTTAACTTGATGGCTGCTTAAGAGCTGACCTGAAAGATGTAGTAAACTAAACTCGCAAGTGTTTAAAGTTAGCTACGATCGCCCCTATCGGTTAACTGCAGAATGCTTCAATTATGTAGAAAATTAATAATAATGTTGTTATAAAAAGTCCTAATTGACTCAGTTCAAGTGAGGACTTTAAGGAAAAAGCATGGGATTAAAGCGGCGTGAATTTCTGCAAAGGGCTAGCTTGGCCCTGGGAGCATTGGGAATAAGTGAAGGACCTTGGTGGCGACTCCACAGTCGTTACTCAACTGCCCTCGCTCAAACTACTGGACGTAAATTAGCACTTCTCATAGGTATTAATGAATATCCGGATGCAGCTCTATCTGGGTGTGTGACAGATGTGGAGATGCAGCAGGAATTGCTAGTTCATAAGTTTGGTTTTTTACCTACTGATATTCTCACTCTCACAAATAAACAAGCTACTAGAGAAAATATAGAAACAGCTTTTATTAATCATCTAACTAATCAAGCTAGACCCGATGACCTAGTTCTCTTTCACTTTAGTGGTTATGGTAGTCGTGTCAGCAAAATGATCAATGAGAATGAACAAAATGAGTCCAGTTCCTCAAAATTAACGTTTCAAAATACTCTAGTGCCAGTAGATGGTGTACCTCCAAACAATGAGGGTAGAGCAATAAATGATGTACTAGAAGAAACTCTATGGTTATTAGTGCAATCGCTTGAGACGACGAAAGTATTGACTGTGTTAGACACTAGCTATGTATATCCTGGTAAAAGTTTGCAAGGTTTTCTCCGAGTTCGCTCTCGACCTAGTTCGACTACGGAGGAAATTAATAAAAAAGAGAAAGCAATGCAAACACTGCTACGCGATCGTCAAAATTTGGCAAGAGGAGAGCTAATTAATCAAAACCAATTACCAGGATTGATTCTGAATGCTAGTAGAGATAGCCAATTTGCTACCGAAACTGACTGGAATGGTTTTAGTTCAGGTTTATTCACTTATGCTCTTACCCAAAATTTATGGCATACAACTCCTGCAACGAAACTACAAATTAGTTTTGCACAAGCAACTAGCTTCGTCGAACAACTCGCTGGAACTTATCAGCAACCGAAACTCAAAGAAGCAACAAAACAAAATATAGCTCAATTTACGGAAGAAGCTACTATAACTCCAGTAGCTACGCGTTATCAAAATATCTTAACCCCCTTATTACCAGCTTCTAGTGGCGTAGTCACTGCAGTGGAAGATAACGGCAAAACAGCAACCCTTTGGCTAGGAGGACTGCCAATAAATGTTCTTGATGCAGTTAAATCTAATTCCCTATTCACAACTGTACCTTCTTCGGATTTAAACTCAAACAACTACCAATTTAAATTACAAATTCGCAGTCGTACTGGTTTAACAGCTAAAGCTTCTATAATTATTGAAACTAATACTTCACAATCAGATCAGGAAAAACAGCAGTTTGAAAATGGAGAAAATTCAAACAGTCAAACACAAAAAAATACTCAAACACCTTCTCCTAATCCTCAACTTTTGGCAGGAGAAGTGGTGCGAGAAAAAATTCGTATTTTGCCGAAACCTACTGAATTGACTATTGCTCTCGATCCGGAACTGTCAAGAATTGAGCGGGTAGATGCTACCAGCGGATTCTCCGCAGAGTCCCAAGTTACAGTAGTAAACAATACTCAAGCAGCAGATTATATATTTAGTCGAGTACGGGAAACAACTATTGCTCAAAGTCTCTCTGCTCCTCTACCTTCGATGTACCAAGGTCGTTATGCTTTATTTTCTCTAGGTCAGGTGCTTATACCCAATAGTGTAGGAGAAGGAGCAGAAGGAGCAGAAGCAGTAAAAGTAGCAGTACAAAGGTTAAGTTCACAATTAAAAACTTTACTTGCAGCTAAAATACTACGCTTAACGAGTAATGAAAGTTCGACTCAAATAAAAGTCAGAGCCAACTTCGCTACTATTACTCCAGAAGCAAAGATAGTTATGCGTAGGGAAACTTTAGGGGTAAGTAATGAGGCGAAATTTAAAACGAACATAGAAGGTGTAGGCAGCTTTGGAGTTTCTGATGGATTACTCACATTACCAGTTGGTAGTCGAATTCAATGTCGCTTGTATAATGACGGCGATCACCCAGTCTATTTTATGTTATTCAGTTTAGACAGTAGTGGGCGCATTTTTGTTCTCGATCCTACTGTATCTAATCAACCTCTCAATAATGACGATCCTCCACAAGTAGGGTTTGCTATTTCTCCAGAAGATAGCGTAAATATGCCTCCTGTGATTAGTAATTTTCCTAGAGATACAGAATCTTTTGGATGGAAACTAATCGGTCCGGAAGGGTTGGCAGAAAGTCTAATTATCTGTAGCCATCAACCATTCAAGGAAACAATAGCAGCTCTTAATGGAGAGCTACATCAAGTTAGAGACGATGGGCTAATTCAAGAAGTATTAAATCCTTTGAATGTAGCACAAGCAGTATTACGAGACTTACAAAGTGCTAGTCAATCAGCTGTTCAATCAAGTGGGTTATCAACTGATGATTATGCTCTAGATATTAATAGTTGGGCAACTATGAGCTTTTTGTATAGGATAGTTTGAAAAAAATACTTTTTATAGCAGAAGGAAGAAGAAAGAAGCGGTGCGACCCCACGTCGGCGACAGACGCAAGTGTTCAGACCCCGCGATGACAACAGCTCGCTTGCGGAATGCTGACTCCTTTTCGGGAATGCGCACTCCTGTGAGGACAAAGGAAAAATCTTACGTTGTCTGAGTTTTAAGCTTTTGATATGTCCGAACCTTTCCTTCGACTAGCTATATCAGATAATTTCAGAAATAGGGGCTTGAGTAGCCTCTTTTTTTTATCTGTTTTTTCACACTGGCAGCACATATAGTGTAATACCAATTTTATAAATGTTTACTAGATTTTATTGAGTAAGGGAGTAGGGGAAACGCTCCGCGAGATATAAAGCGGGTGCGCTTCTACTAGAATTCGGTTATATAATAGACTTGTCGCTTTATAACTTCAAAAATCCCCAAAAACCTTGTTCTATAAGGATTGTAGCTATTGGTGGATCAAAAGCCTTGGAATTATTGCTCTGTCTAGGTTGGAGCGATTTTTTCCCTCTATTAAGCGACAACTCTAATATATGTTGATAATTCGGCGTTAGTGATTTGAGGTATAATATTATGTCCAGTAGCATCGGAGCGTGTATAGAATTAAGTCACAATTGGAAGAAACCCTTTCCTAGGTCATGCTACGCAAACAGCATAGCTGCCCTCTACCCTCTGCCTTCCTTCCACCAAAGTGTAACTATTCAAGCGGACATGATATGATGTCTCGTCCGGATCACAGCGCAAACAAAAAATTTTCTCCCTCTACTACTGTTTCTTCTTCTTTCTTTCCTCCTGACTCGGTCCTCCTGACTTCCCCTCCACGGTCGGGGGAGGGGCGAGGGGTGGGTTTACTCCTGGCTCCCCTCCTGGGAGGGGCGGGGGTGGGTTGAGTTAGGGGTGGGGTGACTACTCAATAATTAAGATTAATATCATACACGCGCTTCACCAACGCCGATAATTCTATAATTGCTTCCAGTCTTTAATCTCCCCCACTCCCCTACTCCTCTACTCCCAACTAATAAGTATTCAACCGGATTTGATATCACGGCCAGTTTTGGTGGCAATTTTTCAGACCTACTAACATATCTTGGCATGAATGTCAAAACAAATTTTGTCGTATTAACACTCTTGATCGACTTTTGTAAAATTAGCTATACTGGCAAAGAATAAGATTTTAAGGAAACAACTGAATGGTTGCAACACCCGTCCAAATTAAACACGAAGTTAAAGACCAGTCCCTAGCTCCTCTAGGAAAACAAAGAATTGAGTGGGCAGGTAGAGAAATGCCTGTTCTACGTCAGATTCAAGAACGCTTTGCCAAAGAAAAGCCACTAAGCGGAATTAAATTAGCAGCTTGCTGTCATGTTACAACCGAAACTGCTCATTTAGCGATCGCCCTCAAAAATGCTGGTGCTGATGCTGTATTAATTGCCAGTAACCCTTTATCTACTCAAGATGATGTAGCTGCTAGTCTGGTAGTAGATCATGGTATTTCTGTATATGCCATGAAAGGAGAGGATGAAGAAACTTATCTGCGTCACGTTGAAATTGCTTTAGACCACAGACCTAATATTATTATTGATGATGGTAGTGATGTTGTCGCAACTCTAGTAAAAAATAGACAAGAGCAACTTTCTGACCTCATTGGTACTACAGAAGAAACTACTACAGGTATTGTTCGTCTAAAAGCAATGTTCAATGATGGGGTATTGACTTTCCCTGCTATGAACGTTAATGATGCGGACACTAAACACTTCTTTGATAACCGTTATGGTACAGGTCAATCTACTTTAGATGGTATCATCCGTGCTACTAATATTTTATTAGCTGGTAAAAATACTGTAGTTGTAGGTTATGGTTGGTGCGGTAAAGGTGCAGCTCTCCGTGCTAGAGGTCTAGGTGCAAATGTTATTGTAACTGAAATAGATCCAGTTCGCGCTATTGAAGCAGTAATGGATGGTTTCCGCGTGATGCCAATGGAAGAAGCTGCTCCTCTAGGCGATCTATTCATCACTGTTACTGGCAATAAGCACGTTATCCGTGGGGAACATTTCGATGTGATGAAGGATGGAGCGATCGTTTGCAACTCTGGTCACTTTGATATTGAAATTGACCTAGAAACTTTGGGTAAAAATGCTGCTGATATCAAGACAGTTAGACCTTTCACTCAACAGTACACACTCAAGAATGGTAAGTCTGTAATTGTATTAGGCGAAGGTCGCTTAATTAACTTAGCTGCTGCTGAAGGTCATCCTAGTGCAGTTATGGATATGAGTTTTGCTAACCAAGCATTAGCTTGTGAATATTTAGTTACAAATAAAGGTAAATTAGAACCAGGTTTACACTCTATTCCTGTGGAAGTTGATAAGGAAATTGCTCGTTTGAAATTACAAGCAATGGGTATTGGTATTGATACTTTGACTCCAGAACAAATCGAATATATGAATTCTTGGACTGTTGGTACCTAATTAATTTTTTAAGGAATAAGAATCTAGTTTAATCTAAATTACTATTCCTAATAATAACTTTTAGCTTTATTTTGCTTTCAAGAACCCTGGTAAAATCTTGGTAAAACATCCATAATTTTATCTGGGTTTTTTATATATATTTGTAGGATGCTATTGTAATTTTAACTTAGTTCAATATTTAACTTTAAATAATATAAATCAGTGGCTAAATTATCTGTAGAATTACAACGATATTTTTTTGACGAAAAATTTGCTTCTAAAGTAACTTTAGGAGATATTATTGATTTAGCAGGAGAGAGAATTTTTGGCTTTTTATTCGTAATTTTATCTCTACCTTCAGCTTTACCTGTACCTGCTCCTGGTTACTCAATTCCCTTTGGAATTTTATTACTTTTATTAGCACTTCAATTAATAATTGGTTCAACAACTCCCTGGTTGCCTAAAAGGTGGTTAAATCATTCAATTTCTCTGGAAAAAGTACAAGGAATTTTGAAAAAAGGTATTCCATGGTTACAGAAAATTGAGTTGATATCTCGTCCTCGGTTGAGTTATATTTGTACAAGTTTTATAGGTAGAGTTATTATTGGTTGCGCGATCGCTCTAATGGCTATTTCGATGATGATTCCAATTCCTGGTACTAATACTTTACCAGCGATCGGGATTTTTGTTACTGGTTTTGGGTTGTTGGATGATGATGGTTTTATTAGTTTGGGTGGGTTGGTTGTTTGTCTAATGGGTGCGACTTTAAGTGGTCTAATTCTGCGTTTTGGTTATGAGGGTGTCAAAAGTGGAATCGAATTAATTAAAAATTATTTGATTGGTGGTTAGGAAATTCAGTTATCAGTTATCAGTTATCAGTACCTCCGACTAAATTAGAAGCCTTGATACCTTATTTGATCATCTTCAGTGCGGGCATCTTGCCCGCGAATATTATACCTGATATACCTGACTGAGTATGCCAAAATTCCCTATTCGCTGTACCTTTGAAATAGGGAAAAAAATTTCAGCAAGGGGTTGATTTTAAATAAATTTGTGCTATTATTTATATAGTAGAAAAGGTGTGCTCATATATACTCTATATTATATGGCCTCAGTTAACTAACTATTAGCTATCAGCCTAAAAATTTGTGCTTATGTAATGGTATTTGTTTGCGGAGCATTCCGTCAGGAAAAGCTTGGGTTGCTCATCCCCTTTCCGTTCCCGAATGCTCCGCTTTCCGCGCAAAGCTGACCGCTGATTGCTGAAATGCTGAATGCTTTTTAAGGAAGCGCTACAAATATCATGCTGAATAATCCAACTTTGAAACTAAATCAATTACCGAAAAATTTACCTCTCGAAGGTGGAATAAGTATGGAATTAGTAGAAGGAGTTCCTATATTTCGTGCCTCCAAAATAGTTCAGGATAGAATAGAAACTCTCCTAGCTAAACTTCAAGATTCTGAGTTAGGTTTGGCAGAAGAAAAAGAATTAGATAATTATGAAGAATTGGATGATTACCTCAGTTTTATTAATCGGACTTTCAACAATTAATAATTAATAATTAATAATTACCTCTCCTTGAAAAGAAGAAGATTGACTAATCATGAAAATTTTTTCTTGTTTCTCTTGGTTTGGTTTATTCCCAAAATTCGGAGTTTGCCTCCAGATAAAGTTACTGAAATAATAGATTTTGTGTATTTTTTGTCTCAAAAACACCAACAGCAAAGTTTGACTCACTCTATTACTCAGCTCTCTGAAACAGCTGTTGAGAAAATTTGGGATAATGCCGAAGATGATAATGCTGATAACTGATAACTGATAACTGAAAAGGAGCAATTATGAATTTAGTTTGTGAACTTCCTATGGGAATTTCTCAAAATGAGGCTAAGTTATTCTTAGCAATAAAATTGTATGAAATTAATAAAATTTCTTTAGGAAAAGCAGCAAAATTAGCAGGATATTCTAAGTCAGCTTTTATAGAAGTTTTGGGACAATATAAAATCCCTATTTTTAATTATTCTCCTGAAGAATTGCGGGAAGAGATAAATAAATGACTGATTTAATTATTGCTGATAGTACCTGCTTAATCGGGTTAGAAAGAATTGGTAAAATAGATTTATTACCGCATATGTTTTCTCAGGTGATAATTCCGCCAGAGGTTCAAAAAGAGTTTGGTATTTATTTTTCTTGGTTGATTGTTAAAAGTACCCAAAATATAGGGATGGTTAATTCTTTAAAGTTAGTGGTTGATGATGGAGAAGCAGAAGCTATTACTTTAGCTTATGAGTTAGGTTATCGTTTAATTGTTGATGATAAACAAGCAAGAAATACAGCGAAAAGATTAGGGATTAAAATAATCGGAACGGTGGGAGTTTTAGTGAAAGCTAGGCAGTTAGGATTACCTTACCATGCTTCTATTTTAGAAGCATTAGAAAGCAATGGTTTTTATTTAAGTCAATCTCTGAAAACAGAAGCATTAATTTTAGTAGACGAAAGTTAATCTGGGAAAACTGATAACTGATAACTGAAAAAAGGCGATCGCTTCAATGAATATTTGCCAGAAAAAAATTTCAGCAAAGGGTTGATTTAAAATTTATTTGTGCTACTATTTGTATAGTGGGAAAGGTGCGCTCATATATACTCTATGTCCAGTAGCCCAATTATCGCTTCATAACTTCTCCTGTTGAAAAAAAAGACGATTATAGATAATTTATGGTGCGTCACACTCTCCTTGGGAATGGGGAAAAACTGATGCCTGAAATGGCTCAACTTTTCCGAAAATTCCTCACAGAAAATTGGATAAAACATTGGGGGGTTTGTTTTGAGACCCTCAAAAAATATTCATAACTATATCTATATATAGGTGAGGAGAAACTTGTGGAAGAGAATGAAAAAATCGCAGGAATACAAAAATTCGTATTAATTGTGCTAATTCCCATAATTGGACTGTTAATGAGTGCGGTAAGTTTAAGAATTGCTTTTTTGCAAGGTTGGCCACGTTTTTTGGTGAAAAAAACAGACCGCTTTTCCTGCCAGTTACAACCAGATGAAAAAAGAAAAAAAGATGTTTGGACGGTGATGTATGACGATAATAAAGCTAAACAACCCTGGTTAGGTATTGTGAAATCTATGGGGGAAGATTGGGACCCTGCTGAACGATGCGGAGAAATAGAGAAGCGGTTAGAAAATTATCGCAAGGATGGTATAATTTCCCTAGAATATCGCCAAGATCCTAATACTCCAAAGCAAGAAGTTATTTGTGCGAAAACCGAACTAAGTGGTGATGGTTGTCCGTTGTTGTTGACTTTGGATGTGGGAGTTGATGGTTACAACGCGTTGCGAGAAATGACTGAAGCGTTACGAAGCAGTGAAACATTTGATCAGAATAGTGAAGGAAAATCGGCAAATTCTAATTTTTCTAAAGAGTCGCCTGTGGTTTATTTACAACCTTTTTTGGCGAAGGAAGATCGGTTGGCAGGAAGGTAAAAGGGTTTTAGTAGTAATAGTAGGGTGTGTGACGGTATCCTTTTTTCAATTTTAGGGAAACTCAAGATTTTTTGCTGTCACGCACCTTTTTTGGGATGGTAGATAATCTGCTGTACATTTACTCAGATTTATCTCGATCCTTACCAATTGTTTGTTGTGCTGCATGGCGAATATGAAGAACCCGAACTATAGAAAGTTCTTTACCTTCTACAATAGTGAAAATAACTCGATATGAATTACGTCCCCTACCGTAGAGAAGTTGCCGAATTTCTTGACTGAAGTAGTCGTTTTCCCGTGCTAAAGGACAACGTTTAGGCATTTCTGATAAAGATTCAATAGTTTTTAACAGCTTTTGATACCAATGTCTTGCTGTTTCAATTGACGTAACTTGACACAACCATTGAAATGCTTTATCTGCTTCTGCTTCTGCAACGCTGGAAATTTCTATTTGATATTTCATTCTGTCGCTGGTAAATTATATTTACGACGTTGTGCTTCAGCAAATTCATCAAAGGAACGAAATCGACCATTTTCAAAATCATCTAACCCTTGCTGAATAGCTTTAACAGCTTCTGCGGTATCGGCAGTTTCCCAGTCTAAAACTCTGGCAAGTAATTCACTGACAACTAGGGAAATATCTTGTCCTTGTTGAGTTGCTTTTTCCTGGAGTCGTGCTTCTAATTCTGGAGTTAAGTTAATTGTAATTGACATATATATTGTTGATATTTTGATTGATAATTTAATGTTATTTATCTTGGAAAGGATTGAGAAGTAAAACTCCACAACCTTCAAAATCTCGTGTATTGCGAGTGACTAAAGTTAGTTTATGAATTTGAGCAGTAGCAGCTATTATCATATCTGCTTGAGAGCGTGTCTGACCTTGAGATTGGAATTTACCTCTCAATTATCCAGATAATTTGGCGATGTTTCTAGTAACTGGACAAATCTTACAGTTAGACTCAAAAAAACTCTCAAACCATTCTTGAATTTGAGGGTTTGGTTTCCAACTTAAGCCATAGAATATTTCCTCAACTTTGATGACACTAACAGATATTTCTGATACTTTTGCTGCCCAATTTAATACATTTGGATTAGGTTTTGTTCATGCTAATTCACTAATAATATTTGTATCAAGGAGAAACATTTTCAAAATCGTCACTAAAAGGATTTGGTCTATTTTGGCGAGTAGGAATTTCTAGTACATAATCTGCTTCAGTACACAAATTGCGTAACTCTCCAAAGGTATCTGCTAAGGAAGGTTTTTGATGTTGTTTTTGCCATGCTAAAAATTCCTGAAATGTTTGGGGATCGATAATAGCTGCTACAAGTTTTTCTTGTTGATAAATCATTTGTGGTTTTTGGGTTGGTTATTTCAGGTCTGATAAATTTTGTTCTGCTTCATGTATTTCCCAATTCAATTTTTACCTCTTATATTATTGATAACTTAATGTTGTTTATTTTAACGTAGAAAATCGTAGGATGTGTGACAGTTTCCTTTTTTCAATTTTGGGGAAACAAGAAATTTTGCCCTCATGCACTTTTTGTTGGATGGTAGATAATCTGATGGTAAGTTACACTTTGACGGTAATGATGTGTCTGAGATAAATTGGTTATTAAAAACTGATAATTGAACTAGGTGTCAAGTATCGAAATTCTCGAATCAAGTAAAATTATCAAATTTGCTTCTGGTAACTTTTAACTTTTTTTCTATTGGTGGCTGAAACATTTCGATGTTAGTGTTATTGTATCCAACATACATTCCTATAAGTTATGATACCCATTACTGGGAAATAAATAGTAAAAAATATCACAATGAACCAATAAAACCAAAATTCGCTCCAATTATTTCTAAGTTCTTCCCATGGATTATTTCTCAATTTTTTCCATCTTGTCTTCAATTCTTCCAGTCTTTTCTTCAACCACTCTCTAAGCCCACCATCGTTATAAACCCAAAGACACAACCTATAAACTCCTATACCCAAACATACACAACCTATTAAAAGTGTCAAACCCATCAAGCCTAATAAAATCCAACCAACAACCAGAAAAATCCAATAAAAAACCCAAAAAACAAAATATACAGCCATACGAAACAAAAAATAATTAACTACAAGAAAGCGCTCTTCAAAGGGAAGATCTTCTACCTCAGAAGGCAGAGGACGTGTAGCCCAAGCCTTAAACTTTTTAAACCATTCCTGATTTTGTACCCTATTCTGCTCCCTATTCTGCTGCCACCACAATTTGCGGGGACGGCGACACAAGAGTCGATCGCCCAGACTAGGAAATATAGGATTTTGATTTTGTACCAGCTCTTCTTGTTCAACCTTCAGCTTTTCTTCTCCCTGCTCAACTTCCTGCCTTAACTCTCGCACCCGTCGTTCAGCCTCTTCAAGTTTCTGCTGCTTCTTCTCCAGCTCTCCTTGTAATTTTACCTTCTCTCTTTCTCTGCCAAGAGCGATCGCCCTTTTCCGATCCTTCTCCTGCTGATACTCCTGAAAGAAATGAATAGGAATACCCCAAGAAAAAGTCAGTTGCAAACCAGTCTCCACCCTTTCCACAGCTTGCTCGAAAGTCTGCCGTTGTGACTCAGACAAACTCCCCTGTAGAGAAGAAAAACTTTCCACAACTTCAAAATCACTTCTTCCATGTACAGCCACAACCTCACCCTTTTCATCCACAACAGGCGATCCACTCATCCCACCCACAGTCAAAGCATCATAAGAAACCTCATAACCCTCACCCAACTTACCCGAACCCGAAATTTCACCAGAAACAGACTGATATACTGACCTCCCACCCCTCTTAGGAAAACCAGAAATATAAATAGAACTACCAGTTTTCAGACTTTCAGAATTACCTATTTTCAGCGCCGGATAATTACATTTTCCTCCCTCTGGGCGAAAAGTGACCAAAGCCAAATCTATATCACTAGGAAATATTTCTACTTCGGCAACAGGCCAGAATTTCCCATCTTGATTAGTCTGTAATAATCTTTCCCCTTCTTTTTCCACAACATGAGCTGCCGTTAATACTGTACAGACTCCCTTTTCTCCAGGCACGAAAAAACCAGTCCCATGTCCGGGTTGATTTCTATAAGATAATTTGACAATACTAGGCTTGAGTCGAGAATATATTTGTTGTGAGGATAAAGAACAATTTGCCAGAGTTAATGTCAGGATTAGTGCTAGGAAAGCTAGACCAAGGATGCGGGGTAGAGATTTCATCTATGATTCAGGGTTCAGAAGTTTGAGAGTCTAATTTTTCTTCATTATTACTTACAACTTCAATGATAGGCTTTCCCTTCCCATTGAGGAAATTGAAAAGGTCATTGCTCTAAAAAAAGAGCCACTATTTTCCCATAATACTTATCTACTTTGAAAATAAAACAATTTTTTCTAGTTGTCAAGGAGCGATCGCTTTTTCAGTTATCAGTTATCAGTTATCAGTACTAATTTAATGAGACTTGATACGAATCCTCAAATTATAGACAAAATTGAAAAGGTCTTTGCTCTAAAAAAAGAGCCACTATTTTCCCATAATACTTATCTACTTTGAAAATAAAACAATTTTTTCTAGTTGTCAAGGAGCGATCGCTTTTTCAGTTATCAGTTATCAGTTATCAGTACTAATTTAATGAGACTTGATACGAATCCTCAAATTATAGACAAAATTGAAAAGGTCTTTGCTCTAAAAAAAGAGCCACTATTTTCCCATAATACTTATCTACTTTGAAAATAAAACAACTTTTTCTAGTTGTCAAGGAGCGATCGCTTTTTCAGTTATCAGTTATCAGTTATCAGTTATCAGTACTAATTTAATGAGACTTGATACGAATCCTCAAATTATAGACAAAATTGAAAAGGTCTTTGCTCTAAAAAAAGAGCCACTATTTTCCCATAATACTTATCTACTTTGAAAATAAAACAACTTTTTCTAGTTGTCAAGGAGCGATCGCTTCATTACTCTCATTTTTCATCCAGAACAGTTAAAATTCATACTAAAAAACTTTTGTTGGGTTTTGTTGGGTTTATCCTACGGATAAGCTCCGCTAACGTTACCTCAACCCAACCTACTATCAAGTCTTACTTTTGACTTTTGACTTTTGACTTTTAACTTCAATTAAGTGGGTTAGCTACATCCACGCCCCCTAAATCCCCCAAAATTGGGGGACTTTGAGAAGCAAATTGACTCTTGTTCCCCCCAAACTTGGGGGGCTAGGGGGGCAAATTGCAGTTTAACTTCATCAAGCAATACTCCCCCGCTTCCTAGTCTCCTTATAAGAAGTTCCCACATTTTTCAAACCAGCTTTAATCATTTCCTGTTCCAATAAAGCAAAGAAACTCGCTCGATCGCCTCCTCTAACCACTGCCTGATTATGAGCTTCTGCCAATACCACCGGATAACCATAACCTTTTTGCACTTGAGCTAACATCATTCCTAACACTAATTCCAACATTTCTTCATCTTCAGCCACCCATTCTGGCATATCAATTCTGGCAACTTCCGTACCAACATTCACATAACAAAAATAGATAATATTATCTCCATATAAATCCAAAATTCTAGCGGAAGATTGCCATAAAGGACTTCTTTGCCCAGGTTGCAATATCGAACCCCAAAATACCACATCTCGCAAAGGTTCAAATGACTGACAAGGAGCTTTTTCGGTAAAACCAAATCCTCCTAAACCAACATTCGGACAATTACTAACACAGTCAGGTTCATCATAAATACAAGCCTTTAAACGTAAAAAAGATAAACTTTCACTACTGCGAGAAGCACTCAAATAACCAATCAAAGGAATACCCGCTAACTTTAATTTATTCCAAGCGTCTAAAATCGGATTTAAAATTCTATCCCGTGCTTCAGAAGGCAAAGATTCTAAGAACCAATAAATCAGAGAACCATCAACCATTGCTAATATTGGGGAATCTAAATTATCGGGATTATTTTCCCTCCATTCACAACCCAAATCTGCCAAAACCAAAGCTTCAGAAATAGTCCGTCGATAACCCATCCATTCTTCAGTTTTAATTCCCCATTGTCGAGAAATATAAAGGTCATCTGCCTGATAAAAAATTTCTGGAATACTATCTAAAAGTGGATAAATACTTTCACCATAATTCAACATGACTCGCCCAATATTTAGTAAATAACAATAAGCAATTTCATGGTGACTTGGTGCTATTTGAGAACCATCTGTAGCAAATACCGTATGATTTTTTGGAGGAGGATTAATTAGAGGATAAGTATCTAAAAATTCTATAGGAATAGCCGGATTAAAAAGTATGCGATCGCTCCAACTTTCTTCTAACTCTAATAATTCTTCTTGTTCAGTTTTTGCTTCTTCTAGTAATTGTTGAGCTATTTCTAATCTGTTTTGTGCTGCTATTGCTTCTGCTGTGAGATGTTGGCTCATCCCTTGCATTTGTTTCGCTAGTTTTGTTAGGTCTAGCATAGTTTTTATTTCCTAATTTTTAGAGATTTAAGTAATTAATAAGGAAGAAGTAAGAAGGAAGAAGGAAGAAGGAAAAGGGAAGAGGGAAGAAAGAAGGAAAGAATCAATAGTGACATGGAAGAAAAAAAGGTAAAAATAATAGATATAGCAATATAGCTATCTAAAATAATCTGACAAGATACAGCTTTTTGTCGCATTCTTTTTTCAAGCTGGTATTAAAATTTAATAATTTGTTCATTTCAGTTATCAGTTAGCTTCCTAATGTCGAAACTACGTTAACAGTACATCTGCAATAAGGAGGCTTTAAATCTGTAATATTCTCTTTTTTATCCCCTTAAAATTGGAGGCTTTAGATCACAATTTTTCGGCAAAAATATTATAGATATAGCTTCTAAAATGAATTGCATAAGCTCTTTTTAAGTATCTTCGAACGAGATACCGCTTTTTGTAGCATTCTTTTTTCAAGCTGGTATTAAAATTTAATAACTTGTTCATTTTAGTTAGTAAGTTATCAATATATCTCCAGAATAGAGGAATTAGGGAGCAGAGAGAAAAAATTGATAAATAAGAGTGGGATAATTGATTTGATTTTTTATTATTGGAAATGTCTAATTTAGGATTGTTATACTATTTCTCAAATTTACAGCATATTCCAAGTATATGAAATACAGATATTGACAATCAAATTTTTGTAGTGCGGGCATCTTGCCCGCGATTAGTTTACCTGACCAAAGTGGAATTTGCTTTCATTAATGGATAATTACCTATCCCTTTTAGGGGGAGGATTGACTAAAAGGAAAAAATTTATTTTTTTCCCCTTGAAAGGAGGAGGCTTTCAACCTAAATTATTTAATTATTAATTCTTCGGTAAGTTTTTTCCTAACCTTCAAGCAGTATTCCTCTTCCTTTCTCAAACTTTCCATGTAGAAAATTCTGACAAAACTGAGCAGGATAATACTATTCAAATTTAAGTTTTTTCTTAACCTTTAAGTGGTCTTCCTCTTCCTTCTTCTTTCCTCCTTCTTCCTTCTTCCTTGCAGGATAATACTATTTCTCAAATTTAAGTTTTTTCCTAACCTTCAAGGGGTCTTCCTCTTCCTTCCTTCCATGGGGTTTTTCTCTTCCTTCTTAACTTCTTCCTTCTTCCTTCTTCCTTGCAGGATAATACTATTTCTCAAATTTAAGTTTTTTCCTAACCTTCAAGGTGTCTTCCTCTTCCTTCCTTCTTCCCTCTTCTGTCTTCCTTCTTCCTTCTTTCCATGGGGTTTTTCTCTTCCTTCTTAATTTCTTCCTTCTTCCCTCTTCCTTCTTCCTTCTTTCCATGTGGAAAAATCCTGGCAAAACTGAGTAGAAGATAATAAATAAGTAGGTGGGTATTGAGTTACAGAATCTCGTTCTTTCTGAGTATTGTAACCCCAGTCTGCTAAAAATAATTCTACTTCTTTTAAATCTGATTGTTTTTGTACAGATAGTAAAGTTTTTAATCTATCTTCAACAAACCAAATAATTGTTCCTGCTCCTGATGCTGCTAATAACATTCTCAGAGTTTCATATTTAGGACGTTTACATTCTTTGCCAATAATATCCGTTTCAGGTAAATTCACACCTTCTTTTTGCAGAAGCGATCGTACAAACCGCCCCTCTTTAGTTGTCACAATAACTGGTTTAACCTCTGATACCATCAACTGCTTTAACTTTTCCACTACTCCTGGATAAAACTCATGTAAAGATAACCATCCTTCTAAATCTTTCGCTATCCATTCATCTCTAGTATTATCCAGACAACTACCAATTTCCCTTGGATTTTTATTCTCTTCAGTCACAATCTTTGTAGCGATCGCTTGCCATTCCTGTAAAATTTTTTCTTCTTCAATACCTAATATTAAAGCCCGAATCAAAACAGGCATTTCCCAGCCAATTTCAATTACCGGACGTAATCGATAAAATTTTTCTGCCAAATCATTATTTGGTATTTGCTCTGATGGTTGCCAAATTTGACAGTAGGTGCGCCAGGCCGTTTGAAAATATTCAACCAGTCCGTTGCATAAAACGCCATCAAAGTCAAGAGCTAGAAGAGTAGGAATTGTTGTTTGCATAATTTAAAAGTTCAAAATCAAAAATTAAAAGTAAGACTGCTCAGTCGCTGTTGCCTACTCTAAATAAATTTTATCGTCAACTTCAGGCTGATTAAACCTAAAACCCTGAACCAACAACCTTCTTCAGTAGTCCTGTATGGTAATGGTAAGGATATTTATTATATATTTTTTAATTTCTCCTACTGCCCCATCCCCCCAGGGCTAATTCTTTGTCGCCAGAAAATACTAATATAAAATACATTTAATTGTACAAATATACTATACAAATCTCCCCATCTCCCCATCTCCCCACACTCCCTGAGATGTTGCATTTTTTAACAAAACTATGTTTTTTACTTTAAGTATGGTTACAATGACTACAGGTTTATTAAAATTTAAGAATTAAATAAACAAACAAAGACCAATAACAAAAATTGGTGGTTCTAAATTATCAAGCGATAAACCAATTTTAATAATGGAGATGTAAAATTATGAGCACTAATGGAACTATGACAGAAACTAATAAAACTACTAATAGTAGTAGTGAATCTAATACTCAAAGTAATCAGCCAACAAAATTGGATCAAGGGTCAGGGCAGCGTACCACTTTACAAGTTGAGACCAAACCAGTACAAGAAAAGCAAGCACAAGAATCTCAAGTATCTGAAAAATTAGCCTTGCCTGGAAATCGTCCTATTGGCACAACTCATCTTCAGTATACTCAAACAATTTCTAATCGTCCTGTAGTTTCAACAGGTCTTGAAGTCCATCATACAATGTCTGCTTCTGGAATTCGCCCAGTTGTCGTTAGTGGATTAGAATTTAATAGTACTATTACTGCTTCTGGAGTTCGCCCTGTAGGTACTAATCATTTAGAAGTTAGTCAAACTTTGATGAATCGTCCAGTTGCTTCTAATCAGATTGATAATGAAGGTTTGATGGGTTTTTTAGATTAGAATTTAACCATTTTCTTCTAATTTAGAAAGTGTGTCTATAGATTATTAATTACGTTTGTTTGTCAAAATTTAGATGATTTTGGCAAACTATAATTAGGGTTTGCTGAAAAAGTCTTATGGGTGAGGGTAGGAGACAGGAGACAGGAAACAGGAGATAACCCACCCGCGGGTCCCTCCCAGGAGGGGAGAAAAGGGAATGAGCGAAGAGGTAGGAGTAAGAATTGTAAGAATGATTTTTCTGCCCAACTATGAGCCTAAAATCTTAACTTTTTGAGCATCAATAGCTGAAAAACAGGCACTTTTTAAAAGCCCCAAAAAGGCACTTACCTTGATCTGTAAATACTTTTAGATTTAATCAGCAAACTATAATTATTCATTTAAATCCAAAGTTCAAAAATTAATTATTGATTATTACTTATCCTGAAAGCATAGAGTATTGACAAAAAGTATTTTGTTTGTTTATTTATTCAAACCAAGAAGATGATTTAAACCTTAATTCTTCGGTAGATATTATAAAGATGTGCTAATTTTTTTTGCGGGATAAATCTGTCAAATAATTTTTCTCAAAACTTTTATTAATTAGCCTAATTTTGTTTTATAGTAGAACTTAAATATGACTACTATACATAGTATTTTGATTTGAAATGTTAAACAAGAATTGGTTATTTACTAACAGTGAAAAGTCCAACAAAACATCTTGCCTTTGGCCTATTGCTTTTCTCCTTTTTCCTAAGCAAGGTTTTTGAAGCAGCTCAAATGAAATTACTGCTATATTATATTCATGATTTTTTTGAAATTAAATTGAGGACTATGAGTAATTTTTCTACTAGATTTAATCTATATAACTTGAAAGTTTTATGCTTCATAGCAATATTCAGTATAGTTATTGCCATTAGTGGTTGTACTCCATCAGCTCAATCAACTGGTACTCAAGTAAATTCAGAAGAATTAGAACAACAAGTATTACAGATTATTCGTAATAATCCAGAAGCAATTATCGAATCAGTACAAGCTTACCAAGAACAACAACTGGAACAACAGCAAGCTAGTAAGCAAGAAGCATTAAAACAGTTTCAAACCAATCCTCAAGCCAAAATTGGTAATTCTCCAACTTTCGGTTCTACCGAGCAAAAAATAGTACTGTTTGAATTCTCAGATTTTCAATGTCCTTTCTGCTCCAGAGTGCAAGGAAATCTTAAAGAATTTATGGATAAACATCAAGATAGAGTAACTTTAGTATTTAAGCATTTACCTCTAGTAAGAATTCATCCTCAAGCAATTCCAGCAGCTAAAGCATCTTGGGCAGCTCAACAACAAGGTAAATTTTGGGAATATCACGATGCTTTATTTGAACAACAAGATAAATTAGGTGAAGAGTTCTATATAGAGGTTGCTAATAATTTTAATTTAGATATAGAGAAGTTTAATAGCGATCGCCAATCTCAGGAAGCAATTAATTCAATTCAAGAAGATATTCAACTAGCTCAAGAAATTGGTGCTTCTGGTACACCTTTCTTTGTGATGAATGGAGAAACTTTTTCTGGTGCAGTAAAACTGTCAGATATGGAGAAATTTTTGGCTAAAGTTAGTGAATAAATGAAGGAAGAAAGAAGAAGGAAGAAGGAAGAAGAGGAAGTTGGAGTGCGTAGCTAACAATAAGATGCTCCTCTTGTTTAATATCAAATCCGGTTATATAGTATCTTTTGATAATTTCTTAAATTACTTTGATATTAGACATCTCCTCTAAAAGAGGGAGTAGAGACGTTGCATGCAATGTCCCTACAGGGAAATAATTGATAATTTCTGTACGATAATTGATTTGATTTTTGATAATTGGAGATGTCTATTTCGTCTCCCCTACTCCCCAAATTCCCCTCCCAGGAGGGGTTAAGGGTGGGTTCCCTACTCTCAACTATATAATAAGTATTCAACCGGATTTGATATAACGGGAGAGAACTTTACAAAAGAATTAAAAATGGATTATACAACCCATTTTTAATTTTAATAATTTTTTATTAAACTGTATTTGTTGTCATTAAACAGTAACTAACTCAGGTTCAGGAACAGGACGCTTACTGTTACGAATACCATTAATTGCTTCTGCATAATCATCAGCTTTAAACACGGCAGAACCTGCAACAATAGCATTAGCACCAGCTTCTAACACCTGCCAAGTATTATTGGTCTTAAGACCACCATCAACTTCAATCCAAGGATCGAGTCCTCGTTCATCACACATTTCACGAAGCTTACGAATCTTAGATACCACTCCAGGAATAAAACTCTGGCCTCCAAAACCAGGGTTGACACTCATAATCAACACCAAGTCACACAAATCTAAAGTATATTCAATTAATTCTAATGGTGTAGAAGGATTAAGAACTACACCAGCTTGCTTACCCAACTCTTTGATTTGGCCTAGAGTTCGGTGTAAATGGGGTGAAGCATTATGTTCAGCATGAACAGATATAATATCTGCACCCGCCTTAGCAAAATCTTCAACATATTTCTCTGGTTCCACAATCATTAAGTGGACATCAAGAGGTTTTTCAGTGACAGGGCGAAGTGCTTTGACGATTAATGGACCTATAGTAATGTTAGGTACAAAACGGCCATCCATAACATCAACGTGAATCCAGTCAGCACCAGCTTGGTCTACAGCTCGTACTTCATCTCCAAGACGGCTAAAATCTGCTGATAATATGGATGGGGCAATAACAATAGGTTTTTTCTGGGTAGTGGTCATAAGAGTGAATGTTCTCCTGCTATTCTCTGTTACTGTAAATTTTAACACTAATTTAATAATTTATGATCAGAATGTATATGTAGCATTGAAATTTGAGATCTGAGCTAAAAATTAAATGTTTGAGGAAACAGGTGAAAGTCAAATATTTGACGCGGTTTTTAGGAGGATAAAAAATTAATAACTTACAAAATACTTATAAATAAAATCAGCAACATGGTGAGTAGAGAAATCTGTTTTAGGAAAATCTAATAAAGAGGTCTAATTCCGGTCATAATAATAATAAAAATCTCCAAAAAATTCACCAGTATAAGGTAAAAATATTTGCATTGATACTGAACTTTTTATTAGTTTATTAGAATCAAAATCAACTTTTGAATAACTAAGATATAACTTTTATTTGTGGAATTACAAAATAATCAGTTATTTTACCTTCTTGACAAACATGAAATTTTAATTTTTTTTCAATATGTAATAAACATCGGTAATTTGCTAGTTACCATGATTGTAAATGTATATTTTTCATCCTCAAGTACATACTCAAAATCTATATCAAACTTCCATTGATCGCCTCTATTTTTTTTGTAATCTAGAATTACTCTCTCAACTGATTCTACAAAAGCATTATTTTCTACATTAAAAATAAACTTGTTTAAGTCAAAATTTTCATTAATTAAATGTGGTAGATATTTAATATTTTCAGCTTTAATTAAATCCATCATCACCTCTATATATTTGTTCAATTGTTAATTTCAATTAATTAAACTAGGAACCAAAAATGGGATATACTTATTCTAGTTCAAAGATTATTATTTTTATTATAGTGACTTTGATTTTATGTTCCCTCTAAAAAAAAGATTACCATAATCTGACAGATTTAAGTTATATAAATACCGACAAAAACTGAACTTTTGCTAATAATCAAAATGAAAAATATTCAGCAACTAGAAAACTCTAACATTAACCCCCTACAACTATATTTATTAGTCACCCCAATATTAGGCTTATTCCCCGCAATATGGATTCTGTATCGTCACAACGGTAGTCCACAAAATAGAGCAGTCAGCAAATTAGTTATTACTTTAACCATGATGTGGATCTTGGGCAATATTTTATTACAACCAGGGACTGAAGTTGGGGAATCTGGGACTATCACACTGTTATTAATAAATAGCCTACTAACTACTAGCTACTTCATAATAAGTTTCGGCCTAATGGTTCGTATTTGGAAAAAACAACCCTTATGGCTACCAGGAATTAGCCGGATAGCAGAAAAAGTGGCAGGTAAACATTTATGATAGTCGAAGATTCTATTAAACTATTGAAGATTTTAATTTTCAGTAAAATTTTTCTGACAAAAAACCCTATCTTAATATTTAGTGTGTGAGGAAACCAGTGCCCGCTAATAAATTTTTACATTCAACCTCTAGAAAACATTCAACAAAAGAAGATTTACAGAGACAACCTATCCAATTTGGTCCAGGACGTTGGTTTGGTTTAGGTCTAGGTTTAGCTGGAGTGGCAATGATATCTGCAACAGCAGGTGCTCTCTTGGCCGTATCTCTTTCCAGCACCCCACTAATGCAACAAAAGCTCTCTCCAGAAGAAGCAGCAGTATTTTCTCAACAAGACCTGGCTAAAAGTAGTATGAGATTGCCAGAGTTAACCCGACCTGTAAATATACTGTTATTAGGAATTAAAGTATTAACGTCAGATTTAGAAGAATATCCCCATGATAATAATAATATAGGATATCACGCTTTAGTTAATTCTTTTAAAGGATTATCTGATACGATGCTTCTAGTAAGGTTCGACCCTAAAAATCAGAAGTTAACTTTGCTTTCTATTCCTAGAGATACTCGTACTTATGTAGAAGACCGAGGCTTAACCAAGATTAATGCTGCGAACTATTATGGAGGACCTGCTAAAAGTGCCAAAGCTGTGAGTGAACTTCTTGGTGGGGTAGGAATTGACCGTTATATTCGAGTCAATGTACAAGGAGTAGAAAAATTAATAGATGCTCTTGGGGGTGTCACCGTTAATGTGCCCAAAGATATGAAATATCAAGATGATAGTCAACATTTGTATATTAATCTCAAAGCTGGCAAACAACATCTCGATGGCGATCGGGTTCTACAATTTTTGAGATTCCGCTACGATAATTTAGGGGACATTGGGCGAGTGCAACGCCAGCAACTTCTGATGCGAGCATTTATGGAACAGTCGGTTAATGTCAAAACTTTATCACGACTACCAAAAATTCTTTCGGTAATTCAGTCTCATATTGATACAAATTTGAGTGTTGAGGAATTAGTAGCTTTGATGAATTTTGCTGCTAAAACTGAGCGCTCTAATGTGCAGATGTTGATGGTACCTGGTGAGTTTAGCAACCCTGAAAAGTATAATGCTAGCTACTGGTTGCCCGATCTGACAACTTTAGATGCGATGATTGCTAAACATTTTGATTTTGGTTATGATCGCGAACAATTAGAAAATTCTGATTCTTCTTATATTAGAGTAGCAATTCAAGATAGTACAGATGATTGGGACTCTGTTGATGAATTAGTAAATTCCCTAAACGATGCTGGTTATTGGAATGTCAAAGTGGCTAAACCTTGGAATTCTCCTTTGGAGGTGACTCGAATTGTTGCTCAGAAAGGAGATATTCAAGCTGCACAGGAAGTTCAAAAGTCTCTAGGTTTTGGAGAAGTTTTTGTAGAAAGTACAGGATATTTAAGGTCAGATGTGACTATTCAGTTAGGAAAAGATTGGTTATCAATTCAGGATGAGTCTCAAACTCAAAATTCACGAGATTGGTAGTACAAAAGTCAAATTTTGTAGTCAGGAGCTATACTTACAGAAATTTTCGGCGTTGCTGAAGCGCGTGTATGATATTAATCCTAATTCTTTAGGAGTCAACCCACTCCTAACCCCTCCCAGGAGGGGAGGGGGAAGGCCGAGTCAGGATTCAGGAGGGAAGAAAGAATAGTAGAAGAGAAAGTTTTTTGTTCGCACTCTTATCCGGATATGATATCATACCTCTTTTAACCAAAGCCAAATTTTCTATTTGATGAGGTACATCTTGGTAGTAGGGAACACAGGGACTGGAAGTAGGGAGTAGCGCTGCGAACCGTCGGCGATAGCGTTAACTCTTCTGTAAGAAGCTAGATGCGAGAGGACGCGCACTCCTGTGAGGGAAGAGAGAGATAGATATTAATATTGAATTGTACTTCACCATCTTAAAAAGTGGTAATATTATGCTTAAATCTAGAAGGACATTCCCTTGGAATGTCTTTACCCTAACAAAATTTTCTGGGCTTTGTTGATTTTGATTATAATAGATATCTCCAGAAACGAGGGAATAGGGAACGGGAAGGAGAAATAATTAATAATTTATGGATAAGAATTGATTTTATTTTTGATTTTTGGAGATATCTAATCAAGATAGCTGAAAGTTATAAACAAGTCTCCGTAATCGTTAAATTCTATATATTTTCGACAGTATAAATTGCAAAAAAACACCTTCATTCAGTAAAATTATATTCTAATTTTTTTTATTTTAGTGAAAAAAAAGATATTTTAAAAGTAAAAAATCTAGTTATTGGATTAGAAAATTTTTACGAATAGAAAGTAAAATTAGTATACAAGCAACCTTCAATAACCAAGGAATAAGGTTGAAAAACCATATTAATCCAATGAATCCGATGCAGGGTGCTAGCAAGCGAGGAATCCCATCCAGAGTTTTGACATCAGAATTGAGACTGACAACAATAGCCAGACAAGAAATACATAAGGGAATTATATAGTTCAAATTCATGGTATTTATGAGTGATTTATCAATAATGAGCGATCTAGATAAACAGTATAGCTAAAGATCAAATAAGTTCCCATCTTATAGAGTTAGTACCTAAGGATTAGAAACGGGACCGAGAATATGAAATTAGATCCATTACGATCCCTAACTGTAAAAGATTTCATTGGCTTTCAATCTGAGGTATAATTCTAGCTTGGGATTGCACACAAAACAGAATTAGTGCAAAAATAAAAGTGTAGAATAGTTGCAATTACCATATTTATTATGGAATTGGCTACTTGAGAATAACAGTGAAATCACTGAAAAATCACTGATAAGTTTTCTGTTATCAGTGGAAGCACTGATAACAGAAAACTATCAAAGTTTTTAGGTGAAATTTGAGTTCCTCAACTAAAAAAGTAAAAGCAGAAACTTGTTAATTTTATTCATCATTAAACGAATAAATTCCTGAATTATTTCAGGAATATTAGCATTTGCAGAAGCTAAAGTAGTTAATTTCAGCTATTCAAGGTAAGTTATACCGTTTCACGAAAGTCAGAACTCATGCATCGAGTGTGTAATTCTGAGGTTTCCTACGGGGTTTATAAAGTGCGGAAGTAATTCCGCACAGCCCCTCCAGAATGTAAGACGCACTTCATTTCAGTCAGAAGTCAGAAGTGAAAGTTGATAGACTTAAAGTAATAGCTATAGACTAATTTAAGCTTATTCTTTCACATCATCAGTTGCCAACTATTTGTGACATCTTTAAAGTGAATTTGTATTACTAAAAGTTTTTAACCATGATAGGTAAATTTTTCCACAAACCAGAAGCAGAAAATGGCGATCGCGTTCCTCCCGGTCAATACTTGGCTAAAGGCTTTCCCGTACTAACTTATGGCCAAACTCCTAATATAAGTACAGATACATGGGAATTGAAAGTATGGGGTTTGGCTAAACCATTAACCTTTACTTGGTCAGACTTAATGGCCATGCCACAAAATCACTTCACAGCAGATTTTCATTGTGTGACTCGCTGGTCAAAACTAGATGTTCAGTGGACAGGAGTAAAAGTTACAGATTTGATGGGTCATGTAGAAGTCGATCCTAAAGCTGTCCATATTATGGAACATTGTTATGGAGGCTACACTACTAATATTTCTGTGACTGATTTTCTCAGAGAAGAAAATTTCTTTGGCCACACTTTATTTGGTGAGCCATTACCAGCAAATCATGGTGGCCCTGTGCGATTGGTAGTTCCTCACCTCTATGCTTGGAAAAGTGCCAAATGGATTAATGGATTAGAATTTCTCAAGGATGAAGAATTAGGTTTCTGGGAGCGGAATGGTTATCACACAAGAGGTGAACCTTGGGCAGAAGAGCGTTATAGTAGCTCTGGTTTTTAAGTATATTTTTTGGTGAGGAGTTGTCTAATTTTGATAGAGTATTGACTTAATCAAAGAATAACAGTATAATAAGTATGGTATAAAGCTGTGATTAAGCTAGTACGGGCAAATAGACGAGTAGCTGATATCCGTAAAGATGCACTTAATAAGTTGACAACTTATTTAGCCAAGAACCACAGCAGTGTTGTGATCGAAAATTTCAATGTGTCTGGAATGTTAGCCAACCATCAGCTAGCTAAGTCAATAAGTAGATAATGGTTTGATGAATTTCGCAGACAGCTTGAGTACAAGTTCCAATGGTACGGTTCTGAGCTAGTGGTAGTAGACAGATTTTTTCCATCGTCAAAAACTTGCTCTAATTGTGGTCATTTTTAAAGATATGCCATTAAGTCTGAGAACTTATGATTGCCCTAAGTGTGGCATATCTATAGACCGGGATTTAAACGCAAGTATAAAGAGCGAGAAATGCGGTCGGTTTGACCGTAAATTCTTGTGGATGAGTAACCGTCGATGGTCTCATTTGTTTGCGTAGCATTCCGTAGGAAAGCAGGAATTCATTAATTGATAATTGATAATGGATAATTGATAATTACCTCTGGTTAAAACCGTTACGGAATTGAATATAAGGAAATATTATTTCTTTTTTCCCCTTAAAAGGGGAGGCTTCAAGGCGCGAATTATTTAATTATTAATTATTAATTATTAATTATTCGGTAAACATTAAAATGTCTCTATATGACGTTTTATATCGGTTTTATGAAGCAGTAAAGTTAGCCTGGTATTACAACTGCTAATATCGATTGTGATTTTTCCAGAGTTTTTGATGTTTTTAAAGAATGTATAGCAATGTGCGCTGGCATATTTACACATTATTTTTTGTACACCTTTTCGCTTACTGCATTTTGAGCTGGACATTGTAAATACCTGAGCGCTCATTGCTATATTGACGTTCCATGAAATGACTTTACTCAGGATTTGAGAAGAAAAGGTATATTTATCACAGTTTTCATTTGGTGTTTTCAAGGTCAAGCATGCGTAAGTCCTGTTCTTCTTGATTTCCTCCTGATATAGAATCCGGTTATATAATATATGTTTATAATTTCTTAAATTACTTCAATATTTAATCTCCCCTACTCCCCTACTCCCCTACTCCCAACCCCCAAATATATGATAAGTCTTCAACCGGATTTGATCTGACTCCTGACTCGGTCCTCCTGAGTCAGGAGTCGTTTATTTATAACTGTTTAACCGGACATGATATTACGCAAAGCAACCTAATTCTGTCATTGCGAGCGGCAATGTTTGCGGAGCAGTCCCTGAGGATAACAATCTCAAACGCCCAAAACTCGTTCCTAACGCGTAAGTCCTAACTATATTGGGAACAAGTCATTTTAGAAGTTCAGAGCAGCAAGATAGAAGAAATAAAGAAAGAATAAAAAAACCGAAACAATCAAAGTAGGTAGCTTATGGGATTGGAGATATCTCCTTAATCTAAATTTTAAGTTTCTTTTTTGTAAAATTCATACATGATAATTGTTATAATATTTTCTTAGATATTCATCAACACTAATTAGATTACATAGACAACGCATTAAAAAAGATGTTTTGGATGTATCCTGAGAAAAAATATAATCAAACTCCATTCACTTGTTACGATGGTAGTCAGCCAAGTCATTTTTGTCAAAAAGGTGAAAATTGGGGCGCTTTTACAGCACAAGAGTGTGAATGGATTATCTCATATTCACAAAATTTATTCAAGGAGAAAAGCCATCGGTTTGAAGGTCTTCACCAGAACTATCGTCAAACTAATGCTTGGGAAATATCTCAAACTGAAGCAACAAATTGGCTTTGGCAACGATTAATTAATAATATTATAACAGCAAATAATCGTTGGTGGAATTATGATATTGTGGGAATTATAGAGCCTCTACAACTCCTTTGTTATGACAGCACAAATAGTTCTAATCAAATTAAAGATAATTGTGATTTACATATAGACAATGAATATCCTTTCTCTTGTCGGAAAATTTCTTTTTCTGTAGAATTATCCGATCCCAATACTTATGAGGGCGCAAAACTAAATTTGTATTTACAAGAAAATCCCCAAATATTACCTAGAAATAAAGGAACAATTATTATGTTCCCTTCATTTATTTTGCATGAAGTAACGCCTATTATGGAAGGTAAAAGATGGGAACTTATTGGTTGGATTAGTGGTCCTCAATTCCGATAATTTGCAAAAATAAATAGTTTTCATAAAGTAGGATTGAGAAAATATGGTTTGGATTTCTCCGGGACAAAAGTATCGTCAAATTACATACGCTTGCTATGATGCTTCTCAAAAAGAGCATTTCTGTCAACCAGGTGAAAACTGGGGCGCTTTAACAGAAAAAGAGTGTGACTGGGTTATTTCTTTATCAAAACAGATAAAGCCATCAAACCCTACTGTAGATGGAAAATTGAAACCAGAGGTTCGTCAAGTAAAAGCCTGGGGTGTGAATTATTCGGCATCAACCAGATGGCTGTGGGAAAGGTTAACTAATAGTGTGAAATATGCCAATAATAAGTGGTGGAATTATGATATTTACGGTATTATTGATTCTTTACAACTTTTATGTTATGAAGCTAGTAACAATCAGGAAAATATTCAGGATCATTATAATAAACATCTAGATAATGGGGATATTTATTATTATCGCAAAATTTCTATCTCGATCCAACTTTCCAATCCTCAAGATTATGAAGGTTCACAATTGAAGTTGTATACTAACAGAGACCCAGAAAAATTACCAAAAGAAAGAGGAACAATGGTTTTATTTCCTTCTATAATACTCCATGAAGTAACACCTATTACTCAAGGTAAGAGATGGGCACTTGTTTGTTGGGTGGGCGGTCCTCAGTTTAGATAATTCTAGAAGCATTCTAGAAGCATTGAAGAATAATAAGTTAGCTAGGGGAGATGGGGAGATAGGGAGATGGGGAGTGGAAAAAACTGTAATATCATGTCTCATTAAATAACTATAATCAACAATCTGGTGTTGCTGATTTAAGGTATGAAATTCAACTTTGGGTAAATTTTCAGCCAAAATAATAGTGCAAATTATAGCTATTTCCTCCTATTTAGTCTCCGAAAAACTTCTTTATAACTACTGACTCAGTCCTCCTGACTCCTATGAAATCATACATTTATTCAGCAACACCAACAATCTTTACCCAACCTGGTAGGGAGGTTGTATGCAACCTCCCTACATTGCGGTTAATTAATGTTACTTGATCAGGACTTACGCAGAGACTATACATATAGGGAGGGCGCCCTTCGGACCTTGGCGTTAGCCAATACCATTCGCCCCTACAGATAGTGGTTTAAAAGTCAATTTGCGTAAGTCCTGTTGATATAAGTAGGAAAGAAACCGAAATCCATCCTATTTCTTTTAATTGGAGTAGAGGCGATCGTAGCTGACATGATTAGGTAATTTGTCCCAAGTTTAATCAGTACCATTATGGTTGCAAGACTGTCGCGACCTATCCTATAGTAGCTGATCTGAGAAAGAGTTAATTGTGGCGATAATTCCGATCATTAAAGATTTGGTGGAGTCTTAAACTCAATTCTTAATCTGCCAGTTAAATCCAGTCCGCTCAGGTAGCAGGATATAATACCAAATCCGGTTTAGACAGAAGCTTTATTATGAGGGCAAGGCAGAAAGCAGAGGGGTGAGAGAGTAAGAGCGAAAAACGGACTTTCGATAACCGGATTTGGTATAGTATTGCTATTTGTGATACAATGAAATGGCTTTGTTGCATGAAGGTAGCGATCGCTACTCCTAGAGAAGTTTTCATTTAAGTAGAACACAGTAGGGACGTTTCATCGAATACCACTACTAGGGTTGTGGTGCGCGAGTGTGTAGTTTATATCAAATCCGGTAGCATCTCCGATGGAGGGGAAGACAGGAGGAACGGGGAATTTATAGAGGAGGTAGGAAGAAGAATAATCAAGGGATTATTCTGTGCAACTATGCGCCTAAAACGCGCTCTTTTTTGAACCATTACGACCATTAAGCTTGGACTTTTTTCACTAAAAAATGCGCTCAACCTTTATATGTCAATGCTTTTAGATTTAATCAGCAAACCCTAGTTAAGACCCAAAATACTCAACCAATAACTGTTGTTCTAATATTAATATATCGAGATATCGAGCTGTGTGCTTTCATCAATAGCATAAGTAAACCGGATTAAGTATTAGCTTCAGCACCCTTAAAAAAAAGATCGAGTCTGTTAAAATACTGTACGACAATATAAATATTTCCCCTGTAAACTTCTTCTTACCTTTACACCACCAATGACTAAAAACAATAAACCTAAGAATGATCGAGTATCTCCGGAAGTTACCTCTGAGTTTTCACCTTGGCTAACTCCACTAACTTACTTTTTGTCATGCTGTATATTAGTACCATTTTATTTCAAAATAGAAATCAAAGGTCAAAAAAATATACCAAAAACAGATGCAATTATTCTTGCACCTACTCACCGTTCTCGCTGGGACCCTATAATCATAGCTTATGCAGCAGGTTTGTTTGTGACTAACCGTAAACTTCGATATATGGTCTCTGAAGAACAAACACTAGGTTTTCAAGGTTGGTTTATTCGTCGTTTGGGTGGGTTTCCTATCGATCGCGATCATCCGGGAATTTCTAGTATTCGCCATAGTGTTCAACTCCTAAAAAATCAGGAAATGTTAGTAGTATTTCCTGAAGGAAGAATATATCCAGAAGAACACAAAATTTATCCGATTCAATTAGGAGTTGCTCGCATAGCACTACAGGCAATATCTAGCAAAAAAGAAATTAATCTAAAAATTATTCCTATTAGCATTTTATACGATCGCCCAGCTCCTCCACCTTGGCGGTGTGGTGTTAAGATTAATATAGGATCTCCTTTAGAAGTCAAAGATTATCTTGATTATTCTACAAAGCAAGCGGCGAAGATACTTACTGATGATATAGAACTTTCTATGACAGAATTACACAAAAAACATTAGTTAAAGTAGCTAAAAATCAAGCTAAATTAGAGACTTAAACTGTAAGCATTCAGCCGTCAGCTATCAGCTATTGTTTTTATTTTTAGATAAAAGCTTTACTAATTCAGTTAGAATTTATACTTACTACAAAAACTGGTTAAAACAGTCTATATTCATTAAAACCCCGTTATGACAGCTGACAGCTGACAGCTAATAGCTGTTTGCGCAGCATTCCGCAGGAAATGCTTACCAAAAACAAGGTATGAGACAATCAAAATCATAGTAGTTAAAATTTATCAAATAAGCTGAATTAATTAAACATAATAAAAAAAATATAATGAACGCCCCTTATAGAATAGGGCATTCTATCAGATACATCAAGCCCGGCAATTCCCGGCAAAAGTCAGGAAAACCGTTCATAGCAGTGTGACGGCAGAACCATCGACACTGGCGGTATCTCGCAATGCTTTGAGGAATATCCCCAAAGCGCCATTCCAATCTCTTGGCATTGAATGACCGCAATGCGGACATTTAAAATGCTTCGATCCTCCTAAATTTTGATGAACATGACCGCAATGAGTACAAGTTTTGGAAGTATATTCCTCAGTTACATCTATTACGGTTGTGCCTCGTTTTAAACCGTGGAACTTCAGAGTTTGTTTGAAACGATAATGTGCCCAATTTAGCATTTGGCGAACTGTTGTCGAGTTAAGTTGGCGTTTCTTCTTTCCTGACTTGGCAACCATTTGGGATGACTCAAAAGTAGGGATAAATATGACGCGATACTCACTCGTTAACCATTTTGCTACTTTTTTATGAACTTCATCTATGAGGTTTTTTATCCTAATCAACAACCTATTAATTTTTTTGTTTAATCCCTGTCTTTTATACTTATTTTGACTACCTTTTAATGCACCTCTGGTAGATATTAGTTTGTCAATATGCTGCCCCAATCGAAAGATTCTGGTAATGTCGCCCTTGCCTATATCGATCAACTTTTCTCCATCAAATCCCGTTAGAAAACTGCGAACACCAGGGTCTAAAGCTATGATGGATTGACTACTAGATGTTTCTGGTTTAAACTCTTTTGGAAATACGGCAAACCAGCGTTTTTTGTCATAAACCAACTGAGTCTCTGCATTCCAAGATTTTTCTCTCATGCAAGTTTTATATGTCCCACTTTTTTGTTTTTGTTGGTATTCAACATTAATAGTCGGAATTGGTTCTGATGCTTGGATATTTAATCCTTTCGTTACTGATGGCAACCAAGTACCTTTTTTAAAGTCTTCGACTCTAAATTTAATTGATTGTATTCGGTCTCTAATCGAACGAAATTTTCCGCAATTTTGCTGTTTAGTTCCACTTTTACGGCTAGTTTTAAATGCAGTATTAGCATCATAAATTGCGTTAACTTTAAGATGGTATGGTGATTCTTTTATCCAATCTGGTAAACTTTCATTCTTCAATACAACTTTGCGCAAATCATACTTTGAAATCAACCCATGTTTTCGTTGATAAGCTATGGCTTGATTAAAGCAATATCTACTTGCTGCTAACCACTTTTTCCAAATTTGATGGAGATTTTTTTCTGGGTAAACTCTGATACGCAGAGATTTAAGATGAATACAATCTTGCACAGAAACAGTGGAGGATTGAAAGGATGTCTTCAACCATTTCGGGTTTCCTTTCCAACACAGATGCTGCGAAACGGAATGCTGCGCAAACGGGAGAAAATTCAACTCTGCCGTGAACCAGGATTTGGCCAGAGTGTAGGGTGCAGAACCAGATTCGCAAATCGAAGCCAAATCAAAAGAACCTATCTTTGTATGTGACCACAATAGATTGGACATTTCCTGACATGACCTGTTCCAATATGGTAAGCATTTTTTTTCGTTTGTAGTTAAGTCTTCCTCCAACTTCTTTGACAAGCTCTCCATCAGAGTATTGGGATTGGAGATATTCACATTGACACATGCATATCTTCTCCTCTGGCGTGACACAATTTTTTACCATTTCCTTTTGTTGATGTTTTCATCTTCTACTATTGCACTATTTGCAAGAAATTGCCAGGGTTTCTAAAACCTAGTCTTAGCACCTATAACATAATTGGTATATATGAATATTGGTATATATCTATTATTATTTTTTCCGTAAGCATTCAGCGGTCAGCTATCAGCTAGCCTCCTATCGGAGGAACTGCGGACTTCAGCTATCAGCTATCAGCTATTGCTTTTAGTGAGTGATAAAAGCTTTATTAATTGAGAAAGGAAAAATCTTACTACAAAAATCAGCTCCAAAGTCTGTATTGATTTCAACCCCGTCCTTAAGCACAAAGTCTTATTGCTGAAGTCCGCAGTTCCTCCGGAGGAGGCTAGCTGACGGCTAATAGCTGTTTGCGCAGCATTCCGCAGGAAATGCTTACTTTTTTCCATTGAATAAAGATAATAATTATAAATACTAAATTTAACTAAATTTTAATTATTTTTATGACAGTTTTATTGTAGAAGTGAATTATAGTTATTTGTACCTAGATCGGCATATTAGTATAGCCATGTCACCTCCACTTTTACGAAATCAGAAGTCAGAAGTCAGAAGTTAACCCACCCCTCGCCCCCTCCCCCTCTCAGGAGGGGAAATAGGGAATTGTGAGCAACTCTCCAAAAATATTGCGCCTTAAAAGGTGGGGTTGCGCGACCCATATTATTTTTAGGACTTACGCAGATACGCCATATATAGCGCTCAAAACTATTGTCCAATAGTACTTGGACTCTATAAATAGTGCCTTTGCGTAAGTCCTGATTTTGATAAGCACAAACAAGAATGAATGTTTGAAATTGCTCAACTCAACTTAATCCTAGCAATGGACATTTGCTCTGCTTACTAAAGACAAAAATGTAGAATTTTGTATAAGGAATCTAAAAATTATGGTATCAACACCAGAAAGAATAGCTTCGATCAGTGCTTTTGGCCAGGCGCGTTCAACAGTTGAAGGCACACCTCTCAGCCCTGATGAAGTCCAAAAAATGCAAGCTTTTTGGCGTGCTTGTTGCTATTTAATGGTAGGGATGATTTACCTGAAAAAGAATCCTCTCCTACAGGAACCTCTAAAACCTGAACAAATTAAGAGTCGCATTTTGGGACACTGGGGGTCAAGTTCTGGTCAAGCCTTTATATGGATACATCTTAACCGGGTTATCAAAAAATTTGACCTCGATATGATTTTTATGTCCGGTCCAGGACATGGCGCACCAGGAGTCCTAGCTCCAACCTATTTAGAGGATACTTACTCAGAAGTCTATCCAGATAAAAGTCAAGATGTACAAGGTTTAGAAAAATTCTTCAAACAGTTCTCTTTTCCTGGTGGTATTGGTAGTCACTGTACGCCAGAAACTCCAGGTTCTATCCATGAGGGAGGTGAACTTGGTTATGTACTTTCTCATGCTACAGGTGCAATTCTGGATAATCCAAATTTAATTTGTGTACCAGTTGTTGGGGATGGTGAGTCCGAGACAGGACCTCTGGCTACATCCTGGCACTCTAACAAATTTATTAATCCAATTACAGACGGTGCTATTCTGCCAATTTTGCACTTGAATGGGTACAAGATTAATAACCCAACAATTTTATCTAGAATTAGCCACGAAGATTTAAGAAATCTGTTTTTGGGTTATGGCTATGAACCCTATTTTGTGGAGGGGTCTGACCCAGATAGTATGCACCAAGCAATGGCAGCTACTTTAGACCATTGTGTTCAAGAAATTAAAAATATTCAACAACAAGCTAGAAGTTCGGGCAATGCTGAGTTGCCACGCTGGCCGATGATTGTATTCCGAACTCCCAAGGGATGGTCTGCACCATCAGAAATTGATGGCCACAAAATTGAAGGTTTCTGGCGGGCACACCAAGTACCGATGACTGATGTTGCTAAAAATCCAGAACACCTCAAAATTCTGGAAGAGTGGATGCGTAGCTACAAGCCAGAGGAACTTTTTGATGCCAATGGTAAATTATTAGCAGAATTGCGAGAATTAGCTCCTTATGGTGCCCGTCGGATGAGTGCGAACCCTAATGCTAATGGCGGACTCCTCTGCAAAGAGTTGAATATGCCTAATTTCCAGGAATATGGCATACAGATAGATAAACCTGGAACAATAGAGGCAGAAAATACTCGTCCTTTGGGTGTGTTTCTCCGAGATGTCATGGGTAATAACATGACTAATTTCCGGGTATTCGGGCCCGATGAAAATACTTCTAATAGACTAAGTGCTATTTATGAAGTCAGTAAGAAGACTTGGATGGCAGAATTTCTACCGGAAGATTTAGATGGTGGAGAGCTTGCGCGTGATGGTCGCGTGATGGAAATGTTGAGCGAACATACTCTTGAAGGTTGGATGGAAGGATATATCTTGACTGGAAGACACGTCTTTTTCTCTACCTATGAAGCATTTGCTCATGTTATTGGTTCGATGGTGGGTCAACACGCTAAGTGGATAGAGAAGTGTAATGAGCTTAGTTGGCGTGAAAAAATTCCTTCTCTTAATATATTGATTACTTCAACTGTTTGGCGACAAGACCACAATGGTTTTACTCACCAAGATCCTGGTTTCCTAGATGTGATTTCTAATAAGACACCGGATGTAACTCGGATATATCTACCACCTGATGTTAATTGTTTGCTGTCGGTTACAGACCATTGTTTGCGGAGTAAAAACTATGTTAATGTGATTGTTGCTGACAAACAGAAGCATTTGCAGTACATGGATATGGATGCTGCTATTAAGCATTGTACTAAGGGTATTGGTATTTGGGATTGGGCAAGTAACGATCAGGGAGTGGAACCTGATGTTGTATTGGCAACTGCTGGTGATATTCCTACGAAGGAAGCTTTGGCTGCTAATATGATGTTGCAAGAAGCTTTCCCTGACTTGAAGATTCGCTTTATCAATGTGATTGATTTGTTTAAGTTACAACCAGATACGGAGCATCCTCATGGATTGAGTGATCGCGATTTTGATACTTTGTTTACTCTGGATAAGCCAATTATCTTTAATTTCCACGGTTATCCTTGGTTGATTCACCGTTATACTTACCGTCGCACTAATCACGATAATCTCCATGTAAGGGGTTATAAGGAAAAGGGTAATATTAATACGCCTTTGGAATTAGCTATTCGGAACAATATCGATCGCTTCAGTATTGCGATGGATGTGATTGACCGAGTAGAGAAGCTAAAGGTTGCAGGTGCTCATGCGAAGGAAAAATTCCGCAATGAGCAAATAGCTTGTCAAAATTATGCTTATGAGCATGGTATTGACCGACCTGATATCGTTAATTGGAAGTGGTCTGATGGTGAAGTCAGAAGTTAGAAGTTAGAAGTCAGAAGTCAGAAGTTAAGATAAGAATATTTTAAATATTAAAACTCACTCAGAGATTACTTTTGACTTTTGACTTTTTAATTTTGACTTGAGCAGCGTCAGCGTAACCCAACAATCATTTGACTGGAGCTGATAGCTAAGTAGGGTTTGCTGAAAAAAGCAAAGTTTGGGGGAGGTGGGGAGTGTGGGAAGTGTGGGGAGGGTGGGAAGACAGAGAAATTAGGAGGAATAATTGTTCTTTGATTTTTCTGCCCCCCTCACCCCATCACCCCAAAATTATTACTTTTTGAGGGTAAGTGAATTGAAACAGGCACACTTTTTTCGATGATAAAAAGGCACTTACCTTTATTTAGTAGTGCTTTGAGATTTAATCAGCAAACCCAAAGTATTGATAGTTATAGTAGTCGAAGGAAAGATGAGAATATTTTAAATACTCAGGACTTATGCAGAGACTTTACATATTATACCATTTCTCAAAAAGAATGCTATATCTGATTGGGTGAGGAAGTGTGGGAAGTGTGGGAAGTGTGGGGAGAGGAAAAGAAGGAAAGATCTATACTAACAAACTAATAATTGTCAAAAACAAACTTTTAATCTTGGTAACTATTTGACTGTTGAAGTATAGCTGAAGTATAGCATTACTTTTGGTAATTGGTATTAGAGAGGGCGAATACCATTCGCCCCTACAGATGGTAGTTTCAAAGTCAATTTGCGTAAGTCCTGCTCATAAAGAGAGTTTAGGATTTGTTTGGGCTTGAAATTTGCTAAAGTGCCGTTAAAATCCGAGGTAATTATCAATTATCCATTATCAATTAATGAAGTCTATTCCCTAATCTAATATGAAAGTTGCTGTTTTTAGTACCGAAAAATACGACCGCGAATTTCTAGAGGTAGCTAATACTGCTACTAATGCTAACCATGAGTTTGTTTTTCATGAAACTCGACTGGAAGCTAAAACTGCTGCTCTGGCAACTGGATGTGAAGCAGTTTGTGTATTTGTCAATGATGATGTGGGTGCTGAAACTCTGAAAATTTTAGCTGCTCAAGGTATTCGTTTAGTTGCTCTACGATGTACGGGTTTTAATAATGTTGACCTGGGAACTGCTGCTGAAGTTGGCATTAAAGTTGTGCGAGTGACAGCTTATTCTCCCTATTCAGTGGCAGAATTTGCTGTTGGGATGATTTTGATGCTTAATCGGAAACTATATAAGGCTTATAATAGAGTGCGTGATGATAATTTCTCTTTAAATGGTCTATTGGGATTCGATCTACATCATCGCACAGTGGGAATTGTGGGAACGGGTAAAATAGGCATCATTATTTCCCAAATTCTCCACGGGTTTGGCTGTCATTTGCTTGGATACGATCCTTATCCTAATCCTCAATTTGAAGAGATTGGCGATACTCGTTATGTAGACTTGCCTGAGTTATTAGCTAACTCTGATATTATTTCATTACATTGTCCTTTAACACCAGAAAATGATCATTTGATTAATGCTAAAACTATCGCGCAAATGAAACCAGGTGTGATGTTAATTAATACCAGTCGCGGTCAATTAATTGATACAAAAGCAGCAATTGAAGGCATAAAATCTGGAATAATTGGTTATTTTGGAATTGATGTTTATGAGCAAGAAGAACATATTTTCTTTAAAGATTTATCTGATACAGTTATTCAGGATGATACTTTCCAATTATTACAATCTTTCCAAAATGTTTTGATTACTTCTCATCAGGCATTTTTCACTAAAGAAGCAATGAATGATATTGCTACTACGACCTTATCTAATATTACTGATTTTGAGCAAGGAAAGCCTCTCCAAAATGAGGTAAAGCTTCCTGAAAAAGTTCTGACTAAAGCATAAAATGAATACAGCGATATTATTTTAGCCTACATTACGTACTTCAATATGTCTGTCGTATAGAACCCCTGAGTGGTATCTTCATAAATATTAAATTTTTTTAGCTAGGAGACAGGAGACAGGAGACAGGAGACAGGAGACAACCCACCCCTAACCCCGACCGTGGAGGGGAAGGTAAGAGGGAAGATGTGGGGAGAAATAATACAAAAAATTCAACACTCCTTGAGATGATTTTTCCTCAAAATTTATGCGCGAAAAGACTTGAGTACCATAATTATATATAGATCGAATGGGTTCTATAGAAGCCCTGAGTGGAATATTAGCTAATGTTGGGTTTTTAGGCAAAGAAGTTAGGATATTGATATTTAATTACATAGCTATAGATAGATATCTCCAACAATCCAAAATCAAATCAATTATTGCACTGTTATTCATCAATTCTTTCCCCCTAATCCTTACTCCCTACTCCCTACTCCCTATGCATGGAGGAGATGCTTAATAGATCCGTTTAGGGGTTCTATAAATGATCGGGAGTCCGAATTCTGAATTCAGGTAGGGGAACAATCACATTGGCAACGTACAGGAAAAAATAATAGTGGTCATAATTAGTGATACCATTTTAGAAAAAGAATGTTACTAACAATAAGTGTGATTAAAATAATTTATAGTAGATGTCCCTTTGATCAAAAAATAGAGTTTCTGACCTAAAAACTGGTTCTGAAGACATTCATTCTGACTCCTGACTTCTGATTCCTAATAAAGATTCTAATCATTTGTAGCAAAAGTTTATCAAATTAGTATTAGAATTTTAAAAAGTATTTGATGATGGATAAGGAGATGTTTTAGTACAATTATGTCTCCATTGAGTTAGAACTTGTTCTCTATAAACTCTTCGATTTCCTCTTTTATGAATAAATTCATTGTTATTAACAAAATAGCCCATACGAGCATTAACAAAACCATTATAGGCAACTTCTACAGGAAAACTTTTCCAACCAGAATTGCTTCTATTGTTCCGCTCAAACCAAACTAATTTGTTACTATTTTCATATCTACAAATATGAATTACTCGACTTTCAGTGCGGAAAAATGCCTCCTGAGATAAATTACGATTTATACTTTGGCAACTCGAATTATTGTAAGCAAAAGGAGGTGGATTATAATCATCATAAAATTCCGGTTGTGATGGTTTAGAAGCACCTTGACGGTTTTCATATTGACCATGTTTGAGGTAGTGATCGTAAGCAGACTGAAATTCTCCACGACGTATCGCATTTCTAACGTCAGGGTTCTGTCGCAAATATTCTTGCTCATTAAATATTTTGAAAGCTGGAGGGCGATTTTCATATTGCCCATATCTGACATAATGTTCATAACCAGACTTATATTTTCCTTGACGTACCAGCTGTGCAACATCAGGGTTTTGGCGTAGATATTTTTGTTCGTCAAATTCCCTAGTATAATTTTCCGCAAGTGCTAGGGGAGTGCTACAAATAGTTAGAGCTACTGCAGCGATCGCTACTATATTTGTTTTCATCTTATTAATATTAAGCATTTTTGAACACCTCAACTATTAATTCAGGACTTACGCAAAGGCACTATTTATAGAGTAAAGTAACTGTTGGACAATAGTTTTGAGCGCTATATATAGCGTATCTGCGTAAGTCCTATAATTGTTCTTAATTATTAAGGTATCTCCTTAGCTATAGAGACTGTGGGGTATTTTAGGCAGTTAAAAATTTTTTTTGTGACTTACCTAACTGCCTTAACATCCTGTTTCCTTTACAGCGCTTTTCGTTTGAGTAAACCACAAAATATAGCAAGGAAGAGGCAACAGACAACAGTGGGAAAAAAATTTCTCCCAATCCGAACAATACCAAGTTCACGCAAAGATAGTTATATCATGTCTGGATAAGAGCGTGATTAAAAAAACTTTCTCCTTTTCCTCCTCTTCCTGATTGCTTATTGCTTCTTCTTTTCTTTCTTCTCTCCTGACTCGGTCCTCCTGAGTTCCCCTCCTGGGAGGGGCCCGCGGGTGGGTTGACTCCTGGCTCCCTTCCTGGGAGGGGCGGGGGTGGACTGACTCCTAAGTAATGCGCGATTAATATCATGCACGCGCTTCAGCAACGCCACAGTGCCAATTTGTGAAGTGTCTACTTGTAGGATGATTCTACTTTACCATTTTCGTAATAACAAGGTAGATTAATCTGATATCTGAGATGGTTTGATTCAGATAGTGGCATATATCTATTACTATTTAGTGCTAAAAGTTCCTACAGTTAAAGCATAGAGTTAATCAAGGAATTTAGCAATGACTTCTAACACCTGCCTCTCCCAGTCCATCTCCTCTGCTACTGATATCGATACAGATACTTGTACTACTATTGCATGGCTTGACTTAGTAGCATCAGCAGTAGACAATTTTGATGGAGATGATTGGTTAGCTCTGTGTGGTGATATTGATGAAGGTGAAATCTACCGAGATTGGTTTATTTGGCAAGATGTAGATTTTTCTCAAGAGTGGGAAGCTTACGATCTGACTACCAACAAGAGATTTGTAGCGACAGATTTATCTTTACTCAAAGCTCACATTGATCGAATAGAAGATACAAGAAGCGCAATATCCATCATGGACAATAACAATTAGCACATCATGTATCATTTTGATTTTTCTGTCGTTATTTCGTTTTCAGGGTTAGTTAGTGCAATATGAAAACCCCTATAAGAAAATTATGCTGAAAAAACAGTGAGATTGCAGGGATCAAGATTTACTTGTTACCTGCATCACTTAATTTTAGTGTTTACAATCATATTTTTTTCAATACATTATCACTCTAATTATGGATGAAAGTCATAATTGACTGATGGGAGAAATCACTTACATTGAATTTATTTTTACATATTATAAAAGTATAATTTTCTATATTAAATTAATTAATTAAAGTTTGATCGCAGAAACACAACTGTTATTCTTAAATATGCAGCTTAACTAGCTGCTTTTTTTGCGTTTTATGAAAGTGATTTTCATAATAACAACTTTTCTTAGTTGGATAAAGTACAAAATTTGGATTTTTTAGATAATAAGAAGCTACACAGATAAAAATGCATTATTACTTAATCATTAATATAGAAACTAGCGATCGCCTTAAATCCAGGATTATAAAATTTAGACCGGGAAAATCAATTTGTAATTTTATCTTTTTCCTGATTTAATTCAATATTTGATATGATTATATACCATAATTGCTAGATTACTAGGATTAGGAAAAAATAATGCTCAAAGCTCTTTGGAATGGTGTTATTTTAGCACAGAGCGATCGCTGTAAAACTGTCGAAGGTAATTATTATTTCCCACCAGACACAGTTAATCGTGAATATTTCAAAGAAAGCAAAACCCATACTAACTGTTTCTGGAAAGGTGAAGCAAGCTATTACGATATAGAAGTAGATGGTAAGATAAATAAAGATGGCGCTTGGTATTATCCCAACCCCAAAGAAAAAGCCAAAAATATTCAAAACTATGTGGCCTTTTATCCTCGTGTACAAATAGAAAGCTAGGGTAAAAATGTGTCCCAATATTATGAAGTATGGCCACAATCATTTCTCTTGTCCACTCGCCTTCCAGAAAAACAGTTTAGATAAAGTCAAATCAAAGCTATGACAGTTACACCCAACCGGAATCAAAAAAGAATCCCGAATTCCTACTGCAAGGTAGAGCAGACTAGAAACAAAGGGCGAAAAATAAATACTCTATTAAAAACTCCATAAATAAATTTATGGGGTTTATTTCTTCCTTATTGAACTTCAACAAAAACTATGTAACATTGTTGTCTATAATTTTCTAGACATCAGATAAAGTAACTAATAAGGAATATGGTTTCTAACGGTCTCATCTTTATACTTTTTCTCATCTTTCTGATCCTCCTGTTTTTTGGATCTTCTCTCTAGAGTATCGAGCTTATCAGAAAAAATTAGAGGTTTATAGTATAAATCATGGTCATAATAATTATAAATTAATTATATTCTGGATATTTAGCTTCAGATATAGCAACTAGCACTCAGCTATATCCAGGAAACTTTTTTCCCTAATGTTATCTTGCTTTTACGGCGGGTTAACCTACTGAATTAATATGTTTGCAGGGAACAGCGGTGCAACCCCCCGTCGGTGGTAGACGCATATGCTAGCGCACTCCTGTGAGGGAACAGTGAGAAAAACTTTTTCCTGTCTAAGCTTCATCATCAATACTATGTTCTAACTGTCCCGTTCTTTAGCTATAAAATCTGATAAATATAAAATTTAAACAACTTTTTCAGGACATTTGGCATTATAATATTAGACACATGACCTTCAAAGGATGTCCAGATGTTATCTCCAGATCAAGTTTCTCAGAACTCAGAAACTGAAACCATCCCCAGAATCTATCAAATTTTAGGATTTGATCAAATACCTCAAAATATTTTGGAATTGCCCCAAGAACTACAAATAGTCAGTATAATTCGTCAGGGATTTTCAATAATTTCTGTGATTAAAGTAGCGGAATATTGTGGCATTTCTGAGTCACAAATGGCATCTTTATTAGCAACTTCTGAACGTACTATATCTAGGCGTAAGAAAGATCAGAAACCTCTAGATCTTTCAGAATCAGATAGACTGTATCGCGTTGCTAGAATTTTTGCACAAACGTTAGATATATTTGAAAATGTAGAAATAGCAAGAGATTGGCTGAAAAAATCAAATCGTGCCTTGGGTGGCAAAACTCCTTTAGAACTATTAGATACGGATGCAGGTACACAACAAGTAGATGAACTTTTGAATAAAATAGAGTATGGAGTATATAGTTAATTATTCATTATTAATAGTTCGTTTCTGTTGGTCGTGAATAAAAAACACAGAAAAAGGCAGGTTTTCCACCTGCCCATAGGTTTTTTTTAAGAAAATAATTCAGGATTTACAAGCTGAAAAATAGATAGATAGTATCAGCATTTTTATTCTATTGATTCTATAGATAGATAGTATCAGCATTTTTATTCTATGATTCTGTGGTGCTATCAAAATGAATCAAATAATTGAATATTTCTGATCATCAACCTAGCTTATATAAATCTTGAAGAAGTAGTTAGGAAAGAAAATTAATTAGTAGCTAGTCTAAGTCTTTCAATCATTTATTCCAAATCCTAAATTTTTCTTCAATTTTAGTAGTTTACAAGATAATCATTATGAGTTTAATAGTATGGCGAATCTCTCATAAAAAACATATTAATAGTGCTTTTAAAGCTGAAGCTTCTAGTTGTAGCAGAGGGCGCTGGAATTCTAAAGGTACATCCTTGATTTATACTTCAGCCACATTATCTCTAGCAACATTAGAAACTTTAGTCAGCATGGAAATAGAAAATTTTGGCAATATATTTCTATCTATTGGTATAAAAATTCCTGATAATTTACCTATTAAACAAGTAGATGAAAATTTATTACCCCATAACTGGCGTGATACTTCTCCACCTACCATTTTAGCGTCGATTGGAGATAAATGGTTAACTGCTAGAACGACAGCAGTTTTAAAGGTTCCTTCTGCTATTATTCCTCAAGAATATAATTATTTGATTAATCCTTTACATCCTGATTTTGAGAAAATTTCAATTTATCCACCTCAATCTTTTACCTTAGACCGCAATCTAAAAAGTATAGGAAAAAATTTATTGGCAGAGTCTTATGCAGTAGTGCTAAACAAGTAATAATTTTGGTACTTTACCTGTAGGAGTTAGGAGTCAGGAGTCAGGAGTCAGAATGAAGAATGAATAGCTTCTATTCGGGAAATGAAGGAAATTTTTTAGTAAGCATTTCCTGCGGAATGCTGCGCAAACAACTCTTAGCAGTCAGCGCTTAAGCAAATAATGAATAATTCCTGATAAGCTTAAAGAATCGTAATTTGACAGTAAGTTTTAATTCTATCCAAATTTCTCAATTGCTTTTAGCTCCTCCGTAGGAGACTAGCTAATAGCTGACTGCTGAATGCTTACATTTTTTAACTCAATTTTATAGGAATTGTCATGATAAATTCTGTATATTTTTCCTTTTGAGAATGACATTCTAGTTTTCCTTTATGTTTTTCAACAATAATTTGATAACTAATTGAAAGTCCTAACCCAGTCCCTTTACCAACTGGTTTTGTGGTAAAAAAAGGATCGAATAAATGAGAGAGAACTTCTTCACTAATTCCTGCTCCATTATCAGTAATACAAATTTGTACTAAATTGTCCGATATTCTTTGAGTTTTAATCCAAATACAGCCAGAATTCAATTCAATTTTTTGAGAATTTTGAGTATCTTTAATCGCATAAATTGCATTACTAAGAATATTCATAAATACTTGATTAAGTTGTCCAGGATAACAGTCGATCAGAGGTAGTTGACCATATTCTTTGATGATTTTAATCTCTGAATATTCAGATTTAGATTTAGCTTTGAAGTGACTCTGTAAAATCATTAAAGTACTCTCAATTCCTTCATGTAGATCGACTTTTTTAATTTCTGCTTCATCACAACGAGAAAAGATGCGCAATGATTTGACAATTTCCTGAATGCGCTCTGTTCCCACTTCCATAGACTTAAGGATTTTGTTGAGGTCTTCTTGAAGAAAACTTAATTCGATCGCTTCAATTTCTGCTTCAATTTCTTGATGGGGATGAGGATAATAATTTTGATAGAGTTGAACTAAATTTAGCAAATCTTGAATATAATCTTTTGCATAAACAATATTTCCATGAATAAAGTTCACCGGATTATTAATTTCATGGGCAACTCCGGCAACCATTTGACCTAAGCTAGACATTTTTTCACTTTGAATCATCTGAGCTTGAGTCTGCTGAAGTTCTGTTAATGTTTGCTGAAGTTCTTGTTTTTGTTCTCTTAATTTAGCTTCTGATTCTCGTAGTAAGTTTTCGGCAG
>NZ_JAAHGH010000179.1 GCF_010672525.1 Okeania sp. SIO2B3 | reverse complement strand
CTCTGAAAGAGGCAATAGAGCGAACGCGCAGGCGTGAGAACCATCTCTGGACTAGATGCCGTAAGGTGTTTAGTTTAAGTGGACTCATTGAACCAAGAATCCTGGTTTCAGGAGAATCCCCGTGCGTTTACGCCGGGGAGTATGTCAATTCTGGCTGAAAGCTTCCCAAGTCTTTCTATCTACTATCCCATTAACCTTAATTCCCTTATATTTTTGAAATGCTTTAACTGCTCCTGTGGTTTTTTTGCCAAAGACCCCATCAATTGGACCTGGATTAAAACCCATTGTTTCTAGACGCATTTGTAAAGTTTTAACTTTAGACCCCTTGTCTCCTTTTGCTAATATCTTTTCTATTTGGATGGGTGAGTTCTGCTTTGAGATTGATGGTTTTTCTCTTTGAGTTGGTGGACGAGAGGCAAATGAAGGTTTAGCCAGAGCTGTCCAAGTAGCTTCATTAACTATACCTGTTACACTTAAGCCTACAGACTTTTGAAAAGCTTTTACTGCTTCTGTGGTGCGAGAACCAAACACACTATCTACAGCTCCAGGGTCAAAACCTCTAGCTTGCAAACGTCTTTGTACTGCCCATACTTCTGCGCCTCGAGAACCCTGTGATATATTCTTTGGATTATTCTGTTTTTGAGTTACACCGGAATAGAATGGTTTGGAGAATAGTTCACGTTGAGCAGGTTTACCTAAATATCTGATATTTCCACCAATAAAGGGTATCCGAAAGTTGTGATTTTTCTGTCTTTGCCACAGTTGAATTTTGTTAGTATCTTTTTCTCCAGCAGTGGAAGTCTCTAAATTAGACTTGCGAGTTAAATCTTCTTCTTTTTCTGTTACTAAAGATTCTGTAGATTCTGTTTTGTTGGAGGCAACAGCTTTGACTTGAGTAAAAGTAAACAGGGCTACTAAACTTAATAGAGTAGTAATAGTAGGGATACGCATAATAATATTGTTGTGATGATTACTTAGTTTTGGTTTGAAAATCCTGGATCTCTCTTTAATAACTTTGCTGATATTTGCAGTTCTAGTTTTAGCTGAAATTGAGCGGGACTAAAAATTTAATCATCTGTATAATTAATATTAACATCTTTGTAGGAAGAAGGAAGAGGGAAGAGGGAAGAGGGAAGAGGGAAGAAGGCATTTAGTTACAACAGATGCGGTCTAATAAAAAGAACAGATATTAACAATTAAACATTCCCAGCGCCGACATCTTATCCGGGACGGGTGTACCTAACCGAAAAATTTGAGTAGTTAAGCCTCCTCTTTTAAGAGGATAAAAAGCGGTCGTTTGCTTCGCAACGCTGACGCGAAACGCGACAGCGGAACAGAGTTCTCTCTTCGCAGCTTCCCGTAGGGTGGGATGGCGAGGAGACCTCGCCATATCTAATCTACCAAGAGAAAAGAAGATTCCGTATTTTCTTGCCTCCTTATTCCAGAGGTACTGATAACTGATAACTGATAACTGATAACTGATAACTGATAACTGATAACTGAAATGACCTATGATGGAATCAGCTATATCTACCAGAGAAGGAAAAACCTGGCGTTTTCTGAGTTTTAAGCTGTAGAAAGAAGAGGGAAAAAGACATTTAGTTATCTACCAGAGAAGGAAAAATCTGACGTTCTTCCATCTTCCATCTTCCTTCTGCTATAGATTCGGGTGTATCTAAATATTTACAAAAATACTTTTTTCCTATTCCCTATTCCCTGTTCCCTGTTCCCTAAAAGCGATAAATTTTTTGCTTTCTTCAAAACTGAGATGCACCCAATAATTTTAACTTCAATTCCTTATTTGAAATTGGCTTTCCCTCAAGCAACAAGAGCTAATTTAACAGAATATATATCACTATACTTATTGTGAATGTAACGAATAAAAGGGTCAATACTTAAAGATTGACCTGTTACTCTATCAATTAGTTCATTAGCAGTATATTTGCGACCATGTTGATAAATATTATGCTTTAACCATTGATGCAAAAGAGTAAAATTACCTTGTTCAATAGCAACAGTAATTTCGGGATTAGACTTCACTGCAGTTTCATAAATTTGAGCAGCAATTAAATTACCTAAAGTATAGCCTTGGAACATTCCCCCAATCATTTCACCATACCAATGCACATCTTGCATTACTCCCTCACTATCATTCGTGGGAACTATCCCTAAATCTTTTTTATAGCGTTCGTTCCAGGCTTCGGGAAGGTCACAAACAGCTAACTTCCCTTCTAACATGGCCAACTCTAAATCGAATCGAATCATTACATGGAGATTGTAGGTTACTTCGTCAGCATCAGTACGAATGGGTGACTTAACAACCTTATTCACAGCCTGATAAAATTCAGAAACAGAAATACAACTCAGTTGTTTCAGAAAAATACCCTGTAGTTGGGGATAAAAACATTCCCAAAAGCCTCGACTACGTCCTACCATATTCTCCCATAATCGGGATTGACTTTCATGGATACCGCTTGAGGTTCCTTCTGCAAGGGGCGTTCCCTCTAATTCCAGAGCAATACCTTGTTCATAGAGAGCATGACCTACTTCGTGGACTGTACTAAATAGAGCTTCGGTACAGTTATTTTCATACACGCGAGTGGTAATACGAACATCGCCAATGGAAAAGCTAGAAGTAAAGGGGTGGGGGGTTTCGTCTTGTCTACCTCTTTGAAAGTCGAACCCAATACGTTCTATAACAGTACGTCCAAATTTGAGTTGTTGTTCTTTTGGGTAATATTGGTGGAGGTACAAATCATCAACAGGTGGGCCGGAGGTAATGGCTTCAACTATGGGTAATAATTTTTGGCGTAGTTCGCGAAAGAGAGGGCGAAGTATGGAGACTGTTATGCCTTCGTCTACAAAGTCAATGAGAGGATCGGCGATATGTTTGTGGGGGAAAAAGTAGGCTAGTTCTCGACTTAGGTCTAATGTTTTTTCTAAATATGGTTGTACTAGGGAAAAGTTTTTGAGAGATTTGGCTTTGACCCATGCTTCGTAGGCGGTAGCTTGATGTTGGCAAAATTTGGCCATGAATTCTGAAGGGACTCGGATGGCGCGCTCGTAGTCTCGGCGAGTAACACGGATCAAGCTAGCTTCGGTGGAGTCGTAGGGGAGGCTTTGTTCGTAAGGGCGGAGGTCTTCGAGGAGTTGACCTATGGATGGGTTGGTAAATTTTTCATGGGCAAGTTCTTTGAGGGTGGCTATTTGTCGTCCTCTGGCAGAAGTTCCTCCGGCGGGCATATAGGTGGTTTGGTCCCAGTTTAGTACGGAGGCGGCGTCTTCTAGGTCTCGTATTTGGATGAGACTGTTTTTGAGTTCTAGATATTTTGGTTCACAAGGACTGAGGGTTGACATAATGACTAGATGATGTTATTAATTTAACGCTTATTTAATCTTTTTGCTTATTTGGTGGGGTATTATATTTAGTCAATAATAAGGAGTATCGTAGTTAATTCTACTTAAGTATATGCAAATTTTGGCTATTGTTCTATGTTTGATATAGTGAGGCTGTGAGTTTTATAGTGCTAGGCGCTAGGGAACAGGGATTAAAGAAGTCAGAAGTCAAAAGTCAGAAGTCAGAAGTTAACCCACCCCCGCCCCTCCCAGGCAGGGTCTATTTATTGTCACGCCTAGAAAAAAGGAAGAGGGGGGAGAGGGGGGAGAGGGGGAAGAGGGGGAAGCACAGGAACTCAAAAAAATATAAATATAGGGTTGTAAATATTCTCCCTACGACAAAGAATTAGCCCAGGGGAGATGGGGAGATTTGTATATTTGCACAATTAAATGTATTTCTGATGAATATTCTCCCTACGACAATGAATTAGCCCTGCCCCTCCCAGGAGGGGAAGTAGGGTACTTGAGCAACTCTCCAGAAATATTTCGCCTTAAAAGGCGGGGTGGCACGACCCATATTATTTTGATCAAATAGAAATTTAGTCTGAGAAAGGCTATCTCTGAGAAGGAAAGGAGAGAGAAATATTATTTTTTCTTGATAAGTTTGGGGTGAATTTTTTGTGTGGCGATCGCTTGTTATTTATTTTACGAGTTTGAAAATATTCAAAATTGAATAATCCCATCATACAGCGGTTTTTATTTGGATAGACAACAGTAGGGGCGAATGGCATTCGCCCTACAGGGTTTTGGTTGTGACGTGAGGTCATTTCAGTTAGCCTCCTCCGGAGGAACTTCGTTAACAGTTATCAGTTATCAGTACCTCTTTTTCTTCCTTGCTTCTTTATTCTTCAACTATCTGAGAAAGTAAGGTTTTTATCTGAGGATTTTCTAATAATTTTTCTGCATCTGCTAATAGTTTATCGCCCCAAAGTTCTTTTTTGAGCCGTTGCAAGTTTCCCCAATTTTTGTCTAATTTTAATGCTTTTTCTGCCATTGTTAAACCTGCTGAAATTTCACCTTTTTTGTATAGTGCTACTCCTATTGCTAATTGAGGTTCTAAATCTTGGTTATTTATTTTAATGGCAGCTTCCCAATTTTTTATAGCTTCATCTATCTTTCCCATTTCATATTTAACTAAGCCAAGGTTAATAATAGAGTTTGTAGAGTCTGGTTTAATTTCTAGAGACTTTTCATAAGCAACTATTGCTTGTTGATACAATTTTAATCGTAAAAAGATATTACCTTTACCATACCAAGCATAATGAGAGTCTGGTTTAATTTCTAGAGCTTTTTCATAAGCTGCAATTGACTGTTCATATCTTTCTAATTTTCTCAGTGCAATGCCTTTATTCTCCCAAGCATAATGATAATCTGGTTTAATTTCTAGAGCTTTTTCATAAGCAGCTATTGCCTGTTCATATCTTTCTAGTTTTCTTAGTGCATCGCCTTTATGATTCCAAGCATAATGATAATCTGGTTTAATTTCTAGAGCTTTTTCATAAGCAGCAACTGCCTGTTCATATCTTTCTAATTTTTCTAATGCAATGCCTCTAAATAACCAAGCAGAATAATAGTCTGGTTTAATTTCTAGAGCTTTTTCAGAAGCAGCAACTGCCTCTTCATATCTTTCTAATTTTTCTAATGTAATCCTTTTAAAAAACCAAGTATGATAATCTGGTTTGATTTCTAGAGCTTTTTCATAAGCTGCTAGTGCCTCCTCATATCTTTCTAAATTTCTCAGTGCAATGCCTTTATTTGTCCAAGCTTCATGAAAGTCTGGTTTGATTTCTAGAGCTTTTTCATAAGCAGCCAGTGCCTGTTCATATCTTTCTAATTTTCCCAGTGCAATGCCTTTACTTCTCCAAGCATAATAATAATCTGGTTTAATTTCTAGAGCTTTTTCATAAGCAGCCAGTGCCTGTTCATATCTTTCTAAATCAAGCATTACAGCGCCTTTATTATGCCAAGCATAATGATAGTCTGGTTTAATTTCTAGAGCTTTTTCAATAGCTGCTAGTCCTTGTTCGTATCTTTTTAAATTTCTTAGTGCATCACCTTTGCTTCTCCAAGCTTCATAATAGTATGGTTTGATTTCTAGGGCTTTTTCATCAGCAGCCAGTACCTGTTCATATCTTTCTAATTCTTTCGGTGCAATGTCCTTATTATTCCAAATTTCATAACTATTAGCTTGAATTGTTAGTGCTTCATCACAAGCTGATATTGCTTCTTCATTTTGCTTCAACTTTATATCAAAAAAAGCCTTCCTAACTAACAAACTAGCTTTTTGTTCAGCAGGAAGTCTTTCGTCATCAAGCAAACTTTTAATTCTGAACCATACATACTTACACTCTTGCCAGGTAAACTCTCTATAATCATTTAATTCTTTTGCACAAACATCTAAAGATTCCTGTCGTAAATATTCCTCATTCATAGGAAAAAGAAATAACCCAGAACGCCAATCAAAAAAATCTGGGGCACGTTTAATCAAGTAATCTAAAGCAAACCTTGGTAACAGAAACACAAAGCAAATATCAAAATCATCCCTAAATCTTTCTCGCTGCTGATTCAAATTAATCAAAACAGGAGGTACTCCCCTTCTACTAATAGAAATAATCTCATTATTATCCAAACCCCTTTCCTTCATCTCCTCCTCATATTGATAGAGAGAATATTCCAAACCAGTCACAAACAAAACATCAATCTCTGCTAAATTTGGCAAATCTTTTACCAGACTATAAAAATTATAAGTAGTCTTATCCAAACGCAAAACTTCTACCCTTTCTTGAGGAATATCCTGCCGAATTTTTTCAATAATTTCCGTTCCCTGTGGAGGCGAACATTCTACAAACAATAAACCAAAACCTTCAATAAACCTAACAACATTCAATAGGTCTTGATATTCCTCTGCAAAAGTTGACTGTATATCTTCTTCCCAAACAACTTTTTCTCCCTTCATTCCAACAACTCCTTATATTAATTTTCATTAACATAAAATATAGAAATTTTCGCTTCAAGGCAGAAGGCAGAAGTTTTGTAATCTACTTTTGTAAAAACCGCTATAAATTCCATAAATCCTGTTATGAAAAATTCTCTGGTGGATAAAAATTTATGATCCCCCTAAATACCTCTTGAAAAGGGTGACTTTGAAACTTCTCCCCTTATGAAGCAGTTCCCCTTTTTTAAGCAGTTCCCCCCTTATTAAGGGGGGTTAGGGGGGATATAAATCTGACTCCTGACTTCTTTAAAGCTTCATTCCAACAACTCCTTAAATTCACGAACACCTTTAATCAAAGGATGAACATCATACCAAGTTTGCTTTTCTCCCTCCTCATCCAAGAAAGTATATTCCAGCAAACAACGATTAAACAATAAATCCCGGTGTTGCTGATTATTCAATATACTTTTAGAGCGAAAAACATCAACTAATATTTGCCATTCTTCCTGTTGAACCGATCTTTTATAAGGAAGTCTTGCTTCCGTAATAGCTCTTTGTACCACCTTGGCAGAAATCGGTAATTTACCTCCCGCACGTTTAATTACACTTTGCATTAATAACATTAAATCCCGGACATGACCGCCGCTCATTAAACAAAGTCTATCTAAAACTTCTCGACTTTCAAATACATCCGTTTCTAAACATAAATCTGGATTAACTTCACTAACTCGTCTATCAATAATTTCCCTAATTGTAGCAACTCCCAAATCGTAAACCTCCCCCTCCATAGTCTCCACCATAATCATCGGTAAAACCTGTGGATCGTCATATTCAACTTTGAGATTAGGCGCCTGATTAGAATAGACCATTGAAATAGGAATTGTATAAATTGTATGACAATCCAATCCCTTCAATTGAGCGCTGCGGTCTACAAAAATTTCATCATGATTGCTACGTCCGTCCGGCTGTACAATTGGTACAATTCGGTCTAAACTATCAGCAATTATTACCAACTCAGAATCAGAACCAAGCTTATTTTTACCATCACGAATAAAACTATTCAGAGCCTCAATTAAACTCTCAGTATAAGGATTAATTTTATCTCTAATTTTTCTCCTTAAAGTCGGTTCAGCTCTAATATTTGCCGTAAGTTTAGCGTACTGATTAATTTGTGATTCAACCGCCAAACTTTCCAAAGAAATTTCCGTAGTTGCCAAATCTTTTAAATCTCCCCACCGCCCCTTTAACCAATCAAGTAGAGGCTTAGGATTAGCATCTTTCAAATGTTCTAATAAATGCCTAGTACAAGCCAACAAAATATCAGCATATTCCGTATCTTCAGGATTAATATCCTGTTCATCAGCAGCGAAATAAACAATAAAATATCCGTTATTTTCCAGGTGTTCTTTCAATCGTAAAAGTTCCGTTGATTTACCCGCACCTCGATGTCCGGCATAAAGTTGATAAGTATTATTATCAGATAATTTAATATGTTCAGCTAAATCTTTAATAATATCCCCATCCCCACGAACTTCCCGACAATCAACATATACAGGACTACCAGGTTTCAAAGGTTCAAAAGGCTTAAAAGCATTAAATAATCTTTTTAATAAATCTCCCTGTTTTAGCATCTGTTAAAAATCTCCTTAAATTAGTAGAAGGAAGAAGGAAGAGAGAAGAAGGAAGAGGGAAAAATCTTATACCAATTCACTTTAAAGATGTCACAAATATTTCAAACTTTAAATGTTAAATAATTGGTAGTGCGTTAAGGAAGTGTGGGGAGGGTGGGAAGACGCTCGAAAGTAGGAAGAATAATTGTACCTGTATCTTTTTGGGCAGTGTCTCTCACCCGTCCTAACTTTTTAGTCGCTCAAGCTGAACAATTTGCACTTTTT
>NZ_JAAHGH010000178.1:7613-8271 GCF_010672525.1 Okeania sp. SIO2B3 | reverse complement strand
AAGTTTCAATGATTATTTCCCAATTCATAACCAAAGACTAGAAGAGTATTAGGAATGAAATTTAACTGGAATTAGGAGTAAATTCAGTTAACAGTTATCAGTTATCAGTAGTTCCTGGAATAGGGATAGGAGAAGATGGATAATTTGATTTTTTATCCTCTGAAAAAGTCAGGATTGAGAGTCGATATTTTTGTCAAAAAAAGAGAGGTTGAAATCTAGGTGAGCTACAATCAGATTATGAGATTATTTCCAACATTTATTGATTCATCAATCCGTAGAAGTTTCAATGATTATTTCCCAATTCATAACCAAAGACTAGAAGAGTATTTAGGAATAAAATTTAACTGGGATTAGGAGTAAATTCAGTTATCAGTTACAACCTACTCCATGTAAGTGTGGTACAGTAATTATAGTAAATTGTCTCAAAAAGAATGAAAATTTAATTCCATACTTCAACAACTATTTAAAAAACTAATGCTACTGTACCTCATCAACCTGGAATACCCTTAATCGGTACTTCCTGCAATAGGGAGGCGAGAAGATTCATAACTTGATTTTTATATCTTTCAAAAGGAAGAATGGAGACCCGATATTTTTGTCAAAAAAAGAGAGATTGAAATTTGGGTGAGCTATCATCAGGTTATGAGATTATTTCCAA
>NZ_JAAHGH010000178.1:0-7513 GCF_010672525.1 Okeania sp. SIO2B3 | reverse complement strand
AGGCGAGAAGATTCATAACTTGATTTTTATATCTTTCAAAAGGAAGAATGGAGACCCGATATTTTTGTCAAAAAAAGAGAGATTGAAATTTGGGTGAGCTATCATCAGGTTATGAGATTATTTCCAACATTTATTGATTCAGAAATCTGTAGGAGTTTCAATGATTATTTTCAAATTCATAACCAAAAATTAGAGGAGTATTTAGGAATGAAATCTAACTGGAATTAGAAGTAAATTCAGTTAGCATCCTACCGGATGAACTTTAGACTTCAGTTAGCCTCTTTACAGAAGAGTAATCCTATCAGTACTTCCTGGAATAGGCAGGCGAGAAGATTCATAACTTGATTTTTATATCTTTCAAAAGGAAGAATGGAGACCCGATATTTTTGTCAAAAAAAGAGAGATTGAAATTTGGGTGAGCTATCATCAGGTTATGAGATTATTTCCAACATTTATTGATTCAGAAATCTGTAGGAGTTTCAATGATTATTTTCAAATTCATAACCAAAAATTAGAGGAGTATTTAGGAATGGAATTTAACTGGAATTAGAAGTAAATTCAGTTAGCATCCTACCGGATGAACTTTAGACTTCAGTTAGCCTCTTTACAGAAGAGTTACCCTATCAGTACTTCCTGGAATAGGCAGGCAAGAAGATTCATAACTTGATTTTTATATCTTTCAAAAGGAAGAATGGAGACCCAATGTTGTTCTCAAAAAAAAGAGAGATTGAAATTTGGGTGAGCTACAATCAAATTATCATATTATTTTCAAAAGTTTAAAACATCAATATGTATTCAAATTTAACTCCTGAAATGGCAGCTTTTAGTTTGTATCAAGAAGCAGAATCTTATTTAGAAGCTGGAAAATTAGATGAGGCTTATTTATACTGTGAAAAATCTCTAGAAGTATTACCAGTTTATCCTTTAGCTTGTAAAACATTAGGAAATGTATTACAGGCAATGGGAAAGTTAGAAGAGGCGATAAATTGGTATACAAAAGCTATGATGCAGCAGCCAAATTGGGCGGAGATATACATAAATATTGGGAGTTTATATGCCAAACAAAATGAATGGCAGCCAGCTATAGCTTGCTATGAAACAGCTATTGAATTACAACCAAATTTGCCTGGTGCTTATCGAAATTTATCTAGGGTTTGCCAAAAATTAGGTCAGTTAAGTTTGGCAAAAAAATATTGGTCTCAAGCTCAAAAAGTAGAATTAGAAAAGACTGCCTTAGAAAAAGTGAATCATGGAAATATTTTATTAAATGAAGGTAAAGCGGAAGAGGCAATAGCTGATTATCGTGGAGCTATAGAATTAAATCCTAATTTATCGGAAGCTTACTCTAAATTAGGGGAAATTTTTGTAGAGAGAGGAGAGTTAGATGCAGCTATCAATTGTTATCAACATTTAATTAAGCTTTTACCTGAAAACTGGATGTTCTATTACAAAATAGGCAAAATTTTCCAAGATATAGACAAGTTAAATGATGCAATTGAGGCATTTCAACAAGCTATTGAACTTAATCCAAATTTTCCTTCGTCGCACAAACATTTAGCAGATATTTTGTATAAACAGGGTAAGTTAAATCAAGCCATTACTTCTTATCATCAAGCGATCAAAAGTCACCCTAAAAATTGGGATGCTTACTGTAAAATAGGAGAAATATTGCTCAAGCAGGGAAAAATAAATAAAGCACTTATTATTTATCAAAGTGGTCTCAAACTTAATCCTAATTTAGCGAGACTTCACTATAAAATGGGCGAAGCACTAAGTAAACAAAAAAAATTGCACTTAGCAATTCCATCTTATCGTCGAGCTATAGAATTAAAAGTAGATAACTATTTATTTTATCGTAAATTAGCAGATGCTTTACAACAACTAGGACAACTAGATGAGGCAATTATTAATTATCAAACAGCTGTTGAAATTAATCCTAATTCTTGCTGGTTATACACATCATTAGGAAAAGCATATATCCAACAAGAAAATTGGTCTGATGCTATTGAATGTTTGAAAAAAGCAATACAAATTAAACCAGACTACCATAAAGCTTACCAAAAAATAGCCTATATTTTTGAACAGCTAGGCGATCGCTCTGCAGCAGAAAAATGTAGATATCAACATCAATTACCATCTGAAGCAGGAGAGTAGGGGAGTATTCAACAATGAATCATGAATAATTAATTATTAATAATGAACAATTACCTCTCCTTTCCTTGAAAAGAAGAGGATTGACTCAAAGGAAAATTTTTGCTTGTTTCTGCTTTAAAGGAGAGGCTTTAAACCTTAATTATTTGGTAAACATAATAATAATTAATGCTAACCAGGGTGCTAATAATTAAAAAAGTGATTTGGCTCGTGTTAATTATTTAATAATTGAAGTGGTATCTAAGTTAAGCGTTAATGCATGATAATTGGTATTATTGAAAAGGGAGTAGGGAGTAGGGAGTAGGGGGTAGGGGGTAGGGAATGGTGGGAAATTTCAGACATTCTCAAAACAATCAACAATAGTATTTTTATTACAATGGATAATTGACAATTGATAATTGATAATTAATCCCCAAAGGTTTAAAGCCTCTCATGATCAAGGAGAAAAAAGCGGTCGTTTTGCTGGCGCATAACTACGTTAACGCTACGCGACATGTTTGCGTAGCATTCCGTAGGAAAAAGCGCAGCTTTCCCGTAGGGTGGGATGGCGAGGTCTCGGAGCCATATCCAATCGACTCCTGTGAAGAAATCAGATTTCCTTATATTCAATTCCGTAACGGTTTTAACCAGAGGTAATTATTCATTATCCATTATCAATTGATGAAGTCTAATTTAATGAGACCTGATATAACTTATTGAAATACAGCAAATTTTAGGAAGTGTGAGGTACAGTTTGAGACTAATCTATAATTTTTATTCATTCCCTGTTGCCTGTTGCCTATTCCCTGTTCCCTATTCCCTATTCCCTAAAGTATAAAACTTTGTACCTTATCAACTGGAAAACTGCTGTATGTCTAATAATGAAAAGGCAAAAAAACTAACAATTAATTTCAACCAAATAGCAGCATCTCATTTAGCTGAAGGAAAGTTATATGAGGCTTATGCCGCTTGTTTAAAAGCATTAAATAGCCAACCCGAATTTGCACCAGCTTGCAAAACTATGGGAGATATTTTTCAAGCACAAGGTGACATAGAAGCAGCAAAAAATTACTACAATAAGGCTATTCAAATACTACCCAATTTTGCTGAAGCTCATGCCAACCTGGGTAGTATGTATGCTAAACAACAGGAATGGGAACAAGCAATTTTAGCTTATGAAAAAGCCCTCAAAATTCAACCAAATTTAGTAGGAGTTTATCGAAATTTAGCTAAAATCTGGCATAGTCTTGGTCAAGAAAAATTAGTCACAGAATGTAATTATCAAACAGCTATTATAGAACCAGAATCATTGACAGCCACAGAACATCTAAATTTAGGAAATAAACTTTTAGAGTTAGACAAAATAGAGGCAGCAATTAACTGTTACCGCCACGCTATTAAAATCAACCCTAATTTATCAGCAGCATATCAAGAATTAGGAGAAATTCTGAGTCAAAAGGGCGAATTAAAAGAAGCATTAGTAGTTTTAAACCAAGGAATAAAATTAGCTCCTAAAAATCCTAGACTTTACTACTTACTAGGAACAGTTTTCCAAGAAAAAAAAGAATATGATTCAGCCCACTCCGCCTATAGTAGTGCGATAAAACTCAAACCAGAAAATCATTTATTCCACAAAAAATTAGGAGATGTCTTTCAACAAAAAGGAGAGCTAGAGCAAGCGATCGCCTGTTACCAAAAGTCTATAGAAATCAACCCTGATTTTTTTTGGTCTTACTACAGTTTAGGGAATATATATATTAAGCTACGACGATGGGATGAAGCAATTGTTGCTTACCGTAAATCAACTACTATCAACCCAAACTTTTCTGGTGCATACTATAACTTAGCTGATGCTTTGCTGCACAATTCTCAAAAACAAGAAGCTATTAATGCTCACTTAGAAGCTGTTAGACTCAGACCCGAACATTCTTGGTTTTCCCATCATTCAGTCTTATGGAAGCATTTATTAGAAAATAGGCTTGAGGAAGTATTAAATTTATATCAAAATGCCACCAAAACTGAGCCAAATAGTTTTTTTGGTCATCTTAATTTAGGGGAAATTTTTACAAAAATCGGAAATATTGAAGCAGCCATTAGCAGTTATAAAAAAGCCTGTTACAATCAAACAAAAAAAATCAATCCTACTTTTGTAGAAAACCATTGGGATTTTAATAACCCATCAAGTCCTGATTTCATTATTATCGGTTCTCAAAAAAGTGGTACAACCTCTTTAGCAAATTACATTAACCAACATCCTCAAGTTTTACCAGCTATTAAAAAAGAAACACATTTTTGGTCAGGAGAATTTGATCGAGGAATTGATTGGTATTTAGCTCATTTTCCTTCCATTCCTAAGTCACAAAATTTTATTACTGGAGAAGCTACTCCTAACTATTTAGTCAATTATCAAGTAGCAGAAAGAATCTATAGTTTACTACCCGATATTAAACTATTGGTCATTTTAAGGAATCCAGTAGATAGAGCTTTTTCTCAATACCATCATTGGCAAAGATTAAACTGGGAAGACCGCTCCTTTGAAGTAGCTATTAATCAAGAATTAGAAATACTCAAAACTACTCCGAAACAACCTCAAGGAGATAAAAAATATTGGCAACTTCCAGGAAATTATATAGGGAGGGGTGTTTATATAGAATTTATCCAGAAATGGATGGAAGTATTTCCTAGAGAACAATTTTTAATTTTGAGAGGAGAAGAACTTTATCAAGCGCCTGATATTACCATGAAGCAAGTGTTTAACTTTTTAAGTTTGCCAGAACATAAACTGCCAAAATATAAAAAGTTGAATTCTGGTTCTTATGCACCAATTTCTGATTTACTCCGTCATAGATTATCTGAATATTTTCAACCCCATAATCAGAGATTAGAGAATTATTTAGGGATGAAGTTTAATTGTTGAGTGCTCCCCTGGCTCTTGCCGAGGGGGTTCTAACAGGTTGATTTTCTTTAAGAGTTGATACTTGTTTGTTGTACCAACAATTCATTGATTTGAGATGTTTAGCATCTACAATTAAGCTCGTACCCACATTCGATACACAAGTCAACCAATTATTTACCAAAAAATAAGGTCTCAAGCCTCCCCTTTCAAGGGGATGAAAAAAAAATAAAGTTCAATATTTCAATTCACTTTACTTCAGGCAGAGGTACTGATAACTGATAACTGATAACTGATAACTGAAATGACACCATGGTCAATTCCTAATACATTGTCTTGATTTAATTGAGGTTTAACTACTACTTCTTTTTTATAGACACCATAACCAATAAAAGCATCTATTTCTTGGTAATATTCTCAGTTCTTTAAGAGATAAAAATTCTAGATTACTCGGCTTATGAATATAAAAGCAATTCTTACCAAACCAGCGCTTACAAGTATTACAAGCGTGGTAATCAAATTAGAGTACCTTTGAGTTTTAATGCTTGCTTGGGATAACTAATTGTAGCCATTACCGAAGAATTAATAATTAAATAATTAAATAATTAAATAATTCAGGTTTAAAGCCGACCCTTTCAAGGGGAAAAAAGCGGTCGAGGGATGGCTCCGAAACCAGCGCCATATCCAATCGACCAAGAGAATAATTTTTTTCCCTACCGCGTCAATCCTCTTCCTTTTAGGGAGAGTTAATTATCCATTATCCATTATCCATTAATGAACCCTTTTTTTCTGTAGTTAGGAATCCTTGGTCTGTCTGTGATTTTACCTTCACGATAGGCTTTAATTAGACCACAATAAGAACGAAATGATTCAGCTACAGTTCTCAATATTTGTTGTGCTGAAGAGCGAATATAAAACTTTGTAATGATAATTGTGTTTGTAGACCTTGTTCTTTGTCAAACTTGCCGAGAGTTTTGTGATACTTAAAATATAATTTCCGACCATAATATATTCCCATGTTAGTAAGCTTGTAAGACTGTTCACACAAGAATTTTAAAATAGCAATTAATTCTGGATTTTTACCTACTAAAACTTGCTGACAACAGTATATTTCAAACGGGCGTTGGAAAACTTAATTATAGGTGAAAATAGCACAGGACAACTAAAGTTGTCTAGTCTCAACGACTCCCTTGTTTTTATCCCCCGGTTAAAACACGGGGGCCTTCAACGTCGCTTTTCGGTAATTATTGAAGAAGGAAGAACAGAAATTGGAAAAAGTGGATGAGAACTCACACCCCAACCAATTTTAAATATCCTATAGAAGCCATTTGGTATCTTTGCCTGCGTAAAAATTGATGTAGTCAAAAAAAATATTCAAAGTTGATAGAACTCCGTTCCGCTACGCGATCGCACTTCCACTCACTAATTATCTTTTTCATCTTAATAAGCACCTACGCATAGCGAATTACTTACCTCAAAAATACACGAAAATTTCTTAACAAGCAACCACCCTATATTTCTTACATATCAACACTTTTAATGAATGGCCAAGGAAAGCGCGATCGCACCCTTTTTACGCTCATTTTTCCTCCTAAATAGCTCATTTGAACTTTTTTTGGAAAATTTAGTTTAAATTCCAAATATATTTTACAATATTTTATAAGTTTAATTTATACAAATGTTTTTTTAACCAATTATAAAACCTTAAAAAGTTTACAGATAAAGCTTTTCAGAAGATAAAACAGGAAGTATATTTTCTATAGAAGGCGGGGTATTAAATCAAAAATCAAAAGATAATTACTGGTTTTTCATGAGTCATTAACTATTTGCTTTTAGGAATTACTAAAAATATGTCGAATGTAAATATTGAACAAGTCAGGACTGAAGCTCGGAAAAAGTCAAAAGTGGATGGGAACTCACACCCCAACTAATTGTAAATATCTGATAGAAGGCGGGATACTCAACCCAAAATCAAAAGATAATTGCTGGTTTGTTATTAGTCATTAACTATTTGCTTTTAGGAATTACTAAAAATATGTCGGATGTAAATATAAGGACTCAAAGACAGAAAAAAGAAAAAGTGAATGGTAATTCACACCTCAACCAATTGTAAATATCTGATAGAAGGCGGGATATTCAACCCAAAATCAAAAGATAATTACTGGTTTGTTATTAGTCATTAACTATTTGCTTTTAGGAATTACTAAAAATATGTCGGATGTAAATATAAGGACTCAAAGACAGAAAAAAGAAAAAATGAATGGTAATTCAAATCTCAACCAATTGTAAATATCTGATAGAAGGCGGGGTATTCAACCCAAAATCAAAAGATAATTACTGGTTTGTTATTAGTCATTAACTATTTGCTTTTAGGAATTACTAAAAATATGTCGGATGTAAATATTGAACAAGTCAGGACTGAAGCTCGGAAAAAGTCAAAAGTGGATGGGAACTCACACCCCAACTAATTGTAAATATCTGATAGAAGGA
>NZ_JAAHGH010000177.1 GCF_010672525.1 Okeania sp. SIO2B3 | reverse complement strand
GATTCCGTGGTTAATCCACCGCAAATGGGATGAATCCACATTTGCTTAAAGCCTGTCAACAGACTTCTAAACTCCTCGACATAGACCGAAATCTAGCTGTGAGTCTACTTTTTTTAGCTTTCACGAGTGGTTTTACTCAATATGTTGGAGCAATCTTCTCGCTGCTCTAGCTGCCTGCTTGCTTTTCCTACGGAATGCTACGCAAACAGCCGTCGTAAGAAATTAATTCCCCGTCTCCTGTCCGCCGGAATTTCACCGCAAAGCGCGGTCTTGTCATGGCGACAAACCTTGTTCCTTATTCCGCTAGTATACCAGACTTTTACGCCGCTTTATTACCCGCGCGTCGTTATTCAACCAGGGGATAAATCACCCTGGCTAACTTCGGACCGCCATTTTTTATGTTTTCAAATTGATGAACCACATCGCCATAACTAAAACCCTATAGGGACGTTGCATGCAACGTCCCTACTGTGGTCTACTGAAATGAAAACCGCTGTAAATCTAAAAACCCTGATCGTTAAACTATTACTCTTCACTCATAATCTTAGGAACTTTAAAAAAGTCTCCATCTTGCTCTGGAGCGCAAGAGAGAATTTCTTCTCTATTTGGAAACTTTTCCAAATCATCATCACGAGTGATATTACTAACATCAATTGCCCTAGTAGTAGGAGGTACTTTCTCTGTATCTAATTCACTCAACTGCTCAAAATAATCCAAAATACTACTTAACTGAGTCGTAAATTTTTCTTCTTCTTCTGGGTTAAGTTTTAATCTAGCTAAATGTGCAACTTTACGGACTTGTTCGCTATCAATCATTAGACATCTCCAAAAAAGAATAGACTTTTTGCAAAAGTAGGCAACAGGCAACAGGCAACAGGCAACAGGCAACAGGGAAGAAAATTTCTGGAAAAAGACACAACAAATGATCTATATGTGTAATTTCCGGAGATTTCTATTAGTAATTTTTCCTCTTTTCAAAACTCTAAAATTAACTACATTTAGAAAAATACATCTTTAGTTGAACGCCCAGTAACTTTCAACCAATTTTGAGCTTCAATATAATTATTAGGAGCTAAACTTATTGCTTGTTTCCAATATTCTGCCGCCTGATCAAACCAACCATCTGCTTCTTCTGACGAACCTTTTTCTTTCGCCTGTTCTCCTCTGTAGTGAAAAATTACAGCAATATTATTTAAAGCTTGAGGCATTCTCGGATTATTTTCTAAAGCTTGGTGATAGTATTCTATTGCTTGATCGTGTTCACCATTACTAGCATGAATTAAACCTATATTATAAAAAATATAACTCCGGTCATTAGGGTCCTCTTCTAATTTCAAAGCTTCATAATAATTGTCTAATGCCTCAGCATATTCACCATCACCCTGTGCAGACATTCCATCACGATAATAAGCAAAAGCCTCTTTAGCTTGATTATTTGTTGGTAGTAGCTTCAAAATCAAATCTGCCATGACCGTAAATGATTTGTCAATGAAGTTATCATTTCGTTGAGTTCTGGGCATATTACAACTCTATATTAATTATTGAGTACATAATATAGAGTAGAGCAATTCTGGGTAAGTTGCATATACTTTGTTCACAAAAGTTATCGGCCAAAAATATTATACCAAGCGTGATAAGTGTTTGCTACATTTTCTTGAGTAAGGGAGTAGAGGAATAAGTGAACTGTTCTTTTTATTCTGTAGCAGAGTAGAATAATTTGCAGCAGTTTTTCTTATACCAAATTGATAAATTTTGCTACAAATAGCTAGGATATTTCTTAGGAGTCAGTAGTCAGAAGTCAAGAGTCAGAATGAATAACTTTAATAGCAGTTTTTAGGTATTAATTTATCTTTTTAGTCCAAGAGCCATCTCCTATAAAGTATTTTAATTACCCAAATTATTTGTAAAATTATTTTTTCAAATTGGTATTATTCTGAATTATTGTTCAGAAGGTTTTCGTAAAATAGGCTTTGGTTTTGCAGAAGGTTTAGGGATATCTGAAATATCGCAATTTTCAACTAATTTACTAATGATTAAAACTTGTTCATTGGTTAAACATTTAGGATATTGCTGTAACATCTGTGTTAGTTCTTGAAAACCTTGCAATACAGGCACAGAACAATTAGTTGTGCCAATCCATTTTGCCACAGGAAAAACAACAGGAGCAAATATAAAATTTTCAGGGAAATCAGAAACTTGAGGAATAATCCAATTTTCAAACATTTTTTTGTGATACATACTTTGAGAAGTAGGGCTATTTTCTAAGGGAACCCACTTTCCTCCTTCTCGTCTTTTCCATTTATCTTGATTAGCAGAAAATGAACCTTTCCAAGTTTTTACTTCTACTAAAAAAGCACCTGCATTGCCAATAATTAAAAGATCAATTTCTGTAAGGTTTCTAGATTTTGTGGGAATTAAAGCATTTTTAAACATTACCCAATTATCAGGTAGTGACATGAGTAATAATGATAAAAAAGTCTCGCCTAAGTTGCCTTTTATTTGGTTTCTAAATTGTTTAAACTGAAAAAAACCAGCGCCAATTTCTCCAAAGAAACCACCCCCTAAATCTTGTTTCACTTCTTGTCTATTGTCATAAATTTTTTCCTGAATTTTTGCTTGAAAAGCTTGTTGTAGTGATGGAGATTGTTTTAAAATTCTCATGATTTTTTATTTATGGCTTGCTGATTAAATCTAAAAGCATTGACATATAAAAACAAGTGCCTTTTTGAGGTAGAAAAAAGTACCTGTTTTTCAGTCTAAAACGCTCAAAAAGTTAGTATTTTAGGCTCATAGTTGGGCAGAAAAATCCCAAATTGACAATTCTTACTCCTACCTCCTCCCTCATTCCCATTTCTCCCCTCCTGGGAGGGGTTGTCTCCTGTCTTCCCCTCCTGGGAGGGGCTAGGGGTGGGTTGTCTCCTGTCTCCTGACTCCTAATTAAGTTTTAGACACAGCATCACAGTTAGCCAAATACCACCGCCACGGTAATTCAGTGCCTTTCGTAATGCCAATACGAGTTGTTTGTACTATTTGCAAATCTTTCTGAAATTGACTTGTAGGATGTTCCAACCACATAGGTCCTCCTACTCCCAGAGGTGAACCATTCAAACTAAGGTCAATATCAAGTAAACGACAAAGCTTACCTGGGCCAGCAGCAAGACGAGAAATTTTAGGTTTTGATTTTTGTTTTGGGATATATTCCCATAACCAATCTGGGACAGACTCCAATTGTAAAGCTCTAATTAAGACAACACTAGGAACCCCATCTGCATCTGTCACAATATTTAAACAGTGGTACATTCCGTAAATGAAATAAACGTAGCTCATTCCTGGAGGGCCAAACATCACAGCATTTCGTGGAGTACGACTGCGATAAGCGTGACAAGCAGGGTCTCCTGGTGCATAAGCTTCGGTTTCTACGATGGTGCTACGGATAATTTTGTCATTGGACATCTGTCGCACTAAAGTACAGCCTAGTAAATCTGGGGCAACTTCGGGAGATGGGCGTTCTAGCCAAGTATTGTCTATAATTTCATTTGTTTGAGTTAAATTCATATAAAGGAGCTTGTCATTATGGATATCAAATTAATTTTAATTGGATTAACTGTGCTGTTTAGCATTGGTTGTCTATTCTTTGGCACTAAAAATGGATTTTATGATACTGATGATTATCATGGAAATGGTTGTGCCCACTAAATAGGCGATCGCGGTAGCGAAGTCAGAAGTCAGAAGTTAGAAGTCAGAAGTTAGAAGTTAGAAGTCAACCCACCCCTGCCCCTCCCAAGAGGGGAAGTAGGGGATGCGTGAGCAACTCTCCAAAAATATTTCGCTTTAAAAGGCGGGGTTGCGCGACCCATATTATTTTGATAATGCGACCTATCGTTCAAATCTTTTACTTTTTCGATTTTTGATAATTTATTTCTTGGGCAGAATATTGGTCTGTCCAAGGATTTGTTTTGTATTATAAACAACAATCAAATCAGCGGAATATAAGTAATTTGGTCTCGATATTCATCCTCAAAAGATGCACCTGCAATAGCTATTAAATCTTCAATAACCCGACCGATATTCGCCGACGGACGTAATACTAAAATCCCCGGTACATGACCACTTTCAGCTAAAAGTTCGGCAAGATGAACTGGCATAGAACTACGGTTGTTAGTGACAAGATTGACATCCTCCCGACGCTGCTCTACGAGACAGCGCGGGATTCCTAACCATCGCTGATTAGGTCTTTCTGCTTCAATGCACCAGCCTCCAAGGTCGAGCCTCTTTTTGGTCTTACGGTCGCTCCACAGACTGACACTGCTAGCCCAGCAGCCAAGTTTTAAGTCTAACATACTATTTACAAAACCTCAAAATTGATTGGTTTTCATCCCGACGCTCCCCTTCGGGAGAGCGCGGGTCTTCAACCAACGTTGAGATAAAACCGTTATTCTGAATCCAACGCAAGATTTCAGGGTCTTTTGTACCCTTAGGTGGCACGTTTTCATCCCCAATTGCCACAACAACTAAATCCGGTTGCCACTCCAAAAGTTGTTCTTTATATAGAACCCATTTGGTATCTTTTAGTTCTCTCCAGAAAATAGGGAGTAGGGAGTAGGGAGTAGGGAGTAGGGTGGAAATAATTGATGATTTCTCTACAATAATTGATTTTATTTTTGATGATTGGAAATGTCTTTCTCCGAAAAGATATATGTTTAAGTTAAGTAATAGGAGCGACCGCCTAAATTTTTAGAGATGCCACTCAGGGGTTCTATAGAGGGGGCAAATTTTCATCAAGCAAATATTTAATTGCCATTATTTAGACACTTCCTCTGCTTGAGTTAGACGTTCCAACTTCCACTTCAGTACCTTTGCCACAAAAGGTGGAGGATGACGGTCAAATTCAGCTTGAGCTTTATTCGTATAGTCCAACCAATTTTCTAAATATTGTCCTACTGTTTCGCGATCGCGCAAATAATACAAAATTGTTGCATAAACTTGCTCCAAGCTAACAGTATGAAATAGTTCGGCAATTTCTTCTGCCGTCTTACTGTCAATAACGTATTCGTAAAAAATATGCTCGATACCGATACGCGTTCCTTTAACTCGAATATCCTCCGGTGTCAGAAACTCAAAATAATCTTTTAATTGCATTTGTTACTCCTTGCCTAAATTTGAACAAAACCCAACAACTATTTGCCATAATAGCATAAGGATGATCGTTACACTTTCAATGCGATCACAATTATTATTTATTTAATACTGTTTTCTCTTCTTGACTGTTCCCTGTTCCCTTCTAAGTAAGACTCTGTTTCCGCATTTCAAATGAAAAGGCTATAATAATATTAATATTAAAATGTAACTACCTTTGTGTGAATTTGGTTCAATAATAATGAAATTATCTATGCCAGTAGAAACAGACCTAGTGCTAATAGGGGGAGGTCATAGCCACGCGATCGCTATTAAAGATTTTGCGATGAACCCCATGTCAGGAGTAAGATTAACCCTAATTACAGATGTATATCATACTCCCTATTCTGGGATGTTGCCTGGATATGTGGCAGGTTTATATACTTTCGATCAATGTCATATTGACTTGCGTCCCCTCGCTAAATTTGCCGGAGCTAGGATATTTGTAGACCGCGCCATTGGTTTAGACTTGGAAAGAAATCAGGTGATTTGTGCTAACCGTCCACCTGTTGCTTTTGATGTACTATCCATTGATATTGGCAGTACTCCCGCTAGCTTAACTGTACCGGGGGCAAGAGAATATACTATTCCTGTCAAACCCATATCAAAATTTCTCACCTACTGGCATGAGATAACCACAACAGTTGCTCAGTCACCAGAACAAAAAATCTGTATCGGAATAGTTGGAGGTGGTGTCGGGGGTGTGGAGTTAGCATTTGCAGTGCAAAGTCATCTGCATCAAATTTATCAGGATGCTAGACAACCGACTAATAATTTGGAGTTGCATCTGTTTCATCGCACTACAAGACTATTACCCGGACGCCATCGTTGGGTGGGAAAGCAAGTTGAGAAAATTCTGAAAAGTCGCGGTGTGGTATTGCATTTAGAAGAAAATGTTACTGGGGTGAAAAGTAAGGATAGGCAAGATATTGATTTTGCCTCGGATGCACCGATGAATGAGCGGAAAATTCCAGACTTTGCACCCAAAATTATTGAGTGTAATTCGGGATTACAAATAGAATGCGATATTCTGTTCTGGGTAACTCAAGCATCTGCTGCACCTTGGTTACAAACAGCGGGGTTAGCAACAGACGCCAGTGGCTTTATTTTAGTCAATGACAAACTACAGTCAATTTCTCACCCACAAGTTTTTGCTGCGGGAGATGTGGCAACAATGGTTAACCATTCACGACCAAAAGCTGGTGTTTTTGCAGTACGACAAGGAAAACCCTTATTGGAAAATTTGCAACGCGCTCTCCAGAAAAAACCTCTAAAGTCGTTTATACCTCAGAAAAAATTCCTGATTTTAATTGGCACTGGAGACCAAAGAGCGATCGCTTCTCGTGGCAAAATGGGATTTGGTCCTGAATCTTTACTCTGGCGTTGGAAAGACCGTATTGACCGGAAATTTATGGATAAGTTTACCAACCTGAAGATGGAAGGTAGAAGTTATCCCTCCTCTGGGAAAGGGAAGAGTAGAAAGAGGAAAGATTCCCAAATTATGCACTGTGCTGGTTGTGGAGCAAAAGTAGGAAGTAAGGTTTTGGAGAAGGTGCTGCACCATATTCAACAGCAAACACACAGGGATGATATTTTGATTGGTATAAATACTTTTGATGATGCTGCAGTAGTTAGGGTGCCAGAAGATAAGGTGATGGTGCAGACTATTGATTATTTTCCGGCATTGGTGGATGACCCCTATTTATTGGGAAAGATAGCGACTAATCATTGTTTGAGCGATTTATTTGCCATGGGAGCAACACCTCAAAGTGCTTTAGCGATCGCTACTATTCCTTATGCGTCATCCACTCAACAAGAGGATGATTTATATCAATTGTTATTGGGAGCAACGGAAATTCTTAATCAAGCAGGTGCTGTTTTGATGGGGGGTCATACAACTGAGGGAGCAGAATTAGCTTTTGGTCTTACCTGCAATGGTTTAGCATTTTCGGAGAAACTATTGTACAACAGTGGGATGCAGTCGGGAGATGTGTTGATATTGACGAAACCGTTGGGGACGGGGGTGTTATTTGCTGCTGATATGCGTTTGCGAGCAAAGGGTCGTTGGATTGAAAGTGCGATAAAATCAATGTTGGTTTCAAATCAGAATGCTGCTAAATTGTTATTGGAATATGGTGCGACTGCTTGTACGGATGTAACGGGATTTGGATTAGTCGGACATTTGCTGGAAATGGTGAAAGCTTCTCAAGTTGCTGTGGAATTGGAAATGGAGGCAATTTCTGTGTTGCCAGGAGTGGTAGAAATTTTGCAGCAAGGTATTTTTAGTTCGCTGTATCCGGAAAATCTGCGGATGTCTGCATCTATTCAAAATTCGGAGCAGGTAAGTACTCATGTTCTTTATCCATTGTTGTTTGACCCACAGACTTCTGGTGGGTTGCTTGCTACTGTACCTGCGGAGTCAGCGAGTGCTTGTTTGCAGGCCCTGCAGCAGGAATATTCTGAAAGTAGAATTATTGGTAGAGTGTTAACGAAGTCAGAAGTCAGTAGGGGCGAATGGCATTCGCCCTATGAAGTTATTTTTGTAAGGGGGACTTAAGCACCGCTCCAAAAATATTGCGCCTTAAAAGGCGGGTTGCGCGACCCATGTTATTTTGATAATTTTGGATACGGGAGTGCTACCAATTAAGACAGGAATTACGCAAATTGACTGTTAAACCACCATCTGTAGGGGCGTTTGCGGAGCATGACCTTAGGAAATGGCATTCGCCCTATATTGTAGTGGCATTAGCAGCAGCTTTGCGTTAGTAAATGGTCATTCGCCCTTACCCATTTAGTGAAATAAACTCATCGCGGGCAAGATGCCCGCACTACAAACAATAAGTAAAAACTGTTAACTCTAATGGAGAAGTTGAACAAACAGCAATATCTCAGAATATTCAGGAGTGGGCAAAAATAATTTTGTTGGATGAAAATAAACACAAACAGGTATTATTTATTCAAGCGGGACCGGGAAGGGGAAAAAGTGTTTTTTGCCGGATGTTTGCTGACTGGGTGCGCCGGGAATTACATCCTATATATACACCTATTTTAATTCGGTTGCGGGATGTGAGAAATTTTGCTGCAAATATTGATGAAACTTTAGCTGATGCAGTGGGTAGAGATTTTGTTAAGACTGATAGTGGTTGGTTGACAGACCACAATACTCGATTTCTGTTTTTGCTCGATGGGTTTGATGAATTGTTGTTGGAGCGCGGTGCAAGTAATGAGTTGAAAGTATTTTTAGACCAGGTGGCACAGTTTCAGAAACAGGCAGCAGAAAATAACGAGCGCGGTCATCGGGTTTTAATTA
>NZ_JAAHGH010000176.1 GCF_010672525.1 Okeania sp. SIO2B3 | reverse complement strand
ATAATGCTAAACGAAATTTTAAAGTATCTAATCGTTCCAGAATAGGTTTAACTCGCTCTAAATATCCCTTTTGTTTTGCTTTTAGAAGAATCCCTAATGTGCCAATATACTCTAATTTTAATAACTGGGCATAACGTCTAGCTAAACCATCATCTAAAATTATTAAACTTTCAGGTATTTCTAAGCCTAAAGCCAGTGCCTCTCGCTCTCCTGCTCCTAACTCAGTCACAAGAGGTAAAATAGCTTTAGATTGAGCCGAACGAATTTCAATCCATGAAATAGAGTAAATATCTGGTAGAGAAATTCCGAGGGAGAGACCAACTGCTAATTCATCAGCTACAGATTCAAGAACAATAATTTGACCATATAAATTCAAGAGTAAGTCAAGTAAATAAGCTTGGGTTTAGATATTGAATAGGTGAAGTATTGACAATAATATTAGGCACGTCTGAATTCCTCAGCTAATTCAGCTTCAGTGAGTTGAAAAGTGTCTACACCATAATCAGCTAATTTTGTTAAAAATAAGACTTTAGGAATTCCAGCTAAATTTGCAGCAGCCCCAGAAGAAAGACGACCATTATCATAAAGTTTAATAGCAGCAATTAGTTGCATTTCTTGGGCTTTGTTGTTCTGGGGTTAATTTTAACGCTAGGGCTGTTTCTTCAGGTATATTAATGGTTAGTTGATACATATTTGAATTATTTCAAAGAAAGTAATTGTTTTGAATTAGATTGATGGCAATTCCGGAACGGAGCGCTACACAAATCGCTCAAACTAAATGTGAGCAGTTCGCTTTTGATGTGCAAAAAAAAAAGAGAGCAGAAATGGAATTAGCAGATCACATCTCCTCAGAATGTTGGTTAGCCATCTCTGCTCTTGCAGCATTGGTAATTGATTCTCTCAGAAAAGTAACTCTATCTTTTTGAGGTAGCCCCCTGATATATTCATCTACATCTACTTCCAACTTGACCGATACAGGTTTTTTTGCTAACTCTCCTAATGAACGATCGCTTATAGCTACTCTTTTAGTTTGATGAAATACTGAGTCTTTTGGTTTTGGGTTGCGATTACCTTTAGCCATAATACTTCTCCTATAAATTTTTACTCCATTATATCCGAATATCCTGGTATACTAGGATATATAAGCTGAAGTTATCATATATTCAGGTATACCAGGATAATTCTAATCGGTAAAGGGTTGTATTATCCTGGTATACTAGGATAATATATAGATATAGGAAAGGGAAAACCAAAAGGGACACCACCCACGCCCTGGAAAAGCAAAGTGATGTCCCGCCCCCTAATTAGACATAGGAGAACTACAATGTTAACACAAATACAGACAAAAAGGCCAGCCCCACCTCAACTGAAGCTAGTCGCACCACCAGTACAAACATCTCAAAACAACGATAACTGGCTGTATGCCGGGACTGATGATGCTTGGTTGTATACAGACTACTCTCAAGCTCCTTACAACATTTGTACAGAAGCAGAAATCACTGTGGTGAAATAATAAAGTTGGTAAGTTAATAATAAAGTTGGTAAGTTAATAATAAAGTTGGTAAATTGATAATAAAGTTGGTAAACTTAAGTTAGAACTTATACTATCATAAGTTTATCCTGATGGTGAGAAATCAGCGAGAGTGGACTCAAGCAAAATATGAACGATACCTGAAAGAAGGTCGTGGCCAGGGGAAGGGAAAAAACTATATCCCCTGGATTAAAATTCAAGACATTCCGTCTGAAGGTCGTTCCCATAGAATTCCTGGGTGGAAAACAGGCCGTATACATCACTTATTATCAGACCAAGAAAAACGGGCATTTTATTTATTTGAATGGTCTGATTTAGTCATTGATATCAGGGAACAATATCCGTTACTAGATTTGGATTTAGCAATGAGTATTGCGGATGAAATGAACATCAAATACCCGGAAGATCCAAAGCATCACACTCCTTATGTGTTAACAACAGATTTTATGATAACTGTTGAGCAAGAAAAACAGCCAGTTCAAGTAGCAAGAACTATTAAATCGACAAAGGAATTAGAAAAAAAACGAACAATGGTCGAAGTTTTGATAAATGTAGTTTGATTGACCCCGATGAACGTTACAGTAATCAAACAATTTATGATGTGGAATATTTGTTGGCTAATGAAGAATTAGAAAGAAAGAAACGGGCAGGGGAACAGTTACAAAATGAAGTAGATTTAATGGCTAAAATAGAAAATGTTGCTTGTCGTGCTAAACAAGAAACAGAAAAATATCAAGATAAGACTGAAAGTAACTTACAGAAAACCTCTGGTATTAGAAAACATCGAGCAGAAGAAAAAGCTAAACTAAGGGAAAAAGAAGCATTTGAACTCCAAGATAAGTTGAAGCCTTCAACGCCTCAAAAAACAAAGAAATCGACAAAAGAATCTCATCAGTCTAATTCTCCTAAATCAACTCAAACAAATTATTTGGAATTACTGAAACAAAGACGAAATAAAAATAAACATGGAAAGTAGAGATTTTATCAATAAATATGACTATTATGACTGGATAAATATTCCTGATGGTACACAAGCTGCTGTTGCTAAATATCGTCAATTTAGCTTGGTAGAATATAACAACAATCCGATGATTGAAGCTTTACCACCGATTTTATCTCCAACAGAATTTGTTGATAAGGTAACAAAATTACCCCTATATGAACCTTCAGAAAGAGAATTAAAAGGACAAGAACGTTTTCAATGTATTGAGAGATTATCAAGGTATTTTGACCCACTTCAGAAAACTATTGATTTGCATCAAACTATCTGTGTTTTATTAATGAGTGGTTATCTTTCCAGAAATATTCTCAAACCCGAATATGCACGATGTTCAAGAGAGATTTATAGTTCAATTCAAGCTCTGGTACATTATTACAACACAATAAGTTTGTTACTACAATCGCTGAACAATACAAAGTATCAGGAACTAAATTACTGAAAACCGCTCCTCATTTATTACTTTGTTTATTAATAAAATTAGTAATTCCTGAACAATTTTATCTATTACTAAAAGGTAAACCCAATCTTCAAACCTCAATGCATTTGAAAATTTATGGTGTGAAAATTAGTCTTAATTATAAACAGTTAAACTCTTATATTCATCAAAACTTTAGTCCTCAATTATGTAACCCCAAAACCCATCAATTAATAGAAGGTCATATTCCTATAGTTAGTTGGTTATATCCTGGGGCAATCGTTCGACATAATAGAATTCAAAAAAACAATCAATGTCAAGAACCCACAAAATATGCTTTTGTTCTTCTGTTTTTCCCCGTTGCTTGTCACTATTTGATTTTATCAAAAGTTATAACTGAACAAATTAAATCTCAAACACATCCTATCAAATATTTACTTGTTATTCCCGACCCCATTAACCTAGAAGAATCTGCTCAAATACGCTGGCGTTTAAACAATACAAAATATGAAAATTTATACGTTTCGAGTTTAGGAGAAGCTGCATTTAGTTATTATGCCAAAGAAACTACCAATAATTTTTCTCCTCAAAGATGTCAAGTCATACTTTACGGAAAACTACTCAAAGATTCCTGGTTAAGAAGTCCTACTGATTGTCAAGACTTCAAAATTAATAAGAAAACTATTCAATCTTATCAACTTGCTTACCGAAATTTTCAACCAAATAGACTTTTGCAAACCCCAAATGGTTTCTTAGTTAGAATTAATTTAATTAGAGATTTTATTCTGAATAATTTAATCAACAAAAAGCAGATTTGGAATGATTTATGGTTAACATTAAAACAAAAAGACAAATATGGAGAAATTAGACAGCAACTCAACTATAATCAAAAAGGATTATTCATTATGATTAAAAATAGTGATGATATTACCAAAGCTCATAATGCCTTTATTGACGTTATTCATCAAGCATTAAAAATCATTTATGCTCAAATTTATCAAGACAATCCAGAAGCAGCATCAAAAAGAATTGAGAGAGAAAATCAACAACTCCAATTAAAATTATTAGACTGCTATAAAGAAGATACATTTCGACATTTAATAGCTAAATTTTTGTCAAAAGCTGGTAATCTGTCTACCCTTAACGAAAATCGAACTTTAGTTCTCCCTATTATTACTGGAAAAGTAGACTGGAAAGAAGCCAGAGATATTGCTTTAATTGCTTTATCAAGCTATCCAACTCAAGCGACAATTAATAGAGAAAGATTAGTCTTTTTTGCCTTTCCTTTGTTAATAGAAGATAAATTATATAAATTAGCCTTTTTACTTTTATAATTTGTTAAAAACTATCACTATGCGATACTTATTTGGTAACTTACTTACTCGTTATGCACCTGCTTCTTTAAACCGAGGAGAAAATGATGGAAATGAACAACTAATTCAACAAATTCTTTGGTATAATGAGCCTCATACTACCATTTCTCCCTTCTTTGTTTGATTTTTCTCCAGAAAGTATGGTTTTACGTTGGACGAGTGACAATTGTCCTCGTTTTCTCTATTGTTTTGAACTGGATGAGAATCAAGAAGTTATTGCTCCTAAATTAATGGAACAAGTAGAAGCAGGGGATATTGAACCTCAAGAATTATGGATTGGAGGAGAAATTACTAAACGATTAAATATAGAAAATTCTCATTGTTATAGAGGGATTAAAGCTACTGCCAAAAACCTTGAAGAAGTTATTACTAAAGATTTAGGATTATCAAAAAAAAAGAAGACAAATAAACAAAAATAATGAAATCAATAGCAATTTATATTGATGTTCCTGTTGCTACTTTTCGCCAATCTCATGCTAGAGAATATGGCAAAACTTATCCTTATCCTCCCCATTCAACAGTTTATGGACTTTTGCTCTCCTTAGTAGGAGAAATGGATATGCAAAAGCATTGTGGGGTTCAGTTAGCTATTGCTATGCTCTCTCAACCTGAAAAATCTAAAACCTTAAGAACTTTGCATCGTTTTAAGTTTACACAGGAAGAACATCTGGGAAATAAACGTCCAGATTACCAAGAAATATTAACGGATATTCGCTTTCTTGTCTGGGTAAAATCAGGGGATAATAAAACAAATCCTAGTTTACCAGAAAGACTAGAACAAGCATTATTAAATCCTGACTCTATGAATCGATGGGGAGTATTATATTTAGGAGAAAGCGATGATTTAGTTAATGTTATTAAGTTAGTTTCTGATGACTTTTCCGTTAAATCAAGACAATGGTTAATACAAGATAATAATGGTTGGATTACCTTACCTTATTGGGTGGATCATTTTGGGTTTAAAGGGACACATTGGTTGAGATATAGATTAGAAACAATTTCCTGTTTATCTCCACCGGAATTAGCATGGACAACTATTCAAGATTAATTTTGTAAGGATATCTAGATGTGGGAAACAGACAAAGGCTAAAAATGGCTATAAGTGTGATGATATAAGGAATTGAATAATTTTATAGAGAAGATCTGTGCTGGCCTTCAGATAAGGGTTTCAGAAGTTTTCACCCTTTTTTCACAACTACATAATTGATTGGTTAGAAGCCGTCATCGAAATTTAGTAATCTACACAAACACGAGCAAAAAATAATGTCATCAAATCCAACACCAAACGGAGTAGAAATCATACCTATCAACGAACACATTCTCATAACAGTGGTAGGGCTAAAAGAGAACGCAGGAGAGAATTTTGTAGACTTTTATGAGAATGTAGAAGCAGCGAGAAAAATGTGGGCAAGCGATACCAAGCGGGGTGATTACCGTCTGCAACTCGCCACACTAAAGGGACTAGAAGAAACAGAACCTACGACAAATCATATTATTACTAACTTGTTTAGAATGGCTGTGGCGCGACCGCAACGACTTCTATGCAGCGGGTAATCTTACAATTTATTATAGTCCTAGCCAAAGCAAATCCAAAGATTTCCGAGGCCCTGATTTTTTTGTAGTTTTAGGAACAGAACAGAAAAGCCGTAAAAGTTGGGTCGTTTGGGAGGAGAAAGGAAAATATCCGAATGTCATTGTTGAAATTCTCTCGAAAAAAACGGCTGATACAGATAAAGGTTTAAAAAAGAAAATCTATCAAGATACTTTTCGTACACCCGACTACTTCTGGTTTGATCCTTACACTCTAGAGTTGGCTGGATTTCATCTTGTTGATGGAATGTATCAAGCCATAGAACCTAATGAAAAAGGATATTTATGGAGCCAGCAATTACAATTATATTTGGGAATTGACCTTGAAAAACTTCGCTTTTTTACTCCTGAAGAAAAGTTGGTAAACACACCAGAAGAACGAGCAGAAAAATTGGCAGCAAAATTAAGAGAGTTAAATATCGATCCAGATACAATTGAATGAACTGATTAAGTACTACATTTTCCGATAGCAAATGCTATCGGAAAGAATCACTAACATAAATTATAAATGGTACAGTTTCAACCGAAATCTGTTTGCTGAACCAACAGCTACTCCAACAGGACTTACGCAACGGCACTAATTGTAGTGGTTACATTCGCAATAAGAACCAAATTATACACTATATGTAGCAGTGCTGCGTAAGTCCTGATTCTGTTAAGTTCAAACTAAATGTGGACGTTCTAGCTTTGATGTGCAAAAAAAAGAGCGACTCAATTGATAAGTCCTATATCGTGCGCGAGCATCGCGCTTTATAACGGAATGAGGCTCTAGGCCGCCTCAAACTCCGCCAGCACGAAAATTCACTACTTGCCGCTCGATAAATTAATAGCAAATAATCAAGGTAAACTGTGGCGGTGCAAGTAGTGACCGCTCCGCTATTTTGTGTTCAAATATGAATATGTAGTTTTAAACATAATGAGGAGTGTGGGGAACTATAAGTCCCGCGCTCTACCCAACAGGGTCAGCGTCGGGAGGATGTCACTCCTTATAACTGGAGTTTAGACTAACTCATAGCAGTGGATTCTGGCATATTGAGACATTCTTTTTTGTAAACCTTTTGGCTTACGGCACTTTGAGCTGGAAGTTGTAAATACCTGAGGGAGCAGCGTTGTACCTAAAAATTACACTGTACAGTCTAGTCTAATTTTATGTGCGATCGCGACATTAACAATGCTTGTAAATGGTTAACAAATATTAATAAATCAAATTTTAGAAAAAGGGAGAAAATTGAAAAGTGATTAAATAGAAACGTAACTCTCCCTGATGAATACTAACATAAATAGACTGCAAAAATTTCGGACTGATACCTACAATTTACTTGGGTTTGCTCAGGATTCAACTTATGATTTAATGGATGCAGTTTTAACCACGCTTAACAGCTAATTCATTGGCTGATTTTTCCCTTTCACCTTTGTTTAAAAGACAATGGCCTTCTACCTATGAATCCTTACAAGATTGTCGTCCAAACCGCTCCAAATTAATGAATAGATACATCCAAGAAATTCCTGGAACTGATGGTTCATATGTTACTCTAGCTATAGATCATACCGCTTATCCTAGAATAGATTCTCTTACTTTATGCATACCGAGGTTATCATCATTCACCTAAGAACTTTCAAAAAGTAACTGAGGGGCATAGCTATAGTACCATAGCTTGGATTTCAGAAGAACAAGGCAGTTGGGCATTACCATTAAGACATGAAAGAATCAGTAGTTTTGAAACACCAATTAGTAAAGCTACTTGGCAATTAAAACAAGTAAGAAAAAGTACTAAATTTCCCATTTTAGCTTTACGCTTATAGTGAATATGGTAATGGTTCTTGGGTTAATCAAATAGCAGATATCGAAGTAGATTGTTTGATGAGGATTCGCTCAAATTGCTGCTTATATGGTGAACCTGGAGAATATAGTGGTCGAGGACGACCAAAAAAACATGGGGATAAATTTAAACTTCAGGAGCAATCTACTTGGTGGAATGCAACAGAAACAGTGGAATTAGATGAGGATAAACTAGGTAAAATCAAAGTCAGAAAATGGTCAGAGTTACATTTTCGATCATCGGCATCAGTTCCGATGACCCTGATTTTAGTGGAGAGGCTTAAAACTAATAAAAAAGGCTTACTTCAAAAACCTTTATGGTTAGTTTTTATTGGTAAATATAAACTAGATTTACTTCCCCTAGAATTACTGTGGAAAAAATATTTAAGGCGCTTCGCTGTTGACCATTGGTATAGATTGATCAAGCAAAGATTACATTGGACATTACCTGCACTCAGTACACCTCATCAATGTGAAAGATGGAGTGAGAAACATGCCATTACTAACTTGGCAACTATGGCTGGCTAGAGATATAGTTGAAGAACACCATCTTCCTTGGCACAAGCCTCAGAAAAATTTAAGCCCTGGAAGGGTCGCACAATCAATGTTCGGACTTTTAGTCGAGATTGGAACCCCTGCTAAAACTCCCAAACCTCGTGGAAAATCCACTGGTTGGAAAACAGGTAAACTCAGAAGTAAAAGAACCCGTTATCCTGTAGTGAAAAAACGAAAAAGTACCACAAAAAAAGCCAAAAATCAGAAAACTTAGACTCAATTTTTGGTTAATTTACCTTCTTTTTTCACCCAAAACAATCTTGGGAAATTTTGTCGTAGTCTAAACTCCAGTTATAAAGTCTTGCTTTCAAAGAAAATTCTGTTTGAGATTTACCGGGTTTTCCTGGGATACACTCTCCAGGGATTATATCTGCACCAAGAAATAGAAGAATTTTTTACAGAGATTGCTTCTGACTAGGCGTGCTATCTGTTTATTTGAACTTGAATGGTTCTATTCAAATATATCGATATCTACATAATCACAGAAGTCTTTATATATATCTGAGAATTTTGTTGTAAAACTCTCATTAAACTCTAATAAGCTATCTTTATAATCTGAAATTTGGGCGTTGGTGAATATAGAATGCTATAGAATAAAATTGTTGTCAAACTCAAGAAAAAATGTACTGTCCTAAATGCCAATCTTCTCGTTATCAGAAAAATGGTTAACGTTACGGCAAAAACAATCTGATCGTTGTCACGACTGTGGAC
>NZ_JAAHGH010000175.1 GCF_010672525.1 Okeania sp. SIO2B3 | reverse complement strand
GTTGTATAATTGAACTCATTATAAAAATAAAAAAACACCCCTAATATAAACCCTAATGCTAGCACAATTGCTCCATAGGGCATAGGTATAAAAATAGAAAGAAAAAACACACCAAAACTAATTAATATAAAATTGAGTTTTTTAGGTTTTATTAATTTAGGTATCAAAGGTTTGACAGGTTTTTTTGTCCGCAAAGGTACTGTGGGTTCAGGTATTTTTATATCAGGTATTTGTACATCAATATCAAGTATTTTTTTGGGGATTTTTAAGACTGGGTAACATTCGCTCATAATAATATATTATGAAGTTTTCAAAGAGGACTTTAAGGGATATAAAAAGTGCTAAGGTTTTTAAAACTGAACGGATTTCAATGCAACTAAAGATTCCTATCTTTATCTACTCAGTTCTCGGCCTCTATCTGAGTTCATTTTCTCCCGAGCTTCTTTCTCCAAGCGGTCTTGCAGTCTCAAAAACTCGTGTAACATATCCGCAGAAGCATTTGAACCATTATCAATCCATCCATCACCATCACGAACACTATTAACAGTCTGGCCAGTCTGGCGGTCTATTATAGACATAGTAGCGTGGTCTGGCTCGTAAACTATTTGATGTGTAGGTGAATCAAATGTGTTCGTACCGTGAATATTAAGTATATTGTTTGCTACAATCGAAACCTCGTCCACGAGCTTTTCTTGAAAAGTAAAATCAATATCATCTAAATTTATATCAAACATAAAATATCTCCTCTTATCAACGACTAATATTTTTGCTAACAACTTTAGTGGTTTCTGGTGCTTCTAATTGTGGAGCGACCTGATTTTCCAGATGCTCCACATACTCTTTACTCAAACTCGAATTGAAGGATTCTACTTGTTTGTGTGAATCAAACAAAATCTCCATATTCTCCTCTCCCTCTACAGTTAATTTGCGATCGAGGATAGCCCAAGTAACAGAATTGCGTTCGCCTTCGAGCCGGATTTCAAGGCCCATATTAGAAACAGCCCCATAACGTTCTAGGGCAGCAAAAAGGATAGGAACTGCTCGTTGAACCAAGTCTTGTTGTAAAGGATCGTCGTCCACTAGCTCCTGTACTTCAGATTCTTCTTTGTCTGCTAGTTCCTCAGTATCCGAAATCTCAGGTTCGTCTTTGTCCCTAAATTCAGTGGTATTGTTTATTGCCGGATTTGCTGTTAAAGGTGTATGATGTGTTTCTGTATCAATAGTGACTCCACTAGCAGCGTCACTACTACTAGCAGTAGAATTATTATCACTCGAAACTGAAGGAAAAAAATCAATCTGTAGCCAACTTGAGGATGAATTCTCACGCTCATCAAGCAAAGCTTGCCTAGCTTCGGACCATAATTCCTCAGATATCCCCCCAGAAAGACTTTGCTCTTTAATTTCTGAGGAAAACCCGCGATATTGTTGGGCAAAAGCAGCCCATTCATCCCCAAAATTTTCCAGTTTTGTGGCTACCAACTCAAATCCTACAGCACGCTGAACAGCATCAGGCATTTCGATGTTTGTTTCACTCATTTTCTTAAATATCTATAGGTAAAGGGTTACTGCGACGCGAACTAATTGTTGTAGCAGATTTGGAATCTTCGGGTAAAGGGAGAAGTTCCTCTGCTAAAGCGATACGCTTATTCATCTCTTCAGCCATGCGCTCATCTAATTCATCATAATTTGTAATTTCTAACCGCTTGAACTCCGAGGCAATTAAACGAGGCTCTATTTTCTCCTGCCACATCTTTTCATTTTCCTGAAAGCGTTTCACTTGGGGTAGTGGCAGTTTGATTTCTGGTTGGATATGCCAGGGGACGCTGCCCTCTTGAGAGCTGCCGACGGCTGGATTAATAAAAACACAGCTACGCTTAAACTTGAGCAGGACTTCCTTACTCATCAACGGCACGATCTGAATAGACTGATTTTTTGAACGTGATCCTCCTGCAGCACCAGTACCAAAATTATGAGAAACATTTTGAGTAGAATAGGTAATTTCCGACTCTCCCAAGTATTTGGAAATCTCCTCTGCCGTTTCTACATGGCCGGGATTAAAGAAAAACTTGGTCGCCATGTTCGCCTGTATAATTGTAGCCCCTTCTTTGCCATAGCGTTGCTCAAGCTGTTTGTTATTCTGAAATCCGATAATAGTACCACACCCCTTAGACCGAAATTCTGCTGCATATTGCGCTACATTCACTTTTATGGTAGGCAACTCATCAAACATCAAAACTAAGCCACTCTGGCGCTGCTTGGCAAAGTTTTGCAAGACAATCATGTGGATAGTCCCTGCCAGTACGGGAGCTAGAGCATCTTGACGGGCAATATCATTCTCAATCACAAGCATCATGCCATCATCAATATAGGTCTTGATACTTGAATCACCAATAGTACAAGCCATTAATTGAGGTTGTACCAAAGGCTGTAATAAATTATAAGCTCCTGCGATAATTCCACCAGTAGTTTTTCCTGCATCCTCCTTAGCTAAAGAAGCTATTTGATTGAATTGATACCAAAGAAAAGGAGAGTATTTTTCCCGTTTGCGAGTTGCCTCCAATAACCGTTTTTCTAAATCAGAAAGTTGGATTAAAGCATAGCACATAGCTAAATCAGGGTATTCCGTCGCTCGTGCCAGTTGGATTAAAGCCTGTAGTAACTGTTGACTGGCGGGTTCAAAAAACGGGTCTCCTCCCGAATTATCTTTGGAGCCATTTTGATACAAAACCTCTGCTAATTGTTTAGCTCCAAAATTATCAGTAGCACTACGAATAAAATCCTTGATAGGATTAATACAGCAACTATATGGTTTTCCTGGGGCAAAAACCCTCACATTTGTATAACCATTCTGCAATGCTTCAGTCGCTACAACCCACTTTTGCTCTCCCTTATAATCATAGAGAAGAAAACCAAGATTTTGAGCGATCGCTGCTGATGCCAAAGGATTCAAAACTCCGAAAGTTTTACCACAACCCGCACCTCCTACAACCATCACGCCACGATTTACAGTACACACGGGAATAGTAGGAGGACTGCCAGAAAAGAAAGTACCGATAGAACTCCGTTTACGACGTTTCCAGTCTCCACAGTAGAGGCCAATTTCAGAAACTTTTCGCTTTTCAATTTCGGAGCATAATTTGCCAATAGCAGAAGCTTTTTCTCCTCTTCCTGCCCAATGTGCGGTGGTGAGCTTTTGTTTTTTGTCTCCACCGAGAAGCTGCATTACTAATAGAATTCCTCCCATAGTCAGGATTAGGGGTAAATTTTCTCCCCCAAAGACATTGCCAAAGGCGCTGCCTATATCGCCTGCGATATTATTAGATGGTGGCGGTTGAGTAGTCTGTGCTAAGATTTTCAAAATTCTTTTCCTCCTGAATAATTAACAATTAATAATTAACAATTAATAATTAACAATTAATAACCACCTCTGTTGAATAAATAATTAACAAACAATGCCGGGCTATTTCATTCTAAACTGTGCTATTTTATGTATTAAATAAACCACGTTATTTCAAGTTTTAGGGAATTTATCTTTCGCTGCCTGAAAATCAATAAATTCATTACAAAAATCTAGAATGAAATGATTATGCAAACAATAAATCATAAGTGATACTATTTACAAATAACTTTTCTACAGTTTAAAAAAAAGTAAGTAACTGAGGGTAAAAAGTATAAAAAAACAGAAATATTAGCAGGGACAAATTAATACTTAGGCAATAATTTATTTATGGGTGTTAATTCCTTAATGACTGAAGCATTAGCTAAGTATAGCATTACTTTTTTTATTGGTATTAACGCCCCCATGAATCCGCGAATCAATTATTAATCATAATACCAAAATGAAAAAAAATTTACGAAAAATAAGTGCAATAAAAAGATTTAGCAGGAAATGCCCCTTGGACAAAAAAGAGGATTTAAAACCTGAAAACTGGTATTAAATCTATTAATTATGACTCATAAATTCTGGTTTATGAATTCTAATAAATACCCTAGCTATTTGTAGCAAACATTTCTTTGATTGGTATAACTTATTAATATTCAATCTAAAAGGGAGGTAAAAAACCTGAATGTTTTAATCAACAATTATTAATTATTAATTATTAATTATCAATAACACTATTTCTGGTTTCCACAATCTTGTAAACTTGTCCATCGAAACATTCGGTAATCTGTTGCAAGATATTGTTTGTGGGATGTGCTTGAAAAAAACGCAAGCAAGGTAGGGAACTTTTAGCAACAACACCATTAGGTGGTTCTTTCAGTAATTGGATTTGAGTAGTATTTTTAGGAAGGAGCGGATTGATATATCGCCTCAAAATAGGTCTATACTCTTCCGGAGTTTCCTCTAGATAGGCAAGATGTAGACATCCAAAATATCCACAAAAAGATGGTGAATTTATCTTAAATAAGATAAGTTTATTAGTCAGACGAATTGCTTCTAGTTGTTTATAAGTGTTCCAGTCGGCCTTTTGAGACGAATTATCAGCAATAATTTGTTTTGCTGTATCTTCAGAAACGACTTTAGTAGCAGGTTTCCAACCACTAATAACTTGAGCATGGGAGCCACACCCAATAATTCCCAATAATCCACTCAGGATGAGAAACAGAGCAAATCCTTTAATAAAAGGAAGTATAAGGTAAATATATTTTGAGGGTTGTGAGGATGTCATAGTTTTTCAACAGGTTAGTTAGTGGCACAGCTAACTACAGTGCCACCATGAGAGTTGTAATAAGTCGTTACTTTCTGGCCAAATTTCAGTATAGTTAGACTATTGTCAGCATTCATCACCCTAGAATCAATAGGGACGAACAATCCACCAGCTAGAATTTGAGCAGTTCTTTCAAGCAAGCGATCGCCACAAAAATACTTGTCGGTAGTAGGATCGATTTCGCTGCGAGCTAATAGAGCAGCTTCACCAATAACTAACCGCATTACCTCGTCTTGTCTAGTTGAAGGAAAGAAATTGTGCAAACTTGCGGGGGTAGGATAGTTAGGTTTGGTTAAATCTCTTAGAAATTTATCACCCCCATCAAGCAGAGCAATACTTTTTATTACCTTTTGATTAGTAGAATGTAAGTAGTATTTGCCAAGAGATTTTCCACAGCGATTTTCCAAACAAGTGATTGGTGGAAAATCAGATTGACTATTGCTTTTACCCACACTTAGAATCTGGATAATTCCTTCTGCCAAAATAGATGGAGAAATTCCACCTGCCACTTCCTCCCCAGTAATGATATTGTCTCGCATTGATCTACTTGGTTGCTGCCTCCTCACCTGCTGCTGTGCCAACTGTTGTTGTGTCCGTATAGGTAGCCTATTACTGGGAGGATTGCTACGCGTTATACCTATAGGAATCATTGCATCCCTTTTATACTCCATAAAAGGTATAGGACCAATATTGTATGGCGTGCAGCCTCCAGTGTTACAGTATCGTAAGAATAAAACAAATTGTGCCGAGTCGTTTGTCTCATCGACTTCCCATAATACCATTTTAGCAAATCCGCCAAATGGAAATCGTCCGGTAGGTTCTAATCCAGGTTTAGCGACGGGTGACATAATTGCCATTTTGAGCAATCCAGAACCACCATCAACCCACTGTTGCTGGCCGTTAATCCAGGCTTTTCCCTCAAACGGAGAGGATACAGTCGTACCCAGGTTTTCTGGATCGTCGAGTTCTATGTGAGAACAGGACTCTGTGTTTGCATCTGTTTTATTGCATGGGAATTCAAAACCCACCGACGAGCTACCAGTAACTGTGCGCCCCCAAGTGGCTTCAGCGGGACCTCTCACTGTATCGATCCTAGCAATGATGCTAATACTGCTCAAACTCAAAGGATTGGGAAACTGAGAGAGTGGAATCTCAGATATTCCGGGAATGCTGTCTAAACTAAAATTCTCCCAATCAACAAAATCCTTAAGGGGAGTATTTCCCAGGTTTGGGATGCTGCCTATTTGGAAATTTCCCAACTCATTCAATTTCGTATTGGCAGCAATGGGATTGTTGGCCACAAATTGACCTAAATTTTGTGAGAGTTGGATGTCTTGAAATTGAGGGTTGTTATTGAAAAAATTAGCGAGGGGCTGGATTTGCTGGATTTTGTATTGGTCTAAATAAGGAACTCCGGCTGATGAAATGCCATCACCCAAAACTAAATTGCCCAAGGTTTGTTCTCCCATCAGTGGTAATTGGTTCAGGGTAAATTGATTGACATCCACCCCTAAAAAAGCAGATGTTTGTTCTAAAGTAAATTCTTCAGCTCCCAGGGAGGATAAGGAGCCTAATTTGAGGAGTTGGGATGGAGCATCCATCCCCTCTATACTAGGCATGGAATTGAATGTCCAGTTTTCTATGTCTGGCATAGCCACTTGCTGCTCCCCCACCTGCTGAACTGTGATAGTATTGGGATTGCTGGAAGCAGTTGTAGTGGTCATTAGTAGGATTAGCCCAGTAAATATGGTTGCTATTTGTGTGTGAGCCATGATTAAATTACTTCGAGTGATTTAGGTTGACGGTTGAGTTTTGTCGTACCTGTTGCCTGGTTTTTCGTTCCAGATTGCTCAAACATCCCCCGGTTAATTCGAGCGAAACGGGATGTGTCTCTCCCTGAAGTCGGGCGAGCAAAATCGGCATCTTGCTTGATGGCATAAAGTTGGTCGCTAATGGCTTTATTAGCTGAAGCAGGCGTGAAATTTTGCCTTTCTGCCAGCAAATCTGCTAAGGAAATTTGGGGTAAATATTTTCGAGGATTGAAGGTTTTTCCTTGTTCCTTTGCACTTTGTACTTGGTGGTGAAAGTTAGTTTCTAGGGTTCTCTCAACTGCTTTACCAACCTCATCCGGAGAACAACCTCGATACTCATCAAGTAAAATTCGCCATTGTGAATCAGAAAAACGTAAGTTAGGACAATATTTACCCAGGTGGATATTGAAGATTTCATACAACGCTCCATTATGGGGATTTCCCAAAAACCACACATATTTGAAGCGCCTGACTAATTCTGCCGGGAGCAATCCTAATCTGTTGATTGTGGCCAGCATAAACACGGGAGTGGTGTGGTCTTGCAGCCAAGACAATAACTCCCCAGTCATCTTGGCCATCGCCCCACCACTACCGCCAGACTCCCAACCTACAAAATTCTTTTCAAATTCATCAAAAAATAAGACTACATTGCCAGAATTATCTGCTAAATCTATGAGATGCTTGAGATTCTGCAATGATTCTGATACAGTAGAGCCTACAAGTTGATTGAAATCTACCGCTATCATCTTTGCTCTGATGCGTTGGGCAATCATCTTGGCCACAAGGGATTTTCCTGTTCCTGGCAATCCCCAAAGTAAGCCACCATTAGGATTGCGTAATTTCCAAGAAGATGCACGAGGATCGAATAGTGATGCTATTTTATCTATATCTTTATCAAGTAGATCCAAGCCAGCAGCCTTGGGTACGTCAGGAGGGGGCAAAATCCTAACACCTTTACCCGCTAACTTTTGTTTAGCATACTCCAAAACCGAATCTGCCAACTCTTCCAGGGTATTAGCTTCACCTACCAACCGATTCAGAACAAGGGTAATCTCGCCTTCTGGCAATCCGGTACAAGCTTGGAGCAATGGTAAAGGATCGGATTCTTGTAAGAAAGGATGTTCCTGACAGAATTGAGTTACCAACTCCTCAAGTTCTTTGGACGAAGGAAAAGGCTTCTCCAACTGAGGAATTAAGGGATACAAATTCATCGGTATGTCCAAAAGTGCATCAAACAGCACTATAAAAGTTAGGCTGTCCCCTTGTGTTAGGGCATCGTGGGCATTCCGTAGTTGCAAGTCTATGAGAGGATCAATGTTCTGGACGATACCTTCAACCAAGAAAATCCCATCCCGACTAGCGTTACAGATAGTACCAAGAATATTATCCTCAACTGCAGTAGGAGTAGGGGTAATCTTACCTGAACGAATTTCTTGGACATATTTATATCCGGCATTCCATAGGTATAGGGGCAATTCCATATCCAAACCCCACTGTTCAAACTGCTTAAAAAAGCATTGTCGGTCTGAGGGCGAGACGGCGATCGCCGTTAACGGACTCTCTAGTAGAGGCCAATGCTTGTAATGATGACGAGACATTATCGTTTCTCTGCATAATTATTCGGAAACTTGTTGTGGTTTACTCTCGCGGGGGTTGCGGACAAAAACCGCACAAACTCCTCGTGTAGCTTGGATACCATTGACAGCTAGAGTAATGTTGTCGCGTTTCGCTTCCTTCTCGCATTTTAGAGAAACTAAGCGATCGCCATTCCATTCGATTAGTTGCCGGGCGAATTCCCCCTGCTTTGACTTGGCCCAGTTAAGAAGATGGTTGTCTGTAGCAGCAGGATTAATGAGGTTTTTACTGCTCAGAGAACTGATAAAAAGACCCAATACTAGGCCAATAATTCCACTAGAAGCAATGATCGCTGCTAATATTAATTTATGAGTTGCATTTTTGAGACCCTGTACAGACTTATCTTCAGCTTCAGACGGACTGTCGAAACGCTCTGCAACCAACCGTTCTGCCATCCGACTAATTCGTGCCTCTACCTCTGCGGATAAAGCTTGCTGGTAACTTTCTCTTTTTGAATCAAATTCAGTTCCAATCCTTTTAAACATATTTGATTCAGCTATTTCAAAGGCAGAACGGATTTCATCAGGTTTGTTGCGTATTACATACGCCAAATAAGCGTTGGCTGCAATCTGACTGCAAAACGGGTCTTCAAGCGCAGAACCACTTTGAGTAAGAAAACTATGAACCCATTGTCTTGCTTCTTCTGGTTCGCCATCCAAAAGGTGATTCAAGGCTTTCTGGTTCTGCTCAATCCACTGACTCGGGGTTGACATAAGCTGTTTCTCTTAGTGTGGAAATTAGTTAGATTTAGATGTAGCTCCAGATTCAGCCGGAATTTTGTCTCGAAGCTTCTGATACTGTTCGTTGGACAGGTTAAGTGTCTCTTCAGACACATTTAATTTTGCTGCTAATTCTTTCAGATTTTTGGTATTGGCGATCGCTGACTCAATAGAGCTGATGTCTTTTTTGAGTTGATTGGCCAAATCATCTAAAGTAACCTTTTTCTGACTTTTTTTAGGGACTTTTAACTTACCCTCAACAAGATTCGGCAACTGTTCAAAAATCTGGTCAAAGGTTTGGTTGTACT
>NZ_JAAHGH010000174.1 GCF_010672525.1 Okeania sp. SIO2B3 | reverse complement strand
TGTCTTACATTCTGAGGTCAGAAGTTGACCTACCCCTAACCCCTCCCAACCCACCCCTAACCCCTCCCAGGAGGGGAGGGGAAATAGGGGATTTTAGCAACTCTCCAAAAATTTTTCGCCTTAAAAGGTGGGGTTGCGCAACCCAATTATTTTGATAATCTAACGCTAGCTACATATTGAAGAACCGTTATTTTCAAGGTTTAACAATAGAATAGATTTTAAGTTTGATTTTAAATTGAGTTCTGAACTAGAGTTAAATTGATTATTTCTAGTAACTATTCTGTAAGTCTTCTGTAAGTATTCAGCTATTAGCTGTCAGCTTGGGGCAATAAGACTCCCTCCTGAAGGAAGTGTTTAAATCAATATAGACTTTAAGGTTAAATAAACCTGCTTTTGTAAGATTTAATTATGACTGGATTTTGGCTTAATAAGAACCCTTAATATAGGGTTTAAATCAAGCTCAAAACAATAGCTGATAGCTGGTAGCTGACGATTGTTTGCGCAGCATGACCTAGGAAATGCTTACATTTTTCTGGCGTTTAGCTGAAATCGTAAGTAGTTTCTAGCCAATCAAATATTTTATCCAACTGCTCTAGAGTAACTAAACCATATTGCCATAAAATCATTGGAAAAGCACTAAAGTCTGGTTTACGATCTACTAATGTTGAACTAATACTAGCTCTTTCTGCAACTGCTATAGAAGCTGAAGAAATAGATAATTCATCTTTCAAGAAATGGATAAAGCGAGCATAATTATTTGGTGTCATTTTTATTTACCTCCTATTTTTCAGATACCATTCTCTTTGCAACTCTTGTTTTCAAGAGAATATATAGAGTCACATATTTAAGAGAATTATGATGTCAATAAAATTAATATTTTTTTGTGATATTATTGATAGTTATTTACTATCATCAAGCAATAATTTTTTTCGATAGAGCTAGGATGTGCCAGTTTTTTTATCTGTTTACTAAACTCTGCATTTTTTCAAAAAATTTAGAGTAAAACTAAACTAGATATAGTACTTCTGGTCTATAAGCTAAGACGTATTTTAAATGCTTCTTATTATCATCAAGTCAAAAGTCATAAATTATAAGTCATAAGTTATAGGCAATAAGGGTTGTCCTTTTAATTAGGCACACAAAAAATAAGTGATTTAAATGCACAACAGCTTACTAAATTTTTAAAATAGCTTGGTTTGAATCTACATCAGTTGCCTATACTATTCCGCAAAAGCTAGCTATTAATTTCTATAAATATTTAGTGAAATTATAATTACTCAAAATGTATGCATATTAAGGGTTAAAAAAAATTCACTATAGATATCAACATTACAGAAGACTTTCTATTGAATTCTCTCTCTAGCCAAAAGATATAATAAGTGAGGCACAGAATCTAAGTATGTAGTTGCGTTTTTTCAAACTATTACTACTTACGAGGCTAACCTTGGTCGAGTCAATTTTTGACAAAATAATTACTTTTAGTATTTGTATGTATTTTTATTCACAATACAAACAATCTTTTATGCGTAAGTAAATGCGCAAAAATATACAGCTAAATTTTCACTCCTAGCACAAAATATGATTATCCTCACACCAATCAACAGAATCAAATCAAGCAAAGCAAAAACACACTCTTAGCAAGACAAATTTTTCTGTATCTTCCATACCTTCTTGGTCAAAGTAATACTAATCAACAGTTCAACATTATCGATATTGTCAAAATATTTCTCTTACAGCTTGCGAAACTTAATTTATTTTTGTTTATTTCCGATGAATAGAATGGCAGCATTACAAACCATGAAAAATTTGAGAATATATATTCTGAACTTTTAGGTTAACAATATTTTGAATCCATCTCAACAATGTCTAGCTTACTAATATACCAAACTAAAACTGTAGTGTAAATATATAGTAGGTAAAATAATCAAAAGTTTTATTATGTTTTGTCAAGATAATTCATAATTTCGCGATCTTTTAGCTTGTTGTACAAAAATTATAGGTTTGGGGAATAGCAAAAAATAAATTATCAAATTTTTGGACTCAAGCTGTTGATTTTGTAGCAAAAGAAAGAAGGAAGAAGTTTGATTATTGATATTCCGTTGTTTTTACTGCGAAGTACTATGCAAACAGTTATTTCATAAGTCAAATAAAGTAATGGCAACTTGATAAATGTTTGCTACATTTTCTTGATCAGGATACCCATCCCTAGCTCCCAAGAGGGGAAGTAGGGGACTCACCCCTAACCCCTCCCAACCCACCCCTAACCCCTCCCAACCCACCCCTAACCCCTCCCAGGAGGGGAAGGGAAGTAGGGGAGAAAACATAAGAATAATTAACAATAACTGGGGTACTAATTATCAAAAAATTTCCATACGTCTGTATTAATTACTTAATAATTAAAGCGTCACCTAAGCATAAGAATTCTTGTTCTCAATTCAACCTAAAACCTAAAACCTACTACCTTCTTCAATGAATGATAATTTACTCTAATCTCAATTCATTCAAATATCTAAATTGTTGTAATCATTATTCGGTCTCCTACTTTCAAACCTAATTCCTTTGCACGTCTTCCCCGAAGTTCAATTACTTGATCGACTAACACATCAGGTCCATAAGTAGGGCAAGGGTCAGCTAAACAGGGAGGGACATTTTCAGCGATCGCCTGAACTATACCAGAGTTAATAAATATAATATCAAGAGATATTTGGCAATTTTTCATCCAAAAGCTAACTTTCCGAGGCGGGTCAAAAGAGAATAGCATTCCTCGGTCATCAGCAAGTTTAGTTCTGTACATTAAACCTATCGCTTTCTCTTGAGGAGTTTTCGCCACCTCTAAATTAATTATCTGATTAGATATATGAGCTTTTGCCGTAATTGGTAAAATTTGGCCTTGTGGAGATATCTGAGAATCTGATATATTTTTAGCTTGTGCTGGAGTATTAAAAACTTGAACAGATATTATTTGTAGCAAACAGCAAAGCAACAGAAATAAGATTATTCCAGACTTAAGTAAACCAATTTTACGACCCATAATTAATAATTTCTCAGATATTCTATGTATGTTTTATATCATGTCCGGTAGCATCGGTATTGTAAGCGTGAAGGTAAGGAAAAAGCGGTGCGACCCCGCGTCGGCGACAGACGCAAGCGGTCAGACCCCGCGACGACACCACCTCTAAGCCGGGGAGAGGTCAATATTAAGAATATTGTAAATAGTTTATCTGTGCATGACTAATGTTATTCTTCGCATTAAGAAACAATTAGTGTAGTTTTAATTCAAATAAATTTGAACTCGACAAATTAATTCAAAGACTCTAAGTTTCCCTCAAAACATATCCAATACCACGGACTGTCTGAATTAATCGCTTCTCACCATCTCGTTCAATTTTCAGGCGTAGATATCTAATATATACCTCAATTACATTAGACTCACCCAAAAAATCATAACCCCAAACATTTTCCAAAATCTGTTCGCGACTCAATACTTCGCGAGGATGCTCCATTAAAAACCTTAATAACTCAAATTCCTTCATAGTCAGCTCAATACTACGACCATGACACAAGACCCGCCGACTAGCAAACTCTAAAATTAAATTCCCAAATCTCAATTGGTCTTTTTCTGCTGTAGTGGGTTGTAAATAAAAACGGACTAATTTTAAGAATTCATCACTGCGATAAGGCTTGAGAAAATAGTCATCAGCTCCAGACTCCAGACAAGCAACTCTGTCGTCAATTTGGTCACGAGCCATCAATAATAATATAGGCATATTATTACCCATTTTCCTCAGATGACTGCACAATGATAGTCCAGACTCACCAGCCAACATTCGGTCAATTACAATCAAAGCAGGTTTAAGTTCTATTGCCTTGTGAAGACCCGCAGTAGAGTTAGTAGCTACAACTGGATGATAGCCTGACTCTTCTAGATCCAAACTCACATACTGGGCGAGAATTTCATCAGTTTCTATTAGTAAGACTGAACGATCTCGATCTATAGTTAAGGTAGTCATACTAAGACCCTCTCATATAATCCTGGTATATTGAAGTTAATCTAGCAGTCAGAATTGTGAAAAATAACCACCAGGCTAATTTAAGGCAATTCCACAGAAGTTGGTTTGGCAATGTGCGGTAGTCCCCATCCCAATTTCTCGCGCAGAACATGGAAAAACTCTGGTGGTTTGAGTCGAATGAAACGTGCTTTATAATGTGATTGTTTCACTCGTACTCGGTCCTCTGGCAAGACATAACATCCTCCATTACCATCTACAACCATCATCATACGATTTGGACTAGCAGGGAAAACAGTTACTGGTTCAGTATCAGCAAAAACCAAAGCACGGGATGCTAGAGAATGGGGACAAATAGGTGAAAGCTCCAAAACGGGAACTCCGGGAGTAATAACAGGACCACCTGCTGATAAAGAATAAGCAGTAGAACCAGTAGGAGTAGAAATAATAATACCGTCTGCGGCAATATCTATAGGAGCGTGCCGACCAATTTGAATTTCAAAATGGCACATACAGGTCATAGGTTCCCGATGTAAAACCATTTCATTTAGACACAGAGCTTCCCATAATAACTCATTATCTCGGAACAGACGTACTTCTAGCATTGTCCGTTCTTCTACTTCATAGTTTCCTGCTAATACCTGTTCGATAGCTGGATATAACTGATTGACAAAAGTCTCAGTTAAGAAACCCATGTGACCTGTATTGACAGTCAATACTGGAATATGGGAAGGTGCTACTTGACGAAATGCAGATAAGACTGTACCATCCCCTCCTAAGACCACAGCAAATGTCATGTCTTTGGTAAAGCCAGAGGGAACTAATTGGTCTATAGAAGTATGACATAAAGGACGTTCTAGGCTGGGATAACCTAAAATTCCTCCCGATCCATTATTGATGTGAATATCATAGCCATAAGCTGTCAGCTTGTCTTTTAACTCATTAGTTATGCGACAAGCTATTGGTTTGGCATCGTTATAAATGATTCCTATTTTTGACACTCGAAAAAATCTAGTTCAGGGTGGTTAGAAACTTTAGAAAAAGAAAGGTTTATTCTTAGAAGTTGATTTTCCTAGTTTTGCTTGCTCATACTCTATTTCCTTTAACTTTTTCATAATCCGACTATAGTATTCTTGCAGATAAGATTCTAGTGTGGTTATTTCTTCAGGATTAATGCCAAATACAGGATAAACATCATCCATTGAAGCTGTTAAAGGCTGACTGTTGGCTAATACTTCTGCAAAAGCTAGTCTATCTGAGACATTCCAACCCCATTGAAATGACCTAGTAAGCTGACGAAATATACGCAATAAGTTAATATTTGTACGAGTTACTTTTGCTTTTTCTCCAGACAGTCTTTCACACATCCGAATAATTTCACTGGCATCCCAAGCACGGGGACCTACTACTGGAAAGCTTTGATTTTCTGTTTCGGGAACTGAAAGAGCACGGACAGCAAACTTAGCAATATCTTGAGTATCCATATATGCAATGGCTGTTCCTTGACCGGGAACCCAAACTGCTTGCTTATCTAAAATTGGCACTGCATACTGGCCTATTAATCCCTGTAAAAAACCACAGGGCTTTAATATCGTGTATTTTAAGCCAGATTCAGCAATAAAAAGTTCTGTACATCGCTTAATTTCTAGGAGAGGGACTTGGGGGTATTTCTCTGCATTTAAAAAGGAGAAAAATATGAAACGTTCTACACCTTTAGCTACTAGAGCTTGAATCAGCGATACTTTTCCTTCCCAGTCTACCTGTTTAATACTCAGAGAGTCTGTGGGTCTGGCAGTTGCAGCATCAATAACTGCATCAACTCCTTCCAAAGCTGGTAGTAGAGTTTTAGGCTTACAGAGATTTCCTCCTATTAGTTCAGCCCCCCACTCTTTTAAAAAAGATGCTCTACTGTAACTTCTGATTAAGCAGCGTACTTCATATCCTTCGTTTAGGGCACAACGCACTATTTGTCTACCAAGAGTACCAGTAGCCCCTACGATTAATAGTTTCATAAACAGTTTGTTAATTATATTAAAGATTCTTTATCACTTTATCAAATTTATCTCATTTTTTTACAAAACTTAATATTTTGAGTTAAATAAATTTATAGTTAGGGTTTGCTCAAAAAGTCTTTGGGTAAGGGGAGGAGTCAACCCAGCCCTCGCCCCTCCCACCCCACCATCCATGAGGGGAGGGGAAGTCAGTCCTCAGGAGTCAGGAGAATTATAGAGGAGATAGCAGGAAGAATCGTCCGTTGATTTTTCTGTCCAACTCTTGACCAAAATCCTAAATTTTTGAACCATTACCACCTAAAACCTCGCACTTTTTGATACTTAAAAAGGCTAAAACCTTTACCTGTAAATACTTTTAGATTTAATGAGCAGCCCTAGTTAGTTTTATATTTTTATTTAATAAAGTACCTAGCTTACCATAAGATTGATAAAAAGTAAATACCACGATATGCATTCCCCACTAGGTAAAAATTAATGAGGAAATGCTCCTGTTGTATAAAATTGAGCCAGCTAAGGGATCTTACTACTTTAAAGACCGGGAAATTTGATTATTCGCCCCCTTGTAATTTAAGTAATAGGAAACCTCCTGCTAAACCAATCAGAATTACAGAAAAAGACAAAATAGCTGCATTGAAAATCTCACCACTCATATTCTTAAAATACTCCTATGTAATTTGTTATATATATTTTAAGACATTTTGACTTCTCCCCAGACTAAAGTCATAAGTATTCTTCAACGCAATAAATAGACCTCTTCGGAAAAGAGGGAGTAGTAGGGAGTAGGGGCAAAGAATTGATAATTTCTACGGGATAATTGATTTGATTTTTTATTATTGGAGATGTCTAATATGAAAATACCAGCAACAGAAATAGAAAATACAAATCCTCGTTTAGCAGTGACAGTTGGAGACCCTGGGGGTATAGGACCAGAAATAATTCTTAAGGCTTTAGCAGACCCGGCTGTTACAGAAAATTGTGACTTGACAATTATAGGCAGTCATCGCATTTTGCAACAAACCTATCAAAAACTATCTCAACTCTCGCAAAAAACTGAATCGCAACAATTACTTGTCAAATGGGAAAATTTAAAAATTTTAGATGTAGAGTTTAATGGAAAATTAGAAAATATCTTTCTCGGCAAAGGTAATGCTGTGAGTGGGGAAGCTAGCTTTTGTTTCATGGAAACAGCTATTGCTCAGACTTTAGCCGGAAAATTTCAAGGTATTGTCACTGCCCCTATTTCCAAAACTTGCTGGCAAATGGCTGGTCATAAATACCCTGGTCAAACTGAACTTTTAGCAGAAAAAGCAGGAGTAAAAAAATTTGGGATGCTATTTTTTGCGCGATCGCCCCACAGTGATTTTGTACTTCGTTCCCTTCTAGCAACCACACATATACCATTATGTCAAGTACCAAAAGTTTTAACGCCAGAGTTGCTGAGTTGGAAATTAGAGTTACTTATAGAAAGTTTACAAAAAGATTTTGGGATTTCTCGGCCAAAAATTGCTGTTGCTGGTTTAAATCCTCATAGCGGAGAAAATGGACAATTAGGAACAGAAGAACAAGATTGGCTCATCCCTTGGTTGGACAAACAACGCGATCGCCGACCGGACATAGAGTTAGATGGGCCAGTACCGCCGGATACGATGTGGGTCAAACCAGGTCAAGCTTGGTTAGGTTTACCAGCTAAAACTTATGATGCTTATTTGGCGCTATATCATGACCAAGGCTTAATTCCAGTTAAGTTAATGGCTTTTGATTTAGCAGTGAATACTACCATTGGTTTACCATTTGTTCGTACTTCTCCTGACCATGGTACAGCTTTTGATATTGCGGGTCAGGGTATTGCTGATGCGACGAGTATGAAAGCAGCAATAAAGTTAGCTAAAGAATTGATATTACAAAGAAACTAAAATACCCCAACTAATAGAATTGTCTCTGCAATAGTTGACTTAGTGAATCTACAATCTAAAATATATAAATAGGAGGTACAAAAAAGCTGACAAATTTGATTGTCAAGCAAATATACCTACTAATATCATTTTAATTAGCTCTCAGGGGTGAGAAGAAAAAATTCTTATCCCAAAATAAACCCATTGAGGTATGAGTTAACAAACAATAAAATGGTAAAAAAATTCAAATTTATTTGAGAAAACTTTGAAAACTATATCCTTTGCTATGCAGGGAAAAATGGATTATGAAACTTTAGGAAAAGCAGGAGGAATTAGCACAACTCCTGGCACACCCCAATGGGCACTTGCTATTAAGTTAAAACTACAATCTGTTCTGAAAAAAGATGTAGTTGTTAATGGGGAACAATTAAAAGCATGGCGTGAATTAATGAAACAACCAGCAGCTTATCAACAATTACTTGATGAGCAAGGAAAAGCATTTAATAGTTATGAAGAATTATGTCGTGCTCAACCACCTTATGGATTAGGTTGTGAAGCTAAAGAAATTGAAGAATTAATTAGCAGTTTAGAATCAACTGGAACAAACACAGTTGATACACCGGAAGACCCGGTCAAAGATTTAGGAAATCCATCAAATTATTTTCATAAATTCTCTAAACTTGTGGAAGCTTGCCCGGAGAATCAAGCTTTAAATGCACCGAAAATAGGGGAGATTTTAGATTATGCTCATAGCACTGCTCAATTATGGAGAAAAAGATGGGAACATTTAGGATGGTTGGAACAATCAAAAAGTAGTGGGAGAGGTTTTTACCAAATTACTGAATCAGGAAAAAATGCAGTTAAAAATTGGTTAGAGCAACAGCCAGAAGGTAAGTTGAATGAAGAACTTTGGATAGTAGTTCCTAAAAATTCTAAAAAGGCTGCAGAAAAATTGATTAAGTCATTTAAAGATGAGGAATTAAGGGAAATTCACCAACTAATAGGAGAATCTTTTAGCCAAGAAATAACTACATTTCAGTCAGATATGGAATGAAGATTAGTGTTTAGCGATCGCCAGATTGTCTAATTCATTAAAGTCAGCATCTAACAGCAGAAATTAATAGTTAATTTTTTTCTACTGCAAGAGCATTGAGTCCTGAAATCACAATTTTTACTCCAGGAAATTATTAACCTATATTTCGCACTTTAAAGGATAGTTTCATTAATGGATAATGGATAATTGATAATTACCTCTGGTTAAAACCGTTACGGAATTGAATATAAGGAATATTTT
>NZ_JAAHGH010000173.1 GCF_010672525.1 Okeania sp. SIO2B3 | reverse complement strand
ATTATTTACTCGGAATTTAATGAACGAAAAAAGTAATTGAGATGAAATGCAAAGTATAAATACTTACTAAGCTACAGATTTTTATACTACTTTTAATGTTACGCTCTTGACGTGCGGAATGTGGGATTAAAAGCTTAAAACTCAGACAACACAAATTTTTTCTTCTTTCTTCTTCCTTCTTTCTTCTTCCTTTTGCTATACCTCAAAATTATCAAAAGTTCTGTAAAATAAAGACAAAACTAAGAAATACAAATAATTAACCTTCTAATCCCTATAATTTTGCGATAAAATAGCCTAATTTTAGCGAATCTGTCCACTAAAAACCCTTTCAAGCTGTTTAAAATTCTCCAAGACACGACCAGTACCCAAAACTACGCAGGAAAGCGGATCTGCTGCAATATGAGTAACAATACCAGTTTCATGGCTAATTAAAGTATCTATCCCATTTAATAAAGCACCACCACCAGCTAGCATAATACCTCTATCTATAATATCTGCTGCTAGTTCAGGAGGAGTACGTTCCAAAGTTCGCTTAACTGCCTCTACAATTATTGATAAAGGTTCTGTCATACTTTCTCTAGTCTCCGCAGATTTGATAGTTACAGTTCTGGGCAAACCTGATAATAAATGTAAACCCCTAACTTCCATTGTTGCTTCATTGTCATCCGGAGTCGGATAAGCTGAACCTAATTTAATCTTGATATCTTCAGCAGTCCGCTCGCCTATTACCAAGTTATGGACTTTTTTCATATACTGAGTAATAGCATCATTCAATTCATCTCCAGCTACACGGACAGATTCACTGAGAACTGTACCTTGTAAACTTAGAACAGCAACTTCTGTCGTTCCCCCACCAATGTCCACAATCATATTACCTGTAGGTTCAGCCATAGGCAACCCTGCGCCAATAGCAGCAGCAACCGGTTCATCAATTAATCGTACCTCTCTCGCACCAGCATGAGCTGCAGCTTCCATTACAGCTCTTCTTTCTACACCAGTTACTCCACTCGGAATGCCAATTACAATTCTTGGAGATACCAAGGTTTTTCCTTCATGGACTTTTCTAATAAAATGCTTTAGCATTAATTCTGCTGTATCAAAATCAGCAATGACCCCATCCCGTAAAGGTCTGACCGCAATTACATTAGCTGGAGTTCGCCCCAGCATCCTTTTCGCTTCTTCCCCTACTGCTATAGAAGTTTTTTGCTCCTGGTCAATAGCTACCACAGATGGTTCTTGAAGAACAATACCTTTACCGGATATATATACAAGGGTATTTGCAGTACCCAAGTCAATTCCCATGTCCCGAGACAAAGAAAAGCGATTTATCCAACCCACTGACTTTTGACCCCCAAAATTCAATCTTAGTTTGTGTAATAATTTATCAATAAATATAGCTGAGGCACTCTATTCTGTTTTTACCAAAAAGCGACGTTGAAAGCTCCCGTGTTTTAACCGGGGGATGAAAACAAGAGAGTCGTTTAGACTAGACAACTTTAGTTGTCCTGTGCCATTTTCATCAACAAAAAGTAAGCAGAACGCTAGGCATTGGCCTTAGCCGACTGTGTAGGGGCACAATGAAATTGTCCCCAAAGAATATATCTTTGGTCAGCTAAGTATAGACGAATCAACAGGGATTTATCCTGTTGCGTAGCATCTACTTAGAATCCCCGTGACTTGAGTCCGGGGAGTAGTCAATCCTCAGTCTATCAGGACTATAGAACCCCCGATCATATCTTTGTCGGTGATTCAGTTTTTTTGTCAGGAGTTAGGAGTCAGGAGTTAGGAGGTAGAGGGAAGGTATAAGGGAAAATAAGGTTGAACAATACTCCCCAGTTCCCTATCTCCCCAACTCCTTATCTCCCCATCTCTTTTTAAATCGACCTCAAATGGGTTCTATAAAAGAAGTGATGTGAGCAAATTTAACTGTCCCTGATTTTATAGTGCTACATGATAAGGACAGAATCCGGAGGATGTGTTAGATTTGAGTGATGGTTGAATAATTAGTCTTCTTAAGATACTCTTGTAATTAATATGACTAGAATTTAATTACTAATATATATAGTTTATGAGTCTAAATGTTGTTACTTTGGTTGGTAGGGCAGGTAGAGACCCAGAGGTTAAATATTTTGAGTCAGGTAGTGTAGTTTGTAAATTTACTTTGGCTGTAGATCGTCGTTCTAAAAGGACTGACCAACCAGACTGGTTTGATTTAGAGATGTGGGGCAAAACGGCGGAAATTGCTGCTGACTATGTTCGTAAAGGTAAATTGATAGGGATAAAGGGTTCCTTGAAATTTGAATATTGGCAAGATCGTAACACGGGGGCAAGTCGTTCTAAACCTGTCATTAGAGTAGATCAACTAGAATTATTAGGCTCTAAACGTGACGATGCACAAAGTTACGATGAATTTTAATTTTATAAGTTCTTGAGTTAGGAGTAGGGGAGTATTTAATAATTAATAATTAAGTGCATAAGCAACATTAATTACATATTCCTTTCCTAAATTATCAAGCACTTTTTTGAGATATTGAAGTAAGCTATTCCAGTTTTCGGGTATCCTCTACTTCAATTCACTTATATTTGATAAATTTCCATAATATTTCTATTCTGTTATGTTTTGGTGAATAGGTAGGCAAGAATTCCATTCTTCTAATTTATTCAGTATGCGATCGCTTGTATGAATTGAAGCTTTGTCTATAATTACTACGGTTTTTTTTGGGCAAGTTATGACTAAATTTATCCAAAAAATTTATCACAACTTCACTATTAATATACCCCTTGACTATTTCGTAACATAATTCGTTTTTACGATTCATTAATCCTAAGACATTCACTTGTTTACTATGACAACTTTTACAAGTTATTGTTTTCCTTTTTTCTGGCCATCCATATAGAACTCCGTTCCGCTTTCCTAGGTCATGCTACACAAACGTGATAGAACTCTGTTCCGCTACGCGATCAAACTACGTTACGCTAGCGCGATCGCACTCCCACTCACTTATTTTTATTATCTTTATCTTTCATTTTTATAAGCACCTACGCAGAGCGAATCACTTACTTCAAAAATACACCAAAATTTCCTTCAAATCAATGCTGATGTATTCCTTACATATCAATGCTTTTGATAAATGGCCAAAAGAAGCGCTATCGTACCCTTTTTACCCCTATTTTTCCCCCTAAATAGCTCATTTAAACTTTTTTTGGAAAATTCAGTTTAAATTACAAATATATTTTTTGGAAAATATAAGCTTAACTAATATTAACTTTTTTTTACCGAATAATTATCCATTATCCATTATTTCCCCCTACTCCCCTACTCCGCAGATGTCTATTATGAGTGAGTCTACTCTAGAGCAAATTCTTAAATTAGCTACTAATAAAGCTGAAGCTGTAGAAATTTACTATTTGTCTACTCAGGAAACACCAATAAAATTTGAAAATAATCGTTTAAAATCTCTACAAACTAAGGCTCAACAAGGAGTAGCTCTCAGATTAATTTATCAAGGTAGATTAGGTTTTGCTAGTTCTACAGATTTGACGAGAATTGAGGATTTAGTTGAGGGAGCAATTCAAACAGCAAAAGTTAGCGATATTGCACAATTTCAATTTGCTTCTTCATGCAATTTTAATTACCCAAAATTAGAGTGTAATTTACCTCAAGTTAATGAATTAATTAATTCTGGTCAAGAAATTATTGAAAGGATTCATAATTATAATCCTGATATTCTAGTTAATATAGACTTTAATATTCGGAACAAAAATATTAAAGTTTTGACTAATACTGATGTTTATGCTCAAAGGTTTAATCAGTTAGTTAATGTTAGTATTTCCGGTAACTTAGTTCGGAATGAAGACTTTCTGCAAATATCTACTTCAGACGTAGTAACCGAGCTACCTTTAGATATCAATAAACTACTAGAAAAATTAATCCAAAAATATCAATGGGCAGAAAATTCAGCTAAGATTACAACTGGTAATTTTCCCGTATTTTTTACTCCCACAGCACTAGGAAAGGTGATCGCTAGATTATTTAAAACTGTTTTATCTGGACAGCTTGTCGTACAAAAAGCTTCTCCTCTTACCCATAAAGTGGGAGAAACTATGTTTGACCCCCGCTTTACTCTCTTTGAAGACCCAAATATAGGACCTGATGCTTGTTCCTTTGATGACGAAGGTATTCCAACTATGGTCAAGACTTTTATAGAAGCAGGCACTTTGAAAAGTTTCTATTGGGACCAACAATGGGCAGCTCGTGGTGGATGCAAGTCCACTGGTAATGGTTTCCGAGATGGACTATCTCAACCAACTCCTAGTTTAGTAAATTTAAGTATTAGTCCTGGGCAAGCTTCTGAAAAAGAATTGATTAGTAATATAAAAGAAGGTTTAATAGTAGACCGGGTATTAGGAGGGGGTCAATCTAATCAATTAGCAGGAGAATTTTCTGTCAATTTAGATTTAGGTTATAAGGTAGAAAAAGGTGAAATAACGGGTAGAGTTAAGAATACAATGGTGGCAGGCAATATTTTTGAAGGATTTCAAAATTTGGTAGATATAAGCAATTTTCCTGAATTAGTTGGCAATAGTTATTATTTACCATGTATTGTATTTCAAAATTTAGGTGTAGCAACAAGGGAGGCTTAGATATGAAAGTGCTTAAAGTTATTTTGATTAGTTTTTTAGCAGTTTTACTATTGAATGGATGCGTTCAATATGAAGTGGGAATAAATTTTGAGAGCCAAAATCATGGTGAAATTGTACAGCATATTAAACTAGCAGATGAGTTAAATAATTTCAGTGGGACGATAGTTTCTGAATGGTTAAAAAGTATAGAAACTAGAGTTGGTAAATTACAAGGAAAAACAAAAAAAATATCTTCTCAAGAAATTTTAGTTACAATCCCTTTTAATAATGGTGCTGAATTAGAAGAAAAATTTAATCAATTTTTTAAACCTATAGATGCACAAGAATCTGACAATTCTGCTGCCGATATTACAGCAGATTTACCTAAATTAGAATCTCATATTGAAGTAAGTCAAAATAATTTATTTTTAGCTCTGCGGAATAAATTAAGCATTGATTTAGATTTACAGTTATCTACATCTAATAGCAAAGTTATAGTTAATCCAGATGAGTTATTAGATTTAGAGTTTCAATTAACTACACCTTGGGGTTTTAGCAATATTCAAGCAACTGAAAATGAGACAATAACTTATCTAAACGATCAAGAAATTGTCTGGAAATTAAATCCAGGAGAATCAAACTCATTAGATGTAGTGTTTTGGATTCCTAGTCCCATAGGAATAGGTACAATATTAATTGGTTTATTTGTTTATTTAGGTATAGCTTTAAAATATCAAGTACTGCCCGCTTTAGGAATTATTAATAAATAGATTAATCGACATTTATTTTAATACCACATATCGCCATATATCCTAAAATTTGAGGGTTAAAAAATCAAGCTATTGCATCAACATTGTCAAATATATTGTCAATCTATACTTTATCTGGTATAAGTTAAGTATCGGTAGTTATCAAAATAAATCAAAACAAAAATAATGAGACCGATTAATTTTTTGCTGATTTTTTTAGTTTGTTTAGCGTTGGTTTTATTCAGTTTACAGAATACCCAATTAACTACAATCAAACTTATTCAAGGCGTTGAAGTCGAAGCACCATTATCTGTAGAACTTGTAATTGCCACAGGGTTAGGAGCTATTTTGGCATGGGTATTTAACTTGTGGTCAAGAGTGCAACGTACCATCACAACTTTTGGAGAAATGCGAGAAATTCGTACCAGAAATAAACGCATTAAGGAATTAGAAAAAAACATGGAACGCTATCAAGAGGAACTGATTCAAAGAGCTAGTTTACCTGCTGCAGAAACTTTATCTGAAACAGTGAAATCTACTGAAGCAGAAGCTTCTAAATAAAACCATAATTAGTTAAGGTAGCAGAAATATAGCTTGAGAGCGATCGACATCTTCTTCTATATGGATATTTGTATTTGAATCATACTAACCTTTGCATTCTTCAAATTAGTTACTCTAAATAGTCCTGCGCTTACTAGAAAGTGCGAGTTCTTAGGTTAACAAATTTCCAAGTTAATCTGAGAATTATTTATATAAAGTATAGGAAAAAACTATAGACATGACAGTTGGAATTCCTCAAGTTTCAGAAACAGTTTCAGAAGGAATTGCTTTACTCACAAACTTAGCAGAAAAGGGAGAAATTAATCCTTGGGATGTTCAAGTAATTGACGTAATAGACCGCTACTTAAGTAAACTAACTCCGGAGTCAAATATTTCTGCAAGTGATGACTTTACAAATTTGTCTCAGTCAGGTCAAGCATTTTTATACGCATCTATATTAGTATGGCTCAAAGCAGATCACTTAGCTAATTCAGAATCATCTGAAACTAATTCAGAGATATCTGAAGAAGTCCAAATTCCAGAAGCAGAAACTTTTGAAACACCAAAAATACCACTAAAACTAGAACAACAATTGCGTCGTCGTGCTGTTGCTCCTTCCCCACGCAAACGTCGAGTCACCCTTCAAGAATTAATCGATCAGTTACAACTGATCAAATCTACTATAGAAGATAGAAAAGTACGTCCCCGTACTCGCAAAACTAGCTCAAAAGCAAGAGAGCAAGCTGCCAGAGCAATTGCAGAATTAGCCCACCAGGAAAATTTAGTAGATACAGCTAGTGACTTAGAAAAGTTCCTTCTAGAAAAATTACCACAGAGCAGTGAAGGTTGCTTTGAATTTGATCGCCTTTTGGAATTGTGGTCCTCAGTATTACAGTCCAAAGCTGAAAATGAACATACTCATGTCCAAGTCAATTATGACCGAGTAGGTGTATTTTGGGCATTACTACTCCTTTCTGCTCAGTCTAAAGTTGAGTTATCTCAAGAAGAATTTTATCAAGATATTAGAATCCGTACTATTTCATCCACTTCCGAGGGGCGATCGGTTTTAGAGAAGAATGTTTAATGCCTTCTTTCCTAAAACTCAAAATTTGGAACTTGAATTTATATCTGAATAAAACTCTTATTCATTAACTTTTCTCTGAAAAAAAGCGTAGTATAATGATGTACACTTAAAATCTCTATATTTAAAGGAAGTAAGAAGCAGGAAATGAAGTTAACAGCATATAGTTGTGGTCAATCTCCAACTATATTTAATCGGCGTTGCTGAATAAATGTATGATTTCACAGGAGGACCGAGTCAGGAGTCAGTAGGTAGAAAGGAGTTTTTCAGTGACTAAATAGAAAGAAATAGGTATAATTTGCACTATTGTTTTGGCTGAAAATTCACTTCATTGTTGAATTTCATACCTCAAATCAGGAACGCCATTTAATCTAATTTAAAAAGTTGAAAATTGACCCCCTTACTCTCCAAAGCTTGTATATAAGGATAGGGTTACACGGTGTCAAAAAATTACTCAACCTTCTTCTTTTTTGCCTCTTTCTTCTTCCTCCTAGTTAAATTAAAGCCATCAAGCTGAAAATTAGAAAACGTCCAAGGAAAATTATTTCTCCGGTATTTATACATATCAGTGATAAAAATGTGTCCATTAGTTGAATGTTTAGCCAAAATATAAACAAAATATTGGTAGATAAAAATTTATCGATCTACCTTTCAATAGGGAAAGTGAAAAATTTTCATTTTGCTTTTCTCTCTGTTAATCTGAAATTTTAACGGAGTGAATAGTGTTAGTTGAGAACACAAATATAAGTATTTTTGACATTTCAAGGTGGAGGAAACTTAAATGAAGGCCATGATTCTGGCAGCTGGTAAAGGAACTCGTGTTCGTCCAATTACTTATCGCATTCCGAAACCAATGATTCCTATTCTGCAAAAACCAGTAATGGAATTTTTGGTAGAGTTACTTCGTCAACATGGTTTTGACCAGATTATGGTCAATGTCAGCCATTTAGCCAAAGAAATAGAAGACTATTTTCGTGATGGTCAGAGGTTTGGGGTACATATTGCTTATTCTTTTGAAGGGCGAATAGAGGATGGAAACTTGATTGGGGATGCACTGGGTTCTGCTGGTGGAATGAAACGAATTCAAGATTTTCATCCTTACTTTGATGATACATTTATTGTTCTTTGTGGTGATGCTTTAATTGATTTGGATTTGACAGCAGCTCTCAAGTGGCACAAAGAAAAAGGATCTTTGGCTACTGTGATTATGAAATCTATTCCTCGCGAACAGGTTTCTAGTTATGGTGTTGTGGTGACAGATGAAACAGGGCGAATTAAAGCTTTTCAGGAAAAACCAAAAGTTGAAGAAGCTCTTAGTACCGATATTAATACTGGTATTTATATTTTTGAGCCAGAAGTGCTTGATTATGTTCCATCTGGTGTGGAATTTGATATTGGTAGTCAGTTATTTCCGAAATTGGTCGAAATAGGAGCACCTTTTTATGGTGTGGCTATGGATTTTGAATGGGTGGATATTGGTAAAGTACCTGATTACTGGCGAGCAATTAGGGATGTACTTATGGGGCAAGTGAAAAATGTTTCTATTCCTGGTAAGGAGGTATTTCCAGGAATTTATACTGGCTTAAATGTAGCAGTAAATTGGGATAAGGTGGATATCCAAGGGCCTGTATATATCGGTGGTATGGCCAGAATTGAAGATGGCGCAAAAATTGTTGGGCCTAGCATGATTGGTCCGAATTGCTGGATTTGTAGTGGAGCTACTGTTAGCAGTAGTGTCATTTTTGAATATTCCCGTTTAGGCCCAGGAGTTCGTTTGATTGATAAGTTAGTATTTGGTCGCTATTGTGTGGATAAGACTGGAGCATCTATTGATGTTCAAGCTGCTGCTCTTGATTGGCTAATTACTGATACTCGTCATCCTTTCCCTTGCGATCCTCCTGCTGAACATGAAACTATTAAGGATATTTTGCAGGAAAATGGCGGTTAATTGTAAGCATTCAGCCATCAGCTATCAGCTAGCCTCCTATGGTCGGAACTTTGTTAACAGCTATGAGTTGTTAGCTCATTATCAGCTCAAAATAGGAATTAGTCTCCAAGGAGAATTAAAACTTATAAAAAAAATGTCTTCAGCTAACCTTAGTAATTTCTTGAATATGTTCATGTATCTGTTTGCGCAGCATTCTGTAGGAAATGCTGAATGCTTAATACTGAATGCTTACGGTTAATTTGTAATTAGGGTTTGCCTATGGAAAGTCTTTTTGCTCTTTGTAGGAGACAGCTATACTGGAGACAACCCACCCCTCG
>NZ_JAAHGH010000172.1 GCF_010672525.1 Okeania sp. SIO2B3 | reverse complement strand
TGAATCATCTGAGCTTGAGTCTGCTGAAGTTCTGTTAATGTTTGCTGAAGTTCTTGTTTTTGTTCTCTTAATTTAGCTTCTGATTCTCGTAGTAAGTTTTCGGCTTGTTTACGTTCTTTAATTTCTAAAAGTAGTTTTTCTTGAGCATTATTTAATTCGTGTAAAGTACGATTCTTTTCCTTAAGTTGTTCTTCAAGTTCGTCGGTTTGAATAATCACTTGACCTGCTAATGGACGCAATAGTAAAATCATGCCACCTGCTCCCAGAAAACTGAAAATAACTATTAGAATAGCAATCGTAATCAACTGGCGATTAACAGAAGCATACAATTCCTGACGATCGATTTTAATCACAAGTCCCCAATTTACTTTTGAGAGGGGTTCAAAAGCAATTATTTGACCATAATTCCAAAACTTAGGTTTGATCAACGTAAGTCCTGATTCTTGAATAACTACTGTTTTTTCCAGTGCTTTAATAATAGGTTCTGATAAAGTGTTAGCTTGATTTATGGACGATAAAAATAATTTTACTTGTTGATTTTGAAAGGTTCCTAAAAAAATTTCTCCTGTTTGACCTAGTCCCGTATAATCTGTGATTATTTTTTCTAAATCCTCCGTTTTAAATAAAACTAAATCTGTTCCCTGTTGTTGTTGATTAGAGTTAAAAATTGCTTGGCTAACAATTATATAAGATTGATTATTGAGGCGAATTGGATTGCTAATGTGAGAATTTTGAGAGTTCTGAGTGGAAAAATTCCAAAATTTTTGAGGGATAGGTAAACCAAGTTGAACTATCAATTGATTATCTCGATCAAAGCGACTAATGCCCACTACATCTTCGCTCCTATTTAGAGCATCGCTCAGATAGCGTGTAATATTAGAAACAGCAGAAGCACGATTATTTTGGTTGCGGTTATAAGCTTCTAATTCTAGTCTTGCTTGGGTACGACTAGCGATTTGTGTTGCAATACCTTTGGCTCTTGAAATAAATTCTTCTACTGCTAAAGTTCGAGTTCTTAAAGCTGACTGTAAATTGCTTTCTTCGTTTATTTTAAGTTGCTTATAAAGAGGAAGTATACTGACTATTGCAACTAGAACACTAATAGTAAATATTCCGGCCGCAGAATAAAATATTAAAAGTATTTGTAATTCCTTAGAATTGATAGATGATTTATTCATAGATGATGTATTTGACTGATTATATAAGTTTCATCATATATATAAATCATAATTTTATTTGTGCAAAAATATGTGATGAAACTAGAAAAGTTTGGTGAAATTTTTAGGGGTTTAATCTATTTTTTTATTTTCAATAAATCATTGAAGATTACTATAGCAGATTCACAAGTTCACCTAATTTCATAAAATTGTATTTTATGGGATCTAGTCTGCTTTTTCGTATTCTAGATAGCTATCTAATTTAGAATTTATTGATCTATATTTTTCACATTAATTTTAATGCCCCAAGCTTATTTGAAGAATTAGTTGTGGGTTTTGATAACGGCTTGTAGATGTGGAGGGAAAAAACTTAGAATATCTGATCATACACCTGATAATTGATACAGCATATTTCAGGTTAATGAGATACATTCAACAATTAATAATTAATAATTATTACCTCTCCTTGAAAAGAAGAGGATTGACTAATCATGAAAAATTTTTCTTGTTTCTCCTTGTAGAGCGACAGCTCGTGGCGCAGCCAAGGAGAGGCTTTAAACCTTAATTATTCGGTAAACATAATTTATAAAGCAGTTTAAAAAATACTAGGAGTCATTGAAGAAGGCAGAAGGGAAAATTGCATAGAGATTAAACCCGCCACAGAAAAGATAAAATCAAGGAATTTAACTCATTTACTTGCAATCTGTTGTCACTAATTCAATTTGCATTATTTACGGTTAATATTAACAGTATTGATAAGTAAATTATCAGATAAAAATTAATATTATGCCTCTGTTATAGCAATTCCCAAAAAGAGTGAGGTACAAAATTCATTTGTTTTAGGGAACAGGGAATAGGGAACAGGAAAGAAAAAATAAAGATAGGTGTACCCCACACTTCCTGAGAAACGCTATATACCAATTCCCAAAAGCAACGCTATACTTAGATAAAACTTCAGTTATTAAATAATTAAAAAGATTCAAATCACTTTTTTACTAATTTTAGACAAGTTAATGTTAATTATCCTTGTTTTTACTTCTATCCCACTCCCCTACTTCTCTACTCATGAAAATGTAGAAAAATTTTTGAGAAATGGTATTACTTGTATAAAAAAAACAGCTTATCAAAAAAATTGACTAACTTATATCTCCTAAAAAATAAACTATAGTATTTTCAGCTGAGTGAGGTACAATTGTTATTCTTATACCATTTCATTTAAGAGGATAAAAAAAGAAAATTCTGCATCATTTCGCCTCCCTATTGCAGGAGGTACTGATAACATAGTTACTCTGTCAAGAGGTTAACTGAATTAACTTCCGTGAAATGGTATAATTTTCTTTTACCTATTCCTTAAAATCTAGAACTTTGTACCTCACCAATATTAGAGTAGAATTGCTATACCATTAATTTCTAAGTAACTAAAAAAGCAAGTAATTCTATAATACACACAAGCTTAATCGACAACTATTGCACTTGACTACCGTGAACTCTCGGATCTGCTTGACTTGCTTTAATTGGGGCCAATGATGTGTTAAACTTAGACCCTTGACCAACAGTACCATCGTATGGTAGAATATTCCCTGCAATTAAAGCTTCTATATTTGCTGTCATCACAGATTTTGGTATTTCTCCAATAGTCTGGCCAACTTCAGAACCATCTCGATCCAAAAATACAAAGTGGGGAATACCATCTACTCGATATTTAGCCAACTCTGGCAACCACTTGCTGTTATCCACATTCAACATCACAAAGTTGGCATTTTCAGCATACTGTTGTTTAATTCCCTCCAATTCAGGAGCCATAGCTTGACAAGCAGTACACCAATTGGCATAAAATTCAATGAGACTCGGTTTACCATTACTTAAGGCCACATTCAGAGGTGTTGCAGCTTCAGCCATTTCACCTAAAGAAACCGAAGTAGTCTCTGTTCGTAATCCAATAAAAATGGTCACTGATAAAGCGATCGCTACCAACGCAATAATGAAATTTCTCAGGCGCGTTGTTAAAGAGGAAGTATTTGTAGAGTCAGATGGGTTTACGCTCATTGTCAAAAAATTAAAGAATTATTACAATTAAGAACTATAGCTATTAGTTTAGCAATTGCCATCTTAAAACAAAGAGCATAAAAATTAATTACATAAGACTTCTTGCAGAAGTCAGGGAATAGCGGTTCGACCCCACGTTGGCGACAGACGCAAGCGGTCGGAACCAGGCAAGGTTTCCTCGCCATGGGAATGCCGATCAAGAGAGGGAATGCGCACCAAGAGAGAGAATAGCACATAGGACATAGGGTATGAAATTGTTGATTTAATATCTTGAATTGATTTAATTAGGGCTTGCTGATTAATTCTCAAAGGATTGATAGATAAAGGTAAGTGCCTTTTTAGAACAAAAAAAAGTGCAACAATATTTAAGCTGGAGCGAGGAAAAAGTTAGCATTTTGAGCAGACAAGGGTAGAAAAATTCAAGGACTCTCATATTCGACCACATCCTTTGTAATTCCCGTTTCTCCTGTCTCCTGTCTCCCCCTCCACGGTCGGGGCCCGCGGGTGGGTTGACTCCTACCCTCACCCATAAGACTTATTGAGCACACCCTAATTAAAACTTTTGCAAGAGGTCTATAGTTAATCATAAATAAAAACATCAAAAATCACCAAAAAAAAGATTTAATTTTGACTACAAAAAGTCAAATAATCCTAATTAGGGGACATAATACATAGCTATGAAAAAACGAGTGACTCTAACATTTTCACAAAGTTCGATTCACATGCCAATTACTTATCGGTTGGCAAAAGATTTTAATGTTGCTGCTAATATTATTCGTGCTCAAGTAGCACCAAATCAAGTTGGTAAATTAGTACTGGAATTATCAGGAGATATTGATGAATTAGATGCTGCTGTCGAATGGATGAGACTAAAAAATATAGATGTATGTTTGGCTAGTAGGGAAATTTTAATAGATGAAGATAGCTGTATAGACTGTGGTTTATGTACTGGTGTTTGCCCTACAGAAGCTTTAACTTTACAGCCTGATACCTTTCGTCTCAATTTTATTAGAGCTCGTTGTATCGTATGCGAACAATGTATTCCTACCTGTCCAGTGGGAGCAATCTCTACTAACTTATAAATTTAATGTGAAACTAATACCTTTACTTTCTTTAATCCTACTTTTAATTACTTACACTATCTTAGGCTGGAGACTAGCTAGTACTCAAGCTTCTCAGTTATTATATCTAGCTATTATAGCTGCTATTTTTTTATTAGATATTATATTAACTGTTCCTCTACCTAATTTTAAATGCATAATTACACCCTGGTTTCAATCTGATATTACGACTTTTATTGCTGTGATTATTTCTGCTTTTTTATTTGTAGTTATCATTAGGTGGATTAGTCTTTCTGTCGATGCTTTAGTGTTAATGTCTGCGGGAATATTGGTAAGACTGGATACTCAAGTTTGTGGATTAAAAAATTGGCAGTCTTTTGTTATTCTACTAATTATTTCTCAAGGAAGTTTAGGGCTAGGAATTATGCTTTATAGACTTCAATATCTAGCATAATCAATTAAACTTGAAAGACCTTAAATCTCAGCTATACTGCTTCTATGAAACAGAAAACAGAAAGCCATGGACAACTTGATAATTTGTCGTTAAGCAGCATTATCTGTTACCTTTACTTCAAGAGTAGCTTCAAATTTTAATATTAATCTTGTGGGTTCTATAGACGTTTAAGAAATTGTCAAATATATAACAACCAATAATAGTTGATTTCTGAGATAATAATAGAATAAGCGTTTAACTGTCCTTGCTCCCTACCCGATCTATAGGTAGGGGTTTTTTTATCTTTTTCTTTTGGGTTTAATAACCCACCGTCACCCTCGGTGTTTACAATTGGTTAGGGTTTGAGTCCCCATCCACTTTTTCCTTCTTTCTTCTTCAATAAAATCTAAAAAATTTTAACTCCCCCGGCGGGAAGTCCCGCGCTCTCCCGGAGGGGAGCGTCGTATCGGAAAGCCGGGCGTTATCTGTGTTGTTCGTCGGGGATTTCTCTTTGTAGCATACATATTATATTGTAGCATATATATTGACTATAGCTATTGACAATTACAAATCAATAGATTATGATTCTCATCAACACAGGGGGAGGACATCACCTCTGTTAAAACAGCGGTCAGAGCTTCTCTGACTGAAGAATCCCGCGTTTTCGCGAATATAGCAACGTCGGGAGTATGTCAATATATTCATCCCAGATATTATTTAGTTTCTACCAAATATTTTATAGCCCCATAAAACCATAACACTTTACTTTGGTCAAAAAACATCTATTTAGTTAGATTATTTTTATACTCAAATCTGGGGATAAACCTTTTAATAACTAATTTGGGCTTGCTGATTAAATCTAAAAGCATTGACATATAAAGACAAGTGCTTTTTTGAGGCCTTTAAAAAGTGCAAATTTTTTAGCTGTTGATGCTGATACTAGGAGCGTATTTTAGGCTCATAGTTGGGCAGAAAAATCCCAAATTGACAATTGTTACTCCTACCTCCTCGCTCATTCCCATTCCTCCCCTCCTGGGAGGGGTTAGGGGTGGGTTGTCTCCTGTCTTCCCCTCCCCTCCTGGGAGGGGGAGGGGCTAGGGGTGGGTTGGTCGGGAGTCGCGGGTGGGTTGTCTCCTGTCTCCTACCCCTACTAAAATACTTTTGAGCGCAAACCCTAATTTAGTACCGATGATTTGACCACTTTTTTAACTTCTGCCAAGACTAACATTGTTAACTGTTCTGGAGTAGATTTAGGCTCTACATGAATATGAACATCTGCATTAGCATAAAGTGGCCGTCGTTCCTCTAAAAGAGCCTGAAGTTTACCCAGAGGGTCTCTATCCTGAAGCAGAGGTCTAGTTCGATCGCCCTGTAAGCGAGTATGTAATACCTCTACAGGCACATCTAACCAGACTACAATACCATGCTGTAAGTAGCTCCAGTTAAAATGACTTACGATAATACCACCACCTGTTGCAATAGTCAAATTTTTGTAACTAGATACTTCTGCCAATACATTTGTTTCCAACTGCCGAAACGTTGCTTCACCATCATCAGCAAAAATTTCATTGATAGACTTGCCAGCAACTTGAGAAATCAAACTATCCGTATCTAGAAAACGATACCCTAAGCTCTTGGCAAGCAACTCTCCCACCGTTGTTTTACCTGCTCCCATCATCCCAACTAAATAAAGATTTACTCCTTGTAACAACTTTTTATTACTAACATTCATAAGTACTAACATTCATAAGTTACTGTTGAAAAAAAGCTATCATAAATTTTGAAAGAGGACTCCCATTAAATCAAAGATTATAACGGTGAGACGGGGGGTATAAATTGCCCGGGGGACCTAAACAGACAGCCCCTCATAAATTTCAACCAGAAAAATAATTGAGCAATAGGCACGGGCATTTTTGGTATTATAATCGTATAAATAGCCGTGGGGCAGACGGTTGAATAAAAGCGCACCGCCTGCGCTGTCTCGAGCGCGTAAACACGGAGCAAGAAAGCTTGTGGAGATGGTAGTAGCGGGGGTGCAACTCGACTTGTTTGATTTGTGATCTAGTCCGAGAATCTGTGATACAAGAATCTCCCATTATAATCTTTGATTTAACGGTGAGAGTGTCAATAAACAACAGCTAAACTTATTTTGGATCTTCTGGCTGATTATCTTTGTCAGAAACTTGATCATCTTCTTCTTTTGGCTCTTCTGGCCGATTATCTTTTTCAGAAACTTGATCATCTTCTTTCTCCTGAGTAGGTATAGATGTATTTGCAGGAGGAGGAGTAATTATCCGATAATCTGCATCATAAACAGATTCAGTTTGACCAACACCTGAACTGCCAGTATCACGATAACCATAAGAATATACAGAACCAGACCAAGAACCTGTTTTTGGCTGTTGTTCTGTTTCATAATTTTTAGTAGCACTTTCATTCACAGATTCCTGTATTTCTTCTGAACCTTGCTCCTCTGTAGTGCCATCCCAAGAACGATTCACCCTGGGAGGTCTTGGTTCCCAATCATCATAATTTTCATTTTTCCTAGCTGTTTCTGAATCTTTATTCAGGTTAAAAGAGCTTTGAGAATCTGAAGTTACTTGAGGTTGTGAAGCATCCCAAACTTCCTCAGTTCTATCTTGATGATGAGACTTTCTAGAACGAGGTCTAGCAGGTTGTAAATTCTTTTTTAACAAGTAATTTGAAAGTCCGAAAATACCATAAATCAACAAATAAGTAATCACACCTGCAAGAAAAGCACCTAAAATCCATATAGACAAAGGTAGAGGTATAGATCGTAACCCCAAAAAAGTTAAAGACAAATTAGGGGACCAATTTTGCCAAGAAAATAAGGCCAACCCAACGATTATCATTAAAACTACCAACAATAGTAAATTCCGAGATCTATTCATGGCCTATCCACCGTTTTATAGGAACACAATCTAAACCAAATTGGTCTAGAGCACGAGCTACCACAAAGTCTACCAAATCCTCTATAGTTTGGGGATTATGATACCAAGCTGGGATTGCCGGGACAATTCTTGCTCCTGCTTCTGCTAGAGTAGTCAAGTTTCGTAAATGAATCAAGCTAAAAGGTGTTTCCCGAGGCACCAATATTAGTTTACCACCTTCTTTTAACTGTACGTCTGCTGCACGCTCCAGTAAATCTGAACTGAACCCAGCAGCTAACTTACTCACTGTTCCCATACTGCAAGGAATGATAATCATCCCCTGAGTTCGATAGGAACCACTAGCAATATTAGCCCCTATATCTTGCCAAGGATGACAACGGAGTTTGCCATTGTTTTCTTCTCCTGCTTGCTCTCGCCAGAATTTTTCTTGTTTAGCGGGTTCAGCAGGCATTTTAATATTTTGTTCTGCTTGCCAGACTGAGTAGCTAGCTTTTGAGGCTACTAAATCAATAGTATAATTGGATGCTAACAAAAATTTAATAGTTCTGACAGCATAAATTAGTCCTGATGCTCCTGTAACTCCGATCGTTATCGGTAGTTGCGGAGTAGAAACAGAATCATTCATTTTCAATAAATATTTTTAGAGCTTACAAGGGTAAATTTTTTAGCAAATCACCAATAGAGTAAAACACTTTCTGCGATTTTTGGTAGCTTTCAGGACTCCACTTGACCATAACCTTAGAATTTTTAACTATAAGAGACTATTACTTTTTTTAGTTTAAGACAAATTTTTAGATAGCTTCTTTTTTTATGTTATTTTTTTTTATACCTAACTACCTAACTATTGGTCAATAGTTAAAGAGAAATTTATGATGGGTACTAGAGAAGCGTCTTTTTTATTAGGTATCCTCATCTAATGAGTGTTTATACTTATTTTTAGACAACTTCTTTCTATGTTATCTTTTTTTTAAACCTAACTATTGAGTCCTAGGAACGAGAAACAGGCAAGACAATCCGAAAACCCCAAATGATGCTGAAGAGGTCGGCATCGATATAGTTACGCCCGGCGCAACGGCAATACCTAGAATTGAGGTTCCAGCTACCGCCACGGAGCGCTCTTCCATTACTATCACCTCCAGTTTCCCAAGCACTTCTATCTGTAGGCGCACCTTCATAGTTATCATGCCAAACATCCTGACACCATTTCCAGACATTGCCGTGCATATCATACAAACCAAAACTATTGGGTGGAAAGATTCCCACATCTGTAGTTTCTTGTCGATATTCTCCTTTCGGTGAGTCACCATAAGGATAGTTGCCATTATAGTTAACTAACTCAGACGTTATAGTTTCTCCAAAATAAAAAGGTGTGGTTGTTCCTGTTCGACAAGCATATTCCCACTGACTCTCACTGGGTAAACTATACTTTTTACCCGTTATTTCTGAGAGTTTCTGCTCACGGGGTGACAAGCTAGTTGAAAGGTATATATAGAAATGGATTTGCCTTCTGGAGCTGAAGAATACTTCAACAGAAAGGGAACGCTGGCTTGAGAATAGATGGGGGTGTAGTGCGATCGCTTCGCTGTGCCTCCGGCAATCGCGACGCGTTCGCACTACACCTCAATCCCGCCTTGAACTATTGTTCAAGTAAACTGCTAAATAATATTATTAAACAACTTAAAAATCACTTTTCTTAATCGATTATTAGTCAAAAATTACGGTGTTATTAAGTAGTGTATTTATAGCTTTA
>NZ_JAAHGH010000171.1 GCF_010672525.1 Okeania sp. SIO2B3 | reverse complement strand
CAAGAAACATAGTCTGTCAATTTCATCATAAAACCGATGATTTTTTTGAATAATATGTCTCTCAACTAATTTCATAAATCAAGGGGTTAAAATTATATTAGGATTCGAGGACGCGCGGAATTTTTATGATTATTTAGTCTGAAACTAAGCGTGCCAATTTCATTATACTATTAAACCTTTAGCCTTGGAGTTATTAAATTTTGTCAAATATAAAGGCGCTCTTTTGTATAAATCAACGAAGATATTTGACATCACTTGACTATATATGACTATATTTATGTATAACTTTTATTATACTTGGAGATATGGAAAACCTGAACATGGAAAAGAAAATATACCTGAGTATTTTGTAGATATATAGCAGTTGCCATTACTGTATTTGACTGATGAAATAACTACAAACTTGGGAATCAAATTCTTCCTTGTTCCTTATGCTATACAAATAGTTTTGTTTAACAGTTTGCTGTATCAAAATTTCTAGAGTTTTCGGGAGAAGAAAATAGATACAAAAATAAGGCATATCACATTAATTTGTAATATGCGATAGTTTTTAATTATATATAATCAGGGCCTTTGTTGCACGAATATTCTGAAGTCCTTGTAGTGTAAGACTTTATCATTAATAAGATTTATTGAGAAATCCTTGTTTTATAATGCTTCTAGCACTTTTATGCAACAAAGCCATAATCAGGGGCTTATTGGACTTTTAAAGGCGGGTTTTGGATTGAATGGAGCAGTAACATCGCTGCCCCCATCTGTACCTTGACCTACAGGCACTAAATATACAGATTCTACTTGCCCTTGAGATTGTGGTAGAACAATAAAGCGTCCTTCATCTATGAGATAGGTAACTGTTTCTCCACGAATGGTATTGCCTTCCTGTAGGATAAATACATCTCCACTGAGGACAATTCGACGTTCTCTACTAAAGTATTGAGCTTGAGCTGCGGTCGCTTGAATTTGGCGAGCTGGATAGTTAATTTGGACATTACCACGAGCTGTAACAACTCCTGTTCGAGAGTCTGCTTCTTGAATGTCGGAGCGAACGGTCATAGTGCGCCCTGAGGAGTTTTGTGGGGGTGGGTTAGGGTTAATTTGGGCAGATGTAGGATATGTTATGGCATTTACAGCCAAAGGTATGATTAGGGCAAATCCTTTTAATATCAGTAATTTTGATATTTTTTTGTTTAGTATCATTTTTAATTGGACGAAAGTTGTTAAGAGTTTTATTGTCTTGACTATTGGGTATAAAGTTAGGTACTTCTATTATTTTACAGGAAACCGAAGGGACTTATCTATATTTTGAAGTTATTGTGGCATTAAAGGTAATCTTTTTCAACTCAAAAATTTGTTTCAACCTGTAGCAAAACTCACGAGCTACATTCCATTGTTCTCTTGGTATACTTTTTATTCTAATCATAAGTTCTACTTCAGTTTTAGAAATACTATTTACACCTAAAATACTGGCAGAATCTAAAATTTTCTCTTCCCACTCTGCATCATTTTTTAACTCATTAGCAACTTGTTTAACTAATTGTACTGCTTGGCTTAAATTAGAATCTAAATTTAATTTTATTCTTAAATCAATACTTGCCCAATCTTTAGTCAAATTATGTACTGTAGAAATTTTGCTATTAGGAATTGAACTTAAACGTCCTCCTGCATCACGTAATTGTGTTACACGAAAACTCATATCTTCTACATAACCCATAGTATAATCTAGGTCAATCAGATCGCCAATTGCATACCGATCTTCTAGCAAAATCAATATTCCACTGATTATATCTTTAACTAAATTATGACCACCTAAAGAAGCTATCAAACTAATAATACCTAAACCTAATAATACGATAGTGATAGAAACATTGAAATTTTGAAATATCCCCAGCATACCAATACAACCTAATACAAACATCACAATTCCTTTTAATGTATGAGAAAAAGTAATTGCTTGTGGTATTTTTCTATGACCATAACTTTGATTTTCTAATCTTTTAAAACTATTTATAGCAAACCAGTTGACAATCATCGGACTGCCTTTAATTGCTAAATAAGTACTAATTATAATGGTTATAACTATGATATGAGAAACTAAGAAAATCTGCAGCCAACGACTATAAGGAAAATTACCTGAAATCCAAATAATGCCACACAACCATACAATCAAGTGATTTACTTGTAAAAAACTTCTAAAAAAAGAATTTTGATGTTGTTGTTGTTCCCAGATTAACTGTTGTTTTTGCCCTAAAGCTAATTCTGTTTTTGCTGTAGTTAATTCTTGATAATTTCTAAATTCATCTATCTGTGGACGAGATATTTTTAAATTTTCTATGGATTTTTGGATTTTTTGGTACTTTCTTAAGCAGTACTTTTGCCAAATTGATAAGAGAAAGCTCAACAGCATTAAAGCTAATATTATTCCGAAAGAAATTAAAAGTTGTCTCAATAAATAGTCTGGTTGTCGTTCTCTCTGCGCTCTGATTAAGGCATCCTGCAAAAAACCAATAATTTGATTAGTTAAATCTTCTCTAGATATGCCATGAATTTGAGCATCTAAATCTGTGATGGCAATCAGAAATTGATTTTTGAGTTCTTCTGCATCTGAGGCAAATACTAAAGTCTGATTTTCTCGGGTTTCAAGAGTTAATTTTAAAGTATCAGCATCAAAGCAATTTTTAATTGTTTGTTTGAGATTATTTTCATACAGTCTAACTCTAATATTTAGGGGAGATGTATTACTATTTCCTTGGATTTCCTGTCCTGCTACTGCGGCTACTTTGAAAACTTCTCTGCCGTCAATTTTAATTGGTTTATAAACTATATTGCTGATAGGTGTTAATGATTGAACTTGAGTAATATTTTCAATATTATTATTCTGTAATGTTTCTGAAGTCTGGCCTAATGCTAAGAAAGTTTGATTAGTTATCAGAATAAAGGTTAAGAGGCTAAAAATTATAACTGTGATGATTTTTGAGATTTTATAGCGATCAAAAAAGTTATTTTGCTTGATGAATAGTTGTTTGAATGAAATAAATGTATAAATTTGCATAAATCATTGAAGATAAAATTAGTCTATTGATTGATTTCTGCCTGAAAGGATAAACATCCGGACAGAAGTTGTAATGTTTTAACTAGCTATTAGCTTATTAGCTATCAGGCTAAAAATTTGTGCATAGATAATGGTATCTGTTTGCGCAGTTCCGGAACGTAAACGCTTTTTAAGTTAGCTGGAGTACAAAATATTTATCAAAATTAATGTTTTCTTTTGACAGAAAGTACACTTTTTTTTCAATGCTTAACCAATATTTTTTTTGCTTAATATAGCGTTTTTCAAATTCGTGAAATACAGTTGTTTGGTGGTGGTGCATTGTAATGGTGGTGCATTGCATTATTTTTGTTAGGAGGTACGGCAGTGGGAGCATCTTACTCCCGTGCCAAACATCCCTTGTTCCTTGTATACCATTACTATGCAGGACTACCAGTTGTTTTTCTTCTTTTATATCTTCTGTTTCCCGAATTACTACTCTGAAAATATATCTGCAAATTTAATAATTAATATCAATCACAATATCATTAATAATTAGGGCTGGCTGATTAAATATAAAAGCATTGACTGATATTGGTTGTAGTATTTTTAGGTCTAAAAAAGTGTTAGCTTTTCCACCGAAAGGCTCATGCATGCTAGTATTTTGGGACGATTATCGCAGAAAAATCAAGAGAAAATTTTTCCGACTACCTCCTCTATAATTCTCCGTTCCTCCTGTCTCCTGTCTTCCCCTACTGGGAGGGGCCAGCGGGTGGGTTGTCTCCTACCCTCACCCATAAGACTAGTGAAGCGCAAACCCTAATTATTGAGAACGAAGCAGTATAATGATCAAATAAGTCGTAAAAAAATCCCAAAAAGACGATGATTATAGAAGTTTCTTTGACTGAAATAGCCAAAACAACCCGTCAAGCAGCACAAAAATCAGCAGGTTTATCCACAGAAGCAAAAAATCAAGCAATTGAAGCAGTCGCCCAAGCACTGGAAACCGCAGCACCAAAAATTCTCGCAGCAAATAAACTTGACTGTCAGATAGCTCAAACTAATGGCATTGCTAAACCTCTTTATAATAGATTAAAAATGGATGAGGCCAAACTTAATAGTGCGATCGCAGGTTTACGCAATGTTTCTATTTTAGCTGACCCAGTTGGTGCGGTGCAAATACATCGAGAACTAGATGAAGGATTAATTCTCAAACGCATTACTTGTCCATTGGGAGTTATTGGTGTAGTTTTTGAAGCTCGTCCTGATGCTGTGATTCAAATTTCGGCTTTGGCAATTAAATCAGGAAATGGTGTCATTCTCAAAGGAGGAAAAGAAGCAACTAATTCATGTCAGGAATTAGTTACAGCAATTCGCCAAGGACTGGCAACAACTTCTGCTAATCCTGATTCAGTGCAGTTGTTGACTACCCGGGAGGAAACTCTGGAGTTACTGAAGTTAGATAAATATGTCAATTTAATTATTCCCAGAGGTTCTAATTCTTTTGTAAAATTTGTACAGGAAAATACTCAAATTCCTGTTTTGGGGCACGCTGAAGGAATATGTCATGTTTATGTAGATAAGTCAGCAGATATTCAAAAGGCAGTTGCAATTACTTTGGATGCAAAAACTCAGTATCCTGCTGCTTGTAATGCAGTGGAAACTTTGTTAGTTCACACTGATATTGCAGACAAGTTTTTGACAGAGGTTTTCCCAGTTATGGAAAAGCATCAGGTAGAGTTATTAGGTGATGCAGCTACTCAGAAAATTTTACCGTCGGTAAAAGTGGCGACAGAAGGAGACTGGGCAACAGAATACAGCGATCTAGTATTGTCAATTAAGGTAGTAGATAATTTAGAATCAGCGATCGCTCACATCAATACTTATGGTTCTGGACATACAGATGCGATCGTAACTGAGGATGGAGACACTGCAGAGTTGTTTCTGGCTCAAATAGATGCGGCCGGTGTATTCCATAACTGCTCGACTCGGTTTTCTGATGGCTTCCGTTATGGTTTTGGAGCGGAAGTAGGAATTAGTACTCAGAAAATGCCACCCAGAGGTCCAGTAGGTTTAGAAGGGTTAGTAACTTATAAATATCAAGTTATAGGTGATGGTCACATTGCTGCTACTTATTCCGGCGATCGCGCTCAGGCATTTACTCACCGAGATTTGTAATATGGCAGGGAATAGGGAATAGGGAATAGGGAATAGGGTGGTAAACTTTTTTATCTACCACCTACAACCTTCTTCAATTGGTAAGCTTCTTCAACTACCACCTATAGCAACGGCCTGGTTAGTGTTTGACAATTAGTGCGAGCATCTTGCTCGCGTTATGAATCATCATAATTACCCGATGTCCTAACTATAGTGGGGACTGCTATAAAATCTACCATCTTCTTCAATTTTTTTGCATTCGAGCTGCCAGAATAGACCTTAAGTTTTCAAATGCTTCTGGTGTTGCCTCAGAAGCTTGCCATGTTGGACGTGCCATTAAACGATCGCACCAAGCACTTACTTTAGGATATTCAGCCAAGGAAATACCACCTCTTATTGAGAATATAGGAACAATTGTTCCAGCAACAGCATCAGCTAAAGTTAAATTGTCACTACCAAAATAAGAGCGATCGCCCAATAATTTCTCAAAAAACGTTAGTGTTGTAGCAATTTTCTGTTGCGCCTTTTCAACTTTTTCTAAGTCCTCTCCGGGTAAATCAAATATTCTTGGTACCAATGCATCGATGGAAGGCAACAATTCATTAACACTGACCATTTGTACCATTCGCACAATTGTTAGGTCCTTGACATCTGGAGGCAACATAGTAGGGTTAGGGTACTTAGCTTCTAAATAGTCTAGAATTGCTAAAGATTCCACTACATTAAAGCCATCATCTACCAAAGCAGGAATGTGGTGGAAAGGGTTAATTGCCAAAAAATCTGGTTTAAATTGTTCTCCATCGCTCAGTTTGAGTTCTACCAGCTCAAACTCAAGTCCTTTTTCTAGCAATGTCACCCAGACGCGACGGGAATTAGGAGATATTGGGGTGTGATAAAGGGTCAACATCAGAAAACCTCACAGCTTGATGAATAAGATATGTACTGTTAATATTAACAGGACTTACGCAAAAGATAAATTATACACCATTTGTAGGGGTTAACGGCTGTCAACCCTTACTAAAGAAACTAATAAATTTTCCAGATATTCTTTTTTTCGTTCAGCTTCATTTTGAGCATAACCATTTTTAGATTTAAAAGCTTCATAATGACAGGCAATTTGTTCTTGAAATTAAGGATAATTAGACCTAATTTTTTCACCTATAAATAATATAATGTCCAGTTTATATCATGTCCGGTAGCATCAGTATTGTATAGCGAAGGTAAGGAAGAAGGAAGAGGGAAGAAGGCTTAAAAGCTTGAAAAAACAAACGTAAATTTTTTGTAGATATTCACCCTTGGTTTTACACAAACTATACCAACGGACATGATATGAATAGTTATAAATAAACGAGGGAGGAGTCAGCCCTCAGGAGGGAATAAAGAAGGAACAAGCAAGAAAAAGAGAAAGTTTTTTTATCACTAATTATCCGGAAATAATATAACAAACCACCAGGAACTAAACCTTGATCAATTAGCTGTAATAACTTTTGCCTTTGAGGGAGAGTTAACGAAATTTCCCCATCTTCCCCCTAACCCCACATTCCTCTCCTGGGAGGGATTAGGGGTTGCTCCCCACTCTCTTGATCTAATTACACTGATGCTACTGGATTTGATATAAAAATTGTAAGGTGTAGTTCATCACTACCACACTACTATTTTCAAAGGATTAATTTTCTGCATTTTCACAAATTAACTCTATTTAATTAAAATCTTGAATTTGAGCTAATTTTTCTTTAGCTTTATCCAGCATATCTTGAGAATTATTAATTCCTAAGTGGTTCAGTCATATTCAATAATAAACAAGGAAAAAAACTAATATTTTAAGTAAAAGTCTTTGATTAATGTGATAAATTCAGGCGTGTATAAATATTGTTTAGCTTCAATAATAAGACTATCTTCTTGAGGCGGTAATTTCTTTTTGCTTAGTTCCATCAAGATTCGCTTTGTCGGAATTTCTGGCATGGGTTTGACATAGAGTTTTTTGTGACAAAATAATCCAAAATACCGTGCTTTTGTCTGAAATTTTTTAGCTTGCTCGACCGGATAAATAACAGCTAATTTACCCCTATCAGACAAAATTTGAACTGCTGTTTGTAATAAATCAGTTTGCGAAAGAAAGTCTGTATGTCTAGCAACTGTTCTGGCTTTTTTTGCACATTTAGAAACATTTTCAAAGAAAGGAGGATTTGATACTATTAAATCGTACTTTTTTTGACAAAATTCCGTATATTTCTGAATAGAAGAATTGTAAATTTTAATCCGGTCTGACCATGGCGTTCTTTCCACATTTTCTCTAGCTTGAATGGATGAGTCTACATCAATTTCTACAGCATCAATTTGAGCAAGGGAACGCTGTGCCAGCATTAAAGAAATTAAACCTGTACCAGTACCAATATCCAAAATTTTTTCTGCTCCAGAAATATCTACCCATGCTCCTAATAAAGTACCATCAGTACCGACTTTCATTGCACATCGGTCTTGTAGAACAGTAAACTGTTTAAATCGAAATTGATTTCCTCCCATATTCTAATTTCTCTCCTTAATATAGCATTTCCCAAGAAGCGTGAGGTACAATCAGAGGGCGATCGCTAATTAACTGTCAATCCCTAAAAAATTCTCGAATCGTCATAACTGCTAAATCTTTGTGATTCTCTCTCCTCCTGAGTACTGAGGACTGACTCCTTAACTAATCTATAAACTGTTTAACCGGATTTGATATAAGAAGATATTGGCAACTTTGAAAAATCAGCAATTTTAATTTTAGTAATATAACTGTACCTCATTAGCTTGGGAAACGCTATATTAATAATTAATTCAGGAGTTACGCAAAGACACTGTGTATAGAGTCCAGTAACTATTGGACAATAGTTATGAGTACTATATATAGCGTATCTGCGTAAGTCCTATTGAGAACAGACTATATCTAATGTCTTTGCACTAAGTTATGATAATTTTCTTGTTTAGGCGATCGCTTAAAAAAAATGTAGCGATCGCTCTATTTGTCATACGCTATATATAGTGTCTTTGCGTAAGTCCTGATTTATATTACTTTAGGAGAAGGAAAAGTTTATGTTGAATATGATGGTATAGAACACGGCATTACTCAAGATTTAATTGACCAAGGCATTCCTCAGAATAATATAATTTTAGGGCATTTATGGGAAATGAATGCTGAAAATTTTAGGGAAGTTCAGTCAAATTATTAGATATAGCACTACGCACAAATCAAAAGTTAAAATTAATTTCTGAGCGAGTTTGAGTATTTATAAATTTTTTAATATCAGCAAATTTGAAACATTAGGAAAACTCAATACTAAAAGTGCTATGCTGATAAGTGATAACTGAAATGAGTATGCCAATTGCAATTTCTCAAGCTTACACAGAAATAATAGATTTTATAGCATCAGGAGCAACTCCTGAACAAATTATTTCTTTTCAAGCTTCTGAGCAAGTTAAGGAAAGAGTAGCTAATTTAATAGAACGAGAAAAAACAACTGGTTTATTGAGGGAATAAAAATCAGAATTAGATAATTTTTTACAATTGGAACATTTAATGAGGTTAATCAAAGCTAGAGCATATCAATATATTAATCAACAGTAAAAATTTGAGAAATGTCACGTTATTATATTAGTGAAAAGTTACGAAATCAGGTGGCTAGTCGCGCAGATTTTTTGTGTGAATATTGCCTAATTTCTGAAGAGGATACTTTTTTAGGTTTTCAAATAGACCATATAATTAGTATTAAGCATGGAGGAGCAACAGAAGTAGATAACCTTGCTTATACTTGTACATTTTGTAATCGAAATAAGGGTAGTGATTTAGGTTCTATTTCTCAATAAACTGGTGAATTAGTGATATTTTTTAACCCTCGAATTGATAACAGGAATAATCATTTTAAGCTTCAAGGAACAATAATTGAACCTTTAACTCCTATAGGGGAGGTAACGGCTATAATTTTAGGATTTAATGATAGCGTTCGCATCTTAGAACGACAATTGTTAATAAATATGGGTAGATATCCATCAGCAGTTGCTCAAAAAAGAATTAGGAGCCATGTAAGAATAAGTTGTACAAATTTTATCTGGGATAAATTGTGAAATATAGCTTCCATAAAAAAAACTGTTCAAGTTATTTTTACACGACTACTTAGTTCCTCTCAGGAGTGAAAATAATTTTTCTGCCAATTGCATACTTTCCTGGAAACTGAAACTTTAACTCCCCCGGCGGGAAGTCCCGCGCTCTCCCGTAGGGGAGCGTCGTATGGGAAAGCCGGGCGTTATGTGTGTGGTTCGTCCTGATTTTCTATATACTTCTTTAGCACTGAAACACTGACGCCA
>NZ_JAAHGH010000170.1 GCF_010672525.1 Okeania sp. SIO2B3 | reverse complement strand
AAATATTAATCCTCCACCACCCCCTAATCCACCAACACCCCCTAATCCACCAACACCCCCTAATCCACCAATACCCCCTAATCCACCAACACCCCCTAATCCACCAATACCACAAATTATCCGTTTTGATGGACAGATAGATGGAGGTGATGAAGTTGTGAGAAATCGTGAAGACACAAGTTTCGTTTTTAAAGAAGATTATCTCTTAAATGCTAAACCAGGTACTCCATTAACAATCGATCTGACCAGTGCAAATAATGGTTTTGACCCCTTATTAGAAGTTTATCAACTTCCTCCAAATACTCCTGTGCTTGAGGTTAACCAACAAGCTATTTTAGTTGCAGCTAACGATAATAGTGGTGGTGGTGTTAATGCTAGAATTGGACCGGGAGTTCCATCAGATGTAACAACTTTTTCACCAGTAACCAATACTCCCATAAGTGTTCCTGCGGAGTTAACTTTAGCACCAGAGTTTCAATATCTGTTGCGCCTGACTTATACAGAGATACCTGATATTCCTTTTGGAGCTTTTTCCTTAAATGCAAGTGTCCCTGACGGTTTTATTAGTCTTGCTCCAGTCAGATTAGGAGTTACTGTGGCCGATCCAATTGTGGCAGGAAATCCCCCAATCAATGAGTTTTCTAATGGAGGAAGCTTTTTCTAACTACTTACAATAACCAGCAAACTTTGTGGGACACAACCTCACTGTGTCCCACAAAGTTTGAGGCAAGGACTCATATCAAATCCGGTTGAACACTTATTATATAGTTGGGGGGAGATGGGGAGTAGGGGAGTAGGGGAGATTGAAGGCTTGAAGTATAGTTATAAACATATACTATATAACCGGATTCCGTTTCTATATCATAATTGAAAATACTTCAGTACACCCTATCCCCCCATCTCCCCATCTCCCCATCCCCCCATCTTCCCATCTCCCCATCAATCTTTGGTAGCAAACATTAACATCTTTAAATATTATTTCTTATTATTGATGCAAAAATCAGCTTTTTGTGTTACACTGTAATACACAGTTGAGGAATAGTTAAAAAATCCAAAGTTTTTAGGTGGTATTTCTCAGGGAATGCTAATAAAAACTACAAACAGACCAATTATGATTGCCTTTTGTCAAATGTTGAGAATAGTTCGGTTATCTCTATGCTCTGAGAGTTGCCTCTTAGGAGCTGGTTGAGCCATTATCGATGTATAGGAAATAACTAAAATAATAATTTTACCAAAGTTTTGCGGAAATAGTGAAAGATAGATTGGAGTTAATCTAATCTGCTAGCAATTTTAAGGACAATAGGACTTACGCATGAACACTATTAGTAGGGTTTCTTACCAATAGCATAATGCACAGAAACCCTATATCTATTATTAGTGCCTAAGTCCTGGACAAATTAAAATTTCTACCGACAGGATGAACATTCCACCTTTAAATTTAGTCTAAACTTGTATTACAAAGAAGAAAGGCGGACTCATACTGAGTTTACTTTAGAAATAAAGTATAATTATTATCAATGTAAATAATGTAAAAATTAGATTTGCCTTATAAGTCCATTTGGCAAAGAAAAAAAGTTCCAACTATAAAATTTTCACCACTTGATGGCATTTGTGTAGGGATGGGAAAGCTGATTCTCATGTAGCTGTATCTTAAATTATTCCCATTGATAGGAATACACAATAACTACTGTGATATTTGAAATAAGGAGTTTATGAAAAAATGTCAACACTAAATCAAGAAAAGAAAACTCAAAAGACAAACAAATTAACTGCTAGCTCCTACTCCTCAATGGATACAGTTCGTACTTATCTACATGAGATTGGCCGTGTACCACTTCTGACTCGTGAGGAAGAAATTGTGTATGGCAAGAAAGTTAAGTACATGATGGAACTTTTGGAGTCGAAGGAAAAATTAGAAGAAAAGTTAGACAGAGCAGCAACTCAGCAAGAATGGGCAGAATATGTACAGTTAAGTGAAGAAGCGCTCAACCAAATAATTAAGCATGGTCGCCGTGCCAAGCAAAAAATGATTGAAGCTAATCTTCGCTTAGTAGTAGCGATCGCTAAAAAGTACCAAAAACGAAATATGGAATTCTTGGATCTGATTCAAGAAGGTACTTTAGGTTTAGAGCGAGGAGTGGAAAAGTTTGACCCCATGCGAGGTTACAAATTTTCTACTTATGCTTACTGGTGGATACGTCAAGCAATTACCAGAGCGATCGCACAACAAGCTCGTACTATTCGCTTACCTATTCATATTACTGAAAAGCTCAACAAAATCAAAAGAGTCCAGAGAGAACTAATTCAGAGCTTGGGTCGTACCCCAACTCCTTCTGAAATTGCTCAAGCTTTAGAATTAGAGCCTTCTCAAATTAGAGAATATCTCTTGATGGCCCGCCATCCTATATCGTTGGATTTACGAGTAGGAGATAATCAGGACACCGAACTGCAAGAACTTTTAGAGGACGAAGCATCTTCTCCAGATGACTATATTACTCGTGAGTTGTTGCGCCAGGACTTAAATACTCTACTAGGAGAATTGACCGATCAACAACGTCGTGTATTAATATTGCGTTTTGGTCTTGAGGATGGTAGAGAAATGTCCTTGGCTAAAGTGGGAGAGAGACTACAACTTAGTCGCGAGCGAGTCCGTCAACTAGAACATCAAGCTCTGGCCCATTTGCGTCGTCGTCAAGCTAAGGTGCGGGAATATGTCGCTAGTTAGGTATTAAAATCTGCCTAAAATTGATCCCTCTATTGTTAATACCAAATTTTGATTGTTCCTTGTAGAGATAGTTCTTTTTAATGATTATCTTTACAAGGATTTTTTTTGATTTATTATCTACCTTTAGTAACTATTGGAAGAAATAACTTTTGTTAACAGTTGAGAAACTAACACAATTTGTTAAAAGAATAGATTTTTATCCTTTTCTACAGATATGATAATGATGTAGATAATAATTAAGTAATATTCGTGATTTTTAGGTTAGTGGCGATCGCAAGCTACTTAGTATTGACCTATAGTACGGTAAATAGGCCAGTAGTACAGTATAAAACTATTTCTCTTAAATTTAAGGAAGAAAGGCCAAAGTTTTCTTCAAAAACAGATTATGATCATACATTGCTCGCTGATGGAATTCACCTTTTTGGTCAGTCTTCTCAGCCAGAGCAAATTCAGAATGAGTATTTTGTCTTTCAGCTAAAAAATGGTAAGGTAATAGGCGCTCTTTATTTACCCCATTCAGCTTTTTATTGCTTTTATGGATTTTATAAGCAAAATAGCTTAGATGTAAAAGTTGTAGATAGTTATGATAATAGTGCTTCTGACTACATAGTAGATTTAGAGAAATATTACCCAATAAATCAAGTTAGTGAGAATGATGCCAGGATATTAAATACTTGCCAAACTAACCATCAAAATTTGGCTTGGTAATTTGAAGAAGGCAGAAGGCAGAAGGCAGAAGGCAGAAGGCAGAAGGCAGAAGGGAAAATTGCTGTATAAAATTTCAACAAAAATGTACTTACTTACTTATACAGTAAATAGCTCAAAACTTCCCACACCTCCCACACCTCCCAAACCTCTCACACTTCCCACACTTCCCACTCCCTCTGTTGTTGGAGATGTCTAATACTCAATACCAGGTTGCGCCCTCACACCTTGCTCTCTAAAAGGATGCTTAATCATTTTCATTTCTGTAACTAAATCTGCTCTTTCAATTAATTCTGGAGGGGCACCCCTACCAGTAAGAATAACATGGGAATCTTCAGGTTTCTCCTCTAAGCCAGCCAACAAATCTTCTAACTTTAAATAACCCAATTTTAGACTAACATTAACTTCATCAAGTAATACTAATTTAAAATCTGGGTTGCGGATATAAGATAAAGCCAAATTCCAAGCTTCATAAACTTTCTGAATGTCGCGATCGCGGTCTTGAGTTTCCCAAGTAAACCCTTCACCTAAAGCATGAAAAGATATTTGTTCGCCCCATTTAGTAAAAACTGCTTTTTCTGCGGGTTCCCAAGCACCTTTAATAAATTGGATAATTGCCACTTGATAACCATGACCCAAGGAACGCATCACCATACCCAATGCTGCCGTAGTTTTGCCCTTACCGTTGCCAGTATTGACAACAATTAAGCCTTTTTCCCTAGCTGCTTGAGAAACTCGTTGTTCTTGTACTTCTTTGCGGCGCTGCATTTTCTGTTTGTATTGTTCGGGAGTTAGGGATGTCATTTCAGTTATCAGTTAACAGTTATCAGTGTACAAAGTAGCTTTTTATCATAATTAATCTTAATTTGTCAACTGAAGAAGGAAGAAGGAAGAAGGAAGAAGTGAAGAAGGAAGAAGACTTAATACCAAATTGATAAATGTTTGCTACAAATAGCTAGGGTATTTCTTAGGAGTCCTGACTCCTGACTCCTAACTGCCACTAAAATATTACAATGTAAACAGAATTGCTATACAGTATAAATTTCAAGAGAAAAAAAATTAGAGTCCAATGGATAATTTATTAGAGTTAAAATTTATAGTCCAGTAGGGTGCGTTACATTTCATTAACGCACCGCCTATTCCAGCTATTTGTGGTGGGTTAATAAAATTTAATGGAGTGCCTATTTCATCTATTTATGGTGCGTTAAGCTGTTTATTTTCATGTCGCACAGCAAAACATACCCTGCTATACTCAATAATTTATTTGGCTATATACTTATAATTTGCTGTCAATAAAGCTACATCAAAAGTAATGGAGCAGGTTAATAATTTATCTGAATTAATATCAGATTTTCCTGCTCCTAAACTACTCAGCTAACCCTAAATTTAGCTCTATAAATCAAGGTCGAAATCTACATCGCTGTCGTCATTACCATCAGCATTTTCTGCTGCATTGAGAGCTACACCAGTCAATCTCCTGGCTATACGACCAGCTTCTTCGCCGCCAACTTCTGAAGCTACAGCTCCTACTACAGAACTAACTCCAAAATTAAATAAAGAAGTTAAGAAGTTCATTAGATTATTCCTTAAATTGAACGATATTTTTTTCAGGATACCTGCCTCAATTTATGAGATGAGACTGGTATTAATTAGGTTAAGAGGCGATGGATTTTGTGGATTTTTTATCTGTTAAAATTAATCTCCAAAAAAGTTATCTACCTCTGGCATTAAGTCGTCATCATCACTGTTTGTTTCATCAACACCACAAGACTTTTGGTGGAAAAGACTATAATGGTGAAAATTATTGTGGTGAATATGACTTGGATGATAGAAAATTTCTCGGTCAAAATTAAATTCTGGTGGCATAATACCCCAAGTGTTTTTGACTGAAATTAGAGGTCTTCTTTGCCTCATATTTTTATATTAATTGCTGACTCTTTTTTTGTCTACAACTACTGAAATGGTGTCAGTATATCTGTTTTATTACTTCTTTTTTTTTGAGTGATATGGTATATCTGGAATTGAAAAAATAGTTTGTTTTTCATGGATGAACAAATATTTATTTCTCTATTTTAATTTCAAATAAAGACCTGAACCCCTGACCCTCTTCCAGGGAAAGTAAGGGAAAGGTCTTTACCCAGAAAATCAACTAAATACACTACTGTTCTGATTTTAAATGTCTTTCCATGATGTAAACTAAATCTGGCTGAATTTGTTTCCCTTCACCAATTAATTTACGGGCTAATATTGCTCCTAATTTTCTCACTGATAATGGTGGTTTGTTATGTTCATAGCGATAAAATTGACGCAGAGAAATACCAATCATTTTGGCAGCTTTTTCGTTTGTTATACCAAAACTAACTAATGCTTTGGGATTGAGATATTCGGCTGCCATAATTTGAGCAATTAAATCTTCTTTTGCCATAATTTGTTGAGACATTTTGACCTCCTAAAAAAGCATAGCATTTCTCTTTTGGATGAGGTAAACCTACGATCAATCCCCCTAAATCCCCCTTAGAAAGGGGGGACTTTGAAGTCCCCCCCTTTTCAAGGATCGAATATCTGTACCTCACAGATTTAAAGAATTGGGCGTTGCTTAATTGAAGTATGAATGCGCGATTGTTTGGTTCTAGTCAAGCCCCCTAAATCACCCAAAATTGGGGGAATTTTAGAGTTTTATTCCCCCCAAAAATTGGGGGGTTAGGGGGGCAAAATAATACCCAGAATTAGCAACGCCAGAATTGCTATATGACTTTTTGTCTGTATGAATTTAATAAGTCAATTAAAACTTGGGATATATACCCCGAAGCAAGGGCTTTGAGAAATTCCTGAAAGTATTGCTATAATTGACAAAACCTAACTTCGGGGAATAAAAAGTTTGGGGATTCCCCTAAGTTTCTTTCTTAAGGGAGTTGTGGATATGCCAAGAAAATCTAAAGGACCAAAAACTAAAGAAAAAGCCAAATTTTTATTGGAGGCTTTATTAGCATTTGCTAATCAGGAATTAACAGATTTATCTGGTGTCGAAATAGAGGCAGAATGGCAGGGTAATGCTGCTAATTTATTTGTCAAAACTAAACTGAAATATTTGGAAAGTCTGACCGAAAAATACAAAAATAATAGTCAAAAGTTGACTAAAGAAGAAATTAGAGAAGTGCTCAAACAACTGGCAGAATTTTTACAGATTTTGGATGATAAACGGGAAAAAACTCAGGGTGCATCAGAATGGAAGTTTGTGCTGAGGTTGTGGAGTACTGATAAGCAAAAAAATTTAGAAATTTTAGAGCAAGAGTGGGAGAAACGTAAGTCAAATTCTGGGGATGAGAAACAAACTAAGTCTGATGCTATCTTTCAAACTAAAAAATACTATATTCCTGGGGAGGAATATTTAAAAAATAAGGTTTTTGTGGGTAGGGAAAATGAACTTGCTGAACTCCACAAATTGCTAAAAAGTCATCAAAAGGTTGCTGTTGCTTCTGTTTCGGGAATGGGGGGTGTGGGTAAAACGGAACTTTCCCGTCGATACGCTCTTGCTCATAAGTCTGCTTACCCTGGTGGTATCTGTTGGTTGGAAGTACCTGCGGAGAATGTGGGTATTCAGATACTCAGGTTTGCTCAGAATAATCTCGGACTTATTCTACCGGAGGAGGAAGACTTACTGGGAAGGTTGCGCTACTGCTGGCAATATTGGTCTGAGGGGGAATCTCTGTTTGATATTTATGAGGGAACTGTTATTTTTGACGGTCAAGAAATGAAGGTTCCTGTTGTTGTTGGTGATGGAATACCAGAGATTATCATCGGTTTGCCTTGGTTAGAAGACAGGCGCTTGGTAGTCGATAAAAAAGCTGGTATTCTTACTTTACAGCGCTTTTCTGTTCTATAAATATTACAATTAGACCACAATAATAAGTAAATTAGAGAAGTGTAAAAATGGCTGCTAAGGATAAATTTCATGCTGTGGTTAGAATTGCTTTGGAAAAGGAGGAATGGCAGATAACCGACGATCCCCTGCTACTTCCAGTAGGCGGAACTAAATTGGAAATTGATTTAGGTGCAGAGCAACTATTCAGTTATCAGTTATCAGTTATCAGTTATCAGTGTCTCTAGCTGTTTGCGCAGCATGACCTAGGAAAGTATTCCGATTGAAATAGGGAACTTCTTTTTTTTATCCTCACCTGTGCTTGCTTATAATACTTTTTTTAAGCGGCAGGGTTTACGGTGCTGTAGAAAACTTGGTTCAATTAGTAGAAGAGGAAGATGAAAAACAGGAGAATGGATCAGGATTTAGGCAATAGCGATCGCTCTTTTTCAGTTATCAGCAGCTAGACACAGATTCGGGCCCGGATAAACGGATTAATTATTTTTCATCATCAGTGTATCCGTGGCAAAATTCGTGTCTAGCTCTGTTGTTGTTGCCGACAAAGTTCGACATTTTCTCGCACAATTTTAGTGTTAGGATGTTCCTGACCTAATGTTTGTTCAAACATATCCAACGCTTGTAGGTACAAAGGTTCAGCTTCGGAATATCTTCCTTGAGATTTATATAAACCTGCCAAGTTATTGAGGTGGGTGGCAAGGGATGGATGATTGGCAGGCAGAGCTATTTTGTGAATTTCTATAGCTTGTTGGAACAAAGGTTCTGCTTCCGAGTATCTCCCTTGAGATTCATATAATAAAGCCAGGTTGTTGAGGTCTCTGGCAAGGGATGGATGATTGGCAGGCAGGGCGATTTTGTTGATTTCTATGGCTTGTTGCAACAAAGGTTCCGCCTCCGAGTATCTACCTTGAGAATAATATAATAAAGCCAGGTTGTTGAGGTGGATGCCGAGTTTTGGATGATTGGCAGGCAGGGCGATTTTGTCGATTTCTATGGCTTGTTGGTACAATGGTTCCGCTTCCGAGTATCTGCCTTGAGATTCATATAAATTTGCCTGGTTGTTGAAAATAGATGCAAGGTATGGATGATTGGCAGGCAGGGCAATTTTGAAGATTTCTATGGCTTGTTGCAACAAAGGTTCCGCTTCCGAGTATCTCCCTTGAGATTCATATAATAAAGTCAGGTTGTTGAGGTAGGTGGCAAGATAAGGATGGTTAGCAAGCAAAGCGATTTTGGCAATTTCTATAGCTTTTTGGTACAAAGGTTCTGCTTCCAAGTATCTTCCTTGATAACGATATAATTCTGCCTGGTTGTTGAGGTGGATTGCAATATCTGGATGATTGGGAGGTAGGGCAATGTTGGCAATTTCTATAGCTTTTTGGTACAAAAGTTCCGCTTCCGAGTATCTCCCTTGATAACGATATAATTCTGCCTGGTTGCTGAAAGTGGACGCAAGATATGGATGATTAGCAGGCAGAGCTAATTTGAAGATTTCGATAGCTTGTTTGTACAATGGTTCTGCTGCTTCATATTTCCCTTGAAAATTATATAATAAAGCCAGGTTTTGGAGAGTTCTGGCAAGCTCTGGATGATTAGAAGGCAGGGCAATTTTGACAATTTCTATAGCTTGTTGGTACAAAGGTTCCGCTTCCGAATATCTCCCTTGAGATTGATATAATAAAGCCAGGTTGTTGAGGTGAGTGGCAATATCTCGATGGTTGGTAGGCAGTGCGATTTTGACAATTTCTATAGCTTGTTGGTACAAAGGTTCTGCTTCCGAGTATCTCCCTTGAGAATAATATAATAAAGCTAGGCCGTTGTAGACAGTCGCAACATCAGGATTATCTTTACCTAGCTGTTTTTCTGCTATTTCTCTGCCTTTGTCTAACCAAGGTTCTGCCTGTCGATAAAATCCTTGCTCTCGATAGAATGAACCTAATTTAGTAAAAGGAAAAATCAAATCATCATCACCCAAATACTCAGTCAAATGTTCCGCCACTTCCGTAATATGAGGAATATCAACCTCAACTTCCTGAACTTTCTCAAGTGTGATGTTCTCGGAAATTTTCCTCGCCGCCTCTACCAGTACCTGACAAAAACTACGTTTCCATTCCTCCACAGAGTCAAACTGCTGCAACTTACCCACCATAAACTTTCTAATCAGTGGATGTAACTGATAAATATCTTCATCCTTTCGTTCCAGCAAACTTAAATTCAACAACACATCATCTCGTATCTCCTGCAAATCTT
>NZ_JAAHGH010000017.1 GCF_010672525.1 Okeania sp. SIO2B3 | reverse complement strand
ATTTGACTGTTGCGACATACGTAATAGAGAGAGGAAGTAGATATTTTTCCATGGCAGACTCTAAAGTTATGCGCTTCACAAAATGATTTGACTGTTGCGGCATACGTAATAGAGAGGAAGTAGATATTTTTCTACTACAGACTCTAAAGTTATGCGCTTCACAAAATGATTTGACTGTTGCGGCATTCGTAATAGAGGGAGGAAGTAGATATTTTTCTACTACAGACTCTAAAGTTATGCGCTTCACAAAATGATTTGACTGTTGCGGCATTCGTAATAGAGGGAGGAAGTAGATATTTTTCTACTACAGACTCTAAAGTTATGCGCTTCACAAAATGATTTGACTGTTGCGGCATACGTAATAGAGAGGAAGTAGATATTTTTCCATGGCAGACTCTAAAGTTATGTGCTTCACAAAATGATTTGACTGTTGCGACATACGTAATAGAGAGAGGAAGTAGATATTTTTCCATGGCAGACTCTAAAGTTATGCGCTTCACAAAATGATTTGACTGTTGCGGCATACGTAATAGAGAGGAAGTAGATATAGCAGTCTCTAAGACGCTTAGGAAATAAAGGGCAAACATAGTTTTGGCAGATCGAGGGTGGCAACTATATGCCTAATTATGGAAATAACTTAATTTCTAGGAAATCTACTTTAAACTTTTCCCCCCAATACCTCCGGCGACAAAACCTGATTTAACTTCCCACTCCGGTATCCTTCTAAATCTAAAGTGACATAAATAAACCCAAACTCTTTAAACCTTTCTACCAACTGAGGCAAATTTATTGTCAACACAAATTCTTTGATTTGTTCGGGTGGAAGTTCAATTCTGGCAGTATCTTTTTCCGAACGAACTCGTAAATTTTTTAATCCCAAATCTCGCAAATATCTTTCCCCACGACCAACTCTTTGTAACTTCTCAAAAGTAATTTCTTCCCCATAAGGAAAACGGGAACTTAAACAAGGTTGAGCTGGTTTATCCCACCAAGGCAAACCCAATTCTTTAGCAAGTTGTCTAACTTCAAACTTACTAATTCCTAATTCTGCTAAAGGCGATCTAGCTCCTCTTTCTTTTGCTGCTTGAATACCAGGACGATAATCTCGTAAATCATCTGAATTTACACCATCTACTACATAAGAATAACCCCGCTTTAAAGCTAAAGGTTTGAGAGTATCATGCAATTCACTTTTACAAAAGTAACAACGATTTATGGGATTAGAAGTATAATTAGGATTCTCCATTTCATTCGTTTCTACCTCTTCATGAGAAATACCAATTACTGCTGCTTGAATGCGAGCATCTTCTAAATCTTCAGGTAATAAAGAAGGAGAAATAGCAGTTATAGCTAAAGCTTTATCTCCCAAGACATCATAAGCGACTTTTGCTACTAAAGTACTATCTATTCCACCAGAGTAAGCAATCAAAGCTTTCTCCATTTCTGAAAATATTTTTTTCAGCTCTTTTAGTTTTTTTGTTAACATCATTTTCTCTATTTATTGATTTTTACTGTTGTTAATTTAATTCTTAGATTATAGCAATTATAGAAGGAAGAAGGAAGGAGGAAGATTGATATTATGTTTTTTAGATATTCTATAAGTCAAGAGTAGTAATGACAGTTGCTATAGGTGCTAGTAAAAAGCGGTGGAAATACAGCTACTATTTTTATTCAACACTCATTACTCAGTTTTTTGTATAACCTCAAAGTTTCCTCTAGTTAATTGACTTGAGAAAAACCAGATAAATTATTTTTTCTAATACCATTTTCAAATCCTGGTTACCCTAGTCAAATTTTGTGAGTAAATTCTCCATTCCCTACCATTGCTGAAATTAACTATTAGCTCAAACTTTCTCACCTACAACCTCAAAGTTTCCTCTAGTTAATTGACTTGAGAAAAACCAGATAAATTATTTTTTCTAATACCATTTTCAAATCCTGGTTACCCTAGTCAAATTTTGTGAGTAAATTCTCCATTCCCTACCATTTATGGAATCAACTATTAGCTCAAACTTTTTTATCGAAAAATCCTGGTCTAAAGCCTCCCCTTTTAAGGGGATAAAAAAAAAGAGAATTCCATATTTTCTTGCCTCGTTATTGCAGAGGTACTGATAACTGATAACTGATAACTGATAACTGAAATGACCTACAACCTAAAACCTTCTTAAATTTAAAACTCTCGTCTAGCAAAAATAGCGATAGTAATTGATAAAATCAACATTGTATAAAGCAAAGCATAACCAAAATTAGTAACTAAAGTAGCTATACTTGGCAGTAGACCATATACAGCATCATTTTTCAAATCTAACCTGCTTAAATCTGGTAATACTACATATAATCCCATCATTAACTTTTTAACTCCAGGATTATCACTTAACTCACCCAACTTAACCAAATCTCTACTTAAATTCCCCATTAAATAAATGCCAAATGTAAATAATGTAGCTAATAGAGAACTGGTAAATACACCAAACAAAATTGCTACAGCAGTCAGTAACGACAACTGAATAAATATAAATATTACTGCTACTAAAATACTACTTATAGGATATGAAACTCCACTTAAATTCAGAATTAATCCATATATTATTGTCATAGCCAACAATAAAACAGCCACAACTGTTGATAAACCAATATATTTACCAATAATTAATTCCGAACGACTTAATGGTTTAGCAATCAAAACATAAACAGTACGTTTTTCAATTTCTTTATTCACCAAAGCAGTGCCAATAAAAACCGTCACTATCAAACCTAAAACACTAATAACTGCCAACCCAAAATCTAAGATTATTTTATCCTCCGTACCTACAGATAATTCTGGAATTAATCTAATAGCAGCAATCATTAATAAAGCAAAAAAAACAATTAAATAAAGGACGCGATCGCGAATTACTTCCCAGAATACATTTTTAGAAATTTCAATAATTCTCCCCAAATTCATAAAGTATTTCCTTACCTCCTATTTCAAATTTTTTTCTATCTTTAAATCTTTTTCACATCTTCTTGTTGGTCTTCTGGGTTAACAGATTTCTTTTCTACAGCACCACATTCAACATTTCCAACTCTAATTGGTACTGCTTCATTTTGTGAAGTAGTACCAGAACTTCTTTGCCCTACTCTTTCTTCAATTTTACAATTTTTACTAAGATAATAACTTTCATCTTTTGCTGTAAGTCCTTCCCAAAATAATTGTAAATCTAACTGATATCCAGACTGATTAGCAACTATTGGCGTTTGTAACTTCCAGAAATCATCTTCTTTAACTTCAGATATTTCTTTAGTCACTTCATCTTTAATATTTTGCAGTTTAAACTTCATATTAGGTACTGATAAATCGACTCTTTGAGTTGCTAAATCATTGTTCAGTCTCTCTTCCATTAAATTCAGAATTTTTGTACCTCTATAATCATTTATTGAGGGCGTTATTAGTCGATAAACAAATGTACTTTTACTCAAATCATCTTCTCCCATAGTGGGATATTGTTGTACTATTCCCTGAATCATAAAGTATAATCCCAACCAACAACTAATCAAAAAATTGACCAAAATTAAAATGACAAAACTAGGCTTTGATAATACATCAACTTTTTGTTCTGTCGATTCTTCTGGAGTATTCAATACTAAAATTATCGCTGCTATACACACCGAAATTATTGGCCAAGACACTATAGCTACATACTTCAAATTGCTCTCTAATTTTTCATATAAAAGAAAGCAAATTAGCCCGGCTGTAATCCAGGGACTTAAACTGATACCTCCAAATAAAAATGGTTTCTGAGTTGTTAACCATCCGACAGCAAATGTTAAAAATAACCAGCTTAAAACAGAAATAAAATCAACTTCTACTTCCCTATTACTATCAACTTCAGCTACAACCAATGACACCAGTAATAACATTACGCTCAACAATAAAAATGTTTGCCAATGCCAAAACTTAGGAGGAAGTAATAAATCTATTAGATTCTTTAAAAAGTCAGTAATACCTTTAAACAAATCAGTAAAACTTTTCCAAATTTCTTTCATCTTAGTTCAAACCTCTGCAGAAATAAAATAAATACTATTGCTAAATGACTGCAAGTATGAGCCAATGTAATCACTAAAAACTTTGGCGTTCTTAATTCTCCTAATGCTCGTGATAGATTAATCATCTTACCACTATTTTTAGGCTTTTCATTCCATAAATTTTCACACAAATTAAAACCGACAAGCTTCACAATTAGAGAAATCAAAAAGCCAATAAATATGACAAATATGAATATCGGATAAATTGTGTCAATATTACCAAATAAAATATAAGCTACTACTTGTTTTTCCCACATATTTGGGACAATACTTACTACATAAAAAAAGGATATCCATCCTATACAAGTAGAAATTAAATTCATTACAGTTGCATACTGAACACTAACTTTTGGAATAAAATTAAGTCGGTATTGAAGAAAAAATGATTCAATGGCAATTACTAATAATAATATTAAAGAGCCAGAGACAATAGCCCTCAAAGGCAAAATAGTTAAGTTCATATAGCAATCCTATTTAAGTCGTAATATTTTGGTGGTGGTTAGGATTCAAGAGTCAGGAGTCAGATAGGGGATATTATATATAATAATTCAGGACTTATACCAGTTTTATATGAGGTTGCATAGAATGATGAAATTCATTAAATCGATCTATATTTATCTACGCTTACCTATGGTCAATTATGCTTTAAATATTATTCTATGCAGCTTCATTTCAATTTGGTATTACGCATAACTAACTCGTACTCTTTAAACCTACATTCCGCACGACAAAACGTAGCATAAATATACAAGTCAAAAGTCAAAAGTCAAAAGTCAGAAGTCAAAAGTCAGAAGTCAAAAGTCAGAAGAAAATTATAAAGGAAAAATTTCATCCTCCATCTCCAGGAGCTTAAGTAAATGAAACCACTATTGCGGATAGAGCAATAGAAGGAAAAATTTCATCCTCCATCTCCAGGAGCTTAAGTAAATGAAACCACTATTGCGGATAGAGCAATAGAAGGAAAAAATTCCATCCTCCACCTCCAGGAGCTTCAGCAAATGAAATCACTATTGCTATATCCGCAATAAAAGGAAAAATTTCATCCTCCATCTCCAGGAGCTTAAGTAAATGAAACCACTATTGCGGATAGAGCAATAGAAGGAAAAAATTCCATCCTCCACCTCCAGGAGCTTCAGCAAATGAAATCACTATTGCTATATCCGCAATAAAAGGAAAAAATTCCATCATCCATTATTTTCATTTTCTGAGAGCTAATGAAAAAAAATTGTCACGCCAAAGGATTTTCGGTTGCATCCTCACAAAAAGTGTGATAAGATAAAAACTATAATGGGTCACTCGCCTATAAACATGATTTTTTATTCAACTAAAAATAGTATTGTTTTTCAGGGATAGGGCGACCTTCCGCTTTTCTAAAGTCTGAAAAACTGTATATTACTTAATCACATAACCAAAATCAAAAATCACCAACTCCAAACAACTACCTATGAGAAGAAACGGCATTGGTATACGCACCGCACAAGCCATGTCAGAAAGAATTGTGGGACAAATCCATGTTTACGATGGCTCCAGCAAAGGTAAATCTCAAGCAGCATTAGGAGTGGTTTTACGTTCCATCGGTCTAGGGATACATTCTGACTCTCCAACTAGAGTATTACTACTGAGATTCCTCAAAGGACCTGACCGCTCTTATGATGAAGATGCTGCCATAGAAGCCTTACAGAAAGGCTTTCCTCATCTGATAGACCAAGTACGCACTGGCAGAAGTGAATATTTTGGCCAGAATGAAATTATTACATTTGACCGTCAAGAAGCCCAACGAGGTTGGGATGTGGCCAAAGGAGCGATCGCTTCTGACTTATACTCAGTTGTAGTCTTGGACGAACTAAATCCAGTTTTGGACTTAGGTCTATTACCAGTGGATGAGGTCATTCACACTATAAAGGATAAACCAGAACAGTTAGAAATTATTGCCACAGGTCGTGCAGCTCCTCCAGCATTGTTGGACATTGCCGACTTACATTCAGAAATGAAACCCCATCAACACCCAACTGCTCAAGCTCATGGTATTACAGGGATTGAAATTTATACAGGTGCTGGTAAGGGAAAGTCTACCAGTGCTTTGGGTAAAGCATTACAGGCCATAGGTAGGGGTATTAGTCAAGACCAATCTCATCGAGTCCTAATTATACAATGGCTCAAAGGAGGTATTGGTTATACAGAAGATGCAGCGATCGCCGCCTTACGTCAAAGCTATCCAAATTTAGTAGATCATCAACGTTGTGGTGGAGATGCTATTGTGTGGCGAGGACAACAAAAAGAAATAGATTTTGTCGAAGCAGAAAGGGGTTGGGAAATAGCTAGGGCGGCGATCGCTTCTGGTTTATATAAGACTATTATTTTAGATGAACTTAATCCTACTGTAGATTTAGAATTATTAGAAGTAGAGCCAATAGTTGAAGCTTTATTACGCAAGCCAAAAGATACGGAAGTAATTATTACTGGTCGTTGTCTTAATCCACCAGCATATTTTGATTTAGCTAGCGTTCATTCAGAGGTTTTCTGTCATAAACATTATGCTAATCATGGGGTGGAATTAAAACGTGGAGTTGATTTTTAAGGAATATAAAAAAGTCAGAATATAGGGAATAGGCAATAGGGAATAGGGAAGTAATAAAATGTTTTTAGCCATTATTTGTTTGTATGAAGTAAAAATATCTTATTAGTTATTTGCTTACTTCCTACTCCTTGCCTTCAAAAAGATGTAGCAAAAATGCGTAAATTTAGTATTAGATTTATACTTAAACAAGGGAATAGGGAATAGGGAAGTAATAAAATTTTTTCAGCAATTATTTGTATGCAGTAAAAATATCTTATTAGTTATTTGCTTACTTCCTACTCCTTGCCTTCAAAAAGATGTAGCAAAAATGCGTAAATTTAGTATTAGATTTATACTTAAACAACAGAAAAATACAATTTAAAAGAGGATTTAAACCTAAGCTGATAGCTGAAAACTGTTAGCTTAGAGCTAGTTATAGCGCTACGCAAATATGTTAGGACATCCCTCTATTCCCTGTTTCCTGTTCCCTATTCTCTTACAACTAAAATTTATTGTCCTAAGCAAAAGACATCTCCAATAATAAAAAATCAAATCAATTATCGCACTCTTATTTATCAATTCTTTCTCCCTGTTCCCTACTTCCTACTCCCTCTTTTCTGGAGATGCCTAAAAGACGTAATACTATAAAGTAAAAAATTAAAAAACTTCCAGCTTTAAGTAACTGGAAGTCCTACAGAAAATTATTTTTGTCCTATGACAATAAAATTATTTGACGAGATAAATTTCTTTTTCAGCTTGCTCAGATACAACTTCATTATCTTCTACTAAATCTAGCTCGCCACCAGGTGCTTCAGGATGCTGCTGAACAACTGTTTCTTCTGCTGGTACTTCCATAAACTCATTCCCAGCATCAACATCAGCTTCTGCTTTTCGAGTAATATAACGACTAGCAGAAAAAGCACCTAATCCCATTAAACCTACTGTACCAGCAGCAATACCAGCAATAGCAAAGTCAGACTTACCAGGAAAATTTTTGCTTAACCAAGAATTTAGTGAAACTAATGATGTTTTCGACATCGAATCTTGACCCTTGTTGCTGAAAATACAAGCTTCTGCGGTACTAGAAAAAAGTACACCACCAGCGATCGCTACAGTGGACAAAACACTGGCCATAATATGATGTTTTTTCATTGTTTTTCAGTAAAGTAGCTTTTGATTACAGGAATCTTAGCAGCACTTTTCAAAAGTTGCAACTAAGTAGGAGAGTGAGGGAGTGTTCAACAATTAATTATTAATTATTAATTAGAGTTTGCTTATGGAAAGTCTGTTGGTAGAGGTAGGAGACAGGAGACAGGAGAAATGGAAATTATAGAGGAGGTAGTCGTAAAAATTGTAAGAGTTATTTTTATGCCATAATCATCCCAAAATACTAAATTTTTGAGCTTTTTAGACCGAAAACAGGCGCACTTTTTAAAGGCAAAAAAAGGCTGAAACCAATATCATTCAATGCTTTGATATTTAATCAACAAGCCCTAATTATTAATTATTAATTATTAATTATTACCTCTTCCTTCTTCAATCTGGAGAAATATCGCTTATTTCTGCATCGGGATTGAGACAATTAGATAATAATTCTGCTGTAGTTAATCCAACATTAGCATTTAAACCAACCACACAAAAAGAAAAACGTTCGGGCAATAAACTCAGACGACAACTTTCTAAAATAGCAGCTTCATTAGAATTATCTGTAATTGATTCATTAATTGTTTCTACACAAGTTCCCAATTCATCAAATCTTCTGACTCGTTGACAATTAAATAGAATATCTTCTGCTGAAAGTTCTTCTGTTGTACTATCATAGATTTTTGTGACGCATCCTGATAAACCCCTGGGTTTGAGAGCTGCACCACAAGCATTAGCTACTTCTGTCTCAGATAAACCCACACTTAGCAATTCTTCAGAGCAAATTTTAAAAGATTTTTTATTTGCTTGAGCTGTTGCTAATTCCGGATTAACTATCAACAGGCCATAACTAAAAACTCCTAATAAGTAAATCCAGCGCCAATGAAAAAATTTAATAGATAGAGGAAACTTCTTAAGGAATAAATTAGAAAAGTTAATGTTAAAAATATTAGGCATAATAAATAAATCAATAGGTTTATTGCTAAAGAAAGGCAAATTGACAAAGTAACCTTTAAGTAGTATATAATATAGGATTGTGGTTAAATTTGATGTTAATGAGGAAATTATATGTCTAGATATAGAGGCCCACGCTTAAGAATAGCGCGTCGTCTCGGTGACTTACCAGGACTAACTCGTAAAAGTCCCAGACGTGCTTATCCCCCTGGTCAACATGGTCAAAATCGGAGAAAGCGCTCAGAGTATGCAATTCGACTAGAAGAGAAGCAAAAATTACTTTATAATTATGGTCTTCGCGAACGACAACTCCTACGTTATGTAAAAAAAGCTCGTCGTGCAGCAGGTTCCACAGGACAAGTATTATTGCAACTATTAGAAATGCGTTTGGATAATACTGTATTTCGTTTAGGAATGGCACCAACTATTCCCTCAGCACGACAGCTAGTTAATCATGGTCATGTAACAGTAAATGGTAAAGTTGTTAGTATTGCTAGTTATCAGTGTAAACCAGGAGAGGTAATTGGCGTTAAGCAAAAAGACGCTTCTAAGGAATTGGTAAAAACTAATCTTCAATATCCTGGTTTAGCTAATATTCCTAGCCATCTAGAATTTGATAAAGATAAACTTGTTGGTAAGGTTAATAGTATTGTGGAACGCGAGTGGGTAGCACTTCAAATTAACGAACTATTAGTTGTGGAATATTATTCCAGACAAGCATAAAGATTTTTGTTTTTTATCTGATTTGATTCGCTCCACTAAACCCCGTCTAGTCTATTCGATTTTTAGGCGGGGTTAACAAATTCAGAACTAAGAAGTCAGAAGGCAAAAGTCATAAGGCAGAAGGCAGAAGGAAAAATTGCTTATTACAATCAACGATCAGCCATTTCGTGTCTTATAACCCCAAACAATTTTAAGCTCCCCCGTTGATAACTGATAACTGATAACTGATTTCAGCCACCAATTTGTGACATAGTTCGACCATAACTTCCAGTAGTGCCAGACTCTCTTTGCTTAAAATTAATTTCTGGTTTAATACCCAATAAATATTCTACCTGCTGCCGTAACTCCTCAACAGAAACCCCACTACGCAGGCCATTTTTTAAATCTATTTGACCCATTTCATTCAAAAGGCAAGGTCTTAACCATCCATCCGCTGAGAGACGCATTCTATTACAGCGATCGCAAAAACATTCTGACATTTGACTAATAAATCCCAATGTCCCTTTTGCTCCAGGAATCTGAAATACATCGGCAGGCCCATTTCCTTTGACTGAAGATTCTGTCAACCCCCATCGTTTCCTAATTTTTTGCCGTAATTCTTCTGAAGATATCCAACCTCGGTCGTCAAATAATTTATCATTACCGATAGGCATAAATTCAATAAATCTAACGTGCCAATTACGGTCAATAGTTAAAGAGGCCAAATCTAAAACTTCATGGTCGTTAACCCCAGGAATTACCACTACATTTATTTTTAAAGGGTCAAAACCTACATCATAAGCAGCTTGAATGCCATTCCAAACCAGTTGCCAACGACTACGACCCCGATTACCAATAATTATATTAAAAGTATCTGAATCTAGAGAATCTAAACTAATATTAACTCTTCTCAAGCCAGCTTTATATAAATCTTTTGCCATACCCGCCAACAAAAATCCATTGGTGGTCATTGATAGGTCTTGGGTCTCTGGGAAAGAGGCGATCGCTTTTACCAAATCTATCACACCAGGACGTAATAAAGGCTCGCCTCCTGTTAACCGAAACCGAGTAAAACCTACAGGAATAAAAATATCTTTTAGTAGAGTTAGTAATTCATTATGAGTCAATAAGTTTTGTTGTAATACATAGTTAATTTCTGCACCTTCTGGCATACAATATTGACACCTAAAATTGCAACGATCTATCAGACTAATTCTTAAATAATCAACTTTATTCATGTTAAAAATATTCTATGTAATACAATTTGATATTATACTGAATAGCTAAGTATTTACCAGTTATGGAATTTTTTTGACGATTTTTATTTTGATAAAGGTTAGTAGTTTAATTTTTTTTATTAGTCAATATTTACGACATAATGCTGATTTAACAGTGGTCTACTTTTTGATTTTTTTTCTAGCTGTTTACTTGAAGAAGTTAGTTACTGTATTTGATCGACATGAAAATTTTTATATCATTATGGAGAAGATGGATGGTTTATTTTCAGGAAAAATCTTGTATTAGTTATTGCAATCACACAGAGTTAGGTAAGTTTATATAGTATCTTAATTTTTCAGCAAACTCTAATTAGCCATAAATTCTGTATTATTGTTAAATTTATGAATATCTTTACTTAATATTAAATGTCCGATACTTAAATTTTATGATTCACCAATAAAAAGCTTGAATTATCAAATTAATCTAATTTTAAATATAGCAAATAACGAGTTAGTTAAGACTTATGCAGATAACGAAGTAACAGCAGGGAAATGTTTTTACTACTGTTGCCTGTTGCCTGTTGCCTGTTGCCTGCCATAACATAGAAGCGCATAAATAAAGACAACAACTCCTAACATCTCAAGAAATTCTTCAATAGTTACCAATATTTCATAAAAAAAGTTATTAGTATCATATAAATAAGCGTAATATCCACCAACCATTTCCATGCCAATTCCACCTCCAACATAAAATATTCCAGCCAGAAAAAATAGATATTTTATTTTGCGAGGCAGAGATTGAAGAAACTTTAGATAAATAAATAGAACAGTTATAACTAATATTAATCCTGGAATTACCCAAGTGTAATAAAATATTCCAGTCGCATTCAGCATATCTCGCAAAGGATGAATTAATTGTTCGTGCAAGCTAATTGTTTCATCAAGTCCTAGATAGAAAAATATGACAGATAGACCTATCCACTTCCAAAGATATTTATCCTTCTGTTGCCATTTTTTATGAGAAATTATTCCCAGAATGACACAGGAAAAAAATAAACTAAAAGATGAAAATAATGAAGGAATAGTATATTCTCCATCTACATTAAATTTATCAATCAATTCGGTAGAATTAGAGAAACCATAATATTGAAAAAACTGCCCGGTAATACTGGCAATAGTTAAGCCTATAACAATAAATATCAGAAATATAATGGTTTTTTTTGGAGATAAATAAATCATATTAAAGTTACTAATTTAGGAGCGTAAAATTTTGGCGACATAATCTAAATTTTGTAACGCCCCGTTCACCAGTAGCTAGACAAGGGGATTTTTAGGAGTTACTCGTGCCAAAATATAGCATGAAATTCTCAATCTTTTATTACTGCTAACTTAAAGAATCTGCTCTCGATTATCATAAATAAGTTCCATTTTTGAGAATTCATTTTCCGAGCAAATAGTAAAATCAATTTTTATTTCACTTCCTTGAAAAGATTTATTTATTTCATTTTTTATAAGTTCAATTCCACTCATTGTATTCTTGTCAGGATAAACTAATATTATATCTATGTCATTAAATATTTTCTGCCTAAGATAAGAACCGAAAAGATAAACTTTACAATTACATTTAAGAATTTCACTTTTTTTCAATGCAGATGATAATCTACTTATCCTGCTTGCTTTCTCATCCTTAAGCAAATAGTTAAAATATTTTTCCCCTTGATAACGAATTTCTCCCATGAATTCTCTGAGCATAAAAAGACCAATATTACTATTGATACATTCTTTTTTAGCACTTATATAATAATTAGGGTTTGCTTATGGAAAGTCTTTTTGCTGGGGTAGGAGACAGGAGACAGGAGACAGGAGACAGGAGAAATGGGAATTATAGAGAAGGTAGTCGGAAAAATAGTCCCAAGATTGTTCTGCCATAATCGTTCCAAAATACTAGCATGCATCAACTTTTTCCACCGAAAAACTGACACTTTTTTAGACAAAAAAATGCTACAACCAATATAAGTCAATGCTTTTAGATTTAATCAGCAAGCCCTAATTAGAATAAGGATTAGAGCAAATAATAGCGTCTATATTTGGATCGACTGATTGAATCTTTTCAAGTGTATATTCAGTAAAGTAATAGGTATTAGTAACAAATACTTTTAGTTCCCTTTCATCACTTAAAATAACTTTGAATATTGCCCTATTTAAAGCATTCATTTCTTTTATAAATGAATGATTTGTTAAATACTCATTTATATATTTGGAGATGGTATTTTTTCTGTACTCTATTTCCTCTGCCCCTCTAAATTCTAAATCTTGCGTTTGTATTCCTAATTTATTTTTCACAAAATGATCGAACTCTCGTGGAAAAAGTTTGTAATCGTTTACCTTCTCTTCAAAAAGACAATTTTCTTGGAAAGAATCCGCATGAATTTTATATTCAAGCATTTGTCTATAAAGCTCCCAAGGATATTTAAAATTGCGTTTATTCCCTTCAATTAAATCAATAATTTTTTGATTATTAGGTAAAATTGTGTCAAGACATCTTCTCTTCCATACTTTTTTTACATCACCTGAATTTCCTTTTGTTGCCTGTTCTGAAAATGGACCATATTCCTCAAAAATAGACCTATTTTCTTCTAAAATATCATTTACTTCTCTCAAAATCTCATTTTCATCAGTGGTTACCAGAGTCTTAAAAAGTGCTTGGATTTTACTAGAGTGTTGCTCTTTCCATTCGCAGATTTTTTCGACTGAATATTTATCCTCAAGTTCATCTATCATCTTATGACAATCAAGACATTAATTTTAGGTAGAGAACTAGAAGATTTGCGACAATTGAAAGTTTCTAGATCGCTTCCCTCTACTTTCAAATTAACTGCCCATAAATCTAGAGGTCGTGGTGTTTGAGATAGGAATTTAGCTAAATCCCTTCGTTCAAAAGTTTATAACCAATAAACCTAACAATCAGTTTACCTTTTAGCGTTAGTTTTAATGGATAATTTGGCAGAAAAATATAGTATTTGAAAAAGCATATATTAATCTTTTAACCCACTTTTCTATCCGACAAAAAAATCAAATTTTAACGGCAATGATACAACTTATAACGATAACCATTAATTTTAGGTAGAGAATTAGAATATTTCCGACAATTGAAAGTTTCTAGATCGCTTCCCTCTACTTTCAAATTAACTGCCCATAAATCTAGAGGTCGTGGTGTTTGAGAGAGTAATTTAGTCAAAGCTGAATCAGAAGTTAATCTTTGCTCTTGTTGTCTTTTCATTAATAAAAATTGAGGTTGAAAAAAGTCAGAGATATTGATTTTCTCTTCTTGACGTTTAAATTCCAGACCAAGTGCAATTAAAGCCCGAATTTCAGCATGAGTTTGATAAGTTGTAGCAATTAAAGACGGAATTTTAGACTGTGTTTTAATTGCCTCAACTAAAAGGTCTGCACGGCGTGACTTTTGATAACCATAATTACTAACCACCGTTAACCCACCGCATAAACCAATTAACAAAACAACAAGCACAACTCTTTTATTAATCAGTTTTAAATTTGCCAAAATTAAATCTTTTTTCGTTGCCCCCTCCCCTTTTATTTTCCCACTTCCCAACTTCTGTAAAAAATCTCTTAACTGGAAAACTTGAAAACCTTTATCTTTCCCAGAAAAAACATTTTCCACCTCCGACCGATCTTCCAAATTATCCCAACACTTTCCCAATATTGCAGCTAATAAAATAATGACAATAGGAAAATAAACAAAATGATAACGAGCAGCAAGAGATAAATCTTTACCCATACCGTAAATAATAAGTAAAAATAAAGCGATCGCTCCTACAAAAAAACCGACAAAAACCTGAAAAGAAAAGCGGTTATCAATATCATTCATCTGTGCTTTTCCACCTTGCCATAAACCAGGAGCAACCCAAACCAACACAACCAAAAGTGCCACTCCAGACAAAATAGTTACAAATAAACTTGTCCCTTCAATGGGTAAAAGCCATACCATTGTCAATACCCAACCCAACAAACGAGGGATAGGATGCCAAATTTCATCAAGCTCAAAGCTAGTTGATATCCAGTCAGTCAGTTGACTATTGCCAATACTACCCATAATAGGCAACCAAACCAAACCAGCAATAAACGTTCCCAGAGCAACAAAATAAATTCGCCACCAATAGCGTTGAAATAGGTTTTGAATATCTCTTAACCAAAACCAAGCAATAACTAATCCCTCCACAGTCAACGCCAAGGCAAAAAAATAGTGAGTGGAAATTCCCAAACTATTAATTATAACCCAAAGAAAGCCCAGCCATATCGGAAATATCTTGCGTTTTTGAAGATAGGGTATTATTGCTGTCAAACAAGTTACAGAAGCAATAATCCATAAAATTGTTAAAGTATAATGACGAGATTCTTGGGCCAGGTATATCCCATAAGGAGAAATAGCCATCAATGCTGCTGCTATATGACCTATTAATGGAGAAAAGGCCAACCAACCCAAGCCAAAAATTGCCGGAATAGTAATTACACCAAAAATAGCACTGAGCGATCGCCCCATCCACAGAGAAACCAATTCTCCGTCAGTGCTGAATAAGTTAAACCACAAATGATTTAGTACAAAATAGAGTGGAGGATGATTATCCTCACCCAGTAGATGATGAATGACATCGATAGGAGTAGAAGTTGACTCAAATTGTAAAGGTGACAGTAATTGATCTAGACTAATAACTCGATCTAAAGGTAGGTCAAAAAAGCTATGACCCAGACTATAACCCAATGTAGCAATTTCGATAGATGAGGCAGACTTGTCAGCTAAGTTTGTCCAACGCAGGGCAATACCTAGAAATATCCAACTACATAGCAATATTAGATGTAGCCATTTCTGATGATTTTGGTTAACTTGATCGTTTCTCATTCTTTTGAGTAAATCTTTGTGATACTCCTGAGTCAAATTTTTCAGTATCGGTTCATACTTTTTCTACAATAAACATCTCCGAAAAAGATATAGATTTTTTGCAGGAGTAGGCAACAGGCAACAGGCAACAGGCAACAGGCAACAGGTAAGATATTTTTACGCGCAAAGGCGTGAAAAAGGATTTTTTAGGGTAAATTTTTCGTATCCTTAGCCTGCTCTAATTAAAATACTTATTTTCTGGAGATGTCTAATTTATAGCAGAAGGAAGAAGGAAGAATTCAATAATGGATAATTGATAATGGATAATTAATAATTACCTCTTCCTTTTAGGGAGAGAATTGAATAAAAGGAAAATTTTTTCTTGTTTCTCCTTTAAAGGAGAGTATTTTTACCTTAATTATTCGGTAAAAGCTTTACATTGTCTAAGTTTTAAACTTTTGAACTGTCAAACACCTTTCCTTCGACTGTTATACACACAATTAATTATATATTTTGAACTGATATATTACCTTTAAATACATCACTTTCTTAGCTATTATTTTGTAAGCATTCAGCCATCAGCTATCAGCTATCAGCTATTTATGAGAGTAGGAAAAGTCAAAGTAATTGAAAAATTGAGAGAGAATTAAAAGTTATTGCCAAGGTACACTTATTCAATGGTACACTCCTTCAATCTGAGAAGGAATTATTCATTATTTGCTGTTTGCGTAGCATCCCACAGGGAAGTGCTGACTGATTACATTATTTTTTCATACATCCTAAGATATGAGTTAATTATTAATTATTAATTATTAATAATTAATAATTAATTATTTAACATATTCATCAATTTTTTGTAGGTGCTAAACAAGTATACATATTATTCTTTGATCCAATTACTGATTTAACTTGAAAAATATATTTATTAATCACTTTTTCTACTTCAATTTTTACATAATCAGACATAGAAGATAACCATCCATCAATATCAATGTACATCCACTTTTTATTAGCCTTATTATTAACAGCAAAATCAAGTAAACGACTCATATTTGCTGAACCTGCTGTTTCACTAACTTCTTTCATCATAAAGTAAGTTAAACCGTAAAAAGGTTCATAACCTTGTTGAAAATATGCTTCCCAACCACTCCAATCTAAGTTATCACGAGTTAACACTTTCTCAGCAAAAACAGTAGCCATACCTTCTGCATAACAATCAAGTAATTTTGCATTTAATAAGTGAAATATTTCATGACCTAATTGTCCACGAAAAGCATATTCAGAGGGTTTATGACTTAAATAGATAGTAAATTCGCCTTGATTCGCATTATCGAGTGAAGCTAAAGGTGTTGTGTGTAAGCGTAAATTTACTTTTTTTACTGCTATTCTTGGCTCGCCGTAGAGTTGTTTACTATAATTCAAACCTGATTTAATAAAAGAATAAATACTAGCATTATTTAAACTATCATCTAAGGCATTAACTTCTGGTGATGAAATAAATTGAGCAGAAACTTTCTGCAGTTTTAAATTAGGAATATAGAGAAAAATTAGCAATGAAATAAATATAGTAAATAATAGCTTATATCTGATAAATCTTAGCATAATTTGTCTCAAACATTAACACAGATTAACTTTTTAATTTCGCTAATTAAATTAATATTGATATTGATGAAATTAAAAAATTATGTGGCTATTTCCCAACTTTGATGTCGGCAAGGGGTCTCCCGTTATACGAATGTTAACGGGAGGGGAATTGCCGACCAACAAATAAACCGCGTAGCGTCCACTTAGTTTCTTGCATTGTGTACTTCTTTGTGTTATTCTGATTCTATCAGGAGTAGCGGTAATACGCACCTGATAACAGCACATAGAAAACGACATAGAGTATGGGGTTCAATTCAGAAGTTAAGCGTCAACCCGTGAAAAGGTAAAACTCTTGAGGGAACTTTCTGGAGTACAGAATTGTCTAGTACAAAAAGGCGGTGGGTCTTATCGTCTCTGTCTGTGGAGGGTTAAGTGGTTGCACTCCCTGTGTTCGCGCAGCGTTGCGCCAGCAAAACAGAAAGCCCACGTCCGTGAGGTTGGGAAGCCTACATCATAATCTTTGATTTGATGTAGGAAAACGTCACAAACAAGCATTAATTAGAGAAATAGCCCAGAAAAAAATCAACTTGATATCACTTTCTCTGTGTCTCAGAAGTATGGGGTGTAAGTAAGAAAAGTTCAACTGTCCCTCTGGCATAAATTTTGTAAAGTTGTTCCACCTTAAACTCTTTTTCAATCCCAGATAGTAGAGTTGATGATGGATTAGCAAATACTAACAACAGGCGCGACTGAGTTTTTGGTAAACTTTCAACCCAACTTTCTATAGCTTGGGGATCATCTTGAGGTTGTTCTGACCTTACTTCAATAGTTGCAGAACCACTATAATAATGATTGAGCGCTCTGGGAATTACTTCCCTAGCACTCCAAACAATTATATCCCCAGACTTTTCATTAGTTTGAATCAATTGGACAATACCCCGCCAATCTTCTCGATCTAATACACTGTAGTAACGCTTCACCCCTCCAGCAATAGCAACAAAATATATGAGGGCGATCGCCACTGCCGGGATTCGCCACCGATGCCAAACCATCATAAACCCTGCTGCCAAGATAATAAAAATATAGGGAGCAGTAAACATAAGGTAACGATCTACCCACAAAGAACGAGAAATTTGAGAAACCAAGAATATTGGAATTAAGGGTAAAAATCCCCAGGCGGCAGCCCAACCTAGTTTATATGAATTTCGTTTCTTAAACAGGGCTAAACCTATTAAACTAGCCACTATTACGGAGTAGAGATTATAAAACCAGAAAATTACCTTTGAATTAGGTTTACCAAACGGCCAAGCAGTAAAACTACCTGGTTGTAGTAGTACATTAATTATAGTGGGGGCAGATTTTAATTTAACTTGTACATTTTCTACATCTGTTTCTATACCTGGGTCTACTGTCCCTGTGAATCCTCCCATAAATTTAGCTGAATTAAGAGCTACAGTTATGACCCAAGGAAACCATAATATACCAACAGCAATCAGTCCGGCACCAAAACTCAATAACACGTGCTTTTCTTTACGAAATCTCCAAACGAATAACACCGTGTCTGGCAGTAATAAAAGTAAATTTAGTGGAGTACAGAGAATAGCTAACCATCGAGCTATCGCCCAACCACCAATAGAAAACTTATTGGGAGATTCTAAAGCAGAAGTTAAAGCTAGAGTACCAAGTAATCCAAAGAAGATGCTAATTCCATACATTCGCACCTCTTGAGCATGATGGATAAACAAAGGAGACACAGCCATAAGTAGAGCAGAAATTAAACCTACAGGTTTGTTTACTAAACGACATCCAAGTCGATAAACTAAGAAAACACTAACCACAGTAAAAACAGCGGATAACCCCCGCAACCAACTATCGCTGTATCCAAAGAGCATCCAACCCCTGAGAAGGATATAAGAGACAGGACGTGGAACAAAAATATAGTCTTTTAGATATTTGGCACGATATACGCTGAGGAGTTCATCTTTCCAAAGGCTTTCTGTACCAATTTGATAAATATATAATCCAGCAGCTAATAATAGGATTAAGACAATAGGAATTATCTGCCACAATAAATCTGATTTAGATTGACTTTTTGTTAGATTCGAGATTTTTTCTTTCATCATATCTTTTCCGAGGTATAACTAAAAGAACATCTGCTTGATCGCTTGTTTTATGTTGTTGTTGCTTCATTTGAATCTCAAATTGTTTTTCAATAGCAGATAAAATGCTTGGTGAAAGGTCTAACACTAACCAAATGCGAGATTGAGTTTTTGGTAAACTTTGAATCCAACTTTCTAAAGCTTGAGGATCTTCTAGATCGCTTCGGTTTTTGTGCATAATATTTGCAGAGCCCCGATAATAATGATTTATTGCTATCTCAATCCTCCGAGTACCAGCCCAAACAAATAGATCTCCAGGTTGTTCATTAGTTTGAATTAGTTGGAAAACATCCCGCCAATTTCCTCGATCTTGTATTGCGTAGTAGCGCTTTAATACCCCGCCTACAGCAACAAAATAGATGAGAGCGATCGCCACTGCTCCTATTTTCCAGCGACGCCAAACTGCTAGAAAACCTACTGCCAAAACAATAAAAGTATAGGGAGCAGTAAACATTAGATAACGATTTACCCAAAGGGAGCGCGAAATATGGGAAAACACGAAGATTGGAATTAAAGGTAAAAATCCCCAGGCAGCAGCCCAACCAATTTTCTGTTCATTTCGTTTTTCAAAAATTGCTAAACCTATAAGAGAGACTGTTATAACTGAGTAAAAAATATAAAAACCATAAATTAAGTTTGAAGCTGGTCGTCTCGAGTGATACCAAGTAGTAAATTTAGTAACTTGGAATAGCACTGTAAATAGACCCGGAGCTGGGTGTTTAAACTTGCTAACTAAACTTGGGTCTACTGTATCAACTTGTCTAACTCCTCCTACAAAACTCAATGAATTTATAGCTACACGTACAAACCAAGGAGACCACAAGAGAAAAATTGCTATCAATCCTATACCAAAACTTAATAATTCCCGTTTTTCTTTACGAAATCTCCAAGCAAATAACACTGTATCTGGTAGTAATAAAAGTAAATTTAGTGGGGTAGAGATAATAGCTAACCATCGAGCGATCGCCCAACCACCAATAGAAAATTTATTCGGAGATTCTAAAGCAGAAGCTAAAGCTAAAGTACCAAGTAATCCAAAAAAAGTACTAGGTCCATACATTCGCACTTCTTGAGCATGATTAATAAACAGAGGCGACAAAGTTAGGAGCAGGGCTGAAATTAAACCAACAGGTTTACTTACCAGACGACACCCAAGTTGATAAATTAAAAATACACTACCCAGAGTAAAAATAACGCATAAGCCCCGTAACCAACTATCACTCTCACCAAACATCATCCAAACACTTAGGAGTGTATGGTAGAGAGGACGTGGACCGAAAAAACTATCTTTGAGATTTTTAGCGCGATGTACACTAATTAGTTCATCTCGCCAAAGGCTTTCTTCACCAAGGTCGTACAGATATAATCCAGTAGCCAATAATAGAATTAAAACAATTGGCATCCATTGTTGCCAGTGAAATTTTTCTTTGTGAGTAGTTGTATTCATATACGTTTATAAGAATTAAGGCGTTGCTGAATCAAGGCATAAAAATAAAAACTGAATAATTTCAAGTATTTGTTACTCAATAGATTTAGCAATTATCAACAAATACAAATCATACCCACCCATCAGCAACACCAGAATTAAGGAACTTATGGACTATAATAATTCCATGTCATTTTACTACGGCGGTAGTGATTTTGAGACCATAATCTAGGATGATTAGGATTAGGATTTGGTTCGGGGTTACTATAAATGTGCAACTTATTTCCATTGAGAACAATCAACTCCTCTCGCCAGTCTCCAGAGACATCAGCTACATATAGGCGATCAGCTTTTTCTTTAAACCTGTAGAGAAATTCCCCAGTCAAAGGATCGAAAATTGCCACATCTCCTGATTCATGGCGCTCTTTGGCAGCAGCTAACTGTTTTTCTTCTCCTGTCCAATCTATGGTAAATATAACTTCTACTCCTTTGTCTGTCCAACCTCTAGGTGCAACATTGTCCATTTCATAGTAGGCCATGAGTTGACCTTGGGCATCAAATACAAAAGGTTTCTGATGTTCGGGATAACGACTGCGAGACCATATTTCTAACCCCGGTCGATTGGGGTCAAAGTTCCCAATAGCACCATTTTGAGGTTCTTGATTTTTGTAGTGAGTTTCCCAGATTAAGCGATCGCTATTAAATAGAAAAACTCGATTATCAATGCGTTCTTCCAAAGCCACTACTTCTAATCCAGGAATATCTGGACGCACATCAGCAACAAATATGGAATCAATATGAGCTTTAGGTTTGAGAGGAATTTTAACCAGTATCTCTCCATCTGGTGAAATCAGAGTCCCACCCAAAACTTCATCTTTGCCATCTCCATTCAAGTCTGCCACTCGTGCCCCATTATGAGCATTGGCAACAAAGTCATCTCTCGTCCATAGAGGTTGGGGGTCTTCTTTTTTCAGCAACTCATCTATTGCGTAGGCGGCTAAAAAGCGTCCCATGCGATATCCTTCTGAATTTGTAGTCTGTAGTAATAAATCCCGATCGCCTTGGCCACGAAAATTAGTAATTACTAGATGTTCCCACCTTTGTGTTCCTTCTGGTGATTTAATAGTAATGGTTTTCTTAGTTTTTCCACTTTCACCCTCAACAATATGAAGAGTATTATCTATAGTTAAAAATAACACTTCTGTTTTACCATCTCCATCTACATCACCAGCTTGTATTCCAGGTGCATGTGCTCCTGGTAATCCTCGACTTTCAGACTTGTTGGTAATTTGGATGTTAATTTCCTTGCTCCAGAGTTGTTTCCCACTTAGATCATAAGTTACAATTTTACCTACTTTCGTTACCAAAAAATCTGCTTTTCCATCATCATTAATATCTGCTGTAATTAAACCTCCTCGTCTCTGATATTCTTTTGGTATGTCTAGTTGGATAGTTCGATATTCAATGGTAGAAGGGACACCTTTTTGATTAAATTTAGCAATCCCTGCTCCAGCCAAACCAATTAAAAAAATAAATAGCAATCCAATTTTATACTTGTTGAAAAATTTTTTTGTATTCACTTTAAATCCTAGATTTTGCATACTTTTTATCTACGAACAAATCAAATATGCTGGGAGTAATCAACTTTTAGAAAAGGATTAAAAATAAGAATCTATTGAATCTATAACATCTATCAAAGACTATAATTAATTCAATAAAAAGATTATCTTGTATTATAACATGAAAAACTTACTAAAGCGTTTGGATTGGTCTTATTTTTATACTCTTCTCGGAGAGGGAACTCTAGCCTTAACATTTTTCTACTATATTATCTTAGCTCGTGTTCTTGGACCAGAGCGCTACGAAATATTTGCTGCTGCTGTTGCTCTGGGAGGAGTATTTTCCTTATTGATTCAATTTGGACTACCTTTTCTCATGCAGCGAGAGGTAGCTGCAAATCCAGAAGTAGCTCCTAAATCTACGATCAAGTTTCTATCTCTCCAGGGATTAAATACTTTACCTATTCTGGTTGTGTTACTACCTTTGGCTATGCTTCTGCATTTTGAAGGGGAGGGATTAATCGTTTGCTATCTGGTGATATTTGCAGAAGTATGTCGCAGTACTAAAATGACTTTGCGTGCTGTACTTAAAGGAATGGGTTGGTTTAGAAGCGAAACAATTTCTGTGGCAATCGAGCGTTTAGCGGTTGTTTGTTGTGTTTTGGGGGTACTTCTATGGACTAATAATTTGGTATTAGTAGTAGCAACCTTAGTATTAGTTAGGTTTCTAGAAATTTTAGGTTTATTGTATTACCTGCATCGAAAGGTAAATATCTGGAGTTCTTTTAATATCGGTAGCTTACGAGAATTGTATCGTATAGCTTACCCTTTTGCTATATCTGGGGTTCTCTGGGTAATCTATTACCAGGTTGATGTGCTGATGCTTAAGGCGATCGCTTCCACTGGAGAAACAGGTTTTTACAGTGCTGCTTACCGGATACTAGAAATTTTTTCTGCTTTACCAAGGGTAGTTTTTCAAGTAGCTTTTACTAGATTTGCTAAGTATCATGCCAACGATCCCGAAAGACTCCCAGAGCAAGTCTATAAATCTACCAGGGTTTTATTAGCAGTCGTACTACCTGTCCTCATTATTGCTGGATTCTTTCAGACCAGTTTAGTGAAAGTTCTTTATGGTGATGCCTATAGATATTCTGTCTATCCTCTTGCTATTTTGCTACCCAGTCTCAGTATCAAAACTTTTGCCAGTATGTTGAATGTTTTTTTTCAATCCACTGGCAGGGAAAAAAAGCTACCTCGTCTTTTGTTTATAGCTGCCACTGCTAACATACTTATTAATTTGATTTTGATTCCGTATATTGGATCGGTTGGAGCTGCATTAGCGACTTTGCTTAGTGAATGTATCCTTTTGGCACTATTTGTCAGATTAATGATTAATATCGGGTATAATCAAATTGGTAAAAGTATGGTAATACTGGCAGGACTTAGCTTAGTTGCTGCAAGTATTCCCTCTCTGATTCTTGTAGGAGTAAAACCTATTATCGGGACTATATTGTTAGTAATATGTTTTGGGTTAATTGTTTTGATGATGCAGAAAGGTAGATTTATTCTATCATCCTAGTAATAAGATAATTACTGTTAAACAATCTCAATATACTAAATATTAGTAGGGGAAATTACTGTGGCAAAAAAATGGTTCACTACACTTATTAAAAAAATTAAAGGTTTAATTAGAGATAGAAGTTCTATTGCTCTAAAAAACTATTTTATCAAAAAAGCATCTAAACAGGAACCTCCATATCAAGAGCCTAATCCACTGGCTAATCTAATTTTAAAGGTACAAGAATATTTGCACAATAGCTCTATTCCTGAACCTACTGGTTTATCAAAGGATACTTATATTGCAACAATTCAGGGAATCGTTAATTTCTTTCGGCAGTATCAAAGCACTGATGGACGAATTTTAGATCCCTATGCACAGACAGAAAAACAATACAGCACTCCTTGTTATTCCTGGGCAGCTACAGTATTGATAATCAATGGTTATAGTGACAATGATTTACTCGAAAGTGCTAGCAAAGCCTTAGAAAATTCCATACAACAACTTGTAGATGGTAATGCAGCAGACGATCATGGTGATTTTTTTATTTTTCCTATCATGTTAGCCTATGAACATCTTCGGGAAATTGTATCTGCCAACCGTCGTCAAAAATGGGAAGATTTAATTCGTAATATCGATCCAGATCGTGCTTATTGGAGTAAATTGCATGGTGGTGGCACTAATGTAGAATTAAGTGCAATAGTAGGTGAATTTCTCCGATATAAAGCTGGTTTTACCGATCTAAAATATGTAGAGAGCAATTTAGCTCGTCAAATACCACTTTTCACACCAGAAGGACTATATAGAGATCAAGCTTTAACAACTATCCCTTATGACAACTATGCTCGTCATTTATTATCGGCTATGTTGTATTTTGGTTATCAAGGAAAATACCAAAAAGCTCTGGAAATTATTTTAGATCGAGGTTCGTGGGCATCTCTATTAATGCAATCTCCTTGGGGAGAGTTACCCTTGGGAAGTCGGAGTTCCCAACATCAATGGAATGAAGCACAGTTATGTGCCATTTTTGAAATTTGGGCAAGGCGAGAAAAATCTCAAGATAATATAGTTGCTGCTCAAGCTTTTAAACGAGGCGCTAGATTAGCTTTGAAGTCTGTCCGTCGTTGGATTCGTCCTTCTGGAGAAGTCTGGATAGTCAAAAATCGCTTCGATCCTCAGCAGAGACATGGATATGAAACCTATTCTTGGCATTCACAATATAATTTATGGACTGCCAGCGCATTAGCATTCGCATGGTTATTTGCGGATGATAGTGTTTCTGAAGGTGCTGCACCTTCTGATATAGGTGGTTTTATTGCCCAAATATCACCAGAGTTTCACAAAATTTTTGCCAATGCTGGTGGTTTGTATATAGAAATTGATACAAAAGCTGACAAGTTGTACAACAGTACAGGATTAATTCGCATTCATAAGGCTGGTGTAGATCCCCTAGTTGGACCTAGTGCAACCAGTGACGTACCTGGTTGGAAAAACAATATTCAGAATACTGCCCTTGCCATTGGTATTTCATGGCCAAAAGGTAAGTCTTGGGAATCCTTGGCTCAGTTTGGAGGTTACACATTTTATTCTATTCTACCTCGTTCTTGGAAACCTATGATGCAGTTTGGTAGAGGTCAGGTAAAAGATATGGTGGTTGATGTGCATGAAGAAACGACTCAACATTTGAATTTTACTGTGCATTACCATTTATCCTCAACTCAAGTCAACCAAGTTATTGAAACCTATGACGTAACACCAAAACAAATTCGTGTAGTTGCTAAAGTTGATGGAAAAGTAGATCGAGTTAAGGTATGCTTTCCTATACTTGTTTTTGATGGGGAAAAAGAAACTAATATTGATATTGAAGGAGCGACTGCCAAGATAAGTTTGGGAGACAGTCAACAGATATTTAGAATTGAGTCTCCAGATAGAGTTATTTTAAATATTACCAAAGCACAAGTATATACTCGCAATGGTTATTTGGATATAGTTGAAGGGCAAGCAGAAGGAAAAAGTATTATTTATACTCTGACACCAACTATTAATTGAAAGAATTAATTGAATTAAATAGTTCGAGAAACAGCGTTGCAGATTAATCTTCAGTTTTAATTGATTCTTCAGGCAACTTCATAAAAATAAAATAATTTTTGACGATCGCTAGTGACCGATATTCACCACATTAGTTTAGTATTAAACCCACATTCCGCACGTCAATTTGTAGCATTGAAAGTAGTATAAAAAAAAAGGGAATTAATAAGTATTTATACTATATAGATCCTATTCATTAACCTTTCTGTTGAGTCAAATTCTCAGTCAAATATTAAGCATAAATACTCGATGGAGCTAGATAATTAGCTAGAATCATTCCCTACTGACTACTGACTACTTGCACTTAATACTACATTTTGAAGTGGGTAATGTAGGATTAAATAACTGGATAAATTAACTTCCAATATAAACTGAAAAATGTATCTAACAATGATTTTAAAAATTTTAAGACTGGATTATCTAGCAGATCGCGTCCTAAAAACATAGGGTCAGCAAAAAGAACTTCTTTATCAGAAACTTTTCTAAGGGACTGAATTGATTGGCGTTTTTGCATTAGGTCAGACCAAACAGAAAATACAGCTAGTATTGCTGATACATAATCTTTGATAGCTCCTTTGAGTAACAAGAAGGAAATTAAGAAAAACTCATAAACTACAAAGGCTGGGATTGATAGTATTAAAGTTCGTAGAGAATAAAGTGTTATAATAAAATACCAACGATTTCTTACCTGATAAAATACTTTTGATGTTCCACGTTTTTTGACCCTATGATAACAAGTTGCTCCAGGAACTGTATAAAGTTTGTAACCAGATAAAGTTAGTCTAAAAGTAAACTCACCATCAGTCTTACCAAAAAAATAATCCTCATCAAATAAACCAATAGCTTGAGCTGGTAGCTTTGAAATTAACATACAAGTTCCTGAAGTTGCATGGATCTGTGTAATCTCTTTTACCCCTGCATTTAGTGGCTTGTCAGGATTTAGAAGAATTGCTTCTGCCATATAATGGAGAAAAGTACCTTCATATTGAATAGTATCCTGCTTATCATAATAAACCAGTTTCGGAACCCAAACAGCACCATCTGGGTCAGTTTGATAAGCTTTTACCAATTCACTTAAGCAATTTTCTTCTAAAACAGCATCATCATCTACTAACAAGGTCAAATTATCATCTGGAGTATTTTTAATTCCCAAATTTCTTGCTATATTTGGTCCCTTATTTTCCGGTGAATCTATAATCTTAACTTGAGGGTAATTTTCCTTGACCCATTCAGGGCAGCCATCAGTAGAGGCATTATTAATAAAGAGTATCTGACTAGGCTGGTATGTTTGAGAAAGTATAGAATCAAGACATAATTTAACTACTTTCATACCGTTATAAGAAACCACAGCCACAGTAACTTCTGGGTTATCCTGTGATGGTTTTTCAATTAATTGTTTGTCTTTTTCGTTAATGTTCATTGTATTGAATTATTCTGATATTTTTTAACAAAAACTTATAATAAGTTTAAGTCTAAGTCGAGGTATTAAATATTCTTACCTTCTCTTAAATATTACTTTTGCCGGGTTTCCCATCACAATACTATTTTCAGGGATTTTTGAAGATACAACTGAGTTAGATGCCACAATTACCCCACTACCAATATCTGCCCCATCTAATATAGAGCATCCAGAGCCTATCCAAACATTATTAGCAATTTTAATCCCATGTTTAGAAATAGTTCCTTGTTCTTGGATGGTTACATCAAGTTTGTCATATCGATAATTATTACCAATAATTGAAGTATTATTACCAATCATTGAATAGTCACCAATTTCTAATCCTTTGTGATGAGATACAATACAACATCCAGTCGCAATTACAACATTTTTACCAATTTTCAAAACACCATTAGTTTTGATCTTTGTAAAAGAACCTATTTCCGTATTTTTTCCAATTGTTAACAAATCATTCAATTCTACTTCTGCTTTGGGGCTAACTTTTGCTCCATATTTCAACAGATAATAAATAGTTACTATGGGAGCAGGAATTAAAAAACGCCGGATTACCTGGCCTATTGTCATATTAAATTATCCATCCTAATTTTAATAAACTAATCTTTACTTAACAGTGAAATTATATTTTTTTATTTGATATTATTTGATTATCCGAAAGGTAAATCGCCTAAGTTTAAAACCACTTTCTGTCCGGTGATAGAATTTGCCCAGTTAGAGGCTAAAAATAAAATGCTTTGAGCAACTTCAATTGGTTGTAAATTTCTGCCAAAATCTCTGGAAGCTGCTATTCTTTTTGTGAAATCTGAAGGTATACATGATACTAAGTCTGTCTCTGTCATATTGGGTACGACAAAATTGACTTGTATATTTAATTTTGCGAGTTCTTTTGCTAAACTTTTTGTGTAGCCTACTACAGCACTTTTTGCTGTTATATATTGACTTTGCCCAGTGACTGGATTTTCTACAAAAATTGTTGATAAATTTATTATTTTACCAGACTTTTGTTGTTTTAAAATCGGCAATATAGCTTGACAACAATTGTGCATTCCTTTTAAGGATACTTCTAATTCACTTAAATAATCTTGCCACTCTAGTTTAACAACATTTTTAGGTATAGCTTCTTTCACTGCATTATTAACTAATACATTGACAGTGCCAAATTTTTCTACCACCTGAGCAATAAATTTTTCTACTTCTAATTTTTGTCTAATATCACATTGCAATGGAATAGCAACTCCACCATTTTTTTCAATATCCTCAACAATTAATTCTGCATCTTTTTTTCCTTTGTAATAATTAACGACAACTTTAGCACCGTGCATTGCAAATAATTTGGCAGTTGCTGCTCCTATTCCACGACTAGCACCAGTAATAACCACCACTTTATCTTTTAAGCCCATATCTATATAATTAGATTTTATTTCTTGGCAACTTATAATGTTTTGTGGTGGAGAATTTACTACTACATTTAATTTACCTGTTGCTAAAACAGTATTTTCTTTTAAAAGGGTAGTAGCTACTTCCATAGATTCACTTGCCACAGAAACTTTACCAACTTCTCCAACAAGTTTTATTGATTCAGATAAAGGAACTTGGTCTGAAAATGAAAATTTAAATTTGGCAAATGTGGCATATTTTCCTGGCAATTTCATTCCCACCAATGTAGATAACAATAGAGTTGAAATTAAGTTATGGCTAATTGGTATATCTATGGAATTAGTATTACTTGAAAAACCTTCATTAATAATAGAATCTAAATATTTTTTCAGCAGTATGGAGTTAAGCAATATATTTAACTCTTCTTTTTTATTAGCGATTTCATTAATAGTCCAGTTATTCTCTGAAACTTCATCTAATAAGCAAGAAGTTTGATTTGGAGCTATATCTCTGATTTCCTGATTAAAAGGGTATAAAGTAAAATTTCCTTTAGACTTTATTACTATTTCTTCATTCAGATGATTATACCAGATAGCATTATAGGAAAATTTTCCAGTTTCTGTTTCTGAATATGTGTAGTCTAGTCTAATTTCATCACCAATTAATATTGGCTTACGAAAGCTGGTATCTAGTTCTAAAAATTCTACTTGTTGGTCTGGAAAGTTTTGTTGAATTAGAGAAATAAAACTAAAGGGTAACATTCCATGAACAAGTCGTTGCCGATATTTAGTTTTTCTGGCAAACTCTTCATCCATATGCAAAGAGTTATAATCACCACTGATGGAGGCAAAATTTGCAACCATTTTTTCATGGATTTTGAATACCTTTTCCATGGTCTTTTCTTTCCTGAGCAAAAGTATTTCTAATTAGGGCTTGCTGATTAATTCTAAAAGTATTGACTGATATTGGTTTTAGCGTTTTAGAGTAAAAAAAAGTACCAGCTTTTCGGTGGCAAGAGCTGCATAAAGCTAGTATTTTGGGATGATTATGGCAGAAAAATTGAGAGATAATTCTTAACTCCTACCTCCTAGCTCATTCCCATTTATCCTGTATTTCCCTCCTGGGAGGGGGAGGGGCGAGGGGTGGGTTGTCTCCTGTCTCCTACAAAGAGCAAAAAGACTTTCCATACGCAAACCCTAATTAATTAGCATGGTTACTAATAACTTTTTTAATTTCTGAGAAATTTACCATAGAATCAATTTGATCCATTGTTAAGCTAATTTTAAATTCTTCTTCTAAGGCAGTAATCATTTTGAGATTATTTAATGAATCCCAAGTATCAGCATTTTCTGGTCCAAATTCATCGGTGATTTCTTCATCATCAATTTCCAAAATATCTGTCATAATTTCTTTGATTTTATCTTCTAGACTTTCCATTAATTTCTCCTTTTTTTTATAGGACCTCGCTTTTAAGGACGGGGTTTAAATTAAGCAATAATTTTAATCCATGAACTATCAATCAATTTAGCAGATTCTGACTTGAGAATATATTTTTTTGTACCCGTCTCCTCTTTTTTTACTACCTCAAATCCTTGCTGTTCAAAAAAATCTACAACTGGTTTATTTTTTTTGGTTGGAATGTAGGTGGCGCTAAGTTGAATTTCAGGATGGTTGGTTAAATATTTAGTTTTCAGATGGTTAACGATCGCCGTTTCTATTCCTCTACCCATTGCTCTACAACTCATTATCAAACTATCAATGAGCAAATAAGGTTTTTCTCGGAGGTCAAGCAGATATAGAGCGATCGTACCAATTTCTCCAAAGTTATCATGGGCAGATATTACAGTCAAGTCATAATTACTATCTTGAAAAAACTTCTCTACTTCTGCCATTGAATAACGAATGGTTGTCAGATTAAATTGATTGGTTTTGCTAAATAGTTGATGCACGCGAGGTAAGTCTTCTTCAGTTGCTTCCCAAATCTTAATTTCTGTTCCTAAACTTTCCAAATAGCTTGCCATATCTCCAATCTGCTGCTTATGCTCTTCCCGTTGTTTATTTTGGATATACTGAGTAGCTTTGCTTAAATCATCTTGCAAAATTTGGACTTTTTCAAACTCATTTAGTTGCTCTAGCAATTCTGAATAAGTAGCAGGATCGGATGGCAATAGTATAGTTTTAACTTCTGGCATCATTTGAGTTACTAAACTGCACTCTGCCGGATTATCATCTATAAAAACTAAACTATCTGTGCCAATATTTAAAGTAGAAGCAATTTTTTGCAAATTTTTGTGCTTAGGTTCCCAGTTAATTTCCATTGCTGAAAAGTCAGATTTTTTCAGAGGCATTTCTGGTCTTTTTTCAAAAGCTTCTAAAGCATCATTGATATTATTTTTACTACAAATTGCCAGTAATATTCCTCGGTCTTTAACTGTTTTAATTTTGCGTTGAAATTCTAAAAATGCTTCCGAAACTGGGTCGCCTTGACCGATTTTAATACCCATTACTCCTTCTTCTCCAACGACTCCTCCCCACAGAGTATTATCTAAGTCGAGTACAAGACATTTTTTGGTATAACCTTTAATTGCTTTTATATATCTAATTAATTCCCTGGCAATAGTTGGGAGAAAATTTTCTCGCCATTCCATTTTGGCGATATAATACATTTTTGGATTGTGGACTTGTTCTTTACCAAACCTTGAAGCTAACCGTTCAATATCAAAAAGATGTACTCTTGACTCTTTTTTTAGCAAACAAAGCAGTGCCAGATTTAATTCTAAATAAAATTCTGATTCTCCATACTCCTGATTTAGGTCAGCAATACCAGTTTGATAAAAATTTGGTTGTAGAAAGTTACTTATCAGAATATTTGCACTGGTTTGATTAAGTGCCACTTTCAGCCAATCTGATATATGTGAAATTATAAAATTTAAACTATTTTTTCTTTCATCTAAAGATAAGCTTGAATACTCATAATATATTTTCGGCTGTAACTCTCTCAGAGATATATCTAAATAAATTAAATCGGGATTATAGTTAATTAGAGGGGAATTAGGATTGAGTAATTCCTGAAAATATTGCTGATAGCTGCCAATATATTCTTCTGCAATTATTCCTTCAGAAACAGAGAAAGCATTAACATAAGAAGGCAAAGGTTCAATTGTATAGTTTCCTAGATAGGCAATTTTAAATTCTGGTTTCTGAGAGAGTTTTTTGATACTTTTATCGATTAAGCTAATTTCTGTACTTTTAATTTCTGAAAAATCTACTTGTTTAACTAGATTAACTAATTCCTCGAGAGAATTTGTGTGTTTCAAAAGTTGCTTAAGCTTTTTATCCATCTTTCCTATATCTCTAATTAAATAGTTAATACTTAACCTAATTATTTACTTATAACCATCTCTGTTATTGATACCAATTTGTAGTCTTTTGAATCCTTTCTTTAATTTAGTATTGAGGTTCAACTCCTAAAACTTGTTTAGATTTTTCAAATTCCCGATTATTTAGGACATAGACTGATGATAGATAAAAGACTAGGAAATATTTTTTCTACTGTTACTTGTTGCCTGCTTTAGAAAGTAAAACCCAGCCATTATCTAGATACCATTGAGCTTGTTCTTTTAATCCCTCTTCATCTGAATGAGCAGTTATAAACCCTAATAAGTTTCTCATTTTGGTTGTATTAAATGAGCGGTCTTTTGTATAAAATGCTAGCCTCCTTCTGTATATAGGTGGTTCAATTCCTAAAGGCCGACAAATAAATTCTAAAATGTCTCCGAGTGCAAATATAGGAGCTGCGGGGAACTGCAAAAATTTTGCCGAAACTCCATAATATTCACTGATTATTTTTACCAGATTTTTAAATGTCATAGCTTCAGGACTACCACAGATAAAAACTTCTCCTACTGCTTGTGGATGAGTTGCAGTTAATATAAAAAAGTTAGTCAAATCGTCAACATGAATAAAATGTAGTAAGTTACTACCATTTCCAATAACTGGTACTCTACCTTTAGCTACCCATTTAAAAATTTTTAATAGTCTTTTTTCTCCCGGACCGTATATTCCAGCTGGTCTAACTATACTAACTGGTAATCCTTCTTTTTCACCAAACTGTTTAATCCAAATTTCTCCCTCTAGTTTAGTTTCTTGATAAATATCTCCTGGTTTCATCGGACAGTTTTCATCACCAGGTGGGTTTTCTACATGACCATGAATTCCTATAGTAGAAACGTGAACAAAACGTTGAAAATTTGCTTCTTTTAATGCTGCTTTTGCTAATAGTTGGGTGCTTAAAACATGAACGTTATAATAACCAATATCGGCAGATTTTGCTTCCCGAAATGGAGTCACCATGTGAAATATATAGTTAACTCCTTTCACAGCTTCATCTATTAAATTTTGGTCAAAAACATCTCCTTGAAGCCATTTTATTGGCATTCCAGCAAATGGTTTTAAGTTGGAAGTTTTACGAGCGATCGCTACTACTTCTACGCCTTGTTTAACTAATTTATTTACCAGCACTGAACCTGTAAATCCTGTTGCCCCAGTTATTAAGGCACGAGAATTTGGTGGCAGTTTATATTTAAAGTTTTCCTCCATATTTTTTTCTTTTTATAAATGTTTTAGTTGATTTTTAGAGCTTATTTATCAAGTAAATATTAAATCAGCTCACTTGCCTATTCAATGTCATTGCGAGGGGGGTTGGGAAAGCAATTATTTTGATGTACTAAATCTGCCTCACTCCGTGGCAATCCTTGGCCCAGTAGTCAAGACGCAAGATTGCTTTGGCTGACTCAATTTCTACTCCAAAAGGTTAACTCGTTTGATCGTCGCCTCACAATGACAACATCAAACTGTCTTTAAGGGGGTCAGAAAAGCAATTATCTTGGTTTACCATTTTAACTGATTTGATTACCATCTCCCAATGACAATATTATGCTTTATTTCTTAATCAAATATTAGAGAATTTAGCAATTACAGGTAAACCAAATAAACTGGTTATCTTGTTAATCTAATTGACTGTTCTAGTATTTAATAAATACCCGGATATTTTAACCCCCGATGAACTACTATTGGCATAAAAATTAGTGGATAGCGTTCTGTTTGTTTTAAACCTAGAGATTTTAAATAATCTAGAATTTCTGATTCTTGATCACAAATAAACCGAAAAGGGTTTTCTGAATTTATCTTATGATAACAGCTACAGTAAAGCTAGATTCACAATAACCTAAATACTCATACTTCAATCCTTTCTCAATTACCAATTCCTGAAAAGCTTTATATTCGTGATTTTTCCAACCAGGATAATTAAAATATTCATCAAACTGAATAACTGTTCCAGGAACTATTCGATCTTTTAGGCAATCAAATATAGTTTTGGTTGAAGAATAAATATCGCAATCTATGTGTAAAAATGCTACTACATCCCCATGAGTTGCGGTAAATTCTGGTAAGGTTTGATCAAACCAACCAGCATGAACCTGAACATTATTCCTAACATTAGGAAGTTTACCACCTGCCGAAAAACTTTGCTTACCTAAATTGCCAAACCAAGGCTCTGGTAATCCCTCAAACGAATCAAATCCATGTACAGTTTTGTCAATATGATTGGCAATAAAATTGATTGATTTAGCTTGCCAACCACAGCCAAATTCTAAAAATAAACCATTTACTTTTACTTTTGACAAACTCAATTTTAACAATTGATTGCGAGTTTGAAAGTAAGGTACGGTCAGCATATTTTTTTCAACATAATCAGCGGTTTCTAATGCTGCCTTTCGATACAAATTAACCCAGATATTTTGAGCACCCTTTCCCGTTATTTTAGCAATTAGTAAACTCTTGATTTTGGATAATAAATTCTGAATACCTCTTAAACTAATCCTTAGATTATTTAGTATTCCCATATTTACTTTTTCTCCTGCCTATAGTAGATGCAATATTTTTATGGATTCAGATATTTTATGGTGTAAATTTTGCAATTACAGGAGAACCAAATAAACTGGTTAATCCTGTTAATCTAATTGACTGTTCTAATGCTGAAGAAATACCCGGAGATTTTAAGGCGCGATGAACTACCATTGGCATAAAAAATTGTGCATAGCGTTCTGTTTGTTTTAAGCCTAAAGATTTGAAATAATCTAAAATTTCTGATTCTTGATAACAGATAAATGGTCTTGTATTACCTTCTAAACCTTTCTTCAGTTTAAACAAATAGGGAGCAATAGAATTAACGCTTCTTACTGTAGGATAATCTATTATTACTGCTTTTTTAGCAACCCTAGTTAGTTCGGTTAAAAAATTATGCCATTGAGTTACATGAGCTAGAAATCTATAACTAATTACTACATCAAAAGCATCATTTGGATAGGGTAACTCTAAAACATTCCCTACTTGAAATGAGCAAAGATTAGCATCTACAAATTTTTGAATTCTTGCCTGACAAATTTCTGCACTACCTAAGATTGTAACTTGGTAGTTATTGTTGATTAAAGGTTCTGTTAATTGACCATGACCACCCCCTACATCAAGTATTTTGGCATTGGAATAGGGAGCTAACATTTTTAAAGTTGCTTCTTCCTGTATTTTCAGCAACCAAGCACCAATATTTCCCGCAAAACGGGAAGCATAATCATCGGAAGATGTTTCTATATCTGCAGTTTCTGGAAAATTAGTTGTCACCATATTTTATATTCCATTCTTTACCCTGATTAACAACTTTCTATTTTGCTAATTATGAGCACCATATCTAATCGCAAATTGGTTACGAATAAATTGAAATGGTGTTTCCAGGGAACCATAGGGTTGAACTGAAGTAGTAGGATTTAATAAAATCTCCTTCATACTTTTTCCTGGTTCGGCCAAATTCAATTCACCCTCTACTATAAACCCAAAGCTTCCTGGTCTAGTATATTCAGATTTTAAGGGTAGAGGGTCTGTTCCTGGCAAAACTTTCCATCCCCTCTGTTCAGCTAATTTAAAAAAAGATGGTCTCGGCCAAAAACTAGGACGACCACTATTGTCACCGAGATATACCATAGAAAAGGTATCTGAATTTAATAATTTTTGTAAAATATTACCTCTTTTACCTAGCCATTTTCCTACTCCCCAAGGTAATACGGGTATGCCATTTTTTGATACTATGTTTTGGATGGTAGTTTCTACTGGTAAACCATCTGCAAATTCATTATCTGAAATTAGGGCTAAAACTTCTAATTTTTCTGCGGTTACAATTTGCCGACCAGCAATGATGAAAATTTTTTGATTTTCGTTATTAGTAGCAGAAATTGATATTGATTCTTTAGTTGGAGCTAATTTCCAGTTATTAATTTGGTGATGATTTTGAGCATATTCTAATAATCTACTAAATTCAATATCGCCAAGCATTTCTGTTAAAAATATCAAAAAAACCGAGTTTTCAAGATCGGTTTTTGTTCTAGATATTTTATGAAAATTGATTAGAGATGCGTTTAATAGTTGGTCAATTTCAAAACATTTATGAATATGAACGTGAGCATCTGCTATAATTTTTTGATTTATTTTGACTTGACTATTCATTGATTTATTCAGAAAATTTGCTGGAACAACAATTCTTCCATAGCCATAATATACTGACAATTAATACTGAGTAAGATAATTCCCAAGCAATAAATATAAAATGACTAAGATCAAATACTCCTCTGGAGTGATGAACTGCTGGAAACACAGATATTGTTGATTTAAAAAATGTATCTGTCAAAGGCCACAACAATTGTACACCTGAACCACCAGCCGTCAATAAATCTAATAATAAATGAGAACTATAGATAATAAAAGTAAATAAGAGTATTTTTTTAAATGAAGATTTGCGGAAATAACTAATTAGCCAACCAACTATCAAACTAAAACCAATGGCAAAAATTAAAGTATGGGTAATACCTCGATGAAATCTTTCTCCTGTGATTAACTGGGGAAGAAAATCAAAGTCAGGAAAAATGGCCACAAAGACAGGATAAAAATTCCCCAAGTTCCACCAATGAGATGCATAATCTTTTGATAGTTTTTTGGGTAGAAACTTAGCTAGTACATATCCAGAAACTGAGTGAGCAATAGGAGATGGCATAATTAAAATTAAATTGCATTTTAGTCTTAAAAATTTGATGCTACTATAGCCGAAGTAATTCCAAACTTATTCTTAATTTCCTGTACTTCTTCCTCTAATTTAGTCGAACTCCAGCTTAATTCTTTACTCATTACTTCAGCACAAAATTTAATAGTTTCATCTCCTGGATATCCAGCACTACCTAATTCTGTACGTCGAAATATTACATCACTTAATTTATAAGCCATTTCTTGATGAATAGCGTGGAGAATTTCGGCTTTAACAATTGCCCATTCGCTCTCATAATTTTCCAAATAATTAAGAACTTTTGGATAAGCAGAGCCGTAGGTATAAACTAGGCGACGAATTCTTAATTCTGTTAAACCTTTCGACCGCTTTTCTACAATAGTATTCTGTAAAAAATCAGTAAAGTTTTCTATTTCTCCACCATATATAGATGTAACTGATGAAACTGACTTGGGAGATTTTTTTCCTAATGATTTGAACAAATAATTAACTACTTTTTCAGCTACATCTCTGGCAGTGGTATATTTCACTCCGACTACTGAAATTAAACCTAATAATCCAGTTTGGGAATGGTCAAAAATTTGATAATGTTTTGCTAAGATGGGTTCGCCTGTTTTGGAGTTAATATTAGTTGTTGGTAACATTCCCCCATGTACAAATGAAATCTCTTCCCGCTTTAGTTTTGCTGGTGGGTATGCTTGGTTGATGGCAGCCAGAAATTGACTGATATCTGCTTCTGTTATTTGGAAATTATCTGGGTCTTGACTATAAACGGCATACTCTGTACCAATAATTGAGCGCCCACGCCAAGGAGAAATAAATAGAAAGCGACTACCTTTGTTAACTATAGCATCTGAGTCAGCAGAACTATTTTTACTGGTAATACCTACTGCATATTTTTCAAATAGAGGGCGAGTGGTAACTAAATTCATCGCTTTAGCCAAACCAAAAGGCGATCGCTGTTGTTGGTTGACCATACCTAGAATTTTATTTACCCATGCTCCACAGGTATTGATAACTGTTTTGGCGCGGATGTCAAACTGATTTTCAGTGAGTTTGTCTGTTACTGTTACTCCATTGATACGATTATTATTTTGGATAAACCCAGTAACTTCGACATAATTTGCTAAACTTGCCCCTGCTTGGTGAGCAGAATGTAGAAATGAAATAGTTAATCTTTCTGAGTTGTAGACTTGAGCATCGTGGAATATTGCCCCACCAGTTAAACCTTGAGTTGAAATACCAGGAAGTAACTCCAAACATTTCTCAAAAGAAATGACACCACCGTTAGGAATATGTTTTTGTTGGTCTAGGAGTCTATTGCGATCGCAACTTACCAAGTCATTGACTGCTAATGCTACAGACAAAGCTTCTTTTCCCTTCAACCCATGTCCATAAGTAGGGATCAACACTGGCAGTGGATGAATAAGATGGGGTGCTATTTTCATTAAAGTGGTGCGTTCGTGAATTGACTCTCGCATCCGCTTAAAATCGGCATTTTGTAGATATCGCAGTCCTCCGTGAATAGTTTTTAAGCTATTAGCAGAAGTCGCCGCACCAAAATCATTTTTTTCTACAAGGGCTACAGAGAGGCCACGCAGACTTGCTTCCCTGGCTAGAGTAGCTCCGTATATTCCTCCACCTATTACCAGTACATCGTAAACTTGATTAGTTAGTTCTGTTAAATTTCTTTCCATAACATCTGAAATCTAAGGATGTAGATGAAGATAACTTTACTAACCTTAAGATACTTGATAATCTCCTGATTCCACAAGCATAAGCATTTTTTCTGAGTCTCCTTTCTGATGTTGATCAGAGTTAATTGTTTCTTTCACTTCATTGTAGAGACTACCTAATTTTTCACAAAAAGCAGCATAACTATGTTTTTTCTGAACCATCATTTTACCTGCTTCCCCTAATTTTAATCTGAATTCACGGTCTTTAGTTAGAGAAATTATTCCTTTAGAAAAATCTTGAGGATTAGGGTGAGATAACATTGCTGTTTTGTTGTCTAATACCTGAGTATGAGTTGGTAAATTAGTTGCCAATACAGCTTTACCACTATCAAGATAAGAATATATTTTCATTGGTGTATTCTTACCTTTGGTCCGAGGAGATACTAAAACGTCAGCTTGAGCGAGATAATTTCCTAGTTCGCTAGCAGGTTTTTTTCCTAAAAAATGTACTTTTTCTTTAATTCCTAACTTTTTGGCTTTATTTTGATATTTTTTAATATCTTCTTGCTCTCCTCCTACTATCACTAAATCTACTTTTTTTGTTTGTTTTAGTGCTAAAGCAAAACTATCTAGCAGTAAATCTATACCTTGATATTGTTCTAAATTGCCCACATACATTAGCATTGTATTGCTAATTTTTAGCTCTTTTCTGAGATTCTGTTTAGTTGCAACTTGTTTTTCATTTAACAAAGAAACATCTGGTAATAGTACAACCTTTTTGGGTTGATATTGATTGATATTATTAGCCAAAGCTTGACATACTGGAACTACAACTTCTGCATTTTTTACTGCGTGTTTTTCCAGCCATTTTAAAACAGAAATAAAAGGTGAAAGAAACGGATATTTTTCGACCATTTGCTGAGATAAAGAAGAATCCATATCATAGATGTAGGGAGTCTTAAACAAAAATTTTAGTAGTAATGCGATAAATACTGATTCTTCTACAGCATGAATTAAACTATAACGTTTCTGGGAAAGTAGTTTAGCTACTTCTAGGAACATTAATAGGTCATAAATAATTTTCTTCCAAGAAAATCCAGGACGTACATTTTTGACAAATGGGATGTTGATTGTACGGTATATATTAGTATTTTTATAGTCAACATCTTTCCCTTCTGGATAGGTTACTACATCAACTTTATCGTTCTTTTCTGATAAAAATTTTAAAACTAAGTTATCAGCAATAGGTGAACCTCGGTCTTGATAAAAAGGATGAGGAATTAGAAATAAAATATTTAAAGGAGAAGCAGCGCTTTTAGATTTATAATTGATGATTTCTAGCTTCTTATTGCTCTTTACATCAAACAGCTGTCTTTCGTAATTGTTAGTTAAAGTAAATGATTCAACCATAATTCAAACCTCTTTAGAACCTCATAAATTTCTGCTATTACATTTGGTCACGCAATTTTACTTGCAGATAAATAAAATTACGAAATATACTTGAATTCACAAAAGTATAGGTTGTGAATCCAACCGTTAATTGCTTGTAGTAAGCATTGATTTAACGTGTTTTTATTACTTGTTATCCTAACAATCGACATCGGCAATTTCAAGTAATTTCCAGAAACTTTACGAAAACTTTAAAACTTTTTGCCTAAAAGCCAGATTATCTTCATCAGTACTTCATAATTCTCCTGTAAACTCAAGGTTACATAATTAAATTCACTACTTATATTAAATATGTATATTGAAAACTTATTTATACAGAACATTACGTTCTCCTCTAGGAGGTTTAGTTGTATCCGTATCGGTACAACCATCTACTATTTTTGTTACTCTCTCCAAACCGTAGTCTAATTTCTGTCCGAATAGGTGCTCCACCTAGATCTTCTATCGCATTATGAAGTACTGCTGTTATGGCCTCATCCTCATCTGCTTCATATTCAAGGGCAATACTAATACCAATTCACTTTAAAGATGTCACAAATAGTTTCAACGCCCATATCTGAAATAATTAGGGTTTGCTTATGGAAAGTCTTTTGGTATGGGGTAGGAGTAAACCCACCCGCGGACCCCTCCCAGGAGAGGAATGTGGGCATGGCTAATTCATTGTCGGGCATTGCTGAATTGAAGTATGAATGTGCGATTGTTTGATTCTGGTCAAGCCCCCGCGCATCCCCCAATGCGTGGGGGACTTTTAGAGTTTTATTCCCCCCAATTTTGGGCGGCTAGGGGGGCTTGCATCATACCCAAAATCAGCAACGCCCATTGTCGTAGCGAGAATATTCATAAAAAATACATTTAATTGTGCAAATATACAAATCTCCCCATCTCCCCTGGGCTAATTCTTTGTCGTAGCGAGAATATTTACAACCCTATATTTTTTTGAGTTCCCCCTCTTCCCCCTCTCCCCCCTCTTCCCCCTCTCCCTTTTTTCTCTGGTGACAATAAATAGACCCTGGGGAATGTGGGGAGTAGGGGAGATTGAAGGCTTGAAGTATATTTATAAACATATACTATATAACCGTATTCTATATAAAAGGTGAGAAATGTAAGTAACTTTACTTCCTTTGCGAATTTGGGTAGCGTGTAACTCAGTGGCGTAAAGCTTATGTAAAACGGTGGGAAAGTATCATTTGTTTGAGTTAAAAGTCAAAAATAAGAAAAATCTATCACTTTTTAGATAGTCAATCTTAGGATGCTTTAATAACTAATTGTTCTTGGATATCAATCAACTAATAAGACTATCAGGAAAAATTTTATGGATAAATTTCGGGTAGAAGTAATTGCTAAAACTCTAAATCCTCAACAGGTAATTTATGCAGCTTTGCATCAAGATGTGCGGTTCGTTTGAGGTGTAATAACCTCAGCACCTTCTTTTCAACAGAAAGGCGGGTCAATAGGGAAGGGATAAAACCCGATACCGAGACAACTCATTTCCCGTAAGGGTGAGTCAAATCATGACCAGAGTCACATAGTCAATAAACATCAGGTTATGGCAAGATTTAACAAAAAATTAATATAACTACGTTAAATAGGTATAAAGATTTGACAAGTCCCTTCTCGAAAGTACCTCGATGACAGCATATACCCCAATGTTAAGCAGGTAGCGACTACTGACATTGAAGCGGGTATAAAAGCGATAAAATAACATAACCTAAATGGAATTTTTCGCAAGCATTTAGTCATGGGTAACGAAAGTGAACTTCTATATTTGTCGTGAGCATTAAGTTGCGAAATTAGGTTGACACGCAGCGGTCAATAACGACCAAAGGTTAAGGGATAAATATGAGTCTTGGTATTTATCGGTACTCCAAAATAACCTCGGCAAAAAGGAAGGCCCTAAAACTGATACCAACGGGAAATGGGAACGAATTAAATCTAAGGATAGGCTCTTAAAGTGGTCGAATCTTTGAGTAGTAGCTAGCGTAAGCCACCTTAGATGGGATTGAATCCGAAGCTAATGCCAATTTGTAATGAGTTGGATATGCCCACAGATTCACAATTTAGGAATTATACGTTCTTAAGTAGGAGTAAAATATGTCCAGAACCGAGATAAAATCAACGTTGGAATGGAAAGACATCGACTGGAAAACAGCCGAACAAAACGTCTTCAAGCTCCAAAAGCGAATCTATAATGCTTCTAAAAGTGGAAATGTGAGGTTAGCCCGCAAACTACAAAAACTTCTTGTCAAATCTTGGTCAGCAAGACTCATCGCAGTCAGAAGAGTCACACAGGATAATAAAGGGAAAAACACAGCAGGGGTAGATGGGAAGAAATTCCTTCGTCCCTCAGAAAGACTAAAGTTAGCTCAAAAGCTAAAGTTGAGTCATAAAAGCACGCCAACCAAAAGAGTTTGGATACCCAAACCTGGAAGGAAGGAACAGAGACCTTTAGGAATCCCAACCATAGAGGAACGAGCCAAACAAGTCTTGCTCAAACAGGCTTTAGAACCTGAATGGGAAGCAAAGTTTGAACCAAACTCTTATGGATTTAGGCCCGGAAGAAGCACACATGATGCGATATCAGCGATCGGGAAATGTATACAGTTCAAACCAAAATTTGTATTGGACGCTGATATATCTCAATGTTTTGACAAGATAGACCACAATAAATTATTAGAGAAAATCGACACATTCCCCAATTTTAGGAGACAAATAAAAGCTTGGTTAAAATCCGGAGTCATTAACGATGGCTTCCTAGAAGAAACTGAAGTTGGAACTCCTCAAGGGGGTGTAATATCACCACTATTGGTTAATATTGCACTACATGGAATGGAAAAAATACTAGAGGAACATTTCCCTGGGAGAAAAGACGGTAGTATCCGTAATTGCGAAAGAATTTACGGAGAAAGAGTATCAGTACCTAAACTAATTAGGTACGCAGATGATTTCGTAGTCATTAATGAGAAATTAGCCGTAGTCGAAGAATGTACCGAAATAATCAAAAGGTGGTTAGGAGAATTGGGACTAGAACTCAAACCCATTAATATCAGAACAGTTCACACACTGGAACGGTATAAGGGTCAAGAACCAGGATTCAACTTTTTAGGGTGTAATATCCGACAATATAAAGAAGGAAAACATACATCCAAGAAAATTAAATCAAGGTTCACAGAAAAACTAAAACCATACTCCACAATAGTCAAACCTTCTAAAGAGAGCATCAAGAATCACTACGACAAAATCGCTGCTGTAATTCATAAACATCGAGCAAATTCTCAGGAAGTGTTAATCAAAGAATTAACACCAATTATCAGAGGATGGTGTAACTACTATACGTACCACAATTCAAAGGAAGCCTTCAACAAGTTAGATTACTTAATCTATAAAAGGTTATGGAGATGGGCGTGTAGAAGAAGCAGAATGAAGAAAACAGCGGGATGGATAGCGGACAGATATTGGCTCACTATAGGTAAAACCAAATGGAATTTTGCCTATAAGTCAAAAGAGGGAATAATCAAACTTCCTCATTACCGCGAGACACAAGCGAGTAAAACGTATGTGAAAGTCAAGGGAGATGCTTCCCCTTACAACGGAGATGATAATTATTGGTCAAAGAGATTAGGGGATAAATATAAAACCTCAGACTCTCAAAAAGCCAGAATCATTAAAAGATAAGAAGGAAAATGTACGGAATGCGGACTAACTTTCAAAACTAGGAGATATATTGGAAAAACACCACATTGAGCACAAAGCTAGAGGTGGAAACAATACCGATAAAAATCTAGAAGTACTACATTTACACTGTCATGTCTTTTGTCATGACGCTCGGAAGTCGTTGCAAGCAAAGGCAGCAGTCCTAAATTGAGGAGCCGAATGAGGTGAAAGTCTCACGTTCGGTTCTGAAGCCGAGTATATAAGGTAATTTATATGCTTAGGGTAACTACAGTGAAGGATTTGTATTTGACGAACAAGATAATTGGCCTACGGAAACAAAATGTGGGGAAATTATTGTCAAGCGACTTTTGGCAGGAGATCGTGGTCATTATGGGTGTATTGAGCATCCTCAAATTACTTTTAATTGTGGCTTTTTTCCCCATAGTGTTATGCAGCAAGCAAGAACTCATAGAATAGGTTGTTGTTTGTCGGGTAACACAAGGGTTAGATTTGGGCATTCGTCTTTGTCTAAAGGAGAGAAATATTATGAAGAAACAATTGAAAAATTAGCTAATTTATGGCATTACGGGAGAAAACATCAACAAACTTCTAATGATGCAAAATATATGCAAGAAAGTATATCTAGGCGTACTATTTTGACTTTAGATACTAAAACTAACCAACTTGTTTCTAGTAAAATAACGAATATTTATATTAATGGTGAAAAAGAAACTTACACAATAAAAACTGTTTCTGGTAAAGAAATAAGAGCTACATTGGAACACCAGTTTTGGACTAATCAAGGGTGGAAAAGGTTAAAGGAATTTAACAGTAGCACTCAATTATGTGAAGTGCAATTAACTGGTAATAAAGTTGCTCCACAGGAAATTAGTTTTATGGAACAAGAAATGTTAGATGAAAAGTGGATGCCAGTAAGAAATTATGAAGGATATGAAATTTCTAGTTTGGGTCGTTTGCGTTCTTATCTTCCTAGAGGAGGAAGGGGAGATCGTTCTCAGTTATTGTCAAATTCTAAGATTAAAAAACTGAGCAAATCTAAAGATTATTTATTTGCTAGTTTAAGTCATGGAATAGGGTCTGGTACAGTATCACGAGTAAATATACATAGGTTAGTCATAGAAAACTTTGAACCATTGGGAGAAAATGAGCAACTTGAAGTCAGACATTTAAACGGAAATAGTTTTGATAATAGGTTAGAAAACCTTGCCTGGGGTTCTAGTAAAGACAACAAAATTGACAATATAAGAAACAATAGTTTGTCTTGTAATTGTGGTGTTTTTGTAGGAATAGAATCTATTGAAAAGTTTGGCAAAGAAATTACTTATGATATTGAAGTAGAACATCCCGAGCATAATTTTATAGCTAATGGTTTAGTTGTTCACAATTCTTTCGATGTACAAAGTTATCGATTTTGTTCGGGAAAAGTTATTGCAGTTGCAGAGGGAAAAACGGATATAGAGACTGCTTTTTACTTACGTCCGGTGGGAGAATATTCTGACCGTCAGGGGAAGAAATATTATTATTCTGCTGAACAAAGAGAGCAAGATTTACAGTGGTGTTTGGAGGCAGCTAAAAAATACAAAATTGATATGGAATTGGGAATGTCTGAAGAACACGCTAGAGGGAAAATTCCTTTTGATTATCGTCAGCATTTTGTTGTGAGTTTTAATTGTCGGAGTCTGCTACATTTTTTGGATTTACGTTTTAAAAAGAATGCTCAATTAGAAATTCAAAAACTTTGTGAGTTAATGTGGCCTCATGTTCAAGATTGGGTGCCCAATATAGCAGAATGGTATGAAAAAAATAGGCTAGGAAAAGGTAAATTATCACCTTAGTTTAGTGATGGGGAGTGGGGACCCACCCCTAACCCCTCCGGTGGAGGGCAGGTTCTATTTATTGTCACGCTTAGAAAAATTGATGGGGAGATGTGGAGATGGGAGATGGGGGGATGGGGAGATGGGAGATGGAGATATTTGTATATTTGCACAATTAAATGTACTTCATATTAATATTCTCCCCAGGCAATGAATTAGCCTTGCTCCCAGAAGGGGAATATGGGGAGTAGGGGGACCCACCCGCGGGCCCCTCCCAGGAGGGGAATATGGGGAGTGGGGGAGTAGGGGAGTAGGGGAGACCTGGAATGGAAAAAACTGTGAGTAGGAAAGACACCGAAATACATCTTCTATTCTTCGTAATTGGAGCTGAGGTAATTTGTCTCAAGTTCAATCAATACCATTACGGTTGCAGGAGTGCCAAAATTGGGAAGTTTCTATCAATCTAATTCTTTCGGAAAATGGAATTATTAGATGATAAATGAACTCAAGATTCTGCTCTCACTTGTGTTTTTGCTCCCTAAATCTCATCTGTCTTACTAGCAAAAGATGTATTACACTTTTGAGGATGGTGAGATACATTAGATTAATTTATTTTCCTTTTTGCCTGTTCCCTAGAACAATAAAATTTTGTATCTCATTAACTCGATAACTGTTGTAATTGAAAATGATGAAACTTAAAGTTAAAAAATTAGATGAATCAGCAATTGTTCCCTATTATGCACATCCACAAGATGCAGGATTGGATTTATTTTCTATTGATGAATTAACTATTAATCCTGGAGAAAGTCAATTAATTCATACAGGTATTGCCATAGAATTACCATTAGGAACAGAAGCACAAATTCGTCCTAGAAGTGGGTTAGCTTTAAAACATCAGATTACAGTTTTAAATACTCCTGGAACTATAGATGAAACATAATAAATTCAAAATTCAAAATTCAAAATTCAAAAGTAATAATTAAATCAAGTTAAAAGTCAAAATTCAAAAGTAATAATTAAATTTGACTTGCCCATAGCACTCTATTCCTGTAATTAAAATTATGAAACTGAAAGTTAAAAAGTTAGATGAATTGGCAATTATGCCCTCTTATGCTCATAACAAAGATGCAGGATTGGATTTATTTTCGATTGATGAATTAACTATTAATCCTGGGGAAAGTCAATTAATTCATACAGGTATTGCCATAGAATTACCATTAGGAACAGAAGCACAAATTCGTCCTAGAAGTGGGTTGGCTTTAAAACATCAAATTACAGTTTTAAATACTCCTGGAACTATAGATGAAACTTATCGAGGAGAAATAGGAATAATTCTGATAAATCATGGTAAAAATTCCTTTCAAGTAACTAAAGGAATGAAAATAGCTCAAATGGTAATAGCATCAGTTTTATCTGTTAAGGTAGAAGAAGTTGATAAATTAAGTACAACAGAAAGAGATATTAAAGGATTTGGTTCTACAGGAGTATGACAGAAGAATTATATCAAAGACCAACTTGGGATGAATACTTTTTAATGATAGCTAAACTAGCTGCTACTCGTTCAACTTGTCTTGCTTTTCCTGTGGGTGCAGTAATAGTTAAAAATAAACAAGTTTTAGCAACTGGTTATAATGGTTCTCCTTCGGGTTCTGTACATTGTACGAGTCAGGGTTTTTGTTATCCTGAATTAAGTAGTTGTGATGCTAGTAAAGTTTTACCATCTCGTTCTGTTCATGCAGAAGCTAATGCTATTGCTCAAGCTGCAAAACATGGAATATCTACGAATGGAGCTGTTATTTATGTGACCTTAGAACCTTGTCTTTATTGTTTGAAATTAATTATTTCTGCTGGTATTAAAGAAGTTTTTTATGAGACTCCTTTTAATAGTGGGGAAAAGGCAGCTTTAAGAGATATGTTTATCAAAGAGGGTTTAGTTACTATTAAGCAAATTAAAGTCTCAGAAGCAATTGCTCAAAAAGCAGCAACATCTCTACTTCATCCCACCTCAATAAAAGAAGAAAATAGAAAAATGTAAAAATTAAGTTTAAAAATAAAATCAGGTTAATTATTGGTACTTAACAGGAAAATATAAAGAGGAAAAAATGTTCCAAATTATTGGGAAAAATCAAATTGTTAATCTCACAAGTTCTATGGACTCTAATAGAGTTTTTCATAATAGAAAATCAGACAAAATATATTTTACTAACTACTGACTACTAACTATCTACTATTTACTACTAAAAATTACCATTATATTTGTAGCAAATATTTCTTGATTGAGTATAACTCTGTAGTGATGTCCCATGGAATGTCACTACATTATTATATGGTGATTAATTAATGTTACTTGATATGAGAATCTTTGTTGAAGAATCAAGCGATCGCCACTATGGATAGATTGAACTTGTTAATACTTAGTTTCTCTCAATACTACTGTCCTTAAAAGTTGCGATAATTATGAAGATTTCATCTTTAAATCTAGTGATGGTCTAACACTATACTTTACTCCCGTTCAAAAAGTACTAAAAGTACTAATTAAATCTTATTACTAGAGTAATAACTATGGCTACTATAGCTAAAGCAAATAAAATAATCAAAGTTATTTTCAAGATACTGTAAGGGCGATCGCCTTGAACTTCTCCAGTACGAGCATTAACCATAACTTGATAAGTTTTATTTTGATATTGATATGCTGTTAACCAAACAGGAAGCAATATGTGTTTAAAAGTAATTGCACTATAGGAAGTAGATGAATGATTAATATTTTGTTCATCTCCTCCAATATCCCGGTGAATATCAGACCTAATTTTTACATCCATAACTCTTTTAGCTTCTTCAAAACCATCTTGAAGAGAAATTTGAGGTTTTTGAGCTTCAAAACCTGCCAAAAATGATGATTCGTAGGGACGAAGAGATTCGTGTAAATGCCAAGGTTGAAGGGCATCCAAACGTTGTTTATCGACTGAAGAAGTAGCACTAATTAAAACATCATCAAAAAAACGGCTTACTTGTCCTGATGTACTATACCACATTGTATGACGAACTCTACGAGTTTTTGTTTCTTGATTTTCTGTATAGGTTTCAGTAGTGTAATAATAAACCCCTCTTGCTCCACTATAGTTAGTAGCAGTATAAGCATCATAAGTCCAAAAAGGCAGATAAATTCCTTTTATTTTCTCCATTTGAGCTAATTTTTTTAAAGCATTAGGAGCAAACCATAGTTTATTAATCCATGATTGCACTTCTTCTCTAGCTTTTTTACGTCCAATGGTAAAAGGAATTAATCCTTCTGGTAAAATAGTGGGGTCTGAACTGGTAGGAGATGCAACTATATTTGAGCCACAAAAAGCACATTCTCCAGCTATTTGTGGTGGTTCAAATTCAATAGTTGCACCACAATTATTACAACTAACTTCTAAGGCTATTTCTGATAGAGTAGCTAATTTAGCATTACTTTGATTAAGATATTGTTTATAAGACTGTTCTTCAATTTGTTCGTCACTTTCAGGGATAACATCTTCCCATCCACAATATTCACATTTTAATTGAGCAGCTTCGGGATTAAAACTAACTTTTGCTCCACAACTAGGACAAGGAAAGCGTTTAATTAATGAGGAATTATTACTTTGATTCATCTGTAATTTTTTTAGTTAGTATTTAGTTCTTGATTAATTTTATCGGGAATATTTATTCGTAAAAACTTTGTTCTTCCGGCATTATAAACTTTAACAAACACGTAAGCATTCAGCGGTCAGCTATCAGCTATCAGCTTTATTATCTTTAGTGGACAATTTAAGCTCTTTATTCTTGTGCTTCAATTCTTTGTTTAAAAATGTAGTAGAAGTTAAGCAAGTGCTTGCTTCATTCATTTTTATTGCTGTTTGCGCAGCATTCCGTAGGAATAGCTGACCGCTAATAGCTGAATGCTTACACAAACACAAAGTTTAATGTATTGAAATGAACAGATTTTTAGGCGTTGCTGAATGGAGGTATGAAACTTTTGAAAGTGAAGATTCAAGGTTGATAATACTAAGGTCTAAATAGGGCTTGATGATTAAAGATCAAAGCATTTATATATAAAGGTTTTAGCCTTTTTTACTCTGGAAAAAGTACCTAGTTTTGAGCTGCTTTATGCTCAAAAAGTCAGCATTTTGGGCAGGAGAGTAGCCCAAAAATTACTCCCCTACTCCCCTACTCCCCTACTCCTTAAAAAAGACTTTTTCAGCAAATCCTAAATATTGTCACTATTGGGAAAGAAAAAACTCTTTTAACTACTAGCTATTGACTACTAAAAAATCATAAAATCATTGAGCAACGCCAATTTTTAAGTTTTTTCTTAGCTTTTTTACCTAATAATTAAGGTTGAAAGCCTCTCCTTTAAAGGAAAAACAAGAAAAAATTTTCCTTAAGCCTCAATCCTCTTCTTTTCAAGGAGAGGTAATTGTTAATTATGAATTATTAATTATTAATTGTTTAACCTACTTTTTCTATGTCAACAGATAATTAAAAAAACTTACACTAATGGAGGAGGAGGTGGTGGTGTAGAATTTAATAAAGTCGCGAATTCTGTCACTTCTGAAGCTTTTTTCCAACCTTCCATACCATTAGTCCAAACATGGGTCTCTGCTGTTACACCCTGTTCTGATAACTGCTCTTGACTCAAAGGACCAATTTTCTCTCCATTAAGATACATATACCATTGTTTTTCCATACTAGGCGGTGGTGGTGGTGCAGCAGGAAATAGAAAAGTTAATTCAGGTATTTCTGAAGCAGCTTTCCAAGCATCCATTCCTGCTTTCCAAACTTGAGTTTGAGGGGTTAAACCTTGCTGTGATAATTGATTAATAGAAAAAGGACCTAATTGTTGATTATTCTGATAAAGATACCATTGACCTTGAGATGGTGGTGGTGGTGTCACAGGTAACTGTTGTTGAGGTGATGATTGAAATTGCATTCCATTCATCATTTGATTAGCCATCGCCATACCCATACCTAATTCCATTCCAGCATTGCTAGTACCTGGTTTTTGGGCAGATTGTTCAATTGCTTGAGCAGTTTGATATTGAGTATATTCTTGCATATTTCCTAGTAAACCTATAGAAGCTCTCTTATCAAGAGCTTTTTCAACTTCAGGAGGTAAAGAAATATTTTCAATCAGAAGTTGAGTTAACTCAATTCCCACTTGAGCAAAATCTGTTTGAATAGCTTGACGCACTTGCTCTCCTAAAGAACGATAATGAGAAGCTAAATCAAACAAAGGAGTTCGATTTTCTCCTACCCAACTTGCAAAGGAAGTCATAATTATATTACGAAGATGATCGCTAATTTCATCAGTTTGAAACAGTCCATCAGTACTTACTAATTCTTGTAGTAATTTAGAAGGATCGTTTACCCTAAAACTATAATTTCCAAAAGCTCTAAGGCGGACTGGTCCTAATTCAGAATCTCTAATTGTAATGGGATTAGCTGTTCCCCATTTAAAATTAGTAAAAATTTTCGTACTAAAAAAATATACTTCTGCTTTAAAAGGAGAGTTAAAACCATATTTCCACCCTTTTAATGTACTAATAATTGGTAAGTTTTGAGTAGAGAGTTCATACATTCCTGGCGAAAAAACATCAGCTATTTTACCTTCATTAACAAATACTGCTACTTGTCCCGGACGCACTGTTAATTTTGCACCCATTTTTATTTCATTTTTATGTCTTTCAAAACGATAATAAATTGTATTATCGCTGGAATCAAGCCATTCTATAATATCAATAAATTGACTACCAAATTTATCAAAAAATCCCATTTTTTAACTCCTAGATAGTAATTTTTTCAATCTATCTATATTTGATTTTACCTTGGAAATATTTGATTTTTAAGTTTTAATAAAAATTAATATTTATTTGAATCTAAAATACCCCATTTTTACCCAATCTAGATAACTTGTGGTACACAAACAGCTATTCCATCTACTATAGTAAGAAATTTTTCTCAAGTTTCAGGAAAGCGATCGCTCTTTTTTGTAGTTCAGACTAATTTGCTGAAATTACAGCAGTTTTGGAGTTGATGATGTACAAAGTTTTACGAGTTTAGTAAATAGGGAATAGAGATTAGTATTAAACTTTACCTCACTATCCTCAAAAGTGCTGTAAGCAAAAATTTTTAGTCAAATTATTTCAATACTCAATCAATATCAGAGCCAAGAATATGAAGATAAAAAATGTCAAATTCTGCCAATTTAATCAAATAAAATTATTACTAGGCTTGTTTCCTTTATTAATGTTAATAGCCTGTGGTAGTCAACCAGAAAGAACAGAAGAAGCAGTAATTTCATCAGCGCCACCTGCACCTCCACCACCACCTCCAGCAACTTTAAATACAACTCCTCAAAGCTCAATACCTTCTCAATTCAGGGAAGGTGCTACTAGAGGAGGAGGTACTAGAGGGCGTCAAAAATCAGCAGATATGGCTCTAACACAAACTGCTCCTAGTTTTTCACAGTTTGAAACAGATTCTACAGTAGAATTAGAATCTTCAAATACAGAAGAATATAACCTCATTAATGACAACCCTTTTAAAATAGTAAAAAATAATCCCCTCTCAACATTTTCGATTGATGTAGATACGGCATCTTATAGTAATTTACGTCGCTTTATTACTGAAGGTAGACTACCACCAAAAGATGCTGTGAGAATCGAGGAATTAATTAATTACTTTACTTACGACTATCCCCAACCAGAAGCGAATATCCCCTTTTCTATCACTACAGAAATTTCTGATTCTCCTTGGAATTCTCAACATCAATTAGTTCATGTTGGCATTCAAGGCAAAGATATAGTTACAGAAAATTTACCTCCTAGTAACTTAGTCTTTCTCTTGGATGTTTCTGGTTCGATGAATACTCCTAATAAATTACCCTTAATCAAATCAGCTTTTCAATTATTGGTAGATGAACTAACAGAAAAAGATACTGTTTCAATAGTTGTTTATGCTGGAGCAGCAGGAGTAGTTTTACCTCCGACAAAAGGCAGCGAAAAAGATAAAATTCTCGCAGCAATTAATAATCTCGAAGCTGGAGGTTCCACTGCTGGAGGTGAAGGAATTAAACTTGCTTACGATTTAGCTAAAAGGTTTTATCAATCTTCAGGAAATAATCGAGTTATTCTGGCGACTGATGGAGATTTTAATGTGGGAGTTTCTAGCGATGCTGAATTGGTAAGAATGATTGAAAATTATCGAGATGAAGGAATTTTTCTAACGGTGCTTGGTTTTGGTACGGGTAATTTTAAGGATGCCAAAATGGAACAGTTGGCTAATAAGGGAAATGGGAATTATGCTTATATTGATAATCTTTTGGAAGCGAAAAAAGTGTTAGTGACTGAGATGGGAGGAACTCTACTAACTATTGCTAAGGATGTGAAAATTCAAGTGGAATTTAATCCGGCAAAAGTACAAGCTTATCGTTTAATTGGTTATGAAAATCGACTGTTACGTTCTCAAGATTTTAATGATGATACAAAGGATGCGGGGGAGTTAGGTGCAGGACATTCGGTTACAGCACTTTATGAAGTTATTCCTGTGGGAGTAGAAAGTAATGTGAATTTGCCTGAAGTTGATGAGTTGAGATATCAAGATAATCAAGTTGAGGATGCGGCTTATAATAGTGATGAATTAATGTTGGTTAAGTTGCGTTATAAGGAGCCAAAGGGTACAACTTCTGAGTTGATAAAACAGCCAGTTGTTGATAGGGGAGTGAGTTTAGATGATGCTTCAAATGATTTTAAATTTGCTGCTGCTGTGGCTGAGTATGGAATGATTTTACGAGATTCAGAATATAAAGGTGATGCTAGTTTTAATGAAGTGTTGAAGTTGGCAAATGAATCGAAAGGTTTAGATTTAGAAGGTTATCGGAGTGAGTTTATTAATATGGTTGAAAGTAGTCAGAAATTGATGGAGAAAAAGTAGATGACTGGAATTTAGGCAAAAACTTCCCCATTTTAGATTAGTATACACCAAAATTTGCGACTTTTATCCCGCTACTCCCTAAAAAAGAGAGTACGGGATTTTTCATTAGGCTGTTAATTGAAGAACTTATGTAGAATCAGGATAATTGCTATAGCCAAGTCATTGCGACTGGAACGGAGTGGAAGGAAGCAATCTCAGGAGTTTTGCGAGATTGCTTCCTATCGTCGCAATGACAGCTTTTTAACCGGATTCTATATTATTTATTGTTCTTTTTCATTACTGGAACAAGTATCTTGACTAAAACAGATGTTGCCAAGATAATGCCGACTGGGCTATAACCGTAAGGCAAATCAGGTAAAGTCATAATATTAGGATTTTCCGTTGGATTAGAAGTCTGTGTAACCATCAATTTTTCATTCTTCATAACTTTTGGGCTAATACCTTCAGGTAAATCAGGTAAAACCTGAGTGCATTGGTTTTCTGTTGGCTCAGAAGTATGTTTAATCACCACTTTTTATTTCTCTTAAATGTTGTTTGTATTCTTAGTATCACCTCAAAATTTTATGGAATTGATTGACTAATGGTTTTGTTTTGATTTTTTTATGTTCAATTTATGAGCGACAAAGTAATTGACTTTAACTGTATTAAAATTTATAAAAAAAACGAAAAAGCTACGATAAGACTAGAAATATATTCACAAGTAAAACTTGCATAAATAACTCAATTACCTTGCAGTACAATCAACTAATTTTTTACTAAAAATCCTGGAATATACATTATATAAAGGTTTTGTTGTGATAGCCTTGTGTTTTGTGATTGTCTTATGATTGCCTTATGATTGTTTTATGCTCAACCTAGCTTTCCTAGAGTAGTGGCTACAGGTCAGAAAAAATAACCATAGTTAAGCTTAATAAATAGTGAGCTGCTGTAATTAGCCGTAACCCACAAAAACCTAATTTTTGTATCCTTCAAGATTTATTTTATAGATACCTTCTATGGGCAATGTAAACCAAGATAAAAAATCTTCGAGTAAAGAACGGGTAACTGCTACACCAAATGATAAGTTGATCGAAAGAGCTAAAAGAGCTATGCGAAGAGAGGGGATACCTTCGCAAACAAAACTTCAAGACAGAATCGAACTTGAGACAGGACGTAGAATAGGCCGCAATACAATAAGTAAATTTTTTAATCAAAAGCCTATTCTGCTAGATATATTTAACATCATATGCAAGACACTTAAATTATTAGACTTTGAACTAGAAATACAAGAATTAGAAGAAGAAGAAAACGAAGGACAAGAGAAAGAGGAAAAACAAGAAAAAGCTTCATTTGCAATTGCTGGTACTGTTAAAAGAAAATCAATAGAAACATTAAAATCTATTATTAGTATTTTAGAAGACTTAGCTGTTGATGCTTTTGTGGCAAATATTACACCAGGTAGTCTTAAATTAATTTTAGAGGGTTCTCAATCAGGACTAGAAAAAATAGAAGAACTTTTTCAATCAGGGGGATTAAAGAATAAAATTACTGAACAAAATCTGGATATAGCTGTTAAAGATGTCAGTTTTATGGGTACTAAGTTTTTTGGCAAGCCCCAATTAGTCATTACTATTCCTGGGGATTTTAATCAAGCTGATATAGACATTTTAAAAGATGTTTTAAAAGACGAACTTATAGACATTTCAGCCAACAATATAATTAGCAGAATACCAATAGTAGAAAGACTTTTAATTTTATTATTATTTTTCTTCTTAGGAATGCCTCTTATTGTAGGAGAACTTTTTCCAGTAATCTTTCAAGATACACCTAAAAGAGAAAATAAAAATGATTCATGTATCAATTGCTTTTTAAACGAACCAAGTGATCGCTAATCCTAGCATCAAATTTTTGCTAAGATCTATTCGACTTAATCTGTTTCCCAATCTTCATATTTTAATCCATCAATTCTGGTAAATTCATTCACATTATGTGTCACCAACACCAAATCATTCGCCAATGCAATTGAAGCAATTTGTAAATCGTAGACTCCTATTGGTGTTCCTTTTTTATTTAATTTATCCCGAATATAACCTGCTATTTTTGCCGAGCTACTATCAAAATTTAGCAAATTAAATTGATTAAAAAAACGTTTTAACTTAGCAATATTATCATCAACTTTTTGACTTCGATATGCTCCATAATATAACTCGAACTCAACCACCGTACAAAGATAAATTTGTTTGGGGTTTTCCTGAGCTAATCTCCGAGCAACTGCTTGATTTGTATTATTAATTAGTTTAATGCAGACATTAGTATCTAACAAATAACTCATAATAAAGGTTCTCGTTCCTGATATTCTGGTTGAGGTTCTCGCACTAAAGGTTCACCACTCCAACCTCCTATCACCTCTTCAAAAAATCCCGGTTGCCATCCTTCATATTTCGGCTTAATTTCCACTTCAGTTTCTAAAGCTTGCTCCAATATTTCTGTGATTTCTTCTTCCAAACTACGATTATTTTTTGCAGCTAAACTTTTTAATTTATCTATTAAATAAGGCTTGAGTTTTTCTAAAATAATCTGAGTCATTTTTCGTTAAATTTTTATCAATAATAAACTTATCTTATCATTTTATTATTTCTACTCAAATTTTTCTACTACTTAACAGCATAATCGGAAAAACAGTTCGCTCTGATAAGATTTATAATTATTGCTCTGCTGATTAAATATAAAAGCATTAACAGATAAAGATTTTAGCCTTTTTTTCTCAAAAAAAATTGCTCCCCTACTCCCCCACTCCCCTTTTCCCCTCCTGGGAGGGGTTAGGGGTGGGTTCCCTACTCCTTAAAAAAGACTTTTTCAGCAAATCCTAATTATCTCGGCGATCGCTCTAATACATAACTCTTTAACCTCAAACCTCACTCCTCCGGATCGATACCCATTGCTCTTAACTTTTCAGCCAACTTTTCAGCTTTTTGACTTTCTTGTGCCAATAATAATTCTGTCGTTTCCAACCTTTCTCCACTTGTCGTTAACAAATTACCCTCACTATCCCACCAACGTAACCAAGGTAGTTCCATATTTTGATAACTACCAGACCAAATACCTAACTCTACTCCTAAGTTTGAAATTGGATAATGACCCCGCTCATTTGCCTCTATTAACTCAAACTTAGCTACCAATTCATCTCCATACATAAGTCGATATACTTCTAATCTTGGTTTTTGAACTTCATAAATAGCATAATATACTGGTCGAATTACTCTTTCATAAACCCAGAATTTACCAGGTGTTTGTGTGGATTCATTTTCCCCTCGAATAAGAGGTGTTTTATCTCTTTCTTCCGAAGCATCTCCCAACACAAATTCTATAACAATTGATGGTAGAATAGCCTCTCCCCACAAAAAATAAGAACGACGAATTTCACCATCTAATGTGGGTAAAATATGAGGAAAATAGCACCAATCTGGAGCAACAGCACCTCGTTTTAAAGGTTCAACAATTCGCCAATAAATTCCTAAACTTTGACCAATACAATATTGTTTTTCCGGATGAATTTTATCTAGTACAGGTTGAATCGAATCTGTTAATAAACTGCTTTGGGGATACTGAAAACTATTGACAAAAGTACCGTCTGATTCTGGTAAATGAGTATGGTCTGGTATAAATATTTTCGGAGGTAGATTGTTACTGAAAATGCTGTCTGATTCTGGTAATTGAGTATGGTCTGGTAGAGATATTTTGATGTTAGATGGATTGGTACTAAAAGTGCCGTCTGATTCTGGTAATTGAGTATTATCTGGTAGAGATATTTTGATATTAGATGGATTGTTATTGATAGTCATTTCCTTAGTTAATAATTAACTTTAAATTAGTAATCAAAACTGCTCATTTTTTAATTATAGCTTTAAGCATGAAACTATCAGTTATTAGCTATCAGCTCAAGTCAAAACTATTAGACATCTCTAAACAGAAAAAATAAAATCAATTATCGCACAGAAATTATCAATTATTTCCTCCTACTGCCTACTCCCTTTTTTCTAGATAAGTATTTAATACAAGCATTTGTATCTAATAAATAACTCATAACAAAGACTCTCTTTCCTGATATTCTGGTTGAGATTCTCGCACTAAGTCACTTTCCCAACTGCCACAAGTTTTTTCAAAAAAATCAGGAGACCATTATCGTTTTTCTTTCACAGAAGGTTCTCGTTCCTGATATTCTGGTTGAGGTTCTCGCACTAAAGGTTCACCAGCCCAACCTCCTATAACCTCTTCAAAAAATCCCGGTTGCCATCCTTCATATTTCGGCTTAATTTCCACTTCAGTTTCTAAAACTTTCTCCAAAATTGCTGTGATTTCTTCCTCCAAGCTACGATTATTTTTTTGAGCCAATATTTTCAATCGATTTATCACAAAAGGCTTTAGTTTTTCTAAAATAATCTGAGTCATTTTTCTTGAAATCTACATTAATAATCAACTTATCTTATAGTTTTATTATTTACCGAAAAATTGTGCTTGAAAGCCTCCTCTTTATAAGGGGATAAAAAGAAAATTTTTCCTTTGAGTCAATCCTATCCGTTTTAAAGGAGAAGTAATTATTAATTATTCATTATTAATTATTCATTATTAATTATTAAAACCTACCTTCAGGTTGCTTAACTGACTCACTATTACGTTCTCTGAACTGTTGTTTTGAAATTACAGATTGATGAGATGATGAGTTTGAATAACTTGTATGTTGCAATTGTCTAACAAGAGTAATTAAGCGCTTCAAATGAGGTTTGACAACTTCTGTATTTTGTATTTCCAAATCTTCAATTTTGGCCTGAAGTTGAGATATTTGTGATTGAGGTTCCTTGGCCAATGCTTCCATATCTCTTTGCAAATTAGCGATCGCTTCCTCAATTACCAAAAGACGGCCATTCACTGTTTGCCAATCATTTGTATTCAAAGCTTTTGTATCTACAGATGCTAAACTTTGTTGTACAGAAGAAACTGAAGATTCTAGTGCAATTAGTTGCTGTTGTATTTCTGAGTTTACGCCTTGTATTGATTGATTAGAGAGTGTTTCACGAACTGATTCAATATCTGTAGAAAGCTGTTGACGAAGCTTTACTATTACCTTTACAGCATTTTTTTCTAGCTTTTCTACTGATTTTTGAACTTCTACCATCTCAGACTGCTGAGATAATTGCATTTGTCGTTCAAATCTATATCTATTAGCCACATTTAGAGATAAGGCCAATGTTAGAGGAGCTACTGCATAAAAAGTATGACTTCCAACTGCTACTGCAAAAGCACCTACTGCCGAACCGACTATTGAAGCATACTCCACTAAATTGATCCAATGCTTTTTATACAAAGTTGGTTTCAGAGCTTTCCGGAGTAATGAATCTTTATTCCCCATAACTATATATTCCTTATATTCCTTAAGCTGAATGTAAGGCAGTAGCAGAAAAAGTTTTCTATTCTTAGTCTTGAGTGCATTCGATGCCTATTTTTTTGACAGTAATCAACTTACCGTTCAACTAGACTTACCCACATCCATTCTAACCACAAATAATTATAAGTCTTGGTGATGTTTCTTAACTAATCAAGAGCATCAACTTTTTTAATTATGAAAGGAGGTTACAAATCTAAATGCAATCCGACTTGCTTCTATACTATGCTTACTTATAGATAAATACTATACATAATCGAAGAAATATTCTGTTCTGATTTTACGATTTTTAGCAGCTTATAGAATTAGAATAGAATTTTATAATTTTCACTTCCCCATCTAAATTTCGTATCAAAAATGTACTATGAAAAAAATTCAGTCTATTTTTAGTGTCACTTTGTTTTTTATCCTTCTTTTAGGAGTTGGATTTTTAACTGTAAATTTTTTATTAGCTCTGGTCGAAAAATTTTCTTGATATCGTAATTATAGATAATTTTTTAACAATTAATAATTCACAATTATAGCGCTGTGCGCAGGCAACAGCTCATCTGGGGAAATAAATTGCTGATCATATAAGACTTTTAGCTATTTGGCCTCTCCTGCAATTTGTAAATATACCAGCGCTCATTGCTATACCTCTCCTTAAAACCTATCTCTTATCCATAAGTCTTAAAAGTATTCCAGGGTGGGGGTGTGGGGAGCAAGAATCTTGTCTACAGTTCTCAAAAAATGTACTTTTCAATACACTTTTCTCCGGAAAAAGCCTCTCAAAGACTTATAGATAACTGGTCTATATTTATCAGGTTTTACGTTAAGTAAAGATGTGGTTCAACAATTAATAATTAATTATTAATTATTAATTATTACCTCTCCTTTAAAACAGATAGCATTGACTCAAAGGAAAAAATTTTTCTTCTCTTGGTCTGATGGATATGGCGCAGGTTTTCTCGCCATCCCACCCTTCGGGAAGCTACGCTTTTTCCTACGGAATGCTCCGCAAACATGTCGCGTAGCGTTAACGTAAGTTATGCGCCAGCAAAACGACCGCTTTTATCCCCTTAAAAGGGGAGGCGCATACCCACAATTTATCGGTAATAGATAGCCTTAAAACGGATAGGATTGGAGAAAAGTCTTTTTTTATCTTTATCTGTGGCGGGTTTAATACCCCTCATAAGCAATTTTCCCTTCTTCCTTCTTCCTTCTTCAATTGTTTTTTTTCTAACTTGAGCTATAAAACTTAATAGGAATCTCAATTATAAATTCCGTACCTTCTCTAGCTAGAGAATTACAGTACAACTTTCCATGATGTTTTTCAACAATTAATTCCTGAGAAATTGACAAGCCTAAACCTATATTTTTTTCTGTATGTTTAGTAGTAAATAGAGGTTCAAATATACGACTAGAGATTTCTTCAGTCATGCCAGAGCCATTATCAGAAATAGCAATTTCTACAGAATTATCTTTGACTTTTGTACTAATTAAAATCTGTGGTTCAAATGGCTGATTGCTGATATTTTTTGTTACTAAATCTTCGTGTTTCTCCTCCAATGAATCAATAGCATTAGTTAAAATGTGCATAAAGACTTGATTCAACTGTCCAGGATAACATTCTACTTTTGGTAAACTCCCATAATTTTTCATCAAACTAATATCAGGACGACCTCCTTTGCCTTGAAACTGATTCTGTAAAATTAAAAGTGTACTGTCTAAACCTTTGTGAATATCTACTGCTTTTATAGATTCTTCCTCTGCTGTAGAAAACTGTTTGAGTGAGCTTACTACATCTCCAATTCTTTCTGCTCCTGCCATGATTGAGTCTAATAATTTTGGCAAATCTTCTTGAATAAAATCTAGTTCTATATCTTCAATTTCTGGTAAAAGACGAGGATAATTTTGTTGGTAGATATCTACTAAATTCAACAAATCTTTAACGTCTTTTATCGCATGAGCAATATTGCCAGAAATAAAATTAATAGGATTATTCACTTCATGGACAACACCTGTAATCAGCTGTCCTAAGAAAGACATTTTTTGCTTTTGAATTAATTGAGTAGTTGTCGAGTTTAGTTTCTGCAAAGTTTGCTCTAATTGATAAGCTTGTTGCCGGAATTTTTTCTGACTATTACGTAGTGAAGCCTCCATTTCCAAACGTTCTGTAATATCTAAACCGACAAAAACTGCTGATGGTAACGATACTTCATCACGATAATATTTTTGAGCAACTATTAGATAAGTTCTAGTATTTCCTCTAACATTGGTTTTTACTTCTTTGGCATAATTCCAATCTGGTTTAGCAAAAAATTCATAAACAAAATTATTAAATTCTGGGCTTGTTTGCAAAAATCCTACTTCTTGATTAATAAAAGTTTCTATGGGTAAATTATAGGCATTAGCTAGATGTTGATTAACTCCTATATATCGTAAATCTGCATCTACCCATGAAACTAATCCTGGTACAGCATTTAACACCGCTTGCAATTGTTCCTTAGCTTCTCGTAAATGCAGATTAATTTGATTTTGCTGAGAAATGTTACGCACAAAAGCACATTGATATTCATTACCCTGAAATTCTAAATAATTAACATTAATTTCTACAGGTAAAATGTCGCCTTTTTTGGTCAGAAAATTAGACTCTAATCTCAAAGAATTTTGATTTTTAACTTCTTGCCAATGAGTTTGCCAAACTTCTACTGATAATTCTAAGTCTATGTCGTGAATTGTTAGTTCAAGTAACTCAGATTCGGAGTAGCCAAGAAAATTACATCCCTGTTTATTTGTGTAACATATTTGTCCATCAATTGTCATCCAGAAAATAGCATCAGCTGCATTATCTGTTGCTAACTGAGTTAATTCTAATTGTTGTTGAAGTTGTTTGTCTGGTGTTATTTCCTCTATAGATAAAATCAGGCCACCAATAATACCTTCATCTATATACCAAGATTTGACATTCCATTTTACCCGTTGTATAAATCCATTAGGAGTAGGAGCGGTAATTAGATGTTCTAAATCAAATTGGTCAATGATACCAAGTAGACATTTTTTAGCTTGTTTATCCCAAGATTCTGGGAGATTAGGGAATAGCTGATCGTGTTGATTACCGATAATTTCATCAGATTCAAGTTGCCAATATTGTAACCACATCCCAGAAGTTGCTAGATAGCGCATTTCCTTGTCCAGCATTGCTATAGCAACAGGTATGTGTTTGATGAATTGGCATAATTGATGGTGACTCCCATGTATCTCTGGATATTGATGACTCTGGGGAAGGGTTGAATGACCATCATTAGTTGCTTTTGTTGGCCTTTGTTTCATTTTTGAAATTTCTTCCCTAGTCTGATTTTGTGTTTGTACTGTTAGATGGTACATAATCTCAGTTTAATAAATTATGGGGTGTTGAATATAATTGGTTTCACCACCTCAACTATCATATTTTTAAAACTAACTTGCCTATCAATGCAAGTTGGCAAGTTGTCAAATATTAATTAACAGTTAATTGTTGTATTAAGAAGATCTCGGAACGAGAAGTTAACTATGATTTTTTTAAAAAAGAAGAATCAGAAAAATATCGATCAGACTTCTTGAGAAGTTCAAAAGTTATGAATATGAAATAAGTAAATAAAAAATATAAGAACTACTAAGGAAAAAAACAAAAATCACTTTTAAAATAGATTTACTACCAGAATTATTTCCTATTTTCTGTATATTTTTTTTATTTCAGGAAATTGTCAAAAAAAGTTGATTCAATCTAAATTTCACAAATAGGCAACATCAATTACCCGAATATTAAGTAATTTTATAGATAATTGAATATAATTTAAACTACATTTATTGTTTTTGGTGATTTTCCACTAATACATAGTTATTTGTGACTTAATCAAATACAGGTTTGAAATTTTTACACTGAACAAGAAATATTGAAATGGACATTATAAAATATTATTAATTCTTGCCAATTAAAAAAAATCCTATATATTTTATTATCTAATTTTTATGATTAGTTGAGCTGTAAATAGCTATAAACTCAATTCTAAGTGTATTCTCCACTCTAGAATTATAATTGTAGTCTTCAATATATTTTAACAAGCTTTTGTGTATAAACTAAAATCTACATCAAAACTTCATAAATCAAATATAATATCTTTTGCCTTTTGCGTAAATTTACACAAAGTAGTAAGTAAATTTAGACATTAAATCTACTTTACTATTTCCGTAAGATAACTGAGTCTAGTCTTTCTTTAAGTATTATTTGCGCAAATTTACACAAAGCAGTAAGTAAATTCAGACATTAAATCTACTCTACCTTTCCGTAAGATAGCTGGGTCTAGCCTTTCTTTAGTATTACAGGTCATTAAAACAACTAATTTCTGTTGTAGATGAATTCCTGATTCATCTACGACACTTTGATATAAAGTACCATCTAGCAAACTGAGAATATGTTCTGTTTTATTGTTAGTTTGTGCAGCTTGAAGCGAACGGTCTTGTGCTAAATTATCTGCCTCATTGATAATAATGCAAATTTGTTCTAGATATGTGGGTGGTACAAAATTTTCTACTGCATCATGGTCTAATATAAAAATTACATATCCTAAAGGAACTAAAACCTCTTTTGCTACTGCTTGAGTCCAAGCTGTTTTACCTGTTCCTGGTTTTCCACTTACTAATACAGCTAATTGATTTTCTTCCAAAATTGCTTGTTGTACTGTGTCAGTAAAATTTTGAATATCTTGAGGAAATGTGTTGATCGGAAATTGACTTTGAACTTGTCCTATACGACATTGATAACCACTTACCATCACCGCCATATTATAGGTTGATTTTTTAACAAGTGGTGCTATATCTTTAGCAATTAAACTGTAGTAACGTCTACCTTTATCATAAGTTTCTATTTGTAACCAACAGGAATATTTTGACCAATAACCATATACTGTTCCTAAAGTTTCTAGACTTTGCCAACTTATAAATCTTTCTATCGGATAGTAAAAATTTCTTTCCATAAATGACTGGGTAATTATGTCAGGTTTACCCAAGAAATCAAGTATTTTAAAAATAGTAATTTCCTGTAGTCTATCGAGAACATATTCAATAGCAATAGTGTCTCTAGTAATAGTGCGTGTCACAGGTGTTTCTACACTCAATACATCTTGATAACGATAATCTGGAGCTGGAGGTTGAGGAGTTATATAGTCCCAAAATTCATCAAATTCATATCGTGTATTTTCCGAAAAAACATTTAATATATTCGCCCACCAAGCAAATTGATGACGACCCAAAGCATCAGCAAGATCGCTAGCTATATCAAGAGTTTTTTGACTTAATTCCCAAAGATCATTAGATAATAAATACCATAGATATTCCAAATCAAAATCTCGGTGAAGAGGTCGCCAACCAGCTCCTAATAAACCTTTATTTTGAGGATTATTTTGTTGATAATTTTCTTTACTACCGAAATATTCTGTTCCCATATTTTGTCAAAAATCTACTTGAATAAAGAGTCAGGAGTCAGGAGGAAAAATTACTTATCGATTCTAACCCCAAACAATTTTGAGCACCGCAGGTGAGGTTTGAGGTATTAAACCCACAAAAGAAAAGATAAATAAATTCCTTTTAGAAATAGTCTTTATATAATTGAGTCGTCAACTTTCATAATTAATTTGATACTTGATTAATGTAAGCATTTCCTGCGGAATGCTGCGCAAACAGCTATTAGCGGTCAGCTCTCAGCAATAAAAATGAATGAAGTAAAAATTAGTTTAACTTATACTAAATTTTCCACTCATCAATTGAAGCACAAGAAAGACTTGTTTTGAGTTTTTAACCATACAATTTAAGCTAATGAAGCTGATAGCTGATAACGCAGTTCCTCCGATAGGAGGCTAGCTGAAGGCTGAATGCTTAATGATTAATTACTTTGATTATTTTCTAATTATTTGTAAATACTGTGAGGGAACTTCATCAACTAACCAGACATGATTTGTAGAAAAGTAAAATCTATAATCATCTTTGTACATGGCACTCGCATCTACAGCAAATACTGCTGGTTTTCCTTTTCTTTTACCGACATTTATAGCAGTATTAATATCTTGTGATAAATGAACATGATGTCTCGACATTTTTTGCAGACCAGTCTGTTTAATCAAGTCAATTAAATGATTTCCTGTGCCATGATAAAGTATATCTGGAGGTTTTATTTCTTCTAGCTGCAAATCAACTGTTAAACTGTGTCCTTGATTAGCACGAATTAAAGTCTTAGTAGAGTCTAAAGAAAAGCGTTTTTTATCATTTTTTTCTACAACCTCATTTAATTCTATCTGAGTTATAGGAAAGTTATAATTTTGAGATGCTTTCAACAGTTCTTCAATGGCAACCCAACCATTAGTATCAAGTTTTATACCTATTTTATCCGGTCGATGTCTCAACACCCAACTCAGATACTTGCTGATTTTTTCTATACGATAATCATTCATATTATTATTCTGATAATTCGTTATTTTTTCAAAATAAATATATTTATTTTTACTTGTTCAAATGAGCAAATTAAGATAGCTTATACTGTCTAGCAAATCAAATACAAAACTAAAATTAAAACTTTATACTACTTTTATATTACATCACAGATACAAAAATTGTCAAGGATAGGTAAAAATGAGATAATCTTTTTTATTCGATGGTGTCAAGTAGCCAGACTTGAAAGCAAGACAAAATAAATAAAAATTCAAAAGCAGACCACTAATAACTGAATACTGAATACTAATATGAAAATCGTTATAATTAGCAATAAAAAACTTTCTTCTCCTCTGGTCTCCTATTCCCTCCTGACTCCTGACTCTTAAGAGAGTGAATACAAACAAAGATTAAGAAAGCGTTGGCTTTAATGTTCGGTATGTTCGGTGGGTTACGGCGGACAAGTTAAGAATTTGCGGAGGACTCATAAGTATTGTAGCCTCACCTACCCTACCCTTAGATTTCATATTCCTTTTACAAACAGTCTCTAACTCCTGACTTCTAACTCCTACGGACATGATTTAATTGTTGCTCTGCTGATTAAATCTAAAAGCATTGATATATTAAAGACAAGTTCCTTTTTGAGGTCGAAAAAAGTTCCTGGTTTTCAGCTCTTCACGCTCAAAAAGTTAGTATTTGATGCGCATAGTTGGGCAGAAAAATCCCAAATTGACAATTCTTACTTCTACCTCCTAGCTCATCCCCATGTCTCCTGTCTCCTGTCTCCTGCCTCCTGTCTCCTAGCTCATCCCCATGTCTCCTGTCTCCTGTCTCCTGTCTCCTGTCTCCTACCCCTACTAAAAGACTTTTTCAGCAAACCCTAATTACTATAAAATAGCAACCAAAAGAAAATTCTCTTGGTTGCTCATAATCAGATATTATCTATAATTCAAACTCTATGGACAGTTAATTACACTTTAGCTGCTAACTGTGGACTAAATGCTTCCTTAAGTAACTCTACCTTATCTGTTTGCTCCCAAGGTAAATCTAAGTCGGTACGCCCTAAGTGACCATAAGCAGCAACATCCTGGTAACAACGACCTCCTCTTTCTGCAGGTAAGTTTCGGAGGTTAAAAGTCTGAATAATTCCTGCTGGACGAAGTTCAAAGTTTTCTTTAACTACCTCTAGTAACTTATCTTCATCTACTTTAGAAGTACCAAAAGTTTCAATCATCATGCTCACAGGTCTTGCTACTCCAATAGCATAACTAATTTGAACTTCACATTTTTCTGCTAGACCTGCTGCCACAATATTTTTTGCTATGTAGCGACAAGCATAAGCTGCGGAACGATCTACCTTTGTCGGATCTTTACCAGAGAAAGCTCCTCCGCCATGACGGGAATAGCCACCATAAGTATCAATTATAATTTTACGCCCTGTAAGACCACAATCTCCCTGTGGACCGCCAATTACAAATTTACCAGTGGGGTTGACAAGGAAACGAGTTTGTGCATCTGGTTTAATATCTATATCTGCAAATATAGGCTCCACAACATATTTCCAGAGGTCTTCTTTAATCTTTGCTTGAATTTCTGATAATTCTGTAATTTCCCCAATTGTAGCGGTGTGTTGAGTAGAAATTAAAATCGTGTCAATACCAACAGGACGACCATCTTCGTAAGCAATAGTAACTTGGCTTTTGCCATCTGGCCGTAAATAAGAAAGTTGACCAGTTTTTCTAACTGCCGCTAGTTGACGACAAACGCGGTGTGCCAAACTAATAGGCAAAGGCATTAATTCAGGAGTTTCATTACAGGCGAAACCAAACATCAACCCCTGGTCTCCTGCACCCACTGCATCAAGTTCTTCATCACTTAACTGTTCGCGAGTTTCTTGGGCCTTATCTACACCTTGAGCAATGTCTGCAGATTGTTCATCTAAAGCCACTAATACTGAGCAACTATCTGCAGAAAAACCATTTTCTGCGTGAACATAGCCAATATCAGCAATTTTTTTTCTAGCTAATTCTATGTAATTTACTTGGGCCTTAGTGGTAATTTCACCAGTAATTAGGACTAACCCAGTGTTAACTACTACTTCAGCAGCTACACGACTCTGAGGGTCTTGGGTCAGTAGAGCATCTATAATAGTATCAGAAATTTGGTCGCAAATTTTATCTGGATGTCCTTCAGTAACAGACTCAGAAGTGAATAAGTAACGACTAGACAATAGTAGTTCCTCCTAATATTTTTCCAGGCATTAGCCGTTCAATCAACTTCAGCTTAGGGAGTTAGGTTGTATAAAATAACTACTTTCTACTATCTGTGAAGTCGGATGATTTTAAACGGCCTAACCTGAGATTATTTTTACTTGTCAATACATTTTTTCGACCAGAAGCAGAAAATTATAAATTACTTTTTACAGTCTCTAAGCTAACAGTTGTTTTCTACTATAGCAAAATTGGTATGCAAATACACAAATAATTAGGGTTTGCGCTCAAAAGTCTTATGGGTAAGGGTAGGAGACAGCTATACTGGAGACAGGAGACAACCCACCCGCGGGCCCCTCCCAGGAGGGGAGAAATGGCTTGGGAGCGAGGAGGTAAGAGCGGGCGTTTTGTCCTAAGATTTTTCTGTCCGAAGGTTTGCCTTTTATGCTAACTTTTTGAGGGTTTTAGACTACTTAAGAGCGCATCCCCTTGGGAATTCAAGAAGGCTCAAACCTTTACTTGTCAATGCTTTGAGATTTAATCAGCCAGCCCTAATTAGACTCGTCGCTTTATGACTAAAAAAAACTGGCAAACCCAAGTCAAGTAAGGATTTCACTACCTCCTATCTAAAAAAGTCTGGAATTACTGCTGTGTCTTAATCTGAGCGATTTTTTCCATCTATTTAGCGACAACTATATTAATTAATCTTGTCGCCAATGCTAACTATACAGGAAGTTACTTATTAATTATTAATTATTGAAAATACTTTAATTTCTTCTAATTGGGCGATCGCTACATCTGCTGCCTGTAAATAGCTAACTTCTGGCTTGCCCCAACAAATTCCTATACAACCTGCTGCTCCTGCTTTTTTAGCCATTTCTATATCCATAGGAGAATCTCCAACCATTAATACTTTATCTGGTGCCACTCCTAATTTTTGGCAAGCTTGTAAAAATAGTTCTGGATCTGGTTTACTAAGGCCATCATCAACCCCCATTTCTAGTTGGATATAATCATTGAGTTGATAGTATTTGACAAAATTTTGTACTGCTTTTGTGGAAGCCGCAGATAATATGCCCAGTTTTATACCCTTTTCCCAGAGGTACTTCAACACTTCCAGACTTCCTGTAAATATAGGAGAAGGTTCAGACTGTTGCATGATTTTTTCAGCTTCTTCAAAAGTCTCTTTAGCAATAGCTAGTGACTCTAACCATCCTCGACCTGTCTCAGCAATATAAGCTGCTGCTGCAATTTCATTTTCTCGCCTACTTCCAACGGCCATTAATCCTGTAGGGTTAATACTGTGTCCATTAATTCCAAAGGACATTAGTAATGGTTCTCCAATTCCTGGAATTTTAGCGTCTATGAGGCGAGCCAGCTTTTGTCCTAAATTTCTGAGAAACTCTTGAGAATTTTCCAAAGTGCCATCTTTATCAAAAATTATTGCTTGAATATCTTGGAATATTACATCTCGGCAGTTAATAGCTACCATTCTTTAAAATAGGGAAGAATATATTTTTAATTATTACTAGAGTTTATTCTGATTGAGAATATTAAGTCAGCAGGATATAGGGAGTAGCTATAAGTTATTTTTGATTTAGTTATTTTCTAACTTAATTATTTTATTTACTCCCTATTCACCTACTAGCCTCGATTTACTTATTCTACAGCTGCTGCTGATTTTTCTTCATCCACTTCAGGTGCTTCTGTTGTTTCTACTGTCGCTTCCACTTCAGGTGCTTCTGTTGTTTCTACTGTCGCTTCCACTTCAGGTGCTTCTGTTGTTTCTACTGTCGCTTCCACTTCAGGTGCTTCTGTTGTTTCTACTATCGCTTCCACTTCAGGTGCTTCTGTTGTTTCTACTATCGCTTCCACTTCAGGTGCTTCTGTTGTTTCTACTGCCACTTCCACTTCAGGTGCTTCTGTTGTTTCTACTGCCACTTCCACTTCAGGTGCTTCTGCTGTTTCTACTATCGCTTCCACTTCAGGTGCTTCTGCTGTTTCTACTGTTGCTTCCACTTCAGGTGCTTCTGCTGTTTCTACTGTTGCTTCAACTGTTTCTTCAATCGTCTCTCCCCGTTGTGCAGCAAGCATTTTTTCTCTAAACTTAGCCGCCATTTCTTCTGCTTGGTCATATACCAGTTGTGGATTTTTGACCATGGCCCCTGGTTCTGGTTCTAGTTGCTTAGTTGACAGAGATATCCGGCCTCTGTCAGAATCAAGGTCAATAATCATAACTTTTAGCTCATCATTGACTTTTAATACGCTACTAGGAGTTTCAATATGATCGTGAGAAATTTCTGATATGTGCAATAGGCCACTAACACCACCAATATCAATAAAGGCACCATAGGGCTTAATACCACGAACTGCCCCTATAACTACCTCTCCTACTTCTAAACGATTCATCTTCCGCTCAACTAAAGCGCGACGATGACTTAGAACCAGACGATTACGTTCTTCATCTACTTCTAAAAATTTTAGAGGCAATTCTTCGTTAAGTAAATCTTCTTTTGGTTTACGCGTACTAATGTGCGAACCAGGAATAAACCCACGCAGTCCTTCTATCCTAACTAAAGCACCACCACGGTTTGTTGCAAATACTTGTGAGCGTACTGTTGCATCTTCAGCTTGTAATTGTCGGACCCTTTCCCAGGCCCGCATATATTCTATTCGTCGGATGGATAAAGTTAACTGTCCATCTTCATTTTCATCTGTTAAGATAAAAAATTCTCTTGTTTCATTTGACTGTATAACTTCTTCAGGGTTTTCGACCCTATTGATTGACATTTCTTGGATAGGGATATAAGCAGCAGTTTTTGCTCCAATATCAATCAATGCTCCTCTTGGTTCTATGCTAAACACTGTTCCTGCTACAATATCTCCAGGACTAAAGTGATAGTCATATTTATCTAATAAAGCTGCAAAATCTTCGTGAGTAAAGCCAACTTCTTTGGCGGGTGTTTTCAAATTTGTCATGCGTTATAGTTTCTTGGGATTTCTCTCCTTAATGTTTTTTACTTGTCTTGATAGTTTTCCTCTCACCAAAAAATAGGAGCTATTAGATTATATTTAGCCTGTCTAATTAATATTTTATAGGTTATATGTATGAGGCAAAACTCTCCTTGACAAAATCATGGTTTCTTGACATCCTCTCCCGTTATAATCTTTAATTTAACGGGAGAAACCCAAACCTCACGATTTAGGTTTACTGCTTGAGTGGCACTTATCTAGACTGTTGCCAGCCCCCGACAGTACGCCTAGACAGTCAATTTGCTCTACGATCTGCAAAGGCCGCAGTGACACCTCGATGACAAATCACTTTTGCTGCTGCTGTATCCCGGTTGATTAAGTAGTGACATTCAGGAAATTTATGTTCGCGCTCAGACAGGTCTTTTTTGCCTGCATGCGCTCCACAATTTGGACAAATTTGACTGGTATATCTGTAGTCTACCTTACCCAAATAAACCCCTCGTTTCCAGCATACCCAAGCCAAGAGGCTTGAATAACTGACCGAACCCTGCATCTAAAGTATGTTTACTTAACATTCCTTTGGCCCAGGTTTTCAAGTCTAAGTCTTCCACAAATATCATTCCAGCTTGGTCACATATAATGATGAACTAATTTAAAGTGAAAGTCTTTTCGGGTGTCTGAGATTTTTTGATCAACTCTGGCTATCTTTATGGTTAAGTTGATGTCGATTTGCTGAACCCAAGAAGCTTGAATTTGACTCTACGTTGTAGCAATTTCAGCTTACTATGTAGTTATTTCCAGAATCTAGGGTTTCAATCAACTCACAATTCAGTTGTTGCTAGAAAATTTTCAACTCCAACATCAACCCCTTATATATTTAAGAGCATATATAAATTAATTTAGGTATTCTTTTACCTAGATATTAATTACAAAGCTCTTGTACTGCCAAGACATCAGCTCCTACTAAGACCTTTAGAGTCTTTTGGCTAATAGTTCTTGCCTGGTTATGGCCTTTCTATTCTTTAAATTTAGGTCAGTTTCATTCAGAGTTAAACTTGACCTAGAGTATTAAAGTACTCTGCTCTGGTCAAGACTATCATATAGATTCTACCCTGCAAAAGCTAACCCTAACCTACTATTATTACTCAAAACAGTTTATTTTACCATAAACTTTGATGTCGGTTTTTCGTTAACCATTTATTACCTAAATAGTCCTAAGCCATAGTTTTATCTGTATTTAGGACAAATATTGCAGATTATTTAACCTGATATCTAATAATTTGGCTTGCTTAAATTACCTAATTCTTTCCTCTAAGTAAGTTTGAGGCCACATTAATTTATCGATCCACTATTCTTTTAACCAGTTCAGCTCCAAAATATCTTGAGCTTACTTACTGTCATAGTTATTATCATTAGACATCTCGCATAATAAAAAATTAAATCAATTATCGTACTCTTATTCATCAATTCTTTTTCCCTACTCCCTATTCCCTCTTTTGGTGGAGATGTCCATTAAGTTTAAGACGAGGTGACAAAAGAAGCAGGGGTTTCACAATCAATAGCATCTGGTTTTGGAGAAATTTCAGAACTTTCTAGGGCAGTAGAATTAAAATCTAAATTATTTTTTTGATTTTGGAGATGATTTAAAGTATCTACAAAATCTCTAATACCTTGAAATTTACGATAAACAGAAGCAAAACGGATATAAGCAACTTCACTAATGTGAACTAATTTACTCAGAACAATTTCACCAATTTCAGCGCTAGTAACTTCTCTCTGGGATCTACCCTGTAGCTCAACTTCAATTTCATCTACAAGAGCTTCGAGTTCAGTAGGTTCAATACCAGTTTTTTCACAGGAGCGGACAATACCTCGGAGTAATTTCAACTTATCAAAAGACTCTTTTTTACCGTCCTTTTTAATCACTGTTACTGTAACAAACTCTATTCTTTCATAAGTCGTGAAACGATGCTGGCAGTTCAAACATTCCCGCCGACGTCGGATACTCTTACCAGATTCAGCTGAACGCGACTCTAGAACACGACTATTTGTATGTTGGCACACTGGACATCGCATACTTTAAATTTTTTAGACATAAGTTCAGACATAAATATTCTATCCTAAATTAGGCCAATAGTAACTTATTTAAAGTTATAAAAAATGAGTACTGGGTTGAGAACTCAGCACTCATCGATCATAAAAAAAGCAATTTATTTGATAATTAAAACGATCAAAACTAATTACTTTCCAATTCTGGGAGGATCGCGGAAGGCGATCGCAAAAAATATCACACCCAAGGCCAAAGCCAATACTAATATGTAAGCTGCGCTTTCCATAAGGGAATTTCCTGAAAATCCAGTTCTATATTAGTTTACCAGTTGAACGTCAAAAAAAGTCCAACGAAAATACTTTGTAACTTTTATCAAAGTAGTCGTTGGACTTTTATCGAAAATTTGAAGATGAGAGATACCTAGTTTTCTTAGTGGTCTACTTTTATTATTGGTTAAACCACAGTAGCTTTAGGTTTCCTTCCTACGAGTACTTAGGTCTCCCAATTTCTGGAATAGACCAAACTCTACTTGTTCCTCTAGGTCTGGGTCAATACCTGCGAATACATCGCGGAACAAAGTCCGACATCCATGCCAAATATGACCGAAGAAGAAAAGTAGAGCAAAACAAGCGTGGCCATAAGTAAACCAGCCACGAGTGCTAGTCCGGAATACACCGTCAGACCCTAAAGTTTCTTGGTCAAACTCAAAAGGTTCACCTATCTGAGCTTTACGAGCATACTTCTTAACATCTGTAGCTTTAGTAAACGTTTGACCATTAAGTTCACCGCCTAAGAAGCTAACTGTTACGCCCTTCTCCTCAAAACTATATTTTGATTCTGAACGACGGAAAGGAATATCAGCCTTGACTACACCATCAGCATTGGTCAAGATAACGGGGAAAGTTTCAAAGAAGTTTGGTAGACGACGCACAAATAATTCCTCGCCATCCTTATCCTTAAATACTGGATGACCAAGCCAACCTTGAGCAAGACCATCACCATTATTCATTGGGCCAACACGGAAAAGACCACCTTTCGCAGGGCTATTACCAACATAGTCGTAGAAAGCTAATTTTTCAGGAATAGTTGACCAAGCTTCTGAAGCAGTTTGACCTGCTGCTATTTCAGATTGAACGCGACGATCAATTTCTTCCTGGAAGTAACCGTTATCCCATTGATAACGAGTAGGGCCAAATAATTCAATAGGGGTAGCCGCACTGCCGTACCACATTGTGCCAGCGACAACAAAGGCTGCAAAGAAAACTGCTGCGATACTGCTTGAGAGGACTGTTTCAATGTTACCCATCCGCAAGGCTCTGTAGAGACGTTCTGGTGGTCTTACAGATAGGTGGAACAAACCAGCAATAATTCCCACAATTCCAGCTGCAATGTGGTGGGCGACAATACCACCAGGATTAAATGGGTTAAATCCTTCCGGTCCCCAGGCCGGGGCTACTGGCTGAATAGAACCCGTTAATCCATAGGGGTCTGATACCCACATTCCTGGACCAAATACTCCTGTTAAATGGAAGGCTCCAAAGCCAAAACAGAGTAAACCAGATAAGAATAAGTGAATACCAAACATTTTTGGTAGGTCTAGAGCAGGTTCTCCGGTACGTTGGTCAAAGAAAAGTTCTAAGTCCCAAAAAACCCAGTGCCATACAGCAGCTAGGAACAGCAGACCAGAAAGAATAATATGAGCTGCTGCTACACCTTCAAAAGACCAAAAGCCAGGGTTAGAAGCTGCTTCTCCAGTAACGCTCCAACCACCCCAAGATTGGGTAACACCTAGACGTGCCATAAATGGCATGACGAACATTCCCTGACGCCACATGGGGTTCAGGACTGGATCGCTAGGATCGAAGATTGCTAGTTCATAAAGGGCCATTGAGCCAGCCCAACCTGCTACTAGAGCAGTGTGCATTAAATGCACGGATATTAGTCGTCCTGGATCGTTCAGAACAACTGTATGTACTCGATACCAAGGTAGTCCCATTGACTACACTCCTCCTTATTAAGTGATGTCTATACTGAAAGCTTTTTTCTTTTGTTTGTTATGCCGTTCTTAGAAACCTACGATTATCTCCAAAAATCTATGATTTTCTATAAATAACCTGTTCTATTCCCTATTCCACTGGCAAAGTCGGCGCCTGTCCAGTCCGCAAGCTGTCACGGTTGTTCGCGCCAGCCTTGCGGAGCAAACTGACCGCCATAGCTAGATTTAAGCTAGCATTTCCTAGGTCATGCTCTGCAAACAAATCTCGTTTGCCCTAGGGTTGCGGAGCAATCGCAACTTAAGCCACAGTTTTCATATTCAAAAATGTGCTCTGATAAGGATAGAGACTGCTTCACTTGACCACACCTACTGCAAGTCTTAGAACTAGGAAACCATCTATCAACTCATCTGACACCAAATTGAAAATTATGCTGTGAGGCTTCTCAACGGTTTACGTAAAGTTGCCGTGACATACTCCCACACTAACCATTCGGTATAGTGTAGGCTTCTCGCTTCGCAGTCCTGCTATTGCATCGGACTCCACGAGCTTTAAGGACGGGATGCCCCACCGCCCTTTTTGCAGATCGAAAAACTACGCGCCTAGCTCCGCAGTCAGATTTTACGCTTACCGCCGATTCATTTCACACCAAATTGAAAATTATGCTGTGAGGCCTCTCAACGGTTTACGTAAAGTTGCCCCAATTATAGTCCAATTGTCAAGATAGTGAGGGACAATATGGCCTATTTTATCAGATAGGGGCATAAAAGTTAAAACTATTTCAAGAATTGTATAGAGTTTTGAAGTTAATCGCAAGCCAACATTACAAAAGCAAGAAAATTGATGATTAATATTTAGTTAAGTTAACTTTTGACTTGAGACTCAAGCCTAATGACTTTAGCCAATTTGACAGATGGCTGAGGTAGTACAAAGATATTCCAAGACTTTTTCAGAATTAATCAAGCGGGTCAACACCACATTGCCAATATTCTGATTAGAAGCAGACTTTTGGGCTTCAGCAGTGGGATAAATCTCTACCATCAATACTGCTTCTTCGACTCGATGCAGCCACATTGTTTCATTTTTATCCAAAATACAAAGATTCATTTTTTCAATATCTGGCGCTCGTCTCCAAGCTGTTTCACTCCAGAGACCACCGACCGTCCAAATTCTACCTACGGCCCACCCCTCTGATAAGAAGAAGTATTTCACAGACTTTATTTAAACTTGACTAATTTATCAGAAAGTGTATCAAAGATAAGAGCATCTTTAATCTATATTGAAAAGATAATAGAACTCTTGGTTCCTACATCGTATATTCAAGTGCAGTGAAGGTAGCCCGCAGTGTTCTAGATTTGATATCGTTAGAAACTTACAGCAATTTTCATTTCAGTAGACCACAGTAGGGACGTTGCATAAGGGCGTCCCTACTGGGTTTTGATTATGGAGATGTGGTTCATCAACAGGATTTACGCAGTACCGCTACATATAGTGTATTATTTGGTCATTATTGCTTACTTAACCACTATAATTAGTACCGTTGCGTAAGTCCTGATCAATTTGAAAAGCGCTGTATATCATAAACAGCGATCGCCTATCCCAAAACATCCATTTTTGGTTCTACGCCCAATCCTGGAACTTCTGGCGCATAAGTTTTACCCCCTTGATTTCGCGCACCATCCGTAGCTGTATCCACAGTTAAGATTTCATGGCATAACCAAGTTCTCGTAAATAAGTTGCTGGGGTACTCTGAGCCAGGTGTACTGCTTCAGTATCTGCAATCACGCTACCGCCACTTTCCTCAATATTCATCCTAATACCCGTTTCCAGGCAAAAGTCTCGAATACGCTTGGCTTTAGTTAAACCTCCAACTCGATTAATCTTCAAGTTAATAGCCTCACAAGCACTGTCAGCTTGAGCGCGGACAACATCCCCATCACGCTGAATACATTCATCTAAAATAATTGGATAATAAGTCAGTTGACGTACTTGTAAACACTCTTCATCAGTTTCACAAGGCTGTTCAAAATACAAAATTGGTTCTTTTACTGAATTCATTACCCGCAGAGCATCATCTACTAACCAAGCTCTATTAAACTGGCGAGGTTGTCATCAATAATGTCACCACTGAAAAATTTAGCTAGTTGATCGCAAATATCGCTGTGAAGTCGCTACCAGTAGCGTTAAGCAAAGAGTATATTATCTCAATTAGAGTTTTTGAATAGCGATTTTAGGATAAATGAATTTGATTGATTAACAAGTCCATATTTATAATATTCCTTTTGTGGTTTACTTAGGGTTTTATGCACAAAAAAGTTACAAATCCTAGTCTAGCATTGATTATTTCTATTTGAGAAAAACCAGTTTTAGCTAATAACTCTAGATTTTGTTTTACAGATAGAGGAACTAATATACCTTCTAATTGTTGTTTCTTGCGTTCAATTTCTTCATTACTTAATCCTTGGTCTTGTTTAAAAAGTATATATTGATTTTCTATTATTTGACTTTGAAGTGTTTTTTCTGTCAGTATAAATAATCCTTTACTAATTAGAGAATCAAAAATAGCTTTTAAGTATGCTTGTCTTTCTTGAATGAAGTGAAGAGTCCAGTTACAAACAATAGCATTAAAAATCATATTTTGAACGAATGTTTCTGATTGAAAAAGTCTTGAAGGAAAGTCTTTGTCAACTTTACTCAGATTTTTGCCAGCTACATTTAGCATTTCTTGAGAATAATCTATCCCAAACAAATTTTTGAAACCCTGTTTGTATAAATAATACAATGTATTACCACTAGCACATCCCACGTCTACAATAAATCCATCTAGAGGTATATTATCTTTAAGTATATTAATTGTTAGCTCTATTACTTTCCAGTAGTCAGGTATATGTTTTTCTGCTTCATCAGTAAATCTGTGAGCTATTTCAGCACCAAAAACCCAGTCTTCTAAATCATTAGAATTTTTTTCTGGATCTTCTTTGTTTTTGTGCATATAAAAAATATTAAACCTATAATTTTCAGGCTATTATACTATAGCATTTCTCTGTTTAATCAGGTATTAGTGATTAGCTTCCCCTAAGATTAAGTAATTGATATAAGCCGTAAAATCTGTGAGATATTTGGTAATATCCGTCAATTCCCATGTGAGATAAATTGCTCACAGGAGATTATAATATGATGTCTTTGGCAATACTATGCTCGTTCAAATAGAAAAAACCGCTATCGTCGCAAGCAAGATATAATCGCTCGATTTCGTGCGGATCTTCTTGTGCTAATTTTTTGAGAGAAATAATTGACAGGTTTTCCATATTTTTTCTTGAGATTTTTGTCGTTAATTAGGATTTTTGTTTGTCAGAACTAGAATTATATCAAATCTGCTCGGGTTCGGTATAAAAAAATGTTCCATCTTCACATAATGCCAAATCTTTCTCGATATTCCCCTCCTGGGAGGGGTTAGGGGTGGGTCCCCACACTCCCCACACTCTTTATCTAATTACACCAATGCTACCGAATTTAATATTATTGGTGGGAACAGTTCCTGAGAACTGGACGAATTTTTGCCACAACCATTCTGGCATAGTATGATGCTCTTCATACACTTGACCGAATAGATTCTGAATTTCCTGAAAATAATTTTCTACAGACTTACCACTATTTTGTAACGGTGTCAAAATTTCCTTTTCAAACAGAGCGATCGCCAGATTTCTCACACCTTGTTGATAAAGCTTGTAAAAATAAAGTTGAGTTTCTTCAGGCATTCCTACACATTTTCAAGGAATATAACCTTTTAATCCCAGTAACTCTGACCAAATATATAAATTTTCTTCCATAGTAAAGAGGTCTTTACCAAAAGCTTTAATTACTTTTTCTCTATCTCCATAAGCGCAAAAACCAGCAAAAACAGAGATAGCGAAACCATATTTCACTGCCTTTGACTAAAACATTTTCTAGGTACACTTCTTCAATTAGAAAATCATCAAATTCTTGGCAGTTGAAATATTTTTTTGTTTCTAAACTTTGCATTTTTTGCTGATATTTATTGACTTAGTATGTGAGTAGTCATTATGGTGTAATCACAATTTTACCAAATCATTGATATTTTTCCTGATTTTTTCCGTAGATTAGGGGAAAAACAATTACCCATTTAGAAAAACAGCATTCATTAATTGGGTGTTGGTGACTTGAGGTATGATATCATGTCCGGATAAGAGCGCGAAAAAAAAACTTGATCTTCTACTGCTCTTTCTTCTTATTTCTTCCCTCTTGAGTTGATCCGACTGAGTTCCCCTACTGGGAGGCGTTAGGGGGTGGGTTTACTCCTAAAGAATTAAGATTAATATCATACAAATGCTTCAGCAACGCCATTAATTGTGTCATAATTGCTGTATTATTTGTAGCTGACTAAAAACTTGCCATCAATAATCTGATATCCTTGCTTAAATCCAGCATCAATCAGCATTTGAGTTGTCTGTTGTCTATCAAAAACATAAAAACGGCAAAATTGTTCGCTGATAATTTCTCCATTAGCTTGAGAAAACACATACCACTTATCAATATAATTTCCCTCTTTCTTGATTTTCTGCTCATAAAAAATCTCACCTTTGATTTCCTTTCTATAGTTGGTATGAGTTCCCTGAATTCCTAGTGCTAATAATCCATCCTCGTCTAACTGACTGTGTAACTTTGCCAACAACTGCTGATTTTTTTCTGGATCGGTTATGTGACTACAAATTCTATATTCTCCATCTTCTTCCAATATACAAATCACACCTCCAGTTGAAACTATTGCTTCAAACTTTTCCTCAGTTTCAAATTGTGTAATATCTTCACAAATCAATCTAACATCTGAATTTGCTAATCTCTTCTTCGCAATTTCCAACATTCGGGGAGAAAAATCAACGCCAACAATGTTATAGTTTGCCAAAGCAAGCATTTTTTCACTAAGTAATCCAGTTCCTACACCAATATCTAAAACTTTTCTTCTAGTACCAAGTAAGTTGTACAAGGTATTGCTAAGGGAATCATAGTCAAAGTATCCACTGGTCAATAGGTTGTCATAATAATTGACTATCTCAACATACTCATTAATCATATTATCTCCGGTAGCATTGGTATTGTAAAGGTAAGGAAGAAGGAAGAAGGAAGAAGGCTTTATATAAAATCCGGTTATACAGTTATCGCACTTTCTAATTCCATTCAATGCAGACATAAAATGCCAGAATATTCCCAGATAATTCCAACTTTCATCCTTTCTTCCTACTGACTACTGACTCCTCTCATCATACAATAACTAATTATTCGGATATTATATTAGTTATCAGCGTTGCTGAATTGAAGTATGAATGTGCAATTGTTTGGTTCTGGTCAAGCCCCCTAAATTCCCCAATTTTGGGGGACTTTTAGAGTTTTATACCCCCCAAAATTGGGGGGTTAGGGGGGCTTGCATCATACCCAGAATCATCAACGCCTAGTTATCTAGAACAGAAGACTTAAAAGTCCAAAAAAACTTAAATTTTTTGTAGATATTCACCCTTGGGTTTACACAAACGATAAAGTGCCGACATTATATCACTTATTTATTCTTATAATTAAAACTAACCCAATTTAGGCACAGGTATCAAATCCTTAATAAATTGGGTTATACGTGAAAATTATTAAATTCTTATCTATCTCTAATTAAACTAATTCTTTAGCTCTACCTGACCCTTCACCAGTTTCCCAGATCGATAAAAAATTGTTCAACATCACTTCCTTAGAACGAATCGTTTTAGTAGTACCTAAAGGTTGAATTATTGTTTCAATATTTGGAAAAACAAAAATAGGCATAGAAACTCGGTCGCTTGCACGATTATGAATTACTTCGTGAGGAGTGCTGACAAATAAACCTTCTGTCCAATACTGTAACATATCCCCTAAATTAATGACAAAGGTATCTTCTATACAAGGAACATCAATCCATTTATCTTTTGTATAAACCCTTAAAGAAGGAGTAGGAAAGTATTCTTGGATTAAGACTGTAAAAATTCCAGTGTCGGTATGTTTTCCCGCTTTGCCAAAACCAGGCGGATAATAAACCGTCCGATGGATGAATGTTGGATCTATAAAATATTTATCAAACCAATTTGCTTCTAATCCTAAAGCTAAAGCTAATCCCTTTAATAATTTAGGAACTACTTTTGTCAGAATTTCATTTTGTAGCTGATAATGAGAACTAGCAAAACCTGGAGCTATACTATCATCAGGTATAACTGTCGGACCTGTAAATGGTTGCTCTGATAAAGGTCTTTCTATACCTAAATCAAAAATTTCTTTAGGATCTGCTTGTTCTCCATCCAGAAGTTCCCCATACAAAGGAGAGTAACCCCTACAATGTTTGGGATAAACTTTTTGGATGTCGTGACGATAGTTTAGTTTGACATCTTCAGGTAGTTTAAAAAACTTCCGGGATGCATCAATAGTTTGATTGATTATTTCTGAGCCAATTCCATGTTCTTTTATATAAAAAAAACCATGTTCGTAGCAAACATCGTACAATTTTTTGATTTCTTCTGGGCTAGCTTTTTCTAATTCTGATAAAGAGATAATTGGTAGACTTTCCATAGTATCAATTTGATAGTTCAATTTCCCATCTAACATTTCCGCAATAAAAACCATAGAGTTAGCTAATTTTTGCTTTCTTCATATTGCTAGAAAATAGTTAAGGTTTCGGTAAAACCTAGGGAGTTGATTCTATCAGGTTTTCTGTTTTACTCTTTTGCCCTATAGGGAAATAACAAGGGCGATCTTAGAAATACTAAGACTAACTCCAAAACAGTACCCGAGCAACACTTTTAATAATCTAATAATCTCCTGTTCATAGAGATAAGCAGGAGTAGTGGTGCATAACTTTTCAGGGGTGGAAAAATTATCAGAATCAACATCCTAGGTAAAACTGGCTGCACGCGATCGCCAAACCTATATCTGGTTAGCTTTTACTAGGTTAGCTTTCACTCTTCGCTCACCGCAGCTTGTCAATTAACAAACTGCAAAAGCCCAATAATGCGCCCCTTCTTCAGCAATATATGGACCATCTTTAACATGATTGACCAATTTGACTTTACCTTCTTGTTGGTAGCGATCGCAAACTTCTTGGAAATCAGTGCTATCGTAATAGCTCTTGCGGGTACTTACTACTACCCAGCCACCTGGTTTGGTAATGCGGATTAGTTCTGATAAAGCAGTTGGAGGCACATGACCTAAAGTGAACACACCACAACAAACTGTAGCATCATACTGATTGTCCTCATAAGCTTCATTTATTTTAGTGAGGTCAATTCCACTTTCCAGAACATTATAAGCACCTGTCGCACGGGCTTTTTCTACCATTCCTTCTGATAAATCAGAACCATCTACATGATGATAACCTTTTTGCTTGAGGACAATACCCACTAAACCTGTACCGCATCCTGCATCAAGAATTTCAATATTTTTATTACTGGCATCTATTGCTTTTGAATCATTATCGCCCTTGAGAGTTTCTAATAAATCGGCAATGTACTTAGGACCAATATACTCTTCGTTAGACACATCGCTATTATAGGCAGCCGCCCATTGATCGTAATATTCTTGTATTTTTTCCGCATCACCTGAGAGAATATGAGCTCCTTTGATGGCATTAAAACTTTCGTTGATGTTAGTTTTTACTGATTGACTCATTGTTTTTTTACTCCAAACTGTTTTTGTTTTAATTGATTTTTTTCACGTTAATCTTCTAGCTAATGCTGTATTAACAAACACTTAGCTAGTAAACTATTTAGGTTTTATCGAACAATCTAGTTTATGCTTAATTGCTCTCCCTAAAAGTATTCCAAACCTTGATCTAGCAATCTTTAATTGACCACAAAAATCAGGTATTGTCCCTATTAAGGAGATAAAAAAGAAAATTTTGCATCTTCTCGCTTTCCTGTTGCAAGAGGTACTGAAGCCCGTAGTTTTTCTTTCTAAGGCTAGCGTAATTTTATGTCAAGAGGCTAATTGTTAATGCAGATCCTCCTTCTGAGGGTAACTAAATTGACAGCTTTTTCTAAAACTGAAATCATTTTTATTATGTATGGTATTTTTGCATTTTTGCTAACATCTAAATGCTTAATTTTGCGAATAATTCTATGATTAGGCTGATAACTAGATTCGTTATCGACAGCCCAAATGGTTCAACTATTCAATTATATCACATCTATAATTTAATCCCATGTTTTTTTCTAACTGAAGTCAGCTTTTTTTTCGATGATGACATCATTCACATATTCTATAAAATGCTATCTAAGAGCTTTTGCTAGCTCTATCAAACCATGCTCTAAATTAAATTTTGGTGATTTTTAATGTACAAAACTGCTACCAAAGGTAGGCTTTAATCAAATTCCACATCAAGTTTAAGGGAATACTATTGTTTTGAGCATTAGCAGTAATGCCAGTCAATAATTTAACTATTAGCTAAGTTATACTCCTATACGGGCAAACAAGCAAGTGATGATTTCTCTACATCCTCTAGTTGCTTCTTTTGAAGAATATTCCCGTATTGCTGCTTATTTATATTTGTCATATAGTTTCGCTGGGTCGTCCCCCTCAGGTAGTTTAAATATCATTGGACAGCCTATTGTCCCTGTGCCAATGAATGAAACATTTGTTTGATTCTCCATCAAAAATTTTCCTGATTTAAGGATGTAACAGATTTAACAGTTTCAAGTTTAGTTTAGAAAGTGACTATCGTCAACAGTCAACTTTTGGCTTTATTGCGAATAAATGGGAAGAAACTCTGGTATTACCCCATTTGAGTTTCTATCCCTGATAGTTTTCTTGTTGTTACTTAGTTTTTGATGGTATTAGACCACTAACCTAATTTCGGCCTTTTGGTCCTAAACCTACTGCACCCGCATAGATGGCACGATCGCCTAATTCATCCTCGATCCGTAACAGTCGATTATATTTAGCTACTCGTTCGCTACGACAGAGGGAACCTGTTTTGATTTGACCTGCTCGTGTTCCTACTGCTAAGTCAGCAATAGTTGTATCTTCTGTTTCTCCTGAACGGTGACTGATCACTGAGCGGAAACCATTACGAGTTGCTAAGTCAATAGTTTCTAAAGTTTCAGTCAGGGAACCTATCTGGTTCAGTTTAATTAAAATTGAGTTACCAGCACTCATATCAATGCCTTTTTGTAAACGAGAAGGGTTGGTAACAAATAAGTCATCTCCCACTAATTGAATTTTGCTACTTAATTTTTGGGTTAGCTGTACCCAACTGTCCCAGTCGTCTTCATGTAGGCCATCTTCTATGGAGACAATGGGATATCGATCGACTAAACTAGCTAAATAATCAATTAATTCACTAGGGGAATGAGTTGCGCCGTCGTAAATATAGTTACCATCTTTGTAAAATTCGCTAGCAGCTACATCTAACGCTAGAGCTACTTGTTCTCCTGGTTTGTAACCTGCTTTCTCGATCGCTGCAATTAATATATCTAATGCTTCTTGGTTTGAGCCTAAGTTGGGAGCATAACCACCTTCGTCTCCTACTCCACCTAGTAAACCTTTGTCTTTTAGAACTCCACTGAGGGTGGCGAAGACTTCTGCACCCCAGCGCAGTGCTTCTTTAAATGAGGGCGCACCTACAGGTACGATCATAAATTCTTGAATGTCTACGTTATTAGCAGCGTGGGCACCACCATTAATTACATTCATTAAAGGTACTGGTAGCAGACTGGCTTGTGGTCCACCTAAATAGCGGTACAGTGGCATACCCACAGCATTAGCGGCTGCTTTAGCAGTAGCTAGGGAGACAGCGAGGATAGCATTAGCACCTAAATTACTTTTATTGGGGGAGCCGTCTATTTCGAGCATTTTGCTATCAACTGAGGTTTGGTTGAGAGCATTGATTTTGATTAGGGCAGGGGTAATTTTTTCTTCAACGTTTTTTACTGCTGTGAGTACTCCTTTACCGCCGTAGCGTCCTTTATCTCCATCCCGAAGTTCGTGGGCTTCAAAGCTACCTGTAGATGCACCACTGGGCACTTGGGCCAGTCCAATTATTCCATTGGCTAGCTGGACTTCCGCTTCGATGGTTGGACGACCACGGGAGTCAAGAATTTCTCTGGCGTGGATTGATTCAATACCTGTCTCCATGTTTTTTCTTCCTTATTCTGTCAAGTTTTATGGTGTTGGCTAAATACTAATGGCGGGTTTCTTGCGCTATGGGGAGTCGTCTTTGTCAACCCAAATTAGCAAAATTTAGCGTTTCCACTGACAGAATAGAAGGTTAATCAGGCTTTTGAGCTAGATATCAAAAATGTTTAATAATTTTATTAATCCTCTTTCCATACCACTAATTTTAGCTAAATATGTAATTTTTTATTTTTTTTTAATTATTTTTCAAAAAAATATATTTATTCATGGATATTTCTAGGATGTTAACAAATTATAAGATTTAATTATATTAAATTATACAAATAATTTATTTTTTTCAAGTTAAGCTTAGGCAGATTTGGGATTAAAGCTAATGGCCGATGCCCAACTTTGAAAATCTGGTGCTACACGAATTAACTTTTTGTGAATTTCATCTGTCACCCATAATACTAATGGAAACTGAAAGTTTTGGAATTTATTTCTGACTAGGTTAGCTGCTATTAATAATCTATCTAGAGTATTGACTGATTCTAAACTCTTAACCATTAAAGCTTTTGGAGAAATTTCCCCTAACTTTTGGTTGATACTGGAGTAAAGTGTATCAGTAGAGTTGTCTAATGCTAATTCTTGGTATTCTACAGGGTATTCTTGTTTAAGTTTTTCGAGGATCTGTTCTCTTAATTCTGGAGAATTACAACGCACTAAAATTAGGGAAAAATCGCCCTCAGACATAGTTAAAGCCCTAGCTAATTTTCTAAGCGATCGCTCGTTATATTCGACTTTACTTTTGCTTATATTAGACATTTTTAGTCTGCCCTTAGTTTTATATTTATCTGAGTTATTTACATATACTTGTAATTGTATGGTAAGAATATTGATTTGTATCTAGGGGTCTGAGTCAGCATTATGGCGTAAGTAAATTTTGTTCTGTATCACTAGGTCATAGTGACTCAGCTCAATGTCAATAATAGTTTTTGTAACATTTTATTCGATTTCTAGTTGTATTTACTGACACTTTTTCAGGAAATGAAGTAAAAATAATACATTAACTATTAAGTAAAATAACTAAAATATTGTACTTATATCAAAATGATGAGTTTTAGTTGAATATTAATGATGATTTATTTTTCCAAAATATACTTTTTTTGACTATAAAAAAATTGATTTAATGGTTTTATGTGTGCTATATTTATTTGTATCAATCGCTATAAAAAATTATGATATTTTTGCTTCAATTAAAGAAAAAAGAATGTATTGTGAACTTTTTTTGATTAAATTATCTCCGATTTCCTTTAGGCAATATACTTTTTATAGGGATATAAAAAAGAGAATATTTGTTAGTTTAGTTAGGTAAAAATGGCAAAAATATTAAACATTAGAGCGACGGGTGAAAAACTACTTTTTGATCGGCATATTTGGTCTCAGGAAGATTTAACCACTCTTTGATTCAAGGTTTAGAAACCTCATACCAAATGAATATAAAGTTGCAGAGAATAATATCTTAATCAGAGTTAACTGTAGTTCTAGACAGACAAGTTAATAAATTTCACCATTCTGTGGAGTCTCGCATCAAATTGGTATAGTATCTAACATCTAACACCTAATTAGGGTTTGCTGAAAAAGTATGAGTGGTAAGGGTAGGAGTTAGAACTCAGAACTCAGCACTCAGGAGAAATGGGAATTATATCATGTCCGGTTGAACAGTTATAAATATAGCAATGAGCGCTGGTATATTTACAAATTGCAGGAGAGGCCAAATACCTAAAAGTCTTATGTTATCGGCAATTGATTCCCCCTTCCGGAGCTGTTGCTTTCCGGAGCTGTTGCCTGCGCACAGCGCTATAAATAACGACGGAGTCCTCAGGAGTCAACCCACCCCCGCCCCTCCCAGGAGGGGAGCCAGGAGGGGAAGGACCGAGTCAGGAGGTAAGAAAGAAGAAGGAAGAAGGAAGAAGAAGAACTGGAGTTGAAGGAGAAAGTTTTTTTATCACTAATTAGGGCTTGCTGATTAATTATCAAACCATTGACAAGTAAAGGTTTGAACCTTCTTTGATTCCCCAAAAGTGTGTTGGTTTTAGTCTAAAACCCTCAAAAAAGCACGCATAAAAGGCAAACCTTCGGACAGAAAAATCTGAGGACAAAACTTAGCTCCTACCTCTTCTAAATTCCCCTCCTGGGAGGGGTTAGGGGTGGGTTTACTCCTGTCTCCTGTCTTCCCCTCCAGGGTCGGGACCCGCGGGTGGGTTGTCTCCTGTCTTCCCCTCCAGGGTCGGGACCCGCGGGTGGGTTGTCTCCTGTCTTCCCCTCCAGGGTCGAGGCCCGCGGGTGGGTTGTCTCCTGTCTCCTACTCCTACCACTCATACTTTATTCAGCAAGCCCTAATTATCCGGACATGATATTACAGAGGATGTAGTATTGAAATTATTTCTAAGCTTTAAATACAATTGCAGGATCGATACGAGTTACTTTTTGAATGGCAAAGAAAGCTGACCCGACACACATAAAAACAGTTATACCTAACACTCCAAGTGCAGACAAAGGTGTAATCAAAATAATAATTCCTTTACCTGCTACCCAACTACTTAATCCTAAACACACCAACATCCCAGGGAGATAACCTAAAACTGCCATCCAAATTGCCTGCTCTACAATTACTGCATACAACTCCTTATCAGATGCACCCATTGCCTTGAGAGTACCAAATTCCTTTAGGTGATCGGACACAGATGAATACAAAATCTGGGCGACCACTACTATGCCTACAATTACACCTACTACTGCACCCATTCCCAAAACTAAACCAATATTTGTTCGTGCCAACCAAAAAAATCTGGTTTTTTCAGATAATTCATTTTTAGTGTAAGCATTAGTAGCTGGCATCGCCTCTTCTATTTTTTGTTTTAATACTTGTAAATCTTCACCTGGTTTAGCTTTGACTAATATATAGGCGATCGGATCTGCTACTTCTAACTCTTTTGGTGGTGGCGTTTCTTCCAACTTTTGAGTGGGGTCTTTTTTTTCTACTACTTTTGTACATTGAAGATTTCCTGCTCCTACAACTTTGCAGTTAACTTCGGCGTTAATACCTGCACTAATATATGTATTAGCATTTTCTAGGGATGTAAATAGCAAGGTACTGGATACAATTGACTGAGTACCTTTGGTAACTGCGACTAATTTTGCTGGTAGGGAACCTGCGATCGCCGTTGTTCCTACTCCTTCTGCAAGCATACTGGATAATCTACTTTGGTCGGCCATCACAGCGAATGGTTGCTTTAGGTCCCTGAGGTTACCTTCAATGACTTTTCCTGGGTTGAATAGTTGTCCATCTGGGTTAAATCCAACCACCATTAATGGACTCATTTCTCCATTCTGAGGTCGCCATCTGACTGACCCTAAAATTAAAGCTTCTGCTTGTTGGATGCCTTTTATTGTTTTAGCTTGATTTAATTGACCGTAAATTAGGGGGTCTGTTAGCTCGAAGTTGACCATTTCATTAGAGGCGATCCAAATATCTGCATTGGATTTATCTATTAGTAGGGTTGTGGAACGAGCAAACCCATTTAATATGCCTGTTTGAATTGTTACTAAGCTGACTGCAAATAATATCCCTGCTTGGGCTACTATGAACCGAGGAATATCTTCTAATAAATTTTTGCGAGCTATGGAAGCCATTTTGTTTTGGTCAAAGGTACTAATAGATGGGTTTATCAAATAATTAATAATGAATAATTAATAATGAATAATTAAGAGTTGATAGTTAATAATTATTCATTCAACAATTCAGGTTTAAAGCCTCCTCTTGGATAAGGGATAAAAGCGGTCGCTCTTCGCAGCTTTTACGTAGGGTGGGATGGCGAGGAAGCCTGCGCCATATCCAAGAAAAAAAATCTTTTTAGCCAATCCTTTTCTTGATAAAAAGAGGTAATTATTCATTAGACATCTCCAAAAATCAAAAATAAAGTCAATTATCATACAGAAATTATCAGTTATTTCTCCCTATTCCCTATTCCCTATTCCCTATTCCCTCTTTTCTGGAGATGTCTATTATTAATTGTTGAAAGTTTACTCCTTGTTTGCCGGCTCCTTGTTCTCTTGTGCATTTGTTTCTTGCTTTTTAATTTCTCTTTTTTGTGCTAATTCTTCCTGATGTAGCTCTCTATCTTTAATTGTTAGTAATTCTGGTATGGTAACAAATTCATAACCTTGTTTTTTCAAGCCAGCAATAATATTGGGTAGAGCTTCAACAACGTGACCTCTTGGGCCACCGCCATCATGCAGTAAGACAATTCCACCATTGCTAGCTCTATTCAAAACTTTTTTAGTAATTTGTTGGGCTGACCTGTAATACCAGTCTACAGAATCAGCAGACCATAAGACTACGGTGTGTTTCCGTTCTTTGGCATAGTCGGCTAAACCATTAACGAGGACACCTCCTGGAGGACGAAATAGGTTGGTAGTCCTACCTGTTATCTTATATATGAGGTCTGCTGTACGTCCAATTTCGCTTTTGATCCGGTCTGAACTCATTTTACTACTTTTAGAAGGGTGGTTCCATGTGTGGTTAGCAATAACGTGACCTTCTTCTACAATTTTTTTACCTATTTCTTGACGTACGTTTAAATGTTGGCCGACGACGAAAAAAGTTGCTCGAATATTATGTTTTTTGAGAATATCTAATATTTGTTCTGTGGTTTTGTTCCATGGACCGTCGTCAAAGGTTAAGGAAATAACTTTTTGTTTGCTATTGAGAGTAACATTTTTAACTGTTTGACTTTGGAATCTTTTGGGGACGCTAAAATTAAAGGTTTTTAATTCTAATTCCCTCAGTTTTTGTTTAGTATTATTAATTTTTTTAGCAACAACAGAACTAATTTTAATTACTTCTAATGGAGTGTCTTTGTTATTTACCGACTGATTTATTTGCTTTGTATTTGTTGCTGTTTTTACTGTAGTTGCTTTTGTGGTTGTTTGTTGATTTGTCCATATTTCCATGGGCAGTAACATTCCGATTAAGAAACTTCCACTAGCAGCTATCACTGTTGCTAAAGATTTTCCTTGTCTGGATAGTGAACCTAAGTTTGTCATATTTTTCCTACACACCTTTATCACTATAATTTTTTGAAATTATTCAGCTATCTTGTCAAAACATTTCTGTTTTTTAGGTGATTTAACTATTGTTTTTACTTAAGACAATAGCTATTCTTCCGTTATAAATAAAATACTTTATTCTCCTCCTGAGTTTGATCTAACTAATCTTAATCTACTCAGTATTTTCCGGATTAATTGAACTATAGTTGTGGATTTTTTTGTGTGTAAATATCTACAATTTTATGAGTAACTTCAGCTATGCTTAAACCATCGGTGCTAATTTCTATAGCATCTGGAGCTTTTCGTAAGGGAGAAATTTTCCGGTTAGCATCTTTTTGGTCTCGTTGAATAATATCTTTTTTTACTTGTTCTAAGCTGATATTAGTTTGACCTTTTTGTTGTAACTCTAGCAGTCGTCGTCGCGATCGCTCTTCGGCAGAAGCTGTTAAAAAAATCTTTAGTTCAGCGTTGGGAAATACATGAGTACCAATATCTCGTCCTTCTGCTACTATTCCTCCTTTAGTTCCAAATTTTTGTTGTTGTTCTACCATAAAATACCTGACAGTTGCCTGAGCTGCAATAGCTGAAACATGATTTGTAACTTCCCTGCTCCGAATTGTTTCTGTCACATCCTGGCCATTAATCAGGACACGCTTATTTTCAGGACCATTAAAGCTAATCTGACATTGACTGACTAATTCTGCTACTTGAGGTTCATCTTCTACTGGGACAGCACCTTGTAAAACCATCCATGTTACGGCCCGATACATTGCTCCTGTGTCCAAGTACAAAAGTCCTAATTTTTGTGCTACTAATTTGGTTACTGTTGATTTGCCAGCTCCAGCAGGACCATCAATGGCAATTATTGGTTTGCGGTTTCTCAAAAGTATATTATCTATTAAACGGCAAGAACCAATATGAGCAGCGATCGCTAATAAACCTATATCTTGAATATTTTCTAAAGGTTGTAAATTTTCTGGATTGACTATTTCTACATACTCTAGTTTTATAAATGGTAAAGTTGCTAATTGTTCCTGCACAGCATTTTTAATTTTTTCGACAATATTTGCTGCATTTCGATTTTCTAAAAATACTTTTCTACCATGACAAAGAGAGCTATATAATATGGCAGCTTGCTGTTTTTGTTCGACAGTTAAATATTGATTGCGAGAACTAATAGCTAATCCTGAAGCTTCACGAACTATTGGACAAGAAATAATATTAACTGACAAACTGAGGTCTTTTACCAACCGTTGAATAATTGCTAATTGTTGAGCATCTTTTTGCCCAAAATAAGCATTATTTGGCTGAACTAAACTCAATAATTTAGTTACAATAGTGGCAATTCCTTGAAAAAAATTAGGTCTAGAAAGACTACACATAATTGATGTCATGCTAGATGGAGGAACAACTGTAGTTGTAGAATTTTGAGCATTAGTAGACAGCTCATTTTCCATACCCATCGTTTCAGGAGTGGGAGCAAAAATAATATCTACTCCTTCTTGTTCGCATAGTTCTTTATCTGTTTCTAACTGCTGAGGATATTGTTGGAAATCTTCAGTAGGAGAGAACTGTAAAGGATTAACAAAAATAGTCACAACAGTAATTTTATTCTCTTCTTTAGCACGTTTAATTAAGCTTAAATGTCCTTTGTGTAAAGCTCCCATTGTTGGTACTAAACCAACAGTATGTGGAGATTTGTGTCGATCATTTTTCAATAAGTTTAAGTAGCATTGCAAAGCTGCAATAGTAGTAAATAGACGCATTTTTTATAAAAATAATATTGATAATTGGTAAGCATTTCCTCCGGAATGCTGCGCAAACAGCCGTCAGCTATCAGCCATCAGCTATTGCTTTTAGTTTGATATAAAAGCTTTACTAATTGAATCAGAGTTTATACTTACACCTAAAAGCTGGCTTACACAGTCTATATTCATTAAAACTCTAGAGCTGAGAGCTGATAGCTGACAGCTAATAGCTGAATGCTTACGATAATTGGGAATTGGTAATGGGAATAGAAAGATTCTTTTTTAGGAGAAAACAGAAGAGGGTTATTATGATTTAGCAGTAACAACATTACAGCGCTTTTGCCGATCTCTAACCTCACGTCACAACAAAAATTGTGTAGGGGCGAATGGCCATTCGCCCCTACTTTACAGGAAATGTCCCTTGGACAAAGCGGTGCGACCCCGCAACGACGCCAGTCGCAAGCGGTCGGAACCCGGCGTTTTGGCTATCGCCGACATGTTTGCGTAGCATTCCGCACCGAAAAGCGGAGCAGTTCTGTGTTCTTCGGGTTTCCTTGCCATGGGAACGCCAACCAAGAGAGGGAACGCGCACCAAGAGAAAAAGAGAATTTATGACCTAAAAACTGGCATTGAAACCATTCATTCTGACTCCTGACTCTTGAATCCTGACTCCTGACTCCTAAAAAATACTCTAACTATTTGTAGCAAACATTTATCAAACTGGTATTACCCTATTTTAAGCTTGACATGACACTAAGCCTTAGAGGCTGCTGTTTCTCAAAAAATGTTCAAACACATAAGATTTTTCCTTCTTCCTTCTTCCTTCTTCCTTCTTCCTTCTTCCTTCTTCCTTCTTCACTTCTGCTATAAATTAATTTTGCACAGATACTTAAGAAATAGAAAAAAAGGAGGAAAAGTTGATCTTTTCCCCCATATCATTTATATAGACACTCTCACGAAACTATTAGAGTAACTACTCCTGTAGTGAAACATTCTTTAATCAGACTAAATTAAGATCCACGAGAATCAATAACCTCAACCTTTACAGGAGCAACTCCACTATGAATCATACCTAAAATACGAGCAGCCGCAGCAGATAAATCAATAACTCTGCCTCGAATAAATGGGCCACGATCATTAATCCTGACGACGACTGAACTACCATTATTAAGATTAGTCACTCGTACCTTTGTTCCAAAAGGCAGAGTTTTATGGGCTGCTGTCATGGCATATTGATTGTAACGTTCGCCACTAGCACTTAAGTTACCATGAAATCCAGGGCCGTACCAAGAAGCCCAACCTTGATATTGGAAAGTAATAGGCCCGACAGCTATTTTTTGTGGCTCTGGTTGTGGTTTTGGTTTTGGTTTACCTGCTATTTCTTCTAGAGGAGGGGCATTATTAACTTGTCGTCTGAGACGGTTAGTTGCTTGTAGGGTATCTGTTGCTAAATCGTTGGTACTATCTGGCAGAATAGTTTGTTCGTTTATTTCTACTAATTTTTGGTCATTGACCAGAATCATGTAGCTTTCAGTATCTGTGTCCCACTTAGCTGTAATATCCAGATTAGGGTTTTCCTGCATAAGCTGATTTAGTTGAGAGGCAACTATTGATGCTCGCCACACAGGATCTTTTTGTTGGTTTGAATTAGAAGATTGAATAGTAGCTATTTTCATCGAAGAGTCTGAGTTAGACTCTGGACTAATATTATTTGCTTTCTTACCCTGAGAGTCAAGAAAAGTAAGAACTGGAATATTACGAACATAGAGAGTTGCAGCTTGACGACCAGTTAATTCATGGGCCATAATTTCAGTAACAGTATCTTTCCCTTCTCCTGTGTTTAACTGGTATTCCCCAACTTTGAGTACATCTACCTGCCTATTAGCAACAGTTTTCTGTAAGTTATCATTTGTTTCTAAGCTTCTATCTGTTGGTTCGTTATTTTGATAAATTTTGTCTTCTTGAAGAGTATCTGCATAAGAGTAACCTACACCTACACTAGAAAATATCAAGAAAGTAGTCAGAAAAGTCCAAATTTTGTACTTCATAAACCTATTTTTTTTAAGCTCTTTTTTTTAAGAAGCACCCATTGAGTTGAACTTATCTGGCCATAGTCCAGCTAAGACTATTCCGGATAACCCAAACTCTTCGATGTTTAAGTATTATTAAGAGACTGCAATAGAGTATCACAAACTTTTCAGATTGGGAATCAAATTAGAAAAAAAATTTGGTTAATTTCATCGTAAAAATTTAGGGATGTGGGAAACCAGGCCGTTTTCACCCCTGGGTGAAAACTAACTGATAGGTTTTAACCTGTCGTCTAAATATTGCCTTTCATAATTATTTTCGCTATACTTATACTATATGGCGATAATAGTTGAAATGTATCTGACTCAAAAGAACAAAATCAGGAACTTGTCGGCTCAAGAGTTTAAAGCTCTCAGACAGTTGTGCAGATTATCCAAAAATATGTAGAATGTAGGACTTTACTCTGTTAGACAGTTTTATTTTGCAGAAGGTGGGTATCTCAGATACGAATCCAACTATCATCACTGCAAAGATAATGAAAATTACCAGCTACTTCAAACCGATATTGCACAACAAACATTAAAAGTTGTTGATAGGTCTTTTAGAATTTTTTTCAACTTAATAAAAGCTGCCGATGAGAGGCTATATCGCTTTGAACAAATACGATTGCCTAGATACTTAAATAAAGAGGGGTATTTCCCTCTAATTATACCTCGAATTATCGTCAAAAACGGATATTTTAAGATCCCAATGTCTAGGAAATTTAAGGCTGAGTATGGGGAAGTAAAAATCCCTTTTCCGGAGCGATTAATAGATAAAAACCTTAAGGAAGTTAGGGTAATTCCTAGATATAATGCTAGGTTTTTTGAAGTTGAATTTATTACTGAAATTGAACCACAACCAGCCACAAAAACTGATAAAGCTTTAGCTATAGACCTTGGTTTAAATAATTTAGCTACCTGTGTATCAAATACTGGGTCGTCGTTCATTTTGGACGGAAGAAAACTTAAATCAATCAACCAGTGGTACAACAAGGAAAATGCTAGATTACAGTCATTAAAAGATCGACAAGGTATCAAAGGGTTGACTAAGAAACAGATTAACATTACAGTCAATCGAAACAATAAAGTAAGGGATTATCTGAATAAAGCAGTTAGATATCTCATGAACTGGTGTAGTCAAAATCAAATATCTACTATTGTTGTAGGTGTTAATCCCGGAATCAAAAAAGATATCAATTTAGGTAAGAAAACAAACCAAAAATTTGTACAAATACCGCATCATAGTTTGAGATTAAAGTTAAAAGCTATGTGTGAAAGAGCTGGATTAACTTATTTGGAACAAGAGGAATCTTACACATCCAAGGCTAGTTTTTTGGATAGAGATAATATACCTTTTTATCATGCTCATAATTCAACTGAATATAGCTTTAGTGGCAAAAGAATTAAACGTGGTTTGTACAAAACGAAGCAAAATAAATTGATTAATGCTGACTGCAATGGAGCAGCAAATATTGGATTAAAAAGTAAGCTGAATGGGTTTACCCCAGACAGACTAGAGGCATCTTTGACTATGCCATTAAGGGTTAAATTTGACGTGGATTGAACCCGGCAAATGTATTCTGCTTAATAATCCGCGTGGATTTATCTCGCGGAGTGTCAAAGAGACAAGACTGATGGTAAACTTCTAAAGGTTAGACATCCTGACAAAAGTAGGGATTTATGAAATTGCCTTTGCTAGATTGAGAATCTTCATAAATGGGTTTCTTAATCTTTTGTTGTCTAGCGCACAATCAAAGTTTTGGCCTAAGACATGATGGACTATAAACAAGCTGGTGTTGATGTTGAAGCGGGTCGTGAATTTGTAGATAATATCCGCAATATGGTTATTAGTACCCACCGACCAGAAGTTTTAGGAGCATTAGGTGGGTTTAGTGGGTTATTTGCTTTGCCAAGTGGCTATACAGAACCTGTTTTGGTTTCTGGTACTGATGGTGTGGGCACAAAATTAAAATTAGCAAATATTCTTAATTGTCATCATACTGTTGGTATTGATTTGGTGGCGATGTGTGTCAATGATGTGTTGACATCGGGGGCGGAACCTCTATTTTTTTTAGATTATTTAGCAACCGGAAAATTGAATCAGCAACAGTTAACTGAAGTGGTTTCTGGTATTGCTGAAGGATGTCGTTTAGCGGGGTGTGCTTTAATTGGGGGAGAGACTGCTGAAATGCCTGGTTTTTATCCACCTGGTGAGTACGACTTAGCTGGTTTTTCTGTGGGAATTGTGGAAAAAAGCTTGATTTTGGATGGGTCTCAGGTGCAAGTGGGCGATGTGGCGATCGGGTTGGAAAGTAGTGGCATTCATAGTAATGGTTTTAGCTTGGTAAGAAAGATTATTGACGAGTACAATATTTCTCTACAAGATTGCCCAAATTTTTTGAATAAGAAAAGTTTAGGAGAGGCACTATTAACCCCAACAAAAATTTATGTTAAACCAATTTTAGCAGGGCAAAAAGCGGGTTTAGATATTCATGGTATGGCTCATATTACTGGGGGTGGTTTACCAGAAAATTTACCTCGTTGTTTGCCAGAAGGAATGTCTATTAATATTGATAGAAGTAGTTGGGATATTCCTCCTATTTTTAAGTGGATAGCTGAAGCTGGAAATGTTGAAGAGGAAGCGATGTTTAATACTTTTAATATGGGGATTGGTTTTGTGGTTTTGGTGTCACCGATTCAGACAGAAATAACGATTAATTGGTTTGCTTCTCAGGGAATCAAAGCTTATTGTCTAGGTGAAGTCAATTAGTTTTTGATAATGAATTGAACAAAAAATTGGGAGGGATTTCATTGATGAGATAGGAGGCGATCGCGAAAGTAATTTATTCAATTATCAATCTTTGCTATTGTCGTCATAGTGATAATTTTAAATTACCTAAATTATCGAAATATATCTAAGTTTTTTATGAAAAAAATATAACAACCAGTAAGCAATTACAATTATATTGGCATTATATGAATTGACACAAAGAATGGATTTTGTTATTGAATTATGAATATAAACCTAATTAAAATGATCATTAAATATTGCGGTCGCAATATTTAATCTTAGTTGGCTAAATTTACGATGGTTAATGATGATTTATTTGCATAAAAATTATCCTTGATTTGATACCTAAGTCAATAATTATGAAATGAAAAATTAGTTGGCGATCATTGTTGCATACAATATCTGATATCTAGCAATTTTTCCAAAATTCTTAAATAGTTTTCACTATCTAGCTAATTAAATATTAATCATTATGACCAATGTGACTTTAAAGGTGTAATTTATCTATAGTTTGATAACTAAAAAATTGTGTTACCAATAAAATTCAGGTATTTCAAATCTGAGTGTTTTCTATCTGAATTCTGAGTAATTTTCTAGATTTGAATCAAAAGTAAACCTAACTAAAAATTTCGTAAGCATTTCCTGCAGAATGCTGCACAAACAGCTAGCTGATGGCTGACAGCTGAATGCTTATAAAATTTCAACATTGAAATGAAATAGTAAAGTAAACAATTAATCAATAATTTCTTGGTCTAGTTGAAAATAAAGTATGATAAAGAAGAAATATATTCCTACCCCTATAGTTGAAAAAAAAGACCGAAAAAAAGTCAAAATCGTGGATAAACTAGAGGCCCGTCGGTTATCAACCACTTATATTATTTGGCGATTCATAGTTTATCTTGTAGGGATACAAATTCGTAAATTTACTGGTAGGTCAGATGTTCAAAAAACAGCCACCCAATTACGAGAAATTTTTGAAGAATTTGGTGGTTTTTGGGTAAAAGCAGGTCAGTTATTCGCATTGCGAAACGACTTGTTTCCAGATGAAGTATGTGATGAATTACTAAAATTACAGTATCAAGCTGTTGGGTTTCCTTTTGACATGGTACGCTCAACTATTGAATCAGAATTAGGCAAACCAATAGAAAAAATATTTGAGTTTTTTGATGAACAACCTTTAGCTGCTGCATCTATTGGTCAAGTTCATAGAGCAGTTTTACGGAAGAAGAAAAAACTAATTCCTGTGGTGGTTAAGATCCAACGCCCTGGTTTGGCGGAGTCTTTTAAGCGAGATTTAGACCTGATTAAGGTTTTGGCCAATGTGTTGATGTCTTTAAATATTGGTAGTGATTTAAGTTTAGATGAAGCTTTAGCAGAATTGGAGAAAACTTTTAGAGAAGAGTTAGATTTCCGCTATGAAGCAACAAGTGCTCGTAGGATGAAAAAAACCTTAAAAGCACACAAGATATATACTCCAAAAATTTATGATAAATATTCTAAACGTCGAGTTTTGGTGATGGAATTTATCGATGGTGTATTAATGGCGGATTATATTAAGACTTATCAACGCGATCGCGCCAAAGCTAGAAGATGGGAAGACGAAAACGATGTAGACCCCAAAAAGGTTGGCGAAAGCTTATACTTATCATTATTGCGACAAATATATGAAGATAATCTCTATCATGGAGACCTACATCCAGGCAACATCATTTTGTTGCGTAAGAACAAGTTTGTGCTGATTGATTTAGGAAGTACGGGTTCTCTAGAAAAAGAATTGAGAACCTCATATTTGAAATATAATAAAGCCCTATCAGAGGGAGACTTTACTAGAGCTGCTGATTATATTATCAGGTTTGCTGTGGATGTACCCAAGGTGAATATTTCTAGAGCACGGGTAGAGATAGCACAAGCAACTCAGACTTGGGCAGATAGCTCAGGACTTAAGGGGTTATCGTACAAGGAAAAATCCCTGGGTGGAGCTACAGCCGAATTTTCCCAAGTTTTAAATAGATATGGTATCCCCAATAACTGGTCATTTCTGAAAGTTAGTCGGTCTCTTTTAACCTTAGATGGTTCGCTTCAGTATTTGTTGCCAGATTTCGATTACTTCAAGGTTAGCAAAAAGTATAATCAACAATCAGAGCGTCGTGCTTTAATTCAAAGTTTGCGCCCTGAGAGTATGATGGCATCAATGAATAAATTCTCAGAAATTTTTGCAGAGTATAACGATCTGATTTTACCTCAACTCCGACAGCAAACTATACCTTTTGAGTTAACAGTTAACAGGTTTGCTCTGACCTTGGCAGTGATTTTGCGTGCTTTGTCATCTGTATTGGTGATAGGTGGGTTTGGCACATCATATGTATTTCTCTATCAGCAATATTTTGGGATTATTCAACCCATTAATTTTGAAGTGGTTGATGAATTTGTCAGACAGTTGCCTTACATACCATATTTAGAGTGGGTTGGGATATTAATTGCTGGGGGACTGACTTTCCGGATTTTATTAGCTTGTGCAAATATTCTGGAGCGTAAGGAGTTTGGTAAATAGATAAGTAAGTTGTTATAGCTTAGTTTCCACAATTAGATAAGCATTACGAAAGTAGGGAAACTGGGTAAGTAATTTCAACGGTAGTTGCTATTGCCAAGGCCAACGTTTTTGATGTAGCTGAAATATTTGACTTTTGACTTCCGCGTAGCGACACTAGGGCGTGTTTTCAAATTATAGCCACAAAGTAATGCAGACGATCGTAATCATGGCTGTATAATTGGCAGCAAGTTTTTCATAACGAGTTTGAAAACACACCCTAGCCCTAGTTGAATGTATCTAATTTTAGTTTACTCATGCGCTGGGTGCAACCGTTGGGCTGGTTGTAGACCTTAGCTGTTCCTGTCTTTTAGCTACCGCCGTATAATACGGGTCTATCTGAATTGATTTTTGCTGAGATGTTTGTTGATTTGTTATTTGATGCTCTACTTCATGCAAATGATTATATACTTTATATGTTTGACCATTAACTGCGTACTGATCCGATGGAGTGTCTGTGTCTTTGCAGAAAAACCATTCTTGGCCTATATGTCTGTAGTTTTTGTATATCTGCGGAGGAAGACCTGGTACAAAGTCTTTAGTGTTTACCACCCGATAGCTGTTCGGAACAGTAGCATTGTAAAAAGTTGCAAATTGAGAGTTGCCTACCTTCATTCCTCCATAGTTATACATAAATACATTGTTTGCACTTATATGATGACTCACTACGAGCTCAAGAGCTGTTAGAATAGCAAACGCTCCTCCTAAACTATGACCAGTTACATACCAAGGTTTATTGTGTTCTAAGTCTTTTATCCCTGCGTTAATCTGAGTCCTTAAGGATTGTTCCTTAGTAGTATCGGGTATGTCTATGTACATCTCTGATACGCCTTGCTCAATATTGCCTTTATTTGCAGAATTTAATAAATAAGGCACTTCGGTGTACTGCAGTGTTTCCGATATCTCGAATGGAGTTCTTGCTCCGCGAAAGACAATGATGTTGTCTGTCGGCGAGCTCAGTATGAAACCTAGGTATGAGAAATAGCTATGTTTTTCGTCTAAATCTTTATTGCTCTGATAAATGCTAGTGCTACTTTTAGCTCTGGAATAACCTTGAAGTTTTTTCACTACACGATAGTCATTGAAAACACTCTTAAAAAGAGGTAAATCATTGACTTGTCCGTTATAGTGATCGTCCTTTTTCCAAGCAGAATATTGTTGATAGGCAAGTGATACTGCCTGTATGAGAAGTAATGATTTATTACGATCGTAAGGTGCTACTGTCATGTTAATTATTTCCTCCTAGTTTATAGAAATTCAGTGTTTAGCTAACATCCCGCGAACATTCAAATCTTCAATGACTAAAGTGCCGTGGTTCAAGTCTGTGGTACACTGCTGACTTCTGCAAGAAAATCTAAATCTTGCTGTTTTTTCCAACAAGTAAGCATAGTTGAGGTGTTTGCTTGTAGCTTACTCGTTCTTGGTTTTCATGCCATGCAGTAGTTCTAGCTGCTCAAGCTTTGTTGTAGATTAGACGCACACAACCCAATGTGATCCGCAACAGATTTTCCTGTTCTGGAGTTGGGTAAAACCTAAATTTGTACGCTTTTTCAAGCATCTTCCTGTTGGGTTTTCTATGTTCACATTTTTACAGATTGCCTGTGAAACCGCAAGATTGATTGGCATTCATCCCGACGCTCCCGTGACCGGAGAGCGCCGGTCTTCTGCCAACATTTTGATAAATTTATTGATTTTCAGACAGCGAAAGATAAATTTCCTAAAGCTTGAAATAATATCAAATCCGCCTAATTGCACATAGATCCAATAACGTAATAATCAGGGTTTTAAGCTATTGATTGTCAGGGTATTTAACCGGATTTGATATAACCTGGTTTTGTAAATACATAAAATGGCACAGTTTAGAATGAAACAGCTCTGGGTTATCCAAGAGCGTAAATATAGTTCATTTGTATCTTTAAGGGTCTATTCATCCGTAGATTTTTCTTTTTCGTTGACTACAGCTGCATAATATGGGTCTACTTGAGGTTCACCTTTATTATAAGCAACCATGTCAAGATGATTCCTTTCTGGAAGAATAACCAGCTCATTTTGTGGATATACGTAAGCGTCCTTTCTGAAAGACCATTTTTGGCCTACATGTTGGTACTTGTAACTAGGACCCATATGAAGAATCCCAAACATGCTAGGAATATTTGGTGCAAAGTCTTTAGTGTTTACAACCCTATAGCTATTTGGAACTTTAGCATCGTAATACTTTGCAAATATAGGATCGCCTATAGCCGACCCTCCATAGTTGTACATAAATACATTGTCTGGACTCATATCATAAGTCTCTACGAGTTCAAGAGCTGTTATGATAGCAAGTGCTCCCCCAAAGCTATGACCAGTTATATAGCAAGGTATATCTTTATCTAATTCTTTTAGCAATGGGGACATCTGATCCTGTAAGGATCTTTTGTTATATAGGTTTTTCATGTACATTTCTGAAACACCTGACGCAATATATCCGACATATTTACCCCCTAATTTACAAGGAACTTGTGGGAAAATCATTGATTGTTTCTTCTCAAATGGAGTTCGCACTCCTCGAAAGACAATGATGTTGTTTTTCTTAGATTTCAGTAGGAAACCTAGGTATGAAGAATACTTCTCTTCTTTGTATTCACTTGGATTCTCGGGCATCGATGGATAACAAAACTTCTCTATATCATAGACCAGATCCTGAAATTTATCACCGAACTCATCCTTCATGCTTTCTGGATCAGAGTTATAACTTTTAAAATTTCTTACTTGAGTATATTCACTGAAAACTGTTTTAAAAAGAGGGAATTGAGTGATGTCTCCGTCATAGTTATTGCCAGATTTCTCCTCAGATTCCTCACGATAATATTGTTGATAGGCAAGTGATACTGCCTGTATGAGAAGTTCAGATATCTTGCGATCATAAGGTGCTACTGTCATGTTAATTATTTCCTCCTAGTTTATAGAAATTCAGTGGACATAGCCCACTTTTTTGCTATCACCCCTTTACACTACCACTTCCTCATCCTAAATAGCAATAAGCTTGAAAATAAAAACTAATCCTTCAAATTAAGCTTGCTCCAAACAAATCTTTCAATAATGAATAATGAATAATGAATAATGAATAATTACCTCTCCTTGAAAAGAAGAGGATTGACAAACAGATGAAAATTTTTATTTATTATCCCCTTAAAAGGGGAGGCGCATACCCACAATTTTTCGGTAACTTTTGAGCCAGGGTAGTTATAGCGCTGTGCGCAGGCAACAGCTCATCTGCCAACAGGCAACCCACCCCTAGCCCCTCCCCCTCCCAGGAGGGGAATAAATTGCCGATAATATAAGACTTTTAGCTATTTGACCCCTCCTGCAATTTGTAAATATACCAGTGCTCATTGCTATATATCATTTCTCAAAAACTTTTCTACATTTTGTTGAGCAGGGGACCCACCCCTAACCTCTCCTGGGAGGGGAAGTAAACATAAGAATAATTAACATTAAATGAGCTGCTAATTAGCAAAAAAATGATTCGGCCTGTGCTAATTAGTTGATAACTGAAGTATTATATCATGTCCAGATAATTAGTGATCAAAAAACTTTCTCCTTCAACTCCAGTTCTTCTTCTTCCTTCTTCCTTCTTCCTTCTTACCTCCTGACTCGGTCCTTCCCCTCCTGGGAGGGGCGGGGGTGGCTTGACTCCTGAGGACTCCGTCGTTATTTATTTATAACTGTTCAACCGGACATGATATTACTCAAGGTCTTGCATTAATGCATGGGAATTGGTATTACACTAGGTTGGTCATTTCAGTTATCAGTTATCAGTACCTCTGCAATAAGGAGGCTTGAAATAAGGAATAGTCTCTTTTCTCTTGGTCGATGGTCGGCCAGCGAGGAGACTTCGCCATCCGGAGACCGCTTTTTATCCCTTTAAAAAGGGAGGCGCATACCCACAATTTTTCGGTAAAGCATATATTCGTGATCGCCAGGAACAATTTCTACCTTAACCTCGTACCGTTAAACTTCATACTTAATCGCAACTTTCATGCAACAAAACCTAATTATAGCTTAGTTTCAACAATTAGATAAAAATTACGAAAGTAGGGGAATTGGGTAAGGAATTTCAAAGGTAGTTGCCATTGCCAAGGAAAACGTTCTGGATATAGTTTATAGAGAGGCCAAGTATTGACCACTTGCAATCCCATGGTGGCTAAGTCTTGTTCGTTCTTCACAAACCACTTAAGTGGGGCTCCGATTTTAGCTGCCCCTTGATTTAATAATAACTTACAGGAATTACCCATAACATCCATTACCCAAGTTGCACCAGGGAAATGCGATCGCATTTCCTTAACCAGTTGCTGCAATTGATTTGGCTCAATGTACATGAGCAAGCCTTCTGCAAGGAATAAAATATTTTCAGAACCCACATCAGGAATAGAATTCATCCAGTCAAAATCCATTATCGAAGCACTAATAAACTGGTGTTGCTCGGTTTCAGAATCTAGTTGACGGCGTAAATTTGTTACATCTGGTAAATCAAGGTCTAGCCAACATTTAACATTCTGTCCAATGCGGTGAAAGCGAGTAGATAAACCCGCACCCAATTCTACAACAACAGGATGGGGATGGTTAGCAATATGACCAGAAGTAATTTGGTCATGAATATAAGACCGTGTAGACAAACTGGTTTGATATATACCACCTACCAAATTATATGATGCTTCCATATCATCATCTAGAGGCAATTGTTTGTGCCACTGTACAGCTAAGGGGTCTTGAAACAGACAGTCAGGACGCTCTTGTTCTTCTGCTCTGGTCTTCAGGGTGGCGGCCATAGTACGAGAGACACCGGTTAGTTTACTTGTAATTTGAGACATAGGGATTCAAATATTTATGTTTATGAGTTCATTACATCAATTTTTACCGAATAATTAATAATTAAATAATTAAATAATTAAACAATTCAGCTGACTCTGCCTTCCCAATAAAGGGGAAAAAAGCGGTCGTTAGCGTAGCTTCCCGCAGGGTGGGATGGCTGCGAAACCTGCGCCAGATCCAATCGACCAAGAGAATAAATTTTTCCCTTATTGGTCTTACCTCTCCCTAAAAGGGAGAGGTAATTATCCATTATCCATTATCCATTATCCATTATCCATTAATGAAAGGATTTTGAGCGATCGCTCTATACAAACTTGCAATTTCTGAGCCAGAGTTGTGACATTAGGATTATAGACCATGTATTCGTGATAACCAGGAACAGTTTCTACCTCAACCTTGCCCACAATTGTTTTTGCCCAACCTAGAGTTGGTTCCATAGCAGCAAAGACTTCTTGAGAGAGTCCTAAGGAGCCTTTTTCCGCCCGGAACAAAGTTATAGGGCCTGGATAAGGAGGGGGAGAATACCCACCCATTGCTTTTAAATTTAATCTTAAAAGTTCTAAGAGACGTTGAATATCATCCACTTCAAAATCAGGCGGAAGTAGTTTAGCTTGTTGAGCTTGCTTCATAACGAAAAGTGCTTGTTCGTTAGAAGTAAGTTGCTGAAATTCTTTAGCAGGTATTGAAATTGTTCCCCCAAACAGTGGCACAACTATTTCTCCCCTTTCCATCAGGACTTGCTCATCAGGTAACTCAGAGGGAACGTAAGTATCAAGTAATCCTAGAAAAGCTACTTGTTCACCTTGAGTTATTAGTTCATCAGCCATTTGTAAGGCTACATATCCACCAAAAGACCAACCCAGTAGAATGTATGGACCATTTTGCTGAACCTGACGAATAGCCGATAGATACAGAGTAGCCATATCTTCTACTTGCGTCAGAGGTTCTTGCCCCTTTTCTAAACCCAATGCTTGTAAGCCGTAGAATGGTTGATCATCACCTAATAATTTAGCTAACTCAAAGTAGGATAAAGCCATTCCACTACTAGGGTGTACGCAAAATATAGGGACTTTGGAGCCATTTGGGTTAATTGGAAACAGAGGAGAAAATTTATTCTCATCTGGAGAAGACTGACGCAGCGCTTCAATATGTTTAGCTATACCAGCAATAGTCGGTGACTCAAATAAGCGCTGTAAAGTCAGTTCATTCCCCAAAGCTTGTCGGAGGCGAGAAATCATTTGAGTAGTCAAAAGAGAATTCCCACCTAATTGAAAGAAATTATCATAGATATCCACCTGGGACACCCCAAGCAACTCCTGCCAAATTTGAGCAATTTTACGCTCTATATCATTCCTGGGCTTTACCCTTTCTTGAGTTGAACGACCCGAATTACTCTCAGAAAGTAAACCTACATCAATTTCCCCAGTCTCAGTCAAAGGCATTTGTGGCAACTCCACCACAGTACAAATACTAGGTTTACCCACCGCATCATATACCTGATGATCCAGAGAACTTACATTTGGTTTACCTTTATCGTTAGTAGTAAAGTAAGCTGTTAATTGTTGCAGATTATCCGATGGAGCAGTTAACCTTCTGATATTAAGATTACTACCATCTAAACCGACCATCAAGTAGGGTTTATCATGGCATAAACCAGCTAAGAGTGAAGACATACCTTGAGATAATCCCACAGCTAGATAACCCTTAGCTTGAGTTAACTGCTTCATCTGATAACCCCGACTCATCCCCATTTCATCCCACATACTCCAAGCTAAACAATAGCTCTGTAACTGACTCCGATCGCGTTGATAGTAAGAGAAAGCATCCAAGAAACTATTAGCTGCTCCATAAGCTCCCACCGTTGTGCCACCAAAGAAACCATTAATAGAGGAAAAATTGATAAACAAGCTTTTGGGTTGCAATTCTTGCAATTGATGTAATACCCAAGTACCTATGAGTTTAGGGTGTAACACCTCAGCTAAACTTTCTGGTGTTTCTTCCATCAGCAAGCGCTCTTGCATCAACCCTGCCAAATGAATCACTCCATCTAGTTGTTGAGTGTTCCATCCAGACAAGGTTTGCTCTACTACCTCCTGCACTGCTGTAATATTGCAGATATCCACCCCTAGGTATATCACCTCACCACCTAGTTTTTGTAATTGTTGGTAAGCTTCGATTTTCTCTGCTAGTTTACCTCCTTGTTGTAAATGGGTTTGCCAACTGTTGCTTTCTGGTAAAGGTGTACGACCTAACAGCAATAATTTAGCCTGATAATGTTGCAGGAGATACTTGGCAATTTCGACACCAATTCCTCCTAAACCGCCACTGATCAGGTAAGTGCCTTCTGCTTTGAATGGTAATGATTGTTTAGGTGAAGAAGACAGGTTAATTTTCTCCAGACCTGATACCCAACGCTCTCCATCTCGATAAGCCACTTCTGAATCTTTGGCATCAATAGTTAGTTCCTCAAGTATCTGATCGCTATTGACATCTAATGATTCTTGTGGTATGTCTAGATACCTACAACTCCAGTGGGGGATTTCCTGGGGAATAGTTTTTAGTAAACCTGGTACTGTTGCTTTTTGATATGCAATGGCTTCTTTGGGATTCAGAGACTGACTATGACTGGCGACATAAAGCAGTCGCACTGGATAATTTTCACTTTGATTACTAAAGGCTTGTAATATAAATAAAAGGCTATAAATTCCAGTTTTTTGTGCTGTTTCTATAGTTTCTATGTCAGTAATTTCTCCTGCATATTTATCATAATGCCACAGATGAATAATTGCTCCGATTTGGAGATTTTCTGCTGCTAGAGACTCGTATAATTTTTGATAATCTTCTCGGACATCTGGAGCAATTATATAGTGATTATCATTGACCTTTTTGAAAGTTTCTCCCTGTTCTACCTTCACATAAACTTGAGAATTTTTGTCTAATTTATGACACAGTTTTTCACCTAATTCTAAGCCATCTAAAAATACTAAAACAACCCCAATTTCTGCTAATTTTCGTGGTTGATAATATCCTTGTTTTCTCCGCCATACTTTTTCATAGAACCAATCAGGAATTGTATTACTATTTCCCTCTTTAACATCGAGCTGCTTGATTACCTCATCAAAATCACCCTTCGCCAACATTTTTTTCATTAGGGAACGCTGAATTTTTCCACTTGTTGTCTTCGGAAAATCTTGACGTTCTAAAGGCAGCACATAATCTGCATTAATACCTATATTGGCAGATACTTTACCTTTAATCTTTTTAATCAGTTCTATATCTATTTCTCCGCTGGAGTTTTGTGGTGTAAAAAATATGGCTAACTTTTCTGTTCCTTTTGAATCTGATGTCAACCCACAAGCTCCTACATAAGTTGGTTCTACTCCTTCTATTTGATTGACAATTTCCTCAATTTCATAACAATAATAATTCACTCCATTAATCACAATTTGCTCTTTTTCTCTTCCTGTGAGAATCAAATGACCATCAATTATAAACCCTAAATCTCCTGAATTAAACCAACCATCTCCTACAAATGCTTCTTCGTTAGCTTTAGCATTATTCAAATAACCTGGAGTCACAACTGCTCCCTTAATTTGAAACCGACCAATCACTCCTTCTGGTACCACTTGATTATTTTGATCGGTAATCCGAATTTGTACTCCGGGAACTGGTTTACCTAAATCAATAAAATCAATAGTATCTCGCTCATCATCTTGAGTAATTTGCAGTTTACCTCCCAAAGATGATTTCTCTACTCGATGAACTCCTGTTTCCGGTGTAAATTGATTTTGATATGTCATGCAAGTACAAACCTCTGCCATACCAAATGCTGGTTGCATGGCTTGAGATTTTATACCATAAGGAGACACTAAATTCAGAAATTCTTGTACAACTGGTAAAGTCACTTGCTCTCCTGCATTCATCAGGAATTTAATTGAAGATAAATCCCAACTTTTACCTGGAACTTTTAACAGGGAATCACTAACTAATTTAAACCCAAAATTCGGTGCCCAAGTGTGAGTCACACAATACTTTTCAATTAAATCTAACCAGGTTAAGGGGTTAGCTAAAATTATTTCAGTGGCTACTTCAATTTGCTGACATCCTAAATAAACATCTTTCAAGTGGGTAGTAAGAATTGGCACTACATGGTCTACAGGAAGCCAGTTGAGGCATATATCACTATCTAGATAGCCATTAAACTGTTGAGCTGCATGAATATGGGCAATAATTCCTCTATGGGTTTCTTGAATACATTTGGGCGCGCCTGTACTACCTGAAGTCAATTGAAAGAAAGCAACATCATCTGGATGGCTTTTATGAATTTCTGCTGTGGGTGGATAATTGCGTAACCCGCTCACCGATACTACCTTCAAATTTGACACGGGTAAGAAATTATTTAAGCCATTTAGCTGTTCTATTAAAGAATCACTTGCTAATATTGGTGGCTGTTCCAGCAATTCCCAGGTGCTATACAACTTTTTGACAACAGCATTTGTTTCTTCATATTTACTGGCTACTGCTACCGTTACTGGTTTAATCCCACCTAGAATACAAGCCCATAATATGGGAAAGTAATCTCGCAGGGATTGAATTTGTAAAATTGCCCTACTCCCTGCTGTTAAACCCATTTGGTACAAGCCACTCAAGATTGATTTTGCTTCTTCTAACAGAGAACCATAAGTTTGAAAATCTGCTTTTCCTTCAGCCAGTACATAAATTATTTGGCGTTCTTTGAACTGAGTAGCAGTTTTAATCAGAGCCTCTGTCAAGGTTCTGGGGGCATCTTCTGGGATATTCAACAATCCTCCATCACTGAGGGCGAGTGCTTTTGAGTCTAAATCTTCTGGTTGAAGAGATGGATTTGTTGGATGTGTTACTAAATCTGTTAGTATTCTATTTCCAGGAACTAAGTCTGATGGCAGCAAGTCTGATATATGCAATGGTGGTAAATGTGGTATTTTCTGTTGCACTACTACTGCTACTTGTTCTATTTCTGGTACTGCCTTTAGTTGTGTTTCCCATTGTTGCACTAAGTTATCGTCAATTACTG
>NZ_JAAHGH010000169.1 GCF_010672525.1 Okeania sp. SIO2B3 | reverse complement strand
TTTTGCTGTTCGGCGTAGAATCCGGGAGGAGGCAAAACCTCCACAAACGCCTTCTCTTCACCGGGACATATCAGCCCAAAATACTTCTCACCCCGTTCGATTAAATCTGAAGTTTTAGCTACTATTTCATTTTTCTCTGTAGCTGATTTTATCTCCCGATTAATTACACTAGGAACCTTGGCAGAATCGCCTAAATAATACCTGGTGAAGTTGAAGCTACCACTAACAGTTAAGCCATTTGTATTAACATTTGATTCTTGAGTCAATAAAATAATTCTTATTTTTAAAGCCCGACCAACTGTAGATAATAATTTAATAGCTTTGCTATGTAATTCTTTATCATACTCTCTCAGCATTAAAGATTCATCTACTACCCAAATTTGAGGTTTTATTTCTGGTAATTCATCTCCATTCTCCGCAGCAATAGTCGCAGCATCTAATCTATTTTGTAGAGAGTTTACCATATCTTGAAGACCATCAAAGCTGGTACGAAAATCCTCATTAATGGCATTTAAACCCTTGTATTGTGGTTTAAATTTTTTACCTGCAAACTTCCACTCTGTATAAGGATATTTGGGGTCAATTACAAATATTTCTGCATTACCTCCAAAATGAATATTAGCTAAAGCAGCAATATTATCTACTAAAGTAGATTTTCCTCTACCTGTTGCACCAATAATTAAGTCGTGGTGAGATTTCACAAAGGTATCATCTAACCAACAAGTATCACGCTTTTTAGTAGTACCAGAAGTGACAACGATTGGATTAACATCTCTAGATTTTTCATTCTCTGTTTTGACTAATAAGTATCCTCCTTTTATCTCAGTATTACAAAACTTGCCTGTTGATAATTCCAAGGAATGATTAATCTTTAAAGCTTTAGAAGCTTTGGTAGAATCTACTAGGTAAAACTTAAAAGCTAAAGTATCTCCATAGCGATTAAATTCAGCAAAGGAAACGTTAATTTCGTTCTCTAAATAAGTATTCTGAATTATTTGAGAGAGGTAAGCTTCGTAACTTGCACCATGAGCAATTCTTAGCTTACTACTATTCTTTAAATTAGTATTCTCAGATTGTAGAGAATTTAGTGCATCTTGATATTTTAAAAGCTGATGCTTGTAAAGCTCATTAGTTCTTACTAATTCATCAAATTTATCTTTTTCTGCCAATAAAGCTTTTTCTACTTCCAAGGCAGATTTCTCTTGATTTATTTTCAGTTGTTCTTTGTACAAGTTCAACTGTTTCTTTATATCGTCTAACCTTCTTTCTTCAGCAATTATATTATTTTCTCTACTATAAAACTGCTCTAGTTTATGCTGAGATAAGTCTAACTGATTCCTAAGTTCATCTGATACAGCGAGCGCCTGATTTAATTCAGTGGTAAACTCATCATTTAATTGTTGTTTGATAACTACTATTTCAGCTTCATACCTATTAGCAATTTCTATCGAAGCTTCTTTTACACGAACATCACAGGTTTTTAACTTACGAGTTAACTTATCTATATCTTGAGCCAATTCAGATATTTTAATATCCTTTTCTTGAGTAGCTTCAACAATTTTATTTTGTAGAGAATTTATTAAATCTTCATTTTGCTGCCGTAAAGTTGCTAATTCTAAATCAGCATCTTTTGAAATTTTATCGATTTTTTCTTGAGAGGAATTAATAGTATTTGCCAGAGTCGAGGTACTGACTATAATTCCCAAAAAAGAGCTACCTAATAATACTAATTTAATCTTTTTCTCCAGGTAAACATTCATTGATGAAAAAACGAATATTCCTGTAGAAACAATAATCCCTGCCACTGCAATTTTGAACTTCATAAGCAAAAAGAAAAAGGGGAGAATTACTCCCCAAAAAAATTAAATATCTACGAAATCAACTTGCTCACCATAATTCTTACCATTGCCAGATATACCAACAACCGATTGAGAACTAGCATCAGAGTTAGAAGCAACGGGAAGGCTGCTTAGATTAACAATGCCCACCTGCTGACCAAAATTATCGCCATCATTAACAATGCCAATCACTTTCTTGACCTGACGCTGGAAAACCCCTTTTTTAGAACTTTTACTCATTCAAAAAAACTCCTGCAACTACGACTCAATAAATATCCCATCCAACACTTCAAAATCAGCAGCATAGCGAGATTTAAGACCTGCCTGTAGCTGAGTAAGATTTAATTTTGACTCCTCTATTTGCAAATGCCGGGTGTTTCCCTGGATCGTCATCATTTCTCTTTCTTGCACAGAAGACGCTTGCTCAAACATCAATTTATCCTGGAGCTGAGAATGCTTTTCCTGAGACAAAGAAAGGCGAGTCTGCTCTTGCTCATAATTTACATCTGCTATTAACTGTTTAACATCAGCAATATCAGTGTTAGTGCTTTCAATGTTGTAGTTAATTTGCCTTTGCTTAACTTTCTCACCAGAAGCAGCGACATCCCAAGATTTAGCCAGCAGGTTATTATCCATAATCTGCAAATCAAGAGAGCGCATTTGACCTTCTTTGTGCTGCTTCTGAAGATTATACTCATGCTGTGTAATTGACTCAGTCCCATCAAAGCTAACAGTAGAAAGCCTCTGACGAGCAGATGAAAATTTAGGCTGTAACGAAGAACCTAAAGTATAGGTCATTTGTTTTTGTACTCCTTGTAAAATTTTTCAACTAATCTCCATTGCTGCGTGCGCTTATTTAAACATTCTGAATGCTGTTGTTGTAATTTCTGAAATTCAGAAAAGTAGGCGGTTTCTGAATATTCATAGTAAGCTATCGCACCAACAAAACCCACAAAAATAGACACGCATATCTTTGTAACTTCTGCAATCATTATGAAGTGTGGCCTAGCTGCTCTAGTATTTGTGCCATCCCATCATTGAAATTGCCCACTAGCGCACCACCACAACGCGATGCCATTTCTGTCCCTACCTGCCCATAAAAAGACTCTAGAGAACTGCTAAGTTGGTCGAGCGCATTTCCCATATTGGTTGCCTCGTTTTTAATTCTGAATATTTGAGCCATATTAGCTGTGGCTTTAGAAGAATCGTATTTAGGTGCGGGAACAATATTAGCTACTGGCTCAGATTGAGAATAGGAAGCCCATACTTGCTGCTTGAAATCCTCATACAGCATCTTGCCTGGATTTTTAGTACCATCTGGGAGCTTGAGAGCGATCGCCTCTTGTAGTTCTTGCATTTTCTCCAAGGCCAGAGGGGTATACCTTTCACCTACCTTGAATCCTTCTGTTAACCAATACCAACATTCGCAAATCCGGGGATAGTAGCCAGTGCCAGCACGGTAGATAGTTTTGGTAGAAATACTTAGTTCCTGAGCTAATTGTTCAAGAGTGTAACGAACTGTTTCAGTAGCAGGAATGTCTGTCTGTCCTTCTACTTCGTCGTCTATATGGAAGTCTATTACATTGTCTCCATAATTTTCTTCATTTCCATGTAACCCATAGCTAATAGGCATTTTAGATGTGTACATCAGTTTGTCTCTCCTTGTCTGTTTGATGTCTATAATTGAAATATAGACACTAAAAAACGGAAGTACAAGGAACCTAAGCAACTGTTTGGGAACGTAGGCAATTAATACGCAATCAGCCTTCAAAATAGACCATTTTAAGCTTGATCTGCCACTACTGAAAGCGATATTATTAGATTAATGACTGACCGAAATCAACAAAATATATGAGCAATACTCAACTTAATTTAATTTCCCATAGAACAACTGATGGAATGCCATATCAACATCTTCGTATTGAAATAACTAATCCTGACGGTATTATTGAACCTGTGGATCTAAGAGGGTTACAAATATCTTCTAATATTCAGTGGCAGCAAGGTGTTGTGATTGAGGGTAGGGCACCAATGTGGTTATATGCTTATTTGGTTCACGAATGTCATCCTGCATCGTGGGTTGGTTGCTATGATACTCGACTTGGTGCTGTTGTAGTTTCTACCTCACGGGGTGACAAGCAAGCTAGAAGATAGATATACCAAGGAATTTATAGGTTAAGCTGAATAATATTAAAGTCAAATGTCAAACTGGCTTGAGAATGGAAGGGGTGTAGGTGCGAGCGCAGACCGCTCGCACCTACACCCCCACCTATGTTGAACAATAGTTCAAGCAAATAACCAACAATATTCAGAAAAAAGTCATTCTTATTAAGAGTAATTAATCATAAAAAATCAACAATTGTACAGCATATTAATCTTTGACATAGCTTTAATTCCTCTTTGATAATAGGGTAATTTATGAGCATTGAGCCTGATTAAATTTTCTATCCATTCTTGGATGAAATCATAATAAAATGTCCAAGAAAAACCATATAATCCCAACAAAAAGCTACTATGTCTTCTCTCTATCCTACCTTTTTCATTAGTTATTGATATATATTTTTGAATTCCTTGATTTTTGATTTTTTGCCCTTTAAATGAACTAATTGTGTAAGAAATAGCTATCAGTAAAATCAAATTATTTAACCTGGTTTCATTGGCCTTTGTTTCTTCTAGATTGTAACCTCCACTTTGACAATCTTTAAACATTGCCTCAATCCCCATTCTTTGACTATATACTTTATGAATTTTATCTGATGATGATAAATTACTAATAATGTACCAGGTTTCTAATATATTTTTCTGTTTGATTTGGCGTTTTTTATATATCAATAAATTGCGGAGACTGACCTGCTTAATTTTAGTGATTTTTTGATTTAATAATAATTCTTTTGAACCGACATTGACTTTTAATTGTTGTAGTTGATAATATTTACTACCACGCTTGATTTGAGTTGTTTTTCTTTGTCTGAATGCAAAGTATAGATGTTTTTGACGATAATTTTTCAACCAATATGATAGATGTATACTATGGAACTCTCTATCTCCTACTAAAATTAATTGATATTTCTTCAGCAATCTTAACATGGGACGAATTACGGCTTGTTGCTCTGTTAAATTACTTGCACCTTTGTGACTTAAAATCTTCCAATAAATCGGTAATGCTCTTTTTTTCCACACTACACTTATCATTAATATATTGATATTCTGCCACTGAGTTCTATCTAAAACTAACACCAATTCTGATGTAGATAAAAGCAACGTATTTATCATGATTTTGACTAAAGGGAACCAAAATATAGGTAAACTTAATTGTTTTAATGTTAAAAATCGTTGTATGTGTTTTCGGCGACTTTCAGATTGAATTGGTAGAGGAAAGTAAGCTGATAATTTGGATATTTGTACAATTTTATGCACTGATATTAAATATAATAGTATTTTTAATGTTTCAACTTGAGCAGGACTTAATTTCTGTTTTATTTGGTCTTGATAATTACCTAATATGTTCATTTATAGTTATTTTTTTGTTTAATTATCAACCCTTTTTTATCATATTTTTAAGAACATTTAAAGTGTTGATTTTGAATAAATAATCAACTCAGGATGGGGGGTAGTTTGGTGAACGCGAAGCGTTCACCAAACTACCCCTTATTCTCAAGCCAGCTTGACATTTGACTTGAACTATTATTCAGCTTAACCTGTAAATTCCATGATATATCTATCTTCCAGCTTGCTTGTCACCCCGTGAGAGTTTCTACACATACTCATGGGGTGAGTGTTGGTTCTGTATTAACTTTAGAATTACCAAATAATTAGGGCTATCAACAAAATTGATTACGCCAAACCTCAGCGGGACAAAACTTGATTCCTGCTGCTTCTGCTGCTTGTTGGTCTTCCGGGCGATCGCCTACAAACAAAATCTGAGAGGTGTCCACATCGTGAGTTTGTATAGCATATTCAAGCATTCCTGGCGATGGTTTTCTGAAGGGTGAAAAATCAGCGTAGTCTATCTTTTCTCGTTCTAGCAAATGTCAACTACCAAACATCAAATCAAAGATTATGATGTTGGCTTGATTCTGCCGTCCACCGCAGTTCTGCAAACCTTGAAAGGCGCGCAGCTTTTGCTTCAGCCGACGAACCATTAGGGATCGCTGACAAAGACCCCGTACTTTCCCAGTCTTGCCGGGTAAGCAGCGTTCGCATTGCTATATTCCTTGCGCCAATTAAGTCGGCATGGAGTTCAAAACCGCAAGATTCACAGCGGAAAATTAGCCCTTTCTTTGGACGATTACCTCTGCTGGTATACCCGCAATGAGGACAAGCTTGAGAGGTATAATCAGCATCAACTTTAATAGCTAACGAGTTATTTAAAACAGCTTTGTAGTCGATAAATGAATGCAATTTGGCAAAGGACCACTTAGCTTGCTTATTATTAGCTTTTCGCTGTTTAACCGACGCTTTTTTTCCAGTTTTGCGAGGCTTGGTTCTTTCCCGAATATTAGTTAAGTTCTCCAGTCCAATTAAGGTATTAGGAGTAGCAATCTGTTTGGATAAACAGTGGTTTTGATCGGCAACAAACCGTCTCTCTCTTCCTGATAAAGAAACTAAGCGTCTTTTAGCAGAACGAGTGCCTTTTTGCTGTAAAGATTTCCTGGCTTTTTGGTAGCAGGTAGCTTTATGATTGCACTGTTTTCCCGAATAAAAATGAGTTTTATTTCTGGTGTCTGTAGTTACTGCATGATACCGTTGTCCTACATCAACACCGACTACGCTATTAATTGCATCTGGTTCAATATCTGGTATTTTTAATTCTAAAGAAACTAATAAGTAGTAAGTCTTATTTGAACGAGCGTAATAAATTTTTGCTCCTCCAAACTTAACTGTATCTTCGCCCGATTTGATTAGTTCAACGTGCTTGTTGTGCCCAGAGTAAAATACTTTAATTCGACCTTGTAAGGTAATCAAACTTACCCCTTGCTTCACAAAAGAGTAATCTCGTTTGTAGTTTAAATTGCAAGTTCTTGATGCATACTTAGGTGGTTTGTCCAACCCTTGATATCGCTTTTTAGTCTGGCCTAGTTGAAGATGATTCGCATTTTGTTTAACTTTAGTCCACAACCCTTTATAAGTTGCAGCTACTTGTCTTGGGACATTGCAACTCATCTGAGATGGTAAACCAAATTTAGTTCTAATATCCTGATAAACAAGCTTTTGCAACTTATTTGAACTTGATACTTTTCCATTAGTGAATGCTATTTCAGAAGAGTAATTTAGCGCATCTCTATAAGCCAATGAAACTTCTCTCAAAAGCTCTTTTTGCTCTGAGGATAAATGTAACTTCAGTTTTGCCGTTATTACTTGCTTCATTAGCTTTTTCACTAACTACTTTAATTCTAGCTTAATGGTGAAACAAATAATAACTTTTAGCACAAAAGAATGCGATAATAATTATTGGACAACTTCATACTTTCATTGTCCCGATATTCCTCTCACCGATAAATCGCAGATTATAGCGGGAGACTCCTATCGAGCTAGTTGATTCTTCAATAATTATTCACAAATAAAACTATTGTATATCTTAGATATTCATAGTAATTTTTACAAGTTGCAAATTCATCAGAATATCCTTTTTAATCCTAAATATATTTGAGCAATATTTTTATGATAAAATATCAATGCAATCTTCATTAAGATTACATCTAATATGTGTAAGTCACCAAAAGCTATTGCGATTCAAATTTTTATTGAGAAGATATTTCCTATGAACCTTAATTTTATTAGATGGGAACTAAAATACTTGAATATTGTTGAAAAAAAAGATGTTTACAAAATTTTCATTGACTGTAAAATTTCTGACTCAATTTTCAATATTTTTAATATATTTATCTTGAAGAGAATAAATATTTTTAAATTTCCTTGTATTAATTTCAAATTTATTTTACACAAAAATAAAACTGTTGCTGATATTAATTCAGACATTTATTGTTATGTATTTTATTATCTAAATTTAATCGATCTTCAAAATTTAAAACTTTTATACAATAAACGATTAAAAGATAAATTTCAGATTCTAACTTTGATGTCGGCAAGGGGCCTCCCATTATAATCAGGCGATTTAACGGGAGAGAACTTCACATTCGTAGAGATGAGTTTTCCCAATTTGCGGTCGGGAAAAGGATATTATGCCACTTTTGAATTAGGAATTTTCTCAGGCTTATAAAACTTAGGGACATCTAGTGTCGGCTCTCCAAGTAGTTCCATAAATCCCCATTGTTCTCTACCAGGTATAAATTTAGCTTTAATTTCTACAAAGTAGCGTGAGCCTTGTTGATCTTTCTCCAACTTAGGATTAAATCTAAAAGGTTTAACTGGAGCATCCCTCCACAGCACAGGAACGTGATTTGCCCTAGTCAATTTTTTATTTAATTTCTCGTTATCAAATTTTTTCTTTAATTGTGAGACGCGATCGCCTTTTCCTTTTCTATTTCTGTGAATACTTATTACAGGACATTTACAAACCGCTATAAATTGCCAAAAACCTGATAGTTTAAATTCGTTAACTTTTAAATCTAAATGAGGATTATCATTGGCTGCAATTATGGTAAAACCTAGTTTAGGGGGAGTATTTTTGTTAGGAAAATGTGTGAGGTAAGGATAAACAGTTACATACCTATCTTTGTCAGGATTGTAGTCTAGCCTGAGAAATTCTTTTACCTTGGGGCTATTATAAATTAATCCATAAGTTTTTCCTTCTGAAATCAGATTGTAGTAAGCATCATTATCCTCATATCGCCTGACTATTTTGCCATATAAAATTCCTATACCTTGGAAAGCATAATCTTGTTTAGGTGGCAGGCTTTCTTCTTCTTTATTTTCTAATTTTTCTTCTTCTTTAACTTCTGAAGTAGCTACTTTTTGAGATTCAGATTTAGGCTTTGATTCTGTCTGTTTTTTAGTTTCAGTTTTTGACTGCTGAATTGATTGAAATGTTGTGTCTTTATCTGAAGGTTTATCTACTTTTAAATCCTCAGCTTTAGTCGGATTTAATTTAGATTTTTCTGACTCTAATTGCTTAGTTAAATTATCAATAATATCTTGGAAAGTTTTCTTTTGTACTTCATTTTGTGCAGCATTAAGGAGCTGCTGCATTTTTTCTAAATTTTTTTCTAGGTCTGGGATAGACACCATACTAACACTCTCCGTTTTTTATGATTTTGCTCAACTATATATTGTATATACTCCCTGGACATCTTATTGATTTATCTTCAATTGTTTTTATTTCTAAATTTTATTCTTCAAACATTTATTTATGTGGATATTTAGTTCTACGGTAATTGTCAAATAACTCCTGAATAGAGAGTGCCTCTAAAGCCATATAGACATCTTGATAACTTATTGATTTTCCCGTATCTATATCTCTAGCTATTTGTAGTATTTTTTCTGCAAATACTCCAGGTACTCGGATGGCTTTTGTTGGGAGGTTTTTCCATTTTTTATTACTACCTGTTTGAAGATTATGTACAGATTTTATATTGACTGCCATCTTGATTTTTCTGCTGTACACCAGAATTATAACATTTAAAGGTGGAATATGTTACGATTTTTTAGATACAGCTTTAGGAGAGAAGGTCCTACAAAATCAATTTAATAAGTGATAATTAATAGTCTACTGTCTCAGGATATGTATACCACCCTATTATCAATTAAAATCATCAATAGTCAACGGCATTATTTTGCTGTTTGTTTTTGATTTTTTTAATGTGCGTTATATTATAATTATAATTGATGAAATTGAGCAA
>NZ_JAAHGH010000168.1 GCF_010672525.1 Okeania sp. SIO2B3 | reverse complement strand
TGTAATTATTTATTACTAATTGCTGTTAACGTAGTTCTTCCGGAGGAGGCTAGCTAACTGCTAATAGCTGTTTGCGCAGCATTCCGCAGGAAATACTTACATAATTAATTATTACCTCTTCTTAAAAACGGATAGGATTTAAACCTTAATTATTTGGTAAGGGTAGGAGTCAAAATGAATGGTTTCAATACTATTTTTTTCTAAGTCAGAAATTATCTTTTTTATCAAAGGGATATCTCCTGTAAAATCTTTTGTTTTTTGTAATTATTGCTGCTCTTTGGCATTCAGTATAGCTTACAGTAGATTCCTCACATAAGAGTTACAAATATTAACGCTAAGATATTCGTAATAAGGGATCTTGCGCGTGAAGGATATACTTCACGCCTAATGAAATTTGCTGTAAGTATTTGGGATAGACCACTTTTTTTTTGATGGAGCGATCGCCTGATTCAATACCTTTTAATGTCTTTACAGCAGCTATCTAGTTGATGAGTTACAAAGTTTATTGCTCTAGGGAACAGGGAACAGGGAACAAAGAATACAGAAATAAATAGTTTAATAATTATACCTCACTATCCTCAAAAGTGCTGTAAACCTATTTTTAACACTTAGTATTGATAACGTAAATTCACCAATTATGATTACTAAAAAGAATCAAAAAATTAAATATCTGAGCATTTATCTCTTAATGCTGTTAACTGCTTGTGCAACACCAGACAATACCAATACCACAAAAAACAATCAAGGTCTGGAAATTAAACTATTAATGGGAAGTGCTTTAGGAGACTTTTGTGAACAAGCTGCAGAAGGTTTCAATCAACAACAACCAAAACTGAATGATGGTACTTCTTATTATATAAGTTGTGATGCTAAAGGTAGTGGGGATGTAGTTACCACAGTCATGTCTTTTGCAGAACAATTTCAAACCGGAATATTATCTGCTGATGCACCTGAATTTCCCACAATTATTTCTGTGGATGGTGAGATATATCATGCTCAATTGAAGTATCGAATGGAACAATTATTTCCTGGGCAAAACTATATTCCAGAAATTACAGATGCACCAATGTTAACAAATAGTCCGATGGTATTTATGGCACAAGAAGACATTGCCAACGCTATAGAAAATGTTGATGATTTATTTAAACCTCTAGTGACAGCAAAAACCCATCGCGACATCAACTCTTCTGCACCACCAACTCCTATTTATTACGTTCACACCGCCCCCACTCGCTCCAATTCTGGTTTACAAACTCTTGTATCTCAATTTGCATCAGTATCTGACAAGCGACCAGAAAATATGACAGTGGCAGATGTAACCCGCTATCAAAATCAGGTACAACAAATTCAAAGTAAAATTACTCGCTACGGTAAGTCAACCAGTTCTCTAGCGAAATCAATGGTCAAAAATGGCCCGTTTTGGGCATCTATTGGTTCGGTTTATGAGTCTTCAGTAATTGCTGCTAATACCCATCGGCAACCAGGGCAACCAAAATACAGGGCAGTTTATCCCCAAGCAACTTTTACTTCTAATATGAGAGCAATTGTTCCTAATGCGCCATGGGTAAGCGAGGTAGAAAAAGCTGCTGCTACAGAAATTATTGCATATTTACGCTCGCCAGAAGTCCAAAGAATTGCTACTGATTTAGGATTACGCCCTGCGGTACCTGGTATTCCCCTCGGTACAAAGATTAGTGCGGCTTTTGGAGTTGACCCCAATGCTAAATATGACTCCTACCGTCCACCAAAACCAGAGGTAGTAGAGGCTATGTTAAAATCTTGGCAGGTGTATGCCAAAAAGCCTTCGTTAGTTGTAGTGTTAGTTGACTCATCAGGTTCGATGCAGGGGGCGAAATTACCTGCTGTTCAGAATACTTTACAAACTTATATTAATAGTCTAGGACCTAATAACCAAATTGCTCTGATTGATTTTGATAGTGAAATTCGGCCTCCAGTGGTAGTTGATGGAACTCCAGAGGGACGCGATCGCGGTCTACAATTTATTAGTAATTTGAAGGCTGAAGGTGGCACAATGTTATATGATGCTACTCTTTATGCTCGTAACTGGTTACAGCAAAATCTTAGAAATCAGGCTATTAATGCCATATTAATTTTAACTGATGGGGAAGATTCTGGTTCTCAAATTCAGTTAAATCAGTTAAAAAATGAATTACAAAAAAGTGGTTTTAATTCTGACCAAAGAATTGCTTTATTCACAGTTGGATATGGTAAAGAAGGAGAGTTTAATTCTGATGTTTTGGAAAAAATTGCGGAATTAAATGCTGGTTATTATCGCAAGGGCAACCCAGAAACTATTTCTAAATTAATGTTAGATTTACAAGTGGAATTTTAAAGGAAGAAGGAAGAAGGAAGAAGGAAGAAGTAAGAAGGAAAGAAGGAAAGAAGGAAAGAAGGAAAGAAGGAAGGAAGGAAAGAAGGAAGGAAGGAAAGAAGGAAGGAATCAAACTAGGTCAAGGTCAGTTTTTTCCCATACTTTGAATTGTCCTTAAATCTATCAATACTAATTCCTGCTAAAAAGCAATGAATTAATAGCTGATAGCTGATAACTGATAGCTAAATGCTTACTAAATTATGAAGTTAGTCAACCCACTTTATCATCCCCTTACCATTTTAATTGGCGGCATTACTTTAATTGTAGGAGTCAGATTTGCAGGTTTACCTAGCATAATTATGTTACCAACCGCAGCCATAATTTCCACGGCTGGAGCAACATTATTAAATTCCTCAAAATCTGAATCAATACAACTAAAAAATCCAGCTTTAGTCAAAGAAATAGAATCTGTTAAACAGCAGGCAAATTTATTAGCAGAAAAAGCCAATAATCTTCGCCAAGAAGCTGGAAAACTTCTGACTGGAACTCCAGAAATGGAACTATTAGGATTTGTACAATATGCTTGCGATCGCTCCTACGAACTTCCGATAAAAATTGACAAAATGGTAAAACGTTTACAAGGAGATGATTCTTTATTATCCACTTCTGAACTCCAGAGACAATTAAATGAAGTTGAAGCAAAAATGTCTAGTAGTAGAGGTATTGCCAGAGAACAATTAACTAAATTAGCAACAAGTTTGCAGCGAAATATTCAACTAGCAAATCAAGGGCAAGATGCTAGACAAGCACAAGTTATTAGTCTTTCTACTATGATTCAAGAGTCGGCTGGTGTTTTACAACAAATGCAAAATAAACTGAGAATGGCTGATTTAAGTAATTATCAACAACAACAAGAATTGCAGGCACTATCTCAAGAACTTCGCAGTTTTCAAGAAAATATTGATTTCTTAACTAGCTATTAGCTTTTAGCATTTCCTGACAGAATGCTCCGCAAACAGCTATCAGCTTGTAGGGGTGATTCGCGAATCACCCCTACTTGGATTTAAATCCCCTTCTAAGAGGTTGTCTGAGAAGTCTTTGCTACATCTAAGCCCCCGCGCATCCCCCAATTTTGGGGGACTTTTAGAAACAAATATACTCTTGTTCCCCCCAAAGTTGGGGGGCCAGGGGGGCAAAATTCAGTATCAAAAAACTTTTTAGATACCCTCTAAACGTTTACTGCTGACTGCTGAGTGCTGACTGCTTTTTTAATATGCTTCATTGACCTGAAAAATTCTATAATCAAACAAAAAAACTATGAAACCTACTAACAAAAAAAAATCACTAATTACATCTTTAGCAATTATTTTAGCATCCCTGAGTTTAACATATATTCCACTCCCAGAAATCTCAAAAAATATTGTAGTTGTTAGTGGCACCGAACTACAAGAAATTCTGCCTGAATTAGAAACTAAATTTGAACAAAAATATCCCCAGATTAATTTAGAACTCAAATATCAAGGTTCCCAAGATATTATTAATAAATATGTTGATGACCAAAATGATTTTACTCCCACAGTTTTAATTCCTGCTAATAGAGAAATTTTAGAAGAATTAGAAACAAGATGGAAGGCACAAAATAATAGTGAACCTTTTTATGACAAACCACAACCAATTGCCAAAACAATATTAGTAGCGATCGCTTGGCCGGAGCGCGGTCAAATTTTATTTCCTAATAATCAATTTAGTTGGCGAAAAATTTCTCAAGCAATGGAAACTGGAAATTGGGAAAAAATTGGAGGTAAACCACAATGGGGTAGTTTTGATTTTCTCACTACTAATCCTACTCGCTCCAATAGCGGTCAATTAACATTAAGTTTATGGGCAAAATCAGAAATTGGAAGAGCAACTCTCACCAGTCAAAGTTTAAATAATTCCTCAGTCAAATCTTTATTTAGTTTAGTCAAACGTTCAGTTTATTTGCCTCCACGTTCGACTGATATTTTATTACAAGAATTTATTGCCAAAGGTGAAAATGATGCAGATATAGCAACAGTATATGAAAGTATTGCCTTGCATCGATGGGAACAGTCTCGTACTACCCAAGGGCAACCATATCAAATTTATTATCTCAATCCTACCATTGAAACAGTTTCCACAGCAGCGATCGCTAGGCGTGATATTAGTAGCGGTATGGTTGACGCAGCCAGAAAATTTATTGATTTTCTCAGACAACCAGAACAGCAGAAACTATTTGTACAGTATGGTTTTCGTCCTGTAGACCAGAGTTTTGATTTGCAGAGTGTACCAAATAGTCCCTGGAGTCAAAATATCCCTGGAGTCAAAATGAATCCTGGGGTGCAAACTATCTCCACTCCTAACGCGGAGGTGTTGACAGAAATTAAGCGTTTATGGGAAAGAGCAAATTAGGGAGGGGTTAGCAATTAATAATTAATAATTAGGGTGAAAATTTCTGTTAATCTCCCAATATTTCATCAACAGTAAAAGTTGCATCAGGCAAAGCTTGAATTGTCACAGTTTCACCCCTTTGAAAAGTCTGCACAATTTCATAACTATTCCCTGTAGGTTGTCGGTAAACTTCCAGACATTCTTCAGTCAAATTTACCAACCAAACTTCAACAATATTATTCTCAGCATATAAGGGTACTTTTACTTCTCGGTCATATTTGATTGTTGTATCTGAAGCTTCTATGAGGAGAAATACATTTTCTGGTTGAGGTTGTTGAGTCCGATAAAAATCTGGTCGTCGTTGCAGCAAACTTATATCTGGTTGTGGTTCAGAAGTATTATTCAATCTTACAGGATCTTGAATTCCCACAGTAACAGTTTGTGCTAAACGCAAAATGAAAAGTTAGGCAAGACATTTCACACAAGCGGGGTGACGAATACCCATAGGAGACATTTTGATAATTTCTCCTCTGATTAGTTCTACTCGTTCATTTCCAGTAAATACTCCTGCATCTTGCATTTTATAATACTGGTCTACAGTAAATAGTTGTCGCAATAATTGTATAGACATTATCAACTCCTTGAGAATAATTCATTATATGAATTTATTGTACAGAAATTATCAACTCCTTGTGTGCTATACAAGCATTAAGCCAACAACTTATACTAATTCATACAAAAGTGAAAACTGCTATAATTTTCAAAACCTGTACTTAGAGTAATAAAAAAATATAAATGTTGTTTATTTATTTGAAATATTAATAAGAAAGCTTACAATTTGGTTCCGTTACTACTAATACCCCATTAAAATAACTGAATTTAGAATTAGTCTTTAAAATAAGCGAGCAATGATTTCAAACTATTCCAACTCCGAACAATCTCAGCCAGAAGAAAAACCTCCGCATCAACTGGAAGAGGAACAAATACGGCGCGATATGTTGAGAGGTAGGGAATTTACCCTGGCTGATGTTATTGGTCAAGAAGGTGGTTCTTTTATGAAAGGGGAATCTCCAGTTCCTAAACTGGTGCAGGTCAAGACTGAAATTAATACTTTAATTAGCCAGAATTTGCGGGATGTCTCAGGAGTTTTACAAGCAGTTCTATATAGGTGGGTTGAGGAAGATACAGCCCGAATTAGTAAACATCTAGATGCACCATTGCAAGCTTTATTGGGATTATTGAAATCCATTTTGGAAAATCCCCCAATCCTTTATGAGTTAGTACGTCAGGTCGATATGCTGTGGGGAGAAATGAATAATGAGCGACCTTATTTTCAGCGTCCGGGACAGCCACCTCACCCCGATGATGAATATACCCATGAATCAGTTTATCAACAGCTTGTTGAACTTACCTTTTGCCTCAATTCTAAGCCTGAGCAAGATTCACTTTAGAAGGTTTGAGTATTTCAACAGTTATGACAGATCGCCAACGCAGCATTTTGTCCCCCAAACCCAAAACTCAAACACAAAACATTTTCTACCTGAGACTGACGAGCATACCGAACCAAGTTTAGGTCAAATTCTGCTTCATTTAATCCCACACAGGGAGGTAAAATCTGATGCTCGATCGCCATCAAACAAAATGCTGCTCCCAATGCTCCAGATGCTCCCAATGTATGACCTGTCGCTCCCTTTGTCGAACTAACTGCCACTTTCTGAGGAAAAATTTGCTCAATTAAATTAGCTTCATGGCGATCGTTTAATTGAGTTGCTGTTCCATGAGCATGAACATAGTCAATATCTTCCGCAGATAAACCGCTTCTTTCCAAACATTGAGCGATCGCCAACATTGCACTTTTGCCACTCAAATCTGGCGCAATACCATAACTTGCATCATTTGTCAAACCAAAACCCCGAATTTGACCATAAATTTTAGCCGCTCTTTGCTGTGCAAATTCAGCAGACTCCAATACCAAAACAGCAGCTCCTTCCCCCAAAACTAACCCCTCCCGATATCGGTCAAAAGGATAAGCACCTGTTTGAGCCAAAGCTCCCATTTTCCGAAATCCTGCTATAGTCAGAGGTGTAATGGGAGATTCCACAGCACCCGCGATCGCCTGTTGACATTGACCCGTTTCTATTAACTCCACAGCACGAGCGATCGCCCATATCCCCGTTGCACAAGCAGCCATCGGAGCTAAAACAGTACCCTTTGCACCTATCTGACTCGCAGCAAAAATAGCAGGTTGATGGGGCAACAAATTAATAAATGAAGTGTCATCTTTTTCCAGATCGTTTTGCTGACCATCTCCAATAAGCTGCTTTTTTGCCAACTTTTCCAGCATTCCTTGATAGCCACGACTAGAACCGATGACTACACCACATTCAGGTAGGGGCAGTGCTAAACCTGAAGATTTGACAGCAGTTTCTACAACTTCCTTGGTTAACTGAGTTAAATTAACAGGTTGAAAATTTATTAAACTCAAAGGTAGGGGAGGTAATTCTGCAAAAGGTTGATATAACTCAATAGCAGACTTACCCTCCAACAGTTTTTTCCAACTTCTATCGAGGTTCCCCAAGGCAGAAGTTAGACCAATACCCGTAACTACAACTTCCACAATTAAGTTATCAAAATCATAAGGGTCTAAAACCCCGCCGGGAAGTGGCGAAATATTTTTGGAGCGAAGCTCAAATCCCCTACTTCCCCTCCCAGGAGGGGAGGGGTTAGGGGTAGGTTAACTTCTGACTTCTGACTTCTGACTTCTGACTTCATTAAGATTCGCTGCTATTGGGTATAGTTAAATTTTCCAGACCTTCAACAACTTTAGCTGACTCAATGCGATCGCCAGCTTCAATATTATCAACCACTTCTTTCATCCCTTGTGTCACATAACCAAATACTGCATAGTTACCATTCAAGAATGGCAGGTCGGTTAAAGTAAAATAAAATTGGGATGAAGCAGAGTCAGGAAATTGAGAGCGGGCCATTGCTACTGCACCTCTTGTATGAGGCAAAACAGGTGGCTGCGCAATACCAGCTTCTTCTAAAGTGTTACTGTAAACTGGCTCTGAAGCATCTTGAGGTTTAATTTCCAGAGGAATGTAACGTTCACTAGAGGTTGTGGCGTCTATAAAACCTCCTGTACCTAAATTATTTAAGGGGATATTGAGGTCTTTACTTTGAGGGTCGCCACCCTGAACCACAAAAGGTTGAGGTTCGCGCACCACTCGGTGAAATGCTAGCCCATCATAAACCCCTTTTTCAACTAAATCAATAAAGTTACCTGCTGTGACCGGAGCATTTGTACCATCGACTTCTATGGTAATAGGAGAGGCATTCACTGTCATCACCACTGTTGCTTTACCATTGAGCTGAGGTAAACTACTGTACTTAGCATCTAATGTTGTTTGACTTGATAGGGTCGAAACTTCTGTATTAGGAACAGAGGTGGCAGTACATCCTGTCACCAACAAAGTTAGTACTATGATTAATGACAATAACCACTGGCTGATTTTTCTTTGCATTTTCACTAAAATTATTATCGTGGACTTTAGACATTCAATATTGATTTTATAGATTTTTCTGGCACTCTTTCAAAGGGAGCAAGAGTACCTATCCCTAATAATCTGGAAATTCTAAATCATCCCAAGTTAAGTCTAAAACCTAAAACTTATACAAAGTGCGGTCTAGCCATGCCACAAGAGTAAAGAAAGAAGAAATAAAGGAAAAAAATGATAGGGATTAGGTAACTTCTAGGATGGGAAAATAGCTAATTTTAGTCATCATTTTCCAATTTCTTGTTTGATCGTTGATATTATATAGCAGTCGAAGAAAAAGGCGCTGACAGTTCAAAAGTTTAAAACTCAGACAAAGTAAGACTGTTCCTTCTTCCTTCTGCTATAAGCCTTCTGCTATAAGCCTTCCAAAGGGACTTGAAGAAACTTCGCCAGTTGAGCTGCTTCATTTTCTAATGTTGACAAGGCCAATGGTTGACCTACACGGGTAAGAGGAATTTGCCTACTGTCTTTGAGACGAAGATATATAGCTCTACGGGGATTGAGACCTTCTTTAATATCTACTTTAATAGATTGCACATTTTCAATAGGACAAGTAAATTCTACTTTACGATTCTTACCGGGAAATCCCCAGCGAAAAATCATCACCTGGCCTTTCTCTTGGTTATACTCATTATAGCCACCACCAATGTCCCAAATAATAGTTAACCACAAAAAAAGTCCATAGACGGTACCAAGCACACCATAAAATCCCATAGCTATTCCCTGGGGTAAAAAATTAAGTTGGCTAGGGTCAGCAACAAATAATAGATTAACTTTGAGATAACTAGATATCCCTGACAAGAGGAAACCAATACCTCCCATACTGACAATTACAGCCCAGAAGTAATTACTGAGACGACGAGACCCTATAATTTCTTTACGCAGTAAGCGATCGCCTATCAAAGTTTGAGTAGTCATAAATCCTCATCTATTACATAATTCTCCATTTTAAAATTTTTTAGACCCAAAATATATTTATATCTAAAATCTAAAGTAAAGCTTAAATAAATTTAAGGTATTGGGAAAGATAATTGCAAAATTTCTTAAATATATATATACTTATGTTAACTTGCTTAAGAAAGCAAACTTTTTAATAAAAACAGCGGGAAGTCCCGCGCTCTCCCGAAGGGGAACATAGAAAAAACAGGGGGAAGGCATCACCTCTGTATAAACAGCGACTCCGCATGTGAGTTGAAGAATCCCGCAGTGTCGCGTAAGCGCAACGTCGGGAGTATGTCAATAAAAGCAAGAGGATATAAAAGTACTATGACTGTAGCAGTCGGACGCCCGCAGAGTCAAAGAGGACCATTTGATGTCCTGGATGACTGGCTGAAACGCGATCGCTTCGTATTTGTAGGCTGGTCTGGTATACTATTGTTCCCATGTGCCTTCC
>NZ_JAAHGH010000167.1 GCF_010672525.1 Okeania sp. SIO2B3 | reverse complement strand
GTTGTATAATTGAACTCATTATAAAAATAAAAAAACACCCCTAATATAAACCCTAATGCTAGCACAATTGCTCCATAGGGCATAGGTATAAAAATAGAAAGAAAAAACACACCAAAACTAATTAATAAAAATCTGATTTTTTTAGGCTTTATTAATTTAGGTGTCAAAGGTTTTACAGGTTTTTTTGTACGCAAAGGTACTGTGGTTTCAGGTATTTTTATATCAGGTATTTGTACATCAATATCAAGTATTTTTTTTGGGATTTTTAAGACTGGGTAACATTCGCTCATAATATATTCTTAAGTAGGCTGAAAAAATGGTCGTTATGAGAAGGAAATAGGCAATATCTACTCCCTATTGCACAATTTTACTTTTCGTTAAGAGAGTATCTTTATCTACTAAGTTGTTCTCTGCCTCTATTTGAGTTCATCTTCTCCCGAGCTTCTTTTTCCAAGCGGTCTTGTAGTCTTAAGAATTCGTGCAACATATCCGCAGAAGCATTTGAACCATTATCAATCCATCCATCACCATCACGAACACTATTAACTGTCTCACCAGTCCTGCGGTCTATGATAGACATAGTAGCGTGGTCTGGTTCGTAAACTATTTGATGTGTAGGTGAATCAAATGTGTTCGTACCGTGAATATTAAGTATATTGTTTGCTACAATCGAAGCCTCATCTATAAGCTTTTCTTGAAAACCAAAGTCGATATTTTCCAAGTTGATGTCAATCATAAGATGTTCCTAAATTATTAACGTTCAAAATCTGTGCTTTTCTCTTGCTGGAAAAGTTTTTCCGTTGCGCCTATAATTCGATCGCGCTCCTCAGTAGTGAGCGATGACCCTCTATCGTTCCATCTATCTTGTTCTGTGTCCCACTCAGCATCCAACACTATCTCTTTTGATAAATTGGATATCAGGGTGAGTCGATTTTCTTCGCGGTTAAATTCAACAGTATTATTTCTTCCCTGGTACTTGTTTGTTTCAAATTCATTGAGAACATCTATTAAATGTGGAGCAACTTCTTCTACAAGTTTTTGCTGTTGTTCATTGGATTCCTTTTCCCAAAGAATGTGTTCCGTTGCGCCTATAATCCGATCACGCTCCTCAGTAGTGAGCGACGACCCTCTATCGTTCCATCTATCTTGTTCTGTGTCCCACTCAGCATCCAACACTATCTCTTTTGATGAATTGGATACCAGGGTGAGTCGATTTTCTTCGCGGTTAAATTCAACAGTGTTGTTCGTTCCTTCAATCTTATCTGTATCAAATTCAATCAGTAAACGTTCTAAATTTGGAGCTACCTCTTCTACAAGTTTTTGCTGTTGTTCTGAATCGGAGTTAGACTCGATACTTCCAAGATAATTTGGCCGTTCGAGAGTTTCTTGGGGATATGTACTCATAATATACCTCTGTGTTTTTTGTTTTAGCGGCTGATATTTTGACTAATATTTCGAGTGGATTTTGGTGTTTCTAATTGTGGTGCAACCTGATTTTCCAGGCGAGCCACATATTCGGGACTTAGTTGGGAGTCAAAAGACTTCACCTGTCGATTAGTATCAAACTCGATACTTAAGCGTTCTTCTCCTTCTACAGTCAATTTGCGGTCAAGGATAGACCAAGTAATAGAGTTGTGTTCGCCTTCGACCTGAATTTCTAAGCCCATATTAGAAACAGCCCCATAACGTTCTAGGGCAGCAAAAAGAATGGGAACTGCTCGTTGAATTAAGTCTTGTTGTAAAGGATCGTCGTCTACTAATTCCTCAATCTCAGTTTCCTCTGCATCAACCAGTTCTTCAGTATCTGACATATCGGTTTCCTCTTTGTCCTTAAATGTATCAGTGTCATTTTGAATTGCTGGAGTTATGATAGGTTTGTGATGGGTTTCCTCAGTATTAACAGTGACTCCACTAGCAGCATCACTACTACTAGCAGTAGAATTCTTATCACTCAAAACTGAAGGAAAAAAATCAATCTGTAGCCAATTTGAGGATGAATTCTCACGCTCATCAAGCAAAGCTTGCCTAGTTTCGTCCCATAATTCCTCAGACATACCCCCAGAAAGACTTTGCTCTTTAATTTGCTCAGAAAACCCGCGATATTGTTGGGCAAAAACAGCCCATTCATCCCCAAAATTTTCTAGTGCTGTGGCTGTCAATTCAAATCCCACAGCACGCTGAACAGCTTCAGGTATTTCGATGCTTGTTTCACTCATGATTTACTTAAATATCTATAGGTAAAGGGTTACTGCGACGCGAACTAATTGTTGCGGAAGATTTTGGATCGTCGGGTAAAGGGAGAAGTTCCTCTGCTAGAGCGATACGCTTATTCATTTCTTCAGCCATGCGCTCATCCAACTCATCATAACTGCTAATTTCTAATCGTTTGAACTCAGAGGCAATTAAGCGAGGTTCTATTTTCTCTTGCCACATCTTTTCGTTTGACTGAAAGCGTTTAACCTGCTGTAGTGGCAACTTGATTTCGGGTTTGATATGCCAGGGAACGCTCCCCTCTTGAGAGCTTCCGACGGCCGGATTGATAAAAACACAGCTACGCTTAAACTTGAGCAGGACTTCCTTACTCATCAACGGCACGATCTGAATAGACTGATTTTTAGAGCGTGACCCCCCGGCAGCACCAGTACCAAAATTATGAGAAACATTTTGAGTAGAGTAGGTGATTTCCGACTCTCCCAAGTATTTGGAAATTTCCTCTGCCGTCTCCACATGGCCGGGATTAAAGAAAAATTTGGTCGCCATGTTCGCCTGTATGATTGTGGCCCCTTCTTTGCCATAGCGTTGCTCAAGCTGTTTGTTATTCTGAAATCCGATAATAGTACCACACCCCTTAGACCTAAACTCTGCTGCATATTGCGCTACGTTAACTTTGATAGTCGGCAACTCGTCAAACATCAAAACTAAGCCAGAGTGGCGCTGCTTGGCAAAGTTTTGCAAAACAATCATGTGAATAGTTCCTGCCAGTACAGGAGCTAGAGCATCTTGGCGAGCAATATCATTCTCAACCACAAGCATCATCCCGTCGTCGATGTAGGTCTGAATACTTGAATCACCAATAGTACAAGCCATTAACTGAGGTTGTACCAAAGGCTGTAATAAATTGTATGCTCCAGCAATAATACCTCCTGTGGTCTTCCCAGCATCTTCCTTTGCCAAGGAAGCTATTTGATTGAATTGATACCAAAGAAAAGGAGAGTATTTTTCCCTTTTGCGAGTTGCTTCTAATAGTCTTTTTTCTAAATCAGAAAGTTGAATTAAAGCATAGCACATAGCCAAGTCTGGATACTCCGTAGCCCGTGCCAGTTGGATTAAAGCCTGTAGTAACTGTTGACTGGCGGGTTCAAAAAACGGGTCTCCTCCCGAATTATCTTTGGAACCATTTTGATATAAGACCTCTGCTAATTGTTTAGCTCCAAAATTATCAGTAGCACTACGAATGAAATCCTTGATAGGATTGATACAACAACTATATGGTTTTCCAGGGGCAAAAACCCTCACATTTTTGTAACCATTCTGCAATGCTTCAGTCGCTACAACCCACTTTTGCTCTCCCTTATAATCATAGAGCAGAAAACCAAGATTTTGAGCGATCGCTGCTGAGGCCAAAGGATTCAAAACTCCGAAAGTTTTACCACAACCCGCACCTCCGACAACCATTACACCTCGATTGATTGTACACACGGGAATAGTAGGAGGATTGCCAGAAAAGAAAGTACCGATAGAACTCCGTTTCCTGAGTTTCCAGTCCCCACAGTAGAGGCCAATTTCAGAAACTTTTCGCTTTTTAATTTCTGAGCATAATTTACCAATAGCAGAAGCTTTTTCTCCCCTTCCTGCCCAATGTGCGGTGGTGAGCTTTTGTTTCTTGTCGCCACCGAGAAGTTGCATTACTAAAAGTATCCCTCCCATAGTCAGAATTAGAGGTAGATTTTCTCCCCCAAAGACATTGCCAAAGGCACTGCCTATATCGCCTGCAATATTGTTAGATGGAGACGGTTGAGTAGGTTGAGTAGGTTGAGTAGTCTGTGCTAAGATTTTCAAATGATTTTCCTCCTGAATAATTAACAATTAACAATTAATAATTAACAATTAATAACCACCTCTGATCAATAAATAATTAACCAACAATGCAGGGCTGTTTCATTCTAAACTGTGCTATTTTATGTATTAACGAAACCACCTGATTTAAAGCTTTAGGTAATTTATTTTTCGCTTTCTGAAAATCAATAAATTCATTACAAAAATCTAGAATGAAATGACCATGCCAACAATGAATCATAAGTAATACTATTCACAAATAACTTTTATACACCTTTAAATAAATAAGCAAATGAGTAAGTTAAGTAGATAAAAAGACATAAATGTTAGATAAAAAGGCTTATAATTAGGTAATTATTTATTTATTGGCTTTAATTACTTAAAAACTGAAGTATCAGCTAAGTATAGTATTACTTTTTTATTTGTATTATATAGAATCCGGTTATATAGTATATGTTGAGAATTCTATAATTACTTAAATATTTAATCTCCCCCACTCCCCCACTCCCCTACTCCCAACTATACAATAACTATTCAACCGGATTCTATATTACCCCCCATGAATCTGCGACTCAATTATTACTTATTAATATTCAATCGAAAAGGGAGGCTTTTAACCTGTTTTTTATTAATAAAGAATTATTAAATATTTAATCAATAATTATTAATTATTAATTATTAATTATTAATTACCAATAACACTATTTCTGGTTTCCACAATCTTGTAAACTTGTCCGTCGAAACATTCGGTAATTTGTTGCAAGATATTGTTTGTGGGATGTGCTTGAAAAAATCGCAAGCAAGGTAGGGAACTTTTAGCAACAACACCATTAGGTGGCTCTTTCAGTAATTGGATTTGAGTAGTATTTTTAGGAAGGAGCGGATTAATATATCGCCTCAAAATAGGTCTATACTCTCCCGGAGTTTCTTCTAGATAGGCAAGATGTAGACATCCAAAATATCCACAAAAAGATGGTGAATTTATCTTAAATAAAGTAAGTTTATTAGTCAGACGAATTGCTTCTAGCTGTGTATAAGTGTTCTCGTTAGCCTTTTCGGACGAATTATCAGCAATAATTTGTTTTGCTGTATCTTCAGAAACGACTTTAGTAGCAGGTTTCCAACCACTAATAGCTTGAGCATGGGAGCCACACCCAACAATTCCGAATAATCCACTCAGGATGAGAAACAGAGCAAATCCTTTAAGAAAAGGGACTATAAGGTAAATATATTTTTTTGAGGGTTGTGAGGATGTCATAGTTTTTCAACAGGTTAGTTAGTGGCACAGCTAACTACAGTGCCACCATGAGAGTTGTAATAAGTCCTTACTTTCTGGCCCAATTTCAGTATAGTTAGGCTATTGTCAGCATTTGCTACCCTAGAGTCAATGGGGGTGGACAACCCACCAGCAAAAATTTGAGCAGTTCTTTCAATCAAGCGATCGCCACAAAAATACTTACTTGTAGTAGGATCGATTTCGCTGCGAGCTAATAGAGCAGCTTCACCAATAATTAGTCGCATCACCTCATCTTGTTTGGATGGGGGAAAAAATTTGTTTAGAGCTGTGGGTGTAGGATGGTTGGTGTTTTTCAAATTCAAGAGAAATTTTTCGCCCTCGTCGTGCAGAGTAATACTTTCTATTACTTTTTGATTAGTAGAGTGTAGGTAATATTTGCCAAGTGACTTCCCACAGCGATCGCCCAAACAAGTGATTGGGGGAAAATCAGATTGACTATTGCTTTTACCCACACTTAAAATCTTGATAACTCCTTCTGCCAAAATAGATGGAGAAATTCCACCCGCCACTTCCTCCCCAGTAATGATATTGCCTCGCATTGATATACTTGGTTGCTGCTTCCTCACCTGCTGCTGTGCCAACTGTTGTTGTGTCCGTATAGGTAGCTTATTACTTGGAGGATTACTGCGCAAGCTACCAATAGGAATCATGGCATCTCTCTTATACTCCATGAAAGGTATAGGGCCAATATTGTATGGCGTGCAGCCTCCGGCGTTACAATAACGTAAAAATAAAACAAATTGCGCCGAGTCGTTAGTTTCATCAACCTCCCATAATACCATCTTTGCAAATGCTCCAAATGGGAATCGTCCGGTAGGTTCTAATCCAGGTTTAGCGACGGGTGACAGAACTGCCATTTTAAGTAATCCAGAACCACCATCAACCCACTGTTGCTGCCCATTAATCCAAGCTTTTCCCTCAAACGGAGAGGAGACAGTCGCACCCAGGTTTTCTGGATCGTCAAGTTCTATGTGGGAACAGGACTCTGTATTTTCCGAGGTTTTATTGCACGGGAACTCAAAACCTACCTCCGAACTACCTGTAACAGTCCGCCCCCAATTGGCTTCAGCGGGACCTCTCACAGTGTCAATTCTAGCAATGATGCTAATACTGCTCAAATTCAAAGGATTGGGAAACTGAGAGAGTGGAATATCCGAGATTCCGGGAATGCTGTCTAAACTAAAATTCTCCCAATCAACAAAATCCTTAAGGGGAGTATTTCCCAGATTTGGGATGCTGCCTATTTTGAGGTTCCCCAATTCGTTCAATTGTATATTGGCAGCAATGGGATTGTTGGCCACAAATTGACCTAAATTTTGTGAAAGTTGGATATCTTGAAATTGAGGATTGTTCTTAAAAAAAGTAGCAAGGGGTTTTATTTGCTTGATTTTGTACTGATCTAAAAACGGAACTCCGGCTGATGAAATGCCATCACCCAAAACTAAATTGCCCAGGGTTTGTTCTCCCATCAGTGGCAGTTGGTTCAGAGTTAATTGATTGACATCCACCCCTAAAAAAGCAGATGTTTGTTCTAAAGTAAATTCGGAAGCTCCCAGGGAGGATAAGGAGCCTAATTTGAGGAGTTGGGATGGAGCATCCATACCCTCTATATTAGGCATAGAATTGAATGTCCAGTTCTCTATATCCGGCATAGCCACTTGCTGCTCCCCTACCTGCTGCACTGTGATAGTATTGGGATTGCTAGAAGCAGTTGTAGTGGTCATTAGTAGGATTAACCCAGTAAATATGGTTGCTATTTGTGTGTGAGCCATGATTAAATTACTTCGAGTGATTTAGGTTGACGGTTGAGCTTTGTCGTACCTGTTCCCTGGTTTTTCGCTCCAGATTGCTCAAACATACCTCGGTTAATTCGAGCAAAACGAGATGTATCTCTCCCTGAAGTCGGGCGAGCAAAATCGGCATCTTGCTTAATGGCATAAAGTTGATCGCTGATGGCTTTATTAGCTGAAGCAGGCGTGAAATTCTGCCGTTCAGTCAGCAAATCTTCTAAGGAAATTTGGGGTAAATATTTTCGAGGATTGAAGGCTTTTCCTTGTTCCTTTGCACTTTGTACTTGGTGGTGAAAGTTTGTTTCTAGAGTTCTTTCAACGGCTTTACCAATTTCATCCGGAGAACAACCTCGATACTCATCAAGTAAAATTCGCCATTGTGAATCAGTAAAACGTAAATTGGGACAATATTTGCCTAGATGTATTTGAAAAATTTCATACAACGCTCCATTATGGGGATTGCCCAAAAACCACACATATTTGAAGCGCCGGACTAATTCTGCTGGAAGCAATCCTAATCTGTTGATTGTTGCCAGCATAAACACGGGAGTAGTATGGTCTTGCAGCCAAGATAATAACTCCCCAGTCATCTTGGCCATCGCTCCACCACTCCCGCCAGACTCCCAACCCACAAAATTCTTTTCAAACTCATCAAAAAACAAGACTACATTGCCAGAATTATCTGCCAAATCTAGGAGGTGCTTGAGATTCTGCAATGATTCTGATACAGTAGAGCCTACAAGTTGATTGAAATCTACCGCTATCATCTTTGCTCTGATGCGTTGGGCAATCATTTTTGCCACCAAAGATTTTCCTGTTCCTGGTAATCCCCAAAGTAAGCCACCATTAGGATTGCGTAATTTCCAAGAAGAAGCACGAGGATCGAATAGTGATGCTATTTTATCTATATCTTTATCAAGTAAATCTAAGCCCGCAGCTTTAGGTACGTCAGGAGGAGGCAAAATCCTAACACCTTTACCCGCTAACTTTTGTTTAGCATACTCCAAAACCGAATCTGCAAACTCTTCCAGGGTATTGGCTTCACCTACCAACCGATTCAGAACAAGGGTAATCTCGCCTTCTGGCAACCCGGTACAAGCTTGGAGCAATGGTAAAGGATCGGATTCTTTTTTGAAAGGATGTTCCTGACAGAATTGAGTTACCAACTCCTCAAGTTCTTTGGACGAAGGAAAAGGCTTCTCCAACTGAGGAATTAAGGGATACAAATTCATTGGTATGTCCAAAAGTGCGTCAAACAGCACTATAAAAGTTAGGCTGTCCCCTTGTGCTAGGGCATCGTGGGCATTCCGTAGTTGCAGGTCTATGAGAGGATCGATGTTCTGGACGATACCTTCAACCAAGAAAATCCCATCCCGACTAGCGTTACAGATAGTACCAAGAATATTATCCTCAACTGCAGTAGGAGTAGGGGTAATCTTACCTGAACGAATTTCTTGTACATATTTATATCCGGCATTCCATAGGTATAGGGGCAATTCCATATCCAAACCCCACCGTTCAAACTGCTTAAAAAAGCATTGTCGGTCTGAGGGCGAGACGGCGATCGCCGTTAACGGACTCTCTAGTAGAGGCCAATGTGTATAATGTCTTCTAGTCATCGCAACTTTCTTTGCATAATTATTCAGCTACTTTCTGAGGCTCCGTTTCACGGGGACTTCTCACAAAAATCGCACAAACTCCTCGTGTAGCTTGGATACCATCGATGGCCAGAGTAATACGATCGCGTTTCGCTTCGATTTCGCATTTTCGAGACACCAAGCGATCGCCATTCCATTCAATCAATTGCCGGGCGAATTCCCCCTGCTTTGATTTTGCCCAATCAAGAAGATGATTGTCTGTAGTAGGATTAATGGGGTTTTTACTGCTCAGAAAAGAACTGATAAAAAGACCCAACACTAGGCCAATAATTCCACTTGAAGCAACGATCACTGCTAATGCTAATTTATGAGTTGCAATTTTGAGGCCCTGTACAGACTTATCTTCTTTATCTTCTGTTTCAGAAGGACTATCAAAACGCTCCGCCACCAACCGTTCTGCCATCCGACTAATTCGTGCCTCTATCTCTGCGGATAAAGCTTGCTGGTAACTTTCTCTTTTTGAATCAAATTCAGTCCCAATCCTTTTAAACATATTTGATTCAGCTATTTCAAAGGCAGAACGGATTTCATCAGGTTTGTTGCGTATTACATAGGCTAAATAAGCGTTTGCTGCAATCTGACTGCAAAACGGGTCTTCAAGCGCAGAACCACTTTGAGTAAGAAAACTATGGACCCATACTTTTGCTTCTTCTGGTTCGCCATCCAAAAGGTGATTCAAGGCTTTCTGGTTCTGCTCAATCCACTGACTCGGGGTTGACATAAGCTGTTTCTCTTAGTATGGAAATTAGTTAGATTTAGATCCAGATTCAGCAGGGATTTTGTCTCGAAGCTTCTGATACTGTTCGTTGGACAGGTTAAGTGTCTCTTCAGACACATTTAATTTGGCTGCTAATTCTTTCAGATTTTTGGTATTGGCGATCGCTGACTCAATAGAGCTGACATCTTTTTTGAGTTGATTGGCCAAATCATCTAAAGTAACCTTTTTCTGACTTTTTTTAGGGACTTTTAACTTACCCTCAACAAGATTCGGCAACTGTTCAAAAATCTGGTCAAAGGTTTGGTTGTACT